>NZ_JBLXBT010000001.1:0-2011430 GCF_048265365.1 Kangiella sp.
CAACACCTTTTCAAAAACATTTTTTCAACACCTTTGAAACCGCCCTTCCTGGACTTTCCCTCCGCGACTTATGCCTCGAAAGTGGTGCGCATTATAAGCACCATTTTTGACTTCGCAAGCTCTTTTTTAAGGTTTTATTAAATTTATTTTCTAACGCCTGTTTTGTAATCAAAATGTCTATAAATCAGACTGTTATCGTATGTTTTTAATACAAACATAAAAAAGGCCACCGCAGTGACCTTTTCATCATAACTTTACGATTCAATATTAATAACCAGAAGAGGCTCTTCCGTGGCCAGTTTCATCATCTTTGCCCGGCTTATTAATATCATCTGAACGCTTGATTAGCTCCCGTTCTACTTCAACAGGCGACATATCACCACCATTTTCACTGATGATTAAAGCTGCAACGCCCGCCACGTGAGGGGCCGCCATACTGGTTCCAGCATTCCAGCCCCAACCTGTAGGAGTCGTACTTAATACCATGTCATATACATAACAAGTAAAACCCGGCAATACAGGACCGTTACATGGCGCATTTCCGTAGGTAAAGAAAAGATCATAGTTGCCACCAGGACCGGCAAGATCAATTCCATTTTTACCATAGTTTGAGTAACTAGCCATAACGTCAAGATTGGCAGAAGTGTCTAAACCCCAGCCAACTGGTCCTAATGAAGAAACAGATACCACGTGATTTCCTTCTGCTGGAAACGCTTTTAATGATGCGTCATGATTGAGGTCTCGTGCATCATTACCTGCAGCAGCAATAATGACACTGCCTTTCTTATTTACATAGTGTGTAACACGGTTCAGGGCAGTGAACAAATCTGCACAGTCTTTTGCAGGGATATGATCATCCCCAAAAGTACAGTTACGAGGAATATCGGCCCCCAAACTCATATTGATCACATCGGCGTCAATATCGGCAGCATAAACCATACCTTGGAAAATAGATGAGAATGGCCCACTACCTGAAACTCCTGACAATACCTTGACTGTTACAATTTCCGCTTCAGGCGCAACACCAATGGTACCGAATGCATTGTCGGCTGCTGCGATGGTGCCTGCAACGTGAGTTCCATGAGAACCAGCAGGATTATTATAAGCTTCACCATTAATAAAAGAAGTGCTCAACGCCGTATTTAGGTTAGGGGCTAAATCTGGGTGAGTCGACATAATACCGCTATCTAATACAGCAACTCGCACGCCCTGACCTTTAACACCAGCTTCCCAAGCTTCTGGTGCATTGACTGCATCATGGCCCCATTGCAGATCAAAGTAGAAATCGTCATCTCCGGAGGTTGGAGGATTAATTGACTGCTCCTCGAAACTGATATCAGGTAACGCTTGCTCTGAAGGAGTCACGTATTGCAGATGAAGATCGGCGAAAGTTGTTTGAATCTTTGCATTACTACTAAGACGCTCACGAATATCCCCATTATCACTATCAACCATCAGCATGCCCACTTGTGGCAACTGGGCGGTGACCGTTGCGCCCTGAGCTTCGATCTCCTGGATCAAGGATGAGTCTATTTTGTTGCCTTTGGTTAAGACAATATAGGATTCTGCTAGCAAAGAAGAAGGTAGTGTAAGAGTAGCGCCTAGTAGAGCCAGGCTAGATAATTTAAACTTGTTTTTCATTAATTGTTCTCCAGCATTATTATTTCCATAATTCCGTGTTGCCCCATGCAACTGAGCTAGCCTATAAAATACTGGAATTTAATTGAATACTTTTTATGCCATTTTCAGGGCGCAAAATACAAAAAAGCCCGCCTGGGGCGAGCATTTTGTAAAAGAGTCTGACGAAAGCTAGGCAAAATGTGACCTACTTCAAAGTTACATAGGCGATCTTCTTTTTACCAGCCTGGATAAGGTATTTACCCGGTTTAAGCATCAAGGATGGATCGACCACCTCCCAGTCAACTTTAACGCGTCCATTTTTCAGCATGTCTTTGGCTTGGGCTGAGTTAGTCGCCAAACCAGCCCGATTGATAGTTGCACCAATAGGAAATTGTTCGGCGCCATCCATATCAACTTCAACTTCAGGCGTTCCTTCGGGCACTTCACCTTCTTTGATAATATTGCCCGCTGCTTTATGCGCGTTGTCCGCGGCCTCTTTGTCATGGAAGCGTTCAATGATTTCTTTGGCCAGTTCAATTTTAATATCGCGCGGGTTAACACCCTGCTCAACTTTCTCTTTCAGCTCTTCTATTTCCGGTAAAGGGCGGAAGGAAAGCAATTCAAAGTAACGCCACATCATACTGTCTTGAATAGATAGCAGTTTCTGGTACATAACTCCGGGGGCTTCTGTGATGCCCACATAATTACCCAGCGACTTGGACATTTTCTGAACGCCATCCAAGCCCTCTAATAAAGGCATCATTAATACAGTTTGCGGACGCTGCCCATAATGCTTTTGTAGCTCACGCCCCATTAGCAGGTTAAAGCGTTGATCGGTACCACCTAATTCCACGTCCGATTCCAACGCGACTGAATCGTAACCTTGAACCAGCGGGTAAAGAAACTCATGAATTGCAATCGGTTGTTCATTACCATAGCGCTTTTTGAAGTCGTCGCGCTCCAGCATACGAGCCACGGTAGTATGCGATGCAAGTTTGATCATTCCTGCTGCACCCAGCTTTTCGCACCATTCTGAATTAAAGGCGATAGTAGTTTTTGCTGGATCCAAAATTTTGAATACCTGCTCTTTATAGGTTTCTGCGTTTGCCAGCACATCTTCGCGGGTTAGCGGTTTACGCGTGGCATTTTTACCGGTTGGATCACCGATCATGCCGGTAAAATCACCGATCAGAAAAATAACCTCATGACCTAACTGCTGAAATTGACGTAATTTATTGATTAAAACAGTATGTCCCAAGTGTAAGTCAGGTGCAGTCGGGTCAAAGCCAGCCTTAATTTTCAATGGCTTACCCGATTTCAGTTTCTCAAGTAATTCGTCTTCTAACAGAATCTCTTCGGCGCCACGCTTAATTTCTGCGAAAGCCGCTTGAACATCAGTCATTGTCTCGTATTTCCTCTATTTACATTGGGCACAAAGATACACGAAAACCCCAAGGATGCAACGAATTTGCTTCTCAGATAGCTCCGCGACGCAGTTCACAAAATATCGTCTTTTTCACACTTTTCGATCTTGGATCAAAAAAACGGCCCGTTTTTATCATTTTACATTGACCGAAACACCTATTATGGTTAAGGTTATTGCGCAAAATATGTTCAACCAACTTCTTAACTAATGCGATGATTAACCGAGATTACAAAGGCTTTAACAAAAGCAAACCACTCTTTGCGCGTAAAAAAACGCGCCGAAAGGGCATTTTGCTATTTTCTGCCACGTTTATCGCTCTTTTAGCAGTGACCAGCTACATAAAGATGACTCCAGGAGAAGAGTCAGAGCAAAAAACCCAGCAAGATACTGAAATCCTTCCATTAAACCTTTCATCGGACGAAATACCAATTACCCAATCATCAGACCTCATTACTGTTGAAGGTCAACCTATGGAAAGTCAGTCTACGGGGGACTTTTCTTCAGAAAAACTATCCCTGACTGAAATTGCATTGAAGGCAAGCCGTGAAAATGCAGCCTTTGAAAAAGAAGTTGAAGAAGAAATTGTTGAGCCAGAACCGCAAGAGCCACAGATTCAGTGGGAAAGCCTCACTGTAGAAAATGGTGATAGTCTTGCTAAAATTTTCAAACGTAAAGGTTACAGCGCATCCGACTTGCACTATATGATGCTGAGCGATGAGAAGATCGACATTCTCAAGAAAATTCGCCCAGGCCACACTCTAGAGTTTGCCAGCAATGATGACGATAGCTTCCTTGGCCTTCGCTACCCATACAATATTAGCGAAACCTTGCAAGTCACTAAATTAGCAGACAAAGAATTTGACGTAGCCATCGACGAAAAAGAAATTGAATTTAAAACTCGCTTTGCCACCGCAACTATTTCAAGCAGTTTTTATAATGCTGGTAAAGAAGCAGGACTACCAGACGGTGTGATCATGGAGCTTGCGGGCGTATTTGAATACGACATCGACTTTGCTTTAGAGATCCGAAAAGACGATAGCTTCTCCGTCCTTTATGAAGAAAAATTCATTGATGGTGAAAAAGTCGGCTATGGCAACATCCTGTCTGCCGAGTTCACCAATCAAGGTGACTCCTTTGCTGCCGTTCGTTATACCGACCTGAATGATCGCACTGCATACTACACGCCTGAAGGTAAAGCACTACGTAAATCATTCCTTCGTGCGCCGTTACAGTTTAACTACGTTAGTTCAAACTTTAATCCAAAGCGTTTTCACCCCATCCAGAAGCGTGTCAAACCACACCGTGGTGTTGATTACCGAGCGCCAATTGGTACGCCCGTGCGTGCAGCTGGGGATGGCCGTGTAACCAACTCGGCTTACAATAAATACAATGGTAACTATGTTTTCATCAAGCACGGCAATAACATTACCACCAAGTATTTGCACTTCTCTAAACGCGCCGTAAAATCTGGCGAGCGAGTTAAACAAGGACAAATTATTGGCTATGTTGGTTCTACCGGCATGTCACAGGCGCCGCACTTGCATTATGAGTTTGTAGTAAACGGAGTTCACCGTAATCCTAGAACGGTAAAGTTGCCTCATGCAGCTCCGGTTCCAAAAAACGAAATGGAACGCTTCAGAGAACAAAGCAAACCATTAATCGCACAACTTGAAACTGAGCGTACAACCTACTTCGCTCGTTTGAACGAGCCTAGCTCTAGCAGTAACAACAGCAAACTACAAAAGTAACAGGTAAATGGCCTACTACATTGGCTTGATGTCGGGTACCAGCGTCGACGCAATCGACGCAGTACTCTGTAACATCGACGAATCCTCTGCAAACCCCATCCAACTCCTTCACAGCAAAAGCCTGTCCTTTCCGAACGTTATTCAGCAACAGATCCACTCCATCAGCAATGCTGAATACGCGCACGATCCGATAGAAGAAATGGCATTGCTGGATCGAGAGCTGGGAGAGCTGTTTGCTGAAGCAGTCGATGATCTGCTTAAAGAAAGTGAGTATACAAAAGATGATATGACAGCCATCGGCAGCCATGGCCAAACTATTCGCCATAGACCCGATGCCTATCATCCCTTTACCATTCAGATTGGAAATCCACACAGCATTGCAGCACGAACAGGCATTACCACGGTAGCCGATTTCCGTACACGAGACATGGTCTACGGTGGTCAGGGTGCACCGTTAGTGCCAGCCTTCCATCAAGCCATCTTCCATAATCCGCAACAAGATCGCGTGGTCGTTAACTTGGGGGGTATTGCCAATATCACTTACTTGCCGGCACAGGGTGAAGTGCTTGGCTATGACACTGGTCCAGCGAATACTCTGATGGATCAGTGGATCGGTCTGCATCTCGATGCAAACTATGACCAGGATGGAAATTGGGCAGAGCAGGGCGAAATTATTCCCGAGTTGCTTAAGGATTTCCTTAGTGATAATTACTTTTCCCAACCTTACCCCAAGAGTACTGGTCGTGAGCATTTTAATTTGAGCTGGCTCAAGCAGTTTTCAATAGAGCCATTCAAGCCGCAAGATGTTCAGGCGACCTTACTGGAATTAACAGCAAAAACCGTTAGCGACGCCATTAAAAACCATTCTACAGATACCACCGTGATTCTGTGTGGCGGTGGAACCTACAATCCATTATTACGGCAACGCTTAGCAGCACACCTGAATGGATGTGAGGTAATATCATCACAAGATCTGGGTGTTGCTCCAGACTGGATAGAAGCCATGGCTTTTGCCTGGCTGGCCTACCGCTGCCTGAACAAACAACCCGGTAATTTACCAGCGGTCACTGGTGCAAAGTCGTCTACGGTTCTTGGAGCCATATACACCCCCTGAAATCAATTCGTTAAGTTTTGGTTGCCTATTTAATGTCAATATTGCATATTAATTAATGCATATCTGCATTGGGAGCCAATATGACAGAACCAAATCAATCATCTGTTACGGCAAAATGGCAACTAATACTCGATCAAGCCATGGATCGTCTAATAGTGCTATTGGTTCTTTGCACCATACCAGCCGTTATCAGCTCACTGGCCAGAATTCCAGAAATGGGCTTTCAAATTTCGATGCTATTTCACATAGTTGTCGGTCTACTAATGATTACCGTTGCTGTGTTTCGTAATATCCTATCTTTTCATGTCAAAACCAATGCAGTTCTAACCCTTAGTGTCACCATCAGTGTTGTAGGCTTATGGGACTGGGGTCTGGTTGGCAATGGCTTCGTCTGGATGTTACTCAGTGCCAGTTTATTTGCACTCATCTATGGTGGTAGAGCAGTCCTGATATTTAATTCAATATTTATCGGCTACTCAATCTTTATCGCAGTTCTTTATATCAATGGCACTTTAAGCATTCCAGTATCACACAATGAATACTCACACAGTCTTAGTGCCTGGAGTACAGCCATTATTGGTGCTGCCATGCCACTTATTATTGTCAGTTATGCAATCACAGCTTTGGTCAAGAAAGCTGGACTACTGATTGTTGCTCTGGAAGATCAAAAACATAAGGCAACCCAGCTTGCAGAAAGGGACCCTTTGACTGGTCTATATAATCTAAGAGTTTTAAATAACAGGCTTGAGCATGCGCTGCAGTTATCAGACCGCCAGCCGATGCAAGTTTATTTACTTAACATTGATCTCGACGACTTTAAACAAATCAATGACCGCTATGGTCATGCCGCCGGAGATGTCGCTTTACAGTTTGTTGCCCGCTGTCTGCTGAACGTCACCAGAGATTCCGATACGGTATGCAGGGTAGGCGGTGATGAATTCCTGGTTCTAATTGATACCGTTTTGGAAGTCCATATTGATCAAGTAGTAAAACGTATTCGAAGAGAGTTAGAACATGACATAACTTTCGAGGATAAGACTATCAAATTAAAGGCAAGTATTGGTGTTGCAGAATTTAACCAGGCCACTAATCAAGATATATCAAGTGACAGAATGATCAGAATTGCAGATGAAGCCATGTATAAAGAAAAGGCCTGGCGTAAACAAAAAAAGCTGAACCCGCAGAATACCGAGTCAGCTTTTCATTAAGTAAAAATGACTATTAAGGATTACGTAAGCACTATAAAGAAAATGAAGAACCGCACCCACATGTAGTTTTAGCCTGTGGATTGCTGATAAGGAAACGAGAGCCTTGCAATCCTTCCGTATAATCGACTTCAGAGCCCATTAAATACTGAAAGCTTAACGCATCGACCAGAATCTTAACGCCATCCTGCTCAATCGCCATGTCGTTATCATTCTGCTTTTCGTCAAAGGTAAAGCCGTACTGAAAGCCAGAGCACCCGCCACCAGTTACGAAAACTCGCAACTTAAGCTGGTCATTTTGCTCTTCGTCGATGAGTTGCTTCACTTTACGACTTGCAGCTTCTGTTACTGTAATTGACATTAAAATCTACCTGAACACATGAATGTTTCTATTATACCAGAATATGGGGGGCTTACTTCAAGATCTCAAGAGGATAGTTGGTATGCAAACAATAGAAACTAGAGAAGAAAGAAACGCCACCCACCATCTATTCGACAAGGGTAGCGCCTATTACCAATAAAATTAAGCTCTTACAGCTTCATTGTCATCCGAACGCATTGCTTTATCGGACTTTTTTTCGTTCGAAGACTCCTTGCTAGCCTTGTCTTCGCCGACTGTCGGCTCGGTGATCTTTGGTTCAGAAACCACAGCACTACGATCGGGTTTATGCTCCAACGCATGCGGCTCACCCAAGTTAACCATCTTACCGTTAACAGTTGCGCCCGCATTCATCTCAATGATTTTATAATACAAATCACCGTTTACTTTTGCGCCAGGCTTAAGCTCAACCTTTTGCGACACACGCACATCACCATCCACCTGACCAAAGATGATCACAAACGGCGCTTCAATATTACCTTCGATTCGACCATGAACCCCTACCGACAAAACCGACTTTTCATGGTTCGTACCGTGAATATCACCTTCAATCACTCCATCGACAAATAAAGCGCCTTCAAAACTCAAATCGCCTTTGATGCTGGTTCCTTCCGCTATCAGTGTATCCACATTGTGTGATTTACTTTTATTACCCCACATTATTGTCTTCTACCTCATTTGGAGTTTGCTGTCGTGAAACAACTTGCCAAGGAAAGTCCTGCACAATGGTTTCACCACCACGACCAGAAGATGTGACTTGCACCCGAACCAGCTCGGGCTCAAAACCTTCTGGAATATTAAATGTTCCTCTGTGGCTTCCCACATACCGGAACTTGAACTGTGTATCCTGCTGAGAAAGAGCTTCTAGCTCCAACATGCTATAAGTTTTCTCTTCACCGCTTTCCTTTCCTACCAGAGTAATGGAATAGGTTCCCGAGACATCTCGTTGCTGTTGGCCAGCCTGAATCAGCATTAACCGGAAGTTAAATTGATTAACTTTTCCTGCTACAGACTCCCATACAAAGCTAGCGATTTGCAAGCCACTTTCCACAGCATTGGGATCGAATATACGTAAAAATGCCTGTTTTTCTTTTTCCAGGTTATGGATTTTGGTGTTTAGCTTTTGAATTTCATCTTTCAGTTGCGCAGTCACCTGGTGCTCGACCTGATATTGTTGCTGCCAATGAATTTTACCGTTATTGGCTTCATCTAATTGTGTACGCAAGTTTCCTAAACGATCATTAGCCGAGCCAAACCCACTGTACTGGCGCTCACTGAGCCAATAACCGAGCCCAATCGCGACCAGTAAAATAACAAGGACCAAGCCGGCCCAACTCCAGTACCAACTGGCTTTGCGACGTTTGCGAATAATATAATCAGGCTGATGGGATTCTTTAGTCATAAATCGTTGAAATCGTTTGTTCTTGAGGCTGCATTTTCTTATTATGTAACTAATTGAATACAATGGCTAATTTTTTTAGCCAAAGCCGAAGCGACGATAGTTTGCGATTCAAGCAAATTTATACATCGCAGGGAACAAAACTTATCACAAACTCACAACGCCAATGACACTGATCGACCGCTTACGATTACGACTTGGGGGCTTTGATGCATTAGCCCTTATGGCGCTTATTGGGCTAATCTGTGGTCTGCTTGCTGGCGGTTCAAACATCCTGTTTCGCCTCTTCACCGAAAGCTCGCTAGTTCTATGGGCAACCGATCCTAACAGCAACACCGATTATGAAACCATGGACTGGTTGTATCGACTTTTATTGCCAACTATTGGCGGCCTAATCGTTGGCCTCTTATTGCAACAACTGAAGCCGGAACATCGTCAAGTTGGTGTATCTCACGTATTGGAACGCATGAGTTATCACCAGGGACACTTACCGCCACAAAATGCTTTTGTGCAATTTATCCTCGGTGGCTTGACCATTGCCTCTGGCCAGTCGGTAGGTCGTGAAGGCCCCGGCATTCACTTGGGTTCGGCATCGGCCAGCTGGGTTGGACAAAAGCTCAAGCTGCCCAATAATAGTACTCGTATTCTAGTCGGCTGTGGTTGTGCTGCAGCTATTTCTGCTAACTTTAATACACCGTTAGCAGGGGTGATTTTCGCCATGGAAATCATCATTATGGAATATGCGGTAGCAAGCTTTATTCCAATCATCCTGGCGTCCGTTGCTGGTGCTATTTTGACGCGATTAGTGTTTGGTGATGGTGCTTCGTTTGATGTACCTTCCAAACTGGATATTCAGTCTCTCTGGGAAATGCCCTACTTTCTGTTGGTTGGTTTTGCCGGCGGTGTTTTGGCCAGTATATTTATCATGGCTACCCGTAAAGTCAGACAGGTTTCGCGGGAATGGCCGGTATGGCTAAAAACAACAGTGGCAGGAACCAGTGTAGGCGTCATTGCGATTGGCATTCCGCAGGTTATGGGGATTGGTTATGACTCAGTTAATAGTGCGCTACAGGGCGAACTTGCGCTAACCATTCTAGCCTTGGCCTTAGTTGGAAAAGTGATCGCAACTATTATCTGTTCGGGACTAGCATTACCCGGCGGGGTTATCGGCCCAGCCCTGTTTATGGGCGCCATGCTCGGTGGGGTCATGGGTAATATCGGTGGAGAACTATTCCCTGACCATGCCAGCTATACTGGCTTTTATGCCATGATTGGCATGGCAACCGTCATGGGGGCAGTACTGCAAGCGCCGCTAGCTGCTTTGATGGCTTTATTGGAACTGACCAATAACCCGAATATCATTTTCCCCGGCATGTTCTCTATCGTTATTGGCAACCTGGTTGTGACCCAGCTGTTCAAGCAGCAATCTTTCTGGGAAACTCAGATGACCGACCGTGGGCTCGATTTACGCGTCAGTCCAATCAAGCAGGTACTTCGCAGTATTGGTGTAGCCGGCGTTATGTCGCGCAGCATAGCAACACTCAACTTCCGCTCCACTCCTGATGAAATCGAAGTTGCTCTTAAAGACAAGCCGCGCTGGGTCCTGGTCATGGAAGATGACCATGTAACTTCGTTGATGGTCGCCAGTGATCTGGTTCGCTATATGATGGAGCGTGAAGAAAAACAGCGTGAAGAAACGCCAAAGCCTGACTCAGAGCAAAAACGTAAAGTCATTAATTTGTTGAAAATACCAGCAAACAGACAAAATCTGGTATCCATCACTTTGCAAGCAACGCTTGAAGAGACTTTCGATAAGATGGAGCAGGCAAAAATGTCAGCCGCTTATGTGTACCGGATCACACACGATGGACAAGAACGTATTTATGGTGTCATCACACGCGATATGATTACTGACCAATACGTTTATTCAAAAAAACCATAAGGCAAAACGCATGTTGTGGATTAAAACTTTTCATATCTTTTTTATGGTTGCCTGGTTTGCCGGCATATTTTATTTACCGAGAATTTTTGTCAACCTGGCGATGACAGAAAACGATGGTGCCTTTAATCAACTCAACATAATGGCACGCAAGCTTTATCGATTCATAACACCATTCATGATCCTGACCGTGATCTTTGGCCTATGGCTCGCCTCCTACAACTGGAGCTACTACATGAGCTCGGGCTGGTTCCATGCCAAGATGACACTGATCGTCTTATTGATCATTTATCACTTCATCTGCGGCATGTACCAAAAACAATTTGCCGACGGCAGCTGCAACAAAAGCCAAACCTATTTCAGAGTCTTTAACGAGTTGCCGGTTCTGATTCTGCTTGGAGCTCTGATTCTGGCAATTGTGAAGCCTTTTTAGTTCCAGGCATTTGTATTGGTAATTTTATTCGATTAACTAAAGTCACCAGCACAAAACTCAACAGCATCAATAAATACCATGAAGACAGCTTGGCAAGTGGGACCATTTGCCAGGCGTCTTTTTGATTGGGATAAAGCCAGATATTGGCATAAGTCGCGATATTTTCAGCGAACCAGATAAAGAGCGCGACCAGTAACCAGCCAAACAGCAACGGCATTTTACGGTGCGTTTTAATGACCTTGAAATGGATCTCAGTCGTTAAGAAAAGATAGAAAGTGATGGCCAGTATTACCCAGCGCAAGTCATACCAATAATGATGCGTGAAAAAATTAATGTAGACTGCAATCACTAAAACAACCGTGATCCATTTCGGCGGATAGTTGCTGTAACGGAAATCGAAGATGCGCCAAACTCGCGCCAGATAGCTACCCACCGCGCTATACATAAAGCCGGTAAAAAGCGGCACATTGGCGATACCAAAAATAAACTCTTCAGGATATTGCCATGACTGAATGGCATCAGATGTCTTAAACAATTCCATCACTGTAGCAACCAGGTGGAAGACGATAATGACCAGTGCTTCTTTCCAAGTCTCCAGCTTAAACAGCAGCATGAAAACTTGAAAGGCAATCGCAGCCAGAAAAATAAAATCATAGCGATGCAGCCCTTCAATTGGATACCAGTATTTGGTCACCAGCATCACCGCCAGCAAGAAACCACCAAACATACAGGCATAGGCCTGCTTTAGGCCAAACATCCAGAACTCATGAACAAACTGTTTTACATTATTCATTTTGGTAGTGCCATTCCCCAGTTAATGAAATGATACTACCGAATTTATGGGACAAAATCCTGTGCAATTATGACTAATTCTGTTAACGACAATTACAGCTCTGCTCTGGGCACAAACTCCAGGACTGTGGCATTGATACAATAGCGCTTCTTGCCATTCGGGCCATCATCGAACACATGCCCTAGATGAATGCCAGTAGAAGCTGATCGAAGCTCGATGCGCTGCATACCGAAACTATTATCTTCATGATAAGTCACCGAACCATTAACCGGTTTGGTGAAAGATAACCAACCAGTTCCTGAGTTAAAACGATCACGTGTATCGAACAAAGGCTGGCCACTGAGCTTATCAACAAAAACACCATCGGGTGTATCTTTAAATATTTCATACTGCTTGCAAAAACGCCCATCGGTGCTCTTCTGGAAAGCAACATTAAATGCTTCAGAATCACCGAGCTTAAAGTAACCCAGCGCCTTGTAGAATTCTTTAGCTGATAAATAGCCCTGATAACCCAGCGACTCTTTACCATTTTCCAGAAACAGGATGGTTGGTGTTGCCCAGGTTGGTGTTTTAACCTCTAGCCCTTCCAGTTGAGAGGCATAGCGAAAAGCCATCGGAATCGTGCCCTGATAATCATTCGCCACGTCTTTTTTGAATTTCTCACAATAAGGACAATAATCCTGAGAGTCGACAATGACAATCTGCTTTCCAGTAAGCAACGCTGAATTATCGATGCTCTCGCTTTCGGGCTTGCCATCAAAAGTTACACCGGTGGAAAAGTCAGGACAATATCCATTCGGATTTTTGAATAAATAATCCTGGTGGTACTCCTCGGCAGGATGGAACTTGTCGAGCGGTTTAATCACCGTCACAATTTTGCCATAGCCCGCTTTAGTCATCAGTTCTTGAAACTCATCTTTTAATCGATTGGCCACTTTTTCCTGTTCAGGACTATTGGTCAAAATCGTTGAACGATATTGTGTGCCGACATCATTACCCTGTCGGTTCAGTTGAGTCGGGTCATGAGATTCAAAATAATCTTTGATAATGGTTTCGAGGCTGATTTGTTGCGGATTAAAAGTGACTTTCACCACTTCCGCGTAATTGTCTGGATTGGACTTATGTTTTGCTTTGGTGATTTCAGCATAAGTGGGCTCATGACCGCGGCCATCGGCATAGCCAACTTCTGCATCGATCACACCCTCCAAGGCCTCTAGTCGCTTCTCAGCACCCCAGAAACAGCCTTCTCCCAGCACAATGGTATCCACATGCTTAGTGGCAGGCATATCCTGTTCAAGACTTTGAGGTTTTTCTTTATTAACAAAGGGTTGCTTGGATAAGCTTGCCGATTGAGCTCGCATCATCACGAATGTCAGTCCTGAGACGAGCAGTACCGTGATAATCAAAATTAAAAAGTTTTTCATCTAACTCACACCATTTATTCAGGGATGGATTTAGTATGCATTAAAGGCGATGAAATTTAAGTCAACGCAACCTACATACTCTATGTCTAAGTTAGATGGTTGAAATTCTCTTTTGTTACAACTTTATAAGGCTTAAGTCATAGTAGTTTATTATATATATTTCACTAAATTTACTAACTCCAAATTCCAGACGTCCTTGTAATTTTTCACTTAATTCTTTCAGGTCAGATAAATGAAGAGATTTATAGTGCTCAAACAAGACCCCAAGCATATATTTACCTGAGTAGTTTTTCCGCTCCTTCTGTTTAATTCTACAAATTACTTTATTTAAGATTTCCTCAATAATCTCTCCATCACTTCTTGTGACCACTTCATGCAAAATATCCTTACTACCCTTGCCTTTTCTTCTATGTGTTGAAGCTACACCACCAGCCCGTCCAGTATTAAATATTGACTCCCTTTGTAATTGTTCAAAATAATCAACCGTTGAAACCACTTCTATTTTAGAATTTAGGTTAATCCAACCCTCGATGCTAATTTCAGCATCATACGGTTTGGAACCAGCATGTGGCTTGATAGCCACTTCTAATCCTGGTCGATTCCAATGCAAACCAATAGCAGTTATTGCAGGCAACTCCTCTAGATACTTTCTTTTTAATTGGTCCTGTCTCATTAAAAATTCTTCAGTGTTTAAACTTTCTACGGACATTTTCCAGTAATCATAAAGCTCAAGAGGGCTTCTAGTTTGCTCGTATTGTTCTTCTGGAGCTTCCTGCACCTTTATTCCTTCTCCATCACCACCGCAGTGCCAAAGGCTAACAACTCAGCAGCCATGCTGGCGATCATGGAGGTTTCGAAACGCACACCAACGACAGCGTTTGCACCGAGCATTCTGGCTTCGTCACACATGCGGTCAATTGCTTGCTCGCGGCTTTCGGCCATCAGTTTGGTGTATTCAATTACTTCACCACCAACCAGATTTCGCAATCCTGCCAGAATATCTTTACCCACATGCCGTGTGCGCACGGAGTTACCACGTACTATGCCGATGACTTTGCTAACCTTGTGACCAGGCACTTGCTCCAATGTATAGACTTCAATATCGCTCATCGTTTTATTCCTTCTTTTAAAATTTAACGTTTTTGTATTTGTCTGTTTTAAGGGCAATCATTCGTTGGCGTAATACGCTCCCTAATAGTAACAGCACACCTGCCTCTATCAAAAAGACGCCGACTTTTAACCAAACTGGAACTGATGGCTCGGTATAGAAGGTAAACAGCTGCCACACCATAAACCCAGCAAAGCCTATTATTAAAATAAACCAGCCAATGATCGCCATACCTTTTGCTAGCGGCTCTTTCATGATTTTGTCCAATTGTGCCTCCTCGCATTCAGGGTATTGTAAGTTACCCATCTCCTGCTTTATCGCCAATAAATCGTCATAGACGACTCGACATTGCTCGCATGATTCAAGATGCACACGCACTCTTTGCCGATCCTGCTGGTTCAGTTCATGATCGATATAACCGCTGATAAGTTCCTGGGTTTTATCACACTGATTCATGATTCACCTCATTCAATTCGTTACTTGCTTGCTCTTCCTGTAAAAGCGTTCTTAATGCCATTCGTGCCCGATGCAGTCTCGACATCACGGTGCCCGCCGGAACCGCCAATATTTCGGCAATGTCCTCATAGCTATTGCCATGATAATCGCGCAACACAATTAGCTCGCGTTGCATCAAGGGCAAAGCATTCAAGGCTGTCATTAATCGCGCTTTAATTTGTAGTTGCTCAAGATGTCTTTCCGGCGACTGAGTCAACGAACTTTGCTGTTCAGTATCCAGCTCGTCTTCTCGCGACAATTGTCGAATCCGATCAATCGCAGCATTACGCACCACTCGATAAAGCCATTTCTGCAAATCGATACCGCCTTTGGGTGCTTTGGGATGCGCCAGAGCTTTTTCCACACTGGCCTGCACCACATCCTCCGCATCGCTTTGGCTGCCCAATAGTTGCACTGCAAAAATTAAGGCTTTTCGGCTGTAATCAATTAATTCCTGCGACAATGACTTTACCCTCTTGTTGTCGTTCTCAATGGTTTAACGAGGAGAGACCCAATTTATTCCATTATTTTTCATCTTTTATACCATGACCATAACGCATATCCATTATTAAATGGACTTGCTTGGTATTAATGATATGGCGATGGCATTATGCTAGCTTTATACGAATACCAAAAAGTAACGTCAGGAGCACACTTATGAGCAATACTTCGGACTATACCCCACCCAAAGTCTGGCAATGGGAAAAAGAAAGTGGCGGCAAATTTGCCAAGATTAATCGTCCCGTATCAGGTCCCACTCACGCCAAGGATTTGCCGGTAGGCAAACATCCTTTGCAGCTTTATTCATTGGCTACGCCTAATGGTGTTAAAGCTACCATTATGCTGGAAGAGCTCCTCGCTAAAGGGATCACCGAGGCCGAGTATGATGCTTACCTGATAGATATCAGCGAAGGTGATCAGTTTAGTAGCGGCTTTGTACAAATCAATCCCAACTCGAAAATTCCGGCCATGGTCGATAACAGCACCAATCCACCGACTCGTATTTTTGAATCAGGCGCCATTCTTTTATATCTCGCTGAAAAATTTGATGCCTTCCTGCCGAGCAAACCTGAACAACGCGCTGAATTATTGTCATGGCTATTCTGGCAGGTCGGTAGTGCACCCTATGTGGGCGGTGGCTTTGGCCATTTCTATCAATACGCGCCTATTAAGATCGAATACTGTATTGATCGTTTTACCATGGAAGTAAAACGTCAATTGGATGTACTGGATAAACGTTTAGCCAATAACCAATACATTTGCGGTGATGAATATACCATTGCCGATATGGCGATTTGGCCCTGGTACGGCTGCCTGGTCTTGAATGAGGTATATGAAGCTGCCGAGTTTTTACAGGCAGATACCTACAAACACGTGATGCGCTGGGCCAAAGACATCGCCAATCGTGATGCGGTCAAACGAGGGCGCATGGTCAATCGCACCTGGGGCGAACCCTATGAGCAATTGCATGAACGCCATGACGCGAAAGACTTCGACACCAATACTGAAGACAAGAAAAACGACTAAGGGATTAAACGGCCATGCAAAACAATACAATAGCCATCAGCATTTGGATTGCCATATTCATGGCCGTATTAATCTGGTCAGGGATAGGCCCCAAAGATTATCCAACCTGGGGGCTGGAAGTTGCTCCCGCAGTACTTGGCTTTTTAGCGCTGGGCATGACCTACAAACGCTTCCCTCTGACGCCGATGCTATACATCCTGATACTCATACACAGTATTATTCTGATCGTTGGTGGTCACTACACTTATGCCGAAGTGCCCTTGTTTGACGACATGAAGGAATGGTTCGGCTGGGAACGCAACAACTACGACAAGCTCGGCCACTTTGTACAGGGTTTTGTCCCAGTTATGATCGCGCGCGAACTCACGATACGACTCAATGTCTTTAATAGCGCCAAATGGCGAACCTTTTTTATCATCAGTTTTTGTCTCGGTTTCAGCGCCTTCTACGAATTGATTGAATGGTGGGTCGCTCTACTCTCCGACGAAGCCGCCGATTCATTCCTCGGCACTCAAGGCTACGTTTGGGACACCCAGTCCGACATGTGGTGGTGCCTGATTGGAGCTATTATTGCATTGGTGAGCTTAAGCAAATGGCATGATAGACAATTAGAAAGATTGGATTAAAACACTCGGTGAGGCAAGGCACACCCTACTCGGGTATATCTCCAGGCTGCGTATAAAACACAACTTTTCCATCTGCGGGGTCTATTGACTCAGGCACAAACTTTAACTCTCTTTGAGCAAATTCCTGTGACAGTGATTCCAGTGCTATTACAGTATTTTCAGGGCCATTCACACTAAGGTTTACCGTAACTTCGCAAGTTGAAGAATTACATTCAACCTCAGAGTCTTTCACAAATGCTTTTGCCCCAACGAATAGTACAATCGTCTGTAATTCATTTTCCCAATACCCTGACCAATGATAATCCTTACCCTCATTATTAAACCGTTGTGCTAAATGCTCCTGATTGGTCATTATGTCCAGACCAGAAGGCGGAGACTCTTCATCTGTTGCGCCTACAGGGTTGTCGGCGACATCATTGGTCTTATCAACATTGTTTTTGTTAGATGGTTTATCAATGGTAACTTCTTGGCTATCAAGTTTTATGGATTCTAGCTGCGAATAAGCCTCCTCACTTTCTACTTGTTTAGCTGAGATCTCTGGCTCAGAGTCTTCCCCACTAAACAGAGTTACTATCAATAATGCAGAGACAATCAGCAGCATAATAATGATTAATGCTATTTTTGTTTTTCCCATAAGTAGATTCCTTTTGAATGAGCTTAAATTATTTGTTTCAGGATTTGAGATTAAAGATAGACCAAAAAGTTCTACACAAAATTTGTCTTGGGATTAATTGCGCCAATCGGTTTGATTGTCTGCTTCATCATAGCAGGTGTAGCGGAAGCCTCGACTTACGGAGGCATTGATACCAATTCGATATTAGCGATAGTTACTGGCTTATTCATGCTTTTATTCATGATTATGGGATTAGCTACTTTCGGCATTGGTATTGGGGCATTCGTGCAAAAAGGTTATAAAAAAGTACTTCCAATAATAGGATTTACTTTTTCTACCGTAGTGTTATTAATGGCGGTGATACTGATGATTATTGGTGCAAACGCGGGTTATTAATGATAAAAAAAGCCTCCCGTCGGAGGCTTTTTCAACAAAATAGACTTAATTACAGCGTCCGGATGACACAGTCGCACTAACGACTTCTCCTGCGCTATGATCCTCTGCCTGACGAGTATATTGATATTCTAAATTATCAAAGGTTAACGATACCGATTCCATAGGAAGCCCATCGCTTGCAGTGCCGGAAGTATCAAAGCGACTGATTTGCACATTGGTCATGGTTATGACGAGATAATCCAAACGGGCTTCGCCACTATCTTTTCGTACCGATAAAACCGCAGTCGGATAGCGTGCTTGATTGGCTTGACCTAGCAGTAACAAAGGTGAACTTCTATCCACATACTTGACTAACTTTATATCTTCGATACAGGCACCTTTACGATTGGATTCTGCGCCCCAGGACCAGGAAATAATGTCGATTTCATCTTCATGATCTACTCGCTGACTTTCACCTTTAATATCACCAATTTTTAAATAGGCGGTGCTTGCGGCATCAGCCAACTGAGGGGTAACGAGAAGGGATAAACAGATTAGACTTGTCTTTAACATAAATAACTCCTTTTAATTTATGGTAGAGGAGACACCTTACTCCTTTAGCTGTTAAACCGTCTGACACAGTTCATAATTCCCATAAAAAAAGCCCCCATGAGGAGGCTTTTTTATAATCTGATATTACGAGAAAGAATGACTTAAAGACTTTTCTTAAACTCGTCGGTCATTAACTCAAAATCTTCTTTGCCAACGCCGCAATCCGGGCAGTACCAGTCTTCGGGAACATCTTCCCAGCGAGTACCAGGCGCGATGCCGTCTTCTTCCCAGCCTAGCTCTTCGTCGTAAACAAAATCACACACCAGGCAACGGTATTTTCTATATTCCACCAGCTAAACCTCTCGAATCTATTGTCTGTATGGGCATTTCAGGCCCACATTGTAAGCATTTTGCGCTGAAATGCTAGCCAATGACCTCGGAAAACGGTCAAAGATACACCAATTGGCTAACTTCATGTTAGAATTGCGCCAACTTAAAAGTCATAACAAACATTTGGGTGCACACATGGTTTTTCAGGGCCAACACATTCTCTCCATTGATCAATTAGACCGCGAGGCGGTTGAGCGAATTCTTCAAGTAGCTGATTTAATGCACCCTTATGTCGCCCGCGAAAAAAGCTGTCGCGTCCTTGATGGCGCTGTTCTTGCTAATATGTTCTTTGAGCCCAGCACTCGCACCCGCATCAGTTTCGGTACGGCTTTTAACCTGCTGGGCGGCCATGTTCGCGAAACCGTTGGCATGTCCACCTCCTCCTTAGCCAAAGGCGAATCCCTGTACGATACAGCGCAAGTTCTATCAACTTACGCTGACGTGGTGGCGATGCGCCATCCACAAGCTGGCTCAGTAGCCGAATTCGCTGCTGCCAGTAAAATCCCGGTCATTAATGGCGGTGATGGTCCTAATGAGCACCCCACTCAGGCGCTGCTTGATATCTACACCATCTTCAATGAACTGAATCGCATTCAAAAAGGTACCGAAAATCTGCGCATCGCTATGATGGGTGATTTAAAGAATGGCCGTACGGTTCACTCGCTGACTCAGTTGCTGTGTGTGTTCCCGAATGTAGACTTCACCTTCGTCGCACCGAAAGCTCTCTCCATGCCAGAAAAAGTGCTGGCAGTATGCGACAAACACAATCATCGCGTGACCATCACCGACAGTCTTGAAGATGGCCTGCACAGTCAGGACGTTATTTACCAGACACGGATTCAGGAAGAGCGCTTCGAAACACAACGCGAAGCGGATTTATACCGCGGCAAATACCGTCTCAACCAATCGCTTTACGAAAAACTCTGCGACCCGAACACCATCATCATGCATCCGCTGCCACGCGACTCGCGCCCGGAAGCTAATGAGCTGAGCGATGACATGAATGATAATCCTAATCTGGCGATTTTCCGCCAAGCTTACTTCGGCGTGAAAGTGCGCATGGCGCTATTCGCCTTGGTGCTCGGTGTTGAAGACAAGCTCAGCCAATTCGAAGCTCCGGTCTCCTGGCACTCGAATAAGCTGTAGACCCATATCGTTACGTTTCACTTTTATACCTAATTATCGGAATTTATATGACCGCATCAGATCAACTTTTTAATCGCGCCAAACAGCATATCCCTGGTGGCGTAAACTCTCCTGTTCGTGCCTTCAACGGCGTTGGTGGCACTCCGATTTTCTTCAAATCTGCTAACGGTGCTTACTTCACCTCAGCCGACGACAAACACTACGTCGACTACGTTGGCTCATGGGGGCCAATGATTCTTGGCCACAACCATCCAGCCATTCGAGAAGCAGTGATTAAAGCCGCTGAAAAAGGTTTGAGCTATGGCGCTCCGACTGAAGTCGAAGCGGAAATGGCAGAAAAGATCTGCGAATTGATTCCATCGATTGAAATGGTACGTATGGTCAACTCAGGCACCGAAGCGACCATGAGCGCGATTCGTCTGGCGCGTGGTTATACCCGTCGCGACAAGATCATCAAATTTGAAGGCTGCTATCACGGCCATGCCGACTGCCTTTTGGTTAAAGCAGGGTCAGGCGCATTAACTTTGGGCGAACCAACCTCGCCGGGCGTGCCAGCAGATTTTGCCAAGCACACCCTGACCGCTGAGTTTAACAACCTGGATAGCGTTAAGACGCTACTGTCTGAATTTGGCAATGACGTGGCTTGTATCATCGTCGAGCCGATTGCCGGTAACATGAATTGCATTCCGCCGGTTCCGGGCTTCCTCGAAGGCCTACGCGAACTGTGTGACCAACACGGTGCCGTGCTGATTTTCGATGAAGTGATGACAGGATTCAGAATGGGCGTGGATGGCGCGCAAGGTTATTACAACATCAAACCTGACATGACCTGTTTAGGTAAAGTGATCGGCGGCGGTATGCCTGTCGGTGCCTTCGGTGGTAAAAAAGAAATCTTCGAACAGCTGGCACCACTTGGCCCTGTCTATCAGGCAGGTACTTTATCAGGCAACCCAGTAGCCATGGCAGCAGGCTTAGCCGCTTTGAATGAATTATCAAAGCCAGACTTTTACCAACCTCTGTTCAACTACACGGAACAATTGGTTGAGGGTATGCGCGCCATTGCTCACGAAGCAAGCATCCCCTTCACCACCAACCATGTAGGTTCCATGTTTGGCTTCTTCTTCAACGATACCGAAACAGTCACCAGTTATCAGCAAGTCGCTAACGGTGATATGGAACGCTTCAAAAAGTTCTACCACGACATGCTAAACCAACACATCTACCTGGCACCCTCCGCCTTCGAAGCAGGCTTCGTCTCCGCAGCCCACGGCGAAAAAGAACTCGACCTGACCTTAAGCGCCGTTAGAAAATCATTAGCTTAAGCCATAAAATAATCCCGCAGCAATGCGGGATTTTTGACTCTAAAGTTAACAATAAGATAATTAACTGTAGGGTGCGTCGTGACGCACCGCTCTTATAACCTGCAATCTACCACCAAACTTAAACCTCACCAAACCTGCCTTCAAATTCACCACATCCCGCCCAGTCAATGGGGCACAACCCTCGTTTAACATCACGGTGAAATGTCGAATATGGCCAATCTCTTACCCTTTTTACCCATTGATGCTTCACAGGATTGATATAACAATAATGGATATGGTTTATGTAATCTTCGTCGTCGCGGATTTGATGTTCCCAAAAACGTCGTTGCCAAACACCTTTCTCATTACGGGTTAACCTTGAAAGATGATCGGTAGCATTGAGATTAAGCCGCTTGGTGAATCCCTCCTTAATTAATCTCAACCGATTTGAATAATCTTCATCGTTTTGCGGTAAGGTCATCACCATATGAAAGTGATCCGGCAAAACGACCAAGGCATCAAGTTTAAAAGGGTAATGTTTTTTGACATGATTAAACGATTGGCGAAGTTCGTTAATATGGCGAGTTAATAATCCTTTATTACGATCCAATGTGTTGACGGTAAAGAAATAGGTGCCTCCCTTTACCTTGGCTCTTCGATAGTTCGGCATCCTTGCCCTCCTTGAATTCGATGGTGCGTCACGACGCACCCTACGTTAGTTACACTTAATTAAAATTTACCCTCATCAAAATTACATCCATCCTCTTGGAGCGGAATTATCCACTTCTTTTTATCAGCATGGTATAAAATCTCTTTTCCATTCACTACCGCTGGAAGAGCAAGCACTCTTGCAGCACAGGCACTTATTGAACCATCTTCTCGAACGATATATTTATCTGCAAAATGAATCTCAACTTTAAATTTTTGGCCAAGCCCGATTGGATTATTAGAAGCAAATCGATAGGTTTGGTCATTATCGAGAAGAATGAACGTTTCACT
This sequence comes from Kangiella sp., assembly GCF_048265365.1. Taxonomy (NCBI): domain Bacteria; kingdom Pseudomonadati; phylum Pseudomonadota; class Gammaproteobacteria; order Kangiellales; family Kangiellaceae; genus Kangiella; species Kangiella sp. The sequence continues at coordinate 22,613 of NZ_JBLXBT010000001.1, forward strand.
TGGATGATCTGAAACATCCTGCCAGTGGAAGCTCACTTCTTGAACAATTCCCTTAACTACTTTCGCATCTAAAGGGAGCGATATTATCAGGCCACAAAACGTTACAAATACTAAATAAATCCTACTGTATGTACTTTTCATATAATCTCTCTAATTATTCAGCTCTAACCGTAGGGTGCGTCATGACACAAATCCCGCCCCTTGGGTGCCGCTCTATTGACCGATAATCTACCATCAAATCATCACCGTACCAAACCGATTAAAATCCCCCGCGAAATATGCTTAAATACTTCTTTTTATAGAATTCGATGATTTCCTATGATGAATTTAGATTTAACGGGTAAAAGAGCTTTGGTCTGTGGTTCCAGTCAGGGCATGGGCAAGGCAATTGCGGAGCAGCTGGCGTCCCAAGGTGCTTCGGTGGTTCTTCTGGCACGAAATAAGGCAAAGCTTGAGGCTGTGCTTAATGGGCTGGATAAATCGAAAGGTCAGCAGCACGCAGTGCTGGTGGCGGACTTTGCCTATCCTGAGCAGGTTAAGGCGACAGTTGCTGAGTTTTTAAAGCATGGTCAACTGGTTGAGATTCTGGTCAATAATACGGGCGGTCCAGCGCCGGGTCCTGCTAACACAGCGGAAACCGATGATTTTCTGGCCGCGTTTAATCAGCATTTGATCTGTAACCATGAGTTGATGAAATTGCTGGTTCCGGGAATGAAAGATGCTCAATACGGTCGCATCATCAATGTGATTTCCACCTCAGTTAAGCAACCACTACACGGTCTTGGTGTGTCGAACACAGTGCGTGGCGCGGTGGCAAACTGGGCGAAGACGTTAGCCAATGAGCTTGGTCAGTTTAATATCACGGTGAACAACGTGTTACCGGGCGCGACCAATACGGTTCGTTTAGAAGCCATTATTCAGAACAAAGCCAAGAAGCAAGGCGTTTCCATCGAGGAGATGGAAGAGGAAGAAAAGTCTATTATTCCGATGCGCCGTTTCGGTGAGCCGGAAGAGTTCGCCAATGCAGTGGCCTTTTTAGCATCGCCAGCCGCGGCTTATATTACAGGTATTAATTTACCGGTTGATGGCGGACGCACCAGCTGTCTGTAACTGCTCTCTCAATGCACTAGAGAAACACTATGCAAATCATCAAGAACTACGTTAATGGCCAATTGCTCGATCCATTTGCCGGTCAATATATTGATAATGTTGAACCGGCTACCGGGCAGGTCTATAGCAAAATACCCAACTCGGACGAACAGGATTTAGAGCAGGCGGTGGTTGCTGCGGAACATGCGCAAAAAGGCTGGGCCAATACTCCCAATGAAAAGCGCGCGCAGATTCTGTGCCACCTGGCAGATATTATCGACGCCAATGCCGATATGCTGGCGGAAGCCGAAGCGATCGATAACGGTAAGCCGATCACTTTGGCTAAGAACGTCGATATCTACCGAGCTTCAGCCAATATTCGTTTCTTCGCCCAGGCGATCACTCAGTTCGCCAGCGAAAGTCATGCCATGGAAGATGTTGCCATTAACTATACCTTACGCGATCCGATTGGCATTGTGGCCTGTATCTCGCCGTGGAATTTACCGCTTTATTTATTTACCTGGAAAATCGCTCCGGCGCTAGCCAGCGGTAACGCGGTTATTGCCAAGCCATCCGAAATCACACCAATGACCGCTTTTCTGTTTTCTAAGCTGTGTGTCGAAGCTGGATTGCCGGATGGCGTGCTTAATATTCTGCATGGCACTGGCCCAAGCATCGGTGGTCCACTGACCACTCATCCAAAAATTAAAGCGATAAGCTTTACCGGCGGCACAGCAACTGGCGCGCAGATCACTAAGGTGACAGCGGGCATGTTCAAGAAGTTATCGCTGGAGTTAGGCGGTAAGAACCCGACCTTGGTTTTTGCCGATTGCGACTTTGAGGATACGGTGGACAATGTGGTTCGCGCAGCGTTCTCTAATCAGGGACAAATCTGTTTATGCGGTTCGCGCATTTATATTGAGCGCCCTATTTACGACCGGTTCAAAAAGGCCTTTGTCGATAAAGTTAAACAAATCATAATTGGCGACCCGCTGGAAGCGGATACCCAGCACGGCGCGCTGGTGTCTAAACCGCACATGGATAAAGTATTGTCTTATATTGAATTGGCACAGCAAGAAGGCGGCACCGTATTAACTGGTGGCAATCAGGTCACTATCGAAGGTCGTTGCGAAAATGGTTACTTTGTTGAGCCTACCGTAATTGAAGGCTTAACCAATCACTGCCGTACTAACCAAGAAGAAATTTTTGGCCCTGTCTGCACCATCATGCCGTTTGATACTGACGATGAAGCGATCATGCTCGCCAATGGCACCGAATATGGACTGGCGTCCAGCGTCTGGACCAATGATCTAAAACGTGCCCACCGAGTGGCCAAAGAAATTGAAGCGGGCATCGTCTGGATTAACTGCTGGTTACTGCGCGATCTGCGCACACCTTTCGGTGGCGTCAAAAGCTCAGGCGTTGGCCGCGAAGGTGGATTGGAAGCTTTGAGATTCTTCACTGAAGCTAAGAATGTGTGCATTAAATATTCCTAATTAAATAACCGCACTCATATTAAAAAGCCCCGATTATTTCGGGGCTTTTTTTCATCGCCTAAACCATTAATTCACTCGAATAGGGATGTAAGTTGCGTTATTGCTTTCTTCGACTTCGGCGATGGTGTTGTTAGGATCTAACAAGCCACCTAAGAAGTAGTTTTGGCCAGAGTTCAAGGTGGATGGAATAGTTACCGTTCTGGTCGAAGTATAGACGCTGCCTTCTGGTTGCAATGCAAAAGATGTACTGGCAATCAGAGTATCAGCGGTACTAATGAAGTTATTGGTTGAAACATAATAGTAAATCGTTGGTGCCTGACCGGATTCACCATTATTTTCATAAGTTAACTCCATACGAACCTGCTGCCCTTTGCTGACGTTGTAACGACGCTCGCCGTTCACTGTAGTGTAAGGCAGTTCAACACCCGAAGTGTTATACAACTTGGTACGAATGTGTGAGCTGTAGGCACCACTGGCACCACTGTATTTCCAATGCACTAGACCGACGTCCTGAATATTTCCTGCGTTATTACCATACAGCTGACGCAGACCGTAGTTAGCATCTTCGCCCATGTAGGCTAAGGCATAAACATAGTTACGATGGATGTGGTCCCAATCCTGCCCCATGATGCTGTAGCGACCATTTTCATGACCTAGACCAGCTCCATGACCAAACTCATGCAAGGCAGTGGTTTTGAAGGGACGTGATGCACCGCCATAAGGGATTAAATTATCAGCGCGTGCACGAATACCATATTCTACGCCGGGGATATAATTTACCGTATTCTTAAACACAATGTCTGATTCAGAGATGTTATTACTCCAACCAAAGAACCAGGTACATGAGCTCCAGGTGTAGGCAACTGCTGGTGCGCTGATACTGCTTGACCACCAGACTTCGTTTTGACCATTGTTCATGCCAACGGATGTATCGCCGTATTGCATGGAAAAACGAATTTTACTAGGGTTTTTATTGAATTGAGTAATGACATGTCCCAATGCTGTGCGGTAGTCATTACCAACTGGAAAGCCCACAGAACTGGCGCGATAGGTCACGCTATTAGTATTCCACTTTTTATAGACACCATTACATGATGTATCCAAAGTTGCTGCTTGCGTTTCCATTCCTAAAAATGATGCAGCGATTACGCTAGAGATTAAGATTAACTTCTTCATTATACTTCCTCCGTGAAGTAGTGATTATTGGTGGTCAACATCATCGACGATGTCTTGAGCGGATTGCTTGGCACGTGCTGGCACAGCTGGTGCAGGCATAGCAACAGGAATCGAAGCCGAGAATCTTTGAGCAATGTTTGCGCTCTGGATTTCTTTGGCTGGTTTTCCTTTCATAGCAGACTGTACAGCTTTCTTAAATTGCTGAACTGAAGCGCCTTTTGCTTGAGCTTGCGCTGATAATGTCTTACCGGAAATCTCGCCTTGTTCATCATCCATTGCTACCGGGCGTTGCGCATGTTCAGAAGACTTACCGATTTGCACGGGTCTGCCGCTTTCAGTAAATACTTCACCGCTTTTCACTTTGAAGAAGCCTTCTGAACAGCGAACCAATGGACACTGCCCATCACTTTTCTCTGCAATCATTAAAATGTTCTCTTCGCCAAGATTGAACTCAGGAACATTCGACACTTCAAGCACATCGTACTGAGTGTCGCTGATCTTTTTGATACCGCCAATAAAGCGTAGCGTTACTTGACGACCCTTTTGTAAACCTTGTATATCATCTTCAATTTGGTAGGTCACAAAAGTATGAGGGATGCCTTCAACAGAATCCTTGTAGTCAATTTTCATGACTTTTCCCTGGACAATGTTTTGAGCTTCTTTGGCTAATGATTCAATTCCATTTGAGTCATAGATTGATGCCATGGTGGGTAGTGAGGCAAATGTTAGCGCAGAAACCACTGCTCCCAACACTGCACTTTTTTTTGTATTAAGATAACTTTTTTTCATAAAACTTACTCCTTGTTGATTGATCGCTTATTCCATATAAGCAGGAGTTATATTATGAATTCCTAGAGTCTTGACAAGACACAATAATTTGCAAGTCATTGATTTTCATATTTGCATTGGGTTTTTGGTGTTTTTTCAGCGATTGCATGATGAATTGTGAGAAATGTCTTACACAAGAACGGCTGATTTGCCGATGGGTTAATACCTGCTGATTTACTCATAAGATTATTAGAGCATAAAAAAAAAGGCGAGCACACTGGCTCGCCTCAACTCTATAAAGAGAGCTATTAATACTTCGGCTTCTTGCTTTCTATCCATGCATCAATTTTATCATTGAGTACCGACATAGGAACGGCTCCACCCAGTAACACTAAATCGTGGAACTCTTTAATGTCGAATGCTTCGCCTAATTCTTCTTTGGCTCTTTCACGCTGGCGGACAATGTTGATCATCCCCAGCTTATATCCCAAAGCTTGTCCAGGCCAAACCATGTAACGCTCGATCTCAGCAACCACATCCGATTGAGCTGTTCCGGTGGTTTTCGCCATATAGTCAATCGCCTGCTCGCGAGTCCATTTCTTATGGTGCATACCTGTATCGACCACCAGGCGAACGGCACGGAACAGTTCTGCTTTCAAACGTCCCAAATCACCAAACGGGTCATCTTTATACATGCCCATTTCCCAGGCAACCAATTCTGAATACAAAGCCCAACCTTCTACATAACCATTATAAGGTGCTATACGGCGAATCATCGGCAAGCTTTCTTGCGCCATGTTCAGGGCGATTTGCCAATGATGCCCCGGGTTGGCTTCATGATAAGTCAGTGTTTTCAAATCAAACTTTGGATTAGCTTTCATATCGCGCAAGTTAATCCAGTAAACCCCAGGTTCAGAGCCATCCAGCGGCGGTGGCGTATATTGACCACCAGGAGCTCCTTCTTGACGCTCTACCGGAATTCGACGGATTTCTACATCATATGGTGGGATGGTCGCAAATTGAGTTGGCATCACCTCATTAATGTCCGCCAGCATTCCATTTAAGTCATCCAATAACTTCTGACGTCCTGCGTCGGAGTCTTCGTAAATGAAACGGTCTTCTTCATTTAAAGCCGCCATGCGCTCACCAACGGTGCCGTCTTTGTAGCCTTCAGACTTGAGAATCGCATCCATTTCAGCAGTGATTCGGTCAACTTCTTCAAGGCCAATTTGATGTACTTGCTCCGGTGTCAGGTCGGTATCGCCCAACTCGCTCACCGCATAGCGATAAAACTCAGCGCCACCCGGTTGTGCCCAGATACCAGACTCCTCTGGTGCCTTTTCCAGCAAATCTTCCATCACCATGGCCAAGGTTTTATAAGCAGGGTAAATGGTGGTTTTGGTAATGCTGACTGCGTCAAACATCATCTTTTCCTTTTGCTCAGCAGGAAGGTCGAGTTTGTCGAGTTTGCTTTGCAAGTTAGTCACTAAGGCATGCTGTTCAGGCTCGGCGGCAGTAAAACCATTAAGAAAGTTTAATGCGCCATTGATAATCACTTTGGGCGGAATCCAGCCTTGCTCTGCATCGGCCAAAACTTTAGTCTTAATGCCTTCGACCATATCGCCAAACAAAGCCATCCTGGCCAGATAGTCTTTGGCATTTTGTTCGCTTTTAATCGGGTGGTTGTTTTGTAATACGTTGGGAACATCAATGGCTGGGCCATTAATTTGGCTGACGATAAATGGCGAGTGCCCCATCCAGGCGTCAATAAAGCCAAATTCAAACTGTTTTTCACCTGAATAGTATTCAGCCAAGTCGATCACTACTTTACGATTTTCCTCGCCCTGAATTGTATCTGACTTTAGCATAGCCAGCTGATCGGCATAGTGACGCAAGCCCTGACGTAATGCCTTTTCGGCGGCAGGCGAGTAATCGGGTAATTTATCCTGATAATAGCCACCTGCGATTTCCTCACTGACACCATACATGGACGCGTCCATTGGGCGAGCAGCAAACAGCGCCGTGGTGATTTTTCCATAAAGAACATCAGGAGTTACCTCGGTCTTCTGTTCGTATGACTGCTCTTTCGAGACCGCCGTCTCCACTGACATCTGTTCCTGCTGAGCACTTTCTGGAGTGGTTTGCTCCTGCTTCTCTTCTTCTTGCTGGCAACCAGCGCTTAGTAAAGCAGCGCTAACCAGTATGCTGATAATAGTTTTACGACTTGCTCGTTGTGTGAAAGACATAACCTACACCCTAATTTTATGATTTATGTGTGACTGATTATTAACAATTATCTGACAAAAGTCACACCCAGCAGTTCAGAGTTGCTGAGCAACGGTAATCATTGCTGCAGAACCGGTCACAGATTTATTAGGGTTGAGGTATGATAGAACCCAAAGTTTACGCCCCCTGTAGGCTGATGGTGCATCCAAGTGCAACCAAACCCATACCGCAAAACTGGTCTGCTGATAATTTTGCCTTATAATAGCGTCTATTCTTTATTTGATAGATAGGATTAACCATGCCTTCGTTTGATATTGTTTCTGAAGTGGATAAACACGAGATTACTAATACTGTTGATAATGCTAACCGTGAGCTATCGACTCGCTTCGATTTCCGTGGGGTGGATGCGAGCTTTGAGCAGACTGGTGAGAGCATCAAAATTACTGCTGAAGCTGAGTTTCAGGTCGATCAGATGATCGATATTCTTTATAAGGCCTGTGTAAAGCGTGATATTGATACCAATGCGTTAGATATCACCGATGATGCGACCCATTCTGGCAAGACCTTTTATAAGACAGCCAATTTCAAACAAGGTATAGAAAAAGATATCGCCAAGAAAATCGTTAAATTGATTAAGGATTCAAAATTGAAAGTTCAAACCGCGATTCAAGGCGAGGAGCTGCGCGTAACTGGTAAAAAACGCGATGATCTGCAACAGGCGATGGCATTAGTGAAACAAGCAGAACTGGGCCAGCCGTTTCAGTTTAAGAATTTCAGGGATTGATGTTTTCGGGCAGGCACATTGGCCTGCCCCAACACCGAATCATTGAGCCCCTTGCCTAATAATGGCTTTTCCGCTATAAAAGAGCCCATGCACTATTTCCCACACCAAAAAACATCAGGATTCATCTTTGCCCACCAAGGTGGTTGCAAGTGGATTCTCGATTGAATACGCATTCCTTTCTTGCGCCGATTGCGCGCGCCTGTTTTTCCTAGTATTTTCGTTTAACAGTTTCGTTATTTATTCTAGCTAATTAACAGCATGTTTAACTTGTTTGTGCTGTAACTCATTGAATTTATAGAATTAGCTAGCTAATTTGATTTGAGGTTTATATGAGTCAGAAATTTGTTTCTTCGACGGCCCCTGAACCTGTCGGTTTATACCCCCATGCTCGTCGTGTTGGTCACTTGTTGTTTTTGTCGGGTGTTGGCCCACGTAAAAAGGGCAGTAAGGATATTCCCGGTGTCACTTTAGATGATGAAGGCAATATAACCGACTATTGTATTGAGACTCAGTGCCGCAGTGTTTTTGACAATGTTCGCGCTATTTTACAAGACTCCGGCTCCAGCTGGGATCAGTTGGTGGATGTGCAGGTCTTTTTAACCAACATGAAAGATGATTTCAAAACCTACAATAAAGTTTACGCAGAATACTTTGCTGATAATCAACCTTGTCGCACCACCATTGAAATTAGTTCTTTGCCAACGCCAATTGCGATTGAGCTGAAATGCATCGCCACTATTTACGATGATTAAGGAGAATCGCTATGAGTCAACAAACATTAACACCGGTTCCACCTTTTAATTTCCAGAAATGGATTGATGAAAACCGCCATCTATTACAGCCACCGGTTTGCAATAAGCAGGTTTTCGAACAAGACGATTTTATTGTCATGGTTGTCGGTGGCCCTAACGGTCGTCGTGATTTTCATTATGATGAAGGCCCTGAATTTTTCTACCAACTAGAAGGCGAGATGGAATTGCGTACCATCCAAAATGGCGAGCGTGTCGATTATCCGATTAAAGCGGGCGAAATCTTTCTGTTACCCCCGAGAGTTCCTCATTCGCCGGTTCGCTTTGAAAACTCTATTGGCCTGGTTGTTGAGCGCAAAAGACTGGACCACGAAAAAGATGGCTTGATGTGGTTCTGTGAAAACTGCGATAACAAACTGTACGAAGAATATTTTCAATTGACCAATGTGGAAAAAGATTTTCTACCGGTCTTCGAGCGCTTTTTAGAAAGCGAAGAGCATCGTACTTGCAACCAATGCGGTACGGTCATGCCTAAACAAAACAAACTGGATCTTTAATTTATGTCTGATTTAAAGATTGATATACATACTCATATCCTGCCCAAGAACTGGCCCGATTTAAAAGAACGCTACGGCTATGGTGGTTTCGTTAAATTGGAACATCATAAGTGCGACTGCGCACGGATGATGGTTGATGGCAAATTCTTTCGTGAAGTACAGGATAATTGCTGGTCGCCTGAAGTGCGCATGAAAGACTGCGATCACCATGGCGTTCACGTACAGGTATTGTCCACTGTACCGGTCATGTTCAACTACTGGGCTAAGCCGGAAGATACACTGGATTTATCTCGTTTTCTTAATGACCACATTGCCGAAGTGGTTGAGCGCTACCCTACCCGCTTTGTCGGTTTAGGCACACTGCCGATGCAGGCACCTAAATTAGCCATTCAGGAGTTGGAGCGCTGTGTTAAAGAGCTGGGACTGGCTGGCGTACAAATTGGTTCGCACATCAATGACTGGAACCTTAACGATGAAAACCTGTTTGAAGTATTTGCAGCAGCTGAAGAGTTAGGCGCAGCCGTTTTCGTGCATCCGTGGGATATGGTCGGCAAAGAGAAAATGCAAAAATACTGGATGCCCTGGTTAGTGGGTATGCCTGCGGAAAGTTCTTTAGCAATTTGCTCGATGATTTTTGGTGGTGTATTAGAGCGTTTGCCAAATCTGCGAATTGCTTTTGCCCATGGCGGAGGAAGTTTCCCTGCGACACTTGGCCGTATTGAACATGCTTATGAAGTTCGTCCTGACTTGATGCGCGTCGATAACCCTCATCATCCTCGCAAATATCTTGAGCAAATATATCTTGATACCTTGGTTCATGATCCAAAGATGCTAGAGTACCTGGTTGATTTAATGGGCCCTCATAAACTGGCGCTCGGTACCGACTATCCCTTTCCATTAGGTGAACTTGAACCGGGTAAACTGATTGAGTCCATGAACTATGATAAAGCGATTTCTGATCGTTTATTGCATGGCACAGCGCTGGAATGGCTCAATCTTGAGAAGGGACATTTCATTAAATGAGTAAGTTCAACTTAACCACAGAGTTTATGGGCAAGCGCTACCATGTTGATGTTGAACATCCGCAATCAATTGCTATTCCTTTAAACTTTGATGGCAAGCAGCCTAATCATTTTGGTGCCGAAACTGCAAAGCGGCAGCCGCTACAGGCAGGTAGTTTTATTGGCGATACGACGAAAGGCGGTAGCTGCAATGTGGATACCATTCAATTAGTTCCTCATTGCAATGGTACCCATACTGAATCAATTCATCATATTAGCGATCAAAAGGTTTCAGTCGGAGCTATTTTCAATCATAGCCTGAGCATCGCTTGTGTAATTAGCATTGAACCGAAACTGGCAGAAGCAACTAATGATAGCTATCGGCCGAATCTTGAAAACGCTGATCGCGTGATCGATAAAGCACAACTGCAACAAGTTCTTGCTAGCGAAACGCTGGAAAACATCGAGAGTTTAGTCGTTCGAAGCGTTCCTAATCATGATGTCAAGAAATCCAATCGTTACGATGACACCAATCAGCCACCCTTCTTTACTCAAGAAGCTATGCAATGGTTGGCAGACAGTCCAATTAAACACTTACTGGTAGATTTTCCTTCGGTGGACAAAATGTATGATGATGGGCATTTAACCAACCATCATATTTACTGGAACTTAGAAGCCGATAGTCATCAGCTGACTGATAACGCTCGTTGTGATCGCACCATTACTGAAATGGTGTTTGTGCCCGATGATATCGATAATGGCATCTATTGTTTAAATCTGCAAATACCCGCATTTGAGTTAGACGCAGCTCCCAGCCGTCCGATTCTTTACCCATTGATTGAATGTTCTGACGACAATTTTTCTGCGAATAAAAGTTCAGAGCAGTAACAATAAAGCATTGAGAAAAAACCATTATGAACAATTTATTTTCACTTGAGTATGCGCAAAAACTGGATCAACAAGATCCGTTACAACAGATGCGCAAGCAATTTCATATTCCCAAGCAAGATAATGGTGATGATGAAATTTATTTGTGCGGTAACTCACTAGGCTTGCAGCCCAAACGTACTCAGGAATACCTTAATTATGAGCTGAGCCAATGGCAAAATCTTGGCGTTAAAGGTCACTTTTCGGGCGATTTTCCCTGGATGCCTTATCACGAGTTTTTAACCGAAGAATCCGCTAAGTTAGTCGGCGCAAAGAACTCTGAAGTAGTTTGCATGAATTCATTAACTGCTAACCTGCACTTTATGATGGTCAGCTTTTATCGCCCAAGCAAAACGCGCAACAAAATTCTGATTGAAGATCATGCCTTCCCTTCTGATCACTATGCGGTTGAGTCACAGATCCGCTTCCATGGTTTTGATCCTGATGAGGCCATGCTATTAGCAAAGCCACGCGAAGGGGAAGAAACTTTACGGACTGAAGACCTTCTCAACCTTATCCAACTCCATGGTGAGGAAATTGCATTAATTATGTTGCCCGGTGTTCAGTATTACACAGGACAGGTTTTGGATATGAAGGCGATTACTGCAGCCGGTCATGCCAAAGGTTGTATGGTGGGTTTTGATCTGGCGCACGCTACCGGCAACATTCCGATGAGTTTGCATGACTGGAATGTGGATTTTGCTGCCTGGTGTACTTACAAATATTTAAACTCTGGTCCCGGTTCAGTGGCTGGTTGTTTCGTCCATGAAAAACATCATGCCAATCTTGAGCTTCCACGTTTTGCTGGCTGGTGGGGACACGATAAAGAGTCGCGCTTTAGAATGGAAAATCGTTTTGTACCGATGCAAAGTGCTGAAGCATGGCAAGTATCCAACCCGCCCATTCTGTCTTTAGCTGCTATTCGCGCATCATTAGATACGGTCAAGGAAGCGGGCGGCATTCATACCCTGCGTGAGAAATCACTCCAGCTGACCCGCTACTTGCGCGACTTGTTAGAACAAGAACTGGCGGATGAAATAAATATCTTAACCCCTGCCGATGAAAGAGCTTCCGGTTGTCAGTTATCGCTGACTGTAAACCTGCATGGCCTTGATGGCAAAACTGTGTTCGATCGCATCGAAGCGGCAGGCGTTACTTGTGATTTCCGTCATCCCAATGTGATTCGCGTTGCGCCAGTGCCTTTATACAACTCTTTCGAAGATGCGTACCGCTTTGTCGCCATCTTAAAAGATAGCTTACAGTGAGGTTTGTATGTCAGTAACTCAAGATAAACACATCACTCTCATTGGCGCTGGTTTGGTTGGTTCGTTGGCTAGTATCTATTTAGGCTTGCGTGGTTACAAAGTCGATGTTTACGAAAAACTTCCGGACATTCGTCTGGAAGATATTCCAGCAGGCCGCTCGATCAATCTAGCACTGGCTAATCGCGGTATTCGTCCTTTACAGCAGGTTGGCATCATGGAGCAGGTTGAAAAACTGCTGATCCCCATGAAAGGTCGCATGTTGCATGACGAACAGGGTGAGCTGCAATTCCAGGCTTATGGGCAACGTCCTGAAGAAGTCATTTATTCGGTGTCCCGTGCCGGCTTAGTCAGCTTATTGCGCGATGAAGCCGAAGCCACTGGCAATGTCACTTTCCACTTCAAGCACCCTTTGATTGATATTGATTTCGACAAGCAGATGTTTACTGTTGAAGATGCCTTGACCGGCAACAAACAAACTTTGGACTATGACATTTTGCTGGCAACCGATGGCGCGGGCTCTCCGGTACGTCAATTTATGGAAGCTGCCAAGGTTGGTCATTTTAGTTCAGAGTTGCTTGAACATAACTATAAGGAGTTAACCATTCCTGCCGATCAAGCTGGCAACTTCCAGCTTGAAAAAGAAGCGCTGCATATCTGGCCGCGAGGTGGTTACATGGTAATTGCACTGCCTAACCTAGATGGTTCCTTTACTGTGACCCTGTTTATGCCAACCAATAATGGCGAAGCAAGTTTTGCCAGTCTAAATACACCTGAAAAAGTCGACAGTTTCTTCAAGAAATATTTCAACGATGCTTATGACTTAATGCCGAACCTGACGGACCTATTTTTTGATAACCCTACAGGAGTGCTAGGTACCGTACGTAGCAAAAAATGGTTCCAGGGTAACGCATTGATATTTGGTGATGCAGCGCATGCCATCGTGCCCTTCCACGGACAAGGCATGAACTGTGGCTTCGAAGATTGTGCTGAGTTGAATACTTTGTTGAATCAGTTTGATGACGACTGGCAACAGGTTTTTCCAGCTTTCAATGAGGCTCGTCGTGACAATGCCAATGCGATTGCTGATATGGCGCTGGATAATTACATTGAGATGCGTGATTCGGTACGCGATCCCAAGTTCCACCTCAAGAAGTCCATTGCCTTTGAATTGGAGAAGCGCTTCCCAGAACAGTTCATTCCGCGCTATTCAATGGTCATGTTCCATCACATTCCTTATGCCCAGGCGCAAAACCGTGGCGCAGTCCAGGCTAACATTTTGCAACAACTTGCTGAGGATATTGAAAACCTTGATCAGGTAAACTGGGAACTTGCTACTCAATTAGTTCAAGACCAGTTATCCGTATTACCGAAGGACTATCTACAATGAAATCAGTTTTAGCCTCCATTCTGGCTGCGTTATTAAGCTTGACGCTATCCAGCACAACCCTTGCTAACAATGTTCCGCAATCTACCGAAGAAGCTCGAGTGGAGCATGCGCAACAATGGATCAATTTTTTAGCAAGTGATGAACTTAAAGGTCGCAAGACCGGCACTCCTGAAATGGTAAAAGTGCATCAGTGGCTTGAAAAGCGCTTTCAAGCTATTGGCCTGAAACCTTTGCCCGAAACAGATTCTTATCGTCAGGAATTCTCTTTTCAACGCAAAGGCAAATCAATCGATGCGGTTAACTACTTAGGCTACATCGACTGCCAGTGTGAAAGTGATCAGTATCTTATGGTTGGCGCGCATTACGATCACGTTGGTCAAAATCCTGCGCTGGAAGGCGATATCACTTTTAATGGTGCCGATGATGATGCCAGTGGTGTGGTCGCGAGTCTGCTTATTGCGGAGCTGTTAGCCAAAAAAGAAAGCTTGCCTTTCAACATCATTATTGCCGCCTGGGATGCCGAAGAAATGGGACTGTTAGGTTCAAAACATTTTGCTGAAAATCCTCTGGTACCATTAGACAGGATTGAAACCGGTATTATGTTTGAATTGGTCGGAACCCCACTCGAAGAGCACCCAAACAGTGCCTGGATGACGGGTAATCAATATTCCAATCTTTTTGACTTACTGCAGAATGACTTCAACAAAGCAGGCTGGTCGCTGGATGCAGACCCTTTTGCACAGATGGGTTTATTCATGCGTTCCGATAATGCCCCTTTTGCATTGATGGATTTAACTGAGCAGAAAGCGGAACAGGTTTTTAGGCATGGTCAACAAGCTGATATTACCGGAATTCCAATGCATGCAATTTCGGTATGGCGCGGTCAGGATCATTACCACCAAGTTCATGATGAAGCAGAGTTAATTGACGTTCCGAATTTAGTAGCGCTTTCCGAAGTGATCGCTGAGGCTATTGCTAATTTGCCAGCAGATACAAAGGTTGTATGGAAAGAAAATCCACACTTTAAGTTTTCACGTCCTTGAGTTCTTTCTTGTCCTTAAATTATTTCACGTTTATAGGTTGGGTTAGAGGTTATGCCTCGTAACCCAACTCCTCATTTTCTAATAAGCTATAACTAAACCTCTTTAAAACCAAAGTTATCTTTGAGTTCGGCTAGCAACGGACTGACTTCTTTGATCATCTCATTCTCACCATAGTGAATAGGCTTCTTCACACCCCAAACCGGGCTTGGCCAGGCAGGATCATTTTTATAACGTGCGATATGGTGAATATGCAATTGTGGCACCATGTTCCCCAATGCGGCAACATTCATCTTGTCTGCTTTAAATACTTTGGTCATGGTTTCCAGCAGAAAATTAGATTCTTCCATCGCATTAATTTGCTGGGCCACCGTTAGTTGATACAGCTCTTGTATATCATTCACGCGCGGCACTAAAATTGCCCATGGATATTGCTTGTCGTTCATCCATAACAATTTGCACAAATTAAAATTGCCCAGTTCTACCGCATCTTTGGCTAAAGTTTCATTCAGAATAAAACTCATTAACTATCCTTATTGTTGGTTCATTTGTTTGAGACTTACTGTCATTGACCTGTCTCTTCTGTTCTCTGTCGAACAGTTTATGGTAGGCCCAAGTCAGGCTGACAATCCGCAGTTGCTTTTGGCGCTGTACCGCGAATATAGGGTACGCTAACCGTATTGCGACAGTCGTCGGTAGCCAGCAGACCACTTCGATAATCCACTAGTTTCCACTCAATGTTATCATGGTAACCCATATCGATGGCCGACGTATTGATGCCGGCAAATATGTCTGAGAAGACGGGTAACGCAGCCGTTGAACCAGTGATATTCGCATCCTGATTATCATCGCGCCCAACCCATACCACAGCCAGGTGTTCCCCGGACAAGCCGACAAACCAAGAGTCTTTAAGATCATTGGTGGTACCGGTTTTTCCAGCAAATGAGGTAAAGGGGTTGGATTGTTGCAGATACTTAGCTGTGCCCTTCTCTACAGCCAGCTGCATAGCGGCCTTGACCAGATAAACATTCATTTCGCTGGCAACCCTTTCGGAATCCACCGGATACCGCTCCAGTAACTGACCGTTATTATCCGTAACCGCGATAATCGAGGATGGCTTTATACGCAACCCGTTACTGGCAATCGATTGATACAGTTGCAACAACTCCAATGGAGTTAATTCCAAGACGCCTAACGGCAAGGCATCCAGCGGGCGTACGTCTTTTTCAACCCCTGCACGTTCGATAAAGTCCGCCAGACGCTGAACCCCTACTTCCTGACCTAACCGTGCCATAGCCACATTATAGGACTCGCTGAGAGCACGATAGAGCGGCACCATGCCATGGAAGTTGCGGTCGAAGTTTTTCGGCTGCCATGTGCTGCCATCTCGTTGTTTCAATGATAATGGGAAATCGCTAACGCTAGAGGACAAGTGATAACTTGAGTTTTGCTCCAGAGCTGCCAGCAATACGAAAGGTTTGATCACCGACCCGATTTGGCGTCTGGCATCAATCGCCCGGTTGTAACCCGCATAGCCTGCTTGCCGATCACCGATCACCGCCAAAATTTGGCCGGTTTGGCTGTCGCTAATAATGGCCGCCGCTTGTAGTGAGCCTTCTTCTTGCTGTCTCTGCTTTTCGATAGTGGTTATCGACTCTTCTACCGTGCGCTCGCTGTACATCTGGATTACCGGATCCAGCGTAGTGAAGACGTTTAGACCTTCTGAATTTAATTCATCATCCGAATAAGAGTCCTGTAATTGATGGCGCACCAAATCCATAAAGGCTGGTACTTTGGATAAATGAATACTGGGCTTTCTAACCAAAGATAAGGTCGTTTGCTTTTCCTGCTTGAGCTCCTGCTCGCTAAGCACGCCGGTCTCATGCATCAAGCCTAAGACCAGATTTCGACGCTTCATGGCGTTTTCGGGATGACGTCTAGGATCATACACTGAGGGGCCTTTTAAAATAGCGACCAGTAATGCCGATTGTGCTGGCGTTAAATTCTCCACTTCTTTATCAAAGTAAAACTTACTGGCAAGACCCACACCATGGATCGCTCTTGGCCCATCCTGACCAAAATACACTTCATTAAAATAGGATTCGAGAATGTCATCCTTTTCGTAACGAACCTCCAGCAACACCGACATGACTGCTTCGCGGAATTTGCGCCATAAGCTTCGTTCATTGGTCAGGAAGTAGTTTTTCACTAACTGCTGAGTCAGAGTACTGCCACCCTGAGTGCCACCATCTGAGGTGACGTTATGCCATAGAGCTCGTGCAATTGCTTTCGGCGAGACACCGCTATGCTCATAAAAGTCGCGGTCTTCGGTAATGATCAAGGCTCTGATCAGATGTTCAGGGATCTGCTCCAGCTTAACCAGAATACGATCTTCTAATCGATTGGGGTAAATCTGTCCGATCAGTAGAGGATCCAGTCGCGCCATTTGTAATGGCTCACCCAGAACATGATCTTTCAGTTGGCTGACTCGTCCGTTACGCAGGCTAAAAGCAATCTGACGAGCAGGCTGCTTTTCGTCCCAAAATACGAATGGACGTGCATGGATATAATAATAATCACCGTATTTCTCATAATCACCAGCACGCGTCGATTTAACGGCCTTGCGGTAGCCCAAAAGCTCCAACTCTTGTTCCAAGCGAGTCGGTGTCAATGACTTGCCATTCATCAACTCTAGCGGCTGGGCATAGACTTTAGCCGGCAATTGCCAGCGATTATCATCAAATTGGCGCTTAATCACCATGTCGCAATAAATCACGAAGGCAATAAACAAAGCCGTGAAGATCAAACCGCCGCGCCAAATCACCTTTTTCCAAGGGATTCTGCGCCAGAAGGATTGATTCACTTTCTTCGGTTGCTTCTTTTTTGAAGGTTTTGCGCTTTTCTTAACAGGTTTTTTAGCCATTTCACTTTATCGGTATAAATCTGGTTATAATGATAGTAGCAAATTCAAGCCACTAAATGTTATGCCATCTATAACAAAATCTGACAAAAATATGACACGTCTCTTTTTCGCCATTGATCTGCCCCAAGCTTTCAAGAACCAATTAGAGCTATTACAAAAGCAATGCCCCTTTGCAGGACGGGCGGTTAGCCCCCATAACTTTCATATTACCTTGTTATTTCTGGGTGAATTTCCGCGCAACCAACTGGATGATATTCTCGATTCTATTGAGGTTCCAGCGATTAAGCCTTTCCAACTTCAGCTCAATCAGTTCGCCTATTACCCTAAAGCCGAAGTCGGTTGTCTTGAAATCGTGCCTAATGAGCCATTAACCGATTTGCATCAACATATTAGCCGTAATCTCAAGCAGTCTGGAATTCATATTAAGCAAACGACGAAACCTTTCCGTCCTCATATCACGCTATATCGAGATGCCATCGTACAGTCTGATATTAGCAATAGCGTTGATTATCAGCTTAAAGTTGATCATTTCTGCTTAATGGAATCTCAGTTTAATCAGAAAGGTGTTTACTACGAAGTGATTGAAGAGTGGCCCACTTATGAGCCAACCATTAAAGAACAGTTTTTTGGAATTAAAGATTAAGACTGGAGCAACTTAAAGTAGATGGATTAAGAAATTAACTTCTCGAACTCTTTAACCAAACCATCGACCACCACAATTTGATTGCGACCTTTACTCTTGGCGCTGTACATCGCCTTATCGGCATCTGCGATTAGGTCCATCAAATCATAGCCAGATAGCTCAGTGCTAGTGACACCAAAACTGGATGAGACATCAAAACGATAGCCCGTTTCAGAGGTGTCAATTTGCGATACTGTTTTACGACAGATTTCAGCCAGTTGCTCAGCTTTTTTAAGGTTGCATGCTGGTAGGAATATCGCAAACTCCTCACCACCCAAACGACCAGCCAGGTCATTCTGACGACAACAGCCTTTAACTACTTCCGCTGTTTTCTGTAAGACCCAGTCGCCCACTAAATGGCCATACTTATCATTGACCGACTTAAAATAATCCATATCAAACAATATGAAGCCCACATCCTGCTGCTCTTGCTCACTTCGTTGCAAAATCGCTTTGGCCGTATCATAAAAGTGATGGCGCGAACTTAAACCGGTTAACTGATCAGTTTGCGACTGTTTCCGCAAACGAATTTGATGACGTTTAATGCGATATGTCCAGAAAGCCAGCGTGGTCAATAAGACTATGACCAATGCCAAAATTAAACGGTTATTAGTGGCGTCTTTTTTTGCTAAATCTTGTTCGAGCTGAAGTACTTTATTCTGTTCATTTAAGAACTTAATCTCTTGTTCTTTTTCTGCGGTTTGGTGTTCAACAATTTGATAAGCCATTTCTTGCGCCAATATTTCATTTATCTGCGCTTTATCTGCTTCTGAATATTTTTCATAAAACTCCAGCGCCATTTTAAAATTACCCGCGGCTTTCTCTATTTCGTACAGCAATGCATAAGCCATCACTTTAGGCTGTATAAACGCTTCATTTTGAGAGATAGTTAAAGCCTTAGTGACTTTATTTACAGCTTCATCGGTTTGTTTTGCGCTCCACAAGGCTCTTGCGTGCACAATAAAGTATTCCGCAATGACTCTAGGGTATTTAGTGCTTTCTACTTGTTGTGAATATTTCTGAAGATAACTAACCGATTTTTCAGGAGCTGTTTCTAACCATAATCTTGCAAAGCTTATTCTTAACAGGCTAGTAGCAATGATTTCATTAACAGCTTCACATTGAGCAATAGCCTCCTGAATCATTTCTTCGCTAATCTTTTCAGGCTGTATCTGTTGGACGGACTCAATTTTTAATTGTTGAGCAAAGCAGAGATTACGCCCCTGAGGTTTCTCCTTCATTAACTTATCAGCATACTCTGAGGCAAGCTCATGTTTCTTAAAACCTTTATAGGTCATGATAATTGCCATCAAGCCTAACTGCCTAATCTCAGAATCCTCAATTTCAGGGAGCTGTTGAATTAAAGTCTGCACATTACTGATAGACTCTTGATAATTTCGAGTGATGTAAAAAATGTTTACCAGCGAAGTTCTTACTCTAAATTTCATAAGCTCACTGTTAGAGCTCTCAATTAAGGACTGTAAGTCGTTAATTGCTCCTTCGTAATTGCCGGAATAAGCTTTCGCATAACTTTCATAAAACCATAAAAGTTCCTGCTGCTGCTCGCTCAATGAATCAGAACTACGTTTGATTTCACCAAGATATTGATTAAAAGCCTTAGGATCGGAGCTTCGAATAGTATCAGCGGCTTTAAATAGCTCGTCAAGGCTAGTGGCCTGAGCATTACTGGCTTCAGCGCTAGAATAGAAGAAAAGACTCAGTGCAATGATGCAAAGAGTCTTTATCTGTTTTGATGTAAAAGTCCCTTTATTCAAAATTTATATCAAGCTGCAATTTCTTCTTCTTGGCTTGAGTCATCCTCGGAATCTTCGTCATCTTCTGCAGGTAGCAAAAGACCACAGACATTAGTGCGAGCGTTAAGCAACTCTGCAATTTTTTGATGATCGCGCTCCAGAACAGCCTTAATTTCTTGTTCATTTAGTTGATGCTCACTCACCAACTCAATGATTTCATCCTGAGTTAATGACTGTGAGTTTGCCCCCAATTGAGAAAGAAAGTTTATAATATTATTCATGTGTTACTCCTTAGTTATTTTTCCATATTTAACAGTAAGTTATAGCTTAATGTCAATTAATCTTTTGTACGGAGGTATAACCAGAGTAGAGTTCATATTTAACTCCACATCAACCAAGTTTCTTAACTCAACCCCCTCCCGCCGCACAGTATCTATTGCCAGTAACTTAGCTTCATATATTATGACTCGATGAGTAAGCGGATAGTATTCAGCAAGCTTATCAACCAGTTCCTGCAAGCTTTCTCTGGTTGTTGAAAAATTGCTGGATTTCTTATCTCCCGCCAGTCCCACCTGCCATAATATCAGTAAAGATGCTGTATCAACCTGTCTGTTATAGAACATAAATTGATTGGTTTCAAATTGTTGGCAGCCCGTAGCCCCTGGATCCAAACCTAAATCCGCGTATAAACAGGCTTCTGCTGAGATTCCCGGCTCCATATAGGCGGTATAACCTTCTTCTCTAGCCTGCTTGATTGCTTTTCTTGGTGCTAAGGCAAAAACTCCCGGATGCCCATAGAATGCCCCACATACATTTTTGCCTAAACGAACTTGTTGCAGTATTGCTTCAATCATCTCAGCATAGGTTTCTTTGCGGGAGTTTCTACCCTGATAATATGGCTGCAGACTAATAGTATTAAGATTTATAGACTTTACCCACTCCTCGACGATACCTGTTGAAGCTCCTATAAATACCACATCTGCGGACTCTATCTGCTTCATAGATGCAGGAGTGATATGTGCGCCCAAAGTCATACCAAGACCGACGCAAACCAAACTACCCTGAGATTTTTTCTGTTCCATTTTTTGCCCAATTGTATTCAAAGGTCACCACCAGTATGATTTCTTTTTATCGTTGCAAACCTTATACCATGGAATACCCATTTTACAGTCCTCATTTTAACTATCGCCTCATTGTACCGAGTGATTCGAAAGAATTTGTTAGCATTTACACGAATGAAATTCTAATGCAGCACATTTCTAGCCCAATTTCTGTTCCAGAAGCAGTGTCGCTTTTTAATCGCTTTTTGCTGCTTAATAATGCAAATCACCAAAGACACTATTTATTTGCTATAGAAGACAAAGTTACTCTGAACCTTTTAGGTTTTTGTGGTGTGAATGCAAAAGATAATGGGGGTAGTCCTCGGATCAAGGTAGGAGAAATAGGAGTGATAATGAAAGAAGAAGCAGTTGGCAAAGGGGCAGGGACAGAAGCCTTAAATGCCTTAGTGAGCTACTGCTTTAAGAAGCTAGGATACGAAAAACTCATCGGGCCGCCCTCACCCAAGAATATCGCCTCAATAAAAATGCTGGAAAAGGTAGGGTTTAAAAAAGAAACCGTGCTTAAAAGCCACTTAACGATAAAAGGGGAGCAACTGGATACTCCCCTTTATATTATTTACAACACGGACTAGATAATTACTTTAAAGAATCACTTCAACAGCTTTCCAGCTATGGTCCTGAAACCATGACCGGTGCCACCCGCTGAAAAGTAAGCGGTTGGGTTATCGTTGTAGGCTCCAGCGAGATCTACGTGAACCCAGCCTTTGCCATCATTTGGCACGAAGCGCGATAAGAAGCCGGCTGCATTGCTGGCGCCGCCTGGGCCACCACCTTTTACCGCACGGCTATTGGCAGTGTCGGCAAAGTTGGATGGGCATTTAGCAGCATGAAATGGTTCCAGTGGTAATGGCCAGTGGCGTTCGTTTTCGCTTTGAGCCACATTGAGATAATCATTACGTTCATCGTCATCCAATGCGAAAACCGCATTATAGTCTTCGCCGACTGCAGTTACTGCCGCTCCGGTAAGGGTAGCTGCGTCAATGATTAATGGTGCGCCAGTCTGTCCCGCCATCAACAAACCATCGGCTAAGACCAAGCGACCTTCAGCATCGGTATTATGGATTTCCACTGAGATGCCATTCGGGTAAGTAATGATATCGCCGAGCTTATAGGCATGACCACTGATCAGGTTTTCAGCACAACATAAATAGAGGTGCACCGGTTTATCCAGACCACGCAGAATCGCTAGCGCTAAGCCAGCTGTGACTGTCGCTGCACCACCCATATCGGCTTTCATGTGCATCATTCCGGCACTTTGCTTGATGCTATAACCACCGCTATCAAAGGTAATACCCTTGCCCACAAGAACTGCAACCGGTGCCGAGCTATCGTTTTTAGGATCAAACTCAAGCTTTAGAATCGCTGGCGGTCTGGTGCTACCACGCCCCACTTCCCAGGTGCCCACATGGCCCTGTTTTTCCAAATCCTGGCCAGAAACAATCTGATAACGAACATTGTCCGGTGCCAAACTTTGAATAAAATCAGCGGCTTCTTGGGCTAACACTTGCGGTGCTAATACTTCAGGGGTTTCATTAACGATGGAACGCATCCAGCGGCTGGCTTGTATGCGAGCTTCCAATTCTGTGTTGTCGTCATCGGATAATTCAGCAAAATCAATTTGCACATCAATTTTCGGGTCATAAGAACCCTGAAAAAATGCCCATTGCTGTTCTAATTCCCAATCGCCTTCCAAAGCGAAAAAAGATAAGCCCTGACTGACCAGCTTTCTGGCCGCCATTTGCACTAAGTCAGAGCCTTCGGCGTGAATGGTTACTGCATCTTCTTTATAGCTTAATAATGCGCCTTCGCCCCATTGCGAGGGTGCGCTATCCTTCGATAACAAAACTTTTAATGTCATACCAATCCTTATTAAATTGCGAGTCTGGCCTTATTTGCCTTTACAGATAAACGGCCCTAGAACAAATGCCCCAGTTTCGATTGCTTTGTCGACAGGTAATCTTCGTTGTGAGGGTTTTGACCATACATAAGAGGAACGCGCTCAACCACATCAATTCCCGCATCAATCATGGAACTGACTTTACGCGGATTATTAGTCATTAAGCGAATTTTTTGGATCCCCAACTGATCCAGCGCATCGGAAGCGACTTTAAAGTCACGTTCATCCGCACCAAACCCTAAATGCTCATTGGCCTGTACCGTATCCATGCCCTGATCTTGCAAAGAATAGGCACGAATTTTATTGGTTAAGCCAATACCGCGACCTTCCTGACGCAAATATAATAGAACACCAGCGCCCTCTTCTGCGATCTTTTGCAAGGCGGCTTTTAACTGAAAACCACAGTCGCAACGCAAGCTAAACAAGGCATCGCCAGTTAAACATTCTGAGTGGATGCGCGCTAACACTGGCTGTTTACTGTTCCAATCGCCGAATGTCAAAGCCACATGTTCTTTCCCATCATCAGCCTCAAGCGCGTGAATCATGAAGTCGCCCCAAGGCGTGGGTAAGCGTGCACTCTGGCTATCTTTATGCGTCATTAAACCGTTTTCCAGGGTATTTAATTGAATGAATGCGTTATTTTACACCATGTTCAAAGCAGAAACAGCATGATAATATTCGATGGCTACTATAATCCGAGGACATATAATGAAACTCACTCAATCTCTGGCTTTATTTTTCTTTACTATTTTAGGCTCAAGCGCTTCATTGGCGAATGACCAAGGTCAATCTGATGAAGCACACACACAGGCCATTATTGATATTCTGGATGCAATTGATACACCTAATATTACTCGTCGAGCAATGATGGACTCTTTTGCGCAAGATACATCTGGCGACATGACCGATGAATTCGCTAACTGCGTTAATCAGAATCTTACTGATGATATGCTGTATGAGATGTTCATTCCTGTCTACCAGACCAATCTTGACCAAAATACAGCAGTAAGGCTTGTTGAATTCTTTCAAACCGAAACTGGTGAAAAATTCGCTATCATTGTCCGTATTCAAACTGGCGAAAATTTACCAATGCCAGATATGACCGCTGAGGACTTGAAAGTATACACCCAATATGAGAACGACATTCTTAGTCTGGGTAACGAGCAGCTGGTAGCGGATGCTGAAGCTGCGGGTATGCAAATGGGTATGCAGTTGGGGTTAGACTGCGCAGAATCACTGTAATTTTTACAATATCGTATCTTGAAAGCCGGCTAGTCCGGCTTTTTTATTGCCGAAATCAATCCTTAAACACCACTGGCTTGAGAAACTTTTCCAGCTCTTTCCAGAATTCATCCCAATCACCGGGCGTATCTGCATGCGCTGTCTCGTACACTTTGTGAGTCGCGTCTTCTCTAACCGTCAGTAATTTGTGCAAAGCATCGATGGGAACGGTTTTGTCAGCTTTGCCATGGATCATATAAACCAAGCCTTCATACTCGGACAGCGCTTTGACATTATCGAAAGGATGTTGCACCAGAAATGCGGGAAGTAAGCGTTTATAGGCCAAGTCTACAATGCTGGCGTAGGTGGACATTAAAACAATAGCAACCGGCTGGTGTTTCGGTACCAGGGTTAAAACCGCGCCGCCACCCATCGAACGGCCCAACAATACGATACGGTTTTTATCCAACTGCTCCTGCTGCTCAACCCATTCATAAGCAAAGTTCATGGTTTCGGAAATGCTGTCAAAGCTAGGCCTACCGTCGCAACGGCCATAACCAGGATACTCCACCAACACCACGGCATAGCCATGTTCTCGCATATAGTCCACTCGTGGCGCCCAGTCATCAATAATATTGCCATTGCCATGCGCCACCATTAATACCGGAAAAGGCTGTTTAAACTTTTGCAATGGCGGTAAATAAGCCAGCTCAAACTCACCGTCTGAAAAAGCCAAGCGCACCAGTTCACCACCAGCATCTGTGATTAAGTTGGGATAGGAAGGTGGCAATTCATGCACAGGAAAGAGCATCCGATGTTGGATGAAATAAAAAGAGACAAGGTAAAAAAGATAAGCAAAAAGTGGAATGGCAATAAACCAGAGTAACGTTGTCATAGAGCTCCAATAAGCTTTTTATTGCGTCTGTTTTTTATACTGTTAGAATCAATTCCATTCTAACATTGTTTAGACACTTTTGACCCCGATTTTAATATAACACTTCGAGTAATATTGATATGTCACACATTTGCTTAGTTACCGATATCCAAGATGGCCAGGCCAAAGCTTTTCCTTATAAGGATCGCGATCTGATCGTGGTCCGTCGTGGATTGAATGTATATGGCTATGTCAATCGCTGCCCCCATGCCGGTACCGATTTAAACTGGCAAGATGATCAGTTTATGACTGATGACGAACAATTTTTAATGTGCTTTACCCACGGTGCCTTGTTTGAGCCAGAGACCGGTAAATGTGTTGCTGGCCCCTGCGCAGGAGCGCATCTGAGCGAAGTTTCTCTTGAAGTTGAAAACGGTAAAGTATACCTCGCAGGCTAGTCATACTGTGAGTTAGGCGACATCCTCAAGGCTCATCAAGTAAAAAAACTAATCTCCTGTTGCAATTCAAACTAATATTCTTAATACTGTTTTTCGTGAGGCACTTCACAATTATGAAGCCTTAGGGAGAGCTTTATACATGTATTTTGTAACTTTAGCATTCTCATCGACATGGCTACCCTTAATTCTGATTTTAATGTTAGCCTCAGGTCTTATCATTGCCATTTATGCTTGGCGCAAAGCCAGCGATGATGCTGTTGTTACAAAAAACCAACTCACCGCTCAATACAGAACTTTAAATTCTGTTGTTAAATTCAAATCTCTCGAAGACAAACTTGACGATGTTTGCTCACTGATTGAAAGTCAGATTGATGACGCCCTATGCTCAGTTATGTTGGCCGATGACAAGTATGAGTCGTTAGTCCCTATTGCATCACCGCAACTTCCTCAAAGCTTCCTACTTGCACTGAAAAACTTGCCCATTGTCGATGGCGTGGGAGGATGTGGGACTGCGGCTGCTACCGGCAAAGCAGTTATCGTTGCCGATATGCTGGAGGATTCCCGTTTCGATCAATTTCATGACCTGATTCATGGTTATGATCTTCGTGCCTGCTGGTCACACCCTATCTTCACCAGTGAAAGCCAAAATCCGGCAGGTACTTTCGCGGTCTATTTCAGAAAAGTTCGGGAACCGAGTGATGCCGAACTTGAGCTGATTTTACGCAGTCGAGATTTAGCCGCCCTGATCATTGAACAACACCAGCATCGCATCAAACGTGAGCGTTTTGAACAGCAAAACCGTTCCTTATTCATCCATAATCCGGAAGCGGTTTACACGCTGGATTTGGAAGGTAACTTCACCAGTATCAATAAAGCTGGGTGCGAATTATTAAAGCTTAACGAACGCCAAGTTATCGGTAAGCACTTTAGTACGGCAATGGCCAAAGCAGATCGTGCAAGATCGCAGGAACATTTCGAAGCAGCCAGCCGTGGCATACCGCAACGGTATGAAATTAATGTTTATGACAACTCAGGTAAACGGCTCCAACTTTACATTACCAAGATGCCGATTATCGTTGACGGCGAGGTCACAGGGGTTCATGGGATAGCTCTTGACTGGACCCGTAAAAGGCAGAATGAAGAACGCCTTAATATATTAGAACGAAGTGTTGAGTCGAGCACGCACGGCGTTTTAATCAGTGACGCTAGAGCCGTTGACTTTCCTGCGATTTACATCAACCCAGCTTTTGAAAAAATTACCGGTTATAGCCAGGAAGAAATACTCGGCAAGAATTGTCGCCTATTACAAGGTCCTGAAACCGATCAAAACACTCGCAGAGAGATTAGGGAAGCAGTAAAGCAGAAAAAAGAAATCTCCACCATCATCAAAAATTATAAAAAAGATGGCACGCCATTTTGGAATGAGTTACTCATTTCTCCTGTAAAAGACTCCGGAGGTCAAGTAACGCACTTTATAGGTTTCCAGAATGACATAAGTGATCGCATTCAACGTCAGGAAACACTCGAATTCCACGCGTCACATGATCCTTTAACCCACCTTAAAAACCGTGCAGCTCTTGAACGCTATTTAAGCAACTTACTTAAAGGAAAAGCTCAAACGAACACTGCCTATATCCTGTTCATTGACCTGGACGGCTTTAAGCCAATTAATGATAGTCTGGGGCATGAGTTTGGTGACCAGGTTCTAGTCGAAACTGCGCAGCGCCTTAACGATGAAATTGTTGAGCCCAACTTATTGGCACGTTTTGGTGGTGATGAATTTGTTGCCGTCATTCAAGATCTTCCCGATCATAAACAAGTTGAAGTCCTTGCACGCAGATTACTCGACCGAGTTGCTGAATCCTATAAAGTCGATGATATTGAAGTGTCGCTTTCTGCTGCGATTGGCGTCGCTAGCAGTGAGCAAGAATTTCTGCATCCGATGGAGCTCATTCAGCGCGCTGATATTGCCATGTATGAAGCAAAAAAACGCGGTGGTAGTTATATCTACTGGTACAGTGCTGATCTCAATACCAATGTTGACCAGCAGGTAGCCGTTCGAGCCCAGATGCAAGACGCGATTCTGCATAATCAATTTGAGCTCTTCTACC
This sequence comes from Kangiella sp., assembly GCF_048265365.1. Classification (NCBI taxonomy): domain Bacteria; kingdom Pseudomonadati; phylum Pseudomonadota; class Gammaproteobacteria; order Kangiellales; family Kangiellaceae; genus Kangiella; species Kangiella sp. The sequence continues at coordinate 50,119 of NZ_JBLXBT010000001.1, forward strand.
AACCGATCATGAGCTATGATAATCAAATCGGTGGGGTGGAAGCGCTGATCCGTTGGAAACACCCAACCAAAGGTTATATATCTCCGGCCGAGTTTATTCCGGTTGCTGAAAGAACCGGCCAAATTATCCCAATCAGCGAATGGGTCCTAAACCAGGCCTGCACCGACATCCATGAACTCAAGCGGTACGGCATCAACTCGGTGTCGGTGAACTTTTCACCGATTCAATTTTACCGAGAAGATTTTGTTGCCAAGATTGCCGAAACACTTAAAGTCCATAACATCCAGCCTGGTGAGATCACCGTTGAAATCACTGAAAATGTTTTAGTGCATGATACCGACCATATCACGGAACTACTGAATGAATTACGTCACCTAGGAATGGATGTAGCTATTGATGACTTCGGCAGCGGCTTTGCCAGTTTGCGTTATCTCAATATGCTGCCCGTTAATAAGCTTAAGATTGATCGCTCCTTTACCGGCAACATTCATCAAAATGCTCATAACGCTGCGATTACACGCGGTATTTTAGGCATGACCTCAGAAATGAATATTGAAGTGGTCGCCGAAGGCGTTGAAACAGACGAAGAATATCAATACTTGCGCGAACACAAATGCGACTTTATGCAAGGCTATTTATTCTGTCGCCCCATCCCGATTAAAGAGCTGATAGAATGGGTGCAAATTCGTTAGCCTAATACAATACTACTGGTTGGCTTTTCTGAGTTTTCTAACTCTTTTGTCAATAACATATAAAACGATGCTAGGGCAATAATTGTTGCAACCTACCTCGATGTCGGCAGGTCAGAGAAGTTCCTTAATACATAAGCAATTACAAATATAATCTGAGAATTCTTTTCTTGATACCTTGCTCTTCTCACAATCAGTATTTATCTTTAAACTGTTGATTCATCATTAACAGTCTCGATCTTAACTGCGCTCTCTTATAACTTTCTTTTAACTTTACCAATATTGGCCCCCTAATCTATGGTCTATTCAGGAAAACGAATACAATTAGAATTAATATACCACCAGTTAACAATAAGGACTGTTGCATATCTAATGCCTCAGACAACAACTTGTAGCTAAGCAATAAAACCACTATAAAATTAAACCGCCACTTAACTCAAGCCATAAGGGTGTTTTGACACAAATACTTCCATAATTATTACGGTGCTAGCTTTTTCACATTATAACAATTAAGTCTTTGTTCTTCATAAACACCTAAACCTCTTAATTGCATGTTAAAATCACAATATTTTCGTATAAAATCAAGCATTATAGTTTTAGCTACTAATCATACCCTTTTAATTTAAGAGTCTCTCTGGAATCTCAGATTTCGATTTCGCTACATTTATTTTCATTAAAAGCTGGTGCTGATTTCCACCGTCAATTATGTCAACAGCGACAAGAGCACTGGGATCCAGTGATTGCATATACAGTTCATATTCATAAATAGTTGAAAACGACTTGCCATTTATGCTTTTTAGAACTCCTTTTAAATTTGAACAACTCTCTATATTCATACAACTAAATATTATTTCCCTGTAGGATCCAACATCAATCTTTTTATAGGCGTACTTCCCATCTATATACTTATATCTCGCGATATTTAACGCACGATTTAAGTCAAATCCAGTTAAATCTATCGCCTGCAACAATTCATCACTTGTAACAGATTTTTTATTTCTTAAACGCTCTAAAATTTCCGATAATACCCCTTGCTCTGCAATCTTCTTTACTAATATAAATGAAAGGTCATACAAGTCCTCCTCACTTGATGAAGGCCAACTCAGAAGGTTCTCATTTTTGATAAAGAAGTCCAATAGTCGTGCTGTATACATCTGTCTTGATGTTCGATTAAGCACTTCTTCCTGGAGCAGATGAGCACAGTATTCAGCCACGCCTTCGCGAAACCAACGAGTTTTGTTGGTAGAAATCCAAAAATAAGCCTCTTTTTCATCTGCTGATAAATTTTGCACTATTAGCTCGGCCTCTACCCACTCGTGCAACTCAACACCTAGTGCCTCCCCAAAATCAGGGAAATATAGTCTAGGCTCTCCCTTTAAACTCTTTATTAAAATACTTGGCACTAATAATTGTAGACTATTCCCTTTTGCTGTTAGTGTTAAGTTAGTATTTGCATGTTCTTCATCATAAACAAACAAGCGAAGTATTGGATTTGCTTTAAACTCCAGTCCTGTAATCTTTTGACAAATATCAACCCCTTCCTCAAATTTATCCGCAATCTCCTCAATCTCTTTACTATAATTACTTTTTGCAACTGTTGAAAAGTGCCTCTTCTTTAGAACAATGTAACTCTCCTCTTCACGAGGTTTTTCGACCCTAATCTCTATATTGCTCTTCCCAAGATAGCGTTTGCTAGTAATTGATTTTGGCGAAAAGGTATGAGTTACGCATGAAGATACAGTTGTAAAAATTAAAATATATAAATATATTCTCATCAATAGCAAAATAGAGCGAGCAAGCTCGCTCTAGCTCCTTCTTTTAATTATGGTACTTGATAGCAAATCCCTGTATCTGGATTACAGGTTGGCCCCAAAGAAGGCATGATAACACCAGCATCTGTTCTTCCTCCATAACTACTATTATCATACTTTACTTCAGCTGTAATAACCGCTGTACTACCAACATTATTAGACACTTTATACCCAACCCCTAGCTCAACATCATATCTAACGATATTCGAATTTGATACTTTAGAAGAAAGCCAGCTATTTACTAATGCTGGGCTATCAAATATTACTACACCATTATTCAAGCTTGACGAAAAGTATCGACTATCCAAGCGTTGACCACTGTGGTTATACACACTTATTTTTAATGATGATGCTCCCGTTAATTGGGCATTGCTAAAGCTAATAGGGAATGAAACTCTTGATACATCATACGAGTATGGATCTTCACTACCATCCAAATCGAACTCTATTACCGTAGAAAAAGTTTTGGATTGACCAGCTTTCCATTCAACAGTAGTTTCATCCCCATCTTTTGTTTTGTGAGTTATTTTACAGCCGGCTAAACCCATCATGGCTATAAAAGTAATTACACCTATCATTATTTTTTTGTTCATAAAATCTCCTATGTTTTATATATCTCCATGTTTCCATGTCAAAGTTTAATTATACAAAATTGTTAAAGCGCTTCAACAGACGAAGAAGTTACAATATTTAGAAATAGGCGAGTAGTATCTTTTTATGTTATTTTGTATCGATTCAGATTTGCATTAAACGCAGTTAATTACAGCCGTACTTTCCCTTTATAATTAGCAATCTCAAAACAAACCTTTATCACTCTTGCCATTACTATTTTTTTCACATAGATTCATTAAATAATTTTATCAATAATATTCTCTTGGATTCGTATGCGCTTTATACCTCCGCTCGAAAAAGCCACTCTTAAGAAACGATATAAACGATTTCTGGCCGATGTTCATAACACCAAGCATGGTGATTTTACGGCACACTGTCCTAATACTGGCTCAATGAAAAACTGTTGGCAGGAAGGCGATACTGTGTGGTTACTGGACTCTGACAACCCAAAGCGAAAATATCAATACACATGGGTTTTGGATGAAACTGCCACTGGCGATTTGATTTGTATTAACACTCACCTTGCCAATCAAATTGTGATGGAAGGTATTTCCGAAAACAAAATCAAGCAACTTAAAGGCTATGACTCTGTCAGACAGGAAGTGAAATATGGCGATGAGAACAGTCGCATTGACCTATTACTTGAGGCTGCTGATAAGCCTGACTGCTATGTTGAAATCAAAACGGTGACCTTGCTCGAACAGGGTGAAGAATTTAAAGCTGGTGCCGGTTTCTTTCCCGATGCAGTCAGTACTCGCGGACAGAAACATCTTCGTGAACTGATGGCTATGATCGAACAGGGCCATTGTGCGGTGCTTTTCTTTTTGGTCCAGCATACAGGTATAAAATCGGTCAGCCCGGCTGCGCATATTGATCCGCAATATGCTAAGTTATTAGATCAGGCAGCAAAGGCTGGGGTTGAAATCATTGCCTATAACACCCATATCAGCTCAGCTGAAATTTATTTAAGCAAAGAATTGCCTGTAATTATCCCTGATTTTTCATAGGGTTAGACAGTCAATCAAGGCAAAAGAGCCTATTTTTTGCACTTTTTTATACCATTTTACGAAGAATAGGCTTTTCAATTGTCAGTCATAGGGATAATATCCCTGTTTCACTTTTTCAAAGCCAGCCTTATATGGGCTTGTTTTTTTGCCAAGTGCGCGCCGTGAGGCGTCTGGTTTTAATACTAAATGGAGCGTTGCTTAGATGCCACGTAAACAATCAGTAACAAATAGCACTCTCGAGAAATTAGGCCTTAAGCCTTATAAAGAGAAGAAAGGCGAAGAGTACATGAATGATGCTCAATATGAGCATTTTCGTAATATTCTTGCCGCATGGAAAAAACAGTTGATGGAAGAAGTTGATCGTACTGTGCACCATATGCAAGACGAAGCTGCAAACTTCCCGGATCCGGTTGATCGTGCTGCCCAAGAAGAAGAATTTTCTCTTGAATTGCGTACTCGCGACCGCGAACGTAAATTGTTGAAGAAGATTATTCAATCGCTGAACAAGATCGATGATGATGAATATGGTTACTGCGAATCATGCGGTATCGAAATTGGTATTCGTCGCCTTGAAGCGCGTCCTACTGCTGAGCTTTGCATCGACTGCAAGACGCTGGCAGAAATCAAAGAAAAACAATACGGTAGTTAATCGACATGGGCAGATATTCTAGTCTGCCCTTTCTACTGTAAGCCATTAACTGTCTCCAAGCTATGGCAGGACGTTTCGCACCCTCACCTTCTGGCCCCCTCCACTTTGGCTCGCTGATAGCAGCTGTCGGTAGCTACCTGATCGCAAAATCTCGTCATACTGAATGGCTAGTACGGATTGAAGATATCGATCCTCCGCGTGAGGTTACTGGCGCCAGCGATTTAATTTTGCGCCAACTGGAAGCATTTGGTTTGCACTGGGATAGTGAGGTCAGTTATCAGAGCCAGCAGCTCGATCACTATGCGGAGATTATTGAGCAATTAAAATCTCAAGGCCTGGTCTACGCCTGCAATTGCACCCGTAAGAAAATCAAATCACTCAGCAAAACCGGGTACTACCCCAATATCTGTGCGGCAAAAAAATTGAGCTTTAACGGTGAAGTGGCCATTCGCCTTCGCCATGGCGAGGCCGATTATAGCTTTGTTGACCAGATTCAAGGTCCTTGCCAGTTCGAAGACTCTCTCTATGCTGAAGATTTCGCCATCCGACGCAAAGATGGCTTAATCGCTTATCAATTGGCGGTGGTCGTAGATGATATTGAGCAGGGAATTGATCATGTGGTGCGCGGGTGCGACCTGCTGGACTCGACTCCTCGTCAGTTACGTTTATATGAAGTGCTCAAGGGCAAAGCACCTGATTGGTACCATTTGCCGCTGGCCATCAACCCTGACGGCAATAAACTATCCAAACAAAATCACGCACCGGCGATTGACAGTCAGCAAGCTTCCAAAATGTTATGCCACGCACTGGAGTTTTTGGGCCAGCCCATTCCCAGCGAATTACAACAGGAAAAGCCGGCTGTCATACTCGATTATGCGCTGTCGCACTTTCAAATGAGCCAAATCCCCGCTAACCAACAAATTCTTTATTTAGCTTAATTAGATAGGCGCTTGTGCTATGATCGCCCCATACTGTCAAATTCACACTTTATGAGTTCAATAATTAAGTCTGTAAAACGTTGGTTTGCTACCCCGGCTACTGAAACGCCTGGCGCAGGCGCCAACACCCAAATCATCTCGCGCGATCAACATTCGATCTCACGCAAAGATATCAGCGACAATGCCTTAAAGGTGTTATATCGCTTGAGTAATGCCGGCTATGAGTCTTTCCTGGTCGGCGGCGGCGTGCGCGATATATTGCTTGGATTACATCCCAAAGACTTTGATATTGCGACTAACGCAACTCCCGAGCAGATTAAAGAATTATTCCGCAACTGCCGTATTATTGGCCGCCGCTTCAGGCTAGCGCATATTCTGTTTGGTCGCGATGTTATCGAAGTGGCCACTTTCCGCGCCCATTGTGATGACAATATTCAACAAGCCAAAGAAGGCATGATCTTGCGCGATAATGTCTACGGCGATATTGAAGAAGATGCCATTCGTCGCGATTTCACCATCAATGCGCTTTACTACAATATTAAAGACTTCTCAGTGCACGACTTTTGCGATGGCCTGGCGGATCTGCGCAAACGTCAATTGCGCATGATTGGTGATCCGGAAACTCGCTATCGCGAAGATCCGGTGCGCATGTTGCGCGCGGTGCGCCTGGCTTGCAAACTTAACCTGACCATTGAGCACAATACGCTTAAGCCAGTTGCTGAACTTTCCCATTTCTTAGAGCAGGTTCCAGCGGCTCGCTTATGGGAAGAATACCGAAAGCTATTTTTGGCTGGCGCCGCTAAACTGACCTTCCAGAAGCTACGTGAATATGGCTTGTTCCATGCTCTATTCCCAGCAACTGATCGCGCTCTAAAGCATGATGACTCGCCACAAACAAATGCGACCGAGCAGTTAGTGCTTGATGCGCTGGAAAATACCGATACTCGAATTGCCACTGAACAAACTGTCAATCCAGCCTTTTTAATGGCAGTGATGCTATGGCAGCCTTTACTGGAGAGTACCGAAGCTCTGCAACAAAAAGGCACTAACTTCAACGATGCCTTTTTCAAAAGTATGGCGCGCGTGCTCAATGCGCAAAATCAACATATTTCTATCCCTCGCCGTTATGCACTGGTGATCCGTGATATCTGGAGCATGCAGCTACGATTGCCTGCCTATCATGGCAAAAAAGCCTGGAGCGTTTTTGAGCATCCACGCTTCCGCGCCGCTTACGACTTCCTGCTGCTACGTTCGCAGTCCGATCCACGCCAGAAAGAGCTGGCCGATTGGTGGACCAAATTTCAGGAAGCCGATGCTAATGACCGCCGCCAGATGTTACAGAAAACAGGTACAGGCAAAAAACGCAGACGACGCAAACCTCGTAATCAAAAGCGTCAGCCTGCGAATAAAAATAAACATTAAGTCATTACGCCCATGGCAAGACAATCTATTACAGAACGTTCTATTGCATACATTGGTCTTGGCAGCAATTTACACCAGCCTATTCAGCAAATTGAGCAAGCCCTTTTGGCGCTCGATCTACTGCCCAATAGCTACCTGCTGAGTTATTCCAGCCTCTATCAAAGCGCTCCAATGGGTCCGCAGGACCAACCGCCCTTTATCAATGCCGTAGCTAAGCTAGCCACTGGCTTTACGCCATTAGAGTTACTCGACCAGCTACAAGGTATTGAAAACCAACAGGGGCGAATTCGTGAAGAACGCTGGGGTGCCCGCACATTAGATTTGGATCTGTTGCTCTACGATCATACAATCATGCAATCAGACCGTTTAACCCTGCCCCATTACGGTATTAAAGACAGGGACTTTGTATTAAAACCATTGGCTGAACTAAGTCCTGAAATGACGCTTCCCGATGGTAGTATAGTCAGTGAATTACTGGACCATTGCCCACAATATGATTTAGTGGCCTTGAACTATGACAAGAATCATCATTGGCATCTCTGAGAAGAAATGCCTGAGCCAGGAGTATTTGAGTGAGTGTAACTTTATCCATACCACACAACTTTATTGCCGTTGAAGGCCCGATTGGCGTGGGTAAAACCACACTGGCTCGCAGACTGTCCGAAGCATTAAGCAGCGACTTGATTCTGGAACAGGCGGAAGAAAACCCATTTCTTGAGCGTTTTTACCAGGATCCTAAGTCTGGTGCCCTGCCCACGCAGCTATACTTCCTGTTCCAGCGCGTGCGTCAGTTGCAGGAAGTGCGTCAATCAGACATGTTCAGTCCGGTTCGTGTGGCTGACTACTTGATGGAAAAGGATCGCCTGTTTGCCCGCTCCACGCTGGATCAGGACGAGCTGAGATTATACGAGCAGGTTTATCAGAACTTGACCATTGATGCGCCGAAACCGGATCTGGTCATTTATTTACAGGCTTCTGTACCGGTACTGCTTGATCGCATCAAAAAACGCGGTCGCGCCTCAGAAAGCCCGGTCACTAAAGAATATTTGCAAACCATTTGCGAAGCTTATACCGATTTCTTTTATTATTATGATGAGTCGCCATTACTGATTGTCAATGCTTCAGGTATTGACCTGGTTGAAAACGAAGCCGACTTTAATCTGCTGCTTGACCAAATCAAAAGCACCACCACTGGCCGTAACTACTTTAATCCTCATCCTGTGTAACCCGAGATTGAACCATGAAAACCTTGACCATTAGCGATATCGAACAACTGAAACAACAAGGCGAGAAATTCAGCTGTATTACAGCCTACGATGCCACCTTTGCGGGTGTTATTTCGGATGCCGGTGTCGATGTCATTCTGATCGGTGATTCGCTGGGAAATGTGATCCAGGGTCAAAAGACCACAGTGCCGGTAACCATTGAAGATATGGAATATCACATAGCCTGCGTCGCGCGCGGTAACAAACGTTGTCTGTTGATTGGTGATATGCCCTACATGAGCTATGCCACGCCTGAGCAGGCCTATCACACAGCAGCCTTGATCATGCAGGCTGGCGCTCACATGGTTAAGTTAGAGGGTGGTGACTGGCTGCACGACACTATTTCTGGCCTGACCGAACGCGGTATTCCGGTCTGTGCTCACCTTGGCTTAACACCTCAATCAGTAGATGCTCTGGGCGGCTTTAAGGTTCAGGGGCGTGATTCAAAGCAGGCCAAACAGATGTTAGCTGATGCTAAAGCACTTGAAGACGCTGGCGCTCGTATGTTGGTACTCGAGTGTGTGCCACAAGGTCTGGCCCAACAAATCACCGAATCGCTGACCATTCCGGTAATGGGCATTGGTGCTGGCGTTGATGTAGACGGTCAGGTTTTAGTGCTGCATGACATGCTCGGTATTTCGCCCTTCCAGGCTAAATTCGTGCGCAATTTCATGGCAGATGCTAAAGGCGATATTAAGGCAGCTTTTGAGTTGTATCACAGCGAAGTCAGAGCGAAAAATTTCCCTGCTGCTGTGCACTCTTTCGACTAAAGGCGAAGCTTATACATGATCGTTGTTAACTCTGTTCAAACCCTGCGTCGCCTGATTCAAACCCACCGTGATATGGGACACCGTATTGGTTTCGTGCCGACCATGGGTAATTTGCATACGGGCCATTTGAGCCTGGTACAAACCGCTAAACAACATGCCGATATTATCGTAGTCAGTATTTTCGTTAACCCCACTCAGTTCGGCCCCAACGAAGATTTCGATTCTTATCCTCGTACTTTCGAACAAGATCGGGTGCTACTTGAGCAAGAAGGCGCTGATATTGTGTTCGCCCCTGAGGTCAAAGAAGTTTATCCTCACTGGCCGAACCTGACCAAAGTTCAGGTAGCTGAGTTAGGTAACAATCACTGCGGAGCCTCCCGTCCGGGCCATTTTGATGGCGTTACCACCGTAGTCAGCAAGCTGTTTAATATGGTGCAACCCGATTGCGCTGTGTTTGGCCAGAAAGACTTTCAGCAACTGGCAATTCTTCGTCGCATGACCAGTGATCTTAATTTCGATATTGAGATTATCGGTGCACCGATTGTGCGCGAAGACAATGGCCTCGCCATGAGCTCGCGCAACGGTTATTTAAGCACAGAACAAAAGCAGCAGGCGTCCTTTATCTACCAGACGCTGGGCTGGATGAAGCAACAAATAGCCAATGGTGAGCGTGATTATCGTTCTCTAGAGCAAGCCGCCAGCCAACGTCTAGCAGAGCACAACTTCAAACCAGACTATGTGCATATCGCCCGCCAGGACAATCTTGAAATGGCTCAGGATGGAGATCAGGAGCTGGTCATATTGGTTGCAGCGTTTATGGATAAGGTCCGGCTGATTGATAACATCACAATTGATATTTAAAGCAATTCAACACTGATTTGCATTAGGTTAACCTCTATTTAGGCCTTATTTATCAGTTGGTTATTCACAATAATCGCAACTGATAACCACTATTCCCGTCAAATACTTTAACACCTTGAATTTTTGTTTTATGCTGGTTCGATAAATGATTAGGAGCCAGTTATGTCTGAAGTGAAAACCTATCCCATAAAACAATTTAGCAGTCATACCCCACACATTGATGAAGAAAAATATTTCCGCATGTACCAACAATCGGTGCAGGAGCCAGAGAAGTTCTGGTCTCGTATGGCACATGAATTTATTGACTGGTTTGAACCCTGGAAAACCGTCAAAGATGTGGATTATAAAACTGCATCCATCAAGTGGTTCGAAGGTGGAAAACTAAACGTCAGCTACAACTGTATTGATCGTCATTTGAAAGACAAGGCAGACCATACGGCAATCATTTGGGAAGGTGATGAGCCGGATCAACAGCGTTACATCAGCTACCAGGAGCTGCATGATGAGGTCTGTAAAATGGCTAATGCGCTGAAAAGTCGCGGCGTTAAAAAAGGCGACCGAGTTTGTATTTATATGCCAATGATCCCTGAAGTCGGTTTTGCCATGTTGGCCTGCGCACGAATTGGAGCAGTTCATTCGGTGGTCTTTGGTGGTTTCTCACCGGAGGCTCTTAAGAGTCGTATTTTAGACAGCGATTGTCGCGTAGTAATTACCGCTGACGCGGGAGTTCGTGGCGGTAAATCCGTTCCTTTAAAAGCAAATACTGATAAAGCCCTTGAGCATTGTCCCAATGTTCACAGTGTTTTTGTGGTCAAACATCGCCTGGCTGATATTCAATGGAATGCTGAAAGAGATATTGATTACAACGAGCTTAAAAAAGAGATGGAAGCCGAGTGTCAGGTTGAAACTATGGATGCCGAAGATCCACTGTTTATTTTATACACCTCAGGTTCAACTGGAAAACCCAAAGGTGTGTTGCATACCAGCGGCGGCTATTTATTACATGTAGCGATGACCCATAAATTCATCTTCGATTACCATGACGGAGACATTTACTGGTGTACCGCTGATGCGGGCTGGATTACCGGCCACTCCTATATATTCTATGGCCCATTAGCCAATGGCGCGACTACATTAGTTTTCGAAGGTGTGCCGAGCTATCCAAGCCCTTCACGCTTCTGGCAGGTTATTGATAAGCACAAGGTTAATATCTTCTACACAGCTCCAACCGCAATTCGTGCGCTGATGGCCGTCGGAGATGATGCGGTAACTTCCACTTCACGTAAATCATTGCGCTTATTAGGTAGCGTGGGCGAGCCGATCAATGTGGAAGCCTGGGAGTGGTATTACAAGGTCGTTGGTAATGAGCGTTGCCCGATTGTTGATACCTGGTGGCAGACCGAAACCGGTGGTATTTTGATTTCTCCACTTCCCGGAGCAACCCCGTTGAAACCCGGTTCAGCCACTCGCCCATTTTTCGGTGTTCAACCAGCAATTCTTGATCAGGACGGCAATGAATTGGAGGGCAAAGCCAGTGGTTATCTGGTGATGAAAGATTCATGGCCGGGCCAGATGCGCAGCGTTTATGGCGACCATGATCGCTTCTTCCAGACCTACTTCTCACAATATTCAGGCTATTACTTTACTGGCGATGGCGCTAACCGAGATGAAGATGGGTACTACTGGATTACCGGTCGTGTCGATGATGTGCTGAATGTTTCAGGGCACCGCATGGGTACCGCGGAAGTTGAAAATGCGCTGAACTTACATCCTAAGGTTGCAGAGTCTGCAGTCGTCGGTTATCCGCATGATATTAAAGGTCAGGGTATTTATGCCTTTGTTATTTTGAAATCGGGTGCTGAGTATAATGATGATATTAAAAAACAATTAATTGATATTATTACCGAAGAAATTGGTCCCATCGCCAAGCCCGATAAAATCCAATGGGCACCTGATTTACCTAAAACACGCTCTGGGAAAATCATGCGTCGCATTCTGCGTAAAATTGCCGAGAATCAGGTAGACAGTATTGGTGATACTTCAACACTTGCTGATCCGTCAGTGGTTCAGCATTTGATTGACAACCGATTGAAATAAGCCTTGCTCCCTTTTGTCGAGGCTCTCAATAACAAGCCCTGATCTAAGACTCATCAGGGCTTGTTATATACAAATAGCATTCGAGCTACTCATCTGTCAGGACTCTTTGCCTGGCTCGCTCTAACCATTCATCCGTCACTACAAAGCCGCGCATCATTTCTTTACCATCTTGCATGGCAACCAGTTTAACCAACTGGTTGTTGCTTAACTGACTGACCTTGCCTAGATTCTCAATGTCATGCGCTGTGATTTCTGAAAGCCAATACATTCTAGGCAGCTGGTACCAGTCATAGCCTGACTGGCTTTGATATTCCCCAAATTCGGGATGTGTCATCCAGAAACCTTTTAAGTGGCTTTCTTCGACTTCTGTAGGGTATTCGAATGCTTGCTGCAGATAGTTTTCCATCGAGTAAAACAAGCGCCCTCTGGTAAAAAGCCCAGCGCGGTCAATGGTTAGTTGCTCCTCTCGTAGCCATTGCTGCACCTCGGGCTTAGACGCCAAGGCTAACTGATGATTCAGCAAGCGCAGAAATTTACGGTCAAACCGATCACGCAGATTAGGACCAACCCAATCCGCCATCCGTTGACCATGGCCAATTTGTAAATAAAACTTAACTGCCAATTCACAATGCAAGGTTTGTTGAGATGAGCGCTGCTGAATAATCGAATCAAATTCACCCAGAGTTTGCTTTTCTATAATCACCTGCTGATTCGAACGTAGCAGGTTAAGCGATGGATTAGAGCGTATCAGGTGATGCCAAAGCTGCTCAAAATAAACACCCAGCCGGTGAGTCGGCTCGAAGGTAAATGCATCACTTTCTACCACCGTATTCTCTAGCAGTTCGCCTGCATTCAGCAGCTCTAGCTTATGCAGCCCATTCACTTCAGCAACAGATAAAAAGTCAGGACTTTCGATGAGCCATTTTAAATCAGTATGAATTCGCTGCTTATCCTGCATTATTTTTTCGGGTCGTTTATTTTCATTTCATGATAGCAAAAAAAAGCCACCCGAAGGTGGCAACATTTCAGAGAGACTCTGAAATAACGTTAGCGTTGATGAGCGAGTCTTATTTACTAGGGAGGGGTATCAACCTACTCAAATACTCAACACTAAGGGGGAGAGGTTTAATCAGTAAATGCTAACTGCGGTCTTCTTGCTTGCGCTGGTTAGCTTTCTCATGCATTTGTTCGCGTTTTTGGTACATCTGAGCTTTCATTTCTTTCATCTTGGCGCGCTGTTCTTCAGATAGCACCTTGTTCACCTTTTGATGATGTTGATGTTTACCTGCCATCATCTCTGCTTTGATATCAGCCTGTTTACGCAGGTTACTTTGCAACTTGGCTTTATCCAAAGTATCTTGCTGCATCAGTTCATGTTGTTGCTGCATTAACTCATGCATTTGTTTCTTATGAGCCTCAACTGCCTCCATACGCTCCTGATGCAACTTATCCATTTGTGCACGCTGTTCATCATTTACGCCTAACTTGTCCATCATCATTTGATGGTGTTCAGCGGAATGACCTTTATGCATACCACCATGGTTTTTTGCCTCAACACCGACATTCAACATAAATAATGATGCGCCTAGTGCTAGTGACAATACTACTTTATTAAGTGACATAACGAACTCCTGTTCGGATTGTTAAATTTCATAAGCCATTCGTTTGGCTAACGTTTGCTACAAAAGAATGCTTTTGCAAATTTCTATTACTCACTATAGACTCTTTTTAACATTAAAAGTTTACCCATGTAACGCCTGTACGCGTAAAGCTTGTGTAAAAGGTGCTGACCAATCTTTACACTTAAATTGCTGGTCCATGCTAAACTTCTTCTCACACCCAATGGTTATGTAAGCTATGCCAAAACTATTACTTGCAGACGACGACACTGAATTGTGTCAATTACTTCAGGAATACCTCACTCAGGAAGGCTTTGATGTTGCGCTTGCTCATGATGGAGCCACTGCCGCTAAGCTGATTCTTGATCATAGTTTCGATCTGATGGTGCTGGATGTCATGCTGCCTAACCTGAATGGCTTTGATGTTCTTAAAGCAGTGCGTAAGGAATCGCAAGTACCCATTTTGATGCTCACCGCTCGTGGCGATGAAATTGATCGTATTGTCGGTCTTGAGCTCGGTGCTGACGATTACATTGCCAAACCTTGTAATCCCAGAGAGCTAACCGCGCGTATTCGAACTATTCTTCGCCGTACTGAAAATGTTTACAGTACCAAACAAAAGAAACTGCAATCCGTGCACCTGGGTGACGTCTATATTAATCCAGCTTCGCGCGAAGTGCTTTTAAACAATGAAGTGGTTAAATTAACCGCCACCGAATTCGATATTTTATATTTATTGATGAGCAATGCCGGCACTTTAGTCAGCCGTGACGAACTATCAGAAGGCTGCCTCGGACGAACCTTAGAAGCTTATGACCGTAGTATCGATATGCACATCAGCAACTTAAGACGCAAGCTTGGTCCTGACACCAAGGGCGATGAGCGAATTAAAACCGTGCGTGGCGTTGGCTATCAATATGTTGCCCTGGATTCGTAATCTCATACGACCCAGCCTGTTCTGGAAGATTTTTCTCTGGTTCTGGTTAGCGACCCTCATCACCCTGACCAGTATAGTGTTTCTCTACAGCCTAACTGCGCAAGACAGTAAGTTAGTACCAGCGTCAGACGAAGAAGCCAAGCAACTACGTCAAGCTGCCATTAACACTCAATTGCGTAAAGTCATTGATAAATATCAGACCGATAGCCTGCTGATGCTCAACAAGGTTGACGAGGAACTTGATAATACGTTTATTATTGATAAAAACGGAGAAGATATAGCAGGCAAAGAAGTTCCTGATGTTCTTTATCACCTCAGTTCTTTTTATCGCAATCGAAACACACCTGCCACAGTCATTATCGATAGCACCGCTTATACTGGCCCAGAAGTTGTTTTTAACCGTGGTCATTATTATTTGCTTTTTCTAAAACAAAAAAGTCCACACCAGTTTTCCGCAGTCGTTTCCTATCTTTACCATTCAGTTTCAATATGGCATCTACTGATCGCGTTAGGGATGAGTGCTCTGGTTTGCTTTGCCTTAACCTGGTATCTCACTCGTCCTATCAGCCAATTGCAAAAAGCCACCCAAGCATTTGCGCGCGGCGATCTGACTGCACGGGCTCAACCTAGTCTTGGTAAACGTCAGGATGAGTTTGCTGATCTGGCCGAAGATTTCGATTTAATGGCTGAACGAATAGAACGTATCATCCAGTCTCAAAAACGTCTGTTAAGCGATGTTTCTCATGAACTTCGCTCTCCCCTGACGCGCATGCAAATCGCAGCCAGTCTGGCCCAGAAAACTGCCAGCCCTGACTCCAAGGGTCATATCGATCGCATCGAGCTTGAAGTCCAACGCTTAGATGAGATGATTGGCGAACTCCTTCAAATGGCCGCTCTTGAACGTGGCCATATCAACGAAGAGCGTGCCAACTTTATGCTGAATGACCTTTTGGACATTATCGTTGAAGATGCAAAGTTTGAGGCTGAAGCACACAATAAAACCGTTGATTACTGCAGCGATCATGAAATTGCCTTCAATGGCTACTACAGTCTGTTAGCACGAGCGATTGAGAATGTGCTGCGTAACGCAATCCGCCATACCCCGGATGATACTTGCGTAACCGTATCAACTTCAGAAACCCAGTTTGGTATTGAAGTCAAAGTATGTGACTCAGGCTATGGCGTCAGTGAGGAGCACCTGGAAAAAATCTTTGATGCTTTCTATCGCCCAACTGACGCACGAGAAAGAACATCAGGAGGAGCCGGTCTTGGTCTGGCTATTGCCAAACGAGGTATCGAGGCTAACGGTGGTAAAATCACCGCCTATAACCAATCCGGCTCAGGCTTGTGCGTGGTATTTCACTTACCCAAAATCCGAGCTTAGTTAACGGTTGAAAACAGTAGCATAATTGCCAATATTATTAGGAAGGCACCGAGTACTCGGTCAATCCAATGTCCAAAGGAAGCAAAAAACTGACGTACTCTTTGTTGCGTTAACATCAAGGATAAGAACACAAACCATACACCGGTCATTACCGACATCCATATCCCATAAAGAGCCTGTATCCTCATAGGGGTTTCAGCACTTACTATCGTTGTAAACAGGGACAAAAAGAAGAGGGTTGCTTTTGGATTTAAGACGTTGGTAATAAAACCTTGTCGGAAAGCTTTCATGCTGGTCATGGTGTCACGACTGACAGGCTTAAACTCTTTTACTTCAGCCTTTTGAACGCGAATTGCTTGCCAGCCGATATAGAGCAAATAAGCAGCCCCGGCAATCTTTATAGTGGTAAATAACCATACTGTATCTCGAATCAGTAAGCCGATCCCTAATACTGCATAAGTCACGTGCACCAAGATTGCTAAACCGATACCAATACTGGTTAAAAGCGCAAAACGACGTCCAAAAACCAAACTTTGACGCATCACAATCGCAAAGTCGGGACCAGGACTCGCCACCGCTAGTGCGTGGGCCGATGCCATCAATAAAAACTCTTGCCAATAATTGATAATCAGTTCGTTTAACATGCTTTATAACTAGATAATGATATACAGGATTTTGTAGCCTAACTGCATCATCAGGCTTCCATAACTCGAAATAACTAAGAAAACGATTACCGCCAAAAAAGCACCCAAAGCCAACAAATTATTGATATGTCGCTTGAGGGGTAAAGTGGTGTGATGTTTTTGTGCATGATGGTGGTCAATAATAAAACGTCCCAATAACCACAAACAAATGGCCATCAGTGCGATACTGCCCACCAATACCCACACCTGTGTCTTATCAAAAGTAAGCGCAGCCCCTAACACAACACCAGGCATCAGATAGACCGGTGCCCAAATCAAGGTTGCGATAATAATTGCGGTGATGAACTTCTTCGGTTGCATGTCAAGTACACCGGCAATCAGCGCAATAACTGCTCGAATCGGCCCAATGAACTGGCCAACTAAAACGCCCGCGAAACCATGTCGCTGAAAAAAATCTTCTGCCGTGTGTAGCATTTTCTGATGGCGCTGAATCCAGCCCCAGTGATGAACTTTGTCCTGAAAATGATAGCCAAACCAATAAGAGACTATTTGGCCACTGGCTGCACCAAGAAAGCAACTAAGCGATATCAACCAAAAATTTAAAGTCCCACCACCGATAAGAGCACCCACTCCCACCAGCAATAACCAACCGGGCATAGCCAAACCGACAATGGCTAAAGATTCTAAAAATGCGATTAGAAATACTGCCGCGCCAGCCAAGTGAGGGTGATTGGATATCCAACCAAGAATGTCATTAACAATTGCTTCCATCGGCGCTAATAATGACGAATGTTTCTGTAAAAGTCGATAACAAATCTTCTATTGGGTTATTCTATTGAGACTTGCTTGTTGTTGTCTGGTCGTTTATCTTCATTAAATACTTTCAATGAATACCCATGATTATGAGCAAGCCTTATCAAACCATTATTCAACAACGCCAGCCTAGTGATGTTGAGATATTCCATAATATTCATCCAGATGTAAAACCACCATGTCTCAATGTTGAAGAAATGGGATTAACCCATCAGGACGTTAACGACTATCGATCCGCTGGCGAACTGATCAGGAGTATCGCCAAAACCATTCACTTGTGGCGTCAACGCATGCCAAAAGATGCCGAACCTACCGTGGTAGCGATGCTTAACGGTGGTTTACAAATCCATGTGTCGCGCCTGGCACAGGAATCGTTCCACGGCATTCGTATTGAAGGTACCGCTGGCGGTAACCCCTGCATGGTGCTCACCCACCAAAGTAATGTAGAGCTATTATGCTATGTTCAGAAGGTTGACGAAGACGAGCCTGAGCGACGTATTGGCTTTGTTATCGATGGCAAGGAAACGAAAGAATAAATTGTCTAGACATAAAAATAGCGCCAAAAGGCGCTATTTTTTTAATATTTACAGATCAAATTGCTTCTTTAATATCTTCTTCTTCATCAAGCATGCTCATATAAAAACCTTCCCTCTCGGCCACAGCTTGCAAATCACGCTCAACCATCTCCATATCAATCACATGATCGGTAGAAACTTTAAAATGCAAAGTATATCCCTGGCGATTAGGTAACGTGTTGGTTTCAATAGAGTCTACCCGCAAAAGATTGCGCGATAAGATTCTTAATAACTCGAGGCTCGCTGCCTGATTTTTCACCCTCCAGATATTAATGCTGAAGGTGACATTTTCAGGATCAAATGGATAGGAAGACTGACAGCCGTCCGTGCTATGAAATTCAAATCTAAGCTTTGTTGACTCTAGGCTTTCAAGACAAGCCATAAACGGCTTGAAATACATGCTGTTTATGGAGACCGCAAATAGGCCACTGAAGTGATCTTTCACTCTATTAAAGCGCGAAACTTCCATAGATCCTTTGAAACGATGGAGGATTTCAGTAATAGTAGTAACTATTTCAGGATGATCGGAACCGGTCACCGTTAAGATGAACTTTTTGTCCAGTTTTAATTTATGATGCGCATTCATCAAAATACTCCATATATTGCGTTAGCGCTACTCCCAAACTACTATAACTGCTATATTACGACAAGCACGAGTGTTTAAAATTCATACAATTATCCTGTTTTTGTTAAATGGATCATGTTTGTACAATGTATCAACACTGGGACACTTGTAACATACTGAATTTAAAAGGAGTTTTAAATGAAACTACTATTATCAACAGGCTTAGCGCTTGCACTTTTCGGTTGCGCCACATCGCCTACAGGAAGAAGCCAATTAACAATCTTTCCCGACTCTCAAATGGCTGAAATGGGCGCGGCAACTTTTACCTCAATGCAGAAGAGTCAGAAGCTCGATACCAGCTCCAGAAATGCCAGTTACGTCAATTGTGTAGTCAATGCCTTAATCCCCGAGTTAAATGCCATAGCACCTGCGATGCGCAGCACACAATGGGAAGTTAAAGTGTTTGCCGACGAATCACCCAATGCTTTTGCATTGCCTGGCGGCAAGATTGGGGTTCACACCGGTATGCTAACAGTAGCTAAAAACCAACATCAACTCGCCGCAGTACTAGGCCATGAGATTGGTCATGTCTGGGCAAGACATAGCAATGAACGAGTTTCGCAAGGGTTTGTCGCCCAAAGCGGAATGCAGCTCGCCGCTGTTGCAGCTGGAGATATGACTTCAGAGAAACAGCAATTGCTTGGATTACTCGGAGTAGGTGCGCAGGTCGGGGTGATACTCCCCTTTAACCGTAAGCACGAGTCAGAGTCTGATGAGATTGGGTTAGAGCTTATGGCAAGAGCAGGTTTTGATCCTCGCCAGAGTGTTGAGCTATGGAAAAATATGCAGAAAGCAGGCGGCAGTTCAACACCGGAGTTCCTATCAACACACCCTGGCACCGACAGCCGTATTCGAGACTTAAATGCTAGAATGGATAGAGCCATGAAGATTTACCAGCAAGCACAGGCATCTGGTAAACGACCTAATTGTCGTTTATAAGCAAATATTCAGCACACACAAAAAAGCGGACCTTATTGGTCCGCCAGATATCCGCCTCGCTCGTATATGGACTCCATATACAAATCTTCAAAATCCTTAACCACGGATTTCTTAACTTCAGGCAAGGATAATAAATTCTCACGCCATTTTTGAATCTTCTTATAGTCGCTGACAGTATCAACACCGGTATTATCGGCGAGCATTTTCGAACGCATCAGAAAAGGAGCAAATGAACTATCAACCAAGCTAAACTCTTTACCGTTAAAGAATCCTTTGTCACCTATACGCTTTTCAAGGTGCGCCAACTTTTTATTTAAGTCTTCTTCGATCTTTGTAAAGGTTTCTTCTCGTCGTGCCTGGGTTAGTTGAAACTGAATATTGTTAATACTACTACTAAACTCAATCCAGGAGCGGTGCTCTGCTTTTTCCAATGGATCCGTTGGTAGCATTGGCTTGCCGTGAGTTTCATCGAGATATTCATTAATCACTGAAGACTCAAATAACACAGTATCTTTAATCCGCAACAAAGGCACTTTGCCTAATGGCGATATCTCAACAAACCAGTCAGGCTTTCGCTCCAGAGAAATATATTCAATGGTGAAATCAATTTTTTTATGCAGCAATGTAATGACCGATCGCTGCACGAACGGGCACAATTTATGGCTGACTAATATCGGTTGTTCTAGAGCACTCATAATGTCCACTCAGACTTAGTAACTAGTCGTAATGTAAATCGTTCTTTTTAGAAAAGCAACAACAAGGTCGTCACAAAGTCACATCTGTTTCAGATATAAAAAAGGCCTTCATAAGAAGGCCTTTCAATGCGCTTAGTGCTCGTGACCACCTGGTCCATGCACATGACCATGTGACAACTCTTCTTCACTGGCATCGCGTACTTCGATAACTTTCACATCAAAATTCAAAGGAACGCCTGCTAGAGGATGATTACCATCCACAGTAACCGTCTCACCTTCTACTTTAGTCACTGTAATAAGCTGTGGGCCGTTTGGCGATTCTGCATGGAACTGCATGCCAGGCTCAACTTTTTCTACGCCTTGGAACGCTTCTGCCGGCACTTCTTTGATCAAATCATCATGACGTTGACCATAAGCATCGTCAGGCTGAACATTAACCGACAACTCGTCATCAACTTTTTTACCTGCCAATGCATTTTCAAGACCAGGAATAATATTGCGATGACCATGCAAGTAAGCTAATGGCTCATTCCCTTCTGATGTATCGACTAATACACCTTCTTCTGTTTTTACTGTGTATTCAATCAATACGACTTTGTTTTCTTCAATTTGCATAATCAACTCTCTTACTCTACTAGGTACATTTACGAAACCAAAATAAAACGGCTTCAAACTTTCAAAAACATTTCTTCAATATCATACTGTCTAAAGTGAGGATTTTGGTTTAAATATCAATCCCTCAACCTTTTCACTTTCATGCCCACTACTTAAAGTTAGGATTTTTGCTCTAGAGCAAGGCTTTTGATTGAAAGTTCGAAGGAGCGTATATCTAATACTCGACCGAGAGCTTTCAAGCATATAACGCAGCTATTAAGTCAATAGACATTTCCGTTTAACTTACTTTCTCGCCTGCCGCCTGCATATCCGCATGATACGACGACCTAACCATAGGGCCACTGGCTACATTGGTGAAACCCAAATCTTCTGCAATTTTACCGAGCTCATCGAACTCTTTTGGCGGCATGAAACGCATCACAGGATGGTGATATTTACTGGGTTGCAGATATTGCCCGAGCGTTAACATTTCAACACCGTGGGCTCGAAGATCTTTCATCACTTCGATAATTTCTTCGTTGGTTTCGCCAAGCCCAATCATTAAACCTGATTTGGTTGGGATTCCTGGGTAACGCTCTTTGAAATTCTTTAATAAATCCAGTGACCACTGATAATCGGCACCAGGACGCGCTTGTTTGTAAAGGCGCGGCACAGTTTCAAGATTATGGTTAAAGACATCGGGCAGACCATCAGCCATCAGGTCGAGCGCTACTTCCATACGACCTCTGAAGTCTGGTACTAGCACTTCCACCTTAAGACCGGGATTCTGCTCTTTAGCGACGCGTACACAGTCTGAGATATGAGCTGAACCACCATCACGCAGATCATCGCGATCAACGGAGGTGATGACCACATATTTTAAGCCCATTGATTTGACCGAGTCTGCCAAGTGTTGTGGCTCTTCTGGGTCAAGCGGCAATGGACGACCATGCGCCACATCGCAAAATGGACAGCGACGAGTACAGATATCACCCATGATCATAAAGGTTGCTGTACCATGGCCGAAACATTCGGGCAGATTTGGACAGGATGCTTCTTCACAAACGGTATGAAGCTTATTGTTACGCAACATGTCTTTGATTTTGGTAATTTGATTACCGTTTGGCAGACGCACACGAATCCAGTCCGGCTTGCGTGGCATCTCTTCGGTTGGCATGATTTTTACCGGAATTCGCGCCATTTTGTCTTCGGCACGCATTTTTTGGCCGGCAATGACTTTCTTTGCCTTGCCGCTAACCTTACCAGTCACACCACCACTAACTGATTGACTTGACTCGTTTTTTACCGATTCAGAATTTGACATTCACTATTACTCAATAGATTCGCTGATTGGCTCAGGTAATCCCGTCATTTCCAGGCGCTTAGTATAGCCCAATTTATCGCATAATTGATCGATGAGATCGGGTTTAATGCGCTCCAGATTCTCCGGACCACCCTTCTCGACTATCTGGGTCATTTGCATGCCCTGATAACCACATGGATTGATACGTGAGAATGGCTCCAGGTCCATATTCACATTTAAAGCAAGCCCATGGAACGACTTGCCTTTTCGAATTCGTAACCCTAAAGAACAGATTTTCTGGTCATCACTATAGACTCCCGGCGCATCAGAGCGCGGATAAGCCTCAATGCCATACATCGCTAACATGTCAACGATGGCATTTTCGATGCCCGAAACCAGGTCTCTTGGTCCCATATTTTTGCGTCGCAAATCGATCATAAAATAAGCAACTTGCTGGCCGGGGCCATGGTAAGTAACTTGTCCGCCGCGGTCAACCTGCACCACCGGAATTTCCCCCGGAAATAGCAAATGTTCAGCTTTTCCAGCCTGACCTTGAGTAAATACAGGGTCATGCTCAACCAGCCAGATTTCATCAGTGGTTGTATCGTCTCGATTATCGGTAAACTCTTGCATCCGCTTCCACACTGGAACATAGGTTTCATGCCCCAGTTCGCGGATAATTACTGTAGATGGGTCGCTCATTGTCTGTTAGATGCCTTATAGAGTCATTTTCACGCCTTCAACGGTGAAGACTTCGCGATACATGGCATCTACTTGCTCTTTGTTTTCAACCACAACCATAAATGACAGTGAAACATAATTCCCATCACGGCTTAGTTTGCTGGCCGGAGAATAATCATTAGGCGCATGGCGATTGACCACTTCCGCAACTTCCATATCAATACCATCGCGGTTTACAGCCATGACTTTAAAACAAATCTCACAAGGAAATTGCCAGAGTTCATCACGATCATGATTTTGCGTCATAACGCTATTTCACCTTCACTATTACTATCGATTTCACCACGATAAAGCTGCACTTTAAGCTGCTGGTAGTGGTCATACATTTGTCGCCAAACGGGGCCTGCAGTGCCATCGCCAATGATAGCATCATTCAAGCGGGTAACTGGGCGGATTTCTTTTGTTGAGCTGGTCAGCCAGATTTCATCCGCTTGCAGCAGCTCATGCTCCGGAATCAAGCGCTCTTCAGTCAGTATTCCGTGCTGTTCTGCCAACCACAGTACGAAATCACGGGTAACCCCAGGAAGTAAGTGCTCACTTAACGGTGGCGTAATAATCACACCATCGCGCACCATGAACAAATTACTTGAGGTTGCCTCAAAAGCGACACCATTGCGGACTAATATGGTGTCATTCGCTCCACATTCAAGGGCCTGTTGTTTTAACAGACAGTTGGCTAATAAGGTAATGGCTTTGATGTCACAGCGTTGCCAGCGAATATCTTCGGCAGTGATCACCGAAATGCCCTGCAGATCCTGGCTACTCGGCTGTCGCTGGATTGACGGCAGTGGCGTAATCATGGCAAAAATAGTCGGTGTTGGATTGGCCGGGAAATCATGATTACGTTCAAGGTATGCACCACGGGTAATCTGCAAGTAGATCGTGGCATTATCCAACTGATTACGCTCCACCAGCTGATGGCACATATCGGCCCAGTTCTGCAGGCTCTGCTCCAGCGGCAAGCTAATACTACGTAAACTGTTCTCCAACCGTGCAATATGCTGCTTAAAGCGAAACAGTTTGCCGGCATAAACCGGTATTACTTCATAAATTCCATCTCCAAACAAAAAGCCCCGGTCAAGTGCCGGGACTTTTGCTTCTTCGATGGGTAAAAACTGTCCGTTTAAATAAGCGATGGACACATGCTTCTCCCTTTACCTATTTTTGAGTCTTAATAAATCAGAACCTTTACGGAACCATGATCTTAGTGAAACCAAAGCTTCATTGAATCCCACATACGACCGAACAAACCGGCCTCTTCTACATTTTCTAAAGCTACCAGCGGCATACGCTTTATTTCCTGCTCACCTACTTTAAAGAACACCTCTCCTACCACCTGACCACGACGAATCGGTGCCATCAACTGCGACTGGATGGTGTAGTTGGCTTGAATCTGGTCTTTTTGACTTTTTAGTAAAGTTAAAGCTGCATCTTGAGCCAAGCCAACCTTAACTTCCTCTTCAGCCCCTTTCCAGACTCTTGCTGTGCGCAGGCTTTGACCTGCTTTAAACGGTTTGATATTGGTATAGAAACGGAAACCAAAATTGAGTAACTTGCGGCTTTCAGCGGCTCTCTGCGCTTCGCTGTCTGTTCCCATGACCACCGAAATTAGACGCATATCTTCTTTTTTAGCCGAAGATACCAGACAGTAGCCAGCCTCTTCTGTGTGGCCGGTTTTTAAACCATCCACATTAAGCGTTGGATCGCCCAGCAATTCATTTCGATTACCCTGCTTGATACCGCCGTAGGTAAATTCACGCTCAGAGTAGATTTTATAATCTTCTGGGAAATCACGAATTAAAGCACGTGCCAGAATCGCTAAATCACGAGCCGTAGTCACATGCCCTTCTGCTGGCCAGCCGGTGCTGTTTTTAAAGTGAGTGTCTTTCATACCCAGCTTTGCCGCGTACTGGTTCATCAAATCAGCGAAAGCTTCTTCGGTACCAGCGATATGCTCAGCCATCGCAATACTGGCATCGTTGCCTGACTGAATGATTATTCCGCGATAAAGGTCTTCAACTCGAACGTATTTATTAACTTCGATAAACATCAGAGAGCCGCCCTTTAACTTCGGGTTTTGCGCCCAGGCGTTTTCACTGACCAATACCTTATCATCCAGATTTAAGTTACCTTTGTGTAATTCGTCACCAATAATGTAGCTGGTCATCATTTTAGTCAAACTGGCAGGAGGCAGCTTTTGATCAGCATTATTCTCCATAATAATTTGACCGGTATCATAATCCATCAATAAATAGGATCGGGCATCAACATTCGGTTTGCCGGGTTGAATTGCAGCACTTGCTGTATTAGCGACAAAGGCTAAAACCAATCCAACAGAGAGTAATATTTTTAGTGTTTTTTCTTGAAAAGACATTGGCGTAACAATCCCAGAATTTAGGTTATTCAGTAACAACTTTTGGAGTACCAAAGTTGTACTCGTTTAATTGACGTAAAATATTTTCAGCAGTTCGTGCATCACGCAAAGGCCCAATACGAACCCTAAGTAACTTTTGGCCATTCACATCGACCGAACTGGTGCTAATCGGTTGACCAAAATGATCGCGCAAACGTGCTGCTAGCGTATCTGCTCTCAACGGATCAGCAAAAGCACCAACCTGCACAAATAACTGAGCATTATCTTTCTGCTCTTCCATTGGTGGCAACTCTAACTCACCAGCTTGTGCCAATTGAGCTGAGTTTACTTGCCCCGCATTACGTGGTGAAGCTAATACCTCAACTTCAACGCGCGCCGTACCCTGCGCTTGATAGCCGAGTTTTTTCGATGCAGCATAAGATAAATCGATAATACGGTTCTTCTTAAATGGCCCACGGTCATTAATTTTCACAATCACTGACTGGCCATTATCCAAATTGGTTACCCGTGCGTAACTGGGCAGAGGAAGCGTTTTATGTGCCGCGGTGAATTGGTACATATCATAAACTTCGCCTGACGAAGTACGACGACCATGGAATTTTTGACCATACCAGCTGGCAACTCCAACATCTTTATAGCCATCACCGGAGTCCTTAACATGATAGACCACTCCATCCACTTCATAATAAGGCGGATTACCTAAGCCGCTTTTAGCCTCGACTTTAGGGGTTGGCTCAGCGATAGGCCCATCGCTCAAGGGCCCCACACTTCCGTCAGGTGCATAATCAGGGCGTAAACGGTCAGCAGGACTACCGTATTCGTACTCATATTCTTCAGCTGGTGGCGTTGTAGTACAGGCAGTCACCAGTAACAAACCCAGACTGGCTAACAATAACTTGCCTGGGTTTACGACATTCTCAGTGGTCATTTTCGTTATCACGACAAATTCTCAACTTTTCTCAATAAATGTAGATTATTCAGTTTCGACCAGCTTTTGCTTAGCATGTTCCACCGCATCTTTAATTTCGAGACTGAGTTGGTGAACCGCCATCGCATATAATGGACTGCGATTATAACGAGTAATCACATAAAAATTGTTGAAGCCTAGCCAATAATCTTCTTTTGTTTCTTGTTTAAAGGCATAAATGCCCGCAATATCACTGTCTTTAAGAGGTCCTTGATAATCTAAGCCCGCTTGCTTCATTTCACCGATAGTGAACTTTGGCTTAAGAGTGTCATTGCGGAATTGTTCAACTAACTTAGCATCAGGCGTCGATAAGTATTCTGCTACCGGCTCACCCATGCGCCAGCCATGCACGTGGAAATAATTCGCCACACTGCCAACCGCATCATCAATATTCTCAAATAAATTAATATTACCGTCACCGTCGAAATCAACTGCATAATGGCGGTATGAGGTTGGGATAAATTGTCCCATGCCCATTGCACCCGCATAAGATCCTTTTGGAGTTGCTAAATCCCAACCCTGCTCGCGAGCCAGTACAAAATACTCTTCCAGCTCACCAGCGAAAAACGCACCACGTTTTGGATAATGGAATGCTAAGGTAGCAATTGCATCAACTACCGGAAAACTTCCCATGACCCGACCATAGCGAGTCTCAACGCCGATAATAGCCGTAATAATTTCTGCCGGCACTTGATACTTTTCTTCTGCACGCTTCAAAATTTCTTCATGCTCAAGCCAAAACTCAACGCCTTGCTTGATCCGTTTTTGCTCGATGAATATTGGACGGTATTCATACCAGTCCTTGCCTTCTGCAGGACGACTGATGGCATCTAAAATACTTTGGCGGACTTCCACTTTATCCAAAACCATCTGCACATAGTCTTCGGTAAATCCGTGTTTCTTATGCATGTAAGAAGCAAATGCTTTTGCCTCAGTTGGAGCTTTACCTAAATCAGTGTTTGTAGAGGCAGCCATACCTGAGAAGGCACAGGAAAAAGCCAACGCTAATGTACCAATTTTCTTTTTTATATTTTTTTTCATAAAGCCTCGCTTTAAAATCAAGTTGAGTGCAGCCGTCGATGGGTTTGTATCGACATTAGTATGCCGAAAGCTGCCATCAGGGTGACGATGGAGGTGCCACCGTAACTTATTAAGGGCAATGGTAGCCCGACTACCGGTAACAAACCACTGACCATGCCTATATTTACAAAAATATAGATAAAGAAAGTTAAGATCAGTGACGCACCTAATAATCGACTAAAAGTTTCCTGCCCCTGCAGGCTGATATAAACACCTCGGACAATAACGAAAGCATAAAGTGCCAATAATAGAACGATGCCAACCAGGCCAAACTCTTCGCCAATTACCGCAAAGATAAAATCTGTGTGTCGTTCGGGCAAAAATTCCAGCTGCGACTGTGTTCCATTGAGCCAGCCTTTACCATAAATTCCACCTGAACCAATCGCAATCTGTGACTGAATAATGTGGTAACCAGCGCCGAGCGGATCGCGCTCAGGATTGAGGAAGGTTAATACCCGTCCTTTCTGGTAATCGTGCATCACGAAATACCACATCAGAGGGATGAGGACTGCCGCCAACAGCAACGCACCCACAATGTAACGCCAACGAATCCCAGCAAAAAAGACCACGAACAACCCGGAAGCTGCGATTAACAAAGAGGTACCTAAGTCTGGCTGAAGCATAATTAACACTACTGGCGTTATTACCAACACGAGACTTCCAACGGTTTGCATGAAATTGGGAGGTAAAGCTTTATCAGCAAAATACCAGGCGAGCATTAGCGGAACAGCCAGCTTCATAATTTCGGAAGGCTGGAAACGAATACCAATATCGATCCAGCGCTGCGCGCCCTTGCTTGACTCACCAAAGAATAAAACCCCTAACAGGAATATAATGCCTACAAGATATAAAGCTGGCGCCCATTGTCGAAATGTCCGTGGTTCAAATTGGGCTAATACAAACATCACAACCAGGCCTGCACCAAATCGAACCGCCTGCCGCTTAACCAGAGCCAGACTTTCTCCACCAGCGCTATAAACTGCCAGCAGACTAAACGCCATCAATAGCAGAATACCCAGCAATAATGGCGCATCAATGTGCCAGCGCCATAACAAACTGTATCGCTCTTTATGGCTGTTTGCGCTACTACCGAGTAGTGACATCGCTTGCATCCTCTGATTGGTGTTCAGTGTCTTCCAACAAATAATAATCCATCAACTCACGCGCTATAGGTGCGGCATTGCTACTACCACCACCCGCATTTTCCATCACTACCACCAGCGCAATTCGTGGACTTTCATAGGGCGCATAACCTATAAACAAAGCGTTATCATGGAATTTCTTTTCTAATGTTTCGGCATCATATTCTTCATCTTCGGCAATACTTTTAACCTGTGCAGTTCCCGTCTTGCCTGCTGCTTCATAAGCTGTATCGGTAAAAGCACCGCGCGCAGTACCTTTCGCGCCGTGGACCACATCATGCATACTTTGCTTAACCAAATCGAGATACTTGCCATCGGCAACATCAATCTGGTGATAGGCCATCACCGGCACATTCTGCTCATGGATAGCGCCATCGACAAATTCTTTAACTAATTGTAACTGATAACGAAGACCATCATTGGCAAGTACTGCAGTGGCATTCGCCAGCTGCAATGGGGTCGCTGTCCAATACCCCTGACCAATGCCAATATTCACAGTATCGCCGTTATACCAAGGCTCTTTACGTGCTTTTCGCTTCCACTCACGAGAAGGCATAATGCCAATCTTCTCTTCTACCATGTCGATGCCAGTCTTCTGCCCAAAACCAAACTGCATCATGCCTTCATTAATTCGGTCTATACCAATTCGTACCGCAAGGTCATAAAAGAAAGTGTCGCAAGATTCAATAATGGAGCTAGCTACATCCATATAGGGAGCATGTCCCCAGCGTTTCCAGTCGCGGTAGCGACGATCATTATTGGGCAACGAAAACCAGCCCGGATCCCGCACCTTGGTTTGTGGCGTAATCACGCCTTCTTTAAGTCCAAGCCATGCCAGATGTGGCTTAATGGTCGAAGCAGGAGCATAAGTTCCCTGCACTGCACGATTATAGAGAGGCCGATCTGGGGTCAGTAATTTCTGATAGTCACTACTGGAAATACCGCCGGTAAACAGGTTGGGATCGTAGCCAGGCTGGCTTACCATCGCTAACACACCGCCAGTTGACGGCTCAACAGCCACGATAGCACCGCTGGCATCAACTTCTTTCAACAGTTGCGTTGCTTTACGCTGTAAATCCAAATCTAAATGTAGATGAATATCCATACCGGTTACTGGATCGGTTCGTTCCAGTACTCGAATGATACGGCCACGCACATCGGTTTCGACTCGTTGACTGCCAACTTCGCCATGCAGAATCTTCTCGTAATAACGCTCTAGACCCAGTTTGCCCATTTTGGATGTAGCGGCATAACGCAAGCGCGTTTCCTCATCCATAGCCTCGAGCTCTTCTATGTTGATCGCGCCCATACGACCCAACACATGCACCATTTCGTCCTTATATGGATAGTAACGTTCCAGACGCGCTTCAAGACTAACACCGGGGTACATGTGCTGCACCACAGAAAATTTGGCAACCTCATCTTCGGTTAGATTAGATTTCAAAACATAAGAGTTGAACTTGGGGCGAAACTTGATTTGCTCTAGAAACTTTAAAACCTGCTCATCACTAATGCTTAAAACCGCTCTTAGCTCATTCACTAATCGCGGTAAATCTTTAGTTTGCTCTGGTGTGATTTCGAGGGTAAATATCGAGCGGTTTTGCGCTAGCAACTTACCATTTCGGTCATAGATTAAGCCACGGACCGGCGCAATTGGCTGAATACTGATACGATTATTTTCTGATTGAGTTTGATACTTCTGATAATCGATGACTTGTAATTTGAACTGACGGCTGATCAAAACAACCAACAGAATAAAAACAATAAACAAAGCCACAATACAACGCACGAAAAACATGGAAGTTTCGCGACCGACGTCTTTTATGGCTTGTCGTTTATACATACCTTATGGACTTAAACCAGCTGAAATAATTTCATATTCCATTCATTAATCTCTGATCGACATTCCTAATCAATCGTTTCGGTCTTACTTCCTGCACTTATTACTTTGGATACTTATTCCGTGTGAGACTCATTCTCTATGATAGGGATGATTCACAGTCACCGACCAAGCGCGATAAAGCGACTCAGCGACAAGAATCCGTACCAGTGGATGCGGAAAAGTCAAAGCTGACAATGACCACTTCTGATTTGCGCGCGCCAGACATTGTTCCGATAAACCTTCGGGCCCACCGACTAACAACACCACATTAGGATAATGCTGTTGCCAATGCTCAATTTGTTGCGCCAGCTGCGAGGTTGAAAAAGATTTTCCTTTAACATCCAGAGCAATCACCCAGTCGCCGGATTGAATTTGCTCCAACAGCGACCGGCCTTCTTTTTCAGTAATCCGTGCAATGTCCGCGTTCTTGCCACGCTTTTCAGCCGGTACTTCGACCAGCTCAAGTTTAAAGTCATTGGGAAATCGTTTAGCGTATTCCTGAAAACCCAGCTCAACCCAAGCCGGCATTTTCTGGCCAACGGTTAATAGACGAACCTGCATTCTATAAAGAGTTCTTGCTTAGTGCTGTGCGCTGACTTCTTTCCAGTTGGGATCCCACAACTTTTCCAACTGATAAAAATCGCGAGTTTGCGGCATCATGATATGCGCCACAACATCACCTAAATCGACTAGCACCCACTCAGCCACATCATCGCCTTCAACCCCTAACGGTTGAACGCCTTCATCTTTAACACTTGATACGAGATTATGGGCTACCGATTTGACGTGGCGGCTGGAAGTACCGCTCGCTATGATCATGTAATCGGTCACTGAACTAAGACCTTTTACATTTAATACTTTGATATCTTTGGCTTTACTGCCTTCTAACTGGTCAATAACCAGATCTTTCAATTGCTCCGCTTCCATTAATTACCTTTGGGTGAATGTGCTTGATAGCCATAGAGGCCATGCTGTTGAATATAGTCTAGTATAACATCAGGCAGTAAAAAACGCGGTGAAAATCCGTTTTTTATTTGCTCGCGAATGTAGGTTGAGGAAATGTCCAACTGTGGCATTTCGCAAAAACCAATCCTGCCGCATGAATGATGCGCCAAATCTTCTGGCTTACTGACCTTGTGCGCCTGATACAGTTCAGCAACAGGGCCCTGTTGTGGCAGTTCGCTACTGGGACGTCCCACCACTAAAATATTGCTTAAATCGAGTAACTCTTGCCAATGATACCAACTGTCTAGTTTGGCAAATGCATCGGTTCCCATCAGAAAAATCAATGGGTTATCACCAATTTCCAAGCGTAGATTACGCAAGGTTACCACGCTATAACTAGGGTCATTTCGTTCCAATTCTCGGCTATCAAGCGTTAACTGAGGCGCAGTCTTGAGCACCAGATTAAGCATCTCAATCCGTTGCGCAGTAGTCGCGCCAGGAGTTGGCCGATGCGGAGGATAAGCCGCTGGCATTAAAGAAACCTGCGCTTCGGGAAAGCGATTGAGCATTTCCTGCGCCATACGCAGATGGCCTAAATGAACCGGATCAAAGGTACCGCCTAGAATGATATGCACCATACCGCAACTGGTACTCATAACTAATTCATTCCTAACGACTTTTTCAAGTCGGACAGGCCCTGCTCGGCAGATACTTTGGTAGTTGCCACTTTAGGCTTCGCTGACTTACCACTTCCTCGCAATGGGTTGCGATTGGTCATCAGACAAACCACATGTGCCAGCTCCTGCCACACATCCGCATCCGCTTGCCCTTTTGCTGATTTATCAAGATAAGTAAGGCGTTGCACCAGCGCATACCATTTCTTGACGCTGCCTTTGCTCATGGCCACTTGCAGTATTTTCTGTCTTTTCGGCCAGACTCGCTGACTTTGCATAATATTAGCCAAGGTTTCGCCCTGCGCCATTTTTTCAGCCCAGTCCGCCAGTAACTGGCATTCACGCAACAGCTGATTGATCGGCACCAGAGGATAAACACCTTCGGCCTGCAAGGTCGCCAACATGCGTAACGCACGATCGGTTTGCCCGCTAAGACAGGCATCCGATAGTTCATACACCGAGTAGCGCGCATTGTCGCCAACGTATTCTTTGATGTTGTCAGAGCTGACTGGCTGACCATCGGACAACAAGGACAGCATCTGCAAATCCTGTTGCGCCGCCAAAAGGTTACCTTCGCAGCGCTCAATGAGGGTCGCCAGTGCATCAGGCTCTAAAGCAACACCAAGCTGGCGTGCCCGAGTCGATAACCAGCCACCTAATCGCTCAGCTGGCACCGGCCAGGCTTCCACCACCAAGCCTTTCTGCTCGACGGTTTTATACCAGGCCAGACGTTTTTCAGAGGAAAGTTTCGGCGCAGTGATCAGCAACACATCCTGCGGCTCACTGTTAATAAAAGATTGAATAAATTCGCCATGCGCTTTTTTGATGCTTTTATCAAAGCGCCATTCAAGCAAGCGGCTCTCGGCGAATAAAGACAGGGTACCAGCCTGGTCAGTCAGCGGACTGCTGGTTCCGGCTTCTTCAATAATTTGTCGTTCGAGCAGACCCTGTTGTTTGCAGTAAGCGCGAATGGCATCAACCGCCTCCATCTTCTGTAAAGGCTCATCCCCAGCAACCAGATAAACCGGATACAGTGTGTTAAGGTTTTTCTCCAGCTGTTCGGGATAAATTTTCACGCTTTATGGGATCTCCTAGTGACTAACCGTACCTGCGATCTGCAATAACAAACGACCAATCACTTCTTCGTGCATATCGGCAATCAATCGCTGCTGTTCACGTTCCTGCCCAGACTCAAGGTTACGCTCATAAGCAAATTCGCGGCGACTGGTCATGCGTTGTGTTGCTGGCTCCTGTTCCGTTACCATTTCAGGTGTCAGCATTTGATATTCGAGTGTAAAAATCATTTCAAGCTCAGCGGCACGACCTAAACTATCGCGCGCCACCGTACGGCGCTCAATACCATAATTCACAATCGCTAACTGCAGCTGAGACAATTCAGGTTCATCAGTCAGTTGCGCCCCTTGATAGGCTAAACGCTGTTGCAAACGACGTTCGAAATCGGCATTCATGTCTTTACTGATCAACCAGACTTTAGTGCTGGATAGGTCAGCGCCTTGCCCACGCAATTGGAAACCGCAGGCACTCAAACCAATGATTACCATTGTTAACATTAACAAAAGACTCAATCGTTTCATCAGTATCTTCCTTTGGTTTCCTTTAGCATCGCTTCTCTACTAGTTTGCGATCCGACTAGTTTGCAACAATATTCACTAGTTTACCCGGTACGACAATCACTTTGCGAACCGTGCTATCGCCAATAAATTTCTGTACATGTTCATCGGCCATTGCTAGTTTTTCAATTTCATCTTTGCTGGCATCAGCGGCCACGGTAATCTTGGCACGAACCTTACCGTTAACCTGCACAATGATCAGTTTCTCGTCCTGCACCATCGCAGACTTATCCGCTGTTGGCCATTCGGCATCCACCACATCACCGCGCTCTTCGTTAACCAATCCGCCTAACGACTGCCACAACACTGTACAGATATGTGGCACGATTGGTGCCAACATGGCAACCGCCGCATCAAGTGCTTCCTGTACTACCGCACGGTCCTGCTCGCTCGACTCTTCGGCTTTGCTGACGTGATTTAATAATTCCATCACCGCAGCAATCGCGGTATTGAAAGTATAACGACGTGCATAGTCATCAGTTACTTTGGCAATGGTTTCGTGGGTTTTGCAACGTAGCGCTTTTTGCTCATTGTTCAAACTCGCCACATCAAGCTTGGCCACCTGGCCTTTTTGCTGATGGCTTTGCACCAGTTTCCATAAACGGCGCAAGAAACGCAACGAGCCTTCAACCGCAGAGTCCTGCCACTCCAACGCCTGATCCGGTGGTGAAGCAAACATGGTATACAAGCGCATAGTATCAGCGCCATATTCATCGACCATCGACTGCGGGTCGATACCGTTATTTTTCGACTTGGACATTTTAGTCATGCCGGCATGAATCACCTCACGACCTTCGCTGTCCACAGCCTTAATAATTCGTCCTTTATCATCACGCTCGACCACTTCAACTTCAAGCGGCGACACCCAATGACGGGCACCTTTTTCATCGGTGTAATAGAAAGCATCCGCCAGCACCATGCCCTGACACAACAATTGCTTGGCTGGTTCATCAGAATTAACCAAACCCGCATCACGCAATAATTTGTGGAAGAAACGGAAATACATAAGATGCATGGTGGCGTGTTCGATACCGCCAATATATTGATCCACTGGCAACCAGTAATTGGCCTGCTCAGGATTTAACATTCCTTCATCATAACCGGTACTGGTGTAACGTGCGTAGTACCAGCTTGATTCCATGAAAGTATCGAAGGTGTCGGTCTCACGAACGCCTTCAACGCCATCAACTATCGCCTTCTTCCACTCTTCGTCCGTATTCAATGGGCTGGTCACGCCATCCATCACCACATCTTCAGGCAAGCGAACTGGAAGTTGATCTTCTGGTGCTGGAACCACTGAACCATCGGGCATATTGATCATCGGGATTGGAGCGCCCCAATAACGCTGACGGGAAACACCCCAGTCGCGAAGACGGTAATTAACGGTCTTCTTACCTTTACCTTCAGACTCTAATTTTGCAGTAATGGCAGCAAATGCTTTTTTGAAATCCAGGCCATCAAACTCACCCGAATTAAACAGAACACCTTTCTGAGTATGCGCCTGTTCGCTGATATCCAGTTCAGAACCATCAGCAGGTTTGACGACAGGTGCAATATCAATGCCGTATTTAGTCGCGAATTCATAATCGCGCTGGTCATGTCCCGGAACCGCCATCACAGCGCCCGTGCCATAATCCATCAATACGAAATTCGCTACCCACACCGGCACTTTTTTGCCGCTTAATGGGTGAATCGCATAAATTCCGGTTGGCATACCTTTCTTTTCCATGGTCGCCATATCTGCTTCGGATAACTTGCTGTGTCGACATTCGTCAACAAATTCTGCCAACTCAGGATTGTTCTTGGCTGCTTTAGTCGCTAACGGATGCGCTGCGGCCACTGCCAGATAAGTTACACCATATAAAGTGTCCGGACGTGTGGTGTAAACGTGCAATGGTTCAACACCATCACCGTTTCCATTGTCCACTGAAAACTCAACTTCGACACCTTCCGAGCGGCCAATCCAGTTGCGCTGCATGGTCTTAACCATCTCAGGCCAGCCATCCAACTTATCCAGATCATTCAACAGCTCTTCTGCATAGGCCGTGATTTTAATAAACCACTGCGGAATCTCTTTCTGTTCAACTGGGGTATCACAGCGCCAGCAAGCACCATCGACCACCTGCTCGTTGGCCAGAACTGTCTGATCATTCGGGCACCAGTTGACCGATGAGGTCTTCTTATAAACCAGCCCTTTCTCATACAACTTAGTAAAGAACCACTGCTCCCAACGATAATACTCCGGCTTACAAGTCGCCAGCTCGCGATCCCAGTCGTAAGCAAAGCCCAGCATTTTCAGCTGACCTTTCATATATTCGATGTTCTCATAGGTCCAGGGTGCAGGCGAAGCTTTGTTCTTAACCGCCGCATTCTCCGCAGGCAAACCAAACGCATCCCAACCAATCGGCTGCAACACATTTTTGCCCTGCATCCGCTGGAAACGCGAAATCACATCACCAATGGTGTAATTGCGCACGTGGCCCATATGCAAACGGCCACTCGGATAGGGAAACATGCTCAGGCAGTAATACTTCTCACGGGATGCATCTTCCACCGCTTTAAAAGTCTTATTTTGCTGCCACTTTTGCTGGATTTTTCCTTCAATTTCAGAAGGTTGATAATGTTCTGGTAGAGATTGTTCTGATAGTTGCATTGCTTGCAGATTCTTGAATTAATGATTCGTTACAGGCCCATCGCTACGGCCCACCGACACAAGCCTCTAAGGATACCTGAGTGACCCAATCGCAACAAGCGCAAATCCCCGTAAAATGAAGGTTTTAGGAGGGTTTGAGGGGGCATGGAAAAGAAGCCGATGTGTGTCGGCTTCTGATTAAGGACCCAATGACTAAACTTTTCGGCATCCAGCTTTTCTAATAAAGTCTGCAAACTCTAAGTTTGTGATCGCTCAAAACTTGATTCTACAAACGACGGAATTGAATTAACTTTAACCAAGCCTGAATGGGGTCACCCATTAATTACCTTCTAGTCATTCTTCACTGGCATATTTCTTGCGGCCTTAGGCTAGACTTTTCTGGCGAAGTTCCTTGCTTATAATTTTCTATAGTTTTTCTATAAAAATACTCTTCCTTAGTTTGACAATAAAAAAACTTATAATGATGACCAATATTATCAAATGCCTCTTTCACGCCATTATTAGCTGCATAATAAAAGTATTTTATTGCATCATCCTCTTCTGTTAGTTGCATTTTTCTTGTATTACTTACTAATATTTCTGCACCATAATTATTGCTTACTACTGGATCGCCATTTTTAGCAGCAACCTTCATCCAATACAGCATTGAGTCTCTTTCATTTTTATGACGGAAATACTTAACCAGGTATTTTTGTGCATCAAGGTAATCTGCATGTGCCAATTCAAAAATATAAGACAGACCTTTTATATCCTTCTCCTTAAGCAGAAATAATGCGAGTTCGAATTTTGCATCCATATTCCCATTTCTTGCAGCCAGTTTTAATAATTCTTTCTCACTGTTTTCCGAACTCAACCTTTTCTCTTTATTAAGTTTTAATAATAAATTACTGGCTCCTTTATATCCTGCCTTAGCTGCAGAAAACAAATCATTCTGTATTTGTTGCTTTACCTTACCTCCAGACGCACCTCTTTCAGCTTCTATAAAAGCCAAAATATATTTTGCAAATAACTGATTATTTGTGTTTTTTGACTTTAAGATCTCTTCTGCTAAGAATTTGGCTTTATCGAAGTTAATTTCGGTAAAACTCCCCAAAAGGTAGCTCTCTGCCAAGTCTATTTTGGCTGAAATGCTGCCTAGCTGAGCTGACTTTGATAGAAACTTTACTGCTTTAGCTTCATCATAATAAGGCCCATCTTTTTGCGCATAAACACCACCAAGATAGTCAAGTGCATATTCATTATCTGCACAGACCTCTAACTCTGAAAGATCTTCCATGGTAAGCTCTTTGACAAAAGAAGCTTCGAATCTTTCTATTATCTTATTACAATCTTTAGCATCTATACTAAAACTACACATGAGTAATGATGTACTTATTATAAAGCTTTTCAATATTGTCATTTTCCAGCCCTCTCAGTATGTGTTGCTCCAGACTCGTCTAATAAGTATCGGTAAACCGCCTCTGGAAACATTGCCATTCTTTCTAAAATACCTATAGGTTTAAATCCAGCATTGAAAGAAACATTTGTGTTTACATTTGTTTGGTTCATTTTACCTAATATTTCTACTGAAAGCTCTGCACCCAGCCTTCCACTCTCGGATGCATACCCCCAGAGGGAACCTTTTTTACTGCCAAACATTGGGCCTGTAGCTATATCACCATTAACAAGATTCATGCTTGTCCGAGAGCCCCAGGCCGCCCCGATATCGATTATGATGCTTGGATCAGACATTACCCACTCCTCAGCCCATATATCGTATTCCATACCCAAAGACTCATATTCTGCAGCAATTACTCTAGCGTCATATTTTGAAGATGAACTTATCTTTAGTTCGGTGTATGTTACCTCAGTTTCTGCATAAGC
This sequence comes from Kangiella sp., assembly GCF_048265365.1. Lineage (NCBI taxonomy): Bacteria > Pseudomonadati > Pseudomonadota > Gammaproteobacteria > Kangiellales > Kangiellaceae > Kangiella > Kangiella sp. Next base: position 88,320 of record NZ_JBLXBT010000001.1, read on the forward strand.
TTGTTCCAGCTTTTTGCGCTCTCTAACTGGGCCTGCTTCATCATTAAATAATCTACTAAATGCACCAGTTATTGCACCATTTGAGAACTTGCCCCCACCTAACTTAGATGAAGTTCCTCCTACTACGGCAGCAGCAATCGTTCTACCACCGATTGTTTCAAAACTACCGATCTGCTTTGAAAAGCCTTTAGTGAAACCTGCAGATGCAAAACCGTGCCCAAATTTCCCTCCTTGCAGTTCACTCATAACTCCACCAACCGCACCATGGGCGATGACACTTTCGGGGGATAATGTTTGATGTCCGAATGCCTGACCCACACCATAAAAAGCCGCACCACTAAAAGCTCCAAAAACGGCTCCATCTACTACATTACCTCCATTTGCTGCAGCACCAGCTGCACCAGAGACAGCACCAGCTCCCATTGCACCCCAGACAGACTGAGAACAAGGACCACAGTATATTGTCAAAATAACACCTACAATTACTGCCACAAATGGCCGTATCTCATCCCAGAGCTTCTTAAAGAAATACCCTGTCGGATCCGTATAACTGAGCGGATTATTCTTTACATAGCTATAGCGGTTTAGACTTTGCGTATCAGATGGTGACTGAATATGCGGGTCTGCCTGGATAAATCGGCCCAGCTTTGGATCGTAGACACGACCATTCATGTGAATCAAGCCGACTTCATCCATCTGCTCATGGCCGGTGAAACCGCGACTGGTTAACGCGTTACTGGCGGGACTTAAATAGATTTCAGGCGAGTTGAGATAGGTCTTCCAGTCAATAGCGCTGCGCTGTTCGCCAAAGGCATTAAAGCTGAATTGCTGTTTAACGTCGCCAGCAAAGTCGGTTATGACATCGGTTGAGCCCAAATGATCGGTATGTAGATAATGAATCCTCTTGGAACCATTCGTGCGCTCTTCTAGTAATACCCCACCCAGGTTTCTACGATAAATTGTATAGCTTTTATTACTCTTCTTAATGACTTCTACGTTACCGGCATAGTGAGTGGTTGTAATAACACCTTCATTATCATTATCAACACGTTTATAACGGCTCCGGCTAGGCGCATATTCAAATTCCGTTGTGTGCGCTCCCTTGGTGACTTTTGTCAGCTTATCAAAAGTACTATAGACCATGGTTCGGCCATCGCCACTTAGCATATTGCCGTTTGAGTCGTAACAGTAGGATTTACCTCCCGCATTGGTTACTGCATGAGGGCCAGCAGTAACACCATTACAGGTTCCTCCATAAGTATAACTTCCTACGCCTGACTTACTCAGGATATTTCCGCCTGCGTCATAACTTAAGGTCATGCTTTCATTAGGATGGCTTGCGGATAATAAGCGATTCAAACTATCGTAGGTAAAGTCCTCAGCAATTAGCTCATTAGTCACTGAGTCCAGTTCTTCTCTACGCGTTAAGTTGCCTAGATAGTCCCAATAATACTCAAGTTGTTGGACTCGTATTGAACCCTTGGTACTGAGTATCGTTTTAATTCGGCCAGTAGCGGGATAATGAGTGCGAGTGGTTACAACTCCATTACCATAGATTTCAGAAGTCACATTGCCGCGCGCATCCATTGAAACCACCTTTCTAAGATGGTTATTTTCTGCAGGAACAACACGCGCATCATAGGTAGCTTTTAAATAGCCATACTGGTTATAGACATTACGAACGCCAGCATTGGCAAACTCTGAACTTGCGGCATCAAAGGCCTGGAATACTCGTCCATATTTGTCATATACCGTAGAAGCGATATAGAGCTGGCCATCAATATAGGTTTGGGTATCGGTCACTCGCCCGATATCGTCATAGCCGGGGATCATTTGATAACCAGTCTTGAGATCCTTTTCCTCTATCAGCTGACCAATACCATAAGAGCTTGTAGACGTACTATTGTTGTATGTCCAGCGCTGGTCACCTGTGATAGTACCACTGGCATTTCTATCAATTCGCTTGATAGCTCTACCCATGGTGTCCCTGAAAGTCTCTATCGTTTGACCTTTTGCATCAGTCTGCAATACCAACTCGCCAAGAGCGTTATAAGCATAAGTCCAGGACTTACCATTTGCTCCGCCTTTGTCCGCATCCCACATGCTGACTTTTCTACCCATACTGTCATAAGTCATAGCTGACTGGGTTTGGCCATTAAACTTTAAAGTTTTAAGCTCACCTGTTGCAGTATATTCATAGGTAATACTATTACCCTGGGTATCATCTACTCTCGTAACTTTTCCGCTAGCATCAAAGTACTCTTTTTTCGTTTGCTGTAGTGGGTTAGTTGTTATTGTCTGATTCAAATAATAATTAAGATAAGTTTGACCACCATCAGGATTGTTAATAACCTCAGGGCGTCCCAATACATCATAGGATGTTGTTGTACTATATAAGCCACCAGGTGATGAGTTATAGGAGGATTGAATTTCTGGCTCAGTAGCTCTAATAGGCAGTCCTCTGACATTATATTCAGTTTCGCTGACTACATAGTTGCCATCAAAATGGATGCCCGCTTTTTGAACCTCTCTCCCTAACGCATCATAATAAACGTATGACTTTCCACCAGTCGCATTAACTGTTTTCACCCCATAAACTGCTACTGATGGACAGTTACTGGCACACAAGAACTTAGTTTCCTGGCTCCAGGAACCATCCGGAGAGAAGGTAAAATAATGATGACCAAATGCTCCGTAACCTTTGTGGGTTACCGCTCCATTAATACCTTTTATTTGAGTCGGCTGACCTAACTCGTTTCTGGCTAATATTTCAGATGTTGTTTGTCCAAACGCGTTAGTTGTTTTGACAGGGTAGCGCCCAGCTGTGTCGTAGACGGTTTTTGTCCAACGATTAACGTGGTATGGATTACTATCATCTGCCTGTCCAGATGTTTCACAACTCGAAACATGTATTGAGCAGGTTCTTTTCAAGGTAATATTACCGAATGAATCATAACGATAGACTGTCGTTAGGTTCTTGTTTGGATCAGACGAGCCCGGCTCAATAATTTCTTTTAATAAAAAGCCAGTTGCAGGGTCATATTCAAATGCAGAGGTTCGAACAACATCTGGTTGCCCCTGACGAGAATGAGTAACGGTTGCCTGCGTTAAACGACCTAACTGCCATTTAGTAATATTATCGTTGTAGGTATTGACTGTTACGGTTTTTGTAATACCTGATATAGTACTTAAGTCTGGTATACCCGATATATGATTGTACTGCCTTGTGGCTGACTGAACATTTGTGATTTTAGTTACATTTCCAAAATTATCGTAAATGCTTTCAGTTAATGTTTCTGAAACAAATGAAGATCCCCCACCTGTATTAAGACTCCACCTAGCTTCAGCAGACCTTAATAGATATGGGAACCGTATTCTATTGCCATTTGCAAGTGTTATTAATTTCTTCTGCCAGTAATTTATTGCCTCACTCAACACGGTACCATTGTATGTAGTCACCGTTTTTTCTGGACTGCCAATAAACGGATAGTCTTGTCGGTAAGTCGTTTTCGTTTTAATTTGAGTCTGAAGATCTGTTGTTTCCAGCCATTCAAAACCTAAGAAACCACGTCCTTTAGCCTGCATTCTGGCTTTACCGTACTTATATGAAACACCAGCCGTTGCAGACGGATTTTGCTTGGTTGGTGATGAGCTGGTGGCCTGTGATACTACATACATAGGTCCATTCATATCGAAAACTGGAGAACATGCATCTCTCTTTACTTGAGTTCCGCCACCACAATTATCGCTCGCCCCCCAATTTAGAGCAGCAGAACCAGTAGCGTTGGTATAAAGATTAGAATAAGGAAGAGGCCTGTATATAACATTCGTTACATTACCCATTCCATTCTCAAACTTTTTAATGATATAACGGTGCGTATTATTAGGATGATTTGGTTTATCAACTCTTATTGAGTCTTGACTTCCTTCCATCTCAAACCGAATATGCTCTTGAATACCATCACCATTCACATCTGAAAAAGTCGAAACGACGTTACCTGATCCCAGATGAAGGTTTGTATTAGTCGGTGTTCCATAGAATCCCGATTCTGTGCCCGGAAGAATATGAAGTTTTGAATCTTTATTAAAAGCAATATCAAGTCGACCATCATGGTTATAATCGGTGAAACTTGGATATGCAGTTGTTCCTAAACCAATAATTTTCTTTGCAGCTAAAAGCTTCTTGCCTGTACTCAATCGGAAATACCAGTAATTATCACTGCTTTTTTTGTAAAGGTAATCTGCTAGTCCATCACCATTGATATCCACAAACTGGTCAATGCGATTTCCATCATCATCCTTCTTAACGCCTGAAGGTAAGGCATAAAGCTTCTTGAAGACTCCATTGCCTTCTGATGTAAAGGCGTATTCAATATTACTGATAAACTCAGTACAGGTAAGCGGCTCCGCTGGATTACACGTATAGCGCTTTACAATATGACGACTTGCTACTAAATCAACTCTTCCATCTCCGTTAAAATCACTGACCTTGTGTTTCTTCATTATGAAGTTTTCTTCATATTCAGGATATGTTCCCGGTAATGGATCTAGTCCTGAAAAAACTATCTGTCTGCTATCAGTCCATTTGTAAGGTGCTGTGCTATTTCCAGTCCTTTGCATACTAATGACACTCCAGTTATTAGTATAGGCTTGGTTGTTAATTAATATATCAGGCAGTCCATCTCCATTATAATCTTGTGGTCGTGCAACATCATGTGAAGTAGATGTTATGCCGCTTACAATTGATGCGGTACTAAAGCAACCATTAGATTGACCAGGAAAAACCTTAATTGCGTAAGAATTAGTGGTTACATAATCCGTAGTAAATAAATCGGATAGGCCATCGCCATTAAAATCGATCAAGCCCCACGTAAAATCATCCGCCTTGGGCTTTTGTTCCCCGATGTTTACCGTACAGCTCTGTTCAACGTAGCTTCCCCCTGTTACGTCAGAGTTTGTCCCTTTTGATTTAGCCACATAGAATGAAATTTGTTCATTGCTTTTCTTTGCTAAAATTAAATCCTGATTTCCATCTCCATTAACGTCACCAAACTGGAAGTTTCCGTCATAAACTTTTCCGCCAATTGCTACAAACATATATTTTTGACCAAAAGCTGTTGAGTTTGTAGCTTGGTCATAGCCAGTCGCGCTGTCCTGCCATTCAAAGGTTGTTGGTTGTCTAGATACCCAGTTACCTGTATCAGATTTAGCTGATTCTGTAACGCTTAAGAGTCTTAGAGGATAGTCATCGGTAATATATGTATGTTGGGGATCGCCAAATACGCCATCATCAATTTCATCGTAAATGGTTACTTCTTTGGTCTTGTAACCGAAGTCATATTTTCTGACCTCATTGACTCCATCTCTTACAATGATTTGGGTTAGCTTCTTTGAGTTTCGCTGGTAACCACCAACTCCCATTCCACCCTGAATAAAGTTGCGCCCATAAACAAACTCAATTTCATTATTTGGAGAGTAAGATATTTTCTTTAATTTCTGCTCACCAAAATTTTCCTGTTCATCGTACTCGTAGTTTATTTCGTTTGATGTAGCTAGATATGGATTATCAATATATTGGCTCTGAGACCAGACCAAAACTGTATCAAGAACTGTCGTATTAACTGATGTGCCGTCGACGGTATTCACACTGTTTGCTCTTAATTGTGAGTCTGCCGTATTTCCATAGTAACTAAGAGAGCCATCTTTTCTATAGACTTCAAAATAGGATGGGCCATTTCCAGCGGTACCCTTTGCTATTACTTTTGTCTGACTTGCAAGTTCTGTCCGATATGTTGAGCCATTTTTCCCATATTCCCCAGACTCAAGAATCAGTCGCTGCCCATCCAAGCAGAATCTATCGCTGTATGACAGTGATACACCTTTTTCATTTCCATCTAATTCATCAGTTTGTCGGCAACGAGTAATTGCTGAGCCGACTGATAAATTCCAGCCTAGACCAAGAATACCTGGGCCACCTTGAGAAGAGTAAGCGATTGAAACCTGAGGTTTTACTCCAGCACGGCCAGCTGGAATGTAGATCGGGATATTGTAAGTCGCCTGGCCAGACTCATTGACTCTGAACTCTCCAGCAATTGCGCCAACTTCATCTGAGCTTGAGTTTTGTGCTGGAACTCCACCATATTGCGATAAGGTATAACGAGCTGGACCAGATGCAGGTTGCGAGTTACCAAAAGCTTGCAGCACATAAACTTCAGAGCTGTATCCGCTGTAGCTAGAACATGCAAAGTCATTACAAGCTCTCACACGGTAACGATACTTCCCATCAACTTTGTCATTAATAGTTAACTTTGTTGCATTTAAATTATTCGCAGCAACATCATATCCCGTATCGAAATTGTTATACTCAATTAGATCGTAGAAAGTTACTGTCCCAGTTGGCTTTGTCCAACTGACATCAAATGAGTCTTTTACTTCGCCCGCTGGGACACTAGGCGCATTAGGCTTAGCAGGCTTAAAACGAACTTTTACAAGGTTTATTGACGAGTAACCTGAACAGGCCCAGTCCTCATTGTTACAAGCTTTTACTCGGTATTCCCAGTTTGTATTATTAGCTTTACCTGTCACAGATATCGAAGTAGTTGTAACCTTAGTTGCACTTGCTCCACTAACGCTACCCACATCATCCCATGTTCCGCCTACCACTCTTTCTTGAACATAATAATAGCCCACAGTTCCACTCGGTTTTGTCCAGCTGACTGTGTAACTTCCTGTGGTATTGTTTATATTTCCAGGCTTAGCGGGAGTTGATGGTTTGAACCTGACTTTAACTATGTTATTTGAGCTATAACTTGAGCAAGCCCAGGAAAACTGATTACAGGCGCGTACTCGATATTCCCATTGGGTATTATTTGCTTTTCCACTAAAAGAACGGGACGTTGATGAAGTATTAATTGATGAAGAAGGCCAACTTTGCCCAGTTTTTCTCTCTTGCAATAGGTAATGAGTAACAGTTCCAGAGGGTTTACTCCAACTAATAGAATAGCTTCCAGTTGTTGAGTTTTTATCTGCGGGCTTAGCTGGTCTCGATGGCTTATATCGTACGTAATTAATATTGCTTGTTGAGCTGTATGAACTACAAGTCCTTAAGCCTGAGTTCAAATCATTATTACATCCCTTAACTCTATACTGATAATTACCATCCGGATTACCAGAAACAGAGTATGATGTTGATGTAGGAGGTACTTGAATATTTCTTACTACAGTGCCATTTCTATACTCTTGCAAATCATAGCCCCAAGCTTGATACCCACTTGTTTGCATGTCTGATGATGCCGCCCAGCTAACACTATATGTTCCCGATGTGCTGTTTACAGTGGATACTGAAGGTGTGCCTGGCTTGCTTGGAGTTGGAGTTGTTGGAGTAGGGTTATTGCAATAATGCTGAGTTGATATATCTCCGTCAGACTTTTTCCCTTGTTTCCCATTATCGCCTTTCTTTCCATTGTTAGATTTTTCTTTCGTACCGTCTTCAGCAGTTGGATCATCAACACTTAGAGGTTCATAACAAATTTCTGCATAAACCTTTTCAGATGTAAACGGAAGAGTAACCAATAGAGTATAAAAAATGCATACAAAAAGAAGACGGAAAGTTCCCATTGTTGTTCCCTCAGCAAAGTTAGATTTTTTTATTGTGTAGTTTTTGTACTTATAGAAACTACGAAGCGCCGGATTTTATTGAACAAATAACCAGCTGTCAAATCTCAGATGCATTGAAGATAATGCAAATATGACTTAAAGATACCTTCCTTTTCTTTTTTATCAATAAGTTATACTCAAACGTCGTTTAAAAAAATTGTTGGCTGGTAAAATGGCTCGTTGCGCCATTCACTTATATAAGCGGTAGTGTTCAGACAGCAATCTACTATTATCCGCGTTATCAGCATTTGATTTCTAAGGACAACGAATTAACCACAGCCAATTGTTTGTAGAGTAAGCATAACAACACCAATGGAATAGGGCATTTTTGGTAGCAGGCAAAGCAACATTTGCACCAGTTAAAAAGTATTCCAAAGGAGCAGATTCCAGTGTATTTAAATATGTATAGTAAGTGGCGATTTAATTACATGACACAAAATATCAATTAAAACAATGGGTAAAGAGGAAATGGGCTTGCTACCTGGACCAGCCACAAAAGCATAATATACTTACTCCACTGATCACAACAATTTTGACTGGTGCAATGGATATGAATACAGGTTTCCCTTTTTTATTTAATCTCACCACTAAAGAGTCTGTACTAAGGAGCTTTCAGCGATTCTTTTCATTGAGAGCGTTTGGGCTTATCGTAGCAATACTGTGCATCCCAATTGCAAATGCTACCTGTACTACACCTTCGGATGGTGGCACACCTCCTGGCGCATGGGATGCTCATATGGCTGAAATAGCCGACATGGGAGAGCTCCAGCTGGTCGACTTCCAGATAGGCAGTCAGCCCATTTATCGCGTGCGAAAGCAAGCAGATAGACGGACAAGCGATCGTATGCTCGAACGACTACGAACGATTGCCCCTCGAATTGAAGAGCTACAAGCCTACTTTGCTACCGTGCCCGATCGTCCAGTGTTGCTGGTTGAAAGTGAACTTGATCTTCTGGGAGATACTTTAGCCTTCACCAATTGTGCAGGCAAAAATGAAATACATGATTTGGCCAATTTCGTTGAAGTCGATGAAGAAGGCAATGAAATAGAGCGTGAAGTTCCGATACCAAAAGGATTATGCCTAATTGTGGTTCGCCCACACACCATTGATGGTGAGCGAAAGAACCGTTTTGTTTTGGCTCATGAGTGGATGCACACCATGCAGAATGGTGCCTATAAACAAGCAATGAATCAATTATGGTGGGTCGAAGGCGCTGCCGAATGGGCCGCACACAAGGTCGTCGAAGGCGCAACTGAACGTGACCACAAGATCGAACAGTTCTTCGAGCGTCAACCAGATTGCTCACTCACCCAGCATAGCTATGACGCGCAGCCTTTCTTTTTCTGGGGTGATCAGCAGTTTGATACCAGCTGGGGGATTTCACTGGGTATGGGCGGGCGCGAGTATCTAAGAGAACCTGATCGTGCTGCCGAAATCCTGCCGCCGGAGCGTTGGCTTGACTGGGCGATTGCTCAGGCCGAGCAGACCATAATCATGCCGGATGGTCGTCCACTACCCTTTCAGGCCAAGGTTGAGCCGCTGGAGCTTGGCGAATCCTGTGCAGCTAAGATTGAAGGCCCGCCATTGTCAGTCCAGTTACGTGAAGTAACGCTCCCAGAGGATTCGGCATCGCCATTAACCATCGCACCCGGTGGCGCACAGCTAGCCTATAGAGATTCAGAGGACAACTGGATTCGGGTTACCGAAACGGTGATGCTTGAACCATCAAGTTCCCCTGTTTTATTTGCAGCTATCATGCCCTCTGGCGATAATTTGGATGTTAATCTCACGCTGGAAAACACAGACGGTTTAACCTGTGGCTGTCATATCGGTCGCTGGACTGAAATTGCAACGGCGGATTCTGAAGCCGAAGATACTTTCGACGGTGCGTTAGAGGCTATTGAAATGTACCGAGCAATGGTGCCGCCTGATCAGCTTGAAGAGCTGGAAAAAGCCAAGCGCATGATCCAAGCAGCAGACACCAAAGACCGATTTCGTTTCAGAGGTGCCGCGAAACAGATCTTCGAGATGGACGGTGGAGCAGTAACCTATGATAACGACGGCCCAATCGTGACTCTAGAAAGAGGTGGCTCATTCATCATTGAAGACCCACACATGATTAGCGATGGTAAAACCACAGTTGATTACCATACCTACATCCACTCTGGTCTATGGAAGATAGAAGATGGCATTCTTAGGATTGATCTCCAAAAGTTTACTTATGATGGAACAGTCGAAGGACCATTGTCAGATGGGCCACAAGAGATTTCAGGTAGCAACAAACATTCGTCTTATGTCGGAGGTGGAGGTGAATGGGTCGTATCCTGTCAGGAAACGGGTATGAGACTAATTCCAGCCGACGAAAGGGAGCGCGGCCCAGGACGTGATGCAGTATTGAAGCCGCATTAACTAAGTTAGGAAGCGGATTTAGCAAGCTTAGCCTCGAAGAAGCTTGAGCAACTTAGAGGCTAGGTTTACCAACTTTACTACCTGCCAACTTTCGGCGCAGTCTTATGAAACCTCATTAATTCCTGTAAGGTTTCCTCTGGTATCTTATCGATTGTTTTATAGCAAAAATCTCCCACTTCTTGCCCTTTAACCTCTTTGATACCTTTTTCTAAATGCAGTATTAACCCCAAACTTGGATTAAGAAATAGTACTCCGTAAACACTTACTACCCGGTCAGAGCAATTGAGTAATGAATCTTCAAACCCATCCACAGGTAATAGTATAAGCGATGGTGGGATACCTATATTTGGATTATCTAGATGTTTAGCTTGTTCTTTATCGATGTACAACTCAAGTGATGAACTCAAGCCTTCCTGATAATGAGCATATCCTGCTAAGTGAAGTCTTTGCCCTTCATATTTTCGAGGGTCTTCTAGCACATCCTCTAAGTTTGTCAGCTTGTGATAATCGGTTCGTCCTTCCTTGCATGAAGAGACGAAAAATAAAGTTAGAATTAACAGAATCTTGATTACTCTTAACATTCTATGTTTCCTTGATAAACTAATTCACTCTTTTGTTCGAGGAAGTGAGAAATACATAACAACAAGAACCAGACCTACCGCCAAGCCAAACCATCTTATAAATTACCCCAAGTGATATGAATACAAATCAGGGAAATATCCTGTAGAAACAATCAATAATGTTAGTATATATGCCAACCTAGATTTTAACTTTCTTGGTCATTGAGTCACTCCTTTGAAGGATGCATCTGTTTTAAATGTTACCGTTTCGCTTGAAGTAACTTTATGAATAGTACAAATACTACATTCCTTAGCACTCCTTCACTTCACTTTTTCTTCCTATACCAAACACCGAACCCTAATAGCCCTAACAACAATACCAACAAGCTCCAGTACCCATAAGTTCTAAACCAGGTGTTGCGGTTTTCGAGGAGGAAGGCGCCGGCGAGTTCGTTGCTTTGGAAGCGGTCGATTTGGTTGATGACGCGGCCTTTGTCGTCGATGATGGCGGTGATGCCGTTATTAGTGCTACGGATAACGGGCAGTCCGGTTTCGATGGCGCGCATTTTAGCAATTTGGAAGTGTTGAATCGGCCCCCAGGATTCGCCAAACCAGGTGTCGTTACTGATGGTGACGATGGCTTTGAATTGATCTTTATCGGTGCTGGTGGCGAGTTGCTGCATCAAACCTGAGAAGGCGATTTCATAACAAATAGCGGGGATGTAATCCGCTTTGGCGGTCTTCATTGCAGTTTGTTCGCTGCTACCCGGGGTAAAACTCGACATGGGTAAATCAAAGAAGTCGATCATGCCGCGAATCCATGCGCCTAGCGGCACATATTCGCCGAAGGGCACGAGCTGCTGTTTTTGGTAGTCGGCCTGTTGGTTGCCGAGCATTTTTATGCCAGCGTAATATTCATCGCGACTTTCCAATAACGGAATACCGGTAATGAACTGGCTACCACTGTCTTTTGCTAACTCATCCAGTTCAAACAGAATTCCCGGCACTTGAGTATCGAAAGCAGGAATGGCCGCTTCTGGCCAGACAATTAGATCTGCCCCCCAATAGTGCTCCGTTTGATCAAACAGTCCTTTTACGATCGGCGTGAAGTAGTTTCTGTCCCATTTTTTATGCTGATCAATGTTGGGTTGAATTAATGCAATGGTCAGTGTTTTTTGCTGAGCGGTTTCTTTCTTAACTTCGAATAAGCTAGCACTGGTTCCAATGACCAAAAGAACAACCAACGCCATCAATGCATTGGAGCGACCTTGTTTACTGGCATGAGAGAGCGTTAATGTCACCAGGCAGGATATTGTCACCAGCAAAAATGTCACGCCGTGTACACCCAGATAACTGCCAACGCCCAACAGCGGACCGGAGGTTTGGGAATAACCTAAATAGAGCCATGGGAAACTGACGAAACCTGAACCGCGAGCAATATCTAAAATCAACCACGCAGTACTGAAGAAGATGATTTGCGTTATTAGATTATAACGACTGATGAAACGTGCATTAAACCAGCCAAGCAGGACAAAGAATAAGGAGAGTAGCGCAATAAATAGAATGGTTAGCAGTACCGCTAACGGTGGCGCTGCATTGCCAAATGTATTGATCGAAACATAGACCCAGGAAACCCCGACACCGAAAAAGCCCAAGCCATAACTAAAGCCGAGTGCCAGGGCAAATTTTTTAGTTTGCCCGTTGAGCAACCACCAGAAAGTAGCGACGGAGAAGATAGCAATGGGCCACCATTCGAGAGGGGCAAAGCCAAGTGGATAGATTGCACCAGCGATGAGTGCCAGCGTTAATCCCAGCCAGCCTTTTGGGCTTTTAACCAGTGTTATCATTGTTTGTCTCTTAGTTGTTCTTTGAATGGGTGTCGGACTTAATCAAGTGTGTGTTACTTTTTAAAGTATTTTCAGTTAGGCCAATAAAATAAGGTGGGCCAAGGCCCACCTTATTTTATTGTTATTAAGCTTCGACCGGTGCTTCAACTAGTGGCTTGACGCGTAGCAGATGAACTCGCCGTTGGTCGGCGTTGAGTATCGTAAACTCAAAGTCGCCCATGGCAATGGTTTCATCACGCTCAGGCATGTGACCAAATTTATTCACCAACAAACCGCCAATCGTATCAAATTCCTGCTCTGGAAAATCTGCTCCAAGGCGTTCGTTAAAGTCACCGATTTCGGTTTGTGCTTTAACAATATATTCGCCATTGGTGTGTTGTTTGATATTGCTTTCTTCTTCGTCCACATCGAATTCATCTTCAATGTCGCCGACGATTTGTTCCAGCACATCTTCAATGGTAACCAGACCTGAGACACAACCGTATTCATCGACCACGATGGCCATGTGATTACGCTTTGAACGAAACTCTGTCAACAATACATCCAGACGCTTACTTTCAGGAATGATATAGGCTGGGCGTAACACGTCTTTAATATCAAAAGCAGCACGCTCACCATTATCGGAAAAGGCATAGCTTAAGAGTTCTTTGGCTAACATAATGCCTTCGATATCATCTCGATTTTCACCGACCACAGGATAGCGGGAATGGCGCGAATCTTTGACCATTGGAATAATATCTTCCAACGACATGTCTTCTTGAATAACGGCCATTTGAGAGCGTGGAATCATGATGTCGCGCACTTGCATCTCTGCAACCAGCAACACCCCTTCCATCATGGATAAAGAATCGGGTTTGATCAGCTTGTCGTCTTTAGCTGTCCGCAATAAATCGACCAGTTGCTGACGATCTTGTGGTTCTGAAGTGAAGATATCAGTAAAACGTTGAAAAAAGCTTCTCGACGGAGGTTTGTCGTCGCTCATAGCAGTTTATCTTGTCCTCATGTTGCCTATAGAAAATGTCTTAATCACACACTGGAAACGCTAATCGCGCTCTTCGTAGGGATTTTCAACACCCAGTTGCGCCAGGATATCAATTTCTAATGACTCCATTTCCAGCGCTTCATTGTCTTTTATATGATCGTACCCTAGCAAATGCAAGCCCCCATGAACAACCATATGTGTCCAGTGTGAACGCAGTTCTTTTTTCTGTACCGAGGCCTCTTGCTCAACCACTTCAGAGCAGATCACCAGATCGCCCAATATCGACAATTCCAAATCTTCAATGCCTTCTGGCATTTCGAATGGAAAGGATAGAACATTGGTCGACTTATCTTTGCCTCGATAGTCATTATTAAGCGCCTGACTTTCGGCTGACTCAACAATCCGAACCGTCATCTCAAACGGTTGCGCCAACGTTTTTGCCCGGCCATATTGCTCGGCTTCGACGGCAAAGGCTGTTGCTAACCATTGTTTGAAATCGTCTTCGTCGGGGATGTTCGATGAATCGCAGGCGACTTGCAGATCCAGATTAAATAACGGCTTAAAGTCCATCATTAATCTTAATTATTGTCATCAGATGCGCGCTGTTTTTCAGCCTGCTTTTGTTCGGCCTTGGCACGCTTCGCTTCTTCGCTGACGTCGAAGCTTTCGTAGGCTTGCACGATACGTTGCACCACAGGATGGCGCACCACATCTTTTGATTGGAAGAAGGTGAAGCTGATGCCGTCAACTTTTTGCAGAATATCAATCACGTGGCGCAAGCCAGATCGCTGACCGCGAGGTAAATCCACCTGAGTAATATCGCCGGTAATAACCGCTTTTGAATTAAAGCCAATCCGGGTTAAAAACATTTTCATCTGTTCCGGTGTGGTGTTCTGACTTTCGTCTAGAATAATAAAGGCATCGTTTAGGGTACGGCCACGCATATAAGCCAAAGGCGCAACTTCAATCACGCTACGCTCCATTAACTTGGCGACTTTTTCAAAGCCAAACATCTCATACAGAGCGTCATACAGTGGACGTAAATAGGGATCGACTTTTTGTGCCAAATCACCTGGCAAGAAACCTAAGCGCTCACCCGCTTCAACTGCAGGGCGGGTTAATAAAATGCGTCGCACTTGCTGCTTTTCCCAGGCATCTACTGCGCTGGCAACTGCAAGGTAAGTTTTACCGGTACCGGCTGGGCCAATACCAAAACTGATGTCGTGGTGTTTAATGGCCTGGATATATTGTTTCTGGTTCGGGCTGCGAGGTTTAATCAAACCACGCTTGGTCATCAACTTAACATCATCACTTGAAGTCTTGTCACTTTCGAGCGACTCCAGATCCGCCGAAGCTTCCTGAATCGCCAGATGGACATCAGCGCTATCCAGACTACGCTTTTTAGTGGTGTCCTGATAAACCGCTTCGATCACCTGACGCGCTGCTGCTACGTGAACGCCTTCGCCAATCACATTAACCTGATTGCCGCGAATATTCACTTCAACACCAAGACGACGCTCGATGTGTTTAAGATGTTCATCAAGGTAGCCACAAAGTGCTGACAAGCGATTGTTGTCAGCGGGCTGTAATTCAAACGTTTGATTGGTAAGTTGTGACAAGTACTATCCTTTGTTTTTAAAGCGGGCGGTGCAGAACCAGTTCACTGCTTAGTGAACCAGTCCGTCAGTGACAAAATCACCGCGTAATGAATTAGGGAATGCATCAGTGATAGTCACTTCAGCAAATTTGCCGATCAGGCTGTGCGGACCAACAAAGTTAACGATACGATTGTTTTCGGTGCGACCACGCAGTTCCATCGGATCTTTTTTCGACGGGCCTTCAACCAATACTTTCTGCTTAGTGCCAATCATGTTGCGGCTAATCGAGAAAGCTTGTTGATTGATGCGCTGTTGCAATATCGATAAACGCTGCTTTTTAACGTCCATTGGCGTGTCATCAACGATATCCGCTGCTGGCGTACCCGGGCGCGAACTGTAGATAAAGCTGAATGAATGGTCATAACCAATGTCACCAATTAAATTCATGGTGTCTTCGAAATCTTGCTCCGATTCGCCTGGGAAGCCGATAATGAAATCAGAGGACATCGAAATATCAGGACGGATCTGGCGCAGCTTGCGGATTTTTGATTTGTACTCAAGCACGGTATGGCCACGCTTCATCATCGCCAACACGCGGTCTGAACCACTCTGCACTGGTAAATGTAAGTGGCTGACCAACTCTGGTACTTCCGCGTAGACCTGAATCAGGCGCTCAGAAAACTCAACCGGATGAGAAGTGGTATATCGAATACGATCAATACCATCAATAGCTGCCACAAAAGTAATTAACTCTGCTAAATCGGCAGTGTCGCCTTCATGAGTAATCCCGCGGTAGGCATTGACATTCTGACCCAGCAAGTTAATTTCACGAACACCCTGCTCGGCCAGTTGCGCGCACTCGGCTAACACATCATCGAACGGACGGCTGACTTCTTCGCCACGGGTGTATGGCACCACGCAGAAAGAACAATATTTCGAGCAACCTTCCATTACCGACACAAAAGCAGTTGGGCCTTCGGCACGTGGCTCAGGCAAGCGGTCAAATTTTTCAATTTCGGGGAAGCTGACATCAACCACCGCTTTCTTCTGCCCGCTGGCCTGCATAATCATTTCCGGCAGACGGTGCAAAGTTTGTGGCCCAAAAATCACGTCGACATACGGCGCACGCTGACGAATCGCCTCGCCTTCCTGCGACGCCACGCAACCGCCAACACCAATGATCAAATCAGGATTATTCTGTTTCAGGTTTTTCCACTGACCCAGCTGAGAAAAGACTTTCTCCTGTGCTTTTTCACGGATCGAGCAAGTGTTTAGCAACACCACATCAGCCTCTTCCGCTGATGCAGCCGCTTCCAAACCATGAGTTTTATTCAGCAGATCCGACATACGCGACGAATCGTACTCGTTCATCTGACAACCCCAGGTTTTGATAAATAACTTTTTGCTCATGCTTTCAATCACCGCTGTTTGGCTCTTTGGCCGTAAAATCAATAAGATAGAACCAAGCTGGTAAGTTGTTGTACCTACCAGCCTGTATAAAATGGGCGCGAATTATACCATTAGCAAAAGGACATTAGCCAGTGGTGACTGGCTATTTTTTAGGCAGTCTGAAAACCCTTTGCTGGCCCGAAAAAGTGTCGCTCTATTAAGGCTGCGATTATGTAAATCCCAAAGCCGGTTAATAGTGAAATAAAGAATGGAGTCGCCCAGCCGAGCACGAATTCTCCCAGAATCCAAACCGTCGCTGCGCTGACCAAGGTCAAGCCAGCAGTAATTTCACCACCAAAGCGTGTGAACAGGCCAAAAGTACCGACCACAAAGACTCCAGCGCTACCAAAGGCAGAGGCGGTCACTACCAGGTCATAAACACCTTTGGCATGCAGTGCAATGTAATACGCCAGGCTGCCAAGAATCACAATGCCGATCCGCGCGAACAGAACCTTCTGCCGCTCGCTGACGTCATGATTGCGCTTGCTCAGCGGTACCACGATGTTGTGTGAAATCAATGAACTGGAAGCTAATAAGGCACTATCGACCGTTGAAAGAATCGCAGAAACCAATGCACCAGCGAAAATAATATAGAGTACAGTCGGCAAATAGGTTTTTGCCAGTTCAGGCAATAACTGTTCAGAATCAGCGAGGTTTGGCATCAGATTCAAACCCACCAAACCTAAATAAACCGGAATCAAGCCCACCAACAAGTATAAGGTTCCGCCTTTAAGCGTCGAACTACGTGCTTCTTCTGCGCTGCGACAGGCCAGCACCCGAGTAATCAGCTCCTGCGTCAACACCGAACCAAAAATTGGGATCGACCAGGCTTCAAATTTCTGTAGCAGAGTGGAATCTTCTGACACAAAACTAAATCGCGCAGTATCCACTGAAGCCAAGCTGGCATTCGGGTCACCGCTGGCAAAGACAAACACGCCCAGCAGCACCAACCCCAGAATTAAAAAGCCCGCCTGAATCACGTCTGTGACCGCAACTGCCAGCAGACCGCCGAGCATGGTGTAAATAATGACTACCGAAGCGGCGATGGTGATAGCGTATTCAACTTGTAAGCCTGATAGAGATGATAGGATCTGACCAAATGCCCGAATCTGTGCTGCGGCCCACAACATTGAGGCAGGCACTAAAATAATCACCACCAGCTTTTCAATACGCACCGAGTAACGTTGCTTAAACAAGTCCGCAAAAGTGATGAATTTGCGCTTCCATAAAGGTCTGGCGAATACAAAGCCCATAAATAGCAAACACAGCGAGAAGCCAAAGGGGTCGGCAGTGCCGCCCGACAAACCATTTTCATAAATAGACGATGCTGCACCGATACAGGTTTCTGCACCAAACCAGGTCGCGAAAATAGTAAACACCGCCAGACCGGGATTAAGTCGTCGCCCAGCCAATAGAAAGTCAGTCTCATTCTTCGGTTTGCGCGAAGCCCATAACCCCACCGCAAACTGAATAAGAACAAAAAAGATAACCCCTAGAACCACAATATTCATTGTCTGTCTGGTCCGCCTATATCAGAGTCACCCTAACCGTTTAAAAGTTAGGCATCAAAGTTCGCAAAATTAATCCTTTTTTGCAGAAAACTCCAGATTTTTTTCACATCCAGTTTGCTAGAGTTCCGGTCATGCAATACCATATTTAGCCAATAGTGATCCTATGTGATTCAATAGAGTCACTGAAAAAGACAGGAGAATAGTATGTCTAACGCTTTTATAACTAAAGCCATTATTACTTTAAGCGCTGTATTTGCCCTACAAAGCACGCCAGCGTTCGGTTCAGACGACAGTGAGTGGACTATTGATAATGATGCCTCACACCTACATTTTGTGTCCGTTAAAAATAACCAAATTGGCGAAGTCAGCACCTTCGAAACTCTTAAAGGGCATTTAAGCGGCAATGGTCAATTCGCACTTGAGATTCTGCTCGACAGCGTTAATACCAATATTGAAATCCGCGACCAGCGTATGAAAGAGCACTTGTTCGACAGCAAAAAGAACATCGCCTTTATCGTTAATGGCAGTTTTGATTTAAGCAAGATTGACGATCAGAAAACAGGCACAAGCTCACAGCACACACTGGAAGCCACTATCCAGCTCGGCAATGAAACCGTCGACATTAACGCACCGGTTGTCATACAAACACTCGCCGATGATCAACTTCGCGTCACCTCAGTTAACCCAGTCATGATTACCACCAGCAGCCTTAAGCTTGATAAAGGCGTTGTTAAATTAAAATCCCTGGCAGGTTTACGCAGCATCAACCGCGTTGTACCGGTGACTTTCGATTTGTATTTAAAACCGAAGAGTAAGTAGTAGCCAAGACATAAAGCTCTTATAGGATGGGTTAGGCCGTAGCCGTAACCCATCCTATATATTCCATTGTCACCCCTGCCTTTTTTCTGACAGATTTATCCATAACCGGCCTTTTTCAACTCCCTTTCTCTCCATACTGTTGCGCTTTAATAACACCATCGAAAGACAAAACCTTTAAACAAATTTTGGATTGATGGAGAAGCAACATGAAAACTATTTCCCTAAAACGTATTTTTATCGCAACACTTATTGTTTCTGTTTTTTCTGCAGCAGCTGCTGTGGAAGCCGCTGAAGTTGAGCAAGTACCAGCCGGTATTGTGAACTACACGTTGAATGATGAGACTTTCTACCTTGAAGCCGAGTCTTCACGTAGCAATGTTGAAACTCATGGTGATTTGACTCAAGTGACTTTGACCGAAACCTTCGGCAACCCTACTGATCAGCTTATTTTTGCTGAATACCAGGTAGCGCTACCTAATCCTGCGGCTCTGGTTAATTATGAGATTGCGGTGGATTCGGATCTGGGCTGTGAACCTGCAACTGCGGACAACATGGTCATCACACCAGGACAAACGGTTACCGTGACGGTGACTTATAACCTGGTTGAAACTCAATTAGTCAGCTTCCATAGCACTGTACCGACTTTTGACGCTGAAGAGATTATCGCACCTCAAGTCGCAGTAGCGTATTAATTCAAACATTTTTAGTCATAACCCTAACCCCCAACCACATAAGGACTATAACAAGGGCTTGGAAGCCCATTCTCACAGCTAGACATGACTCCTACTCTCTCCTCCGAAGCTGTGCTTAGCGCCGAAAGGCGCTTTTTTTATATTTGAAAACAATTACTAAAACTAATGCAAATGTGAGAGTAAAAGTCGACTCTATCGCAAGCTGAACTCACCTTTAGTCACACCAATAAGCAACAACCCATCACAAGAATACACAAGACTACAATGTACGTCATATTTGCCATTGTTCAACTATTAGCCACTTGCTAGCTTAGCTCTGGTTGCTCAATTCTGGTTTAACACTGCGGGGGTAAATACAGTGTTATGCCAATAAAGAATCGGCAACATTCATAATTATTTCTTATTCCATATAGTTATATTGAAGGAGTTTCAATGAAAACAATCTCTAAGTTTACGCTCAGTGCTTTGTCACTCTGTGTATTGGCTTCTGTTGGCCAAGCCGCGGAACGACAGTCGTTGCGCGATAATACCAACTTACAAAGCGCCATTGCGCAACAGCAAAACATTCCATCCAGCTTGGCGGCCAATGCGGCACAACTGGTTGGCTTGTCTGGGCAGGAAACCTTAAAGCCACGTAAGGTATACCAAAACACTAACGGAACTGTGACCACACGTTACCAACAGTTCTATAAAGGCATTCCAGTAATTGGTGACGATATCATTATCACCACTAATCAAAATGGTGTTTCAAGTTTTGCGCACGGTGCTGTATTACAAGATATTGAACTCGACATTAACGATGTCAATCCTAAGGTTTCTTCTAATCGAGCTTTATCGATTGCTAAAGGCCATCAGCAATCTTCTTTAGCAACCAGCAAACCGCCAGCTTATGAGAACGAATCATCCGAACTTGTTATCTGGCAAGATCCGGACGGTATCGCACGTCTGGTTTACTCTGTCACCTATGTATCACATGCTGATCAACCCTCGCGTCCGCAGATGTTTATTGATGCTAAAACCGGCCAAGTCATTCATTCTTATGAAAACCTGCAAACCGCTGATGCCACCGGTCCTGGTGGCAACCAGAAAACTGGACGCTACGACTATGGCACTGATTTTGGCTATTTAGATGTCACCCAGTCTGGCAGCACCTGCAGTATGAGCAGCAGTAACGTTGATACCATCAACATGAACAACTCTACTTCAGGCGGCAGCATTCACAGCTTTACCTGCCCCGAAAATACCGTAAAACAAATCAACGGTGCTTACTCGCCACTAAACGACGGTCATTACTTCGGTAACGTGGTCTTTAACATGTTCAGCGACTGGTTTAACGATGCTCCATTAACTCAAAAATTACGTGTCCGAGTGCATTACAGCAATAACTACGAGAATGCTTTCTGGGATGGCCAGCAAATGACCTTTGGTGATGGTGCCTCCACCTTCTACCCATTGGTGTCACTCGATGTCATGGCGCACGAAGTCAGTCACGGTTTCACGCAACAAAATTCCAATCTGGTATACAGCGGCAAGTCAGGTGGCTTAAACGAGTCTTACTCGGATATGTCGGGAGAAGCTGCGGAATTCTATATGAATGGTAGCAATGACTTTTTAGTCGGCGAGCAGATCTTTAAAGGCAATGGCGCGCTTCGCTACATGAATAACCCACCACAAGATAATAAATCGATTGATCATCAGTCGGACTTTACTTCAGGCATGGACGTTCACCATAGTTCAGGTGTTTATAATAAAGCCTTCTATCTACTAGCCACAACTTCTGGCTGGGACACTAAGAAAGCTTTCGAGGTCTACACACAGGCAAATCGTAACTACTGGACTTCAAATACTAACTGGGATAATGCCGGTGATGGCGTTCTTGATTCAGCCTGTGATTTAGGCTACGACGTTAATGATGTACAGGCTACTTTGCAAGCAGTAGGCGTTAGTAGTAATGTCAGTCCAGGACGTGATTGTGGCGAAGATCCAACCGACCCACCTCCGGGAGACAATGTCTTAGAAAATGGCGTTCCTGAAACAGGGCTCGCGGCTTCAACTGGCAACGATATTGTTTACAGCATGGAAGTTCCAACCGGAGCCTCTAACATTAACTTCTCAATTAGCGGTGGCTCAGGTGATGCCGACCTTTATGTGAAAAAAGGTAGTATTCCAACTGACTCCAGCTATGACTGTCGTCCTTATCGTAATGGTAACAGCGAGTCATGCTCAGGCAATGGCGGCGGCAGCTACTATATTCGAGTTAAAGCTTACTCAAGCTTCTCTAACGTCACATTAGTGGGTAACTATGATGAGGTCAGCGATCCAGGCGCTCAACCAGTTGACCGTACCATCAGCAACATCTCAGTGGCGCAAAATGCTTGGGCTAACTATAGCCAGGAGCTAGGTGAAGGTTACGCGACTCTTACAGTAACGATTACCGGTGGTTCAGGTGATGCTGACTTGTATGTTCGTCGCGGTTCAGCACCGACAACTTCAAGCTATGATTGTCGCCCATACAAATGGGGCAACGAAGAAGTCTGTACCTTCAATGCGCCGCAATCCGGTACATGGCACATCGGTATTCGCGGCTACAGTGCTTCGTCAGGAGTCACACTTCGAATTGAAGCAACGCCTCAATAATTGATATATTTCTAGCAACAAAAAAGGGAGCCGAGGCTCCCTTTTTTCATCAGTCAAACTGATTGATGGCAATAAGTTACTCAGCGTTAGCTGGAGCTTCTTCTTGCGCAGGCGGGTCAATCATCGCTTTCATACTAAGGCGGATACGGTTTTGACGATCCACTTCCAGTACTTTAACTTTAACAACGTCACCTTCTTTCAAATAGTCGGTTACTTTGTTCACGCGCTCATGAGCGATTTGTGAAATATGAACCAGACCATCGCGTCCAGGAGTAATTTCAACGAAAGCACCGAAGTCCGCTAAACGAACCACTTTGCCTTCGAACTCCATGCCCGCTTCAATTGGCATCGTCATCAACTTGATGCGGCGTACTGCTTCTGCAGCACCTTCAGCATCCGAAGAAGCTACTTTAACCGTACCATCATCGTTGATCTCAATGGTAGCGCCAGTTTCTTCAGTCAAGGCACGGATAGTTGAACCACCTTTACCAATCACTTCAGAAATTTTGTCTACTGGGATTTTAATCACAGTGATACGTGGTGCATATTCAGAAATATCATCACGCGGCTTGTCGAGTGCTTGATTCATCACGCTCAGGATATGTAAGCGACCGCCTTTGGCTTGATGCAAGGCTTGCTCCATAATTTCCTGAGTAATACCCTCAATTTTAATGTCCATCTGAAGTGCTGTGATACCGTTTTCAGTACCCGCAACTTTAAAGTCCATATCACCCAAGTGATCTTCATCACCCAGGATGTCTGAAAGTACCACAAAGTTATCGGCTTCTTTAACCAAGCCCATTGCAATACCTGCAACCGGAGCTTTCATCGGTACACCAGCATCCATCAATGCTAATGAAGTACCGCACACAGAAGCCATCGAGCTTGAACCATTTGATTCGGTAATTTCAGAAACCACACGAATGGTGTATGGGAATTCAGCAATACCTGGAACCATCGCTGCAACACCACGCTTAGCTAAACGGCCATGGCCGATTTCGCGACGCTTAGGAGAACCCATAAAGCCAGTTTCGCCTACACAGTATGGAGGGAAGTTGTAGTGCAACATGAAGTGATCTTTTGCTTCACCCATGATGCTGTCTTTGATTTGCGCATCACGCTCAGTACCCAAGGTTGCGAAAACCATAGCCTGAGTTTCACCACGCGTAAAGATTGCCGAGCCGTGCGTACGAGGGAAAACACCTGTACGAACATCCAACGCACGAACCATATCTGGGTCACGACCATCGATACGAGGCTTGCCGGAAATAATACGTGTACGAACCACTTCTTTTTCAATTGAGTGGAACATATCTTTAACGTCATCTGCAGAAGGTTGACCTTCTTCGTCGCCCGCTAAAGTTTCTACAGCTACACTTTGTAGCTCACTAATTTTATTATAACGCTCAGCCTTATCAGCAATTTGATAAGCATCTTCAATCGCTGCGAAAGAGTGACTCTTAACTGCATCATAAAGCGGTACGTTTTTCTCAGGAGCAGTCCAGTCCCATTTTGGCTTAGCAGCTTCTGCCGCTAACTCTTTAATTGCCTTAATGGCAACTTGAGATTCCTGGTGACCAAACATAACGGCACCAAGCATGACGTTTTCTGGTAATTCATTTGCTTCAGACTCAACCATTAACACAGCACTTTCTGTACCGGCTACCATTAAGTCAAGCTTCGATTCTTTTAATTGAGTTACTGATGGATTCAATACATAGTTGCCATCGATGTAACCAACCTGAGCTGCGCCCACAGGGCCGTTAAACGGAATGCCTGAGATTTCCAACGCTGCAGAAGCACCTAGCATGGCAACGACTTCAGTTGGAACATCTTGGTTGATTGACACAATAGTGATAACAACCTGAACTTCGTTCATGAAGCCGTCTGGGAAAAGAGGACGCAAAGGGCGGTCGATCAAACGTGCGATTAAAGTCTCTTCGTCAGAAGGACGCGCTTCACGCTTCAAAAAGCCGCCTGGGATTTTACCCGCAGCATAAGTTTTTTCAGTGTAGTTTACTGTTAATGGGAAAAAATCCTGTCCTTCACGGACTTCTTTTTTACCAGTTACAGCAACAAACGCTGTTGTACCTTCACAGTCAATTACAACTGCACCGGTCGCTTGACGAGCCACACGACCCGTTTCCATGGTGACTGTACGGCCACCGTATTCAAATGATTTTTTTGTATATTCCACAGTATTTTCCTATTTAAGTTTCAACACTTTCAGAACCTATATCGTCTGAAAGCAAAAAGGGGCCTAAGGGCCCCTTTATTCTTTCTAGCGACGCAGACCTAATTTCTTAATGAGGTCAGAGTAGCGGTCTTGATCTTTGCGTTTCAAATAATCAAGCAACTTACGACGCTGGCTAACCATACGCAACAAGCCACGACGTGAGTGGTGGTCATGCTTATGCACTTTAAAGTGATCTTGCAGATGGTTAATCTGCGCAGTCAACAACGCTACTTGAACTTCAGGAGAACCAGTATCGCCTTCACCGCGCGCGTGTTCTTTAACAATATCAGCTTTCGCTTCAGGACTTAGTGACATATTTTTACTCCAGATTTCAGGGACTTGCCCAAGATTTTAAACAAGACCGGCCAATCACTAATTCAGCCAGTCAAATGAATGCGGGATTTTACCTTAGTCACTAACCTTTCAGCAAGCGATAAAGCGTGAAATCGCCCGATATTATTGAGTTTTCTACTGATTTACTGCGTCTTTAAGCGGCATATCCATACTTGATTCGATAAAACATTGACGCAGAAACTGCTCAAAGCAGGATTCTGTCTCAGACAGCTTCTCACGCAAGCGGTGACCACCATCAAATATATGCAAGTTAGCGCCTGCTGCCTGAGCAAATTTAATCACATTGGCTACCGGCACAATGTCGTCATTCCAGCCATGCACAATAGTTACTGGGCATTTCACTTGCTCCAACTCAGCTTCCGCATAACCATCCAGATAGATAGCAGGTGAAATCAAAAACATACCCAATGGATGATTTTCGATACCGGCAACAGCTGACACATAACCGCCCATACTGGTACCAACCAAGATATAAGGGCGCTGCAAATTGGCTAAGTAATTATTGAGCTTAACGACCCTTTCATTGGTTGGTAAGCGGCGGTAGTCCAATGACTCCACCTCAAAGCCCATGCGCTCAGCAATGTTCGACAATGCCTGGATACGACTTCCTTTCGGACCACTAACTTTACCGTGAGAGAAAATTACTAGTGGCTTTACAATATCAGTCATTACCCTAAATCCTTATTATTGATTCTTTATACATTTGCTTCGTCAGTTCTGACCAAGCGGCTTGGTGCTATGTTGCCATCGTCATTGATTGCGCCAACACCAATAAATTGATTGTCATGCAGCAGACAAACACTACCTTCTACAGGAGCTCCCGGTACTTGTACCGCCTGGCCCATACGTAGGTAATAGGCCTGGTCATCGCTCAACTGGATAAGGGGCATGTGTGCCAATGCTTTTTCTACAGGTAGTAACAGCTCATCCATTTCTAACTTGGCATCAGCCTGCTTTAATTCTTCCAGATGCGCCATTGTTACGGTCTGCTCCAGACCAAAATCACCGACTGCAGTGCGACGTAATTCTAACACATGTGCGCCGCAGCTCAGTTCTTCGCCAATATCTTCGACCAGATTTCGCACATAAGTTCCCTTCGAACAGTGCACATCCAGCACAAACTCATCACCTGAAAAGCTTACTAATTCCAGTGAGTAAATATCCACTTCGCGCGCATCCCTTTCCACTTCAATACCCTGGCGAGCCAACTTATACAGCGGTACACCATCCTTTTTTAAGGCTGAGTACATCGAAGGGACCTGGCTGATAGTACCTTTAAATTGTTGCAGAAGTTTGACAAGTTGCGACTCGCTGACATCAACTGGTCTGGTTTCAATCACTTCGCCTTCGCGATCAGCCGTTGTCGTTTTCTCGCCCAGCTTTGCCGTGACTCGATACTTTTTATCAGCATTCAGCAAATACTGCGAAAACTTGGTAGCTTCGCCAAAACAAATCGGTAACACGCCAGTGGCAATCGGATCCAGGGCACCGGTATGGCCAGCTTTAGCAGCAAAATACAAAAACTTGGTTTGTTGCAGTGCTTTATTGGAAGTGATGTCAGTGGGTTTATCCAATAGCAAGATGCCCGTAATATCGCGACCGCGTTTACGTCGTCTGCCCATGGTCTTTCTCCGGAAATTTATTCTATGACTTTTTCGATTCGTCTTCTGAAATGGCCTTGTCTATCAAAGACGTCATTTTCTGGCCTTCAACAATCGATTTATCAAATAAAAAACGTAGGCTGGGAACGCTACGCATACGAATGGATTTGGCTAACTGAGAGCGCAGAAAACCAGCAGCGCCGGTTAGAACTTCCAGCGCCTGCTTAATTTCCTGTTCTTCATCTTTACCTAAAAAAGTCACAAACACTTTCGCATTCTGTAAATCACTGGTTACTTCGACACCAGAAACTGTGACTATCCCTAAACGCGGATCTTTCATTTCACGTTGTAGCAATACCGCCAAGTCTCGTTGGATCTGATCAGCAACTCTTTTTGCGCGTGCTTGTGACATTTTTTTTACCTAATACCAAGTTATAGAGTACGTTCAACGATAACAATCTGGAATACTTCGATCTTATCGCCAGGTTTCACATCGTTGTAGTTCTTAACACCAATACCACACTCCATATCTTTACGAACTTCGTTGACGTCATCTTTGAAACGGCGCAGTGATTCCAGCTCACCTTCATAGATAACCACGTCGTCACGCAATACGCGGATTGGGTTATGGCGTTTTACGACACCTTCAACCACCATACAACCAGCAATAGCGCCCAGTTTTGGTGACTTAAAGACATCACGAACTTCAGCCAGACCGATAATCTCCTGACGAGATTCTGGTGACAACATACCACCAAGCGCAGCCTTAACTTCTTCAATCGCTTCGTAAATCACGCTGTAGTAGCGAATATCTACCGCTTCTTTTTCAGCTAATTTACGCGACGCCGAATCGGCACGAACGTTAAAGCCGATAATGATAGCATTCGATGCTGCGGCCAGAGAAACATCAGTTTCTTTAATACCGCCAACACCACTTGAAATCACTTTCACTTCAACTTCATCTGTCGAGAAGTCAGTCAATGATTTATTCAAAGCTTCAACCGAACCTTGTACGTCTGCTTTAATAATAATGTTGAGCTGTTTCGTCCCTTCATCATTGCCCATATTGGCAAACATATTTTCAAGCTTGGCTTTTTGCTGACGCGCCTGGAACGCTTCACGCTGCTTTCCTTCGCGACGATCCGCGATCTCACGAGCAGTACGCTCGTCGGCAACTACCGTTGCTTCATCGCCCGCCACTGGCACACCAGATAAGCCCAACACTTCAACTGGAATCGAAGGTCCTGCTGACTCGATTGGCTCACCGTTCTCATCTAACAAGGCACGAACACGGCCATAATGAGTACCAGCCAATAAAATATCACCTTTATGCAACTGACCTTTTTGAACTAGGATAGAAGCAATCGCACCGCGACCTTTATCAAGACGAGCTTCGATAACAAAACCTTTAGCAGCGCCTTCGTCAGTAGCTTTTAATTCCAATACTTCAGACTGCAGAAGAATTGAGTCGAGAAGGTCATCAACTCCTTCGCCGCTTTTCGCAGAAACATGAACAAACTGCACATCACCACCCCAATCTTCAGGGATAACATTATGTTGCGACAATTCATTCTTTACACGCTCTGGATCTGATTCTGGCTTATCAATTTTATTGACCGCAACAATCATCGGAACGCCCGCAGCTTTTGCGTGCTGAACCGCTTCAACGGTCTGTGGCATAACGCCATCATCCGCAGCAACAATCAAGACAACGATATCGGTTACTTCCGCACCACGTGCACGCATCGATGTAAAGGCTGCGTGGCCCGGGGTATCAAGGAAAGTAATCATGCCCTTGTCTGTTTCTACATGGTATGCACCGATATGCTGGGTAATACCACCCGCTTCGCCGGATGCAACATGAGTGGCACGAATATAGTCAAGCAAAGATGTTTTACCGTGGTCAACGTGGCCCATAATGGTCACTACCGGTGCGCGAGGCTTGGTTTCACCCGTTTCATCATTCGCTTCTGACAAGGCGTTTTCTTCCATTTGATTCTCATTGACGAGAACAGGCTTATGGCCCATTTCCTCAACAACCAAACTGGCAGTTTCCTGATCAAGCGACTGATTAATGGTGGCCATTACGCCCACTTTCATCATTGCTTTCATAAGTTCCGGTGCTTTAACCGTCATCGCTTTTGCAAGCTCTCCAACGGTAATCGTTTCCGGAATCTGAACTTCGTGAATAATGGTATCTGTTGGTTTCTTAAAACCGTGTTTTTTCATAGCTTCTGGTGCCTGATATACTCTCTGTTCAATCACTACACCGCGCTTACTGTCTTCAAGTGCACGTGCGACCAAGTCGACGTCTGAAGTTTTCTTCTTACCTTTCTTGCGTTTCTTTTTGCGATGCCCGCTCTTCTCTTCAAAGTCAGCTATAGACATAGGCTTAACTGGGCCTTTTGGCTTGCTAGGCTTTTTAACAACAACTTCATCTTCGTCATCATCATTGCGTGACTTTGATTTAGGCTTAGCCTTTGAAGGCTTGCCTTTCTTCTCATCACGAGCCGGTTCAGCTTTTTTCGCTGGTTTATCTTCTGGCTCGTCTGTTTGAGTTTCTTGCTTTGATTGTTCAGCTTTTTGTTTAGCTTCTTCTTCCGCTTTACGCTTAGCCTCTTCCTCGGCTTTTTGTTTAGCTTCTTCTTCTACTTTACGTTTTGCCTCTTCTTCGGCCTGACGCTTAGCTTCTTCTTCTGCTTTACGTTGCGCTTCTTCTTCTTCCGCTAACTTAGCCAACTCTTCATTTGAACGTTTTACATAGGTGCGTTTTTTCTTTACCGCAACCTGCACTGATTTTCTTTTACCTTCAGAACTGGTCACACTCAAAGTACTTTTTTGGGTACGGTTAAGCGTAATTTTCTTGGGTCCGGTATCTTCAGAACCACCATGACTTTTTTGCAAATAAGTCAACAGGGTCTTCTTCTGCTCATCAGTGATGGCATCATCCGGACCTTTAACTTTTATTCCAGCTGCCGACAATTGCTCCATCAGTTTTTCAACTGGAGTTTTGACCGTATCAGCTAGATCTCTTACTGTAATTTTCGACATTCGCTATCCCCCGCTATATTATTCCTGCTCCTCGAACCAAGGAGCACGCGCGGTCATAATCAACTTCGCGGCACGCTCTTCATCAAGTTCTTCGATTTCTATAAGCTCATCCACTGACTGCTCTGCTAAATCTTCCATAGTCACAATACCTTTGCTCGCAAGAACAAAAGCTAAGTGGCGGTCCATGCCTTCCATATTTAACAAATCTTCCGCAGGCTCTGCTTCTTCCAATTGCTCTTCGCTGGCAATGGCTTTTGTTAACAGCACATCTTTAGCACGTGATTTCAACGCTTCAACCAAATCTTCATCAAAACCTTCAATGTCGAGCATTTCAGATTGCGGAACATACGCCACTTCTTCAAGAGTCGTGAAACCTTCTTGAACCAGTATGTCTGCTAAGTCTTCATCAACACCTAAATCTGCGACAAACATCGAAACAATCGATTCGGTTTCCGATTGATTCTTAGTGGCAAAATCTTCTTCAGTCATCACATTCAATTCCCAGCCGGTTAACTCACTGGCTAGACGAATGTTTTGACCGTTTCGACCGATCGCTTGCGCTAACTGGTCTTCGTTCACAGCAATATCCATGCTGCGACGATCTTCATCAACAACGATAGAAACCACTTCTGCTGGCGCCATCGCATTAATCACATATTGAGCCGGGTTGTCATCGTAAAGCACGATATCAATACGCTCACCGTTTAACTCACCGGTCACCGCTTGCACACGCGCTCCACGCATGCCCACACAAGCACCCACAGGGTCAATACGCTTGTCATTCGTTTTAACAGCAACTTTAGCACGCGAACCTGGGTCACGAGCAGCGCCCTTGATTTCGATAACTTCTTCACCAATCTCAGGTACCTCAATGCGGAACAATTCTTCCAACATTTCTGGACGAGTCCGGCTAACAAATAATTGTGGACCACGATTTTCAGTACTAATCGCGTATAACAAACCACGCACACGATCACCGGTACGAACGGTTTCGCGCGGCATCATTTCTTCGCGTTGAATAACGGCTTCAGCGTTATTACCCAAATCAATGAAAATGTAATCACGTGTTACTTTCTTAACAACACCAGTAACCAAATCGCCAACTCTATCGCGGAAAGCTTCAACCGTTTTAGCGCGTTCAGCTTCACGTACTTTTTGTACGATAACCTGCTTTGCGGTTTGCGCAGCGATACGACCAAATTCAATTGATTCGATCTGCTCTTCAACATAATCACCAATTTGAATCTCAGGATCTTCAACCTGAGCCGCAGACAATGTTGTTTCTGTTAAAGGATCTTCAACATCATCATCGCCAACGACTGTCCAAAGACGGTATGTATCGTAATCACCTGTATCACGGTCAATATCAACACGTACATCAATATCAACACCATGCTTTTTCTTTGTGGCAGTGGCCAAGGCAGCTTCAATCGCACCAAAAATTACTTCAGGCTGTACATCCTTTTCATTGGATACAGCTTCAACCACTAACAAAATTTCTTTATTGCTCATACGTGTTAACCTTTAATCAATACCTGATATTCATCAATTAAGACTAAAACTTAGGGACCAAATGCGCTTTATCAATCTGCTGGCAATTGATCTCATAAACTTCACCATCGACCAGAAGCACTAAAACACCTGCCTCAACTTGCTCGATAGTCCCTTTAAACTTGCGTCGACCATTTAACGGCACTGACAACTTCACCTCAGCATCCTCACCCACATAACGCGCAAATTGTTGCTCATTAAATAGCGGGCGGTCCATGCCGGGCGATGAAATTTCCAGGTTGTAGAGACCTTTAATCGGTTCTTCCACATCCAAAACACCGCTCACCTGATGGCTTACTTCAGCGCAATTATCCACTGAAATACCATTTTCGTGATCAATAAACACCCTAAGCACAGAATGCTTGCCTTGAGCGAGGTGTTCTAACCCCCAGAACTCAAAACCAGCTGCTTCTACTGCAGGGCGGATGATCTTTTCTAACTCAGCGTTTCTAGCCATTAATTACTCTATAACTCTTTGCTTTTTCAAGCTTTTTTTACATACAAAAATGGGCCTAAACAGGCCCATCAGCAAAATCATTAATGTGATGGGTCAAAGGCAGCGCCATTGCCCACTTGAGCCATAAACATAACAAATAGAACAGCTCAGAAAAAATAAGGCCCCTAAAAGGGGCCTTATTATTATATTCATCAATAAAGCTCAGTCAATTTATATTATCTGAGCAAATTAAGGAACTCTTTGTCCTTAATCTAAAAGTGGTAGCGGGGGCTGGATTTGAACCAACGACCTTCGGGTTATGAGCCCGACGAGCTACCAGGCTGCTCCACCCCGCAACAATTCTTTCTGGAGATCTTGCTCATAAGCTTCTGGTAATGCTCATAAGCCTCAGGTCGTATGACCTTCGTCTCTTTCGGTTTGGGAGCCCGACAATTACCAGGCGGCTCCAACCCGCAACAATTCTTTTCGATACTTATAAATATCTGGTCTTATTTATAAGTTGGGACTTACTGAAAAATTTCAAGTCAGCTCCCAATCGACAGAGCGGCATTATACGCATTTATAATGTTTTGACAAGGGGGATTAAGATTTATATTAACTATCTTTTCTGTGTGCTCAAACCTTAGCCTATAATTGACGGCTAAGGTTCTCATCTAAAGCATTTTTACAGATATTGAAAGGCCTGACGACACACCTCAAGTAGTTGTGCCGGGAACAGACCCAGCGCTACTACCGACATTCCTGTAATACCCAGCGCAAGACGCAGTCCACGGTCTGCTTTTAGTTTGCTTTCGTTTTCGGGTTTATCGAAGAATATGGCTTTAACTACTTTTAGATAGTAGAAGAGTCCCACGATAGACATCACCGCAGCCAGAATCGCCAACCATACCAGATCGGATTCTAAAACCGCTCGTATCACTTCCAGCTTCGCCCAGAAGCCCACAAAAGGAGGTAAGCCTGCCATAGACAGGAATAGAAAACTTATTAGCAAGCCGCCCCATGGGCTGCGTTGCCCCAATCCCTTGAGATCGCTAATTAAATTTACTTCCTGCTTACCCTTGGCTAAATAGATCAAACAGCCGAAGCCGCCTAGCGACATTATTGCGTAAGAGATGATATAGAAAAATGAGGCGGAATACCCAGCGCCATTGCCAGCGATTATGCCGAGCATAAAGTAGCCAACATGAGCGATGGCCGAATAAGCCAATAGCCGCTTGATGTTCTCCTGCGCCAGCGCAACCAGATTTCCAATCACCATCGATAAGGTCGCCAGAATTATCAACATACCTTGCCAGTCAATCAGAACCTGCTCAAAGCCATAACCCAGAATCCGTATGATTAGCGCGAAAGCGGCAATTTTTGGTGCAGAAGCTATGAAGGCAGTAACTGAGGTTGGGGCGCCATGATAGACATCCGGTACCCACATCTGGAACGGTACCGCACCAAACTTAAAGGCCATCGCCACCACCATAAAGACCAGACCAAAACGCAAAGTGAGGCTGGCGTCATTGGCTTCAAGGTAAACAGCAATATCTGTGATATGAATTTTACCAGTGACACCGTAAACCATCGACATGCCGTATAACAAAAATCCGCTAGCGATAGCTCCCATGACAAAATATTTTACTGCGGCTTCCGACGACAGACTTGAATGGCGATGCATCGCAACCAGCGCGTAAAGACTTAATGACAGTAACTCAAGCCCCAGATACAAGGTCAACAGGCTACCGCCACCAGCCAGAACCATCATCCCCAACACTGCAAATAAGTGAAGGATAAAATATTCACCGCGCAATATTGGTCTTTGTAAAATGTATGGCCGTGCGAACATCATGGCAACCATGGTTAAGGCAATCACGCTGACCTTAACAATCCCCGCCATCGGATCGAGAATGAAATGTCTGTGGTATAGGTGATATTGCACGTCCGGGAACTGAGCAATCACCATTACGCCAGTTACCAGTAAACTAAGTTGTGCCAACCGGTAGGTTAGCTGACGGTCAAAATCTTTTGCAAAAACATCAATCAACAACACTGCACACGTTGCTGTGAGTAGGAAAATTTCCGGCAGCATTGGCATCAAATCAACTGTCATCCCATACCCCCGGTTTTACTTAAAATCGCTGACTCTATAATCTTTTCCAGACTAGGCTGCATAATTTCTATCAGAGGTTGCGGGTAAATACCCAATGCTAAAATTAAAATTGCCAAGGTAAATAACACAAGACGCTCACGCTTGGTCACATCGTCCAGACGCGCCACCGATTCGTTTGCTGACTTACCAAAAATCACTCGCTTATAAACCCAGAGGCTGTAAGCCGCCGCCAAAATCAATGTTAAACCAGCCACTAGAGCAATCCGCCAATCGGCCTGGAATGAAGCAATAATGACAAAGAATTCGCCCACAAAGCCCGATGTTCCGGGTAAACCGGCATTGGCCAGAATAAACAGCATCAGCAACGACGCAAAAACTGGCATCGAATTGACCACGCCACCGTAATCTGCAATATCCCGACTGTGCATGCGGTCATATAACACGCCAATCGAAAAGAATAAGGCACCGGAGACCAGACCATGAGAAATCATCTGGATCATAGCGCCTTGCAGTGCCATCGATTGTGCTTGAGTTGCGGTGAGATAAACAATAATGAAGGTGCCTAATGTGACAAAGCCCATGTGCGCAATAGAGGAATAGGCAACCAGCTTTTTCATGTCTTTCTGCGCCAGCGCAACCAAGCCAATATAAACGATGGCAATCAGCGAGAAGAGGATAAGCCAGTAAGCATACTCAGCCACTGCATCAGGCGTGATTGGCAAACTGAATCGCAAGAAGCCATAACCACCCATCTTTAACATAATTGCTGCCAGAATTACCGAGCCACCAGTGGGCGCTTCAACGTGCGCATCGGGCAACCAGGTATGCACTGGGAACATCGGAATTTTAACTGCGAATGCGGCCAGGAAGGCAAAGAAGATCCACTTTTGTTCGGTCAGCGATAAGGACAACTGTTGTAGTTTGCTGATCGCAAAACTGTCGGCTTCACGCCCCATATAAATTAACGCCACTAACATGAATATTGAGCCGAAGAAGGTAAACAGGAAGAACTTAACGGTGGCGTATATTCGGTTTGACCCACCCCAGACACCGATCATTAAAAACATCGGAATCAGCATGGCTTCCCACAGGACGTAGAACAAGATGGAATCCTGAGCAGCAAACACACCATTCATCAGGCCTGTCATCATCAGTACCGCAGCGAAGAATTGCGACTGACGTTTCTTTATCGAACCCGTTGCACTGATCAGCACCAGCAAACCAATTAAGCTGGTCAAAACAATGAGAGGCAGAGAAATCCCGTCAATAGCCAGATCATAGCGAATATTAAGCGACGGAATCCAGCGCGCCGTTTCGGCAAACTGCATCTCAGCGGTATCGGTCGCAAATGCCCAGGTTAGCCAGCAGCTAAGCAATAAGGTAATGATGCCGAGCAGAATACCAATCCGCTGGCTCACCGCCAGCAAACGGTCGCCCGGACCAAACATGATCACCAGGCCACCGATAACCGGTATCCAGATCAATAAACTGAGGATGGGTAATTGTTCTAACATAATAAGTTATTATTCATCCTTCTCTTTACGCTTTGCTTTAAATGGGCTGTTGTCATCATCATTCTTCTCATCAACTTCTCAGGATTAACCACAGCAATAGTCCGACCAACCCCAGAACCATCATCAGCGCATAATGATATAAATAACCACTTTGCAACTTTCGGAGCACTTGACCAATCCGCCCCAACGTCTGTGCGCCACTATTGACGATACCGTCATCAATCACTGCCTTATCGCCATATTGCCAGAGCATATCGCCCAGCGAATAAGAGCCTTTGGCAAAGACCTTCTGGTAAACCTCGTCAAAATAATATTTACGTTGCAACAATCGATTGACTGGACTCAACATTTTACCCGCAGCAGCCCCCCAGACTGGTTTAAGCCAAATAAAGATCACCGCTGTCATCACTCCAGCCAACATCAGCCAGAATACAGGTGTCATAAATCCATGCACCGCAAAGCTCATGGCTCCGGTGAATTCGTCACGGAATGCCTGCATGGTGTCGTGGCTGGTTAGTACCATTAAGGACTCAGCAAAATAGTTGCCATCTAACATTGGCTTAGTCATCAGCCAGCCGATCATCAGCGATGGCACTGCCAAGGCAATCAATGGCCAGGTAATCACACGGGGCGACTCGGTTATTTGATTCAAATCTTGTTCATCAATAGTGCTTTTGCCGTGGAACACCACCAGCAACATGCGAATACTATAGAGCGCTGTGACGACGACTCCGGCCATCACCGCAAAATAGGCAAAACTGGCCGCAGGGCCTTGGGCCTGTGACGCTGCCATGATGATGGCATCTTTCGAATAAAACCCAGCAAAGAAAGGCGTTCCGATTAAGGCTAATGTACCCACTAAAGTCGTCCAGTAAGTAAATGGCAATCGTTTATAGAGCCCGCCCATTTTGCGTATATTCTGTTCATGATGCAGCGCCACGATAACTGAGCCAGCACCGAGGAATAACAATGCCTTGAAGAAAGCATGAGTAAACAGGTGGAAAATAGCCGCCGAATAAGCCGAGACTCCAAGCGCCACGACCATGTAACCCAGCTGCGACAGTGTGGAGTAGGCAATAATCCGTTTGATGTCATTCTGCACAATTGCCACTAATCCCATAAACAGCGCGGTTATAGCACCAATAATGGTGACCATGGCTAACGCAGTTTCGGAGAACTCGAATAGTGGCGACATCCGCGCCACCATAAAAACACCGGCCGTGACCATGGTTGCCGCGTGAATCAGGGCAGAAATTGGCGTCGGGCCTTCCATCGAATCTGGCAACCAGACATGCAATGGCACTTGAGCTGACTTACCCATGGCACCGATAAACAAACAAATACAGATAAAGGTAATGATTGGCCAGCTGGTATCGCCCCATGCCACAAAGCTACCATCAAGGCCCATCAGCCCCAACGCATTCTCAGCGCTGCGCTCACTGATCTGCATGATTTCTTCGGCTTGCCCCATGGATTTAAATATCGGTGCATAATCGAAAGTACCGAACAGTAAAAAAATCGCGCCAATGCCGAGAATAAAACCAAAGTCACCCACCCGATTGACCAGGAAGGCTTTCATATTGGCAAAAATTGCACTTTCCTTCTGATACCAGAAACCGATCAAAAGATATGAGACCAGCCCAACAGCCTCCCAACCGAAAAACAGTTGCAGGAAGTTATTGGCCATCACCAGCATCAACATCGAGAAAGTAAATAGTGACAGGTAACTAAAGAATCGCTGATAACCATCGTCATCGTGCATATAACCAACCGAATAGATATGCACCATCAGGCTGACGAAAGTGACAACCACCATCATCAGTGCACTGAGGCTATCAATCATAAAGCCGATCTGAATGGTCAGGTCCGAAAAGCTGGCCCAGTGATAAATGGTCATATCTACTGGTGTGGCATCACCGTACAGGAAGCCCCAGAAAATTCGTAATGACAAGATAAAGGAAATGGCTACGCCAACGATGGTCAGTCGATGTGTTAAACGCTTACCCAGCCGCTTGCCTAACAGGCCCGCCAGCATAGCTCCTACTAAAGGCGCTAGTACTATCAGTAATAGCTGGGTTTGCATGCTCATCAGCCTTTCAACTCCCGCAAGTCTTCTACATCAATGTCTTTATTACTTCGGAACAACACCACCAGAATGGCCAAACCGATAGCCGCCTCGGCAGCCGCTACGGTCAAAATAAAGAACACGAAAATCTGCCCAACCTCATCATTCAAATAACGCGAAAACGCAATGAAGTTGGTATTCACCGCCAGAAGCATCAGTTCGATACACATCAGCAAGGTGATCACATTCTTACGATTAATTATGATCCCCACCACACTGATGGAGAACAAAATTGCACTGACCATTAAATAATGCGTCAAACTCATGATGACTCTCCCTTCGCTTTCTTATTTCTTTTGCTTTTGCGCTTGCCTGTTTCCTCAGACTCCCCCTCATCGGGCTCAGGAACCTCAGCGTCCATTTTGACTATATGCAAACGTTCGTCTTTACTCGCTCGATGCTGGCTGGGAACACTTTGTCCACGGCGTTCGCGACGGCCGCGGAACGTTAGTGAAATCGCGGCGACAATCGCCACCAACAAAATCACACCGGCAATTTCAAAAGCGTAAAAATAATCGGTATAAAGCAGCCTGCCCAGCACTTCGACATTACTATGTTCAACGCCATGTTTGGCAGGTTCCGGCATTGCCTCTAATCCAAACACTTCGCCACGCAATACCCAATACAAACCGATTAACAAACCAATCGCCACCAAAATGCCCAAAGGAACATAGCGCGTAAACCCCTGATTAAGGCTGGCAAAGTCAACGTCTAACATCATGACCACAAACAGGAACAACACCATCACCGCGCCGACATAAACCAGCACCAACGCTACTGCTAGAAACTCCGCTTCCAGCAACATCCATAGCACCGCTGCGGAGAAAAAGGTCAGCACCAGACACAACACCGCCTGCACCGAGTTGCGCACTGTCACCACGCCCAGCGCTGACACAATGGTCAGCGTCGCAAAGACGTAAAATACTATCTGCTCAGCGGTCATATCGGTCCGTTCTCGGCTAGGTATGTCTTAGCTAGGCATGTCTTAGCAATGTTTTTATCGGTACTTAGCATCTTTCGCTCTATCCTCAGCAATCTGAGCTTCATAGCGATCACCGATCGCCAATAATTGTTCCTTGGTTAGAATATTATCGCCCCGTTTCTCAAAGTGATAATCGAAAACTCGCGTTTCAACAATCGAATCTACTGGGCAGGACTCTTCGCAGAAACCACAGTAGATACACTTAAACATATCAATTTCATAGC
The DNA here is from genome assembly GCF_048265365.1 of Kangiella sp. Classification (NCBI taxonomy): domain Bacteria; kingdom Pseudomonadati; phylum Pseudomonadota; class Gammaproteobacteria; order Kangiellales; family Kangiellaceae; genus Kangiella; species Kangiella sp. The sequence goes on from NZ_JBLXBT010000001.1 coordinate 126,671, forward strand.
GCGTAGTACGGCGCGTACCATCACTCTCCCGCGGCCCAGCTTCTATCGTTATTGCAGCTGCAGGACACACCGCCTCACATAGCTTGCAGGCAATGCAACGCTCCTCACCATTTGGATAACGTCGCAAAGCATGAATACCTCTAAAGCGTGGCGACTGTGGTGTTTGTTCTTCCGGATACTGGACAGTAACCTTTCTTTTCCACATGTGCGCCCAGGTGAGCCTTAGGCCGCGGAACAATTCGGTTAGCAGGTAGCTACGGAATAATTGTCGCATTCGACTCATAGCACACCTCGCCCGGCAAACCATGGGCTAACACCCGCTTTAATCATAAAGGTCAAAATGATTAACCAGACCACCGTGACTGGAATGAATATTTTCCAGCCTAAACGCATCACCTGATCGTAGCGGTAGCGCGGGAAAGTCGCCCGCAACCAGATCATCATGAACAGGAACCAAGCCGCTTTCAGCAATAACCAGATGGTGCCCGGAATCCAGTCCGTAGCGCTTTCAAGATAAGGTATTCCCTGAAATGGATTGAGCCAGCCGCCGAAGAAGAACAAGGCAGTCAGCACAGAAATTAAAATCATATTGGCGTATTCGGCGAGGAAGAATAAGGAAAATCCAATCCCCGCATATTCCACATGGAAGCCCGCCACAATCTCCGATTCGCCCTCCGGCAAATCAAAAGGTGCGCGGTTGGTTTCAGCCACCCCAGAAATCCAATAGACCACCAGAATAGGCAGCAATGGAATCCAATACCAGTGCCAGAAACCACCTTCCTGCGCCATGACAATATCGCCCAGATTCATAGTCCCTGACGCCATTAACACCGCCACCAGAGCAAAACCCATAGCGATTTCGTAGGAGATAATTTGTGAGGCAGAACGCAAAGAACCGAGCAGTGCATATTTAGAATTTGAAGCCCAACCGGCAATAATGACGCCATACACCGCAATTGAAGTCATTGCTAATATATAAAGCAAACCCACATTAACGTCGGCCAGAACTATTTCTGCGCTAAAAGGAATCACCGCCCAGGCGGCAAAAGAAGGTGCAATAAACAGTATCGGAGCAAGAAGGAACAGAGTTTTGTTGGCTCCAGAAGGAATCACAATCTCCTTCATCAACAGTTTTACAACGTCAGCAATGGGTTGCAACCAACCTTTAGGGCCGACGCGGTTTGGACCTAACCGCAACTGCATATAACCAATTAATTTGCGTTCGGCAAAAGTGGTGTATGCGACTGCCAGAATTAATGGCAATAAAATCAGATTGATTTTAAAGCCAATAATGAGCGCGTCTATAATGATATCGAGCATCAGACGCCTCCTAAAATATTATGGAAAGGACTCAGTTTTGGTCGCTTAAGATCTTCTTCGCCTTTTGCCAATGCCGTTTTCTGCAAGGCTTTTGAACGACGCGTCCAACAATCCACCTGATAGATGTTTAATGGCTCTGGACAGGAACCCTCATTGGGCAAACTTTCAGGGCATTGCCAACGTGATTTAATGCGGTCACCTACCGCGCCCATGCGGCCTTTCACTTCCTGCATCACATCCTGCGCAGAAACATAGTCAAAGTTCTTCAACTCTAATAAGTTACCCATTACGCGCAATACTTTCCATGCTGGCTTGGCTTGGCCTGGCGCACTGACGCAGGCATTGAAATCCTGCCAATGACCATTAACATTGACATAAGAACCGGGACTTTCGAGATAGCTAGCAATCGGTAAAATGATATCCGCGTATTCAAACGCTTCATCATCGGAATAGCTGCTAAGTGCAACCACAAATTCACTGGCTTGCAAACTTGCTTTTGCCTGCTCTGCATTGACCGCTTCTTTGCCTATTTCCGTTTTCAGTAGAATGAATGCTTTTTTGCCCTCGCGGAGCATTTGCTGAGCAGTCTGACCGCCTTCTTCCACGTCCGCTCCACCTGGGCCGCGATGCGGAATGGCTCCGGCCAGATAGGCACCAGCGCTGTTGCCACCATGAGTCATGATGCCAAAGGTTGCTCCTGATAAGCCGGCTATTGCGCGACAGAGCATTCTTAAGGTTGCCGCATGGCTAAACTCCAGCGCGCTCAAGCCTAGCACCACGCCGGTCTTGTCCGCCTTAGTCAGCATTTTGGCGATATTGATATGCGCCTGTTCAACCTTGATATCTTTGAGTAACTCATCGAGGCCTTCATAACCGAGGCTGTCCGCTGACACATCCTCAGAAGCCATCGCCTCGTCGAGTAAATACTTAGCCACTCCCGCCACCTGCTGTAACCAATCATCGGGCGTAGCTTCAATTTCATGTAACACATTAAAGTTGTTATATAGCTTTCGTGCATTAATGATGGCGATCTGGCCATGCCGAGTCGCTTTACGTACTCGCAAGGCAGCCAATGGTTGGTCTTTGCGTAAATCGCTACCGATCAACAGACAGGCATCCAAAGCTTCCAGTTCCGACAGCTCAATACTCAACTCTGGAAATAATGATTCATTTTCCTGCATCGAGTAGTCGCTGATACGAATGCGATGGTCCACATTATTGGAACCCAGCCCACGAATTAGTTTTTGCAACAAATACATTTCTTCAGTCGTTGCACTCGGGCTGCTGATAGCACCAATATGTTCAGGGCCATCAGTTTGCGCCAACATGTTCAATTTGCTGGCCACTTTTTCAAGAGCTGTTTCCCAATCGGTTGCCTGCCATTCGCCATTGACCTTCATCATCGGTTCAAGCAATCGACGATTGTCATTATCCGGCATCGTCACTGCTTCATAAGAATAACGATCACGATCCGATAACCAGACTTCATTAACCGCTTCATTCTCTTTAGGCACAACTCGAATCACCTGGTTACGGTGAGTATGCACATGCAAGTTAGCGCCAATACAGTCGTGCGGCGACACTGAATCATATTGAGTCATTTCCCAGGCCCGGGCACGATAGCGTGAAGGTTTTGCGGTCAAAGCGCCGACAGGACATAAATCAATAATATTACCGGATACTTCGGAGTCCACTGACTTCTCAATAAAGGTTGTGATTTCCATATGCTCGCCACGACCGGTGGCGCCCATTTCACGAATACCGGCAATTTCACGGCCAAAACGCACACAGCGAGTGCAATGAATACAGCGCGTCATTTCGGTTTCAATTAATGGACCCAGGTCAGTATCGAAAACTGCACGCTTGCCTTCATTAAAGCGTGACACATCACCGCCACAACCCATCGCCAGATCCTGCAACTCACACTCGCCACCCTGATCGCAAATCGGACAATCCAGAGGATGATTAATGAGTAGAAATTCCATCACAGATTTTTGTGCACCCTGCGCCATACCAGAGCCGGTTTTCACCACCATGCCATCAGAGACAGGTGTAGCGCAGGCGGGCAATGGTTTACGGACGCCATCCACTTCAACCAGGCACATACGACAGTTGGCCGCGATGGATAATTTTTTGTGATAACAAAAACGAGGAATGGTGATGCCATTAGCATCAGCCACTTCGATAATCATCGAGCCTTCTTCAGCTTCAATCTTTCGACCATCGACTTCTATCGAAATCATAAAATTATCGTGCCTCGTTATTCATTAACTGCTTGCTTTGCGGCCTGCTCTTGCTCAGCAACCGCTTGCTTAATTTTCGCTTCAAACTCATGCTTAAAGTGCTTGATAAAACTTTGTACCGGCATGGCTGCAGCGTCGCCCAGCGCACAAATGGTACGCCCCATTATATTGCCAGCAATTTCGTCTAAATTCTCAAGGTCGCTCTGTTTGCCCTGTCCATTGGCAATGCGATGAATCATGCGCGACATCCAGCCAGTACCTTCGCGGCAAGGCGTGCATTGCCCGCAAGATTCTTCGTAATAAAAATGGGCAATCCGTCCTAATATTTCCACCATGTCAGTATCTTCATCCATGATAATCACAGCACCCGATCCCAACATGGATCCGGCCTTGCCTATAGCATCATAATCCATGGTGATATCCATCATCACATCGGCTGGCAATACTGGTGCACTGGAACCACCAGGAATAACAGCCTTCAATTTCTTACCATCTTTCATACCACCAGCCATTTCCAGCAAGTCCTTAAAAGGCGTACCTAGACCGATTTCATAATTACCCGGTTTATTGACATGGCCTGACACCGAAAAGATTTTAGTGCCGCCATTATTTTCTTTGCCCAGCTCTAAAAACCACTTACCGCCTTTATCTAAAATCACCGGCACCGATGCATAACTTTCGGTGTTATTGACATTGGTTGGGCGACCATACAAACCATAATTCGCTGGGAAAGGAGGTTTAAAACGTGGCTGCCCTTTTTTGCCTTCTAAAGATTCCAGCAATGCGGTTTCTTCACCACAAATATAAGCACCGCCGCCAATATGACTGTGCAGATCAAAATCAACGTCAGAGCCCAAAATATTCTTACCTAACAAACCCGCTTTATAGGCTTCTTTTAGAGCCTGTTCAAAACGGTCAATCGGTTCGTAAAACTCACCGCGCATATAGTTATAACCCACAGTCGCACCCATTACGTAACCGCCAATCGCCATACCTTCAATCAGCTGATGCGGATTAAAGCGTAAAATGTCGCGATCTTTAAAAGTACCTGGCTCGCCTTCATCAGAGTTACAAACTACATACTTTTGCCCCGGTGCATGTCGCGGCATAAAGCTCCACTTTAGCCCCGTCGGAAAACCAGCGCCACCGCGTCCGCGTAACGCTGACAACTTAAGCTCTTCAATAATTTCTTCCGGAGGCGTTTTTTCTGCCAGAATTTTGCGCCACATGCGATAGCCGCCCTCAGACTCATAAGTCTTAAGCGTCCAAGGCTTATCCAAGTGCAAAGTTCTAAAACAGACTTCATTTGCCATCGGTTAACTAACCTCTAATTCAGATCGCGAACTAAATTCGCCATCTTTTCCACTGTTAAATTTTCGTGATACTGTTTATCCACTTCCAACATTGGCGCACCGCCACAAGCGGCCATACATTCCACTTCTTTTAAGGTAATGCGTCCATCTTTGCTGGTTTGTCCCGGCTCAATGCCAAGCTCATCTTTAAACCACTTTTTTAATTCTTCGCTACCCGCCATCATGCATGAGACATTGGTACACAGAGACACCACATGTTTGCCGCCAGGCTCTAAACGAAATATCGAATAAAAGGTCGCCACTTCATAAGCAGCAATGCGTGGAATTACTAAGTAATCAGCCACTGCATCCATCGCTTCACGACTTAAATGCCCTAACTCTTCCTGCACAATGGTCAGAACAGGAATAATCGCCGAGCGCTTGCGCTCAGTAGGATATTTACCAATCCACAGGTCAATTTTCTTTATTGACTCGGCAGACAGCATACTTGTTAAGTCAGTTGCGCTCATGGTTATCGATCAATCTCTCCAAATACAATGTCCTGGGTACCGATAATGGCCACCACATCGGCCAACATGTGACCCGCCGCCATTTCATTCATCGCTGCTATATGAGCAAAGCCCGCTGCGCGAATTTTCACGCGATAGGGTTTGTTGGCACCATCTGAAACCAGATAAATTCCAAACTCACCTTTAGGATGCTCAATGGCAGCGTATGCCTCGCCTTCCGGCACACAATAACCTTCGGTAAACAATTTAAAGTGATGAATTAAGGCTTCCATATCATCCTTCATGGTTTCGCGATCTGGCGGCGTCACCTTATGGTTTTCTAACATGACGGGGCCTGGGTTTTCACGCAACCATTCCACACACTGACGAATAATCTTATTCGACTGGCGCATCTCTTCGACTCGCACCAGATAGCGATCATAACAATCACCAGTTTTGCCAATCGGAATATCGAAGTCCATCTTGTCATACACTTCGTATGGCTGCTTTTTACGCAAGTCCCAGGCGATACCAGAGCCACGTAACATTGGGCCACTAAAGCCCAGTTGTAATGCACGCTCTGGAGTCACTACGCCAATGCCGACCGTTCTCTGTTTCCAGATTCGATTTTCGGTTAGCAGAGCTTCGTATTCATCAACACGATCGGGGAAGGTTTCGGTAAAGTCCCAGATGAAATCTAACAATGAACCTTGTCGGTTTGCATTAAGCTCATCAACTTTTTTCTCATTACTAAATGGCGACACCTTGTACTGCGGCATTTCATCAGGCAAATCGCGATAGACTCCGCCGGGACGAAAATAGGTCGCGTGCATACGAGCACCACTGACCGCTTCATAACAATCCATCAAGGTTTCTCGCTCACGAAAAGCGTAAAGGAAAACCGTCATGGCACCAATATCCAGTGCATGCGCACCGATCCACATTAAATGGTTTAAAATGCGGGTGATTTCCGAGAACATGACTCGAATGTACTGTGCACGCTCCGGCGGTTTGATGCCCATTAATTTTTCAATCGAAAGAACATAGGCGTGCTCATTGCACATCATCGACACATAATCCAGACGATCCATGTAGCCAATGCTTTGATTGTAAGGTTTACTTTCAGCTAGCTTTTCAGTTGCCCGATGCAACAAGCCCACATGTGGATCAGCTCGCACCACCGTTTCGCCATCCATTTCCAGAATCAGTCGCAAAACACCATGCGCTGCAGGATGTTGTGGGCCAAAGTTAATGGTGTAATTACGAATTTCAGCCACGCTTGCCTCCTTGTTCAGGACTGCTGACGTAGACTGCAGGATCTTTTTCTTTGCGAATCACCCGCGGCACTAGCACACGTGGCTCAATTGAAACCGGCTCATAAACACAGCGTTTTTGTTTAGCGTCATAACGCAATTCAACATTGCCGATTAAAGGGAAATCTTTACGGAAAGGATGACCAATAAAACCATAGTCGGTCAAAATTCGACGCAAGTCTGGATGGCCTTCAAACAAGATACCAAACAGGTCAAAGGCTTCACGCTCATACCAGTTGGCACCATTCCAGACGGGAATGACCGAAGGCAGCATCGGACGGTTTTCTTTAACAAAACACTTAACTCGTAAGCGCCAATTGTGACTGATCGAGAGCAGATGATAGACCACCGCGAATCGTTCACGTTGCCATTCTTGATGAACCGGCGAACTGGTTGACTCACGGGCACGGCCAAAGCCCGTGCCTGTCGCTTCAGTTGTTGCCCACTCATCCTGACCATAGGTCATATAGTCAACCACCGTCAGATCCATGAGTTGCTCAAACTTGAGTTCATCCTGGTCACGTAATTCTTTAGTCACATCCAACAAATCATCTCGCGCCACTTCAATGGTTACTTCACCAAAAGCCTTATCGCAAGCAATCAGCTTGTCGCCGAACATCTGACCCAGTGTGTTAACCAATGATTCAGCCAAGCGACACCTCTTTATTTGAGGACTTAGTTTTCGGTGAGTCGGCCTGCGCAACAGACTCTTCGTTGCTAGCCATAGAACGAGGTATCACTTTTTGCCGGCGAATTTTATTTTGTAATTGAATAATGCCGTAGAGCAAAGCTTCTGCGGTAGGCGGACAACCGGGCACATAAATATCAACTGGGACAATGCGATCACAGCCACGGACTACAGAATAGGAATAATGGTAATAACCGCCACCGTTGGCACATGAGCCCATTGAGATAACCCATTTAGGTTCTGGCATTTGGTCATAGACGCGACGCAGCGCTGGTGCCATTTTATTGGTGAGAGTGCCGGCCACAATCATCACATCGGACTGGCGGGGACTAGGCCTGAAAATCACTCCAAAGCGGTCCATGTCATAGCGCGCAGCACCGGCATGCATCATTTCGATGGCACAACACGCCAGACCAAAAGTTACGGGCCACATTGAGCCTGTACGCGCCCAGTCAAAGAGGTCTTTGATACTGGTCGTTACAAATCCGTCACCCTGTAATTGTTGTTCCAGTCCCATTCTCGTACCTGTTAATTACCATGCTTACCAATTTCAGCACTCACTATTCCCATTCCAGAGCACCTTTTTTCCATTCGTAAGCAAAGCCAATCAAAAGCAATAATAAAAAGACACCCATGCTGACCACACCAAACCAACCTAAATCATCAAATACCACTGCCCAAGGGAATAGAAAAGCAATTTCCAGATCAAAAATAATGAATAGAATAGCCACTAGATAAAAGCGCACATCAAATTTCATTCGGGAATCTTCAAAAGCATCAAAGCCGCATTCAAATGCTTTTTCTTTTTCGGGATCAGGATTGGTTGGGCTGGCAAAGTATCCGACTAACAATAATCCAGTGCCGAATAACAGCCCAATAATGATAAATACGAGGATTGGTGCATACTGTTCTGTCATAGGTTTATGAGTCTCATGCGCGCCCTTGTTTCCTTATTTATCAATAAGTTTCTACTTATTTGGAAATACCTTACCAGCAGTTCAAGGATTTGGCTAGCCCCCAAATACCACCCTATTCCGGTAAGCTAATATGCATTACAACACAAAGTTACAAAATAGCGCCATAGAACACTTTGCTATTTTGAGGAATTATTTTAGTATGGATCAACAAGACTCAAGTGATGTATCTCAATGATTTTTAAACGAAGCAAAAAAGAGCAAGACGATACTTCAACCACTCGGGAGTCGGATACTCAGCGCAAGAAGCGCACCCGTTTGGTCAAAATACAGATCCCTGTCGACGAATTGACGCTTGGTATGCAAATTGCCGAGCTTGATCGCCCCTGGACTGAAGTCCCTGTATTGTTTCAAGGATTCCCACTGCAAAACCAGGAAGATCTGGATACGCTTGCTGTCTACTGTAATCATGTCTATGTCGAGCTTGATGAAGAATATTGGGAGACTATTAAGCACGACTATCCCAGCGCCGAATATAAACAAGCACGCTCGGAAGCCGAAGAAGCGCACCACAGCTTGCATCAAGAGTTGCCCCGCGCCCAGCGAATCTTTACTGCTTCAAAGAAAAGCATCAAAGATCTGCTCGATGCGGTTAAGAACAATAAAGCCATTAACATCGATGAATCCAAGCAACTGGTTTCCGACTGCGTAACCAGTATCCTCGCTAACCCCAACGCAATGTTCTGGTTATCACGCATTAAAGACAGCGATGAATATACCTCCGAACACTGCTTACGAGTCAGTATCATGGCCATTGCCTTCGGCCAGATATTAGGCTTCAGCCATCAGGAACTTGAAAATATTGGCATGTGTGGCCTGTTGCACGATGTCGGTAAAATGAAGATCCCGCCAGAAATTCTCAATAAACCCGGTCCTCTGACAGACGACGAATTCAAAGTCATGAAAGAGCATACGGTACTTGGTTATATCTTCCTGAAACAACATGGCGGCTTTGATGAAATGGTCTCAGATGTTGCGCACGCACACCATGAACGGGTTGATGGTAAAGGCTATCCCCAACGCCTGGAAAGCGAACGCATCGGCTTGTACCCCAAAATTATAGGTATTATAGACGCTTACGATGCCATCACCAGTGATCGTAGTTTCCGTGATGGCTTGGCTCCGCTTGAGGCACTAGGTATCCTGTTTAAAGAACGTGGCACACACTTTGATACCGAGCTAGTGGAAAAGTTTATTCAAATGGTCGGTATCTATCCTCCGGGCAGCTTAGTTGAAATGACCAACGGTGAGACGGGCATTGTTTTAGCTGCCAACCCCGATCAAAAGCTTAAGCCCAAAATTGAGATTATTCTCGACTCTAAAGGCAACTTCCGCCGCCCTATTGTTATCGATTTAACCAAAGAACAATACGATCAAGACAATAACCTCTATGCCATCAAAAAACCGCTAAGAGACAGTTCGCGGGAAATTAACTTAGAGGACTTTATCCGAGGTAATGGCTAAGCCCCTATTTTATATAAAGTAATTTTTTCCTTGCACCCTCCTTTATTACCGAATAGTATAAAAATTCGACACAAGGAGGTTGCCATGAGTTTCTTGGACAAAATCACCCAATGGATGCGCAAAGGCGAACATCGTGATTCGATTCATGAGTCGGCACACCAATATCAGTCTACCAAAGAAACTAATCCCAAGCTCCATCAGAATCTTGAAAAGAAAAAACTCAAAGTTACTGATCTACAAATCGGTATGACTGTAATTCAATTGGACCGCCCCTGGACAGAAGTGCCGGTTGATTTCCAGGAAATTACCATTCACACCCGCAGCGATATAGCTTTATTGCAAAAATACTGTGAAGAGGTTTATGTCGATTACCTGTCTTACACCAGCGTCACCTCCGACAACCTTTTCCACAGCAAGAAACAGAAACGCACTCAACATAAACAAGCTTCTAACGCCAAACAAACCAGTCTTGCTCTCAGAGCAGAGCTGCCTAAAGCTAAAAAAGCATTTGATCGTAGCTTAAAACACATTCATCAAGTTCTTGAGCAGGTCGCACAAGATAGCCAAATTGATATCGAAGCTGCAAGAGAGGTGGTAGCAGACTGCGTTGACAGTATTCTGCGCAATGACATAGCAATGTTCTGGTTAAGTAAAATAAAAAACCAGGATGAATACACCGCAGAACATTGTTTACGTGTAGGCATTCTTGCGATTACTTTTGGTAAGTATCTGCAGCTTGACCGGGCACAACTCGAATTATTGGGTTTATGCGGCATGTTACACGACGTCGGTAAAATGCAGATTCCAACCACCATTTTGAATAAAACCACTCCGCTTACTCAGGACGAGTTTGACCTAATTAAACAACACACTGTATTAGGCTATAACTATCTATCATCCCACGGTGAGGTTGCAACAGAGGTTAGCCAAGCTGCCTACAATCATCACGAACATCTTAGCGGTGAAGGTTATCCACGCCAGATTACAGATGAGAGCCTCTCTATTTACGACCGCATGATTGCCATTGTTGACAGCTATGATGCCATGACCAGCGATCGCTGCTATCGACTTGGCATGCCAGCCTCTCAGGCTGTTTCCATTCTATACAACGAACAACATCATCATTATGATAGCCAGCTGGTACAACTGTTCATTCAAATGGTAGGCATTTATCCGGTCGGTAGCCTGGTCAAAATTTCTAATGGCCAGATAGCGGTAGTGCTTTCAACTAATGAAGATCATAAACTCGAGCCGGTTGTAGAGTTACTGACTGATCATTATCGAAAATTAATCCAACCCGTTGCTGTTGACCTGTCTAAACAAGTCACCGACTCTTATGGAAACATGCTGAAAATCAAGCGCTCCCTGGCCGATCATGAGGTAGACTTTGACTTAAAAGCAGTCCTGTTACGTTCTTCGCCCTCATACCAAGTGGCCTAACTTTTTTCAGACGATATTTTTCAGACGATACCTCGCTTTATTTTTTGTCTGTTTTTTAGGCAGATTTGCTTGTCATTTCCTCGCGATCAGTACTATTATTACTAGTCAGGGAGATTAGGATATGACAGTATTCGACTTATTAGGCTTTAAGCGTAGCAGTAAAAAAGCTCAGGTTAATCAAAGTGATAGTAGCTTAAAACCTAAAGAAACCACAGGAAAACTCATCGAAAAGCGGAAAATCCCAGCTTCCCGCTTACGGGTTGGTATGACGGTTGTTGAACTTGATCGACCCTGGACAGAAGTTCCTGTCATGTTTCAAGAGCTCAAAATATCCACCCAGAATGAAATCCATCTTCTGCAAAAATACTGCCAACACGTGTTCATTGACGCCGAATCTTATCGAACTTACTACAAAACCATCGCAGAATTCGACAATCGTAAAGTTATTTATCCCAAACTGGATTTACGCCCTACCCAAGCCAGCAAAACCCTGCGCGAAGAACTTAAGAAGGTCAAATCCACCTTCGACCGTTCCTATAGCCATATTTATCAGCTTATGAGGGATGTCCAGCGCGACAGCAAAATCGATATTGAAGGCTCCAAAGATCTAGTGTCACAAACTGTTGATAGTATTCTGCGAAATGAAACCGCGATGTTCTGGCTTTCTAAAATTAAGCACCAGGATGAGTACACCTCAGAGCATTGTGTTCGCGTCGGTATTTTGGCCATAGCTTTTGGTAAACACCTTCAGTTACCAAGGGAAAATCTCGAAGTTCTAGGCATGTGCGGCATGCTGCATGATGTCGGTAAAATGAAGGTGCCACAGGACATTCTTAATAAACCCGCCAGCTTAAGCCCGGAAGAGTTTGATGAAGTTAAAAAACACACTATTCTCGGCTACGACTTCCTAAAGCAACATGGTGGTGTCGATGAACAGATTTGCGCCGTAGCCCGCAATCATCACGAGCGAATGAACGGTGAAGGGTACCCCAGAAATGTCGAATCTCAACTACTATCACTTTATGACCGCATGATTGCGATAGTTGACAGTTATGATGCCATGACCAGCGACCGCTGCTATCATAAAGGTATTCCAGCCAGTCAGGCCCTTTCCGTTCTTTATAAAGAGCAAACGAATCATTACGACGCCGAACTGGTGCAACAATTTATCCACATGGTTGGTATCTACCCGGTTGGCAGTCTGGTCGAAATGAACAATGGTCAGCTTGCGCTGATACTATCGGTTAATGAAGAACATAAACTGGAACCAGTTGTTGAGCTTTTAACTGATCCTGAAGGCATACGCATCCAACCGATTGCCAGCGACCTTTCCAAGCATCCTACCGACTCTACGGGTAATATATTACGCATCAAAAAAGCACTGTCCGACTCCGAAGTCGATTTTTGTTACGAATCCTATATCAAAGATGTGGTCTAAATAATCCCCACAAGTTACTGGACAATGACATTTCCGCTTTTTTTGCTTATGCTTAGGGTTACCTTATTTGCCAATCATTTCTATGCAAACTGAGTCAGCAACACCATCTCCCAATACTGTTAATTATAAAGCGCCAACCTGGGCACAAAACCAACACGTTCAATCGCTACTGGCGACCTTTAAATTAAGACGTCGTTTCGTACAGCGCCGCGCCCAGCCCATGTTGCAAGCATCCCAAGAAGTAATCATTGAGTGTGATGATGGTATTAAACTACAAAGCTTTTACGCGCAGTCAAAAGCAGATGCACCGTTGGTCGTTTTAATTCATGGCTGGGAGGGCAGTCATCAATCCCTTTACCTGATTTCCTGCGCCAGTACTTTATTCAATCATGGATACAACGTGGTTAGACTCAACCTGCGCGACCATGGTGATAGCCATCACCTCAATCAGGAGTTATTCCATTCCAATCGGCTCGATGAAGTCGTTAATGCCGTCAAAAAAATTCAAACTCAATATCAACCCAGAAAACTATTTTTAACCGGTTTTTCGCTCGGTGGTAATTTTGCATTGCGGGTAGCCAAACAAGCTAATAAGCATGATATTCAGCTTGCCAAAACCGTTGCTATTTGTCCGGCCCTCGACCCAAAAGACGTGTTAGAGAAACTTGAAAATGGACTATCTCTTTACATTAAATACTTTATGTATAAATGGAAACGTTCATTGCGCAAAAAGCAGGAACTTTTTCCCCATCTCTACGATATAGAAGAGTCATTACAAACCGATTCAATGCGTGAACTTACTGAAGAGTTAGTAAATTTTTATGGTGATTACGACAGCATCAATGAATACTTTGCTGGCTACGATATCACTGGCGACTATCTCAGTGATCTGGATGTTGACACCACCCTATTGTTAGCCAAGGATGATCCAATCATTGATTATCGGGCTATCTATGACTTACCTGTTAACCCCAATATTCAATACTTTTTGTCTGAACATGGTGGTCACTGTGGTTTTATTAAAAACTCAAAGCTCCATAGCTGGTTAGACGATTTCCTACTGGAACAATTCAAGCTTAAAGCTGATTAACATCCTTAACAATCCAGCAAGGCATTGAGCGCTTGGTCCATTTTGCAAACCGCAACTTATCACCTCGGTAAAAGTTGCGATAAGCCTGAACCGCATCATTACATACCTTATATCCATCTGGCATGGCCTGAGCAAACTCGGTTAAGCCACGGTCGTCATAGCTCAAACTTTCAATTTGCGACAATACACTCATAGATTTATGGTCATGCGCCTTATTAAACCGATATCGATATTCATCATTCAATGCTTTGGTTAACTCTGCTAACCACACAAAATTGCAATAAGAATTCTCGACCCAAAGTACACATGGGTGGTTAACATGAGTTGACCTATAAGGCGTCACGAAGCCTTTTTTATTCAACGCGGTACACAGCATTTGCACGCTTTCCAGGATCATCTTCACTACATGCTGATCACAATGATATTGAGCACATTGTTTAATATCGTTATCGAGAACAAATATATTCATTAAAGACATCAACTAAACAAAAGTCACATTATCATCTGACTAATGTGAATTTGGCATAAAAAAACCGCCTTAAAGGCGGCTTTTTTATCTGACTGTTTAGCTGCTTACAGGATATAAACAAAGATAAACAGGAATACCCAAACCACGTCTACGAAGTGCCAATACCAGGCGCCAGCTTCATAGGCAAAATGATCTTGCGGTGTGAAGTGACCCTTTGCACAACGGATAGTCAGAATAATTAAGAAAATCGTACCCACTGTAACGTGCAAGCCGTGGAAACCGGTCAACATAAAGAAGGTTGAGCCGTAAATACCACTACCTAAGGTTAATCCCATTTCAGTGTACGCATGGATGTACTCCCAAACCTGAAGACCCATGAAAATAACACCCAAGGCTGCAGTAATAGCAGTGAACTGGATTAAGGTTGCACGATTTTTCTCTACCAATGCATGGTGCGCAATGGTCAAAGTAAATGAAGAGAATAATAGAATCGCGGTATTGATTGCTGGTAAGCCCCAGGCACCCATACCTTGAGTAGTTTCACCCGCTGGAGTTTTCTCCATTGGCCAGTTAGGAATAAATTCAGGCCATAAGAACTCATGCGTTGCAGCATTGTTGCTTGAACCGCCTAACCATTCCATGACCAGGATACGAACATAGAATAGCGCCCCAAAGAATGCCGCGAAAAACATCACTTCTGAAGTAATGAACCACATCATGCCCTGACGGAATGAACGGCTCATTTGTGCGCTATATAAGCCACTCATTGATTCACGAATGGTAGTTGCCCACCAAGTTGACACCATATAGATCAAGACTGCTAAGCCCACCCATAGAACCCAGGATAGAGAGCCACCTTGAACCATGTGGCCTGCACCAAAAGCAGTTAAAAACAAGCCGATAGAACCGATAAACGGCAGCTTGCTCTGCTCGGGTACATAATACTTTTCGTATTCTGTATTTGTTTGTTCACTCATCGTATGTCTCCGTTAAAGACCGTAGCGCTGACGTCTTAGTCAGCAGCCTGTGTTTGTTGTTCGGCAGGCGTTACGTTATGTAGCGTATAAGCCAATGTAATGGTGTCATACTTTTCCGGCAAATCTTTATCCACAAAGAAACGCATTGGCATTTCTTCAGTGGCACCGGCAGCCAGTGTTTGCTGGTTAAAACAGAAGCATTCTGTTTTATTGAAATACTGGCTGACCAGGTTTGGTGAAAAGCTCGGAATCGCTTGTCCTACAATGGCTTTACCTGCGCGATTTTTAACTCGGAAGTTCACTTCATATTCCTTGCCAGGATAAACCTTTATCTGTGTTTGTACCGGCTGAAAATCCCAAGGCATGTCGTTCTTGGTGATTGTCATAAACTGGACAGTAATCTCACGGCTGGTATCCGGTTCTTGCTGTTCGTAAACAGCAAGACCGTTTGATTTACCATTTAAGCCAGTGATCTCACAGAACACATCGTACAAAGGAATCATGGCAAAACCAAAAGCCAACATAATCAACACCACCATGACCAGTTTACGGGTCATGACCTTGTTTTTATCTTGCTCGGGCTGTTGGTTAATATCACTCATAATCAGTTACTTCGTCAGATTAATCACTATTAGTCCACTTTAGGTGGTGTACTAAATGAGTGGTACGGCGCTGGTGAAGGCAATTGATTAAATTCAAGACCCTCTGCCCCTTCCCACACTTGATCAGTAGCTTTTTCACCTTTCTTCAGCATGCAGGTTTTAACCAGAATCCACAAGAATAGGAACTGAGTCAAACCTAAGCCGAATGCACCAATACTTGACCACATATTGAAGTCAGAGAACATGATGTTGTAGTCAGGAACACGACGTTGCATACCCGCCAAACCTGAGAAGTGCATTGGGAAGAAAGTTAAGTTAACAAACACGATTGATAACCAGAAGTGGATTTTAGCCAACTTCTCATCATACATACGACCCGTCCACTTAGGCATCCAGTAATATACCGCCGCCATGGTGCCGAAAATAGCACCCGGGAATAGTACATAATGGAAGTGAGCTACCACGAAATAGGTGTCATGATACTGCCAATCCACCGGAGTTAGCGCCAGCATAACGCCAGAGAAACCACCGATAGTGAATAGAATCACGAAAGCAATCGCATACAACATTGGCGTTTCGTAAGTAATTGAGCCTTGCCACATTGTCGCTACCCAGTTAAATACCTTCACACCCGTTGGAACCGCAATCAACATGGTCGCAATCATGAAGAATAATTCACCTTTAACTGGCATACCAACGGTAAACATGTGGTGAGCCCAAACGATGAATGATAGGAATGCGATCGATGCTGTGGCGTAAACCATTGAAGAGTAACCAAATAACTTCTTACGAGCAAAGGTTGGAATAATCGCAGAAGCGATACCAAATGCAGGAAGAATCATGATGTAAACTTCAGGGTGACCGAAGAACCAGAAGATGTGTTGGAACATCACTGGGTCACCACCACCTGCAGCATCAAAGAATGATGTACCGAAGTGACGGTCTGTCAGCATCATGGTTACTGCGCCTGCAAGTACTGGCATAACCATGACAAGCAAGAAGGCTGTAATTAACCAGGTCCATACGAACAATGGCATTTTCATCAATGTCATGCCAGGAGCACGCATGTTGAATACAGTCACGATAACGTTGATAGCACCCATGATGGATGAGATACCCATCAAGTGCACACCAAAGATAAAGAAGTCCGTCGATGGAGGGCCATAAGTGGTCGACAATGGCGCATAGAATGTCCAACCGAAGTTAGGCGCACCACCTTCCATAAACAATGATGATAACAATAGGATGAAGGCTGCTGGAAGAATCCAGAAACTCCAGTTGTTCATACGTGGTAATGCCATATCTGGCGCACCAATCATCATCGGAATCAACCAGTTAGCAAGACCGACAGTGGCTGGCATCACGGCACCAAATACCATGATTAAGCCATGCAGGGTTGTCATCTGATTGAAAAAGTTAGGTTCAACAAACTGTAAGCCCGGTTGGAATAGCTCGGCACGGATAACCATTGCCATAGCACCACCAATCAGGAACATGATGAACGAGAAGACCAGGTACATAGTACCAATGTCTTTATGGTTCGTAGTAAATAACCAGCGAGAAATGCCGGTTGGTTTATGATCACCCATAATTATTCCTCCTTACCGGCATTTTTGAAGTCATAGACGTCTTGTGGCTGAGCCTTATCACCCTTATCGTTGCCCCAAGCATTACGCTCGTAAGTCACGATAGCAGCAATCTCAGCTTCAGTTAACTGTTGTCCAAACGCCTGCATCGCAGTTCCAGAAACGCCATTCACTACCACATCAATATGCTTCTCGATGTCGCCTTCAATGATTGGGCTACCAACCAGTGATGGGAATGGACCATTACCCTGGCCATTTGGCATGTGGCAGGCTGCGCAGTATTTGTTGTATGCCGCTTCACCTTCAGTCATCAACTGAGCCATAGTACGCTCATTCAAATCAGGACCAGATTTTGCCTCTTCAACTTTAGAAGCCATCCAAGCGTCATATTCGGCTTGTTCTAATACATGTACCACAATTGGCATAAAGCCATGATCTTTACCACAGAGCTCAGCACACACACCACGGTAAATGCCTGGCTGGTCTACTTTAGTCCATACTTCATTAACAAAGCCTGGAATCGCATCTTTTTTGACGGAAAAGTCAGGTACCCAGAAAGAGTGGATAACGTCTTCTGCAGTAACCAAGAAGCGAACTTTTTGACCCGCTGGAATAACCAGTGGATTATCGACTTCTAGCAAGTAGTTTTCATAATCGATTGGAGTGCCGGAGAAACCTTCACCTGAGTTATCTCTAGTTTTCAGAGACTGCTCATCAAGATTCGAGAAGAAGCTAACATCGTTGCTTGGGTCGTTATCGCCATCGATGTATTTGTATTCCCACTTCCACTGCCAGCCTTTAACCATAACGGTCATATCTGAATCACTGGAATCTTCCATCTTTATCAACAAGCTAACAGCCGGAACTGCTAATGCGATAAGGATGATGAAAGGAATAACGGTCCAAATAATCTCAACAGTGGTACTGTGAGAAAACTTAGCTGGAATAGGATTTTTGCTTTTACGATGCGCAAACATCGAGTAAAACATTGCGCCAAAAGTTAGGACTCCGATCACTACACAGACCCAGATTGCGATCATGTGTAATTCGTAAACTTCTTTACTGATCTCAGTCACACCTTCACGCATGTTATACGCCTGTTCACTACAACCGGTTAGCACTAAAACAGCTAGCGCGGCTACAGCGAGAGCGACTTTGCGGAACAATGACATGCTCTTCTCTCCACTAACGTTAACCCGCAAAATGCGGAAAATTGTTATTAATTAGATAATAAACACTAAGAATTCCTGTCTGCCCTAGCAGGAATTTAGCCAATCAACCTTGATCGGAATCAAGATTTAAGGGCGGCCATTTTATCTGAGAAGATAGGGAAAAACTAGACGGATCTGTAATAAAACCTGACTAAACTAAGGGTTTTCTCGCAGTTTCTGTAGGGTTTTTATACGCTTAAGCAACTTTTCATCCACTTCGAACTCAGGATAGGTGCGCTGAAACTGCCCCCACTCATCTAGTGCGGTTATCTCATCGCCCTGCTCCAGTGCCTGCTCAATTTCCTCGAGCCAGACCTCGGGTAAAGGATATCCGAGCACTGCTTCATCCAATACACCATGCTCATCAAATCCTGCGGTTTGGTTGCTTTCCGTATCGGCTGTAGTCACCGGCTCAGCTGATTCCAACTCTTCTGCTCTAATTCTGGAACCCGTAACAACAATTCTTTCTGAGCTGCTGATGCTATCCGAGGCCATTTCGCTGACCCTGGGCGGCTCCATTTCTAGAATCGGTTCCTGTGGTGTCGCAGGCGCAGCCAGCATTCGCTGTTTATTTTCACGCTTTGCCTCGGTTCTGGCCTGTTCTTCCTTCTGACGCGCACTTTCTATATAGGCCATCTCGGCATCCATCTCTATCGCATAACGCTCTTCAAGCGGCTTTGAGCTGGCTACTTGCGCCATATTATTCATATCTTCACCGCTTAAGGTCACCATCAGGCGGGCGACACCCAGTGTCACCAGTAAGCCCGCGGCCACTGATACCGGCACGCGCAAGCGATGCCACCAGCTTCCGCCACCAGCCTTGGATTCTTTTTGCTTAAGATGCTGTTCAGCCATAGCCAGGATATTCTGATCCAGTTCTGAACTGGTTTCTTCCTCGCCCTGCCAATCGTCGAGCTTCTTCAGCTCAGACTCTTTCTCTTGATCTCTAGCTTTGTCTTTTTCGTTACTCATAATTCCACCTCAAGCGTTGCTTCATTGATTAACTGCTTGAGCTTCTGTACCGCATAACGCAGTCGGCTTTTTACTGCCTCAGCGTTATCCTGTATGGTTTCTGCAATATCTTGCACTGTCATGGCACTTTCGATTTTCAGCACCAGCACTTCTCGTTGCGCTGGCGGTAATTGATTCAGTGCCCATAAGAACTGTTGTTTTGATTGAGCTTCATTGAGCTGCTGCTCAGGCTCGCAGGCTGAGTTAGCCACTGGCTGCATGTCAGTATCATCGTCCAGTGATAAAACCTCGCCTCGTCCTTGCTTACGATAATGGTCGATCAGCTTGTTACGCGCCATGTGATAGAGCCAGGTGGTAAATTTGGCACTGACCTGATAGCCGTCACTGCCTTTAATTACGCTCTGCCAAGTCTCCTGAAACAACTCCTCGGCGGTGGCGCGACTATCCACCTGACGTAAAAAATAGCGTAACAACGGATTTTTATGACGCAAATAGAGTTGCTCGAAAGCACGCATATTGCCTTTGCCATAGCCCAGCATCAAAGCCTCATCGCTCAGCTCGGCTGATTGAGAGGCTTGGCGCTGCTGATTGCTGTCAAAGGTTTCGTTACTTCTGGTCACGCTCGATCTCTTATGAAACACATCCCCAGCGCCATCATGGCTTTTTAGCGTAAGGCTTTCAAGCATATTGTTACCTGTTCAATGCCTGGCTTACTGCAAACTATTGGTTACTGACCTGGCCATCAGCCTGGTCGTTCTGGCCATCCAAAAGCTGCGCCATTTTCATTAACTGAATCATTTCGCCACGATAACCATCTTTATCAGCACCTTTGCTGGTCTGCGCTAACTCGATGGCCTGCTGCCAGTCCCAACCATTCAAGTAGCGACCGCCACGTAACAGTTGTGCAAATCCAGCGACACTGGCAGCGAACTGACGATCCCCAGCAGCAGCATTACTTTGGCTAAACTGTTTACGGTCAATTACATGGCTGATTAGTTTACTGTCATCTTCATCCGGCATCTTGTAGCGAAGCTTGACCAGCGCAGCCTCATCGGCCAGTTTTTGCTGCTGCGCTTCGCGTTCACCATAACGCAGCTCATCCACGCGACGACCTTCGGAACCGACTAACACCACTTCATAGAGCGCGGTCACGGTATGTCCGGCGCCGATTTCACCGGCATCCACCTTGTCATTATTGAAGTCTTCACGGTTCAGGGCACGATTTTCATAGCCCAGCAAACGGTATTCAGCCACAACCTGCGGGTTAAATTCCACCTGGATTTTAACGTCCTTGGCAATGGTCATTAGAGTGCCCGCGCGCTGCTCGACCAATAATTTACGCGCTTCCTGTAAGCTATCAATGTAACCGTAATTGCCATTACCCTTATCAGCCAACTGCTCCATCAGATGCTCATTGTAGTTACCTCGACCAAAGCCCAGTGTAGTGAATGAAATACCGCTTTCGCGTTTACGCTCAACCAGGTCAATCAACTGCTCACGATTGACCGTGCCCACATTAAAGTCACCATCAGTGGTAAGAATCACTCGGTTAATGCCGTCTTTTATAAAAGCCTGTTCCGCTAATTTATAAGCCAGCTCGATGCCTGCACCACCATTGGTGGAACCACCAGCACTTAATCTATCCAGCGCCTGCTCAATCGCCATGCGGTCATTACCTTTAGTCGGCTCAAGCACCACACCACTGGCTCCGGCATAAACCACGATTGAAATTTTGTCCTGGTCGCTGCTTTCCTGCGCTAACAATTTCAATGACTTTTTCACTAACCCAAGCTTATCTTCGCTGTTCATCGAACCCGACACATCAATCAGATACACCAGATTGGATGGCGGCAATTCCTGCTTTTCAGGCTCATAGCCTTTAATACCGATTTCCATCAGGTATGCGTTTGAGTTCCACGGTGCACTAAACACATGAGTATTCACCGCAAAAGGTTGCTCCGTACTGTCCGGCGTTTGATAGTCATAATTAAAATAATTTACGAACTCTTCTAAACGCACCGCATCTTCCGGTGGCAAATAACCATCATTCAACATACGACGTACATTCGAGTAAGAGCCCGTATCTACATCAATACTAAAAGTCGAAACTGGCTGCTCCTTGGCCAGAAAAATGCCTGAATCATCAAAGTGCTGATACTGCTCGCGATTAACTTCAGGTTGTTGCCACATTGCTGGAGCCTGTGGAGCAGGCAAGGCCGCATCATATAGAGAGACACTCCTTTCTTTAGCATTGGCGTTAATCCGCTGCCCAGTCACTACAACTCTTTCCTGCTCATATTGTTGTCGTTTCAATTCCTCAGTTTTTGCAACCTTGACTCGCTTGTCCTGTTCGGCTCTTTGCTCGCTGGTATCAGTGTTTTGGCAGCCTGATATTGCCAATGCGATCATGCTGGCTAAGACGCTGACTTTTAATGATGTTTTCACAGTGTTTGCTTTATTGGTATTCATGTTCGTGCTCCATCCATTCTGTCTATTTATGTTAACAACACTGCTAAAAACGCCGACCAGTTGGAAAAGGGTTAACATTTGCGAAAATATTGTTAGAGTAACCTCTTACTATCTGCAAACCCTTGTGTACCCATGGAAGCCGCTGAACTGCAACAACTGCTGTATAAAGAAATCCCGATCACTCAAGCACTACAAATCAAGGTCGATAACCTGACGAGCAATAGCATTCAGGTGTCAGCACCCTTTGAAGCCAATAAGAACATTCATAACACAGCTTTCGCTGGCAGCATCTACACCACCGCAACACTGGCAGGCTGGTCATTAGTGACACATCTGGTCCAGCAGCGCCAACGTCTCGGTTCAGTAGTCTTGGCAAGCGCAACTATTCGTTACAGCAAACCAATTAATGGTGATATCGTTGCCAGCTGCAAAATTGCAGATCCTGATATTATTGACCACTTTCTTAAGCGGTTTGATAGCAGAGGTCGTGGTCGATTGTCTCTTGAGATAGATGTTATTGAAGCCGGTGAGAGTAAAGCCACCATGCAGGCGGACTTTGCGGTGCTTCGCCAAAGCTGAACATGAATTACAGACCACGCTTGTCATATGAACTCACGAACTAAATAGTAATGTCATAAAACTGTCATTTTACACTCCCTGTTAGATCTTATAATCCTGCGGACTTGTTTCTAACCGCTCGATTGACACTATCAGGAGTGATCATGACATCACTTGTGCGACATTTTGTTCTTGTCCTTTTTACAGCAATGCTTTTGCTGCAACCCACAATTGCCACTGCTAAGACGTTTACCGAAACCGATATTGCTAAAGCGACCATTCTTTTTGAGATGAAAGGTTCGAATACCATTGGCGAATCACTCGCTCCAGGGCTGGTAGAGCAATTTTTAAAAGCAGAAGGCGCTGTCAAAACGGGGATTGTCACCACTCATACTGTAGAGAAAACAGTACTCGGAGAATTTCCTGACGGTTCACTTAAAGGCATTGATATTAAAGCCCATGGTTCCAGCACAGGCTTCAAAGCATTTGCTGCAGAAGATACTGATATAGCGATGTCGTCGCGACGCATCAAAGAAAAAGAGCGCGAGCAACTGCATAATTTGTATGGCGACCTTAAATCAGTAGACAGTGAACTGACCATTGCAGTAGATGGACTGGCAGTCATTGTTCACCCACAACTTGAAGTGAACACTCTGGACACAGAAACTCTTGCGCGGATTTTTGCGGGTGAGATTCGCAACTGGCAAGAGATTGGCGGCCCCAATCAGAAAATCAGCCTGTTTGCACGAGATGATAACTCAGGAACCTTTGATACTTTTAAATCGCTGGTTCTCAAGCGACACAACCTGTCTCTTTCCGATTATGCCAAGCGCTATGAGTCTTCCAGTGAGCTGTCAGACATGGTTTTTAACACGTCCGGAGCCATCGGTTTTATCGGTCTTTCCTACGTCAATAAAACGAAACCATTAGCTTTGTCCGAAACAGGCGTTGCCTTATCCTTTAAACCAAATCTTTTCACCGTAAGCACTGAAGACTATGTATTAAGTCGTAGACTGTATATGTACTACCCTGCAAACAGTCAAAACGCACATGCGCGCCGTTTCATGCAGTTTGTGCAACAGGATCAAGCGCAAACCGTTGTCGAGCAAACCGGGCTGATTTCATTGAAAGTCAACGATGCCACCATTCGCTTTAATCGCAATTACCCGCCGCGGTATCTCAACATGATCACGGATTCAAAGCGCTTATCTATTACTTTCCACTTTGATGAGGGTACTGATGAACTGGATAATAAAGCCAAACTGGATATTCAGCGATTGGTCGACTATGTCGATAAGCACCAACTTGAAGACCTGTTCTTGTTTGGTTTTACCTATGAGTCAGGCACCGAAGAGACCGATAAAGATGACTCCAAGCGACTCGCACGAATCATTGCTCGAGAGCTTGAAAACGCAGGTGTGAAACCGTTTTATGTTCAAGGATTTGGCAGCAAAGGGGCCATTGCTTCTAACAGCACCGAAAACGGTCGTAACAAAAACCGCCGTGTTGAAGTGTGGGTTGGACGTTAGTTCTTATTCAATAAATACTTAGTCAGGGCGTGGCATAAAGCATCAAAGGCTTTATGGTATTCCATTGGAGTGATGGATTCTGCCAGCTGATATTTCGCAATTATCGCGTCAGCTTTATTGTCACCTAATTGAGCCAGCAGAGTTTGCAACCTGGAACTGTCTACTTTGTTTTTACCCATTAGATCTTCGAACAGCATTAAGGCGTCCAATAAAAACAAGACTGCTTGCTGGCTAAATTGAAAGTGGCAGCTGTTTTGATTACTCATCAGCAAGCTTTTGCAGATTAAATTCAACAGCCCATTATTGGATTGGTATAAAACGTCGGATAATAGATTAAATTGATGTGCATCAATCAGATCAGTAAAAGTGCTGTATAAAGTGCCTCCTAAAATAATCGGTAACGAAGCCCCTTTAGCATTCTGGTAGAGATCAAACTCAGGAATAGTTTCGCCACTCTGACGGTAGTGTTCGGAGAGCTTGTGCTTAATATCGAATTGAAGTTGTTGCCCAGTTATTTGATAGCTGCGAGACTCAAATATGTGTTTATAAGGAAAGGGATAGAGCTTTAAAAAGCCTTTGCCATCATTCACCGAGAGCAGCATGGCCAACATAAACTTTAAATCATAAGCTCGGCCACTATTCTTGAATGCCAAGGCAATCAGATCTTTTTCCACGATAAGCTGCCCCAAAGGAGAGCTTAAACTCTCAGCCGGATAAGCACCGAGTGGTGAAAAAATCCGATAGGTATAGTGCTGGTCTGCTGACTGACTGACGTCAACAACTGCTTTATCCTTATCACTGCGCATCCCCCCCTCCTATTTTTTCTTACGCTGTTTTAGTCAGGCTACAGTTCCCCAAAACCATAACCATCTACAGCTTACCGTTTATTCTTCGTAATTAAAAATAGCTGGCACCTGTTTTTTGCTGCTAATGGTCGCTTTAAGATCAGTAATCAAACCATTTTCCAGGCCATAGCACCAACCATGGACACTTAAACTCTGTCCGCGATCCCAAGCATCCTGCACCGTCGTTGTGCGGCAAACATTGCTGACCTGCTCAATCACGTTCAGCTCACACATCAAATTCGATCGCTCTTGCTCATTCTTAATCGGCTTAAACTTGGTTTCATGCTTTAAGTAGACATTCTTAATGTTACTCAACCAGTTATCGATAAATCCATGTTTTTTATTGGTCAAAGCAGCATTGACGCCGCCGCAGCCATAATGACCGCAAACGATAATATGCTCAACTTTCAAGACTTCAACCGCAAACTGCAGCACCGACAAACAATTAAGATCACTGTGCGATACCACATTGGCTACATTGCGATGCACAAAAACCTCTCCTGGCATTAAACCCGTAATCTGGTTCGCTGGCACACGACTATCGGAACAACCAATCCATAAATACTTTGGTGACTGTTGTTCAGACAAGGTTTTAAAAAAACCGGGATTCTCCTTCTCGATTTGCTCAGCCCACTCTTTGTTGTTTTTTAATAATTCTTGAATGTCACTCATTGATGATAAACCTTGTTATCTGTCTGAATCCGTTAATGGCTGAATAATACCACGATTAATCTTGCGAGATCTTCCGACCACTAATTTGCTTTCTCCAAACTTTGACTTCGTTGCAGTATTGTTACAAATAGCAAGTTGCCACTAGCATCCGTTGAGCTTGAGGTATGCGAACCTCTAAACTCCCACCAAGCCTGGTTTCGCATTTGTCCGGTAACCTCTGACCATATATCTCTCTCAGAAGGGTGTTCAGTCCCGATGATTTCACACAAGCTACTCCGACAGTCTACGTGATGTACAATATACTGAGCGCTATCTTTATAAGTCATAAGGAAGTGATTAATCTGTTGCTCCTTCATGGTTGCCCAACTAATATCTTCCGCCTCACTAATTAACTCATCGTGTAGTTCGTAAGTAGCTTTTGGCGTCGATTCAGGGCGGCTTAATAAAGAATGGTGTGTTTCAGGAATGCCATTAAACTTATCTTGGTTACTTGGGGTCTTATCAATCTGGCTGTATTTATCTTTCATACCAGTGATACCTTTCCCAGCTCCATCTAAAATGCTATTGAGCCTTTTGTTCTCTGCCTTGGTTGCTACTAACTCTTGATTCTTTATCTCCATCTGTTGCTTCAATGAATCCATCTCAACAGTCAAACTGTCTATTATCACGTGTTCAGGGCTGTCTCTTTTATTTGATTTTTCACTTTTATCACCATGAGCTATTTTGCCTTCTGGTCGCGCCACTTCCTGATTGAACTGAGTCTGTTCTGCAACATGATCATTGTTGAGTACATATCGCTCAACCATCCAGCATCCTACAACCCCAATAATCACACCAAAAACAATTTTAATTATAGTATCCATAGCCCTTCTTATACCTTTACTTAAATCAACCAATAACTTAAATGCTACCCATTAACAAACAGTTCTAACTTTAACTTTATTGTGGTTTGTACGCCATAAGAAAAAACCCGCTTTCACGAGGCCTTTTAAGGGATGGTTTTAACAGAGGATTTTGCTCTAGTTCGAGGCAGGTTAACTTTGTAAGTGCGGGAGTTGGCTACTAGCCAATGACTAAACGTAAAAGTTAACCTAACAAAGAAATGCAACATATAAAAAAGCCCTACCAACGGCAGGGCCTTTTAATATAGGTGAGTATTTAACGCAGATGTTTTGCTTTGTAACGAGGCGCAGGTCGTAATGAGAAGCACAGTTGGCTGGGTGCCCAATGAGCATCGCAATTAGACCTGCAACAAAGTTACAAATCAAAACAGCAAGTTAAATTACATCATGCCAGGCATACCGCCCATACCACCCATACCGCCCATATCAGGCGCACTGTCTTCTTTCGGTAGATCAGTGATCATGGCTTCGGTTGTGATCATAAGAGCGGCAATCGAAGCAGCGTTTTGTAGGGCGCTACGAGTTACTTTGGCTGGGTCTAGAATACCCATTTCAACCACGTCACCGAATTCACCAGTCGCAGCGTTGTAACCATAGTTATCTTTGCCTGCTTTAACTTTGTCTACGACCACTGCTGGTTCACCACCAGAGTTTGAGACGATTTGACGAAGTGGTGATTCCATAGCGCGTAGTGCGATTTTGATACCGACGTTTTGCTCTTCGTTTTCACCACGTAGCTCACCTAGTCTAGAAAGTACGCGTACTAGTGCTGTACCGCCACCTGCTACTACGCCTTCTTCTACAGCAGCGCGAGTTGCGTGCAGTGCATCGTCAACACGGTCTTTCTTTTCTTTCATTTCAACTTCAGTGGCTGCGCCAACTTTAATCACTGCAACACCGCCTGCTAATTTAGCAACACGCTCTTGCAATTTTTCGCGGTCATAGTCAGATGAAGTGTCTTCGATTTGCGCGTGAATCTGTTTTACGCGGCCATCGATTTGCGCTTTATCACCGGCACCATCAATGATAGTTGTATTTTCTTTAGTGATTTGCACGCTTTTCGCGGTACCGAGTTGCTCAAGAGTGGTGTTTTCAAGACTCATACCGATGTCTTCTGAAATCACTGTCGCGCCTGTTAGGATTGCGATGTCTTCTAGCATAGCTTTACGACGGTCGCCGAAACCTGGTGCTTTAACCGCTGCAACTTTCACGATGCCGCGCATAGTGTTCACAACCAGAGTCGCTAACGCTTCGCCTTCAACATCTTCAGCGACGATCAATAATGGGCGGCTTGCTTTGGCAACGCCTTCCAATACTGGTAGCAATTCGCGAATGTTTGAGATTTTTTTGTCAACCAATAGGATGTATGGGCTTTCAAGTTCAGCCTGCATGCTTTCTGCATTAGTCACGAAGTAAGGAGACAAGTAACCACGGTCGAATTGCATACCTTCTACTACGTCTAATTCGTTGTTTAGGCCTGAACCTTCTTCAACAGTGATAACGCCTTCTTTACCTACTTTGGCCATGGCTTCAGCAATGATTTTACCAACGCTTTCGTCAGAGTTTGCTGAGATGGTACCTACTTGAGCAATTGCTTTTTGATCTTCGCAAGGTACTGAGATGTTTTTCAATTCTTCAACGGCTGCAATAACGGCTTTTTCGATACCGCGTTTCAGATCCATTGGGTTCATGCCCGCAGCAACAGCTTTCAAGCCTTCAGTAACAATTGACTGGGCCAATACGGTTGCAGTAGTTGTACCGTCACCAGCGATGTCGTTAGTTTGCGAGGCAACTTCTTTTAGCATTTGCGCGCCCATGTTCTCGAACTTGTCTTCTAGTTCGATTTCTTTAGCGACTGAAACACCATCTTTAGTAATTGTTGGAGCGCCGAATGATTTATCTAAAATCACATTACGGCCTTTAGGACCTAGAGTTACGCGTACTGCGTTAGCTAGAGTATTTACGCCTTTAAGCATGCGTTGGCGAGCATCATCACCAAACCGTACTTCTTTTGCCATGATAAATTTCCTCTAAAATTAGTTTATTTTCGGTTAATTTCTGTTAATTAGCCTTCAATTACGGCCATGATGTCGTCTTCGCGCAATACAAGAAGCTCTTCGCCATCAGCTTTCACTTCAGTACCAGCGTATTTGCCGAACAATACTTTATCGCCAACCTTAACGTCGACTGCACGTACTTCGCCCGAATCAAGTGGCTTACCGTTACCAACGGCAAGAATTTCGCCACGACTAGGCTTTTCCTTGGCGTTATCAGGAATGACGATACCGCCTGCAGAGGTTGTTTCTTCTTCTAAACGGCGCACAATGACGCGATCATGTAATGGACGTAAGTTCATGTTTTTCTCCTGATATAGAAAGTAGTTAACTCACTATGAAAAGTTTGTTTGAATTAGTTGCGGGATAATATGGGGGCTATTTGCTAGCACTCAAGGGGGTTGAGTGCTAATTTTTACTTTTTTTTGTCTTTTTATTCTAAAGTTATTATAACCTATTGTTTTTTATCGTCTTTGCGTTCGTATTCACCTTCGATAACACGGCTTCCAGTCACTTTTTTATGTTCAGTTTCACTGGTTTCTGAGTGGTGATGGGTTTCGCTGTGTTCAGTGCGGCTTTCGTGATACTCATAATGGAAGTTTCCCTGCCCATTCATCTTTTGGAATTTGAACCAGCCGGCTTTCATCATGCCTCTGGCAAAAGCGCTTCGTGTCACCGGAATCAGCCATAGAAAGCCAATGGTGTCGGTAACAAACCCAGGGGTGATCAGAAAGGCACCAGCGATGATCAGCAACACACCTTCGATGATTTCCTGAGCAGGCGCCTGGCCTTGTTGCATCTTGCCTTTAAAGCGCTCAAATACCGATAAACCCTGATGCTTAAGCAAACCAACCCCAATAACGCCGGTCAGTAGAATTAAACCGATGGTGGCCGGAGCGCCAATCCAGTTGCCGACTTCAATCAGCACAAAGATTTCCAGCACTGCCAGAACAATAAAGATTAAGAAAAAGAAACGAAAAAACATAGGTCTGTCTTTGTTAAACGATAGCTTTATAATGGGGACATTCGAGTAAATCACAAGTTCGGTTGATATGTCACGACTTTCAGAGCAAGAAGACTTCCAGGTCGCCTTATGTACCGCGCCCGATCAGGAAACTGCCGAGCGTTTGGCAGAGTTAATGGTTCATGAAAAATTGGCCGCTTGCGTTAATATAGTGCCCAATGTGACCAGCGTTTATCGCTGGCATGACTCCTCAGGGCAAACATCCGTTGAAAAAGACTCTGAAGTGCTGATGATCATCAAAACTCATGCAGAATTAATGGCTGATCTCGGTGAGTTGCTGGAAAACGAGCATCCTTATGATGTTTTTGAACTGATCAGTTGTAATATTGAGCAAGCATCGTCAGCCTATTTGCAATGGCTGGAAAACAGTTTGAAATTCTAAAACGCTCATCTTTATTAGCTTTTTGCCACTCAGTCCTCATAAACTCTATCTTCTTGAATTAAAAGTTATTTTGCAGACTAGAGATAGTCGTTATAGACATATGCCCCCTATCTTTTAGTGCTTCCTGTGCGCTTTACGCGCATTTGTTCGTTGTTCCAGATCAAGCCTGCACTCATATTAGCCAATATTAATATGATATCAATTTAGGCTTGTTCCATGCGACTTAAAATATCCCAGCTTTTCCCGAGCCTGCTACTGCTGGCCGTTAGTTCACTCGGACCATCTATCGCCACAGCCAGTGATGCTGGACACAACAACGAATTGTTAGAGCAACTCAATCTCGAGCAATATCACGGCAAAGTAGTTTATGTCGATTTCTGGGCTTCCTGGTGTGGCCCCTGCCGTCAGTCATTTCCGGTCATGAATGAACTGCAAGAAAGCTATGGTGACGATAATTTTGTAATAATTGCCATCAATGAAGATTCTGAACCAGGCGCTGCAGAGCAGTTCTTAGAACAGTATCCAGCCAATTTCACAATTTTCTATGACCAAAATGGCGAGTTAGCCAAATACTTTAAAGTTGATGCCATGCCGACCAGCTACCTGCTGGATCAGACTGGCGCAGCCAAATACCGCCATCGTGGATTCCGCCAAAAAGACGTCAGCAAAATTAACAATCAAATTCAATCCTTATTAGCGACAACGGCACAACAATCAACCAGTTTGAGCAACTCAGGAGATACCGAATGAAACATAAATCATTACTGTTACTGGCCATTCTCGGTTTTAGCGTACTGAGTGGCTGTTCAACTATGGGCGTCAATGCGTGGGAAAAGGACCTGCTTGCCAAACCTGAAATGGCACTTGATGAACAGCCTCTGACCGATGCCCTGGATGATCACATTTACTTCAGTAAAGAAGCTTCCAGTGGTGGCCGCGCCTACGCCGGCGGTGGTTGTGGCTGTAATTAATTGCAAGATAAGAACACTATAGTGAGTACTCACCTATGAAAAAAAATCTATTACTCAAATCAGCACTAGCTACTGCGACAATGACCCTGATCGCAGGTGCTGCTAACGCTGAAGAAGAGCAAAATAAAACTGCACCAGCCAGCAAAGAGCAGGCTATTGGCGACTGGAAATTCGACGCAGCATTTCTGTTTTACTCAGAAAGCGACAGTCGTGTTTCTGCGATTGAGCCTGTATTTAATGCCAATAAACGTCTGGATGAAGATGAATACCTCAACTTAAAACTTACCGTTGACTCCCTGACCGGTGCTTCACCTAGCGGCGCGGTTGGCAGCGATCAGCCACTGACTTTTACCCGCCCTTCTGGCAACGCTAGTTATACAGTAAATGCTAATGAGCACCCTTTGGATGACACTTTTAAGGACACTCGCGTAGCTCTGGCTACCAACTGGACTTTCCCTGTTTCCGACACGACCAAGGCGGGCCTTGGCGCCAATATTTCTAAAGAATACGATTACCTGTCAGCTTCTGTAAATGGCAACATCAGTTACGACTTTAATAATCGCAACAGTACCCTGTTTGCCGGTCTATCCTATGCTTTCGACTCGATTGATCCGGTTGGCGGTGCACCGGTTGCTTTTGGTCGGATGCAACCAGTTGGCGATCCGCAGAACAAGCTTAGCGGCAGTCAGGACAAGGACACTCTGGATCTATTGCTGGGCATAACTCAGGTCATTGATCGTGAAAGCCTGTTCCAATTCAATTATTCTTACAGCATGTCGGATGGTTATCACAGTGACCCTTACAAGGTGCTGAGCGTGCTCGATGATCAGGGTAACTACTTTGATGATGGCATTCCGGTTGCTAACGTTTTATTTGAAAGCCGTCCTGACGAGCGCACCAAGCATGGCCTGTTTGGCCGCTATAAACGTTTTATTGACGGCGACATTCTCGACGCTTCCTACCGTTACATGACCGATGACTGGGAAATCGATTCGCATACTGTCGATCTCAAGTATCGCTTCACTCTTGATAATGGCGACTACTGGCAGCCGCATGTCCGCTATTACACGCAAACTCAGGCCGATTTTTACCAGCCATATTTGCGCCAGGATCAGGCTTTACCGCAATTCGCTTCAGCGGACTATCGACTGGCTGAGTACGATGCGATCACTGTGGGTTTGGAATACGGCATGAAGACAGCCGCAGGCAATCAATGGCGCTTCTCGCTAGAGATGTATAACCAGACTCCAACAGAGCCGGAAAAATTTGGTGCGCTACAGCAGCAAACCTTGTTACCGGATTGGAATGCCGTTATGTTAAGAGTCAATTATTCTTTCTGACAACATTTTCGCCCATGAACGAGGCATTGCACTCAATTGCCTATAAAGACTCGCAAGGTTTCATTACTGGCCACTTTACCGCCATGGCGGGACCTTGCGAGGTCATTATCGAAACTTCGGATCAGGCTCTGGCCGACAAAGTGACCAAGACTGTTGCCGACGAAGCCTGGCGCATTGAAAGCACCTTCAGTCGTTACCGCACAGACAATATCATTTACCGAATCAACAATGCGAACGGTGAGCCTGTTGGGGTCGATGCGGAAACGGCGCGACTGCTGGATTTCGCCGATCTCTGCTTTCAAGTGAGTGATGGTATGTTTGATATTACATCAGGTGTACTGGGCAAGCTCTGGAAGTTTGATGGCAGCTCCAATATCCCGGCCCAGTCCGAGATTGATAAACTGCTACCTAAAATTGGCTGGGATCAGGTGTCATGGTCAAATCCAAAACTGCAGATTCCAGCGGGCATGGCGCTCGACTTTGGCGGTATCGGCAAAGAATATGCGGTAGATTCTGCCGCCACACTAGCGCGTGCGATAACTGATTGTCCTGTGTTGATCAATTTCGGCGGCGATATTGTGGCAACTTCAGCCCCCATCAGTCGTCAGCATTGGCTGATTGGAATTGAGCCATTGGTGCTTGGGCAAAACAAAGTTCCGCCCAAAGTCGCCTTAAAGCATGGCGGTGTTGCCACCAGTGGCGACAGCAAGCGCTTTTTGCTGCATCAGGGCAAAGTGTTAAGTCATGTGCTTAACCCGAAAACCGGTTGGCCAGTTGCCGATGCACCAGCATCAGTTACGGTTCTGGCCAGTAACTGCACCCAGGCAGGCATGCTATCGACCCTCGCCATGCTGCAGGGAAAGGACGCCGAACAATTTCTCACTGCGCAGGAAGTTGAGCACTGGATACAGAGGCGATAACCGCAAATCGCTTATATTTACGCTGTTTTAGCGGATTATTTACAGAAAGCTGACACTGGCTTTCATGAATTTACATACAGTTCACCTGGCTTTGCGTAAAATAGCTCGCTATAACACTGAGTGAACTGCAATTAACCGTCACCAATAGGCCATTCTAGACATGATAATCGGCATGAAAAATTTGATTCAATTCTTATTCCTGATACTCATCAGCTTCGCTTCTTTGAACTCTCAGGCGGCTCAGATTGATCTGAACAGCCTGCTTGGTGAAGAGGAGGAGTTGCTACGAGTCGACGATGCTTTCGTACTTCAGGCCGAAGTTCTCGATAACACCGTTCTGGTCAAATTCGAAATCGCCGAAGGCTACTATATGTACCGTGAGCGCTTTGGTTTCAAAAGTGACGATGCCACTCTTGGCGAGCCATTGATTCCAGAAGGCCTGGAAAAAGATGATCCTTATCTGGGTCAGACTGAGGTTTACTACAACTTCATCGAAATTGCGGTGCCTTTTTCAGATGCAACCAATCCAATGGCTCTTAGTATCGATTTTCAGGGATGCGCCGAAGATCGCCTTTGTTATCCGCCAACTACTCGCGAGGTAGTGCTTGAGGTTCCCGCCTCTACATTGGCGCTAGTTAATAGTAGTGGTGAGCGTGCTATTGGTGAAAAGGACACAAGCAACAAAAAAGCATTCGTCAGCGAACAGCAAAGCTTAATAGATGACCTTGAACAAAAGAATGCGTTCTGGAACTTCTTTAAATTTATTCTGATTGGTTTAGGGCTGACTTTCACCCCTTGTGTGTTCCCGATGATTCCTATCATTTCAGGCATTATTGCTGGACAGGGCAAAGATATCACCACCCGCAAAGCCTTTGGTCTTGCATTGAGCTATACCCAGGCGATGGCCATTGTCTACGCCATTCTCGGTGTTCTGGTTGCTCTGGCGGGACAATCCTTATCCGGTTACCTGCAAAATCCCGTTTTCGTTATTGGAGCAGCGATTGTCTTTGTCCTTCTATCGTTATCCATGTTTGGTTTTTACGAATTACAACTTCCAGCAGGGTTACAGGCAAAGCTTGCCGCCAAAAGCAATAGTCAAAAATCAGGCAGCTATATTGGCAGCGCCATCATGGGCGCAATCTCAGCGTTGATTGTTTCACCCTGTGTTACTGTGCCACTGATCGCCATATTAATTTACATCGCACAATCCGGCGATGTGGTTCTAGGCGCTGCTTCACTCTATGGACTCGGTGTTGGAATGGGGATTCCGTTAATCCTGATTGCCGTCACTGAAGGCCGTTTCTTGCCAAAAGCTGGCAACTGGATGAAC
Source organism: Kangiella sp. (assembly GCF_048265365.1). Lineage (NCBI taxonomy): Bacteria > Pseudomonadati > Pseudomonadota > Gammaproteobacteria > Kangiellales > Kangiellaceae > Kangiella > Kangiella sp. Next base: position 161,255 of record NZ_JBLXBT010000001.1, read on the forward strand.
GCCATAAAAGCGGTGTTTGGTGTCGCCATGTTGGCCGTTGCTTTGTACTTGGTAAAACACCTGCTGGCAAACAGTATCTATATGTATGGCTGGGCATTACTGGCACTGATTCCGGGTTATTACCTGCTCAAGAACCAGCTTCCTAATCTTGGCTGGAGAAATCTTTTTGCCGGACTTGGTCTAGCCTTAATGATTTACGGAGCACTACTAGTAATTGGCGGCGCGCAAGGTAACCGCAACCTGTTACAACCGCTTGGCCAATCGTACTCCATGATGACCACAGAATACTCAGAGATGGCTGAAGGCCCAGCCCAGATGAAATCCTCAAGCACACTGACAGATAGCTCTAAGCCGCACCTTCAATTTGAACGAATTAAAACTCTATCTCAGCTGGAGCAACGTGTCGCCGAAGCGAACGCTCAGGGTAAAACCGTGATGGTCGATTTCTTCGCCGAATGGTGCGCGTCATGCTATGAATTCGAAGCCCTTGTATTTACTGACGCAGCCGTTCACGATGCCTTAAGCAATACACTGTTATTGCAGGCAGACGTCACCGCCAATGATCAACAGGATGTCGAACTCATGAACGCTTTTAAAATACTCGGCCTGCCCAGCATTATATTTTTCGACCTGCAAGGAAATGAACTTCCTCAATACAGAGCTAATGGCTTTGAAGAAGCGGATGTTTTTGTAAGGAGAATTGAAGCGGCGTTTGGGTTGTAGGTTTTCACCTCTTTTCATCTCCGCGAAAGCGAGTGACCGTAAAAGCCACTCAAAGAGAAGGCTTCGCTCGGATTCATAAACTCATTCCAACTTCCTTGCAAACTAACTTTCATAAAAAAAAGCCGGCTTACGCCGGCTTTCTCCTTGGCTTATTACACACTAAGGGGTTTTTACTAAGCCAAAACTGTTGCGGATTTTTTGCTTTGCCTTATCACGCAATGAACGAGTAACCATTTCTTGCTCGATGAAGACTGTTTTCTGACGTGGTTTGGTCTGTGACCAGATGACGCCAAACAGGACCAGTCCTGCTGCTAGATATTGTACGCCGTTGAGGGTTTCGCCTAATAAGGCCCAACCAAAGAACAAGGTACCTAGTGGTAACAGGTTCATAAGACTACCGACCTGGCTTGCCGGCATGGTTTTGAATGCAAAGTTGTAGCAGGTGAAGGCGAAGATGTTGACGCCGAAGGCGAGGAACATGATGGCCAAGACTGCTTCGGCTGATACATCAAAACTTAATGGTGCACCTTGCACGAAAATTAACGGCAGGAAGAAAATACTACCCATCACAGTTTGCAGTAATGTTAAGAATATTGGCGAATAACGTTGCGCTAGTTTACGCGCCAATAAACAGTAGCCAGTTGCCGCTAAAATGGCGCCAAACTCAAGGGCGTTACCCAGCATGGGGTTGGAAGCATGTTCGCTGGAGGTACCAGCCAGTGTTAACCAAACGACGCCAACAACCGCGATAACACAGCCAATTAGCAAGCGGCTATTGAGCTTCTCTTTCAACAAATAGTAAGCACCCACTGCCACTAGAAGCGGCTGTAGTGCTGTGACCATGCCGGCTTCTGAGGCGGTAGTGTAGGTTAGTGCATAGCTTTCAAAGATAAAGTAGAGGCACGGCTCGCACAACGCTAATAGAAGCAGTAGCCACCAGTCGCCTTTCTGATATTGCTGCTTTTTGGCCATTGGCGGCAAAAAGAAGATCAGTACGGCGGTGGCCAGTATCATGCGCAGGAATACCGTCATAATCGGCCCAAACTCGGCAATAGCTAACTTCATCGCTACAAAAGATGCCGACCATAGTACGACTGCCAGGATTAACCCTGCCATCGCCAGTTGTTTCTGAGGTAGTTTTGTCATGATATGCCCTGCCCAAACTAATCAATAACATGAAGGCGGGCATTGTATGAATTTCGTTCAGATAAGAAAAACGATCTTTTTTCATCTCTATCATAAATTAAAGTTATGGCAGGCCTTGTAAGATATAAGCAAATACAATGAAGGATGTTAGATAAGTTGAGGGGAGGCAATCTTTACTGGGTAGCTATTAAGCAAAAGCATGGCTCTTCCTTCTCACAAGGAAGGCCATGGGCGGATAAATTAATAACTCAATCTACTATGGCAAATTTTCAAGCCACAGCTTCTGTTTCTTCTAGTAGCTCTAAGCGGTATCCATGCTGATAAACCGTTTTAATCCGATACAGACCATCACCTTTAATATTCAGCTTCTTTCGTAATGAGCTGATATGAGCATCCACCGTTCGCGTACTGATGTCGCAATCGATGCCCCATATCTTCTTTAGCAGAAACTTTCTTGAATAGAGGCGTCCCGGGTTGCGTAGGAATAAGGCACCCAGCTCGAACTCTTTTGAGGTGAGGTTAATCGGTTTTCCTTTCAAAGAAATCTCTTTGAGCCCCAAAGAAACCTGATATGGGCCAAACTCAAAACAATCCTGATGCATGGTATAACGGGCATTTTGTACCAACTTATTGGCACAACTCAGTAACGTATTGGGTTGGATGGGGCGGGTTAGGAAATTATCTCGATGGTGTGCACAGGCTTGATGCAATCCTTCCTCATCATCTTTATCGGCGATAAAGAGTATCGGCCCATGCCATTGTAAGAATTCACGAACCTGTTCTAACATCCAAACTGTGGTGTCGTCATTACGCCACTCTATAATCAGCAGGTCGAACTCTTCAGCTTCGAGTTGCTTGAGAAGATGTTTTCTATCAATTCCGACATAACATTGATAGCCAGCATCTTTTAATACTGCTAAATAAGGTTCGTCAAACTCCAGCTCTTGAACCAAATGTAGCACTTTTGGTAACTTTGACATCGTTAAGTACTCCCTTTCTTGTTCTCTCTTTACTGCTCGCTTGAGAATCCGTGTAAATGTGTCATCTCCGCTTTGTCATTCCGTAAAAGTCTGATGCCTTTTTGTGCTGTATAAAATTTATACGCATCTACTACACTAGCAGATTCTATTGAAATGTAAAATTATTCATTTGGTCATTTTTTTATTGAACTAAATCCCGCATCAGCAAGCCACTTTATTACTACTCCGACCATTAAGATTAAATGTGGTTATTTGCGTCTAACTTACTGTAAAATGCACCATCTTATTTTTTGCTTACTGCGTCACAATGGAACGGCTTTAAATCAGCGTTCCAAGTCGATAAACTGGCTTTTCAGCGAAAATAACCGAAAATAAGCTAACTTTACTGTTACTTTGCTCTTGCTTTGGTACTTATATGTCTCATATTTTGCTTTTACATGGTCCAAATTTGAATCTTCTCGGTCAGCGCGAGCCTGATGTTTATGGCAGTGACACCCTGGAGAGCATCAATCTGGCCGCTAAAAAGCAAGTGGAAGCTGCAAATTTACGCTTTTCAAGCCTGCAAAGTAACTCAGAAGCTGAGCTGATTAACGCTATTCAGCATGCAAAAACCGACAATGTGTCGCTAATTGTTATCAACCCTGCTGCTTTCACTCATACCAGCGTTGCTTTACGTGATGCTCTGTTAGCAGTCGATATTCCTTTTATTGAAGTGCATCTATCCAATCCCCATCGCCGCGAAGCTTTTCGACGTCACTCTTATTTTAGTGATGTTGCGCAAGCCGTGGTGGCCGGTTTTGGGTCGGACAGCTACCGCTACGCCATTGATGCAGCCATTAAAACCCTACAACATTAATAGGTAGTGATTATGGATTTACGAAAAATTAAAAAGTTAATTGAATTGGTCGAAGAATCAGGCGTTGCCGAACTTGAGATCCAAGAAGGCGAAGAGTCGGTTCGTATTTCGCGCCACAGCTCTAGCGCACCTGCGCCAATTCATTACTCAGTCCCACAAGCAGCACCGCAGCAACAAGCACCAGCACCACAGCAAGAGAGTGCTCCTGCTGAAGCTGCTGAGCCTGAAATGAGTGGCCACATTATCCGCTCACCAATGGTCGGTACTTACTATGCTGCTCCATCTCCAGGCGCTAAAGATTTTGTCCAGGTTGGCCAACAAGTTAAAGCAGGCGATGTTCTGTGTATTGTTGAAGCCATGAAAATGATGAATCAAATCGAATCGGATGTTACCGGTACGGTTAAAGCAATCCTTGTATCCAATGGCGAGCCTGTTGAATATGACGAGCCAATGTTCATCATTGAGTAAATCCTGTGGCTTGAATTAGCCCGATGAATTAATAGGACACTGAATATGTTAGAAAAAGTGGTCATAGCCAATCGCGGTGAAATTGCCTTGCGCATATTGCGTGCCTGCCGCGAGTTGGGAATCAAGACCGTCGCCGTGCACTCAACCGCCGACGAAGACTTGATGCACGTACGTCTGGCCGATGAGTCAGTCTGTATCGGTCCCGCTTCAGCGCAATTGAGCTACCTGAATATCCCTGCGATTATTTCGGCAGCAGAAATTACCGATGCCGTTGGTATTCACCCAGGTTACGGCTTCCTTGCCGAGAATGCTGATTTCGCCGAGCAGGTCGAGCAAAGCGGCTTTACCTTTATCGGTCCCAAGGCAGATACCATCCGCCTGATGGGCGACAAGGTTTCTGCAATTGCTTCGATGAAGAAAGCCGGTGTACCTTGCGTGCCTGGCTCAGACGGTCCATTAGGTAACAACGAAAAAGAAAATATAGCCATGGCAAAACGCATTGGCTATCCGGTGATCATCAAGGCTGCCGGTGGCGGTGGTGGTCGTGGTATGCGCGTAGTACGCAAAGAAAGCGAATTAGTCAAAGCAATTGAGTTGACTAAAGCTGAAGCTGGATCTGCTTTTAATAATGACATGGTTTACATGGAGAAATTCCTGGAAAACCCACGTCATATTGAAATTCAGGTTTTAGCAGACAGCCACGGCAATGCTATTTACTTAGGTGAGCGCGACTGTTCGATGCAGCGTCGTCACCAGAAAGTAGTTGAAGAAGCTCCAGCTCCAGGTATTTCTGAACAAATGCGTCGTCATATTGGCGAGCGTTGTGTTCAGGCCTGTAAAGAAATTGGCTATCGCGGTGCCGGTACTTTTGAATTCTTGTATGAAAAAGGTGAGTTCTTCTTTATTGAAATGAACACCCGTGTTCAGGTTGAACATCCAGTAACTGAACTGATCACCGGCGTTGATATCATCAAAGAACAATTGCGTATTGCCAGTAACCAACCTCTGTCATTCAAGCAAGAAGATATTAAGTTGAATGGTCATTCGATTGAATGTCGTATTAACGCAGAAGATCCGGATACTTTTATACCATCACCGGGCGTTATTCAGCGTTATCATGCACCAGGAGGCCCTGGTATTCGTATCGACTCGCATATTTATGCAACCTACAAGGTGCCGCCTTACTACGACTCAATGATCGGTAAATTGATCACGCATGGTGAAACTCGTGAAGTTGCTATTGCGCGTATGCAGATGGCCTTAGAAGAAATCGTTATTGATGGAATCAAGACTAATATTCCATTACAAAAACGAATTCTTGCTGACGCTAATTTCCAGAAAGGTGGTACGAATATTCACTATCTGGAACAGCATATGTTTGCTGAGAAAGAGTAAGCTTCTTTAGCTAAGTAACTACTGCACCTCATTAAGCCGCTCACTGCCTTATTGGAATCAGTCGAGCGGCTTTTTTTCTTTAAAGAATAAAGGCTAGGAAGCCTTAGATTTACCTGCCTCAATCTCTTGTTGTTCTTGATAAGCCGTTAATAATAAATCCCGTACATAATCATTTCGTGCCGACGACACTTGTCGGCGACTCGATTCTTCTGCTGCAGATTTCCAGTCTTCAATTTTAATAGCGCCATTAAACTTCGGCCAAGCTGAACGTAAGTTGGTCATGCCTAAATTAAAAATCATATCGAACAAGGTCATTTGCACTTCATCGGGAAATTTGTCGAAGTCTCTGTAAAAGCCGTTCTTTCGGTTATAGAACCGGGATAATTCACTATGGAAACTTTTGATATGATTTAGCAGTAATTTATCGATATCCTCATCAAGCATGAGCAGTCGAGTAAATTGCTTGTAGTAGCTGGCTTTATAGCGGTACAGAGTGTCAGGTCCATTCAATTGCACAAACTGGTATTCGGCTTGTTTCTCTTCAGCGGTAGCCTTACGCAACCACCAGCCAAACATTCGAGGTATATACAGGGGAAGTTCTGCGGCGGCGGCTTCAGAAGTAACCTGATGACCGATGCCAATGGTTACTTTGCCAACAGAATCTAAATAGAAATGATCGACACGACCTTCGAGCCTTTCTATCTGCTCGAGCAATACATCCTTTACGCTGTCCTTAAGCGACATAATGACTCCTTGTTCCGTATGCAGCCTTCACTCTTGGTGAAGGCGACTAACTTCTCTGTCAGCCTTACTTAAGTTATAACAAGTTACCCATTCTAATACAATGAGCCGATTAGTAGATCCGGCTCTTTCCCTCAAAATAGCCGCAAATTCTCATTTTACAATTAAACGTCATTACGAGAGAGATTATTAGTCATGACAATCTGTTAATAGGATTTACCTTAATCTCTTCCCATACGAACTCCTTTCCAATGCTCGCAACGACAAGATTTTCCGACATGATGAGGCCTTTATATAAAGTCGAACCAAATTTGGAAAAGCATTCTTAACTATCTTCATCCATCCTTATTCTAAAAGATATATTCTCAAAATTGCTTTCTGGATCGGAGATTTTATTTTGTTCACTTAATAATCCCTCTGCCCCTAGTTTGATAGCAATATCCAGAATAAGGTCATTGCGTAAATCCTCGTCGTTATATAGTGGCACGGTAGAATAAAATTCAATATCACACACTGCATCTTTGCATTGAACCTGATTCACTTGCAGTTTTTTTTCAGCAAAAAATTGTTCGAAATCATCTTCCGTAAAACGTATGAGTAGGTCATTTCGGTAATCACCGTCATACTTAACTGTTGCCTCCTCATAACCAGCTTGATCATCAAGATGCATCCCATTATTCTCATTAACCGCCATAGAGTCGTGAGCCTTACCTTGATTTCCTTCATTCGTTTCTTTCTTGTTATTCGCCATTTTCGGTTCATGGTGTGACGGCTTTTCTACTTCACTTTGTTCTTTTTCAATCTTTGGCGACACTTCTAAATCTACCTCTTTAGAAGGTACAGCTAATTTCTTTCCGCTTTTTTCATCCTCATAGATAAAAAGAATAAAGCTAGCAGTAATTGCTGCTAGCATTAAAAACATTAATATTTTTTTATTCATAAAGACAAATCCTTACGGCTCTCTTGTATAAAATGTCTTTACATAAAGGTTTCCGTCATCTCCCCTCATCAAACATGTCATATTGCCTTGAGGGGTAGGTTTGCACTCTACAACCTCATCTGCATGAGCGACTTGAGACAAGTTACTCAGTAAAAACAAACTAAAAGCCAATATTGATAGAAACTTCATTAGATTCTCCCTGCTATATGATATTATTTATAAGTTTTATTAGTGCCATAAATATATGGACTTTGCAAAATTACACTATCTCAAACCCTGTTGCAACTTAAAGCTTTTGCTCAATAATTAACTATCACTTATTTGATATTTTCTTATAATACATTCAAACTCAATACCCACAGACTCTGCATGGCCTGGATTCAACTCAAACTCGATTACAAAAACCCTGATGCTGATTCATTAAGTGATTATTTAATGGAGCTAGGGGCGCTGGCGGTAACCTTTCTGGATGCCGAAGATAAACCTATTCTCGAACCGAAACCAGGCGAAACACCGCTATGGGAACATCTTGTGGTATTAGCGCTATTTGAGGCTGATACTGACACAAACTCCATCGACAGCGACATTCAGTCTCATGAATTTGCGAAGCATATTGGTGAGCAATACGAATGGGAAATTATTCGCGATCAAGATTGGGAGCGCTCATGGATGGAGAACTTCAAGCCAATGCAGTTTGGCGAGCGGGTCTGGATCGTGCCCAGCTGGTGTGAAGTGCCTGAGCCTGATGCGGTGAATATCAAGCTCGATCCAGGCTTGGCTTTTGGCACCGGAACTCATGCGACAACCGCATTGTGTCTGCAGTGGCTTGATGGAGCAGATTTGACCGACAAGACAGTCATCGATTACGGCTGTGGCTCCGGTATTCTAGCCATTGCCGCTCTGCTACTTGGAGCAGAAAAAGTCTATGCGGTCGATATTGACCCGCAGGCGATAGAAGCCACCAAGCAAAACCTTGAACGTAATGGCATTCACAGTAACCGACTGGTGTTAGGTCTGCCTGAACAGGTAGAGCTACCTCAGGCAGATATTCTGGTTGCCAATATTCTGGCCGAACCTTTGCGCCAGTTGGCAGAATCTATTGCAAATTCGGTGCAAGTCGGCGGTAATCTGGTATTATCAGGCCTGCTTGAAACTCAGGCTGATGAATTAAACAGCCTTTACAGTCAATGGTTCGAGATGGATGATGCCAAAGTTCAGGAAGACTGGGCGCGTTTATCAGGAACCAAAAAATCTTAACCATGTGGTTTTGAGCTTTTTATTATTTAAGCTGTTCTATGGGGTAGTCATTTCAGATCTATGAGCGAAACCTTTTTAACCAACTGTCCGCACTGTAAATCAGTGTTCAAATTGCGTCGCGAGCACCTTGAGGTGGCGTCCGGGCATGTACGTTGTGGTAATTGTCATTCTTTATTCCTAGCCACCGATTCCTTGGTGTCGCTTGATAAAGAAACGCAAAAAGCACAAATGGAGGATACGGTTGAACAGGCAGAAGACAAGATCATTAACAAGTCTATCCCAGAGTTAACCGACGAAGACAAAAGCGAACATTACGAGCTAGCGATAGAAGCCACTCCAAGCATGGCTCCGTACCTTTTTAAATGGTTCTTCTATACAGTTGCTGGCTTAATCATGATTTTTATTGCGCTATGGTTTCTCTATATTTGGCCCAATAAAATGGTCTTATCACAAGATACCAGCTGGCGTCCCGTACTGCAGACTTCCTGTAAAGTATTCCAGTGTGTAGTACCGCCGCTGCAAGACTTGAAGCAATATCGAGTCAGCTCAATTGATGTCTCCGAAAACCCTGGAGGGCAAAAAGAAGTTAGCATGGTATTAAAGAACTTAGCCAACTTTGCCCAACCGTTCCCTAAAATTCAGGTTATTTTGAGCGATATTAAAGGCAATCAATTCAAAAGCCCGATTTACTCACCCGAGCAATATCTGCCCGAAGTGAACCATAATGCCCTGATCCAGCCGAACCAATCGGTACAAATAGGCTTCAGCTTCACCAGCAGCCTTGAGCATTATAGTGGCTACCAAGTAAAATTGGTTCAGTAGGTTTGGTGCTGTTGACCGCACTCTGCATTGATTGAGATTAACCTACCTTCGAAGGGATTCCCTTCAGCCACACATTTTGATTGCTACATACTATAAGCCATGATTTTGTGGGCAAGGGACAACGAACAACTAAATTGACATTTGATAAGTGCTTTCCCCATAAGCCTTTGAACTCTTTATTGTCAAGCAAAAAATTGACGCTTTTTTATACAATTTCCGTTCAAAAAACAATTTAAAGCGTGTATGATCGGCCACCTTAAATTCAACCCTGATGGCGCTTATGCGAATTGGTCCTTATCAACTAGACAATCCGTTGATCCTGGCGCCGATGGCGGGTGTGACTGATCGTCCGTTCCGTCAACTTTGCAAAGAGCTTGGGGCTGGCCTGACCGTTTCTGAAATGATCGCTGCCAATCCAAAGCTTCGTAATACGCGAAAGAGTATCCAGCGTAGCAATCATCAGGGAGAGCCAGGCATCCGCTCTGTGCAGATTGCCGGTGCTGAGCCAGATATGTTAGCTCAGGCCGCGCAATACAATGTGCAAAATGGTGCTGAAATTATCGATATTAATATGGGATGTCCCGCCAAGAAGGTCTGTAAAAAGGCCGCTGGTTCAGCGCTTTTACAAGATCCGCAACTGGTGGAAGACATCCTGAATGCCGTTGTGGCCGCGGTTGAGGTTCCGGTCACTCTTAAGATCCGCACTGGCTGGAATCATGATAACCGTAACGGTGTTCAGATTGCGCAGATCGCGGAACAGGCAGGCATTCAGGCGCTGGCGGTTCATGGCCGCACCCGCGCCGATAAATATCTGGGCAGCGCTGAGTACGATACGATTGCAGCGATTAAGCAATCAGTATCCATCCCAGTGGTTGCCAATGGCGATATCACCAGCCCCGAAAAAGCCAAGTTTGTTTTGGATTACACTGGCGTTGATGGGTTGATGATTGGTCGCGGCGCACAGGGTAACCCGTGGATTTTTCGCGAAGTCTGGCACTATCTGCAGACTGGCGAGAAACTGACACCACCCAGCTGGCAGGAAGTGCGTCAGGTGTTACTCGGCCATATCGCCGCTTTGCACGAGTTTTATGGCGCTGTGATGGGTCCTCGTATCGCACGCAAACATGTTTCCTGGTATTTGCAAGAACAGGCAGATGCCAATGAGTTTCGTCGAACCTTCAATGCCATCGACGATGGTACTGAACAGTTGGGCGTTTTAGACCGTTATTTTGAACAAAAGCAACAGGCTATAGCAGCATGACTATCTTTGATACAAATCTAACTCGAGAAAGTAACAACCAAGACAACCCTGTAGACGGTAACTCGTTTGCATCAAACCCAACTTTGCGTGAGCACGTTGCCATGTCAATGCAGAACTATTTAAAGCAGATGCATGGTCAGCCGCTAAGCGAAGTATATGACTTGGTTCTAACGCAAGTTGAAGAGCCATTGTTACGCGCCATTATGGACTATACGCGCAACAATCAGACTAAAGCCGCCCAGGTTTTAGGTCTTAATCGCGGAACCTTGCGTAAGAAGCTTAAACGCTACAATCTTCTGTAACACAAACAGTCACCTCAAATTAGGGTTCGTATCAGAACCCTAAATTTTTTAAGGAGCTACCATGTCTAACTATCGCCCAGTCAAGCGCGCGTTGATTAGCGTTTCTGACAAAACTGGTGTAGTTGAATTTGCCCAAGCCCTTGCCGATAAAGGCATCGAAATATTATCAACTGGTGGTACTGCAAAATTGATGCGCGACAATGGCATCACAGTCACCGACGTTGCGGATTACACTGGCTTTCCTGAAATGATGGATGGCCGTGTTAAAACCTTACATCCTAAAGTTCATGGCGCTATCCTGGGTCGTCGCGGTATGGACGATGACGTCATGCAAGAACATGACATCATTGGTATCGATCTTGTGGTCGTGAACCTCTATCCTTTCGAAAGTACTATTGCTCGCGCCGATGCGACCCTTTCTGATGCGATTGAGAATATTGATATTGGCGGACCAACCATGGTTCGTTCTGCCGCCAAAAACCATCAAGACGTGACTATCGTCGTTGAAAATGATGATTTTACCGAAGTGGCACGTCAAATCACTGATAATGGTGGCGTTGATCTACCGACTCGCTTCCGTTTAGCGGCTAAAGCTTATGCGCATACCGCTCGTTATGACGCAGCGATCTCCAACTATCTTGGTGTGCAGGCAGCTGACGATAACAGCGAATTCCCGCCGACTTATTCTGTGCAATACAAGAAAGCGCAGGATATGCGTTATGGCGAAAACCCGCATCAGACTGCTGCTTTCTATGTTGAGCACAATCCACAGGAAGCCAGCGTGGCGACCGCCAAACAGATTCAGGGTAAAGAGCTATCCTTTAATAATGTGGCTGATACCGATGCTGCGCTTGAATGCGTAAAAAGCTTTGAAGAACCAGCTTGCGTTATCGTTAAGCATGCCAATCCATGTGGTGTGGCGATTGCTGATAACATTGGACAGGCCTACGAATTAGCTTTCCAGACTGACCCAACCTCAGCTTTCGGCGGCATTATTGCCTTTAACCGCGAATTGGATGGCGATACAGCTAAAGCCATCGTTGACCGTCAATTTGTCGAAGTGATTATCGCGCCAAAAGTGTCTGCAGAAGCTAAAGTGGCTGTTGCCAGCAAGCAAAACGTTCGCTTACTTGAATGTGGCGAATGGGAATCATCACTTACCGCACACGACTTCAAACGTGTCAATGGTGGCCTGTTAGTGCAAGATCGCGACCTCGGCATGGTTTTTGAAGACGATTTACGCATTGTCAGCAAGCGCGAGCCAAGCAAAGAAGAAATGCGTGATTTGATGTTCTGCTGGAAAGTGGCGAAATACGTTAAATCAAACGCGATTGTTTACGCACGCAATGGCCAGACTATTGGTGTTGGCGCGGGTCAGATGAGCCGTGTCTATAGTGCGAAAATCGCAGGCATCAAAGCTGCCGACGAGAACCTTGAAGTTAAGGGCTCTGTGATGGCATCTGATGCTTTCTTCCCATTCCGTGATGGTATTGATGCAGCGGCTGAAGCAGGTATTACTGCAGTGATTCAGCCTGGCGGCTCGATTCGCGACGATGAAATTATTGAAGCGGCCAACGAGCATGGCATGGCCATGGTCTTCACTGGCATGCGTCACTTCCGTCATTAATAAGTGTTTGCTATAGGAATTGATATGAACGTATTGATTATTGGTAGTGGTGGTCGTGAGCATGCTTTGGCATGGAAAGTTGCTCAATCCGCTAACGTTGACACTGTATTTGTAGCACCTGGCAATGCCGGTATTGCGCTGGAAGATAAAGTGCAGACGGTTGCAGTTGGCGCTGAAGATATTGATGGCTTAATCGCTTTTGCTAAAGACAACAAAGTCGAGCTGACTATTGTTGGTCCGGAAGCTCCGCTAGTGATTGGCGTAGTCGATGCCTTTACTGAAGCTGGCCTTAAATGCTTTGGCCCAACCAAAGGTGCGGCGCAACTGGAAGGCTCAAAAGCCTTTACCAAAGACTTTTTAGCACGCCACAAGATTCCAACGGCTGCTTACCAGAACTTTACCGAAATCGAACCAGCCAAAGCCTACGTTCGCGAGATGGGTACCCCAATCGTGATTAAGGCCGACGGTCTGGCGGCTGGTAAAGGCGTTATTATTGCGCAAACCATCGAACAGGCTGATGAAGCGATTGACGATATGCTGGCGGGCAATAAGTTTGGTGATGCCGGTCATCGTGTAGTGGTTGAAGAATTCCTGAAAGGCGAAGAAGCCAGCTTCATCGTGATGGTTGATGGTAAAAATATTTTGCCATTGGCAACCTCTCAGGATCACAAAGCTCGCGACAATGGCGACACAGGCCCCAATACAGGCGGTATGGGTGCTTACTCCCCTGCTCCGGTGGTCACGCCTGAAATGCATGACCGCATCATGCAGCAAGTCATTATCCCTACTGTAGAAGGTATGGCTGCCGAAGGTCATCCTTACACGGGCTTTTTATATGCTGGCGTAATGATTGATGCAGATGGCGTACCGAAGGTCTTGGAATATAACTGCCGCTTTGGTGACCCAGAAACTCAACCTATCATGAGCCGTCTGCAATCAGACCTTGCTGAACTCTGTTTAGCGGCTCTCAGTGGCAAGCTGGACACAACCACTGCCGAGTGGGATTCGCGCGCAGCAGTGGGCGTGGTTATGGCAGCTGGTGGTTATCCAGACAGCTACCATAAAGGCGATGTGATTCACGGTCTTGATACCCTGTCTGGCGCTAAAGTATTCCATGCTGGTACCGCAGAAAAAGACGGTCAGATCGTAACTAACGGTGGTCGTGTCTTATGTGTGGTAGCACTGGGAGACTCAGTTACTGAAGCGCAAACCAAAGCTTATGCCGGCGTTAAACAAATCTCATGGGATAATGTTTATTACCGAACTGATATTGGACATCGAGCGATAGCACGCGAACAGGCAAAATAAAACCAGTTCATTTGACCAATAATCAAAAAGCCTTAGACTATGTCTAGGGCTTTTTTTATGGCCGAACCGTTTTAAGTCACTACATGGATAGCCTCATTTGATTAAAAAAATTCTAAAATGGATTGCATGGATCAGCGCCTCTCTGGCGTTGCTCCTATTAATTGCCTATTGGACTTCACCCTATTGGGTGCCCGGTCAGCTGGCGAAATTTTTACCACCATCAATCAAACTCGAATCACTCGATTTGGAACGTCCAGGCCTGACTCGAACCAAAGTTAAGCATCTTACTCTACAGATTGATGGACCGAATACGGTTGCCATAGAACTTAACAATACCGAACTTCGTTATTCTTTATGGCGTCAAAAATTGCTGGACGTATCTGCTGAAAAAGCCATTATCAAATTATCCTCATCAGAGGAAAAACCCAGTAACGCCAGTTTTCAGCTACCTCAGACCATCAACCTTCCCCATCTGCCGATCGATCAGTTATCTATTGAGCAAGTTGAACTGCAAGGTTTTGTCGGACAGAACTTTCAGATTTCCGATATTCAGTTCAAAGCTGACGATAACGAGTTACGCTTAAATAGCCAAATTGCATGGATGAGTCTGAATTTTGATCTGGCTGCGAAGATTCAACACAGCAACCAGTCTCTTGAGTTGCTCGACCTAAAGGTGCAACAAAACGACAATCAACTGACCCTGAGTGCATCACCTTTATCTCAATCAGGCTGGCAGCTTGACCTGTCTGGTGAAATCGAGCAAATTCCGTTCATCCAAATTTATTCGGCTGACCTCGACACTATCAGTTTTGATCTGGCCACCACTATTCAGCAAACCGCTGACAAACAGTTTGTAGCCACACTTCAAGCAAACAGCAGACTGGAAATCCCAGTACAATTTAATCCGGCATGGTTTGAGCAAGAGGTCCCAAGTTACGCTAAGGAATACGGCTTAACTTTAGATATGCAAAAGCTTGATAAAAAGGTTACGTTTGAATTGGTTGCTCGCGACGATACCCAGCTCGATTTAAATCTTGAAACACAATCTCTAAAAGCCAATGGCCAGTTGGAGCTCACTGCTAACAACAAAAACCTGCAAACCACAACTTCAATTGACAGTATCCATCTTGACTTGGCAAAAACGACTGCTGCATCCGAGCAAACAGCATCCGCTCACATCATTGCAGACCTTAATTTACCTAAAATCAGTTATCACAATACTGTTAATAGCTTTAACTCAAGCTCTCTTAAGGCTCATATCGATGCTTCAGCACATTTGCAAGATGGCAATCTTCAACTTAAAAGTCAGCAGTTAAATCTAAACCTGGATAACAGCATACTGAAAGGTAAAGGGTACACCGTTAATTTACCAACCCACCAATGGCAAGGGGCAATAGACTGGACGCAAAACCTGACGACCACGCTAAGCGAGCCCAATAAAGCTCAAGCATCAACTGCAACCGTTAAAAAACTCAGCCTAAAATTGGTTAAGCCGATCGATCTTAAACTTGCTTTAAACGACGAAACTGTCAGTGCCAACCAGTTCGCTGCCCAAATCAATCTTACTAACAACATTTTCAAAGCCAACTATTCCGCGAATGAGTTTTCGCTTTCAAAACAACCTCTAAAATTACGTAAAGTTAAAGGTAGCCTTAGTCCTGATGCAACAAATGCAGCTATCAATGGTGCGCTTGAGTTTGATCAGGCCAGTTATCTTACTGATAATATTGCGGTGGATTATGTCAGCGGTAAATTCGATTGGAAATTGTTAAAGCAGTCATTTACTGCAAAAGGATCGTTGCTGCAATCACAAAACACCATTCCAATACGCTATGTCTATAAGCTTAAAACTGGAGAGCACGACCTACAGATTGATCGTTCGAGCTTGCCGATGCTGACCCTGAAAAGTTGGACGCCATTTTTAAATGCCTACCCAGCATTACAGGTCACAGGAGGTGATCTCAATATCAAAAAAGTTTCGGGCGATCCGCTGAAACTCCTTTTCGAAGGCAATCTCAGCATCAATGATTTAAGCCTGCTTTACGATAAGTTGGCTCTTAACAAAGCTACCATTACCGACAACCTGAGCAAGCAATCATCCTTGCAAGGCTCCGTCAATGCCAAAGTTGACAGCATCCAAATCGCTGCTGGTATCGCTATTACCAACCTTAATCTTAAGCTCGAGCATACCGCTACCGACTATCGTTTCCATGATATCAGCGGTCAATTATTGGGGGGCACTATTAGCATTCCACGTTTTGATATGCACAAAACATCAATCAAACCTTTTACCTTAATGCTATCCAGTATCAACCTGCAAAAACTGTTATCAGCGCTAGAGAGTGAAAAACTATCGGTTACCAGCGACTTTGATATTATCCTGCCGCTCATCATTAAACCTGACAGTCGGCAAATTACTAATGGCACTTTTATCAGCAAAAAACCGGGAGTTCTTAAGTTGAAAACTGACGCGGCTAAACAAGCCAACATAGCCTTCCGGGCAATGGAGAATTTCCACTATAAAGAACTCAGCGGCACTATCGATTACAGCAGTGAGGGTGATTACACTATTACCTTATATACTCTAGGTTCGAATCCCGATGTTTATAATGGCTTCCCGATCAAGCTGGATCTTACCTTGCGTGGCAACCTGCCTAACCTGCTTTACTCCATGCTGATAACCGGAGACATGGCGACGCCTGTATTGGATGATTTAAAACAGAAGGATTTGCTCAAAATTCAGTGATGATTCATGTTAAGCTCGTACAATATGAGTTATCGTAAGTTAACTATCTGTGTAAGGAACCAGTATGAAAAACATCGGATTACCCACTTTGCTTGCTGCAGCCAGCCTTTCTGTTATGGCAACTGCTTGCACAGTAAAGCTGGAAGCGCCAGATAAGCCTATCCACATCATTGGTGACTTCACCATTAAACATGAAATTGTGGTTAAGGTTGAACGTGAGTTGGATAAGGCCTTGAGTGAAGACTCAGGGTTATTTTAGGAGAAGCCACTATGAATTTATTACGAAAATCTTTACTGACACTATTAGCCACATTCTTGGTAGCTGCTCAAGCCATGGCCCTGGATATTGGTAACTTGAAGGATCAAGGTGTGGTTGGTGAAATGTCTACAGGTTATGTTGGAATTGTCATTTCAAATCCAAGCACAGAAATCCGCTCTTTCGTTCAAGACATCAACAATAAAAGACGCGCTATCTATGCTCAGGAAGCTCGCAAAGCCAACATTACTTTAGCTGAGGTTGAAGCAATCGCGGCGAAACGAAACCTGGAAAAAACTCAGCGCGGCCACTACATCAATATGAATGGCTCGTGGCGCAAAAAGTAATCTACTTTTTGTAAGCTATATAATTAAGCCTTCGGTTGTGTAGCTACAATCGAAGGCTTTTCTTTATACGTTTGCCACCAAGATTCCAATTGTGGAAACTTCGTTTGCCATTGATAGTCCGAATGTCTAAAGCCTAAATATTCAAGCACCGTGACCAAGTTAATATGAATCGCTGAAAAATCACTCGGCAATTCATCCAGTCGTTGCTCAAGATAAGCTAATCCTCGGTCAATACTTTTAATAAATCGTTTCTGCCAAAAGTCTGACTGTTCCTGTAGCTCACGCATTTTATCCTGCTGCCAGGCAACAGCCGAATCCAATAAGCCACGCGTCAAAGAATACAAGGTCTTTAAATGCCAATCGTTGCTAACCGCTTTAAATAATCGATTGTCAGCTTGAGAGTCCAGATACTCACATATCACCTGACTATCAAATATCGCATCGCCTCTATCATCAATTAGACAAGGAACCTTGCACAATGGATTAGCTTCAATCAATTCAGCAGGATTTTCAAAAGGATGCTGAAAGACCTCTTCTACTTGCTCGTTTAAACCAAGCTCTTGCACAAAGATTCTTGCAGTACGAGCATAGGGAGATGCGGTAGAATATATCAGTTTCATTAGAGGCTCCTTTAATTCTCTCAATCAGTTGGCAACGACAGCACGACCTTCAGCCCATCGCCTAAGCACTACCATTTTTTCTGCCATTACTTTAGATAGCGGGCTGGTAGCTGCAACCTCACCTAACAATGTTTCATCACATAATGGCTTATCACCATAATGCGCTGCATATAAACCAGCGATGACTGCCTGTTCAATTTCCGCCCCGCTAAAGCCTTCAGTAGCCTCAGCAAGTTTTGCTAAATCAAACAGTTCAGTATCTTGCTTGCGCTTACTTAGATGTATTCTGAATATCTGCTGGCGAGAATCAAGATCTGGTAAATCGACAAAAAAGATTTCATCCAATCGGCCTTTGCGCACTAACTCAGGTGGTAATGCAGAAATATCGTTTGCGGTTGCGACAATAAAAATCGGCAACTTGTTTTCCTGCATAAAGGTCAACATGGTGCCCAAAACTCGTTTCGAAGTTCCGCCATCGTTATCACCCGTTGAAATGCCTTTTTCAACTTCATCCAGCCATAAGACACATGGCGCCATCATTTCAGCAAGCTTGAGTGATTCTCGTAAATTCTTTTCGCTTTCACCGTGCCACTTGCTGTAAAGCGCACCAAAATCCAGACGCAACAGCGGCACTCCCCACATTCCAGCAACTGCCTTTGCGGCTAAAGATTTCCCTCCGCCTTGCACTCCTACCAGCATAATCCCTTTCGGTTTATCCAGGCCCAAGTCCTGTTCGCTGATAAATATTTTACGGCGCATTTCCAGCCACTGCTTAAGCTTTGTCATACCGCCCACATCGGCAAAATGCGCAGTCTCATATTCATAATGAACCGCACCTTCCAAATCCAATAATTCATATCGGGCGCGATTAACCTTATCCATTTCATCTTCGGTAATGGCACCATCATCATAAATCAGATTACGAATAATCTGCTGAGCGTCACTCAACGTCAGTCCAGTTAAGTTTTGCACTAGTCGTTGCATAGTTGGCTTGTCCGTTCGAACTTTCTGCCCTTGATTATTGAGCGCCCAACGAGTTGCTTCAGCATGAATCAACTTTTCCAATTCTTGATGACTCGGCAAACGCAAATCAAATTTTGCAGAAAAACGTCTTATTTCTTCTGGCAACTTCAACTTGTGGCTAACCAGTACCAAGGTTTGATGATGCTTTTGAAACTGTAGGGCAATATCTTTGACTAAACGTATCTGCTCAGGGTGCTGCTCATCAAGAAAGGGATGGAAATCATAGAGTACATAAATGCCAGGTCGCTCCATGCGCTTTATATGCTTTAAGCAATCGTCTGGCTTCTGAGTACTGTCCAGTGGTGCGAAATGCGACTTGGTTAATTCAATCCTTCTCAGCCCCTCGGTCAGATGCCAACCAAACAGTGGCTTTTTGAGCTTGATTGCAACTTTAGTGAGCAGCTCTGTGACTCTGCTTTCTTCATGCGACTCAATAACAATGATGGGGTTTTTGGATTCGATTAATATTGCCAGATCGTTTTTTTCTAATGTTTCGCCCATAATGACTAATATACCCGTCTCTATATCTTTTCTATCCTTGACCTCTCCCTCCAATCGGCTGTCGCCCCTGGATAAGCCAAGATTAACTTTCTTATCATTTATCGCTACAATGGTAGCCCTTGAAGCCACTAAGTTTAGCAGATCTATGCGCCAATACAGCTTTTTTGATCGACTTTGTCTGGTCGCAGACTCAGCGCTGAAAACCACTCGGGGCATTTATGATGCCAAGCCTAGGCCAACTCCTGCACATGACATTGACGAGTCCAAAATGTCTTATCAGGAAAAGAGGCATGCCGCGAGCCTGATGCGTATCAATCATACCGGTGAAGTCTGCGCCCAAGCACTGTATCAAGGGCAGGCACTGACCGCCAAGCTACCCAATGTTCGCGACAAGATGGAGCAGGCCGCACAGGAAGAGGTGGACCACCTTGCCTGGTGTAGTGAACGTATTCATGAACTTGGTAGCCGTGAAAGTCTACTCAACCCTTTCTGGTATGCCAGTTCCTTCACGATTGGCGCATTAGCCGGCATCGCCGGCGACAAATGGAGTTTAGGCTTTGTTGCTGAAACCGAATATCAGGTCTGCCGCCACCTGGATGATCACCTTGAAAAACTCCCGATTCAGGACAGTAAAAGCCGCGTCATATTGCAACAGATGCGCGAAGAAGAACTTAAACATGCCACTACCGCACTTGAACATGGTGGTGCAGAGCTACCAAAACCGATAAAAGGTGCTATGGGACTGATGTCAAAGATGATGACTTCTAGCGTCTATTACATCTGAGTTACAACGCTAATTAGCCATTTACGTTATCTACTAAAAATATCTACCAAAGAATTGATCTGAATCACTTGGCACTATAGTAGTGCCAATAGTAGAATGCAAACAACAATCATTCTCAACAAGGGTTCAGCATGTCAATTCGTAAAGCATTCACCGTAATAATTCTTGTAGCAGCAACAATATCAGTTGCTCGTGCAACAGATGTCCGACACTTCAAGGGCGAAAAGCCTGAAACCATGGCCGAAGCAGTCGCTATTCTTGAGAAATACAATGCACAGCTGGAGGGTCGCATCAAATACGAGCTAACCCCCTACACTATGGCGGAAATTCATCAGATGTCATACAGCCTGGAAAATGCTCTCCAATTTATCGAAGAACACTTGGACAAAACTCAGGAAAATCTGGAGAAAGTTCACATTGCATCGGAAACTAATGACCCGGAAACAGTGCAACAAAAAGGCAAAGAATATCTACAAGGAACTAAAAAGTTAATAGGTAAGTAACCTAATAACGCACATAAAAAAGGGTAGCACATGGCTACCCTTTTTTGCTACTTGCCTTATCTACGATAATAACCAAATCTTATCATCATTATCATTGTAAGCATTAGCAACAGTAACCAGTTTGTAGAGCCACCGCCACCTGAACCACCTCCAGACTCTGGATCTGGATTGGTATTTCCACTCGACTTTTGCAGCGAAATATTCGCCTCAGCAGTAGAAATGTTACCCACCGTATCACTTACAGAAACCGCCACCGTTACCTCTGCATCCTCTTCTAAGTTCGGTACCGTGAATGATGCCACCATCTGATTCACATTGTTCAAGACTATATTGTCGCCTTCCACTACACTCCATTGAAAGCTAAGCATTTCTCCCTCTACGTCGCTTGACCCTTCAGCACTTAGCTTAACAACTGCGCCCTCTACAGCAGAGCTAGGGGCATTTATAATAATCTCTGGCGGATGATTGAATTCAACACTAATCTGTTTTGTTGCGATACTCTTATCATAACCATCGTCAACAATTTCCAGCTCAATAGTTAAATTAATATCTTGTTCTACTAATGGAATCTTGATTGAAGCCTGCTTATTACCATTCCCTTCTATTCGCGCATATTCATAACCAATCAACTTCCAGTTATATTCGATAATGCTATTCTCTGGATCAGTCGACTCGGATCCATCTACAACGACCTCATAACCAGCAACATAGTGATTTTTGTCGGTTGTAAATCCTGCTGATGGTAACTGATTCAAATTTAATGAATACGGCTCACAACCAACGGTATAGTCACACCCTTGCATAAACAGCCATTTCCCATGGCCATTATCCATAAGATTCTCTCCATAAGAGCCATCAGTACTGAAGCTTATACTTTGATCTGAAATTAAATAAGTTAACTCACCACTGCCATCCATAGCAATCAACTGATTATCACCACCGGAGTTTCCAAGCTGTATAAAGTTAATGTCATCAACCTTAGTGATTTTATAAATATCCCGATAGTCATTTGAGATGCTGTTATGTAAGCTCATATTAGTGCCATTATATTTATAAAGTTGGTAGCCATTGTTAGTGTATTGCTCTTTATAAAATAACCAGTCAACATCCTCTTCCTGTGTCCCTTTAGCTATCTTTAAATCACTTACTAGTCCCAAATTCAGGTTTTTAGCCTCCCCATTTTCATAAACATACAGGTAGTTTTGCCCTGAGTTTGATGGTCGAGCATTGAAATATAATCTTGAGTCTTTCGCCACATAGTGTGTATAAGAAGGTATCCCATAACTATCAACTTTGACTATTTGGGCATCTTCTAATACCCAAACCCCCATTGATTGACTGCCATGGTCAATTAGTGAAATAACATTTTCGTTTTCTAGCTGAAAAAACCAAATATCTGTACAGCGCTTGCCAGACAACTCACCAATATCTAATTCTTCTAACCCATTTTCACCATTAACTTTATAGACCACAGTATGGTACTCATTGAGACACTCTTTAACGTACACATTTTCTGAATCCCAAAGTATCTTTCTATGGTGAGACGCTGAAAATTCCAATCCATTTTTGTTAATTGCAATTAATGAAGCCCCATCTAACTGCCATACACCTGTGTATTCGTCGTAACCAGTGGTAAAAAATATTCCATGTGGTGTTTTAATCAACTCCATATCCGTTGAAGTAAATTCCAATTCACCTATCAACTCAACTCGGCTAGGGGTAACCCTCCACAAATATTTTAAACTGCTTCCATCATAACCACCTACAAAATATAACTGTGTCCCATCATTGACAAACGAAGCTTGCAGATAATTATATGAATTTTGCGAAATTTTCTGCGGCCCATCCTCATTCAAAGCCCAGACTTGCAAATTACTACTGTTCACATTTTTTTGAAAATAAATTAACCGACCATCTACGCTAAACATTATTTCGGGGAAATAATCTAAGTTTTCGTTATAGATTGTCTCCACCAGATGTGCATCATAACCATCAGATTCCCAAATTGTGGTACCAAACTCATCATGCTCTGCAATAAAATATGTCTTATCCTTTACAACAGTATAATTTCTAGGGTAACTCCCACCAGTAGCATTGGTTACCTGCAGTTTTTGCACTGATGCTCCTTCGATTACTGAAAGTGGGGTACCATACTCTCCCACTGCTCTATAAGTTAGGTAAGTACGGTGGCTAGGCTCATCAACCCCAATATACCAACCGTGCTCTCCTTCAAATGCTATTTCTAATGTAGCAACTTTTAATTGCGTATCAATTCTATATAGTTCAATTGTTGAATCTTTTTTTGTGGCTAAGGCATAGAGCTCACCTTCCATCATGAATAGCTGGTAGTAATAAACACTTTGATCAAGTAGCACTTCAGTGGCCTCCCCATTTTCTAGTATTGCAACTGCTAGACTGGTTGTCTCCTCCTGATTCTTTCTACCACTAATTATAAAGTTACCACCCAGCTCCAGTAGGCTCGTACTTCCAAGTGAGTTGGAGTAATCATACCCTGTAATCACATCATAAAGATTTACACCATCGCTATATTTTAACTTCTTACCATCAAAGCCTTCTTCAAAAAAATACGTCGCACCGTTCTTTCCGGCTAAGTCTTCAATTCTCAAAAAATGTTCTTCTTGATACTCCGTAATCTGCTTCTGTTCAGTCCCACTGAACTGCCATAATTGGTTAATCTGGCTATCTGTACCTGCTGCCAATAATATTAGTCTGTCGTCTACAACCTGGCTCATACCAAAATCTATGGAGCTAAAACTCTTTAGTGGAATTATTTCGTTATCTTGTAATAAACTCAGATCGTAGGTGGAAGGAGTGGTGTCGTAATTACTTTCAATGATGTATATGCCGTCAATTGTTGTGAACAAAAACGGTATTCTATGGTTGCTTGTATAAATCGTTGTTTCAGATCCGCCTGATATTTTGCGAAGCTCCCTTAAAGGGTCATCACTAAAACTAAAATAAATTTCATTATTGAAGTAGGTAAAGTCTTCTATTTTGTAAAACCAATTACTCCCAGTTATCGTATAATAAGCAATATCAGGTCCATCGAATTCCACAATAGTATTGTCACTATTATTTCCCAAATTGGTGAGAGTGAAATATTTACCATTATATTCTTTTAGGTTGTTTGGGTTGATGTACATCCCTGGATCAATCTTTACGAATTCCCCCTGAGTATCTTGGAGGTAATATATTAGACTAGTATAGGTATTCGGATCCTGTACTATGAGATAAAGTGTAGTATCTGACTTAAAAAAAGCTTCAACTCTACCTGACTCTCTTCCTGGTATGGTCTCAAGTGCCAAGCTTACATTGTTAAATTTATCCACTCTCCATAACTCTCGCCCAGTTTGTTGTGTTTCTTTGAAAAAATACAGGTTTTCTTTAAACACAATAGTATTTTGACCGTCAATACCCTCAATGTATGTCTCAACTGGTAACTGACCTATATCTTTTACTATGGACAGTGGTTTTGAAGGTGAAAAGTAATAAGCAAACGCAAGTGTGAGTGGCAGAACTACTGCCATGATTCCATATTGTATTTTTTTCATATCCCAGCCTTTTTATTATAAAAGGCAGTATTATATGCATTTTTGATTTGTGTTCAATTTTTGGACACTTTTTTACAGCTTTGTACCACACTTCTTACAGTAATCTGCATCTTTATCGTGCCCTTCATAGGCGCAGGCTGGGCAGGCATTGTTCGTGACATCTTTTTTCTTCATGACTTCGCGGGTAATTTCTGCACTATAGATTCCGGTTGGTACGGCGATCAGTCCGTAGCCTAAAATCATGATGCAGGATGCGATAAACTGGCCGAGCGGAGTCTGTGGTGAGATATCTCCATAACCTACCGTGGTTAAGGTTACGATGGCCCAATATACTGACGTTGGAATGCTTGAAAATCCATTCTCTGGTCCTTCTATGACATAAACCAAAGAACCGAATACTACCACTGACATCAGAACCGTATACAAAAACACACTGATTTTAGTGCCACTATTCCTCAACGCATTCATCATCAGACTGGCTTCGCCCATATAGTTAGCCAGCTTAAAGATCCTAAATATTCTCAGCACTCTTAAAATACGAATAATAAGGAAGTACTTTGCGTCGACAATAATTAAAGTTAAATAAGTAGGGATAATTGAGAGTATATCTACCACCCCATAGAAGCTTTTGGCATATTGTAGAGGCTTTCGGACGCTGATTAAGCGTAAGATATATTCAATAGTAAAGAGGATGGTGAACGCCCATTCCGCTGCAATCAGCACACTACCGTATTCTACCGAAATCACTTTAACGCTATCGAGCATGACAGCTAATACACTAACAAAAATTGTGATAATTAAAGCCACATCAAAAGTTTTACCGGCGAAAGTATCAGCTTCAAAAATCACTTCATGAATTTTTTCGCGCCAAGGCGATAGCGGCTCACCTTCGTCAAATTTATGTTTTCGGTACTTAAATGGCGTATTCATGTTCCTTGTTACATCCTATTCATTATTTGTTTTCTCTTGCCTACGATTCTAATCAATTATACCGATAAGTTATAGGTGATATGTCTTTAGTTTTATTTAGAACTATCTAATTTACCACCAGCCCATAGCTGGTGGTATACCATTATTATGTGTAGGGTTTCTGTTATTGATTTTATTACGGTTTGTAACGTTTTCTGAGTTTCTTTCTCTATAAGTCTGATTATAATAAAGCAGATTCTATTCATGTGATATTCACAGGCAAAGGTGTAAAAATAGGTGATTTAGACGGCTAAACAGTGTAGAATCCGCCTACTTTTTGACCAGCATTTCAGTGTTATTAACGTTGGTTTATGTAACTCTGCTATAAATAAAAGGTAACTTACTCAAAATGAGCAATTATTCAGTTTTTACGTCGGAGTCCGTTTCCGAAGGACATCCAGACAAAATTGCCGATCAGATTTCAGATGCAGTCCTTGATGCCATTTTAGCGCAAGACGTTAACGCTCGCGTTGCTGTGGAAACCATGGTCAAAACAGGCATGGTGATTGTCGCAGGTGAAGTTGGAACATCAGCCTGGGTTGATATCGAAGAGCTTGCACGTAACACTATTAAGCGAATTGGCTACAATAGTTCCGAAATGGGATTCGATTGGGAATCTTGCGCAGTATTGAATGCTATCGGTAAGCAAAGCCCCGACATTGCTCAGGGTGTTGACCGCGACGACCCTGATGCCCAGGGTGCCGGCGACCAAGGTCTAATGTTCGGTTATGCATCGAATGAAACGGATGTGTTGATGCCGGCACCGATTACCTATTCACACCGTCTAGTGCAAAAACAGGCGGAATTGCGGAAAAATGGCAAATTGGCCTGGTTGCGTCCTGATGCGAAGAGTCAGCTGACTTTTCGTTACGAAAATGACAAGCCAGTTGGTATTGATGCGGTAGTTCTATCAACTCAGCATAGCCCTGACATTTCCCTTAAAGATTTACAGGAAGCTGTTATCGAAGAAATCATCAAACCTGTTTTGCCGACTGAGTGGATTGACAAAAAGACCAAATATTTTGTTAACCCCACTGGCAAGTTTGTTATTGGTGGACCAATGGGCGAC
This sequence comes from Kangiella sp., assembly GCF_048265365.1. NCBI lineage: Bacteria > Pseudomonadati > Pseudomonadota > Gammaproteobacteria > Kangiellales > Kangiellaceae > Kangiella > Kangiella sp. Next base: position 187,471 of record NZ_JBLXBT010000001.1, read on the forward strand.
TGTGGTTTAACCGGCCGTAAGATAATCGTTGATACCTACGGCGGTATGGCGCGCCATGGCGGTGGCGCCTTCTCTGGCAAAGATCCTTCAAAAGTTGACCGTAGCGCAGCCTATGCTGGCCGTTATGTGGCTAAGAACATTGTAGCTGCTGGTCTTGCTGAACGCTGTGAAATTCAGATTTCATATGCGATTGGTGTTGCTGAGCCAACGTCTATCAGCATCAACACCTTCGGTACTGGTAAAATTAGCGAAGACAAACTCGTTTCCTTGGTGCGTGAACATTTTGACTTACGCCCACGCGGTTTAACTAAAATGTTGAGCTTGCTGCAACCAATTTATCAGTCCACTGCAGCTTATGGCCACTTTGGTCGTACCGAAGACAGCTTTACCTGGGAACAAACCGATAAAGCTGAAGAGTTGCGCGCTGCCGCCGGCTTATAACCTATTTATTTTTACACTCACCGAACGGCCTTTTTAAAATCTTTTTTGGTTTAAAGGGGCCTAAAAAAAATCTGGGAAAATTATGACTGACCACATCATTAAAGATATTGCTCTCGCTGATTGGGGCCACAAAGAAATCGATATGGCAAAAAGCGAAATGCCTGGTTTGATGGCTGTGCGCGAAGAGTATGGTTCAGAACAACCACTTAAAGGCGCTCGTATTGCAGGTTCTTTGCATATGACTATTCAAACAGCCATGCTGATCGAAACCTTAATTGCATTAGGCGCAGAAGTCCGTTGGGCATCGTGTAATATCTACTCCACTCAAGACCACGCTGCCGCAGCAATTGCTGACCAAGGCATTCCTGTTTTTGCCTATAAAGGCGAAACTTTGGATGAGTACTGGGAATATACGCACCACATTATGGAATGGCATGATGGTGGCTCTCCGAACATGATTCTGGATGATGGTGGCGATGCAACAACTCTTCTTATTCTTGGTACTCGTGCTGAAAAAGATATTTCCGTATTGGATAACCCAAAAAGTGAAGAAGAAGTAGCGCTATTCAAAGCAATCAAACTCAAGTTATCTGAAGACAATGACTTTTACTCACGCACTTTGGCCAACATCCAGGGTGTGACTGAAGAAACTACCACAGGTGTTGCTCGTTTATATCAAATGAAAAAGCGTGGCGAACTTCCGTTCCCTGCTATTAATGTTAATGATTCAGTGACAAAATCTAAGTTTGATAATTTATACGGTTGCCGTGAATCTCTAGTAGACGGTATTAAGCGTGCTACCGACGTCATGATTGCCGGTAAAATTGCCATCGTGTGTGGTTATGGTGATGTGGGTAAAGGCTCTGCTCAATCACTTCGCGGTTTAGGCGCAACTGTCTGGATTACCGAGATTGATCCTATTTGTGCATTACAAGCAGCAATGGAAGGTTATCGTGTGGTCGATCTGGAAGACCCAAATGTTGTAGAACAGGCCGACATCGTGGTTACTGCAACGGGTAACTATGACATCATTCGTCACGAGCATATGGTTCGCATGAAAGATCAGGCCATCGTTTGTAACATTGGTCACTTCGATAATGAAATAGATGTAGCCAGTCTGGAAAAATACGAGTGGGTTAACATTAAAGAACAGGTTGACCAAATCCGCTTCCCTGATGGTAAACGTATTACCTTATTAGCTAAAGGCCGTTTAGTGAACCTTGGTTGCGCTACAGGCCACCCAAGCTTCGTTATGTCGAACTCTTTCACTAACCAGGTATTGGCTCAAATTGAGTTGTGGAAAAATGGCGATAAATATGACAACGATGTTTATATCCTGCCTAAACACCTTGATGAGAAAGTAGCTCGCTTGCACCTTGAAAGAATCGGTGCTCGTTTAACAACTCTTCGTCAAGACCAGGCTGATTATATCAACGTACCTGTTGAAGGCCCTTACAAGCCAGAACACTATCGTTATTAGTTTCGCTTTAGAGAGTAATAAAAAAGCCGGCATTTGCCGGCTTTTTTATTACTCACCTACTGTGTTTTTTACCTGTTCTCTTTCATCAAGCCTACCATGTAAATGATTTATGCTCTGTTGAAGCCTATCCATTGATTCCTGAAGCTTATCGATTTTATTTTCTATCTGATTCGAGCGAGCATTACCGAAGATAGCTACCACTAATATAATTAAAAATATAGTACCACCAGTAAGCTTTACCTTATTGCTTTGTGTTTTTTCCATTTATCAATCTCATTACATTGCACTGTATTTCCTTTTACCATCTTCAGTTATATATTTCCAGATACTGCTTTGAGTCTTAATTACAAATGCGCGATAATGGCGCCATCATTTTTCAATGGTTTCAATATATTCCTATGGATAACGCTTCCCTAAAAAAACGTGACTTAGCCGTTCTTTGGCACCCTTGTAGTCAGATGAAGGATTATGAGCGCTACCCTATGACGCCGATTAAGCGCGGCGATGGAGTTTATCTGGAAGATTATGACGGTAATCGTTACATCGATGCTGTCAGCTCCTGGTGGGTCAATCTGTTTGGCCACAGTAATCCCATTATTGCCAATGCCATGAAGGAGCAAGTAGATAAGCTGGAGCATGTGATTTTCGCTGGCTTCACTCATGAGCCAGCCATAGATCTCGCTGAACAGTTGGTCGCCATGACTCCAGAAGGGTTAGACCGTGTATTCTATGGTGAGAATGGCTCTTCAGCGGTCGAAATTGCCCTAAAAATGAGTCTGCATTACTGGCAGCTAGCAGGCAAGCCCGAGAAAACACAATTTATCGCTTTAGAAAGCGGATATCATGGCGAAACCACCGGGGCGCTGGCTGTTTCCGATCTGGGCTTATACAAAGCTCCTTATAAACCGCTGATGTTTGATGTTATGACAGCACCATCACCAGATTGCTATTTCCGTGAAGAAGGTGAGAGCTGGCATGATTATTCTTTACGTCAATTTGAGAAGATGCGTGAGCTTGTTGAGCGCGAACACAAAAACGTCGCTGCCATTATCATTGAACCACTGGTTCAATGTGCTTCTGGAATGCGCATGTATCACCCTGTTTATCTCACCGAGTTACGTAAACTGTGTGATGAGTTTGATGTGCATTTAATCGCCGATGAAATCGCGGTTGGTTTTGGTCGTACTGGTACTTTGTTTGCTTGCGAACAAGCTGAAATTAGCCCTGATTTTATGTGCGTATCAAAAGGCCTAACAGCTGGTTTCTTACCTCTTTCTGCAATGCTGACCCGGGAATCTATTTTCCAAGCTTTCTATGATGACTACGAAAAGTTGACTGCTTTTCTACATTCGCATAGTTACACAGGATATGCCACAGGGTGTGCCGTTGCTAAGGCAACATTAGACATTTTCCAAAGCCAGCCGGTGATTGAGCACAATAAAGTCTTGGCACAACACATGGCCCAAGCTACGGCCCATTTTGCCGATCACCCTCATATTGCCGAAGTGCGCCAAACAGGCATGATTCTCGCCGCCGAGATGGTTCAGGATAAAAAGTCTCGCACGCCGTATGACTGGAAAGAACGCCGAGGAATGCGTGTTTATGAGCACGCTTTGTCACAAGGTGCTCTTTTACGCCCTCTTGGTAATGTGGTCTATTTCATGCCACCCTATGTCATTACCCCAGAAGAAATTGATAAGCTGGCAGACGTCGCTTGGCAGGGTATTCAGTTAGCAACTAAGGATTAACGTTAATGCGCATCCCTCGTATTTACACTTCTCAATCACTGTCTATTTCTGACAGTGTCTTGCTAGATAAAGAAGCAGGTAATCACGTCAGTCGTGTTTTACGCATGACCAAAGGCCAACAGGTAGAACTGTTTAATGGTGACGGCCACAGCTATTTTAGTGAGATTATCGCCATCGAACGCAGCCTGGTCACCGTGCAGATCAAGGAGAGTGTGGCTGTTGCAAATGAATCCCCATTGAATATTCATCTATATCAGGGTGTTTCTCGCGGTGATAAGATGGAGCTTACTTTGCAAAAAGGTGTTGAGCTTGGAGTATCACAATTTACTCCTCTGATTACTGAGCGTTGCGGTGTCAAACTGGATGAAAAGCGTTGGCAAAAGAAACTGGAGCATTGGCAGAAAATTATCGAAAGTGCTTGTGAACAATGCGGCCGAAACTCTATCCCTACTTTGCACCCAGTGATTAAACTACAGACAGCTCTAAGCGAGCTTAATGACAACAGTTTCTTTATGCACCCTGAGGCCAAACAGAGCTTCAAATCAATTATTGCAGACACAGACTCTGACATTCAACTGTGGGTTGGCCCTGAAGGCGGTTTCAGTGACGAGGAAATTAATTGGGTTGAAGCGCATGGCTGCAAGCCCGTTCAACTTGGGCCTAGAGTGCTCAGAACAGAAACGGCAGCCTTGGCTGCCGTTTCTGTCATGAATAGTTTATGGGGAGATTTTTAGGGTGAGATCTTTTGAATTAAATCCCGGAATTAAACGCGCTCAACCAACATGTTTTCTATTAAGTCCAGGTCAGGAATAAGCGCCTTTCGCCCACCCAGGTCAACCCATGCTTTAACACCAGTTGGTAAGTCTTCCTCCAGCATCTTGCCATTGTCTTCATCGACCGGTACCAAGCGTGGGATACCCTGCACCATGATTGCAACATAAGGCACTTCTTGATTACCGTTAAGAGTGTAAACAATTGCGATACGAGAACGACGCAGCTCGCCAAGTTCCTTCTTTCCTTGAATTCTCTCTAATGAAACAACTGGGATCTTGATATTACGCCAAATAATTTGACCGATTTGCCAGTCATCGCTCGACTCTGCATTTTTTGCTAGATCCACATTCATGAATGGAACGATTTCAGCCACTGTTGCATTCGGCAACAACAGGCTGTTTTCAATCATAGGAATCAAAAAACTATAAACGTCTTTTACTGTATCAGTCATGCTTTATCTCACGCGTATTGGTCAACTGGAAACAATGCTTCTAATAAAATGACCAACTGTGCAGCTAAACCTGCGGGATCATCTTTATAAGTTACCTGTCCTGTTTTCATCATACTTTCCGGCATTGATGACTGGATGCAGCTTTCAATCGTCTGGCACCAGATATCAACCCCACTTTCAGTTAGCAGTTCAGCATTTTTTGAACCATCTTCGCCCATGCCGCTGAATATAATCGCTAACTTTTCTACATCTCTTAATTCAAGAGATTCGGCAAATAATTCATTGATATTCGGAGCATAAGGTTTGCTCCAAGCTTCTTCAGTCAGAATTACCTTTCCCTGTACTACAAAACTAATCTTCTTATCAATCGGTGCGATATAAAGTTTGCCTGGTTTTATATCTTTATACTGATCGATAATTTCGGCATCAATAAATGGATGCTCATTAAGCATTGCTTGCAGATTTGGCAATGACCCTTCATTAATGTGGTTTGCCAGAACAAAACAAACCGGTAAAGGTTTATCAGGCAAGGCATCAATAAAAGCCTTAACTGCTGCAGGGCCACCTGTTGAGGCGCCCAGCAGCACCAACATTGTATTCATTACAGCTTGTTTAATCCTTTAGTCTTCCAACTTAAGCATTTCATCAATTGTGCCCAACAGAGTTTCCTCATTATAAGGCTTACCTAAATAGCGATTGACGCCTATCTGCTCTGCACGCTCACGGTGTTTCTCACCCGTACGCGAGGTAATCATGATGATCGGTAAATGCTTAAGTCGTTCATCGTGTCGAATAATGGTTGCTAATTCGAAACCATCCATTCTTGGCATCTCAATATCCAGCAACATCACATCAGGGATGTCATCGTGCAGTTGGGTAATTGCATCAACACCATCTTTTGCCGTCATGACCTGGAATTGGTTACGCTGTAGTAATCTGGCAGTAACTTTACGAACCGTAATCGAGTCATCCACAACCATCACGACAGGGATGCGATTCTCAACTGGAGCTTCTTGCACCACACCAGCTTCGTGTGCGAAATCCCACTCGTGGAAGCGGTCTACCAGCGTCTGCATATCCAGAATCAGAACGACGCTACCATCACCAAGAATAGACGCACCTGAAATGCCTGGTACTGTTGAAATTTGACGGCCGATATTTTTAACAACGATTTCACGTGAACCAATTAACTCATCAACATGAACCGCAATCGGCTTGTCTTCACCTTGAATAATCAATACTGGTACGTATTCATCAACCGGTGGAATAATATCTGAGTTACGGTCAAGGATTTGTCCTAAGTAGCGCAACTCAAACTCTTCTCCTAAATGTGAGAAGGTTTTGTCTTTGTCTTGGTAAATCTCAAGAACTTCTTTTGCACTAACTCGTGCTACCGTTGTGATATTCGACAGCGGGATTGCATAAGGCTCGCCTTTAACTCTCACCATTAATGCCTGGTTAGATGACAGGGTAAATGGCAAGCGAACAGTCATAGTCGTGCCTTGACCTTCTTCCGAGCTGATATTTAATGAACCACCCAGCTGTAGAATTTCACTATGAACCACGTCCATACCAACACCACGACCAGAAATCTGAGTCACTGTCTCAGCGGTCGAGAAGCCAGGCTGTAGAATTAAGCGGAACAACTCACGATCGGTTGGGTTATAAGATTCGTCGATCATGCCTTGAGAAATCGCTCTTGCACGAACCTTATCTTTACGAATACCTGCACCATCATCTTGAATTTGGATATAAACTTCATTACCACGGCGCGACAAGCTCAAGTGTACGGTGCCCTTTTCAGCTTTACCCGCTTTCTTACGATCAGCTTTAGACTCAATACCGTGGTCGATTGCGTTTCGTAGCATGTGATCAAGTGGAGCAACCATACGCTCAATTACAGTACGGTCCATCTCACCTTCAGACTCAAGTACCAAATCAACATCTTTATTCAATTCGGTTGATATCTGACGCACCATACGACGCAGGCGGCTTTCAATACTATTAAAAGGTACCATTCGCGTGCGCATTAAGCGGTCTTGAAGCTCTGTATTTACCCGGCCCTGCGCCAGTAGCGTTGCTTCAGCATCGCCCACCTTGGTTTCCAGAGTCTCCTGAATTGACATTAAGTCACTGGCAGCCTCAAGTAAGCTTCGGGTCAACTCTTGTTGACGTGTATAGCGATCCATTTCTAGGGGATCAAACTCATCAAAATCTACCCCTGAAATTTCTCGGCGATACAGAACCTGCGCCTCAGTTTCAATCTCAAGGTTACGTAATTGGTCACGCAAACGATCAACCGTTGATGACATTTCTTTCAAGTTGAAGTTTAAGTCAGCTACTTGCTGCTCAAGACGCGAACGGAAGATCGAAGCCTCACCAGACAAGTTAACCAGATTATCCAGGACTTCAGAGCGAACACGAATGACATCCCGGTTAGCCGCTTCTTTAGCTGCTTCTTCTTTCTGTTTCTGTCTGTCAGCCAATGAAACAATTTTGACTTCAGCCTGCTCACCAGATTCTGCCAAGTCACGCTTATCAATCTGGTCTAGTTGAGATTCAATCGCCGCTTTTTCACTTTCAAGCTTGCGTAATAGTTCCGCTGGTTTAGCCGGCATTTGACCATTACGGACTTGCTCTACCATTTCATGCAGTTGATCATAACTACGACGGAGCACGTCAGCCCAACGGCTATTGCCTAAACGAGGGTCTCTTGCTAATGCTTCAACAACACCTTCCAACTTGTGAGTTAACTCACCGATTGGTGTGATCGCCGCCAGTTTCGCACCACTTTTTAGTGTGTGCAGATTTCTCATAGCAGAGTTTAAGGGCTGAGTATTATGTAAATCACCTGACCAGCGTTCAATAGCTTCTTCATAAGAATTCAGAAGTTCAGAAGCTTCACCTAAGAATAGCTCTGCAAGCTCCTCATTCCAAGCAGCCTCTTCTTCTGCAGTAGCTTTCTCTTCAACTGGCTTTTCTTTCTTTATCTCTTCTTTTTGCGATTCAGTTTTAGCCTCTTCAACTGGCTGCTCTGATTCTACCGGTTCTGCAGGTTTAACGGCTTCAGCTTCTGGCCTAACGTAGGTTCTTCCAGCTTTCTGAGCCGAAATAAATCCTTGGATTTCCTCGAGCATGGCTTCAGGTGAAGGAATCTGATCAGGAGTATTTCTTGCATTAAATATAGCTAGCAACTGATCCTCAGCTCGCTCAGCTAAATCAATAGCCTGATCGGATGCAGCGAATAGTTGATCGGTAATGGCTGTATATAAATCTTCTAAGCCATGAGCCAAGTCGCCGATTGGAGAGAAACCAGCCATTCTCGCACTACCTTTCAAGGTATGCAGGTTACGCTGTAATTCAGCAATGATTTTTGCATTATTAGGTTCTTGGCGCCATTTTTGCAGTAGAGCTGCATCGCTATCAAATAGCTCTTCTGCTTCTTCACTGAAGATTTCAAGAAGTTCATCATCGACATCAAGATCGAGGCTAATTGTTTTAGCAGACTCTTTACTAAGCTCTTCTTCTACTGCTTGCGCTGTATCTTCTTCCGGAGCTTCTTCACTCACTTCTTCATTCAGATCTTCACTGAATTCTTCTGTAAGCTCCTCGGGTTGTTCATCAACCGTATCTTCTTGCTCAGTAACGCTGTCTTCTTTTGTCTCTGCTGCTTCACCGAAACCTTCGAGGTCAAACTCTACTGAGTCTTCTTCAGTCGCTTCTTCCTGCTGCACTTCTTCATGTGAGGTTTCTTCAGTCACTTCACTAGTTTCGTCCGAACCTAACTCTTTTGAAAGGTCAAGGTCCTCACTAAGATCTAAGCCAAGCTCCTCAGCTGCATCTTCTAGACTGATATCAGAGTCGTCTTTGATTTCTTCACTGCTTGACTCTTCTTTTTCTGGCTCAGAAGCTAAGAAATCATCTGAGAACTCAAACTCAATTGAATTATCATCTGTCGCTGCTTTTTCTTCAGTACTTGCTTCTTTTTGTTCCGGCTTTTCTTCAGGTTTTGCAGTTAAGAAGTCTTCATCTAGGCTGAACTCAATACTGTTATCATCTTTTGCTGGCTTCTCTTCCTGTTCAGAAGTTTCTATAGCTGAGGTAACATCAGAGGTTTCATCAGATAACTCCAACTCTACTTCAGATGAGCTCTCATCCTCAGCAGTAGCTTCTCCAGCGGCCGGCTCTAATTCCAGCTCTAAACCTGAACTGGCTTCAGCTGGACTCCAGGTTTGCAACGCCTGAACCAGGTCACTAGCTTCTGCGATTGACAAGTTAGCAGCCAGACAATCAAATTGATTTTCAAGTTGGTTATAAGTTTCATTCAGCAGAACACCGATTGAGGTGTCCACTTTGTTAGCTGTCATATTACGTTGTAAAGCATCACTGAGTGCAGATACCACCTGCTCAATCTCATTAAGTTCTGCTTCACCTAAAATGCTCTTCAGGCGATCAACTGACGCCATTAAATATGAGATCTTTTCTAAACGCTCTTTCTCAGGTGTTTCTTGCAAGTTAGTGCTTTCAATATCAACCAGTACATCTGAAGCGATGTTGAAGATATCTTTTATCAGCTCCGGATCACGTCCTTGGTCCTGAGTTGACTCACCAGACTCATCAAATCGTTTTTGTTGCAGCGACAATTGCTGAAGAATTTCATCTTCATGAACTGAAATTACCTGATCATCCTCTGGTGCACTAATAATATGTCTCAACAAATCTTTGGTATGATCGATTAAGGCCATATCGCCTTCTTCAGCTAACAACTCACGAGTTTTCAACTCTTGGAAATAGCTTTCAACCGGAACAATCACGTTGGTTAGCGACTGAATATTAGCTATATGCGCCACACCTTTTAAGGTATGTAATGAACGCAGAAGGTTGTCGCTGATTTGGCTCTGGGTAATCCCTTGCTGACGTTGATTAGCAAACATTTCAAGATTGGTTACATGACCCTCAGCTTCTTGCTTGAATATATCAAATAATTCTTGTTCTGCTGCTTGATCAGCCTCTTCCTCTGTTTGCTCTTCATGTGGCTGAATATCAGTGATGATCTCACCTTTACTGATACGATTTGCTCTCTCAGCTAAATCTCTTGGGTATTGCGTTCTTTCTCCGCCCGCAAACTGCTTCACCATTTTGGGTAATATATTTGCGACTTCTTCAGTGGTGACAAACAATGCCGGACTATATTCAATACTGTGATCAAGCAAACGATTGAGCATATTTTCAATTGCCCAACTCAATTCACCTATATCAGTAGCACCGACCATGCGACCACTACCTTTTAAGGTATGGAAGTTGCGGCGAATCGTATTTATTGCCTCTTTATTCGTCTGATCCTGTTTCCACTCTGGAAGCAAGCTGTGCATTTCTTCAAGAACTTCATCCGCTTCTTCAATAAAAATCTCACGGACTTCATCGTCTATTAACTCGTCACTGTCATCGCCTTGATCATAGCTCTCACTTTCAACCATTTCGATTTCAGGCATATCAAGCCGCTCATCCAAGACTGGTAGCAGTTCTTCATCGAGGTTGCCGTAGTGCTCTTCCAACTCACTGATACTATCAATGGCTCTCTGTAAGATTACTGGCAAGCCATGTAATCCAGATGACATCAATCCTTCAAGGTAATAATCAACCGAGCTAATTGCATCAGCTAGTATTGAAACCTCAGCATCACTTAAGACGACTTTTTCGCTTATAAGATACTTGACCACGAAGTTTTTCGACTTCGTAATAACGTCCAATAGATTATCAAGCTTGGCAAAAGTTAAGGCACCCTCAACTTCTTTTAATAATTCAGGAACATTTTCCAAGCGACTAATATTGTGGCTTTCATCAAGATAGTCAGTGATTGCATCTTTAACTTTATGTAGGTTGCCGCGACTTTCTTGAACCAACTGATATCTGGCATTAATGATCTGTAAAGATTCACCTTCACCTTGACCAAGGCTCTCATTAGTCAGCTGCTTACTGTCCATTTTAAGCGCACGCTCAATGTAGTCCTCTAGTGATAGAATTCCTTCAGCGATATATATCAGACCTTTTTCGCGATCAGCTTCAGAACCATCAAGCAAGTCGCCAATGGAGCCCATCTGCTTGCTGATCATTTCTTTGGATTGGGTTAAACCAAGCATCGACATGGTGTCTGAAATCTTCTGCATCGCTGGAATCATATCTTCCAGAGGCTCGCTTTCCTGTGATTTGGTGCGAATATAAAGGTCAAGAGACTCTTTGATTTCACCCAAGTCTTCCTTGATCACGTTCAGTGCAATTCGCACGCTCGCGGTATCAGGGCCAGTTAAATCATTAGACTCGCTTTCAAGATCCCCTAAAGAATCCATTAGCTGATTTAGCTGGAATTTATCTTGTACTTCTTTGACCTGCTCATCTTCTGTATCAAATTGAGCAACATAAAATAGAATATTGATTAAAACTTTATTCGCTTCTTCCTGATTAGCTGTTTGCTCTATTAGCTCGCGGATTCTGCGATCAACCTGACCCAGTAGACTTTTAACAACCGGATTATCTTTCTTAGGGAGAAGTCCAATATTTTTTAGGAAGATCGAGGTTACCCACCAAAGCGGTTGATATGGAACTCGGTTTTCCAACCCCCATAAGGACTCTGTGACTTCACGCATCCGCTCCATGTTAACCTGTACTTCAACGTCTCTGATAACCCCAAGTAATCCTTGTTGGAATTTGGAACGAAGCGCTTTGACTTCGGCTAAAATATCGCCTTTAAGTTCTGTTTTGTTTTTAGGAGAAGGAGCATCAATCCCTTCGGTTGGAATATTGAGCAGGTTGCCTGCACCCAAGCTATCAGCACCGCGACAGATGCGCATATCGTTGATGGCAGGCAGTAAAATAACCGGTAGATCAGATTTTCCCTCGGCGTAACGTGATAAGTAGCTACGGAATCTTAAAATGGCAGAAAGAAAGACTTCATAAGCTTTCTCGTTCGACTCAACTTTTCTCTCGCCGATTGCTTCGGCCAGTGCTTCCATTTCTTCCGCAAGCAAGGCAGCGCCAGAAAACTCGAGCATTTGCATAGTGCCACGAATCTGATGCATGCAATTTGCACAGAAATGTATCTGGGTTTTATCAGACTCGTCTTCCGCATACGCTTTTATTGCATTTTGCGCTTGCTCAAGCGTGCTTTCAACTTCGTCTTTTACCCAATTTAAAGCTACTTTTGTTTGATTATCTCTCATGCCTACACCATTTTTTGTAGCTATAGCTGTCGCTGATATGCCAAACAGTTCTTTTCGTCAATCCGTACTAACTCAGGATGATTCCAGTTAATAATTTCACCAAGCCCTAAAATCAATACACCGCCCGGGATTAACCTTTCAACCAGCCCTTCTAGAATATTGATCCGATCTTCAGGGCGAAAATAAATTAATACGTTCTGACAAAATATGACGTCATAATTGCGCTTTGGCGACTGTGCAATATCATTCAAATTGCCTTGTAAGAACAACACTCGGTTACGAATGTTCTCTTTAACCCGCCAGTGCTTGCCGTCATGACGATTAAAATACGATGCCTGAATATCAGGAGACATCATGTGTAATTTTCTGTCGCTATATATTGCACGTCTCGCTGATGTCAGCGCGGGATAGCTAATATCTATTCCAGTAATCCCGTAATAGAATCGCAAACCCTTTTCCGTTAATGAGTTCAAACTCAACTCTTCTAGTGCTATAGCCAAACTGTATGGCTCTTCACCAGTGGAGCAGCCAACACTCCATATTTGTACGTTACAGTCACTGTTCGAGTTGGCTGACTGATTTATTTTCTGCTGACAAACATGCTGAACTAGATCAAACGATTCTTTATGCCTGAAAAAACTCGTTTCATGAATGGTCAGCGCATCAATCAATTGAAACCATTCTATCGAAGCCCAGCTTTTATCCTGCAGCTTCAAATAATACTCATCGTACCCTTTTAAATTCAGGTCCCGGATTCTCTTCAGCAAACTCGTTTTAAGAAACAGCTGCCGGTTTGCTGGAATCCAGATACCTGAGTATTTTCGTATTAAAGACTGCCAACGTTCAAAGCTAGCAGTCTCCATATCCGGTACATGAGTTAAAGAGCTTTGTTTCAACTATAGCGCTCTCAATTAATCTTTTTTCTTAGAGTCATCTTCAGAGAAGATATCTTCGTCTAATTCCTCAAGACTTTCACCGGCTTCTTTCAAGAAGTCCTCAAGCTCATCGCTAGTGTTCTGCAAATCATCATTTGCTTCATCCAACTCACTTGCTTCTTCATTCAAATTATCCAGCGATTCATCCAAATCTTCAGCGAATGACTCTTCATCAATCTCATCGGCATCGTCGAACATTTTCTCGAAACTTTCCTCCGAATCGTCAGCAGCGGTTACGCTATCATCCGCACGGAAGTAATCATCATTGGTTGAATCCAACTTGAAGCCCGCAACCGAGCGACGTAGATCTTCCGACAATTCGGTTAATTTACCAATCGAGCGAGCAGTTTCCTGAGTACCTTCAGAAGTTTGCGTTGTAATCTCCTGAATAACCGTCATCGTATTGGATACATGACCAGCTGAAGCAGCCTGTTGACGTGCAGCGTTCGAGATGCTTTGAATCAAGTCCGCCAGGTTGGTTGATACCGTTTCGATTTCTTCCAGTGCCACACCCGCGTCTTGCGCCAGTCGAGCACCACGAACAACTTCAGAAGTGGTATCTTCCATCGAAATTACCGCTTCGTTAGTATCCGTTTGAATCGTTTTAACCAGTGCTTCAATCTGTTTTGTCGCATTTGATGAACGTTCCGCTAATCGCTGAACCTCATCCGCAACAACCGCGAAACCACGACCAGCTTCACCCGCTGCCGATGCCTGAATTGCCGCGTTCAATGCCAGGATATTCGTTTGGTCAGCAATATCGTTAATCAAGGATACGATGTTACCAATCTCTTGCGATGACTCACCCAGTCGTTTAATACGTTTAGACGTTTCCTGAATCTGCTCACGAATGGTATCCATGCCTCGAATAGTGTTTCGTACAACTTCACCACCCTTCTTCGCAATTTCCACCGATTTTTCCGCAACCTGAGATGACTCAGATGCGTTGGCAGATACTTGCTCAATAGAAACCGCCATTTCGTTAATCGCTGCAGAGGCACCAGTAATTTCCTGCGCCTGTTGGCGAGAAGCTTCAGCCAGTGCACTCGATGTTTGCTGCGTTTCTTCTGCTGATTTTGATACCTGATCAACCGCCTCGTTAATCGCGCCAACCACGCCACGCAATTGGTCAATGGTTAAGTTGAATGAGTCAGCAATCGCACCCGTGAAGTCCTCGGTAACCGTTGCTTTAACAGTCAAGTCACCATCCGCCAAGCTATCAATCTCATCCAGTAGTCGAATAATCGCTTCCTGGTTTCGCGCATTCTCTTCTTTCTCACGTTCTGCTGAAACTTCTGAGTCACGGAGACGAACTTTCTCAGCTTTACGCTGGTTGAGGTACATACCGACCAAGAGCAACAAGATCAGTACAAACAATGCACCTGACAACACCGGACTACCTGGCTCCGTATAACTCGTTGTCATTGCAGCAAAAGCGGCTTCTACCCTAGATGTAGCCCCTAATAAGGAGTCTGCAGTGTTATAGATACTGTCCGATGCATTTTGTACTTCAAACAGTTTTGGTGTACTGAATACAATGTAATCAACTTTTTCGCTAACACTTTGGAATTCATCAACGATTGCTTCAAGAGCCACGCGAGCCTCGGGATTGTTTACGCGTCGAATCTCAAGTAAAGCGTCACCATTCAACTGGCCTTCAAGGTAAACTCCGAAAGTGTCTACGTCCTGACCGAAATCTTCTGCAGCTAACTCTGCTTCTTCGCCACCACGCAATACTTTCTGCATACCCGATGAAATACGCTCTGCCAACCATTTCTGACGAGTTGCCTGATGCACTTCTTCACCGTCAGCACGATTATCAAGAAGTGTATCAATTACACTGTCATATTGACGTTGCATGGTTGGGATTTGTTCTGCCAAATCGTCCGCATTCGTATACATGCGGTTAACCACTTCCTGGTTAGCCAAGATGGACTGAGTTTGTGGCTCAACTTCTTGCCACATATTTTCAAGAGATTTCAGCTCATTATTACGGACGCTTGCCGGTGCGGGAGGTAGGTTAGTAACACCCTCACCATCAATCAGTTTTCGCAAATTACCACTGAACTGCTTGGTCGCTGCGTCCAATTCAGCAAATGCTGATTGGGTACCTTGCGCTGATTCAGAGGCGTTTGTTGCAATCTGTTGCGACAATACCTTCATTTCCGACGCAAGCTCTGTTCGCTTAATACGGTTTTGACTTTCTAAGAAACCATAACCTGCATTAACCGCCAGCGCGATCAAGACAATGACTAGCAAAAAAGCATAAACACCGATCCCAGATCGGCTTGCTTTCTTCATCTTCTTTGTGGTCTCACTCATAGGTTGCTCCCGAGACATCTTAACTTCATATTGTTGTAAAAATTCACACAGCGACCTGGTGAAGTTCCGGACTTTCCGATAACTCCTTCATCCCAAAAACCCGCCATAACTCCCCGTTTCGTTCAAAGCCCCCTACAATATAAGGAGCAATAACTGCATCGGCAGAAAGACTACCTTCAACCTGCTCACCTTCTTCAAAGTGGTGCAAGCCGCGCACTTCATCAACCACCAAACCAAGGTATGAACCTTGCTGATCAAGCACTAAAACTCTTTGTTTTAAAATATTTCTAGAACTTGGACGCCCTAAGTATTCCTGTAAGTCAACTAACGCTAGAAGTACACCACGCAAATTGGCCACACCTTTTAACCATACCTTGGCGCCAGGCACCTTGGTGGTCTGCGGGACGGGAATAATTTCAGAAATTTCATCCAAAGGAGCAAGGTAGTTCACGCCGTTTAGCACAAAACTTACCCCACTATAGAAAGCGCCACCACTAACGTCATGCTGTGGTAGCGAATCTCGATGTTTCTGACTACGTTCTGCTATGTCGGCAAGAATGCCTACAATGTTGGTCGCATCAGTTCCAGACATAAGAGGTTATGATCCTAAAACGTTATTCACAGACTCTAATAAAGAGGCTTCATCTACGGGCTTAGTAATATAATCGTTGGCGCCTTGACGCATACCCCAGACACGGTCAGTGGCCTGTGATTTGGTGGAGACGATAATGATTGGAATAGACGATGTTGCAGAATCTTTTTTCAGTTGACGAGTTGCCTGGAAGCCGTTTAATCCTGGCATCACTACATCCATAAGAATCACATCAGGGTGATTGGCTTTCGCTGAAGCGATACCCGACTCACCATCTGGAGCAGTAATAACCTGGTGACCATTTTTCTCCAGCATACCGGTTAGAATATGTGCTTCTGTTGGAGAATCATCAACAATAAGTACACGAGCCATTATAAATTACCTCTCTTTAAAATCTTCAATTCTTAATCAAGCCACAGCCGGTTTGTTTTGCAACTGCTGGGATATGGCGTTCAATAATTCGTCACGACTAAATGGTTTCGTTAAATAGTTATCAGAGCCGACGACTCGACCTTTAGCCTTATCAAACACCCCATCTTTACTGGATAACATTATAATTGGGGTGCTCTTAAAATTCTGGTTACTCTTAACTAGTGCGCAGGTTTGATACCCGTCAAGGCGAGGCATCATAATATCAATGAAAATGATATCGGGCTTATAGTCGGCAATCTTGGATAAGGCGTCATACCCATCGACACCAGTTACAACATCACATCCCTGCTTTTTCAAAAGCGTCTCAGCAGTACGACGAATAGTTTTACTATCGTCCACCACCATCACTTTTAAACCTTTGAACAAATCACTCATGTATGGCTACCTATGAACAGCGAAAATTCACTATTTAATAAAGAGTTAGCGCCTTTTCTTCAACTTTTTTTTAGATTTCTACTTACCTTTTAGCATAAAAGTCAAGAAGTCGCAAAACAGTTCACATTTTCAGACTAATTCTGTTGCTGAATCCATGCAACCTTTTTCTTGCAAGAATAAAGGTTTTGCTGGTTAATGCTTCATGATAACTTATTATTAAACCACATGCTTTTTCTTTTATGTCATATTCTCTATTAATGGTCATGGACCCCATCGACCAGGTTAATATCGTTAAAGATACCAGTTTCGGATTGTTGCTAGAAGCGCAACGCCGTGGCTGGGATTTGTACTATTGTCAGCAACAGGATCTTTACCTGGAACAGGGCGAAATTAGAGCTTCCTGCCAGTCACTCACAGTCTTCAACGATCCCAAGCAATGGTTTGCGCTACAAGCTCCGGAGCAGAAGGGCTTACATCATTTTGGGGCGGTATTTATGCGTAAGGACCCTCCATTTGATATGAATTATATTTATAGCACCTACTTACTCGAGCTTGCGCAAAATCAAGGCACTTTGGTTGTTAACAACCCGAGAAGCCTTAGAGATTGTAATGAAAAGTTATTTACAGCCTGGTTTCCCGAGCTGACACCTCCCACTCTGGTTTCTTCCAATTCACGACTTCTAAAGCAGTTCGTTATCGAGCAGAAAGATGTCATTTTGAAACCGTTGGATGGTATGGGTGGCGCTTCGATCTTTCGTATCAAGCAAGATGATCCCAATACTTCTGTCATCATCGAGACCTTGACTGAGGGCGGAAAGCATATGGCCATGGCTCAGCGTTTTATCCCCGAAATTACCCAGGGAGACAAACGCATTCTGGTAGTCAATGGTGAAGTAATTCCCTATGTATTAGCACGTATTCCTCAAAAGGGTGAAACCCGTGGTAACCTCGCAGCCGGTGGTAGCGGTGTGCCGATGCCTATCAGCGAGCAGGAAAAAAGACTTGCTGAGACCATTGCGCCAGAGCTGGTTAAACGTGGCTTATACTTCGTCGGACTGGATGTGATTGGTGACTATGTGACCGAAATAAACGTTACCAGCCCAACTTGTATGCGAGAATTAGACAAAGAATATGGTATTAATATTGCTGCCAAGCTTTTCGAAGGTCTTGAGCAGCAAGTACCACAATAACAATATCCAGCACCCTTTATTATTAACGAACCCATGAATTAGAGCCTATGAGCCAGGTCATACAACCGCCTCAAAAAGAATTGGTAAAACTCAATCAATCGCCAGTAAAAGACGGCGATCGTTTGAAGTTCACTCTGTTTCTGGCCATTTGTTTCCATCTACTCCTTTTCCTCGGAGTTCGTTTTGTATTGCCGCAAACGGAACCCAGTCAGATTCCTATTGCATTGGATGTGACCCTGGCTCAACGTGAAAGCATTGACCCTCCAGACAAAGCTGACTTCGTTGGCCAAACCAACCAGCAAGGTGCTGGCGAGTCAGAAACGGCAGAGCGGGCAACCACCAAACTTGAACACTTCAAGAATATCGAAGGTCAAACTGACATGCCTTCTTTAGAGCTGGTGCCTGAGCAACACCAATCTCAGGAGGCGCTACAGCTGGTCACTACTGACGACTCACAACAAACTGTGGAACAGCCTGTAGAAACCGAAAGCAATAAGCAGAACACTCCCGACCAGGTTGATAAACCAACAGAAATCACGCCACCACCGGAGCTGCTTGAACAATACAACCTGGAACAGGATGTTGCTAACCAGCTACAAACCCGCGGCCTGAAGAAACGTCAAATTTCTGCAGCTATTTACGAGTCCCCAGCTGACGCACAATACCTGGAGTTATGGCGCAAAAAAGTTGAGCAAGTCGGTAACCTCCATTATCCCGAACAAGCTAAACAGCGGGGAATTTATGGTAGCCTGACGCTCAAGGTCAGTATCGATAAGGACGGTAGTCTGCTTGATGTTATGATCCTTCGCTCCTCCGGCGAAAAGATCCTCGACCAGGCAGCACTTGATATCGTGCGCCTTTCCGCACCATTCGAACCGCTTCCCGAATCCATTCGTCACAACACAGATATTTTAGAAATTGTTAGAACCTGGCAGTTTCAACCGGACAATAGCTTAAATACCAGAAATTGATACAATAGTTCCTATCCACCAACCTATTTCTTAAGTGTTAGTTTCAACATGGAAGCGATTCAATCATTAGCCAATCACCTGCTAGTCGCCATGCCCAGCCTGCATGACCCTTTTTTCTCGCGCAGCGTCACCTACATTTGCGAGCACAATGAACAGGGAGCTTTGGGTATTGTGCTAAGTCTGCCACTTGAAGCAACTTATGATGAATTATTTAAGCATCTCAATATTGAGACCAGCAGTGATCAAAGCGACGAGCGCGTGCTGCTAGCTGGCGGTCCAGTGGATCGTGAGCGAGGTTTTATTTTGCATAGTCCGATCGGTAGCTGGGAATCCTCTTTAACCATTAGCGACGAAATTGCCCTTTCTACTTCAGAAGATATTTTACAGGCTATTGCCTCCCAGCAAGGTCCTGAAGATGTAGTGATAGCTTTGGGTTATGCAGGCTGGGAGGAAGGCCAGCTTGAAAAAGAAATGGAAGAAAATTCCTGGTTATTTGCTCCAGCCGATAAGGAGATCATTTTTAGAACTCGCCCAGAAGAGCGCTGGTTAAAAGCAACCAAGCTACTGGGTATAGACTGGACCCAAATTGCCGAACAGGAAGGCCACGCCTGATGACAAACCTTACCACAGCTCAGCGTTATCTTTGCTTCGACTTTGGAGAGAAACGATTGGGTGTTGCGACCGGTGTTCGGACCCAGATGTCGAGTCAGGCACTCACCGTTCTCACCGTAACCAATGACCAGCCCGACTGGAAGCTTATCGAAAGTCTTATCAGGGAATGGAGCGTTGAAGCCTTTGTCGTTGGACTGCCCCTCAATATGGATGATAGCGAGCAGGAACTTACTCAAAAAGCACGCAAATTTGCTAACAGACTGCATGGCCGCTTTGGTCTTCCCACCTACCTGCATGATGAACGTTTAAGTTCGGCCGAAGTAAAAGATTACCTGTATGAAATCGGGGGATACAAAAAACTCAAGCAAAATCCAATTGACGCCTATGCGGCAGAACTCATCTTGAAAGGCTTCTTTGAGCAACACCACCCCTCTTAACTTGATATTTGTTGACTTTGCGAAAACCTGCCTATAAACAGTGTAGGCTTGCAACCTATCTGGCTTTGTTCAATACTGCTTAAACGGACAACAAGGAGACAGCAAAGGAATTAATGCTGAGCAAACTGTCAAATGACCAAAAACTGCTATGGAGCTTTTTAGCGCTTCTGTGGATTAACTTTGTCGTTTTTGCAGTATTTACTTATTTTGTCCAACGTGAACAACTGCTTGAAAATGCTTTCCAACAACTGACTCACCAATCTGAAATAACCGGCAATACCCTTGATGAATGGATGCTATCAAGATCAGGATTAGTTACCGGTTTAGCCAAGGAAATTGCCGCTAAACCACCAGAGCAACATCAATCCATTCCACCAGTTTACTTTGAACGAATTGCCGATACCGGTTTATTGCAATATCTTGGCTATGGTTTAGAAAATGGTTTTTATACTTCCAATCCTTGGCCGCTACCAGAAGATTATGACCCAAGACTTCGCCCTTGGTACAGAAATGCTAAAGAGGCAATGCAGCCAACCATTTCAGAACCCTATTTAGGTGTTAATGACTATACAACCACTTATCTTGCTTTTACGGCACCCATTATCAGTGATGGAAAATTTTACGGCGTGGTAACGGGTGATGTCACTTTCGATGATATCCATCAGAAGATTCTCTCAACGCCTGTCAGCTATGATGGTCAATTTAATCTCATTAAAAGTAACGGTGATGTTGTATTACGTCCTGTTGACCCCGACGATCTTGAAGTGCCAGCTGATTTCTTTTCTTTAAATATCGACTCTGACGAATTAAGAAACACATTAAGTCCAACCAATACAACTGAGTTTATAGCGGACGAAAGCATAGTCGTTTTCTACCCTCTTGAACATGTTAACTGGTGGTTAACCGCAGAAGTCGATAAGCAAACCCTGTTCGCTCCTGTTTATCGCAATTTAACCAATATTTTATTGCTGTTTATGGCAATAGCTTTAAGTAGTATTTTGCTGCATAAAGTGTTTACCCGTCGTATCTATAAACCGATACTTCGTCAAATTCAAATGGATTACCACACTGATCTGCCTAATAAAAATACATTCATGGAGCAAATTCACAAGCTAACTCTCTCCAACCTAAAGCATGGTTTGCTGATCATCATTGAGTTTAAAAAAATGACATCACTGTTGTCTGGATATTCCCCGGATGTCATCAACTCCATCCAGCAACAAACTCTAAGGCGGGTTAAGAGTAGTTTCTTGCGTGACTATATTGTTGGTTCTATTGCTCATGACCAGTTAGCAGTTTTTGTTCCTTTTCGAAACACCCCTAACTCCCAGTTCATAGATCGCCGTTTGCAGCATCTCTCTGCGTTGTTAAATAATCCTTTGCATATCAACCATGAAGGACTAGAACAGGAAGTTGTGACACCGATTAACCTGGCTAGTGTTTGTTATCCCGAAGATGGAGGTGTTTTTGACCTAATAAATAAAGCGAATATTGCGCTTTCCACTTTGGAAAATAGCAGTGCAAGCAGCACTCAATATCACAGCAGCTCGATTAGGCAGTTAGCGACTGAATCTAATTTGGTGCAGGCTTTCCATCATGCACTGAATAACAACGAACTTTCACTAGTCTTTCAGCCACAGATTGACTGTAAAACAAGTTCTATCACTGGAGTTGAAGTATTTTCGCGCTGGCATTCGAAAAAGCTTAACAGAACTATTTCGCCGCTGGTTTTTGTCCAGCTGGCTGAGAAGCACCACCTGATTCGTGACTTTTCTGTCTGGTTGTTACACAGCCTATTTGAACAAATTTCCGGCTGGCTCAAGTCCGAGCTGCCAGCTCCTAAATTTGCAATTAATTTATCCAGTCTGAACCTTCATGACCCAGTTTTCATGAAACAGTTCTTCCAACTATTAAAGAATTATCGCATTCCACCTGAAATACTGCAGATTGAAATTACAGAGCACATCTCTCTAGAGTTATTCCCAGAAGACAATAATGCATTAATGCAATTGCGAAACCATGGGATATCCATTGCCATTGATGACTTTGGTACGGGCTACTCATCTTTATCCTATTTGAAGCATCTACCCATCGACACTATAAAAATCGACCGGAGTTTTATTAAATCACTACCCGATAGTTATTCTGATTTAGCGCTAAGTAAGGCCATTATTGATATTGGTAGGGAGTTTAACTTAGACGTAGTAGCCGAAGGCGTAGAAACTCAAGCACAGCTTCAAGTGCTAAATAAACATGGCTGTTTTCATATCCAGGGATTCCTTTTCAGCGAGCCTCTCTCTGCACAAGAATTGGAAGACTTTTCGCAGAAGTGGAACAACACTTCCTGCAATGATTTAATCTATTCTCAGTATTAAAAAAGGCCAGCATCAAGCCGGCCTTTAATAAAACAACTACTGACTCAGTTAAAACATACGACCGCTATCTCGGTCATCATCCATCTCAACCTGTAGTCCATCTGTCCCTTCGGCAAGTGAGTTAGCATCTTTCTCATGCAGTTTGATTTTAAGACGTAAGTCATTAGCAGAATCTGCATACAACAACGCATCTTCATAACTAATTTCATCTTCGACATACAGATCAAACAGCGCCTGATCAAAGGTTTGCATACCTAACTCTCTTGAGCGCGCCATTAATTCTTTCAACAAGTGAACTTCACCTTTGCGAATATGATCTGAAATCAAAGGTGTATTAATTAAGATTTCAATTGCCGCGCGACGACCTTTACCATCCTTGGTGGGCACAAGTTGTTGCGCGATAATGGCACGAGTGTTCAATGACAAATCCATCAATACTCGAGAATGTTCTTCTTTCGGGAAGAAATGCAAAATACGGTCAATGGCCTGGTTCGCGTTATTGGCGTGTAAGGTACATAAACACAAGTGCCCGGTCTCAGCGAAGGTAATCGCATTGGACATGGTTTCTTTCGAGCGAACCTCACCAATCAGAATAACATCTGGAGCCTGACGTAGAGTATTTTTCAATGCAGTTTCAAATGACTCTGTATCAATCCCTACTTCGCGCTGAGTAATGATGCACTGGTCATGACGATGCACATACTCAATAGGATCTTCAATACTAATGATATGGCCAGCAGAGTTTCGGTTACGGTAACCAATCATCGCCGCCAAGGATGTGGATTTACCAGTACCGGTCGCGCCCACAAAGATGATGATACCGCGTTTTTTCATGACTAGGTCATTCAGAATATTGGGGATCTTCAGCTCATCTGTAGTCGGAATCTTGGTTTCAATTCGACGAACCACTAAACCGGGTTGATTGCGTTGATAAAACGCACTGGCACGAAAACGTCCAATATTTTCCACGCTGATCGCATACTGACACTCTTTCTTTTCTTCCAGCTCTTTCATCTGTTTTTCGTTCATGGAAGAATGAATCAAGGCTTCGACATGTGCTGGCGTCAGCATTGTTTTAGTTACTGGGCGAATCTGTCCGTTGATTTTAATACAAGGCGGACGGTGGACTGTAATAAACAAATCCGAACCCTTGTGTTCCATTAGTGCTTTTAATAGTGGATTAATATCCATTAATGTCTCCTAAAACTCATCTTTGCTCTTGGCTTTTGCTCGAGCATCAGTCCGCGACACAACACCCTTACTGACCAACTGCTTCAAGCTGTGATCCAGTGTCTGCATGCCAAGCGACATACCTGTTTGCATTGCAGAGTACATTTGCGCAACCTTATCTTCACGAATTAGATTCCGAATGGCTGGTGTGCCGACTAAGATTTCATGGGCTGCCACACGTCCACCACCATTTTTCTTCAATAGCGTTTGTGCAATAACCGCCTGCAATGATTCCGACAACATTGAGCGCACCATTGATTTTTCACCTCCCGGGAAAACATCAATAACACGGTCAATGGTTTTTGCAGCAGAGGTGGTATGCAGAGTACCGAATACCAAGTGACCAGTTTCTGCCGCAGTTAGTGCCAAGCGAATGGTCTCAAGGTCACGTAACTCACCAACCAGAATGATATCCGGATCTTCACGAAGCGCTGAACGCAATGCGTTAGAGAAACTGTGCGTATCACGGTGTACTTCACGCTGGTTAACCAGACACTTTTTACTTTCGTGGACGAACTCGATGGGGTCCTCAATGGTTAGAATGTGATCATGCTTATTTTCATTTACATAATCGATCATACCGGCCAGCGTCGTTGATTTACCGGAACCAGTCGGTCCTGTAACCAAAACCAGTCCACGCGGCTCTAATGAGATGTCCTGGAAAATTTTCGGTGCGTTTAACTCTTCTAAAGTTAAAACGCGAGAAGGAATGGTACGAAAAACCGCAGCTCGACCACGGTTTTGTACAAAGGCGTTAACACGGAAACGTGCTAAATCTTTTAATTCAAACGAGAAGTCAGCCTCAAGGAATTCTTCATAATCCTTTCGCTGCTTATCATTCATGATATCGTAGATTAACGTGTGCACTTCCTTGTCTTCAAATGGCGGTACATTGATACGACGAATGTCGCCATCCACACGAATAAGAGGCGGCATACCCGCAGAAATATGCAAATCCGATGCATTATTCTTTACACTGAAAGCTAAAAGCTCTGTAATATCCATATGTTAGACCCCACACCTGATAATTGCGTTTTAATAATATGTCTAGGATAGCCTCTCATCTTGCAGATCTGCAACTACAAATCGTAAAAACCTGCGCTAAGCGACGGATTTTTAAACACTATGTGCAATTAGTCGCTGTTAGTAAAAGGCATTCAGCGGACAGTATCCGCGAGGCTTATGCGGCCGGCCAACGTGATTTTGGCGAAAATCAGGTGCAGGAAGCCGTTGATAAAATATCCACTTTGTCGGATCTCGACATTAACTGGCACATGATTGGTGCCATCCAAAGCCGTAAATGCAAAGACATTGCACAACATTTTGATTGGGTACAAAGCCTTGATCGCTTAAAAGTTGCCAATAAGCTCAATGAGCACCGAGATGAAAATCAAGCTCCGCTGAACGTACTGATTCAGGTTAACCTGTTTGGCGAAAGCCAGAAAGCAGGCGTTAATTCTACTGAATGCAAGAAACTAGCTCACGAAATTATGCAGTTGCCGCGACTTAAATTACGCGGACTGATGGCGCTTCCACCCAAACAAGTCGATCCACAGGCACAATCTCAGCAATTCGAGCAGATTCATCAGCTTTATCGCGAGTTGCAGGCTGCATATCCGCAACTGGATACTCTTTCAATGGGCATGTCCGGTGACTATGAACAGGCTATTCTGGCTGGAAGCACCATGATCCGGCTTGGTACCGCCATTTTTGGCGAGCGGGCCTGAAGCGTGCTACAGGCCAGTAAAATAGCCAGCTAGGCCTTGCTTTGTTATGCTATGCGCACTTTTGGCTAACACATTAGCCCACTCATTTTACTCAAACAAATAAAGGTACTCATGTCTGACGCAATTCAAGCTATCGCCAATGCAAAAATTGGATTTATCGGCGCCGGTAATATGGCGGCCAGTATTCTCGGCGGATTAATTCAATCCGGTCTGCCAGCTAAGCAAATCTATGTTAGCAACCCAAGCCAGGGCAAGTTGGATGCATTACTGGAGCGTTATCCTGATCTGAATACCAGTAATGATAACGGCTATGTTGCCGATAATGTCGACTACCTGCTGCTTTCCGTCAAACCGCAAAAAATGGCCCTAGCCTGTAAACCATTGCAAGAGCTGGAATTGAATTGCTGCGTTATATCCGTTGCCGCCGGTGTTGGTTGCCAGACCATCGAAGATCTACTGGGCAAAGGCCTGCCAGTGATTCGCTCCATGCCTAACACACCTTCTTTAGTCGGCGCTGGCGCTACTGGCTTATTTGCCAATCAACATACCAGCGAACAACAGAAAAAAGCGGCTACCGCCATATTTGATGCGGTTGGTCTTAGTGTCTGGGTTGATGACGAATCACAAATGGATCTGGTCACTGCAGTTTCTGGCAGCGGCCCAGCTCATTACTTCCTGTATATGGAATCGGTTGTTGTTGCGGCCGTTGAACAAGGTCTTCCTGAAACTACAGCCCGGCAGCTTGCGGCTCAAACGGCGCTTGGTGCAGCACGTATGGTACAGGACAACCCCAACCTTGAAATCAGCCAGTTGCGCCGCAATGTTACCTCTCCCGGTGGCACTACTGCTGCCGCATTGGATGTATTAAATGACGGTCAGCTTCCTGAGTTGGTTGCCAAAGCTGTCAATGCATCCGTTGTCCGCGGCAAAGAACTGGCTGAAATTGCCAGTAAACCTGACCATGATTGATTTTTCTTGAGACTCTGACCCATGAATCCAGTATTAACGATCCTTGAGTATGTTATTAACCTGTTCGCAATGGTTTTCCTGTTGCGAGTGCTGCTGCAACTTGGAAGCGCTGACTTTTTTAACCCTGTGGCGCAATTTATCCATAAATTCACAGCACCGGTTATTAACCCGTTACGCTCGATATTGCCAGATCTGGGCAAATTCAACCTGGCCTCCTTTGTCATTGCGCTAGCCTTAATCACAGCTAAGATTTTCCTTATCAAGCACTTTTTTATCTCAGCGCAAGAAGCCGTGATGCTGACTCCGCAAGTGATACTTTTTATGGTGCTGGTTGGTCTTGGCCCAATTTCCGGCTTATTCATGGTTATCTCAAACCTGCTGCTGATACTGTTTATTGGTTTAATGATCGCCAGCTTTATGAGTGGTGGCCGCCACAATCCTGGATTAATTTTCCTGATACAGGTTACGCGCCCAATTCTTAGACCCATTCAGCGCATCATCCCACCCCTCGGCACTATCGACTTATCTCCGATGATCATTTTGCTAGGGTTATTCTTCCTGCAGGGCATTTTATATAACTTCGGCGTTAGCCTGATTACCCCGTAACTCCTTTTTTTAGTCACAACATCTCTGCCCGACTGTTTTTTAAGCATTCGGGCAACTCTTCAATGAATACTGTCCATTATTGTATTAAACTAGAATCTTATACCGTTTCCTCACAAGTTCAGAGGAAACCTCATCATTAAGGGAATATTGGGAGGCTCTTATGCACACCAGAATCTCAACATTGATTTATTCGCTAACCGCAGTAGCAACTTTGTTATTGGGTTCACTGACCAACACTGCTGTTGCTGCTGAAAAAAAAGTTGGTGATTACATCATTTATTACAACGCATTCAACAGTTCTTTCTTGCAACCCGATGTTGCCAGCAACTATAAGATCCCACGAAGCGGCTTAACGGCTGTTCTGAATGTTTCCATTCATAAAGATGGCGAACCAACCGAACAACCTGCGGTTCCAGCAAATGTTCAGGGCAAAGTGACCAATAGCCTGTCACAATTTAATCAGCTGGCCTTTAAAGAAATCAAAGAAGAGAAAGCCATATACTATATCGCTGATTTTCAATTCCGCCCTGAAGAAGAGACAGACATCGAGTTCACGATTAAAGTTCCGGGCATGAACCGTCCTGAAACTATCAGCTTTAAGCAAAAGTTCTACGCTGAATAAGCTGCAAGCTCCATCCAGTTTTCCTGCGCCACTTAAGCTTTTGTTTAAGTGGCGACTGCTTTTTACGTTATAATCCTTCTCTGACCTTTCAGACCAATATCAACTCATGCAAAAAATTGTTCTCGCTTCCGGTAATGCTAAAAAAGTGAAAGAACTGAGCGAACTACTCGCTAGTTTTGATTACCAGATTATTCCCCAGACGGAGCTTAATGTTTCCGAGGTCCCAGAAACGGGCACCACCTTTGTTGAGAATGCTATTATCAAGGCTCGCCATGCCTCTAAAGTGACTGGTTTGCCTGCGATTGCCGATGACTCCGGTATTGAAGTTGATTATTTAAAAGGTATGCCCGGCATTTATTCTGCGCGCTTTGCCGCCCTGGATGATCCCGAACACCAAGGCAATGCTGATGACCAGGCTAACAATGACTTATTACTCGATAACCTCAAAGGCGTGCCAACGGCTGAGCGTAGCGCGCGTTATCAATGCATTCTGGTTTTTATGGAACATGCCGATGACCCAACTCCGATTATTTGCCAGGGCAGCTGGGAAGGTCGTATTTTAGAGTCTGAGACTGGGGATGGCGGTTTTGGCTATGACCCTTTGTTCTGGTGTCCTGAGCATCAGTGTGCTGCCGCTGAATTATCCGCCGAGCAGAAAGCAGCCATTAGCCATCGCGGCAAAGCCCTACGTAGCTTGATGGAACAATTATCCGCGTTACACACCACCAAGAATATATAACTAGCATGTCATTCCTGACCAACCCACCTCTATCGCTCTACATCCATATCCCCTGGTGTATTCGTAAGTGCCCCTATTGTGATTTTAATTCACACGGCATCAAACAACTTGGTGGGCTGGACGATATTCCTGAGCAAGAATATATCGATAGACTATTGCTCGATCTGGAACAGGAATTACCACTGGTCTGGGGGCGACGGCTACACAGTATTTTTATTGGCGGCGGCACACCAAGTCTATTTTCGGCAGAGGGAATGGATCGCCTGATTAGCGGTGTCCGCGCACGCATTCCCTTTGAAGGCGATATCGAGATTACCATGGAAGCCAATCCCGGCACCTTCGAAGCCGAGCGCTTTGCTGGTTTTCGTCAGGCTGGCATTAACCGCCTGTCGATTGGTGTGCAAAGTTTCAATTCCCGGCATCTTGAACTGCTGGGCCGCGTGCATAATCCCGAGCAGGCGATTGCTGCCGCAGAGTTTGCCCACCAGGCAGGCTTTCGTTCCTTTAACCTTGATCTGATGCACGGTCTTCCCGATCAGACTACCGAGCAAGCTTTGGCCGATCTACAAACTGCCATTAATCTGAAGCCCCAACATATTTCCTGGTATCAACTGACCATTGAACCAAATACCTTGTTTTATCAACAGCCGCCAACCTTACCGGTAGATGATACGTTATGGACTATCCAGGAACAGGGCCAAGCCCTGCTGCAGCAACATGGTTATAACCAATATGAAGTTTCAGCTTATGCTCGCGAGCCAGAATATCGCTCACAGCATAATCTTAATTACTGGCAGTTCGGCGACTATCTCGGCATAGGCGCAGGAGCACACGGCAAAATTACACGTCTCGATCTTGATCAGATTCAGCGCACCACCAAAAGCCGCCACCCCAAAGATTATTTGCAAAAAACGGTAGCAGAAATCCGCACCAGCCAGGCAATACCTGCGCATGAACTGCCTTTCGAATTTATGCTCAATGCCCTACGCTTATTAAATGGTGTTCCGACAAGCTATTTCCAAGAACGAACCGGCCTGCTACTGAGCGACATCCAACCAGCTATTAATGAAGCCATTGCCGATGGACTTTTGCATAACAGCAAAGATAGAATTGAGCCTACTGAAAAAGGCAGCTTGTTCCTGAACGAATTATTACAACGGTTTATTGAAGAAGAGCCTGCTCAGAATAAAACTGATACCATAAGAGACGATCAAATTAATATAAAAACACTTAATTAAAACTTAAAATACCATATAGCAACTTTAGGAAATAAAAAGGATATTCGTTATGGATTACACACGATTTCTCACCCTTGGCTTGTTCAGCTGCTTATTACTCACCGGCTGCGACACTGACCCTTCTAAACCCGAAAACCAAGCAAACAACAACGAGAACGAAAAAGCCGCTTTGCAGCAAAGAGTTTCTGCAGAATTTATCTGCTCTCACTTACTGGTTAAAACTGATTTTTTTGGCGACGATCTAACACTCACTATTGAAGATAAGAGCTATCAATTAAGTCAGACCCCAAGCGCTTCCGGCAGCAAGTTTGAAAACAAAGCCACTAATACCCTCTTCTGGCAAAAAGGTGATAGCGCAACACTCGAATTCAATGGGCAGCGATTCTCAAACTGTGAAAAAGTTACCATTCAGCGTTCTGATACAGCTAGCAAAAAATTAACCTTACCCTTCACTGCACGTGGCAATGAGCCAGGCTGGCTACTAACCGTTAACAATGATCAGTTTGAATTGATTGCCGATTATGGCCAGACAACCATTAGCGACGTTTTTGCAAAGCAGCCTCTTCTCAGAGTAGGGCACATGTTGGAGATGAAAAGTGAACAAGGCAACCTGACTTTACTTGCCGAAAACAAACTCTGCCATGACTCAATGAGCGGCGTGCCTTACCCTTACACCGTATCAATAAAAACAGAAGAAGAGACACTCATCGGCTGTGGTGGCGAACCCCGCTCTCTACTGACCAAAAACTCATGGTCAGTGCTGACAGTCGCCAATAATATGCTGGCTGAAGAATCCCGCATTTCGCTCAACTTCAATGCTGAATCTCAACTCTCCGGCATCGCCAGTTGCAACCGCTACACAAGCAGTTACAACCTGACTGGCGAAGGCCTTACCGTTAGCCCTATCACCACCACCCTGATGGCCTGCGAGCCATCACTGATGGAACAAGAAGCAAACTTCCTCAAACATCTGGCTAACGTCAGCCGCTTTGATATAACCGAACACGGCCAGCTTATTTTACACACTAGCCAAGGCGAAACTATCAAAGCCCAACCAGGCAAGCCTTAATAATTCTATATCAAATTAGATTTCTCGAAATAACACCGCTACCCCAACACCCTCTATTTTTAGCCTAAATATTCGATTGAAGTTCACGGCTTGTATGCTTCGTGTCGCGCAGTTAGCAAATAGACAATTATTTTTGAAAAATGAGATCCCAGACACCATGACCTAACTTCTGTCCTCGCGCTTCAAACTTGGTCAAAGGACGCGAATCAGGTTTTGCCACATAATCACCTGTCTCTGACAGATTTTTAAATTCTTCCATCGGGTTTAATACTTCGAGCATATATTCGGCGTAATTTTCCCAATCGGTCGCTAGGTGCAGGATGCCACCTTTAACCAGTTTCTTATGCAGTTTTTGGCAAAACTCGGTTTGCACGATTCGACGTTTGTGATGTTTCTTTTTATGCCATGGATCGGGAAAGAATATCTGGATTCGCTCTAGACTATTATCGGGTATGCAGTGGTCGATGATTTCTACCGCATCGTGATTGATCACGCGTAGATTCGTCAGTTCGTATTCTTCAGCCAGCACTAAGCAGGCACCGACACCAGGTTTGTGCACTTCGATGCCGATAAAATCCTTGTCACGTTCATTGGCGGCCTGCTCGGCGAGTGATTTGCCCATGCCAAAACCAATTTCCAGAACCACTGGGGCTTTACGGTCAAAAATACTCTCAAAATCATAAGCCTGCTCCTGGAGCTCAAGACTCATTTGCGGGAATAACTCTTCCATGGCTCGTTGCTGGCCCTTGGTTAAGCGCCCTTCGCGTAGCACATAACTACGAATCTTACGGATTCTTTTTTCGCTTTTGCTCTCTTCGGAACTCACTGATTTGTCTCGACTTGCAGGGATTGGCGCGATTTTAGCACACTCTTTGTTCACTTTTGCATCATTAGCTTTGGTCTGACAAAAAGGATTGCGAAAATAGGCCTAAATCAGTAAGGTGAGCAGTTCGACCCGGCATAAAAACAATGACATAAGTAGGAGTGGAACTAAGGAATGCCGTTTCCTGATTTGCCCAACAATCACGCTCTTTTTGTGCTGCTACTGACGGTTTTTGCGTTGTATCTGTTTCGTCGCGATGATATTCCGTTAGAAACATCGTGCGTGATCGTCCTGCTATGTCTCACTGTGGGTTTCAGTTTTGTTCCTTTCCATAACTTCAACGGCCGACTTGAGCCGATGCAGTTTTTCAGCGGCTTCGGCCATGAGGCATTGGTTGCTGTCTGTGCTTTGATGATTTGTGGCCAGGGGTTGGTGCGAACTGGTGCTCTTGAACCCATCGGCCGTTTTCTTGGTAAGGTCTGGAAAACCGCGCCGCTGTTTTCATTACTGCTCACCCTGGTTATTGCCGGCATCCTAAGTGCTTTCGTCAACAACACGCCGATTGTTGTGTTGCTGCTGCCTATTTTAGTTAGCGTCGCTATTCGTACCAAAAGTAGTCCTTCTAAATTACTGATGCCAATGGGTTTCGCCACCATTATCGGCGGTATGGCCACCACCATTGGTACCTCGACTAACCTTTTAGTAGTTTCTGTTGCTGCCGATCTGGGTCTGCCCAAATTTGGCATGTTTGATTTCTTGCTACCCGCCAGCATCGCTGCCTGTGTCGCTATCCTGTATTTATGGCTCGTAGCCCCGCGCATACTGCCAGAACGACAGGCAGTTATGAAAAATACTTCTCCGCGTGTTTTTACTGCCCAGTTGCATATTGACGAAGGTTCATTTGCGGTTGGTAAAACCTTATCTGAAGTTATAAATAGAACGGACGGCCAGATGAAGGTGATCCGCATTCAACGCGGTGACGAAATTTCAATCGTGCCGATGCCCGATGCCAAGATCAAAGCCGGTGACAGACTAAGAGTCATTGACTCCCCAGAGCACCTCAAAGAATATGAACAGGTCTTAGGCGCTAAATTGTTCCGCCGGGGCAAGCTAATCAGCGAAGACCATCCGCTAACCGCCGAAAATCAGCAGCTTTCCGAAATTGTAGTAACTCCTGGTTCTCCGCTCGCGGGCCGCACCCTTAAAGATGTAGAATTTATTGATCAGTACGGTCTGGTGGCAATAGCCCTCCACCGCGGAGATAGCGTGGTCGATATGCATAATAAAGGCCTTGGCACCGTCACTTTGCACGTCGGTGATGTGTTGCTGGTGCAAGGTGGTCAGAAGGACATTGCTGAGTTCAAGAAAAGCGGGGAAATCCTGATTCTTGATGCGACCACTGACTTACCCAAATCGCACCGAGCTCCTCGCGCTCTTGTGATTATGGGGCTGGTCGTTCTGCTTGCCGCAGTTGGTGCGCTACCGATTGCCATCAGCGCCTTGGGCGGCGCCATGTTGATGATTCTTGTTCATTGCATGACCTGGCGAGAAGCCATGCATGCCCTCAGCGCACAGGTCATCCTGATTGTCGCAGCGAGTTTAGCGCTTGGTATCGCCATGATTGAAACCGGTGCCGCCGAGTACCTTGCTCAAGCCTTCGTATCCTCGCTCTATGGCGCGCCACCAGCGGTACTCTTGAGCGGCTTGATGTTGTTGCTAGCCTTGCTCACCAATGTCGTCTCAAACAATGCGGCAGCGGTCATCGGCACTCCAATTGCGGTCAGTATCGCGAACCAGCTTAACCTACCCGCTGAACCCTTTGTGATGGCGGTTCTGTTTGGTGCCAATATGAGCTTCGCCACACCAATGGCTTATAAAACTAACCTGTTGGTTATGAGTGCTGGCGGTTATAAATTTTCAGACTTCATCAAAGTCGGCGTACCGCTGGTGATACTGATGTGGATTACCCTGTCCTTCGTTCTGCCAATTATCTATAAGTTCTAGCCTGAGCTCACATGACAAAACCTTGGTCACCCACTGCCTTCGCCCAGCAGGTCATTGATTACTACCATGCTTTCGGGCGCAAGCATCTGCCCTGGCAAAACACTCAAGACCCATACAAAATCTGGCTGTCCGAAATCATGTTGCAGCAGACTCAGGTCACCACCGTCATTCCTTATTTTGAGCGCTTTATTGACAGCTTCCCGTCCTTGATTGATCTGGCACAGGCCAGCGACGATCAGGTCATGCAACATTGGAGCGGGCTGGGTTATTACAGCCGTGCCCGCAACCTGCACAAAGCCGCGCGTATCATCAAAACCGTGCACGCTGGACAGTTTCCACAAGAACCTAAAGTTATCGAAACCCTGCCCGGCATTGGCCGCTCAACCGCAGGTGCAATCGCCTCTTTTGCTTTTGGCCAGGCCACCGCCATTCTGGATGGCAACGTCAAACGCGTACTGGCACGTTGCTACGCCATTGAAGGCTGGCCAGGCAACGGCAAAGTTTTAAAAGCCTTATGGGAGCGAGCCGAAGCTAACACCCCCAAACAAGAAACCGCTGCCTATAACCAGGCGATGATGGACTTGGGCGCTGTGATCTGTACCCGCAGCAAACCCGACTGCCAAAGCTGCCCATTGTCCAGGCACTGTCTTGCCTATCACAATGACAGTATCGAGCAGTATCCCGGCAAAAAGCCCAAGAAAGCACGCCCAAGCAAATCGGTTTATTGGCTCATCAATATCAGTGACGCCAATGACCAGGCAAAAGTCATGCTGCATAAAAGGCCACCGAGCGGTATCTGGGGTGGCCTGTGGGCTTTACCCGAAGTGCAGCAGCAAGACATGAGTCCTGAAAACATCCAACAACTCGAAGCCTTTGTGCATAAATTCAGCCACTATGATCTCAAGGTGCAACCGCTGCTCCTGCAAAGCGCTAACGAGAAAGCATTAGTGGAAAAAAATTCCCATCCGAGTATCATGGAGCCCGCACAAGCAGACTGGTTTAGCCAAAGCCAGCTGAACGAGATTGGCCTGCCCACTCCGGTCAGCAAATTACTGAGCAAACTCCTAGAAAACGCCTGAGTTTGACAGCACGGCAAACCACTCAACCGATGACAAGTGGAGATAGAAATGTCACGCACCGTATTCTGCAAAAAACTGCAAAAAGAAGCCGAAGGCATGTCCTTCAAACCTTACCCGGGTGAACTTGGCGAAAAAATATACAACGAAATTTCGCAAGAAGCATGGACCCAATGGTTAAACCATCAAACCATGCTCATTAACGAAAAACGACTCAGCCTGATGGACCCGCAAGCGCAGTCCTATTTAGCGGAACAAATGGAAATGTACCTGTTTGGTGGCGACTACGAAAAGCCCGAAGGCTACGTCCCCGAAGAAGACAAATAAAGCCCTCTTAACCTAAGCCAATAAAATTCTAATAATTTTAAGAAAGGGGCTTGACTTAAAGCCCCTCAATCGGTTTAATACGCGTCCTGCGGCCTGGTAGCTCAGTTGGTAGAGCGGAGGATTGAAAATCCTTGTGTCGGCAGTTCAATTCTGCCCCGGGCCACCATTATTCTTTATATATATCATAGGCTTGCTTTATGCAGGCCTTTTTTATTTGCACAAGCAAATGCCATTAGGTACATTTTAAGTACAGTCGTTACTTTTAAGGATATCTTATGGCTACAATCACCAAAACCCCCAACGGAAAATGGAAGTCAGTCATTCGACTAAAAGGCTGGCCTACTACCAGTAAAACCTTCCGTATAAAACGTGATGCCGAAGACTGGTCACGCACTACTGAAGATGAAATGGTACGTGGTGTTTATATCAAACGTGCTGGTTCCGAACGCACTACTCTTGCCCATGCACTGCATCGCTATTTAAAAGAAATCACTTCTCAGAAAAAGCCCACTTCTCAAAAGCGCGATAAAACCAGTGCGAATACTCTGCATAAATATTTAGGTCGATATAGTTTGGCCGCGCTCACTCAAGAAGTGATAGCAAACTTTCGTGATGAACGACTGGAAGAAGGTAAAAGTAATAATACTGTCCGTCTTGAATTAGCCCTTTTAAGTAATTTATATACAGTGGCCATTCAAGAATGGGGGATGGGGATCGTATACAACCCCGTTATGAACGTCAGAAAACCTAAGTCGGGATCAGGTCGAAATAGACGCCTATCACCTGACGAAGTAAAGAAGCTCTTTGAAGCCTTATCTAACTACTCTAATCCAATGTTACTTTGGATAGTGCAACTCGCTTTATATACGGCAATGAGGCAAGGTCAAATTCTAAACCTTACCCGAGATCAGGTTGACCTCAAGAAAGGCATCGTAAAGCTCACTGAAACAAAAAATGGTGACTCCCGAACCGTTCCCCTTTCGCTAAAAGCAATCAAAGTATTTGAGAAAGCATTGAGTAACCCCGTAAGACCCATTGATACCAACCTTATCTTTTTTGGTGAACCAGGACGTAACGGCAAACGCAAACCCTACACTATCGGAAAAGTTTGGATAAACTTAGTTCGCCAGGCAGGAATAGCCGACTTTAAATTCCACGACTTACGCCATGAAGCCACAAGACGATTAGTCGAAGCTGGATTAAGTGACCAAGAAGTCTCTTCAATCACCGGCCACAAATCCATGCAAATGCTAAAGCGCTATACCCACCTTCGGGGCGAAGACCTAACATCAAAGATAAAGTATCTCTGATACCCCCTATTTTCAATAAGGTAACAGCTCAACTTGCCATATATGTTCACTTTAGGTAGCATGTTCATTATTAATGAACGCTCGGTAAAAATGAACATATGCATACAAGCATTTTATTAAAAGAAGCGATTAAAGCACTGGAAGAGACGTTAGAGGTAGAAATTATATCTAGTGCTAGCCAACCCGACCTATGTATTCGCTCACCAAATGGAGAGATCACTCTTCATGTTGAGGAAAAAAAATGGGTTAACCACATACCTGTTACAAGCATCGTGAAACAGCTCAAGTCTTCTAATAATATGAACCTGAGAAACACCTTACTGGTCACTGACTATGTCAACGCAAACCAAGCTAAAAGGCTTAAGTCAGAAGGAGTACAATATATCGACACAGCAGGAAATGCTTACATTGACTCCCCCCCTATATATCTAAACATCCAGGGTAAGAGACCAGTCAAACTTCACAAGGTAGAACAACTCAATAAGCAGATAGGAAAAGCATTCATGCCTAAAGGTATGCAAGTTATTTATATGCTTCTCTCACGTCCTGACTTAGTTAGAGCCTCTTTACGAACTATTGCAGAAGAAGCGGAAATTGCTTTAGGTACAGTCAAACAAGTTATGGATGATCTTACTTATCAGGGCTTTATCGTACAAATGGGCCGAGGAGAACGGGAGCTTGATAGAGTAGATGCTTTGAGGGACTATTGGGTAAGCTATTACCCCGCGAATATACATGCCAAACAAGCATCGCAATTATTAGTCGCAAGAGATATAACCACAATTAAAGATACCAATATTCGTGACTTTAATGCTATTTGGGGAGGAGAAGTTGCGGCCGAATTATATCAGCACCACTTAAGAGCCAAAGACGCTACCATATACATAGCTGAAAAAGAGAAAGCAGGGTTAATAAAAGAATTAAGGCTAAGAAAACCATCACCACATGAAGATATTGATTATAGCGTAAGGCTGGTAACACCTTTTATCGAAATATCTAAGCTAACAGGAGAGCAGCCTGATTTAGCACATCCTTTACTTGTATATGCAAACTTAGTAGCAACACATGACCCTAGAAATTTAGAAGCAGCAGAGCGATTATATGAACAGTACCTTGATTGATATCTCTGACAAATTTCCAGAGGGTCTTACACAACTCTATAAACAAATAAACGAAGTATCACAATCTCTTGAAATTTCATACTTGGTAATAGGGGCGATGGCTAGAGACCTCGTCATGGTACATGGATTTGATTGCAAAATTGAACGAGGTACAAGGGACGTTGACTTCGGTATACAGGTGCAAAGCTGGGCTCAATTCCAACACTTAAAAGAAGAGCTAATAAAGGCCAATTTTGAGCCAAATAAAGACAAACCCCATCAGCTGACCATGCTTGATAACAAAGGATTAGAATGGGAAGTAGACATCATACCTTTCGGAGAAATAGCAAATGCACAAGATGAAATAGCCTGGCCTCCTAAAGAAGATATCGTCATGAGCGTAAAGGGGTTTAGAGAGGCCCTAAACAATGCACTAGATGTTATTATAAATGCAGAGCCTGAGGTTAAAATTAAAGTTGCCTCTCCTGCTGGAGTATTAATACTTAAACTTATTTCTTGGTTAGATCGAACGTATGATAAGCGTCGTAAAGATGCTACTGATATCTATTATATGGTAAAAACTTACTCCAAAATCCCCGAAATTCTTGATGAGCTATATGACAATAGTTATATGGAAGATGCTGAGTATGATGAAATAGTAGCAAGCACGATGAAGTTATCAGATGATGCATTAAGCATTATGAGTAAAGAGTCCTTTTCCCACATACAGGAGAACCTTTTTTCTGATGAGAAAAAGAAGCATCAATTAGCTTCAGAAATAGCAAGAACAACTCATACAACTTATGATGAATCGAAAAACCTTATACAAATCATCGAGCAAGCATTTGAAAAGCATACCTTCAAGGAGAAGGCTTAACCTCTCAATAAAACATATAATGCTTTATAAGCTATTATTTTGGACCAGATATCCTTTGCGAGAAAAACTGACAAGCCAATGTTTAATAGTTTAACAATTGTATTTTATATTATGCGAATTATTTGTTTGCCTCATCTTTATCCATAAAGAATAGGTTTATCCAATACTCTTTCCAGCTCTCAATATTGGACTCCAAATGAGTCGTCATTATTTTTGTTATTGATAAACGGATATAACTTTTCAATTTTCCTACTATTTGCTCTGGTGTATATCCTTTTGTCTTGAGCTTTCTACCATGAACGATAGAACTTCTACATCCATATGCAAGCTTCATGAAGTCGAATATCTCTTTTCGCTCTGTACCATTATTCGATAGATACAGCGCTGATCTGGTTTGAACCTTAAAAGCTATAGAGTCATTTTCTCCGCTACCACTTTCAGAACCATGGTATATAGACTCACAAGCAATAACTAAGTCAACTATTTGATCGTCTATTAGCTTTCTTTGATTAGATAAATACAACCGTCTAATTGCAAATGACAAAAAACCTAAGACTTCATCTTCAAAAAACTTTCTATGCCTCAGCCAGAATGATTTAAAGTTACTTGCCTCCTCAGAAGACAAATACATCCCTTTAGTTGTGTGAGCGTCTATATGACTTTCTCGTGACTCATTAACACTACCAGAAAATATATTGTCATTAATTGCAACTGTACAAACTGCTTTTATTGACCCTCCCTTAAATACTGTTAATGCCTGTAAAACGGCCTCCTTCTCTTTATTACGATTATATTCCTTTAACAGATATTCTTTGGTTTCAGTCTCATTATCTTCTATTTCACCAATAAGCTTAAAAAGTTTGCTCTTTTGTTTAAGTGCATACCTTATGGGTTTCACAAACTTTTGATCTAATGCAGGTGGGAATAAGACTACTCCATTTTCTAACATACCCATCATTTCTTTATCACCAAATCTGATAATCGATAAGTTTTCAGATAGTACTAATTCTTGCTGCTCCTGGTCATATCCGTATATAAATGTATAGCTAAATCGATTGAATTCCTTTCTGTAAAAGAAAGATTCAAGTAATTCATAAGCACTTTCTATTTCATCAATAAAAACAGCTCTACTTATATCCACACCTTCTCTTAATGCTTTCAAAATAGGCCATGTCATTACATATTTAAGCTCAATTAAGGATGATTGACCTACATCTCCTACAAGATTATTTATGTGCTTACTGAGTACAAAGTCCTTATATATCTCACTTTTTAGAGCGTTATATTCATTTGATTTTTTTTCTTTAATAACTTTATATGCATCATAAATGCAAAGCTCCCATAGCTTTGCTATATATTCTTGCTTTATATAATGCCCATCACCTGTTGGAACCCACATTTCATTAGGTGTATTTAGCATACTTAATATTATGAACTTCAATAATATCTAAGAGAGCTAAGGAAAATTTAAGGAATGCATCTTTGAGAACCGAATTTTGAAACTTTATTTCTTTATTAATATTATTATCAACCATATATTTATCCAACTAATAACTTTGTGTGATTACATTAAATATCAATGTAACTATTGCTAAGTAGTAAACTTCGTTCAATTCTAAGCAACTGATTTGGTTTAACCCTTTTATTGGTTAATACTTAACGTCTAGGTAAAGCACATATAAACGCTCCTGCTCTAAACCTGACAAATAAGTAGTAACTCTGACAAATTGACTGTTAGTTGCCTGACAGTCATCGTAGAGCAGATAATCAATAACTTAACAGTAATAAAGTACCCATCACTCCAATTCATGAAGGCTAACCCAGACAATTTGACTGTGAAAGTACGATAGCGACCACGAATCATCTTCATCATCATAGTACGTTGTTCAATTCGTTAAATATTTTCCTTTCACTTACTCACTTTATTCTCCGGCTTTTTCTTAGATAAACTAAGCTTAATGATTTTTGTTAAAGGGACTATTAGAGATCAAAACTGGTAGCTCAGATTTAAAGTAGCTTTTAAACTCTTTCTCTAGAGTCATGACAGAGCCCTTCAGGTGGTTGAAGATTAATAAATTAGATTGTTCGATATTTTTTACATAGCCCGTTAACATAGTCCAATACTTAATTTCTATAACATCAGGATTAAGTATATCTTTAGAGTTACAGGGCTTGCTCCCAGCTCTACACTTATTTATATACTGCGTAATTCTTACACTAGTATCTCTATATTCACCGAAATAAAACTCATGAAAATTGTCTAAAGTATATTTGAACTGCCCAAATAGATCTTTTGAAACGCTAATATCTTTTAACGTATTGTGCAAAGAGGGCTCAGATGATAAAAACTTTATTGTCTCACCATTAATACTAAACAGCTCTGACCTCGGTGACATCCCAGGCCTATATGCAAGCATGAATAAGTCTTTATCTTCTATATTATCCTTATTTATAAACTCATTCCTATACCCAGCTACAAACCTTAACGTATCCATATAGTTATAATACAGCTCTGCTGCCAGTATTTTTTTCGTGTTAAACTCTTTTTTCTTGTCTCTGTAGTTTTGAATTTGGAATGCAATCCAAGCACCCGCAAAAGCCCCAACCATTGATACTAAAGTTGAATTAATGAAGGTAGATGTTCCAGGCAGTACAATATGAGTATTAATAAAGCCTTTATACGGTTGGCAGTTCGCCCATAAATAGGAATGGGTTACTAGCAATATTACCAGCAAGACCATAAAAACTATTAAGCTTGTAAGAATCCCCCTCTCCTTCTTCTCTACTCTCTCTTTCAAACCCTCCCTCCCCTTTAATCACATATTAACAGCACACAAAACATTTCCAGATGGTAGCACAATGGAGAATAGTCTAATAATAAAGGTGATTTACGCCAAACTAACCCATGCTTTTAGGTTCAAACCTGACAATTTGACTGTTAAGTATGACCAACCGAAATAGCTGGGTATGGCTCTCTCCTTGTTTGGCTCAGCGCCAGAAAGTTGCCACGTGGCAACTTGTGGCGACTTTTTCATACATACTTAGCTTTCTTGTACAGCCATTCAGAAATAGCAAGAATAGCCACTTTCAAATCAATAAGTTAGTCGCTCATAATACAAAATTTAAGTACGTTCTCCGCTGCAGACATGGAAAATGAGATAGGTTATAATGACCTTTAGCACCAATTAACCATACTATAAATAACAAATAAGATTAGGGATACTGTGGGGAAAATAGAAAGTTCGCTCAAGCTCCTTACTAACAATAACCTGGAGATTGCTAATAAAAACCTGACCCAGCTGTTAGAAGAGTACAAATATAAGAAGAAACCTATACAGGTAGATTTTCGGAAGCTGGTTTCTTGGGAAAGATGCGGTGAAAGATTTACACACCGAATACACCCTTATCCAGCAAAGCTTATTCAGCAAATCCCTGTTTTTTTCTTAAGTAACGATATCCTTTCGAAAAAAGGGGATTATGTACTAGACCCTTTTAGTGGTAGTGGAACTGTTCTTCTCGAAGCAATACTTCAAGGTCGCCACGCCATTGGCTCAGACTCAAACCCCCTTGCTAGACTTATCACTTCTGTTAAAACTTCAAAAGTTAACAGAACCACTTTAGAGAGTTTACTCAATAACATTGAGAATAATTTAGATAGTTGTACAACTTCTTATAAACCAGAGGTTGTAAATATGGATTATTGGTTCAACAAAAAAGCTAAAAACCAGCTCACAAAAATTTATAACTGTATCACCTCGATTCCAAATAAAAAGTATAGAGATTTCTTCTTGTTATGTTTATCAGCCACAGCAAAAAGAGTAAGTTATGCTGATCCAAGATTATCTGTACCAGTAAAACTTAACAAAAATCGCTTTGAAGTTGATAGCAAGAACTATATTGCCGTTAGCAGAAAACTGTCATTGCTAGATGGCATTGATTCGCTTTCGGTTTTTAGAGAAATATGTGAGATCAATATTAAAAGAGCAGAGTCATTGAGTAATGAGCTAAACTTAAAAAAGCTGAAGCCAAAAATCAAACTCTTCAACGATGCAAGAAAACTAATGCAGGTAGGGAAAAAAGTTTACGATTCTTCCGTTCAGTTAGTTATTACATCTCCTCCGTACGCAGGTGCACAAAAGTACATAAGATCTTCCAGCCTCTGCTTAGGATGGACAGGCTTATGCAAACCGCATGAATTAAGAAAATATGAGGATAAAAACATAGGAAGAGAGCACTATGTTAAGCACACTTATCAAGAACTACTGATAACAGGTATATCTCAAGCGGATAGTTTGCTAGCTCAAATACATAAAATTAATCCTTTAAGAGCACATATAGCTGCTAATTATTTATTAGAAATGAAAGATGCAATCAAAGAGGCCTATAGAGTATTGAAGTCGGGTGGCTATTTCGTATTAGTTTCATCTAACAATAGAATATGCAAATTTGACTTTAACACACATGTTTACTTAGTAAAAATAGCAAAAGATATAGGGTTTCAAGTGACCCTAGAACTCGTTGACGAGATCCATTCAAGAGGTCTAATGACGAAGCGAAATAAAACAGCAGGAATTATAAATTGTGAATATATCTATTTACTAAAAAAATAATGGGAAAGATTATGGATGAACTTAATGATTATCTTGATGAATTAAAAACAAAAATTGTATCTCTTAATATTTATGCTTGGGGAAACATCCATCATTGGGATGAAATAGAAGACTGGATTAATAATTTTAATAACTCAGATATAGATTTTACTGACAAGCATAGAGCAAACCTTTTACACTTACTAAGTCACTTTCTTTATTTTGGCTCAAGCGAGATGAGGGAGCTACTAAAATCTTTATATAGAGATTTTTTTCAAAGAGAAAGAATAAAAGAGATCAGAAAAGAGAATGGTGACACCAAAGACTTAGCCTTAGTTAGCACAAAGTATGAAGAAGTATTAAACCTAACAAGATTTTACGGCATCGGAAACCCTAGTGAAAGCGGCACTCACCTACTTTACTACTTCAGACAAGAAAATAATATATCTAAGAAACTGTTTTCACATTCTGGTGAAATTTTTGATATAAAATCTTATAGCGATTCGACAAAAACTGAAGTGAGCCTTTCTGATCTATCTATAAAACACTATGTTTTTTTAGATGACTTTGCTGGTTCTGGCCAGCAGGCTGTTCGGTACTCAAACCAAAAAAACTTGATTAAAAATATAAAAACATTCAATCCTGAAGCAGTGATATCATACTTCGCACTAGTAGCCACAGAAGACGGGTTATCAAAGATAAAATCAAAGTGTGACTTCGACTTTGTCGACGCTGTATGCATATTAGACAAATCATTTAAATGTTTCAGCAAAAATGCTAGGCAGTTCATTGTAGATAATAAATATATAGATAAAGAACTTACAAAAGACCTATGTGAAAGCAATGGCAGGCTACTATCAACAAAGCCTCTAGGTTTCGGTGATGGCCAGATATTACTATCTTTTAACCATAATACGCCCAACAATACCTTGCCTGTTTTTTGGAGTTCGGGAAATGAAAACAAACCATGGAAACCAATTTTTAAACGATACCTAAAAAGCTATGGTAGTACTTGGAGTTAATTGTGGATAATCAAATCGAGAATCCTTTTACAGTCGTAAAAGCTAATGACTACACTAACGCACAGATTAATGATAACTGGGTTGATATTGCATTAGAGCCAAAAAGTGGTTTTATTAATATAATAAAACCTACTACAGCAACTCCCATGATCATAAAAGGTGGCAAAGGAAGCGGTAAAACTCACTTAATGCGCTACTTCTCATATCCTATCCAGAAAATGAGATGCCCTGATTCAAAATGTCTAATTGACTATATTTCTGAAGAAAGATTTATTGGCATTTATAATCGATGTGGCGGGTTAGATGCTGATAGATTTTCTAACAAAGGGTTTGAGGAAAGTAAATGGAAAGTTTTGTTTCAATATTACTACGAACTCTGGATAGCACAATATTTTATTAACACCCTAACTGACTTACTAGCTTCATCTAACATTACTGATTTTAATGAAAGATTGTTCTGTGAAAAGGCTTTTGACCTATTTACAAGATCGGATGATGTAGAAATATTAGAGATCAATCATTTATTAAACTTTCTTAAGACTAAACAACACGAACTTGACCACTTGGTAAATAATTGTATTTATACTAATGAATTACAACCAACTATACTATGTAATCCTGGGGCTTTAATATTCGGCTTACCTAAAATTGCCCAAGAGTTATTACCCAGTCTAAGCAATACATTGTTTGTCTATATGTTTGATGAAGTTGAACATTTGAACAGCTATCAACAGCAGCATCTACAATCATTATTAAGAGAAAGGAAGGAGCCCTGCACCATTAAACTTGGAGTTCGAACTTACGGTCTATTAGATCTTAAAACCTTTGCCGCAGATGAAATAAATCGTGAAGGTGATGAATTAGAAATCATTAGGCTGGACGAAGAGCTACGAAACCAAAATAATAAAGCATATACAAACTTTGCACTAAGACTTTGTTTGACACGACTTATAGACTCTGGGCTTATACCAAAATCATTTCAACCAGAAAATTTGTATAATTAT
This sequence comes from Kangiella sp., assembly GCF_048265365.1. Classification (NCBI taxonomy): domain Bacteria; kingdom Pseudomonadati; phylum Pseudomonadota; class Gammaproteobacteria; order Kangiellales; family Kangiellaceae; genus Kangiella; species Kangiella sp. Next base: position 232,155 of record NZ_JBLXBT010000001.1, read on the forward strand.
TTCGACATCGATGTACCTCCGAGTAAAGACAGTCGAGTTACTAGTGGCATTAATGGATCATCCATTTCAAAATTGAAAACTGAACTTCATAAGTATACTGATTTTAAAAAAATCACTATCAAGTCTATTTGCCAGAATCTTGCTATTGATAACGATCCAATTACAGAAAAGGCTGCCATTTTTTGTTTTTATCAAGCTTGGGGATCTGGTAAATCTTCTAACTTTTTGTCTATATCAGAACAGATCAAACAAGCTATTAGTGAGTACCTGGCCAATCCTAGCAATTCTGGCAACCAGATTTATAATGCCCTTGATAAACATAAAAGCTCTTTTGAGGCACAATTAAGAGAACAGCATAATATAAAAGAGTATTATAGTGGTTTAAATGAGATCATTGACCTATCAAGGGGTTTTCCTCGCAACTTCTTGACCATTTTAAAATTTATCTACCAAAGAGCACTAGTAAATAATGAGGAGCCTTTTGTTCGCCCAATTTCTAGCCAATCTCAGTTTGAAGGTATCAAGCAAAGTTCGGATTGGTTCTTTGATGATGCTCGTGTGACAGGGTCAATGGGTGAAAATATCCAAACAATAATTAGACGTATTGCAGAACTTTTTAAAGCTGAGCGTTTTTCTGACAAGCCTATAGAAGCGGCTCCTATTAAATTTGATCTTGATATCTCTAATCTTGATAACTCTTCACATACCTTGCTTAAGACAGCAGCGCTTTGGTCATTTTTTATAAAAGAAAAAAATGAGCGTCTTGATAAAAACAGCCAACGAAAAAATAATACTTATATTTTGAATCCACTGCTGTCACCATACTGGAAACTCCCTATTGCCAAAAGGGGTACTCTCCCCTTAAATAAAAATGCTCTTGATGCCATTTTTGATTTGGATTCATCAATACCGTACAAGGATTACTTTTCTAATTTTAAGAATAAACGTAATGTTCCGTTCAATTTGAAAAATATAACTTCTAGTCAAGGAGACCTTTTCGATGATGGAAATCTATGATCTTTTTTATAAAGATGAATTTACTGATAATGTTATAAAAACAAGCAAGTTTGATAAGTTCATTTCTGCATATAATCAAAGTGAACGTGTACAAGGCATGTTTCAGAAAATTACTGCTGATCATAAGATATGGCTTATATTCCCTGAATACAGATATCAACCTGAAGAACTTTCAGATATTGGAAAGTATTATATATGTGAAGGAAATACCTCTGGTGAGCAAATAATTAGTTTTCTAAATAATTCTGGCTTAACTCCTTCTGATAATATTTTGATTGATATCACAGGATTCATGAGACCTCAACTAGCAACTTTTTTAAAATATTTGCATAGAAATAAGTTTACGAAATTTGAGCTTGTTTATAGTGAACCAATGAATTATACAGACCAGGAAAAAACCACTTTCTCATATGGCAACTTATCTAAGGTAATGCCAGTTACTGGCTTTGAGGGGCCAACTAACTCTACAGATACAGATGATGTCCTTATAGTAGGAACAAGTTATGATCATACTTTAATAAAAAAAGTATGTATCGCTAAAGAGCATGCCAAATATAAGTTTCAGTTAGTAGGCTTCCCCCCCTTGCGCCCTGACATGTATCAAGAAAATATTTACCGCGCGTCTAAGGCTATTAATGAAATCGGGGAAAAGGCTTTCAAGAATAAAGTTTTCGCTCCAGCAGACGACCCATTTATAACGGCTAAAAAGTTAAGTGAAACAGTTAAACGTATCGAGCATGAAAACGGTTATACTAATCTCTATTTGTGTTCACTAGGTACTAAGCCTCAAACTGTCGGGTTTGTCCTTTATTATCTTATTGAGCTTGAACAAGAAAATAAGCCCGCCAGATTAATTTACCCTTTTTTTGAAAAATACTCCCGCGAAACTACTCAGGGCAATTATCGCAGCTGGAAATATACCATCGAGTTCTAATTACTAGGTACAATAGAAGTACACTCGTGAGACCTTCTTATGTAAAATTAATCATACTCAATTATAGTTACTGATTGATATTAAATACAATTTAAGCAAACTTATACAAACTCATTAAGTTACGATTATACTTAAGTCTTTGAAATATTGGGGAATTGAAAATCCTTGTGTCGGCAGTTCAATTCTGCCCCGGGCCACCATTATTCAAGAAGCCTAGCTAGAAATAGCTGGGCTTTTTTGTGTCCGCAATATTTTAGTATTAGTTCATCTCTTCTAATTTACGTCTTCAAAATTTCTTGCTGCTTAATTCTTATACTATTTTTGTATTCCCGCGCCATTCGCGCTACATTATTCTCTATGGCATGAAGCCATGAATCCCTGCTTCCTGATCTTGGAAGCATTTGCTAGAAGGATTTGGTATGAAACAGGCTTTGTACATTGCGCTGTCTTTTCTACTCCTGTGCTTTTCTGCGCAGCAACTTCACTCTGCTGAAACAAACTCGCCTAAACGCGCCATGCAGCTCACGCTCGATGGCTCGGTCAATCCAGCTATAGCGCATTTCCTCGTCGAGAATATTGAGGAAGCCGCTGAGCAGGATTACCAGCTGATTATTATCAAGATGAATACCCCTGGCGGTCTTGATTTGGCAATGCGGGACATTATTCGCGCCATTCTATCGTCGCCGGTTCCTGTCGCGACTTATGTTTATCCGCCTGGCTCCCGTGCTGCCAGCGCCGGGACTTATATCCTGTATGCCAGTCATGTTTCGGCTATGGCTCCGGCCACTAATCTTGGCGCAGCTACGCCGGTGTCTATCGGTGGAATGCCTTCTCCCGAACAACCGAATCAGCCGGAACAAGGCAAAGAACCTAGCCAAGATGAGGCAAGTTCTGATAAGTCAAAAGAACAACCCAATCAATCTGCGCCATCCAATAAAACAGCCATGGAAAAGAAGGTCATCAATGATGCGGAAGCTTATCTAAGAAGTCTCGCCGCCTACCATGGCCGCAATATCGATTGGGTTAAAAACGCAGTGCGAGAAGGGGAAAGCCTTTCTTCAACCGAAGCGCTTGAAATTGGTGTTATAGATCTGATTGCTGAAAACCCACAACAACTCTTATCCATGATTCATAAAAAGTCGGCTCGGCTGCCCAGCGGACAAGCGGAAATTGATACCGAAGGCATGACCATAGAACTCGTTGAGGTTGACTGGAAGACACAACTCTTAAGCATTATCAGCGACCCGAACATTGCTTACATCCTGTTAATTGTTGGTATCTATGGCCTGATTTTCGAAGGCTATAATCCCGGTACTTTTATTCCCGGAGTCATCGGTGCAATCTGTTTACTGCTCGCTTTCTATGCCTTACAAATTATGCCCGTGAATTATGTCGCAGCCGGATTACTTGTTTTGGGAATTGCCTTGCTGGTCGTCGAAGCCTTCGCACCCAGTTTTGGCATTCTCGGCGTTGGCGGCATTATTGCCTTTATTCTCGGCTCCTTCCTGCTCTTTAATGAACCGGAAACAGGAATGGCAATTGCCATGCCGATTCTCATCTTCGTTACCATCGTCAGCGTCATATTGCTGAGCTTCGTACTTAGTCTCGCCATTAGAGCCAGGAATAGACCCGTGGTCACCGGCACCGATGAAATGATGTCGGAAATTGGCGTGGTCGAACACGATTTTGAAGACAAAGGCTGGATTAAAATTCATGGAGAAATCTGGAAGGCTCGAAGCGCGCAACCCTTAAAAGCAGGACAACAGGTCAAAGTAGTAGCCGTTAATGATTTAGATTTAGACGTCATCCCAATCTCGGATGACAAACCCAAACTTTAAGCTCAATAGAAGGATTTATTATGAACATTTTTTATCCGATTATTCTGGCGCTGATCATACTGACAGTTGCCAGCATGTTTAAGATTCTTCGCGAATATGAACGTGGTGTAATCTTCATGCTTGGCCGCTTCTGGAAAGTCAAAGGCCCGGGTCTTATTATCTTAATCCCCTTCGTGCAACAAATCGTGCGCGTTGATTTACGTATTATTGTTATGGACGTTCCTACTCAGGATGTGATTTCCCGAGACAACGTCTCGGTTAAGGTTAACGCCGTGGTTTATTTCCGTGTGGTCGACCCTCAAAAATCTATCATTAATGTTGAACATTACTACGATGCAACCAGCCAATTAGCGCAGACCACCCTGCGTTCTGTACTCGGCCAGCATGAACTGGATGAAATGCTCGCCTCCCGCGAAAAGCTCAATGAAGACATCCAGGAAATTCTTGATAGCCAGACCGACGCCTGGGGCATTAAAGTTTCCAATGTGGAAATTAAACACGTCGATCTGGACGAAAGCATGATCCGCGCCATCGCCCAACAGGCAGAAGCCGAACGTCGTCGTCGTGCTAAAGTCATTCATGCACAAGGTGAAATGGAAGCCTCGCAAAAGCTCTTCGAAGCCGCTCAAGTTCTGGGGCAAAAAGAAGAAGCTTTGCAATTACGTTATTTGCAAACCCTGACCGAGATCGCGGGTGAAAATAGCAATACCATTGTCTTCCCATTACCGATAGATCTGATTAAGAAATTTATAACTAAGGAGTAATAATGAAAATAGAAGGTCAGTTTTCTGTCACCCTGAATCCAATTGAATCTGCCATCAATGGAACTGATGGCATGAACTTTCGTCGTATGTCGATAGAAAAAGTCTTCACTGGCTCATTGGACGCCACCAGTAATGGCGAAATGCTCAGTGTCATGACGCCTACAAAAGGTTCTGCAGGGTATGTAGCGATAGAGCAAGTAGTTGGTTCGCTTGATGGAAAACAGGGTAGCTTTGTTCTACAGCATTATGGGGTGATGGAGTTAGGTGCTGAGAAATTAACGCTTGAAGTTATACCCGACTCTGGCGTGGGTCAGTTAGCAGGACTATCCGGGCAGATGAATATTTACATTGAGGATGGCAATCATTTCTACGAATTTGAGTATCAGCTGCCTTAGCGATCACGGTGCGTGACGACGCAGATCCTGCCCTAGGGGTACCCTACGTTTGATTATTTTCAAACTCATAATCTAGCTCTACTATTTCAAAATGATTACCCGCAGGGTCTGCATAAGTGGCTACCATTCCAAATCCCTCATCATGTGGGGCAATAACTTCAGTTGCCCCCAGCTCTTTAAGGCGTGTAATAGCGGTTTCCAGGGAGTCTACGTTGAATGCTATTGATATAGTAGCGTTTCCTTCCTCAGATTTGTTTAAGTTTTCAGGAGGATGAATGCCAAAATGAACCTTTCCAATATCAGCTCCATAATGCTCAACCAACCCACCATGCTCTTCCTTCTCGAATACGATTCCTAGAGCTTTAGAATAAAACTCAGCAAGCTTCTTCGGTTCTTTTGAAGCTATGATGACACCGCAAATAGATTTCACATTCATGATATTCTACCTATTGCCCATTTTTTCGATGCTTTTTCAAACTGTAGTTATCTTAAAAAGTCACGCCAAGAATTCTCGCTAAAATCTTTGCTAAGGCTTTGGTGGTCAGTTTTCCAGCTTCTTTCCCTGATGACTTTATTAATTCATCAACAAACAATCTTAACTTTGACTTTCTTCCGTCGGCCTTATTAAATTGCTCAAAGTCTTTATTCAGATTTGGTATTTCACTTACCGCAATCTTATCCAAGACATCTACCAAGACTTTCTTATGCACTGTTACTAAGTTAGGGTTAAACGATGAGTCTGTAAAGCCATCAACATCTGCAACCCACTCCTGGAACCATTGCCCTAACATGGGATCACGAACAATAAAGACTATTCGCTCTCCTTTTATCTCAAAGGCTTTTTTATTGATGAGTTCAACGAGTGAGGCTTTGGCTTCTTCTTCGGGCAACTGTTGATATCGTAGCTGTACTTCTTGATATAAATTTCTTACCTTTGTCTCAGTAAGACTCAGTTCTCGAGCAGCTTTAAATGTATCTTTTGGAAACTTATATCTTCCATCAGATATTAAAAGATGCATAACCAACACATCGATATCTCTTTTTTGCATTCGCCCCAGTCCTGCTCCTAGATAGTGCTCAAGAAATTCTTCACAAAATTTGGATGGGCGACCTATTTCTATATTTGCCATTTGTTTCCTTGTTAGCGTTATGGTTTTTGTTGCGCTATTTGTTTTGATGACTTTATTAGTATTATTGCTTGTTTACAAGTATGGGCTTTCGCCTTCGCGAGAGTGACATGATAAAAATGGGGACACTTTAACCCCGCCCTACCAAACGATATAGGCCATGGTATTTGGGGCGAGCGGCGCTCGCCCTTTTGATGTTACTTACTTTTGGTAAGTACCGTGTCTTTACCATGCTGGGTGATGGTCAGCTGGTTTTTGTCGGCTTCGAAGTTGATGACGATACCTGCAAGCTTGAAGCGGAAGCGTGATTCGCTTTCGGCGGTTAGCGGGAACTCGGGTTGGCCGGTGGCTTGTCCGTAGAGGTTGCCTTCTTTGGTGCTGATTTCGAGATCAAGCGGGAAGTCGTCAGCGCCGTACACTCCAACATATTGTTCCAGCACTGTCTCTGGTACTTCAAAACCTTTGTGTTTTTTTGCGCCTTCTTTGGTGAAGGCATAACCTTGACCGCCTTGTATCAATACGAACTGGTCGATGTCACGGTCAAAACGCATTTCGATGCCGGCTTCGATGTATTCAAACTTGTCGTCTGGATAGGCGGTTAATGGGAATTCGCCCTGTCCTGTTGCCTGGGCATAAAGTTGCCCATCTTTGACGCTAAGTTTGATATCCAGCGGGAAGGTGTCGCTGCTGTAGTTACCGACCAATGGTGCGAGTTGGTCTTCAGTCAGATCAATAGGTTCGCCGAACTCGGGTTCTTCAACGGTTTTACCGTGATAGGCGTCGAGCATGGCTTCGTAAATTTCTCGCATGTCGTAGCGCAGGCCGTTGCTTAACAATACCACCGTTAGGTCTTTGTCAGGATAGTGGGCTAGGTGGGTTCTAAAGGCTTCGATGCCGCCATTGTGCCAGTAACCTTTAAGTTTATTGTCTTCTTCGCCATAGCTGGTTTCGAAGATGCCAAGCCCATATTTCATGTCCATGCTGGTCATGGTTTGCAGGCTTTGCTCACTGATTATGGTTCCATCAAACAGCAGATTGAAGAACTTATTCAGATCATCGGCATTGGACACCAATGCGCCAGCGGCTCCTGGAATGTTCATGTTCCACTGCGCCATCTTGCCCCACTTGCCTTTATATTCGAAGGAATCCACTTCGCCGTTTTTATTGTTGATGGTGCTGCCATAGTAGGTGTCATTGAGATCGTATGGCTGACTGATCCGCTCTTCGACTATCTTGGCATATGATTTATTTTCGATGTCTTCAGCGATAAAGCCTAGTAGTAAGTAACCACTATTGCTGTACTCTGCTTTTTCACCGGGCTCGAAGACCGAGTCAAAGCTTTCGATTCTCTTAACCAGGAAGTCTTTGTCTTTCGGTAGAAAGACGTAGTTGATGAAGTCTGGCTCGCCGGTGTAGTTGAAGATGCCGGATTGGTGATTGAGCAGATGCTTGATGGTGATCTTATCGGCGTTCTTTACCTTGGGATAAAACTTCGACAGCTTGGTGTCGAGTGTTATTTTGCCTTCTTCGATTAGCTGAAAAATAATCGTTGCGGCGTAGGTTTTGCTGATTGAGCCGATTTTATATTTAAGGTCGTGGTCTACGCTGGTTCTCCACCCTTTCTTCGCTTTTTTACTGGGTTGGATAGTTATTTGGTAGACCGGAGTTGTGTCCTGATAAATAACAGCGGTTCCCAGGAATCGATTCTCACCGGCTAATCGGTGAAAAAAGTGATCTAATTGCTGCTCGCTTTGCTCCGTTAATGCTTCAGCTGTTCTTTTGCTGCTTTCCTGGCTATTATTTCTAACGCTATCGGCGATTGCTAATGGGCTGGCTATGATGGCCAAACTCAGCAAAGCACTCTTCACTGTTGATTGCATAAGATTCTCCTTATTTTCCTTTATCTTTGTCTTTATCTTTATATTCCTGATGCCCTCTTCCGCTATTCTGTTAACTGATAACAGACCCGGAAAACGATCAGCTTCTGCTCTTTAACGCTGAACGGAACATTTTATTCCCATTACTTCTATCATGATATTTGTCCAATGTATAAAGTTGGTTCTAAATGTTACTTTATTACATTCTGAGCTATTGGATTTTTAGCTTCATTTGGAGTATCTTTATCAGCCTGAGTTTTTGCTTATTTTTTATCCACAACGTGAACATTTCTGTGGATAACTATGGTGAAAACTTTTTGGGGGAAACTGAGAAACGCATAATAAAACACCTATATAGGTTTTGGGGAATCTATCCTTCATCAATTTTCTCAGTATTTTCAGGCTATTACAAAGCCAACTAAAAGAACCTTATGAATATGCGGGTTTGTTAATATTTATTCAAACCTGTGGATAAGCCGTGCCTAAATTTTCATTTAGTGCTTAATAAACATAATTTAAGAGTCAGGATTATGGTCAAACGCCCTATTCTTGCGCTAATACACATCCTCGAAAGTTTTACTGAATGGACGGGCAAGCTAATCAGCTGGCTGACCCTGTTTATGGTGCTGGTCGTGGTTGCTGTTTTGGTCCTTCGCAACATCTTTGGTTTTAGCGCCATCCCGCTGCAAGAGTCCGTCACCTACATGCACGGCATCGTTTTTATGCTCGGCGCGGCTTACACCTTAAAGCACAGTGATCACGTCCGCGTTGATGTGTTTTATCACCGCTTTTCGCATCGCACCAAAGCGCTGGTCGATATGGTGGGGTTTTTAATTCTGTTGTTGCCGGTGTGTGTTTTCCTGATCGTTTATAGCCTAGATTACGTTATCTTCAATTGGAAGATTAAGGAAGGCTCCAGCCAGCCCGGCGGCCTGCCCTACCTCTATATCTTGAAAACCTTATTATTAGCGTTGCCGATCACCTTAATCATTCAGGGTACGGCCCAGTTCCTGCATAACCTTGCCTATTTATTGGGCTGGATGCCTCTGCCGCATGGTGTTGAGGAAGATACTCAATCCGCTCCGCAGGTGACAAGTGATAAGGAGCCAAAGCATGGCTGATTCTTTATTTACCTTAATGCCATTACTGCTGTTCCTATCAGTGTGTCTGGTTTTGCTATGGGGTTATCCAGTTGCTTTATCTCTGGCCGGTGTGTCGTTAATCTTTGTAGCCATCGGTGCTGCCACCGGCATGATCGAGCCAATTCAGCTTAACTTCCTGCCCGGCCGACTGTATAAAATTATGGAGCGCAGCACGCTCATTGCGGTACCGCTGTTTATCTTTATGGGGTTGATGCTGGAGCGGACCAAGATTGCTGAAGATCTGTTGGATTCAATGGCAACGCTATTTGGTAAGCTGCGCGGCGGCATGGGCTTTGCGGTTACCATTGTTGGTATGTTACTGGCGGCCAGTACTGGTATTGTTGGTGCAACGGTTGTGACCATGGGCTTACTGTCTTTGCCAGCGATGATTAAACGCGGCTACCAGCCTGAACTGGCGACCGGGGTTATTTGCGCCTCGGGAACTCTCGGCCAGATTATTCCACCGTCAATCGTGTTGGTTCTGTTAGGCGATGTGTTGGCTAACTCAATGACAGAAGCTAAAAGCCTTGGCTTACAGACCGACCAGGTCGCTTCTATCGGTGATCTGTTCATGGGTGCGGTGATTCCGGGCATGATTCTGGTAGTCGGTTATATGCTGTATATCGCTTTTGTGGCCTGGCGCAGACCTGAAGCCGCACCGGCGATTGAGTTCGATGACAAGGTGGATATGCGCAGTGTTATCTGGAAAGCACTGATTAATCTGTCGATGCCTTTGATTCTGATTGTCGCGGTATTGGGTTCTATTCTCTATGGTATCGCCACGCCGACTGAAGCTGCAGCGATTGGCGCTTTGGGTGCGCTTTTACTGGCTGTTTTGCGCCGTAAATTAACGCTCGCTCGTTTGCTGGACGTGATGCGCTCGACAGTTAAAACCACCAGCATGGTGTTCCTGATTTTAATCGGTGCTTCCATATTCTCGCTGGTGTTTAGAATGTATGGCGGCGATGAATTAATTCGACACTTCTTCACCGACCTGCCTGGCGGTTTGTTCACCGCACTGCTGATCATCATGTTGGTAATGTTCTTGCTCGGCTTTATTTTAGACTTTATTGAAATCACTTTTGTGGTCGTGCCAATCGTTGGCCCTGTTTTATTGATGATGGGCGCTGATCCAATCTGGTTGGGTATTCTGATCGCCATTAACCTGCAAACCTCATTCCTGACACCACCGTTTGGTTTTGCTTTGTTCTACTTGCGTGGCGTTGCCCCCAAGAGTATTCGCACCTCGCAAATTTATCGCGGCGTGATACCCTTTATTGTGATTCAAATTCTAGTGTTGGCGATGATTGCTGCATGGCCATCTTTAGCCACCTGGCTGCCCGCTTATGTCAGCGGTTAATTGAGGTGTATTGTCATGAGTAAGGCACCGATAGGTGTTTTTGATTCGGGCGTTGGCGGCTTATCGATTTTAAAGTCTATCCGCGAACATTTGCCCAATGAAAATCTGCTGTATGTTGCGGATTCTGCTTATGCGCCTTATGGTCGTTTGCCTAAAGATATTTTGCATAAACGCTGCATTCATATTGCTAACTTTTTTGTTGAACAAGGCGCCAAAGCGATGGTCATCGCGTGCAACACTGCAACTGCTGTTATGGCAGAATGGTTACGCAGTGAATTTGATATTCCTATCATCGCCATGGAGCCAGCGATTAAGCCAGCAGCATTCGCCACACGCACTGGCAAGATCGGTGTCTTTGCTACAGACCACACCCTGAAAAGTGATCGTTATAAAAAATTATTAGCGGAATATGCCAAAGACAAGAAAGTGTTTGAGTCAGCCTGTGATGGATTTGTCGAGCAGGTGGAAAGTGGCGATTTAACCAGCGTCAAAGCTTTTCAATTAGTTGAAAAATATCTACAGCCCATGATTGATGAGCATATCGATGTTCTGGTTCTTGGCTGCACTCACTACCCTTTTTTAGCACCACTGATGCGCCAAATTTCAGCACAACAAGTGGCCGGCAATCAAGAGTTACAAATCATTCATACCGCAGATGCGGTTTCCTTACACCTAACCAGGGTTCTTGCTGAAAATAACCTGCTCAACTTTAAAGATCAGGAGTATTCTTGTTACTACACTAGCGGTGATACAGATATTTCTTGCCAAGTTTTCTCTAAGTTACTTCATGAAAAAGTTGATGTGCTACCTTTCAATGGTGATAGTGCCTAAAAATGAAGGCGCCAATTGGCGCCTTTCATAGTCTGTGCTTTTGTATCTTATAGCCTTCCCTGGTAATAACTGACCTCTGATACCTCATGCCAGCTCTTGGCCTGATCGCGAAATGTTTTAAAGGATTTTAATATGCGCTGATCAAGTTCTGTTTTGGCCTGTTCTTCGATCATGGCATCTGAAATAGTCTTTAACTCACTGAGCACATCTTTTGGCAATTCTTTGAGTTGCACGCCATGCTTTGTCACCAGCGTTTGCAGTGCTTTATTATTCTCTGCGGTAAAGTGCGCGAGCATATCTGCGTTGGTTACACGACAGGCGTGACGAACGACATCTTGCAGATCTTGTGGCAATGCTTCGAAAGCTTCTTTATTGATCAGTGCTTCTAAGGTTGAACCCGGTTCTTGCCACCCTGGATAGTAGTAGTATTTCGCTGCTTTGAATAATCCAAAAGCTAAGTCGTTGTAAGGCCCTACCCACTCGGCAGCATCAATCGCTCCGGTGTCCAGTGAGGTAAAAACTTCACTACCCGGCATTAAGACCGGAATACCGCCTGCTCGTTTCCATACTTCGCCACCCAAGCCTGGGATTCTCATTTTCAGGCCTTTAATATCATCAAGCGAGTTAATTTCTTTATTGAACCAACCCGCCATCTGTACACCCGTATTGCCCGCAGGTTCAGGTATCAGATTAAATGGCGCGTACAATTCGCGCCACAACTCAATACCACCACCATGCAGTAACCAACCATTCATTTCCTGGGCATTAAGTCCGAAAGGTACCGCAGCGAAGAAAGGTGCCATCGAGAGCTTGCCCGACCAATAGTATGCAGCGCCGTGGCCCATTTGCGCAGCGCCAGTTGCCACTGCTTCGAATACTTGCAAAGCTGGAACTAGTTCTCCCGCTCCATAGACTTTGACCTCCATTCGGCCACCACTTAACTGCCCAATTAACTCGGCCAGATACTCAGCACCCTCTCCTAAACCTGCAAAGTTTTTTGGCCATGTGGTGACCATGGTCCATTTGATTTTTTCGCTACTGTTTACTGCTACTTGCCCGTCACTGCATTCTGTCGGCGCGCCCCCGCAGGCTGCCAAACCAGCCACTGCTGCACCAGCACCTAAAGCTCCAATAAACTTTCTTCTTTTCATCATTAATACCGTTATATGAGTTGTGTCATTGTGTACTACAAAAAAGGACTGGCAACAATTTACCTACTATACTAGGCTATGGCAACTTTGATTAATAAAAGACCAACATCAAATTTACAAATGGGGTTTATATTGGTATGTCCAGTTTTATAAATATTTACAAAGAGGCTCTCGATCCTGAGTTCTGCAAGCGCTGTATCGAGAAATTTGAGAATAGTGAGCATAAACATCAGGGCCAGACAGGTGCCGGTGTCGATAAAATCAAGAAGAATAGTACCGACATTACCTGCACCAGCTTTCCGGATGAGTGGCAGGAAGAAATGCTTCACCTACAGAATGTAGTTTTACGCGGATTGATTCACTACGTCCGTCAATACCCCTTTCTCCTGGCTGGAGCGATATCGCTTCAGTATCAAAACAAAGATGGTGAAATGGAAAACCTGAGCTATGTTGATGTTGAGAAGATGGATGATGCCAGTCTAGGTGAGTTTATTAAAGCAGTTTACCGTCTTGGTCCGGTCAATATGCAGAAATATGATAAAGGCCAGGGTGGCTATTTCCATTGGCACTCAGAGCATTACCCACATCCAACTGATCCGCATCAGGATAGTCTGCATCGCAGTCTGGTCTGGATGTTTTATTTAAACGATGTAGAAGAAGGCGGCGAAACTGAGTTCTTCTACCAGCAAATTAAAAGTAAGCCAGAGCAAGGTTCTCTTGTTATTTTTCCTGCCGGTTTTACTCATACTCACCGTGGACAGAAACCAGTTTCTGGTGATAAATATATCTTCACCAGCTGGGTGCTTTATCAACGTGCGCAAGATATGTATGGCACCGCACCTCAAAATCAGCAAAAGCCACAACAATAATTACCTTCAGCCACAAAAAAAGCGCTCCTAAGAGCGCTTTTTTGTGTTAATTATTTATTAGTGATGATCAACAATGTCATCATAGCCTTCAGCTAGTGTAATGTGGTGAATCCACCAAGTACCGTCCGGTCCTTTAGCAACCCTTATTTGAGCACGGCCTTTCTGCCAGACTTTAATGCCCATTCCTACATCTGCAGCATTACTTCCACACTTCTTAGGGCCTCCTCGGCATGGTTCTTCGTTGCCTGAACCGTCTGCCGTTTCATACCCATCGTCATGGCTGTACATCTGAGTTAGCAACTGTCTATCGTGTGAGTTGGGCCATTGGCTGTTTGGATCATTGGAATAATCCATGCAAGTTTGCTGGCTCGAACCGTCTTCCGATGTATGACCTAAACCATACACATGCCCTATTTCCTGGCACATTACATGATTACGATAGGCAACAGATGATGATGCAAGGTAACTATCATTCATCTTAGCTGTACCCTTTACAATGTGACCATTTGAATCTAAGTTTATTGAAGCTAATCCAGCCCAACCGTTGTACCCATAATTTGCGTTACAAACACGCATCTTGCCATCGGCTGCCCGACACTGCTTGCGGGTTCTACTCGAATCATCCTGCCCTACTTCATTATGTGCAATTGGTGTACCTTGCTCCCATTCAGCCAACGATTGAGTATAGGAAGCCTGCCAATCCGGGGAGACACTATCAATCACTGGCAGATTCAAACCATTCCCAAGTGTCGCCCAGTGATAGTCGGCCCATTGGTGGCCTGCTTTTGCAACTAAAGCAGCTGAACCCATCAGCGCTATAATGCTTAGTTTCGTAATTATTTTCATTTCCTTCTCCTTTGTTTGCTTTAAAAAGACTAATACCTAATGTCTTTAGGTTTAGGTCTTGCTAACCCTTATTTTTATAGCAACTGTTCAAAAAATAATCTGCTGATAGTTCACAGTTACTCATCTATTCTTTCAATACATTCATGATTTTACATTTTCAAAAAAAAAAGCGCTCCGAAGAGCGCTTGAATTAACTATCCATTAGTTATTATTTATTTTAGAAAACAACCCTTACAGATGAATAATCGGATCGGGATTGCCGTCTGGATCATTGCCGGCTGTACCATCAGTTGATGGATTGCCGTTTTTCAACATAATCACAGCACAAGCTGCTGGTGATGCCATTGAAGTACCTGACATCGTTGCAGTACCACCACCATTTCTTAGTGACAAAATACTAACACCTGGAGCTGCATAATCCACTGGTGGATTACCGTAGTTTGACCAGTATGGCATATTGTCATTCGAGTCAGTAGCAGAGATGGTATAAACACGATTTCCATTTGCGCGCGCTGGCGAATGATTGTTGGCGTGGTCGCCATCATTACCTGCAGCTAGCACGAAGAAAGCACCCGAGCTCTGAGCTGCAGCTTTTACCGCATCATCCAAGTCCTGGCTTACAGGACCACCCAAGCTCATGTTGGCACAATCGCCTGAATTAGCATTTGCCGCAACAAAGTCCACACCAGCGATAACACCAGAGTATGAACCTGAACCTCGTGAGTCTAATACTTTAACAGGAACCACAGTTGCGCCAGCTGCAATACCAACAACATCTTGCGAGTTATTAATTGCAGCGATAGTACCTGCAACGTGCGTACCGTGACCGTTACCATCATCTACAGAGGCATCTCTACCCTTAGTAAATGCCGTAAAACCGCGGCTTGCATCAACGTTCAAGTCTGTATGCTCAACGTCGATACCAGTATCAATAACCCAAGCTGTATAGCCTGCTCCGCTGACTGGACCACCTACGCGCGTGACACTCCATGGGGTAGTCTGGCCACCGCCACCACCACCGCCGCCACCTGGCTTGCCTTTAAAGCTAACACTTACTACACCATCTGGCGACATGCGTTTGATATTGGCATCGCCACCAAATGCTTTTTCAGCTGCGTGGCAAGGTGCGTTGACAGTGAAGCCTTTAATTGAGTTTTGATAAACGTGTCGAACAGATGCGTTGGCGCGTTGCGCTAAGCCTTTAGCAAGACCTTTTACTTGTGATGCATCAATATTGTCATGGAAGCTAACAATACAGCGATTCTGCACATTGAGTTCATCATTTGATGAGAACGTTGGCTCAACCGCTATTGCAGACGTTGAAAGGACCGCTAACCCAACGGCACTCGCGACTAGAGATTTTTTCATATACCTACCCCTTAGGATTTGTGAATTGCTCTATTTCTATATTTTTACGTACTGCTCATTTTATGTTCGAATGAACAGATTGCATTTTTATAGCAATCAAATTTTTATCGCGCAATCATTATTTTTTATATTGAGAACTGGACAAACCAATAATTTAATTTAATGCCAAAAGTGTCGACATGCTTTACAAAAACACCTTGTTTTGTAGTGTTTTGTAGCTATAGTTTGCAAAACGTACAGCACCCATTGGAACTTTGTTTTTACTTTTACAAAAAAAAGCGCTCAATTAAGAGCGCCCTTCCTACCCCAAAATATCCAAACTTATCTATAGATGGATGATTGGATCTGGATTGCCGTCTGGATCATTACCGGCTGTTCCATCAGTTGACGGATTACCGTTACGCATCATGATAACAGCACAAGCTGCTGGTGATGCCATCGAAGTTCCTGACATGGTTGTAGTACCGCCTCCAGCGCGTAAAGACAAAATACTGACACCTGGCGCAGCATAATCTACTGGTGGATTACCATAGTTTGACCAATATGGCATGTTGTCATTCGAGTCCGTTGCTGAAATAGTATAGACGCGATTTCCATTAGCACGAGCAGGAGAATGGTTGTTGGCGTGGTCGCCATCATTACCCGCGGCCAATACGAAGTATGCACCGGAGTTCTGAGCTGCTGCTTTCACCGCATCATCAAGCTGCTGACTCACTGGACCACCTAAACTCATGTTGGCACAGTCGCCAGAATTAGCATTCGCCGCAACAAAGTCAACACCAGCGATTACGCCTGAGTATGAACCAGAGCCACGAGAGTCTAATACTTTAACTGGAACCACAGTTGCACCTGCAGCTACACCCACTACGTCTTGAGTGTTATTCAGTGCAGCGATAGTACCGGCAACGTGTGTACCATGCCCATTACCATCGTCAACACCCGCGTCACGACCTGATGTAAATGCTGAGAAACCGCGGTTTGCGTCAACATTTAAGTCGGTATGGTCAACATCAATACCCGTATCGATAACCCAAGCGGTATAACCTGCACCGCTTACTGGACCACCCACGCGTGTAACACTCCATGGCGTAGTCTGACCACCGCCACCACCGCCACCACCCGGCTTACCTTTAAAACTGACGCTTACTACGCCATCAGGGTTCATGCTTTTCACATTCATGTCACCGCCAAACGCCTTTTCTGCGGCATGGCATGGAGCATTCACGGTAAAGCCTTTGATTGAGTTTTGATAAACGTGACGAACTGATGCGTTCGCTCTCTGCGCTAAGCCTTTAGCCAGGCCTTTTACTTGTGAACCATCAACTGAATCGTGGAAACTAACGATACAGCGATTTTGAACATTCAACTCATCGTTTGATGAATAAGTTGGTTGACTTGCCGTAGCTGAGAATGACACGACAGCCATACCAACAGCACTAGCTATTAGTGTTTTTTTCATATACCTACCCCTTAGTGTGTATATAATTCATGTTACAAGGATTGCTTTCAGAGCATTATTTTTTCTAATGAAAGCAAACTACTTATATCAACATAAATTGATACAATCAAACAAATTCTTACTTTTTGCATAGAGGTCTTACCAATAAGTTTTTCTAATGCATTTATGCATTGCTTCCATTTCATTTATGCATAAAAAAGCCCCGCCGAAGCGGGGCTCATTTTTACGCTAGTATTCGATTATAAATCGAATGATGCAGCACAAGTTGTTGTGCCAGACTCACAGATTGTGATGGTGTAAGTCGTACTCTTGCTTGCGCCAGAGTATGAAACTGCGCCATCATTTACCTGAGTATCATCTAGTACAGTAGTACCACCTGCAGAGATATTGATATCCACGTTAGCGTTTGAGAAACCACTCCAAACTAAATCTAACTGGCTACCACCTTTCGCACGGCTACCACTTGCTTGCAAATCACCTGCTGGTGGGTCAACTGGGTCCGTACCGCCACCCTGACAACCGTTTGCAGTGATGTAATCACTAGCTGCTTTCGCTTTAACGATACCGTAACCGAAGTAGTCATCACGACCTGCAGCACCTTGATCTTCCGCAGTTGCTTTTAACGCTTCGCGGATTTCAGTACCAGTACAAGTTGGGTGATTTGACCATACTAGAGCTGCCACCCCGGCTACTGCTGGAGTCGCCATTGAAGTACCACTCATGTAACCATAGTCACTAGCACCTGAACTGATGCTCGCGTTAGATGCGCCAAGGATGGCTGCACGATCTTCAAAAGCCGTACCAACCGCTGGAATGCTGGTTGTTACACCAGTGATATCCATGTAGATAACACCTTCGCCCGCAACATTATTGATAACAACCGCACCAATACCGCCTGAAGTACCACAGTTATTGATCTTGTCAGCAAATGAAATGTTGCCGCGGTCAATCACACAGATTTTACCGTTTGCACCTGAATCAACCGCTTCAGCTGTACCCATGAAGTAAGTCGAACCCGATACTGAACCTGTATTGTCGGTAGCTGCCGTTGGAACGCCAACGCCGTCAACGGTTAAGCTAGCAATTACAGCGCCGCCAGCTGGGTAAGTTGAAAGTGTATCAACACCACCGGCAGTTACTTCAACACCATAACCGTCATGAGTTTCAGTTGTCGCTTGTTTGCCGCGACCTGATGTTTTGGTGTTTGATGGGAACTGAGAGAAGCTTGCGATGTTGTTGTTAGCATCATTAGCACCAACCATCATCACTGATTTGTAGCCTGCAGGGAATGAACGAACGTTGTTGCCGTCGTTACCAGCCGCTGCCAATACTAAACCACCGTTGTTGGTGAAAGTGTTGAAGGCATTCTCTTCAGTAGAGTTAGCACCGCCGCCACCGAGTGACATGGTGATGATGTTAGCGCCAGCTTGCGTACATTTTTCAGCAGCGAAAGCCAAGTCAGATGAGTAACCCCAACCAGAAGCGTTGAATACTTTGATGATGTGCATTGGAACGCCTGGAGCCATACCAACAACACCGAAACCGTTATCAGCAGCACCAACTGTACCGGCTACGTGAGTACCGTGTGGGCCACCGTCAGTGAACCAATCGCCAGTACCTGAGTTGCTGGTACCTGTAATAACTGACCAATCAAAGTCAAAGTTCTTACCACCAGTTTCGCCGTCACCGCCAGCAATACCAGAATCGATCACACATACCTTTTGTCCTGGCATTAGTGATAATTGGTCTGCTTGAGATTGATAAATTGCGTAAGGTGTTAATTGTTGAGTGCTTGGATCGCCTGCGTCATCATTATAGATAGCCATTGGGAAACGTTTGTGGTCCGCTTCCATGGACTTGAAGCCTTTTTTGCCACGAATAGCGCTTTTGCCATTCTCGTCTAGCTCGGCTGCGAACCAGCCATTACCTTCTACTTTAACTTGATGACCTTTCTTAAGGCCTTGACCGTTGCTGTCATAAGAAACGATCACACGTTCAGCGTGTGCTGCCGAACCAAGCGCTAATAATGTGGCCGCGCAAGCCATCTTTACTTTAAAAGACATTAAACCTACCCCTTGTCTGGATAACTCTTTCCATCATTACTTAAACTATCTAAATAATGATAACTGAATTATTTGCTAAAATTATCGATCTCGCGATCGGCACTTCGCAAATAAAGTGCGTCCGATTAAAGCAAAGGGGTTTTAATGCCGTCAAGGAACAAAGGGGCTAATGTGACGAATTAGTTAAAATAATCCTTAATGTATTAAAATATGTCAGCAATGTAACAATAAGTAGCTGTAAAACTGTAAATTTTATTGACATTAATTGATAATGGCAGCTTGATTAACTAAAACTATTGCATTAGTTTTTCTAAGTGAAAGTCTAATTTACAGGCTCCAGCTTGGCATAAGCTAACATCAGCTTCTTCAAACCTTCTTTTTCAAAATTGATCTGAACCGAAGCCTGCGGGCCTTCGCCTTCATAGTTGATGATAATGCCGGTACCAAACTTTGGATGCTTGACCAGCTGGCCAAGATAAAAGCCTTCTGGGCCTTTGCGTCTGATAGGCGATTTGGGCGAACGATTAAAAACCGGACGTTGCACCTGAGTATTCAGGCGAACCTCAGTTAACAACTCATCGGGGATTTCACGAATGAAACGTGATTGTTGCGGATAGGTTTCGCGACCAAAAATACGGCGCTTCTCAGCAAAGGTCAGATAAAGTTGCTTCATGGCGCGGGTAATGCCCACATAAGCCAAGCGCCTTTCTTCTTCCAGACCACCCGGCTCATCAAGCGACATTTGATGCGGGAACAGTTTTTCCTCCACACCAGCGATAAACACCAAGGGAAATTCCAGACCTTTGGCCGAATGCAGCGTCATCATCTGTACCGATTCCTGATACTCATCAGCCTGAGTTTCACCAGCTTCCAGAGTGGCGTGAGCAATAAAAGCCTGTAACGGCGTCATATCCGGTAGTTCATCAGGCACCACTTCATCCGGATCAAACTCACGGGTGGCGTTGACCAGTTCTTGCAAGTTCTCTTTGCGCGCCTGACCTTTCTCACCTTTTTCCTTGCTGTACATTTCCAGCAAGCCAGAATGCTCGATAACAATATCGGTCTGCTCCCACAGATCCAACTCGGCGGTGCTCGACTCTAATTCATTGATCAGATGCAAAAAGCCCGACATGGCCGTTCTTGCCCGTGGCGGTAACAACTGCTCGACCACCATTTTATTGGCCGCCTGCCATAATGAAGTTTGTTCCTCACGGGCCTGTGCGCGAATCAAATCCACTGACTTTTCGCCAAGACCGCGTGCCGGTTGATTAACTACCCGCTCAAAAGAGGTATCGTCATCGCGATTGGCCATTAAGCGCATATAAGCCAAGGTATCTTTAATCTCAGCACGCTCGAAGAAGCGCAGACCGCCATAAATACGGTACGGGATATTTTTCTGCAACATGGCATCTTCGAGAATCCGCGATTGGGCATTACTGCGATAAAGAATGGCAATATCGTCGTAACTATTGCCCTGCTGAATCCAGTCTTCGATTCGCGCAGCAATAAAACGCGCCTCTTCCTGCTCATTAAATGCAGAATACAAAATAATTGGTTCGCCCTGATTACCGTCCGTCCACAGACTTTTGCCCATACGATCCTGATTGTTGGCAATCACCGCATTGGCAGCTTTGAGGATGGTTGAGGTGGAACGATAGTTTTGCTCAAGGCGGGAAACCTTGCAGTCTGGGAAATCTTTCTCGAACTGTTGGATATTCTCAATCCGCGCACCGCGCCAGGCGTAAATCGACTGATCGTCGTCGCCGACAATGGTAATGCGGTTGTTGTCGTTGCACAGCAATCGAATCCAGGCGTATTGAATAGCGTTGGTGTCCTGAAACTCGTCCACCAGAATATGTTGGAAGCGATCCTGATAGTGTTTTAATAAATGAGGGTTGTTAGCCCATAGCTCATAGGCTCTCAGTAGCAGCTCATTAAAATCTACCAGCCCGCCTCGTTTGCAGGCTTCTTCGTAGGCGTAATACACTTTGACCATGGTGCTGACAAAGAAATCGCCATGATGATGGATATCCCCCGGGCGCAGGCCATCGTCTTTTTTGGCATTGATAAACCATTGCGCCTGCTTCGGTGGCCACTCGTTATCATCCAGATTGAGCTCTTTCATGACCCGCTTGATGACTCGCAGCTGATCCTGTGCATCCAGAATCTGGAAGCCTTCCGGTAAGCCAACATCACGATAATGCGCACGCAACAAACGGTGAGCGATGCTGTGGAAAGTTCCAATCCACATGCCACGTGCCGGCATCGCCAACATATCCTCAACCCGACCCAGCATTTCTTTAGCGGCTTTATTGGTAAAAGTCACCGCCAGAATCGAATGCGCAGAAATACGCTCCACCTTCACCAACCAGGCAATTCGATGAACCAGTACGCGCGTTTTGCCCGATCCAGCGCCAGCCAACACCAACAGTGCTTTATTGGGTGCAGTGACGGCTTCTTTCTGGGCGTCGTTGAGGGGTTGTATTATGCTAGTTGCATCCATTAGGGTATGCTTACTTCTATTGAAAATAATCGGCCTATTGTAGGGAAAAAGCCACTATGAAAAAAGCATTGCTCAGCATTAGCCTCGTTTTCTCGACATTAGTTGTCGCATGCGTATCAAGCAACGGGCAAATAGAGAATCCAGCGGCCAACGATCTAGAGTCAGCCTATCAACTACAATATCAATTAGTTCAAAGGGTTGCCTATCCGATTATTGGTTATAAGGCAGGACTCACCAGCGAAGCCGGGCAAAACAAGTTTGGTGTCAGTGAACCCGTTGCTGGTGCATTATTTCAGCAAGGCCTCGCTTTTGACCGCTATGTCTATCTACTCAGCGACCACACCAACCTCATGCTGGAAACTGAGATCGGCTTTATCCTCAATCAAAACATCACACAATTGGTTACTGCCGAACAATTGCCCGCCATGATTAAAAGCGTGGTGCCCGTGATTGAGTTGCCGGACTTACGCTTCGAAAACCCCGACAACATCACAGGCCATGGTCTGATTGTGAATAATGTGGGCTCCAATAGCGTACTAGTGGGAAAACCTATTGATGTGAACAGCCTTGATATCAATCAAATCACAACTGAGCTAACCCGCAATGGTAAAACCGTTATTGAAGGCAAAGCCACCGATGCCATGGGCGATCAATGGCAGGCACTGGCCTGGCTGATCAATCGTAGCCTCAAATCAGGCTATCCAGTCAGCGAAGGTAATCTCTTGATCACCGGCGCTTTAGGCCCCATGATTTCAGCCGAACGCGGCCAATATGACGCTGATTTTGGCAAGCTGGGTATACTGGCTTTCTCGATCAGGTAGCTTTCTATAAAGAACATTTTTTTACAAGAATTTAGACAGGAACGATTTTATGCGCGCAGTTTTTCTTGATGCCGACACCTTAGGTCACTGGCAAGACACCGAACAACAAGCCAAAGTAGATTTGTCGCCACTCGTGGAATGCTTCGAAGAGTGCAAACTGTATGGCTTAACCAGCCCCGAGCAACGTCTTGAGCGCTGCCAGGATGTCGATGTCATCATCACCAACAAAGTTGTCATTGATCGTGAACTCATAGAACAACTGCCCAACCTGAAAGCCATCCAACTGGCCGCCACCGGCATGAACAATATTGATCTAGAAGCCGCCAAAGAAAAAAATATTCAGTGCTTTAACGTCGCCGACTATTCGACCTTTGCCGTGGCGCAACTGACCATGCAGTTTATTTTGAACTTCGCCACCCGCGCCAACGACCATTTTAACTTAACACGCCAAGGCGCTTGGCAAGAAAGCCGTATGTTCACCCTAACCGACTTCCCAACCATGGAAGTGGCCGACAAAACCTTAGTCCTGATTGGATACGGCAACATCGCCCAAAAAGTCGAACAGCTTGCCAAAGCATTCGGAATGCATGTGCTCATTGCCAATATTCCGGGCCGCCCTATGCGCGACAACCAAGTGCCACTCAACAATGCACTACCACAAGCTAACTTCGTCTCGATCCACTGCCCACTAACAAAAGAGACCCAAGGCCTGGTCAACAAAGACTTCATCGGCCTGATGAAAAAAAATAGCTTCATCATTAACACCGCACGCGGCCCTATTATCAATGAGCAGGATCTGGCGGACGCTCTCAAAAGTGGTAAACTCGCCGGTGCCGGCCTCGACGTACTCTCCGCCGAACCACCCAGCCCAGACAACCCACTGCTGCAAGACGAGGTACCCAACACCTACATAACACCCCACATCGCCTGGGCCAGTCATGAATCAAAAATACGACTGATAGAAGGCATGGCGGAGAATATGAAGGGATTGGGGTAATTACTTCGTAATTAACTCGTCATGCCGCGGATTTTCCGCGGCATCCAGTGGCTTTTATCACTTCCTTACTTATTTATTTCCTATTAAGTATCTACCAAAATGCATTTGCCCAATTCATGTCATTCCCGCGAAGGCGGGAATCCATGCTCTTATTAATTCCATTCCTCAATTAATCGTTTCGCCCCTCGGCGAGCTCCTTTCTTTTATGTGAGTAAAAGAAAGGAGCCAAAGAAAAGCCCACCCCGAGATTGAGATTTCGCTCCGCTCAACTTCCTTCGCTACTCCCAAAATACTTAACGTACCAGAATTTACATCACATCCATGTGCTGAAAATTCTTATCAAAATCATCCACGATTTTGATTACTATATTTTGTACGTACCTCAGCTCAATCTAAGGGGTTATTGGAGCAAGCCTGAACCTTCGGGCTTAAATATCAACTTGTAAAGCAAAATCAATGGTAATAAAGTCTTATGAATGAATAAGTATAATTAAATAGCTGTAATCAAACATGAAAATCACTGCGACAATGAAACAAGAATTGATAACAAAGCTAGAAGATTATCTCTCTGGAGCATTAACACACGATGAAATTAGAGAGTTCGCATGGAACCTTGCAGAAGACAGTCCCAAAGAACCAACAAAGGAAGAAAACATTTACTGGTCAACGGTCTTTTCTATAATTCATTTAGCTGATGATGAGCATTGGAATGATGGCTGCACACAGAAAGACTTGACAGATTTGTGTGTGAAACTTAAACAAACCTAATAAAGAACTATTTTTTAAAAGGACATCGACACTTGATTAAAAACGCATCGATCATTGAAGATATTTATGGATACTGGCCCACCTTTCATGATTCTGAAATTATTAGCATTAACTTTTAATGTAGTAGCCCTATAGATTCCAAGAGTGCTTCAGTAGAAATATTGTTGAATTACTGGGAAACCAAAGCGATAAACGAGGGTACCCCTAGTCGAGACGCACCATTGAGCTCTACAAGAGCAGATCCCCTAAAGGGACTTCCTTTGGTCATCTGACTCCCGTCAGAATGACATGCTCTTTGGTTGGTACTTTAGACTCGGTCCTACCAAATCAATTCTTAACCCAATCATACAACTTCCCGATATCCTTCACATGAATTTCTAAATGTTGGCATTTTGCGGCGATGCTACTTTTGATGTCGGTGTCATAGCTGTCGCCGATATGCAGGAGTTCTTGTGGCTCTATGTTTTTTAGGTCACAAATTTTATGCAACATTTCAGGAGAGGGTTTAGCACGCCCATGGATACCTGCAATAAAGTGTTGCTCAAAGTAATCCATTAAACCTAAGGCAGATAAATTGGAATTGCCGTTGCTGGTGGCGAAGAGGCTGTATTTGTCTTTTAGTGCGGACAATAAGTCGTGAGTAAGTTGTGGGATTTCGATCTGACTACGACAACCATAGAAGATGGCGAATGCTGGATTGATTAATGCTGAATCACCACCGGTTTGTTCGAGCATCTGATGAATCATTTCTTTGCGTAGCAAGGTCATGTTATCCAGCTCTGGACGGTCTTCTTCTAATAGTTTTTTTGAGATCGCTTGCATGGCTGCGACATCAAACTGCTCACCGATTGGAGGATGCTCTTTAGCTAAAAACTCTAGCAGGTTTTGCTCGCACTGTTCTATCACTCCCTGGTTATCCCACAGAGTATCGTCTAAATCAAAACTGATGACTTTGACGTTCTGCCAATCAATTTCTTTTATCTTTTCGGTCATAGATTATTCTTTCTTTTTTCTGGCTCTTGGATGCGCGGCATCATAGGTTTTAGCTAGATGTTGAAAATCAAGGTGTGTATAAATTTGTGTGGTTGAAATACTGGCATGGCCTAACAGTTCTTGTACCGCACGCAAATCACTGGATGATTCCAGAACATGGGTTGCGCAGGAGTGTCGTAATTTGTGTGGATGCAGTCGATCATTTAATCCAAGTTTCTTGCCCCAGTGTGCCAGGCGTTGTTGAATGGCGCGATTGGTCAACCGATTTCCTTGTTGGCTTAAGAACAATGCTTTTTCATCACCGCTTTTCGCGAAACTATTGCGCTCCTTTAGCCACAGACTCAACACTTTTTTCGAACTGTTACCGAAAGGGACTTCCCGAATTTTATTACCTTTACCGAGTACGCGTAAGGTTTGATCCGAAAAACTTAAGTCATCAATATCCATGGCACTTAATTCTGTCAGACGGATACCGGATGAATACAATAATTCCATCATGGCTTTATCACGAACCTCAATCGGTTCATCTTCTGGCATTTGATCAAGAAAATGATTGAGACTATCCACATCAATATTTTTCGGTAATCGTTTTGCTTTTTTGGGTCCCCGCACACCAACAGCCGGATTGATGGTGATTTTCTTTTCGCTTAACAGGAATTCTAAGAAGCGTCGCGTTGCCGACAACTGAAGTGCGCTACTGGAAGGCGATGCTCCCTGCCGATGTCGCTTGGCAATGAGCATCCGAATATCTTGCGTGGTGATTTGTTGCCAATTGTTGTAACCGGCAGCATGACAAAAGGCTAGTAATTTTTCTAACTGACGTCGGTAGTTATTGACCGTGTGTTCTGAATAGCGCTTTTCGTGCAGCAGTCTGTTCAGATAGCGTTGAATATCAGATTCCATGGTCACTAGTTAAAAAGCTAACTCTCCTGTTTGTCCAGACACGCTTCGGTGACGTCACCAATCAAGCGTAAAAATAATGTGCCCATATCAGCGGTAAATAAATCCACATCCTTGCTTCCCAGAGCAATCACACCAACACGGGAGTTCTCACCCAGCGGTATAATTGAATAGGATTCCAGCTCATGATCACCACCAAATAGTTGTGAAATACTTTCAGTCACACGACCACAAATTGGATCATTTTGAATAAAGTGTTGGTCCGTTAATTGGCGAACCATTTCGATATCGCTGTAGTTAACATGATGCAAAGTTCCTGCATCGTCGAACAACCATAATTGAACATTATCGAGTTCAAAATTATCACGTAGATGCTCTAGTAACCGGTCAACCATTTCTTGCGTTGAATGTGACGATATCATTGCCACAAATAACTCGGCGCATTTGTTTAACAAGTCACCGTTACTGTGTGCATTCTCAATTAATGTATTAAGTTGAGTTTGTAATTTCTCGGCTTTGTCTCGTAAGCCTAAAATTTGTCGCTCCACTAACGAAACTGAGCCATACACTTTGTGTTGTAATCTCAGTTTGTCTAATAAGTCTTGATGATTTTCAAAGAACTCAGGATGCCGTTCTAAATAGACAGCAATTTCCTGTTCTCTTTTCAACCGATCTTCTGCTGAATTACCCTCTGTCATTTTACTTCCCCGAAAAGATATTCCGTTAATGGATCTTTAATAGAAAACAATTCTAAAACCATTCCCAGCTAATTCTTTTTTATTTTTAAATCTCAATCTGCCCTTCGAACACGACTTTGGCCGGGCCGCTCATGAATACCGTTGAGCCTTCGCCTTGCCAGGTAATCCATAAACTGCCACCTGGTAACATCACTTTGACCTTGTCATCGGTCAAGCCTTGCAAGCGTGCAACCACCACCGCTGCGCATGCTCCGGTGCCACAGGCTAAGGTTTCACCTACACCACGCTCAAAGACGCGAAGCTTAATGTTCTGTCGGTCGACCACTTCCATAAAGCCCGCATTAGCTTGAGACGGAAAATATTTGTGCTGACTCAACATGGGGCCGACTGTTTGTACCGGCGCCTTCTCCACATCATCTACTTTGAGTACGCAATGGGGATTACCCATCGAAACCGCACCTACTTTATAACTGATTCCACCTGCATCAATCGAGTACAGGCTTTGCTTTTCAGCAAAGCGTAGCGGAATCTGCGCGGGTTCCAGTCTTGGCTTACCCATATCAATGGTCACCAGACCATTATCTTCTAACGTGGCTTGCATGGTCGCGGTGTTGGTCGATAAACGTAACTGTCTTTTCCAGGTCAGGCCTTTTTGCCTGACATACTTGGCGACCGCACGCGCACCATTGCCGCAATGTCCGGCTTCGCTGCCATCCGCATTGAAAATCCGAAAATGAAAATCGGACTCCGGATGTTGCGGTGCTTCGACAATCAGCAATTGGTCAAAGCCAATACCAAAATTGCGATGCGCCAGATTAGCGATTTGGCCCTGATTTAAGTAAACCGGCTGAGAAATCGCATCCACCACCATAAAATCGTTGCCAAGACCCTGCATTTTACTGAACGGCATAATCATGGCTGATCACCTTGCGGCTCAACGCCCTCTTCTGGAGATGGCTGCTCGGTATCCATAATCGGGCCGTCTTTTGGGTCCCGCTCTTCAGGCGCTTTTTCCTCAGGAGTAGCCTTCTCTGCTTCTTCGCTCTCAGGTAAGAACAAATCACCTTTTTGGCCACAGGCAGTTAATACCAAAGCCAGCAACGACAGTCCTAATAACTGTCCAATTCGTTTTATACACATTGTGTGTTTAGTATTTTCATCAATTTGAGAATTAGCCCTATCTTCCTACAGCTTGCTGTTTCCTGCAAGTTTGCATCGCCCATAAAATCAGGCGTATTCCACGATTTTAACTTAACCCTACGCCACCAATCTGGCACAATGTGGCAGCATTAATCACTAAGATTGCCAGGAATAGCCATGACTGAATCAGAATTCAATCAGCAAGTTGATGACACCCTCATCTCCATCGAAGAAGCATTGGATGAGTTAGACCTTGATATCGATTACGAAACCAGCGGTGGCATTTTGACCATCACCCTTGAAAATGGCAGCAAAATCATCATTAATCGCCAAACTCCAGTGAAACAACTGTGGCTAGCGGCAAAAGACGGTGGCTACCACCTGGATTGGGTGCATGACCAATGGATCACTGACAAAGACAAGGAACCGCTGGAGCAATTATTATCGCGGGTTATGACTCAGCAATCCGGTGAGTCGATCTCTTTCACTTTATAACTCTTATTGTATAACTAGTACCTAATAACCATAAGCTAACATTATATGTCTGAATTACTTCCTTGCGTCACCGTTAAACCGACTTCCGAACACAAAGCTACCGTTATCTGGCTACACGGCCTTGGCGCCGATGGCCATGACTTCGAGCCAATAGTGCCGGAGCTTAAAATCCCCGCCGAGCTAGGCGTAAAGTTCATCTTCCCCCATGCGCCCGTTATTCCAGTCACCATCAATGGCGGCTACCAAATGCGCGCCTGGTACGATATACGCAATGCCGATTTATCACAGCGAGAAGACGAAGCTGGTGTTCGCCAATCAGCGCAGCAGGTCGAGCAACTTATTCAGCATGAAATCGAACAAGGCATACCAGCCGATAAGATCATCCTTGCCGGATTCTCACAAGGCGGTGCCATAGCCCTGCACCTGGCTACACGTCTGGACAAAAAACTGGCAGGAATTGTCGCCCTTTCCACCTACCTTACCGTGCCCGACAAACTTGCCGACGAAAAAACAGACACCAATCTTGATACCACTATCTTCATGGCCCACGGCCTGCAAGACCCCGTCGTGCCGATACAACGTGGCCAGTACAGCGCCAAAGTGCTCGAAGACAACGGATTTAAAGTTCAATGGAGCGACTACCCCATGCCACACGCAGTATGTTTAGAAGAAATACAAGCATTGGGAAGCTATATAGAGTCGGTATTGAGCTAACGTTTCACAGATACAGGTCTGGATGGTGCAAGCATCAGATTAGAGTTAGCACCATCCTAACTGACCTGTTCTTTGACTCCGTTTCCTAGTCTCCGTCGCACCTCTTTTGTCCACAGGACAAGAGACAATCTCTCACCTCAACTGCTGTCACACCGAAACCGTTCTTAATTTTCATACTAACTTATGGATTTTCTTGAGTTTTTGCGCGACTATAAGTGTCATGAAGCCCGCAATCCAGACATCACATTCTCGGCACAACCGAGTCAATCAGCTTCCTGACTTCTGCCAGGCGGCAACTTTATATTTGATCGTGATTGCCAGCGTTTTGCTGGCGCTGCTGCTGAGTTTCGCTGCACCCAACTGGCAACAGCAGTTCTGGACCAACTTAAGCTTATACTCGCTATTTATTCTTTGGACTTCGCTGACCAGTCTCGGCATCCTTTGCTTTCTCAGGCGTTACATTCTCCTACAACTCCCTAACGTCAGCCTGCAACGCTTTTCTACTTTGGCTATTGGCGTCATTATGCTGGCCACTTTAAGTTACAGTCTGTTGATTAGTTTTTATCTCAGTCAGGAACCTTCGCTGTGGTTTTTGCTGCGTAATGTTTTCATTGCTCTGCTCGTAAGCGGCATCTTCTTTCGTTACTTTTACTTACGCGAAGAAAGTTTGCGGCGCATTCGCTCAGAAGCCGAAGCGCGTATTCAGGCTTTGCAATCGCGCATTCGTCCGCACTTTTTGTTCAATAGCCTCAACACACTTGCTAATCTGGCGATTGTCGATCCGGTTAAAACCGAACACATGATTCTTGATATGGCGGATATCTTTCGTGCCAGCATGCAGCGTTCGGACGTTCTGATTCCGTTTTCCGATGAAAAGCATTTATGCACGCAATACCTTAATCTGGAACAGCAACGCCTGGGCGATAAGCTCCGTTTTGAATGGCAAACTGAAACCATTGATTCCAACTTGTTAGTGCCGCCTCTTTTGCTGCAACCGATTATTGAGAATGCGGTTTATCACGGCATTCAGGCATGTCCCGAAGGCGGCTCTATTATTATTAAAGGCGTTAGTTATCAGAAACACATTCAACTGGAAGTGATCAATCCGCTGCCCGAAGATAACGCTAAAAACCACAAAGGTAATTCGCTGGCTTTGAGCAATATCGAACAACGTCTGGATGTGCTATTTGGCAATAAGGCATCGATTAATTACCATCAATCCAATGGCCGTTTTTACTGCACCCTGACCATTCCCAAACGATTAAACTGATAGATTATGATTTCTGTATTGATTGTTGATGATGAACAACCTGCTCGCCAGCGCTTGCGTCGCTTGCTCGACGCGCATCCCGAGCTGGAGATTATTGGCGAAGCCGACAATGGGCAAAAAGCGCTAGAACTCATTGAGCAGCAGCAACCCGAACTGGTATTTCTAGATATTTCGATGCCGGTCATGAATGGCATGCAGGTCGCCAAGCAACTAAACCAAAGTGATCAACAACCGCATATCATCTTCACTACCGCCTACGACGAATATGCCTTGCAGGCATTCGATGTGGATGCGCAGGATTATTTGCTTAAACCGATTCGCCAGGAACGCTTGAGCAAGGCTCTGCAAAAACTACAACGCCAGTTTGCACAGTCTAAAACTGCTTTCTTGAGCATCCGCGAGCGCGAGACCGTGCGCCGCGTGCCAGTGGAAGCGACTCTGTTTTTACACTCGGATCAAAAGTACACCGAAGTACATCTGACTAACGAAGTGCTGTTATCCAGCGATAGTCTTAAAGATCTGGAACAGCGTTTTAACCATGACTTTATTCGTATCCATCGCTCCACCCTGGTTAACCGCCAACACCTGATAGGTATTGAGCAGGACGACAGCGGATGTCTGGCGTTGATCCAGGGCGCGAAATCCAGGCCTGAAATTAGCCGTCGCCATCAGCCTGATGTACGTCAATTTTTGACCTCTAATTCTGCGTAACCCAATACCTTTATGCTAAGATCCAATAAACCTTGCTCCAAGTACTTA
This sequence comes from Kangiella sp., assembly GCF_048265365.1. Taxonomy (NCBI): domain Bacteria; kingdom Pseudomonadati; phylum Pseudomonadota; class Gammaproteobacteria; order Kangiellales; family Kangiellaceae; genus Kangiella; species Kangiella sp. The sequence goes on from NZ_JBLXBT010000001.1 coordinate 263,254, forward strand.
ACTGTTAAGAGTTAACAATCCAATTATGAGTATTTCAACCTTGCGCATCGCCACCCGCCAAAGCCCATTAGCCATGTGGCAAGCCGAGTACGTCCAATCCCGCCTACAACAACTGCATCCTGATCTGACCGTCCAACTGGTTCCAATGACCACGCAAGGCGACAAGATTCTAGGAACGCCACTGACCAAAATTGGTGGAAAAGGCTTGTTCGTTAAAGAACTGGAACAGGCAATGCTCGAAGGTCGCGCCGATATCGCGGTACATTCGATGAAGGATGTCCCTTATCAATTTCCGGAAGGGTTGGAACTGAAGGTAATTTGCGAACGCGAAGATCCAACCGATGCTTTCGTTTCCAATAAATACCATAACCTGGATGACTTGCCGTGTGGCGCTAACGTCGGCACTTCAAGCCTGCGTCGTAAGATTCAATTATTAAAAGCTCGCCCCGATCTCAAGATCACTGATCTGCGTGGCAACGTTGGCACCCGCTTATCCAAACTGGATGACGGCAACTATGATGCAATCGTTTTGGCTTCCGCTGGCCTCAAGCGTTTAGGTTTGGCTGAACGCATTCGTAGCCAGTTTGAGCCAGAACTGATGCTGCCCGCACCCGGCCAAGGCGCTGTGGGCATCGAAGCACGCACCAATGACCCTGAGCTGGACGCGATACTGAAACCCTTGCAGGATGACACCACCAGCCTGCGCGTGCTTGCCGAGCGTACCATTACCAAAACACTGCAAGCCAGCTGTCAGGTGCCAGTGGCGGCTTTCGCCACTATCGACAACAACACCCTGTCTTTGCGCGCTTTAGTAGGCGGCATCGACCAGCAAATCATCGAAGCCAGCGCTGAAGGTCCTGCGCAAGATGCATTGGCAATTGGTCAACAAGTTTCTCAAGAATTGCTCGAGCTTGGCGCGCGTGAACTGATTCAAGAGTTAGCAGCGACTGCTGACTACTAACCCCAAGAGGACACTATGGCTAACCCTCCTACCATAATCGTCACTCGTCCATCCCCGATGGGCGAAAGCTTATGCCAGGAACTAAACGATCTAGGCTATCGAGCCATTCATTGCCCATTAATTCGTTTCACCGCCAATACTGATCACTCCCCAGAACAGCAATTAGCCTTATTAGCACAACACAAACTATGGATTTTCGTCAGCAAACAGGCTGTTGATTTTGCCTTAAGAGATTTAAGCCGCGAACAACTTGAGCAGTTTCTCGGCCACACCCTTATTGCCGTCGGCAAAGCCACCCAAAAAGCATTGCAGCCTTACGGCCTGTCAGCATTAGTCCCGAAAACACCGGACAGCGAAGGCATTCTGGCATTAGTCAATCAATTCTCATTACCTGCCAACTATCCGATTCTATTGATTCGTGGCGATAAAGGTCGCGGCTTGCTCGAGCAGGAACTGAACGGTCCTTATCAACTGGGCGCTCTGCCGGTTTATCACCGTATCGAACTGACTGCCGCCTTACCGCCAGCCATGCAACAGGCATCCGCAGAACACCCCGTTGCCTGGGTTGTTACCAGCGCCCAACTCCTCGAACTGACCGATAAAATGCTAGCAACTGCAGAGATTAAACCGGAACAGGTTGCTATTATCGGAGGCAGCGAGCGAATTAGTGATTTGGCTCGACAAAAGGGTTATACAAATTGTTATACTGCTACAGACGCATCCAATGCCGAGATTATTCACGCCTGTTTAGACTGGCGTAAACCTGCAAGTGTTTAAGCGCTGATCAAATCTTTGGCTTGGGCTGTTTTTAAAGACAGTTATTTGATTCTAAAAGTATGAATAAGAGAGAGAACCTATGAGCAAAAAGGATAAGGACGCAAAAGACATGGTTAAGCAAGAGACCACTCCTGCCAGCCAGGACGACAACAAAGCGACCTCAAGCACTGATTCTAACTCTGCCAGTGCTACTAAGTCGGACAAAAGTTCCGGTGACTCTCAATCATCCCAAGCTCAAAATCGCTCTGACAAAGAAAAAGCTCAAGATCAAATAGCGGCCAGTTCTGGCTCTGGCGCTCACTCTGATAAAAAGACACCACCAGCAGCTAAATCTGCAACTGTAAGTAAATCATCGCCCATTAAGTGGATTATCGTCGTTATTATTCTGGCAATTATCGGCGCAGGCGGTTATTACGGCTGGACCCTTTGGAACAACTACCAATCGGCGCAAGAAAAAGCCAGTACCTTGGATCAACTGCAACAGCAAGTGCAGCAACAACAAGGTGTTATCAATAATTTAGAAAACGATAGCAGACAGCAAGCCAATGAGCTGTCGCAGGTTAATCATCAACTCTCTTTGCAGCTTGAGCAGTTACAAAACGAGCTCAAGAAAACGCAACAGAAAATCACCTCAACTGACGAACAACAGAATCAATGGATGCTCGCTGAAGCTGAGTATCTGATCCGCCAGGCTTCCTACAAATTGCACTTCACCGACAATGCCAAAACTATCATTGGTTTACTGCAGGCCGCTGATCGTCAGGTGTTAGCCATGAATGATTCCAGCTTGCAGTCTTTGCGTCAGGCAATCAGTAATGACATCAATGCGGTACGCGCCAGCGGTGCTCTGGACATCGAAGGCGTAGCGATAAAGTTGCAAAGCCTCAAGCCGCTAGTTGAAGAACTTGAGTTAGCCACCGTGCAATTACCCGATGGCGAAGAAGCTAAAACTACCGAAGCTACTGATGATGCCACGGAAGAAGAAACGTCGGGCTGGCAACGCTTTAAAGATTCTTTCAGTTCCGCACTCAGCCAATACTACACAGTGCATCATTATGACGAATCAATGAAGCCTTTTATTTCGCCTCAGCACGACGCCCTGCTGCGCCAAAATATTCTGTTGAATTTGCAAGCAGCACAACTAGCTGCCATTCAACACAATGATGCCATGTATCAAAGTGCACTGAGCGAAGTGGAAGACTGGGTGACCCAATATTTCAAAAGTGAGCCGGCGACCACTACCGCATTCATGCAACAGCTTGATGAGTTATTGCAGATGAGCGTAGCGCTTAATTTGCCGCAACAACTGGAATCATTGCGCGCCATCGAACAGATGACCGGACGCCAAGCTTCACGTTCTATTCAAGAAGATACAAAACAATGGCCAGTGCAAGAAACAGCGACAGCAACCTCCGAGGAGGTAGCGCAATGAAGTTGAAATGGTATTTACTCTTTGGCCTGTTTGGTGGTCTGATTATTGGTCCACTGATCAGCAAGATTCCCGGTTCCACTTACATCCTGCTGGATAAAACCGCCATTGAATTTAAAAACAATGTCGCGCTCGGTCTGCTTGTTTTGGGACTCATTTTATTATGGCTGATTTGGGTACTGATTCGCTATTTACTGCGCACCAGCAATCTTACCCTCAACTGGTTTGGCGATCGCAACCTACGCAAAGCCCGCCAAAATACCATTGATGGCATGATTGCTCTGGCTGAAGGTCATTGGAAAACAGCTGAGAAGTTATTAATTAATGGCACCAGAATCCGTGATACCAAATTAGTTAATTACTTAGCCGCCGCACGCGCCGCGCAGGAACAAGGCGATGATAAAGCGCGCGATCACTATTTGCATATCGCTGCCAAAACACAGCCAGACGCCCAGGTCGCGATAGGTCTGACTCAGGCGCAACTGCAAATGCAACACAGGCAATATGAACAGGCACTCGCCACGCTAAGTCACCTGCGTGATATATCGCCGCATCACCCCTACGTGCTGAAATTACTCTATCAGTTATATGCACGATTGAGCGACTGGCAACACGTCATCGACATCCTGCCAAAGCTACGCAAAAACCGCGTCTTTGATACCGACAAACTGAATGCCATTGAAGTCATGGCATGGAACCATCAGCTGCAAAAACAGGCTGAAACCGCCAATTTTGACACACTCTCCGAGTTCTGGAATGGTATTCCTAGCCACTTACGCAAAGCCCCTGAGCTCGAGCTCACTTATGGCAAAGCACTGGCCCAACTGGAGCAGGATCAGGAACTGGAAGTACTGGTGAAAGATTCCGTTAAACATCATTGGCAGGATGAACTGATTAGCTTATTTGGCCACATCGAAACACCACAGCCGGATAAATCATTAGCCTACGCCGAAGGATGGCTTAAGCAAAAGCCGCACAACGCCGTACTACTAAATACCCTCGGAAAATTAGCACTTAAAGCGCAGCTCTGGGGCAAAGCCAAGAACTATTTTGAACAAAGCCTCGCCATCATTCCATCCGCCGAAGCCCACTACTTCCTCGCCCAGGCCTACAACCAGCTCGGCCACCCAATACAGGCACAGGAAGAATATCAGAGAGGGTTAGCTAATGAGGTAAAACCTCGTCGTGAGTACGACTTGATAGGTGATTTAACACAGAAGAGTTAACAATTTAATTCATTTGTAGGGTGCGTCTTGACGCACCTTTTTTTATTGCTAGTAAACAGATACTCCGATACTTCTTAGGTAAGACAGGGACCATTTTAAAAGTATTTTTTTGCGCTTCCAGAACATTTTGCTATACCCCTATAACTCTTTAACTTTAATAATCTGCGGTTTTGATTCAGCTTCTTTTTCTTCGTCATGCCCTATCTTTTCATGAAAATCACACTCAGTGCACTCTCGGACAAAGAGCTCATCTTCATAAAAGCATACGGTGGTGTCCATAGCCTGGCATTTGGGGCAAACGGCGCCAGCAACGAAGCGTTTGGGGCTGGTTTTCTCTTGCATTGAATTTACCTGATGATTGCTATATGGTGCTTTGACGGAAAACTCGAATAACAAAACCATTACCTTTATGTCCTGGTTAAGCATCCTACCGCCCATTGTAGCGATTTTAATCGCTGTCTGGAAACGTCAAGTCATCATCGCTCTGTTGATGGCGATTTTCACTGCCGAATTGATTCTGGTCGGCGGTAATCCTATCCATGCTTTTACCGATACTGTTGACCGTTTGGTTAATGTATTTTCCAGCGCCTATAACACCCGTATTTTGATGTTCAGTCTGTTAATCGGTGCCTTGATTCAGTTAATTAAGATTTCTGGCGGGGTTTCGGCGTTGGTTGATTGGCTGACGCGCAAAGAGTATGTGCACAATCAACGACGGGCCGGTATGTTGCCGACCATTTTGGGCACCAGCATCTTTATTGATACCAACATGAGTGTGTTAACCGCCGGCCTTTCATCGCAGGCGTTATTCGATAAGTTCAAGATGAGCCGTGCGCGACTGGCTTATATCATTGACTCTACCTGTGCGCCAATAAGCGTGTTGATTCTGCTTAATGGCTGGGGAGCTGCGATTCTAGGCCATGTTGAAAAAACGGGTGTTGCCAACCCGACTGGTGTGCTGGTGGCCAGTATTGGCTTGAACTTCTATGCGATTGTTACCTTGCTCATTGTCTTTTATACCGTTTATACCGGTAAGGTTTATGGCCCCTTGAAAGCGGAAGAATCGAGGGCTTTGGAGGTACCGAGCGAGCCTTTACCGCTAGCTACTAAGAAACGTTATATGCTATGGCCTCTGTCTTTCATGGTCATCAGCATTCTGGTGTTTATGCATATCACTGGCGATGGTGATTTACGCCAAGGTTCTGGTTCCGAGTCGGTTTTATGGTCGGTGATACTATCCACGCTTTTGATTTTCGGTTTGCTACGCTTTGATGCCAAACGCAAAACCAAGGAGCTGATGGAAGAGTCATTTAAGGGGCTTGGTCACTTATTGCCACTGGTTACTTTAGTCTTGTTGGCTTTTGCCTTGTCTGACTCCATGACTGATTTAAAAACGGGTGAGTTTGTGGCTGGCGCGGTGGGTGAGTTCCTGCCGCTATGGATTATTCCGGCGTTAATTTTTGTGTTGGCTGGATTTATTTCTTTCACCACTGGAACCTCATGGGGAACCTTTGGCATCTTAATTCCTATTGCTATTCCACTGGCGGTCAGCTTAGGAATTTCTCCAAGCCTGGTATTAGCGGCAGTACTCGGTGGCAGTGTGTTCGGTGATCATGCTTCGCCGATTTCTGATACCACAGTGATTTCGTCATTAGCTGCCGGCTGTGATCTTTTAGATCATGTCAAAACCCAGTTGCCTTACGCGATGTTTGCAGGCGGTATCAGTATTGTGCTGTATATCCTTTTTGGTTTGATCGGTTAGGGTTTTTGTATGAGTAATATTATTGTTCCTAATCATCCGCTGCGCCTTGGCGTGGTTGGCAACCCGATTTCGCACAGCATGTCACCGCAACTGCATCAGCAGTTTGCCCAGCAATTGACCATTAATATTCAGTACGGGAAAATTTGTCCAACGGCCAAAGGTTTCAACCGTGTTCTTAATGATTTCTTTCAAAGTGATGGCTACGGACTTAATGTTACTGCTCCTTTCAAGCAGCAAGCTTTGCAATACGCCACCATCATTACTCAGCGTGCTGAAGACTCGCAAAGCGTAAATACGCTTGTCAAAACTAAAGAAGGCATTCTCGGAGACAGTACCGATGGGATTGGCTTTGTTAAAGACCTCCACCACAAGCAGCTCGACTTCAATAATAAGCGCGCAGTTTTGCTTGGTGCCGGAGGTGTTGCTCGCTGTATTGCGCAGGCACTATTACTTGATGGTTTTGAGGTTTATCTAATCAATCGAACACAGAGTAAAGCGCAAGCCATGGCAAATGCATTACAACACCTTGGTCCGATTCAACTTTACTCGGATGATATCGCTGTGGATCTAGTAGTTAACTCTGTAAGCTTTAATGCTGAACAGTTTTTACCGCAGATTCAATTCGATAAGAGCTCTGTCGCTTATGATTTAAACTATGGCGCAAAATCCAAAAGCTTTTTATCCGCAGCGAAAGATTATACTCAGCAACAATTCGATGGCTTAGGTATGTTGATTGAGCAAGGTGCAGAAGCCTTTGGTTTATGGACAGGAAAATATCCCGATACTTCTAATATTCAGCTATAATTATTATAACTGCTCAAAGATTACGACAAGGAGCACCGCATGAAAAGTTTAGAATTAAAAGTACCGCCAGCTATTGTGATCTTCTTTTTTGCACTTTTAATGTGGTTACTGACTAAACCTTTAGCTGACTTTCAAATTCATTTTTTATATCAAGATTGGCTGGCATGGCTCTTTTATTCTCTTGGTGGAATTTGCATACTATTAGGAGTTCACCAGTTTAGAAAAGCAAATACCACCGTTGACCCTCGATTTCCTGACAAATCATCCTCGCTAGTTTGTACTGGCATATTTCGTTTTAGCCGTAATCCTATTTACCTAGGTTTTTTACTTATTCTGATTGGTTGGGCTATTCAGCTAGCACATTTTTTACCTTTCCTACCCATCCCGTTATTCGTCGTCTATATGAATTATTTCCAAATTATTCCTGAAGAGCGATCTATGCAATCAAATTTTGGTAGTGACTATCAACGATATAAAGCGAAAGTCCGACGCTGGTTCTAACGCATAAAAAAAGCCACCATAAAGTGGCTTTTTCAGACGTTGCTGGGACTACTCTAAATCAAATCGATCATTGGTCATTACTTTACTCCAGGCTGCGACAAAGTCGATAACAAACTTCTCTTTCGAGTCACTTTGCGCATAAACTTCCGCTACCGCACGAAGCTCTGAGTTAGAACCGAAAATCAGGTCCACTGGGGTGGCTGTCCACTTCAGTTTTCCTGTTTTACGATCCCTGCCTTGATACAAACCTTCTTTATTTTCGGCTTTTGACCATTCGTTGTCCATGCTCAATAAGTTGACAAAAAAGTCATTAGTCAAAGCACCTGGTTTATCAGTGAAGACGCCATGTTTAACCCCGGCAGTATTCGCACCTAGCGCACGCATACCGCCAACCAGCACTGTCATTTCTGGTACGGTTAGCCCTAAGGTATCTGCTTTATCAACCATCATTTGTGCTGGCGATAAACGATTACCTTCTCCGAAGTAATTACGGAATGCATCCGCTTTCGGTTCAAGGAATTTGAACGAGTCTACTTCAGTCATTGCTGCAGTTGCGTCAGTCCGACCTGGTTGAAATGGAACCTCAATATCATAACCTGCGTCTTTTGCTGCTTTTTCTATTGCTGCTGCACCTCCCAGTACAATCACGTCAGCCATCGACACTTTTTTGCCGCTCTTCAGGCTTTTGTTAACGCTTTTATGAATGGACTCAAGTTTCTTTAAAACTTTCGCTAACTCTTTCGGATCATTCACCGGCCAATCCTTTTGTGGCGCTAGACGAATACGCGCACCATTCGCTCCACCACGCATGTCGGTGTTGCGGAAAGTTGCTGCTGCTGCCCATGCTGTTCTAACCAGCTCTTGCACCGTTAAACCTGAGTCAAGAATCTCTTCTTTCAAGTCTGCTATTTCACCCTCATCGATCAAGGTGTAATCAACGTCTGGCACTGGGTCTTGCCAAATCAAATCTTCGTTTGGCACTTCACTACCCAGGTAACGAGCCTTGGGGCCCATATCGCGATGCGTTAATTTGAACCAGGCTTTGGCGAATGCCAATTCAAATTCTTCTGGATTCTCATGGAAACGCTTGGAAATTTTGCGATACTCTGGGTCAAACTTGAGCGATAAGTCTGTGGTAAACATAATTGGAGCATGACGCTTACCTTCAATGTGTGCATCAGGAACAAGGTTAGCTGCCTGGCCATCTTTCGGTATCCACTGAATGGCACCTGCTGGACTGCGAGTCTGCTCCCATTCAAAACCGAACAGATTATCGAAGTATTGAGTGGTAAACGCTATTGGGTTTACTGACCAAGCACCTTCTAAGCCACTAGTGATGGTATCTTCGGCGTTACCTTTACCACATTTATTTTTCCAACCAAAACCTTGGTCTTCGATCGGTGCGCCAGCGGGATCGGCGCCAATACACTCGTCAGGTTTGTGCGCGCCATGTGCTTTACCGAAGGTATGTCCCCCGGCAATTAAGGCAACGGTTTCTTCATCATTCATCGCCATACGACCAAACGTATCGCGAATATCTTTGGCTGCCAGTAATGGGTCAGGGTTACCATTAGGACCTTCTGGATTAACGTAAATTAAACCCATCTGTACTGCGGCAAGTGGGTTATCTAGTTTCCGTTCACCTTTGTAGCGCTCGTCGCCCAACCACTCTTTTTCAGGGCCCCAGTAAACAATGTCTGGCTCCCATTGGTCAACACGGCCACCGGCGAAACCAAAGGTTTTAAAGCCCATTGATTCAAGAGCCACATTACCCGTCAATACCATCAGGTCAGCCCAGGAAAGGCTACGACCGTACTTTTGTTTCACTGGCCACAGTAAACGTCGTGCTTTATCCAGACTGACGTTATCAGGCCAGCTGTTCAGCGGCTCGAAACGTTGTTGCGCACCACCGGCGCCACCACGGCCATCTTGCACACGGTAGGTGCCCGCACCGTGCCATGCCATACGAATGAAGAACGGGCCATAGTGACCATAGTCAGCCGGCCACCACTCCTGATCAGACGTCATCAAGGCTTCTATATCTTTTTTAACTTCATGGATATCTAATTTGCTGAAAGCTTCGGCATAGTCAAACTCATCGCCGTAGGGATCGGATTCGGGGCTATGCTGACGGAGGGGTTCAAGGTCTAGTTTGTTAGGCCACCAATATTCGTTTGCCATAGACCCTGTTTCATCTGCTGCAACAGCGTGAGTTGAGGCCATTCCTAATGACACCGCAACCGCCAAAGCAGAGATTAGGGGGATTGATTTTTTTAACATGTTACGACTCCTTTTGTATAAGAAATACAACCATCCGTATGAATATACTCCGGCCGTTGAGTCGCTTACATTGCTAAAGAACTATGAGATAGATAGATTTTCTTTATTAAAAGTCAGAATTGCATAGAATTAATTCGTTAAACAGTCTAGCTTACCCCTAGCTCGCCATGACTCTTCACGGCACAAATATACCCTTCGATAATAGCCTAGTCCTGCACAGCAACCTTTGCAATCCTGCATTCGAAAAACCTACTACTATTGTATCTATCTCTCAAGTGACGCTTAACATAGATCAAGTCTTATCTTCGTCAGCTTAGCTAAAATTATTACGTTATTTCCATCCTATTCTGGTGTACTCAATGTTCAGCAAAAACTTATTTCCTGCTTTTTTAATCACTATATCCTTAATAATGCTTCCTTCTCACAAAGCTACTGCTCACTGTGATACTTTGGATGGTCCTGTGGTCATGGCGGCCCAGTTAGCACTGAAAACTAATGATGTTACTCCTGTCTTAAAATGGGTAAGTGTTGATGATGAAACCATGATTAAGACTGCCTTTGATAAAACCATTACAGTTAGAAAGCAGAGCCCTGAAGCAAAGGCATTAGCAGATATGTATTTTTTTGAAACCCTAGTCCGAATACATAGGGCCTCTGAAGGAGCACCATATTCAGGTTTGCAACCCAGTAATTCTACTAGTCCGATTATCCAGCTAGCCGACCAGGCTCTCGAGTCAGGTTCACCCGAAGAACTTCAAAATGCTCTCCTGCATAAACTATCGAATAAGCTCAACAAAAGCTTTTCAGCAACAAAAAAAGCTCACAGAAATGCAGACAGCTCAGTTGATGCTGGCCGAAAATACGTCAAAGAATATGTTGGATTTACGCACTTTGTAGAAGCAGTCCATCAGTTACTTGATGATGCTCATGCAGTAGATGTTCATTCAGAACATTAATAATGTAAACTAACACTTCATCAATCCGCAATCGGCGGATGGTGAATCATCTGTACTCGATTACCGTCCGGATCGGCGCAATAGAAACTGGTTGCGCCGTCGCGGTGAAATTTTGGTTCGGTAAATATTCGCACGTCATGTTGTTTTAGAAACTCATACCAGTCATAGACATCATCGGCGGTTTTCATGATAAAGCCCAAGTGATCGAGTTTTTGTCCGCCACTGACATCCAGGCCTGGCTGCTTACGGTGCAAGGCCAGATTGTCATGACCTTTAGAAGATAAATACACGTTGTCTTCATCCGGTCGCCACTCCACTTCCATACCGATTAAGTCCGTATAAAATTTTTCGGTTGCTTCAAACTTATCTACAAATAGCGCCAGATGGCGCATGCCTAGATGTTCTGCTGGACGTTTCATGGCGTTACACTAGACGTTCTTTATACTGGGACAATATCAAATGAAGTTTTGATCGGCATATTGCGATCCAACGAGTGCATCACCGAACAGTATTTCTCAACTGACAGGTCAATAGCTTTTTGGACATGTTTGGTCGATAAGTCTTTACCGTTGATCACAAAGTGGAAATTAACGGCAGTGAAACGACGTGGCGGCTCATCGGCGCGATCGGCCTCTATTTCACAGTGACATCCTGTGACATTTTGACGCGCTTTTTCCAATATCATGACCACATCGATAGATGCGCAGGCACCTGCTGACATCAATAAATTCTCCATTGGCGACACATAATCGCCTTCCCCGCCAAACATGACGCGCTGACGTTTACTGTTCTTTCCGACGAAATTAAGGTCGCCGACCCAGTCTAAAGTTACTTTCATGGTGTTTTGTGACTCAGTTGTATAATTCAGGGACTATATAGTGCCACAACAAATTTGATTTTGAAGGGGTACATGACTAAGATTTCATGCTATATTTTCATTAGATTACAATAAAATAGGACGACTTCATGGCGTTACCTTATCATTTGGCACAAGACGAGACCATTCAATGGTTCCTGAATCATTGTCAAAGACGTCGCTTCCCAGCGAAAAGTACCCTGATTTATGCCGGCGATTCGTCAAACACGCTTTATTTCCTGCTCGAAGGCTCTGTGACGGTTTTGATAGAAGATGACGAAGGTCGTGAGCTAGTACTTGCTTATCTTAACCCTGGCGATTTCTTTGGTGAAATGGGCCTGTTTACAGATGACCATGACCGCACTGCCTGGGTTCGTACTAAATCAGAGTGCGAAGTGGCTGAACTTAGCTACGACAAATACCGCCAGTTAACTCGTGAAAACCCGGATGTACTCTTCCGCTTAGCCACTCAGTTAGCGACACGCCTGCGTAAAACCAGCCGTAAAGTTGGCGATTTAGCTTTCCTTGATGTAACCGGTCGCGTGGCGCATGCCTTGCTAGAGCTGGCAAAAGAGCCCGATGCTATGACTCATCCAGACGGTATGCAGATTAAAGTAACTCGTCAGGAGTTGAGCCGCATTGTAGGTTGTTCTCGTGAAATGGTTGGCCGCGTATTAAAAGCACTAGAAGAACAAGGTCATATTCACGTAAAAGGTAAGACTATGGTGATCTTCGGAGCACGTTAGTTTTATTACCACTCGATACAAAAAAGCCATGTGGAAACACATGGCTTTTTTGTTATTAGACCTTGTCTCAGTTCCTATATTCTAAGATAAAATTCTTCAACATTTTATGGCCATGCTGGCTCATTATGGACTCTGGGTGAAATTGAACACCTTCCAGTTTCAGGTTACGGTGTTTAATGCCCATTATATATTCGAGCTCACCTTCTTCATCTTCGGTCCAGGCGGTCACCTCAAACTCTTTTGGTAGACTTTCGTTATCAACAATCAATGAGTGGTAGCGGGTTGCCTCAATAGGATTAGGCAGGTCTTTAAAAACACCTTTATCGGCATGATGAATTTCTGAGGTCTTACCATGCATAACCTGTTTAGCCCGAACAACCTTGCCCCCAAACACCTGCGCCATGGCCTGGTGACCTAAGCAAACTCCGAGTATGGGATAATCATGGGCCAGCTCTTCGATGACGGCTAGAGAAATACCTGACTCATTGGGTGTTGCCGGGCCGGGTGAGATTACAATATAGTCTGGGTCGATTTCCTTAGCTTCCTTAACGGTCAATTCATCATTACGTTTGACCAACACATCCAGTCCAAGGTCAGCAAAATATTGCACCAGGTTATAGGTGAAGGAGTCATAATTATCGATCATTAATAAGCGTTTGTGTTTGCCCACTAATGATTTTGGCGCTTTGATAAAATAAGCTCCAATGGCAAACACTATGCTTAGAAATAACAGGATGATAAAACCAAGATGATTGGCAATATAGTTGGTTGAACCGTTATAACTTTCCGTCTCGGAACAATAATGCTGATCGTAGAAGTAACTCCCCCCTGAATCGAGGCATTGATCAATCGCAGCTTTATCAGAAATATAGTGGCCAATGAAGGCCGCGATTATTATTGTTACTAAAACCCACCAAACTTTTCTCATAGACTCAACCTAACAAGCTGTCAATTATCTTGCAAATGACGATTTATCGAGGGCTAGCCAACTCGACCCTTCGCAGCGTTCTCTTTCATGGTGTGAATGACTTTGCCGTAATCATCCGCATTAAACACTGCAGATCCCGCCACAAAGGTATCAGCACCACAGGCGGCTATTTCTTCGATGTTATCAACCTTTACACCGCCATCTATCTCTAATCGAATATCCAGACCTCGTTCATCAATTATGCGGCGCACCTGTTGGCACTTTTGCAAGGTGTGTGGAATAAAGCTTTGGCCACCGAAACCTGGATTAACAGACATCAACAGCACCATATCTAGCTTTTCAATCACATAATCGAGAACACTTAATGGCGTTGCTGGATTGAGGACGATGCCAGCCTTACAGCCCTGCTCTTTGATCAAACTAATAGTGCGATCTACATGCTTAGAGGCTTCAGGATGAAAAGTGATATAGCTAGCGCCAGCTTTAGCAAAATCAGGAATAATCCTATCCACTGGCTCGACCATCAGATGCACATCAATCGGTGCTGTAATGCCATGGTTTCTCAGCGCTTCGCAGACCATAGGACCAATTGTAAGGTTCGGCACATAGTGATTGTCCATCACATCAAAGTGAACCCAATCGGCTCCAGCTTTAAGAACATTGTCGACTTCTTCACCAAGGCGGGCAAAATCAGCGGATAGAATAGAGGGAGCAATAACGATATCTTGCATAACAGCACTTATTGGATGGATTTAAGGCATTGTAACCAAACTTGATTTTAAGTGCTAATGAAGACTGCCGGATAAAAAGTGCCGCCTACTCGACCAGGCGAGCAGGCAGCGAGGGGTTAGTCTTTATGACCAGACATCAAAACTAAATAATTTATGCAGCTCGGATTCCTGATTTTTGAGCCAGTGCTTTTTCAACTTGGTTCCAAAGTGCATCACGCATTTGCAGGCACTCTTCGCCGACGCTCAACGCACGCTGCCATTTGTCTTTATCGTCACCACAAATCGCTTTAAGACATTTTTCGGCTAATGGGCCGTGCTCATCGCCATCCAGCTCAATGTGTCGCTCTAAATAATAGATCAGCGTAGGACAATCAGCATTTTCTCGGATTAGTGCATCTTTAATGCCGGTAAACATTTCTGGGATGAGTTTTTCACGCCCATAAAGAAAAGCTGCTGCGACTTCTTCATCGGTTCCCTTTTCAGCTAGCTTCAAGTTATATTCTACAAACTCACGTGCTCCTTCAGGAATAATACTGGTATCAAGCGTCGCCACAAATTGCTGGACCTTGGCAACGTCCGCACCCACCTCATGCATTGCTTCGAGGTAAAGAGAGTAGTGACTAATAGGGTGACCATTCTGATCAAGGTCGCTTTCTTCGCCAATTACAATTTCATTGATAAAGCGTACCACCTCAGTAGGATAACCGGATTCGCGCCATGGAATATCGACACAGGTCAAGCGTCGCTGCAGAGCTTTTAAAAGGGTCATAAAATCCCAAACTGCGTAGACGTGATATTCCATAAAAGTACGGATATTGTCCGTCGAGTTAAGTAAGCCATAGGCTTTGTGGTGGGATAAGGCCTGCTTTAATGGTGAGAGTTTCTGTTCAATCATAATTTCCGTCCTTTGTTCAGCTATATTGTTGTAAAAATTTTTCTGTTTCTGTCATTGTTAAAATGCAGATCTGCATTAACTGTTTCTTTTTATTACAGTTTTTCTATGCCCCTCTAAATAATCACACCCTTGCTAAAATAACCATAAGCACCAAAGGGTTATTTGCGGTGTTTTTGAAATAGTTATCACTTTTTGTTTGTTTTTCATTAAAACGTTATAAATCCTGCATAAAAAATACTTTTTTTATCGATGCATTTCTGCATTGATCCAGTGGTCATTTCTGCATTCTAAACTATTGATATATATCAATAATTAGTGTCTACTACGAAGATAAATAAATATAAATAGTTTTGCTTTAACTTTCACAAATAGCTGAGGAGTCGCACCATGTTTGGTTTTATTAAAAACTTTTTTAGTGATCGGCCGGAATCCGTCGATACTCGAGAGCCAAACCCCATTCAAGAAGTTGATCTTACCAAGAAGCGTAATCATTACGGTGTTAGTTATGACCCCCACCTAATTGATAATCTCAAAGGCGATCATAACCATCTGGTTGGTCTTTATGGCCGGATTTGGACAGAAGGTTTTGAGGCAGGTGACCGTCAGAAACTTGCCGATTTGGTGACTCAATTTAAGCGTGACTTTCAAGCTCACTTACTCAAAGAGAACGTTAAGTTTTATGTTTACCTTGAACAGAAACTTTCCGATGACTCTTCCAGTATGGATCTGGTTAAAGATTTCCGCAGTGAAATGAATGATATTGCTCAGGCAGTGATTCGCTTTTGTAAAACCTATTCCAAGCCAATCATAACTGCAGAGCAAAAAGAGAGTTTTAAGAAAGATTTCGAAGCCGTGGGCAAGGTGCTAACGCATCGTGTTTCGCTGGAAGAAAATGAGCTCTATACCTTGTACCAGCCTGATTAATTTTTACCTATAATCTATAACCTATAGCTTCACTTCCCTTTTGCACCTGACTGAGCTCCCACTAGTCAGGTGTTTTTTTTGCGAAGCAGCCCATACAAAGTTCTTTCGCTGATTAAGGCGCTATTCTCGCTAGCCTCTGGAACAATGTCGCCAACACCAGAGCCATAATGATTGAGGTACTGTCTGGTTGCTTGCCTACGATAAAGAATTGTAGCGCTGTAACAACTACCACGAACAGGGTTAAGACTATACCTGCAGTTCGATAACTGGATAGCCACTTGCCGAGGAAGTACCCAAAGGAAGCCAGTAGCAAAGACTCACGCAACAAGGCGCTTAGATTATGCCAAGTGCTTCCAGTCAGAAAGTTATCAAATGGCATCCATTCAAAACTGTTGAGCGCGGTTTGCCACTGCCATGGGAACAGGTTTTGCCAAATAAACAAAACAGCCGCACCGACAGCAATCAAAGCCACTCTGAAGCCATGCCCAAGGTAAGCATGCAATAAAATTGCTAAAGGAACAGCGCTAATTTCGCTCCACCCTAAATAGCTTCGGTACATAGCCAACTTGATAATCAATACAAACAGGGTGATGCCGATAATAACGCTAACGTTATATTTCTTGGCAACCACACGTTCCAGAACATAGTAAAACACCATCCAGAACAGCACGCGTTCCAGCCACAACTCGAGTGACCAGCTACTTTTAACAATTTGATCTAAACCGTCGCCAAACTGCTTGCTTTCGAATACTGGAATATAAGGGAAAAACTGCCATGCTAACCATAAAACCAGCACCAACAAGGCTGGCGTCAACTGGAAACGCAAACCGCGTGGAATCAATCGCTGCACTCGCTTACTATTGGTGAAGCCAGCAATGGCAAAGCCAATCAGAATACCAATGGTATTGGTTAGCGCATCCGCAGCTTCGGGTATTCTCGATGGCAGGTAAAATTGCAACAACTGAAGAAATAGCGCAAATAAAAAGCCCCCAATAAACGTCATAACCAGCCACAGCAATGGCCATTGCCGCTTTTCTTCCTTGATGGTCAGGGCGCTAAAAAATCCATATGGGATAAATAGCAGAATATTGGCAATCAAATCGCTGCGAATGGTTCTATGATGCCAACTGAATAACCATTTCGAAAAGTCCTCAGGCAAAGCTCTACCCATCTCAAAATCAAAAGGATAGAGAGAACCGTAGGCTATAAACAGAATGACGATGTACCAGATGAGCCGCATAAAACCCTTTTTCTTAATCTATTTCGCTATCGGCTCAGTCGAGCCATGCGGTTGAGGTCTATAGAACCTAGAATGACATAGTTGTGCGTCAACAGCTGACGTAATTCATTGAAAAAGCTACAATAGCCGCATCTTTCCAAATCGGATCTATCATGTACTGCCAGCTTGACGCCATTGTAACTGCAAGCAAGCAAAAATTCGCGGACAAAGTCGCGATTGATGATAACAAACGTCAATTGACTTATGCACAGCTGGATCACGCTGTCAGTCGACTTGCGCAAAGCTTCCTACACATGGGCTTGACGCAAGGCGACCGGATTGCGATCTATTTGCCTAAGCAGGTAGAGACGGTGGTTAGCATTCTGGCAGCCAGCCGCGCAGGGCTGGTTTTCGTGCCCGTCAATCCTGTGCTCAAAGCAGCACAAGTGGCTTATATTCTTCGCGACTGCAACGTTAAGCTGCTGGTCACCAGCCAACAAAGAGCTAAGCTTTCAACGGACGCCCTGCAAGGGTGTTCTGACCTTGAACACCTGTTAATTATCGATCAGGGTTTAGAAGAAGATGAAACCGAACTGGCCATCCAGCAGCACTTCTGGCCACAACCAGATACTCAAGGCGCTCAAGCACCCAGTGTATCGGTCATCGATCAGGACTTAGCCGCCATTCTTTACACCTCTGGTTCTACCGGACAACCCAAAGGTGTCTGCTTATCACATCACAACCTTATTGCTGGGGCACAAAGCGTCAGTCAGTACTTACATAATTCTTCTGACGATAAAATCCTGGTCGCTCTACCGCTCAGTTTTGATTATGGCTTGAGTCAAATCACCACCGGTTTATTAGTCGGTGCAACAGTGGTATTGATGGAATATCTGTTCCCACGTGATGTTATTCGTCAGGTAGCTCAGCATCAGATCACTGGCCTGGCCGCAGTGCCCCCCTTATGGATTCAGCTGGCCAAACTTGAATGGCCGGAAGAGGCTCGTTGTTTGCGCTATTTCACCAACAGCGGCGGCGCCATGCCGAAAGCCACGTTAAGTCAATTGCGTCAGACCTTGCCCAATACACTTCCCTATTTAATGTATGGCCTTACCGAGGCGTTTCGTTCCACTTATCTTGAACCTCGGTATGTGGACACGCACCCCGATTCTATGGGTAAAGCGATCCCTAATGCACAAGTTCTAGTGCTACGCCCAGATGGAACCGAGTGCGACGTCGATGAGCCAGGTGAACTGGTTCATCGTGGCGTGCATGTTAGTCTGGGTTACTGGAATGCACCGGATAAAACCGCGCAGCGCTTTAAACCCATTGCTAATCATCCTGCCTATCTGCCTGAACTTGCAGTCTGGTCCGGCGATACCGTTCGCCGTGATGAGGATGGTTTTCTCTATTTTATTGGTCGCCAAGACGATATGATAAAATGTTCCGGTTACCGCATCAGTCCCGCTGAGCTTGAAGAGAGCCTTTACCAGCTGGACGGTGTGGCTGAGGTGGTTGCTATCGGCTTGCCTGATGAAGAGTTAGGCCAGGCCATTATGTTGTTAATCAAAGCAGATGGTGAATTAACTGAGCAAGAGGTGAAACGTCATTGCCAACAACAATTACCAAATTATATGCAACCTAAAGCTATTGAATTTATCGAGCATTTGCCACGCAACCCTAATGGCAAAATTGACCGCAAGCAATTACAAAATGACTATCAAAAAAATCATAAGGTTGAATGAATGAGTCATAAGATGCACGCTGACATGAATCAATTTGAATCCCGCGAAGGCCAGCTGGTTATTGCCGGTTATTCTGTTGAGGAAGTGGTTGCCATTGCCGGACAAACGCCTTGCTATGTCTATGACCACTCAGTAATTAAACAAAATGTTCAAAGGCTACGCAGCTTTTTTCCTAAAATCAGTTTGCATTACGCCATTAAAGCCAATCCGATGCCCGCGGTCGTTAATTATCTTTCGCATCAGGTCAATGGGCTTGACGTAGCTTCCGCTAAAGAATTACATGTCGCTTTATCCACTGGCATCTCTCCATCCAAGATCAGTTTTGCTGGCCCCGGCAAGTCAGAACAAGAACTGACCATGGCGATTTTTTCAGGTATCACTATTAATGTTGAATCGATTACTGAGCTGGAACGCATTATCAAAGTTGCTGACAGCCATGACCGTTTCGCCAATATTGCTTTACGGTTGAATCCTGACTTTGAATTAAAGTCATCAGGCATGAAAATGGGTGGTGGTCCGCAGCAATTTGGCATCGACGTTGAACAACTTGATGAAGTTTTTAAGTTGCTTAAACATCCCAAGTTAACCTTTGCTGGCCTACACATTTTTACCGGTTCACAAAATCTTAATTCTGGTTCTATCATCACTGCGCATAACAGTATCTTTGCGCTGGTTGACCGCTTGCAGCAAGAGTATGGCTTTAAACTGAAGCACCTCAACATTGGTGGCGGCTTTGGTATTCCCTATTTTCCGGGTGACCAGCTACTCGATCTTGAGCCAATTGCCGATAATCTTAACCAGCTTATTGATGACCATCAGCACCTCCTCCAGGATTGCGAATTGATTCTGGAGCTTGGCCGTTATCTGGTCGGCAATGCCGGTGTTTATCTTTGCCAAATTACTGATAAGAAAGTCTCTCGCGGACAAACTTATCTCATCGCTAACGGTGGTTTACATCACCACCTTGCCGCATCGGGTAATTTTGGTCAGGTCATTCGAAAAAATTATCCTGTTGCGATTGCCAACCGTATGCAACAATCTGACACCGAGTTGGTGAACATTGTTGGTCCTTTATGTACACCACTGGATATTCTTGCCAATAAGATGGAACTCCCAAAGGCAGAAATTGGTGACTGGGTCGCTATTTATCAGTCTGGCGCTTATGGCTTTACTGCCAGTCCGCGCGACTTTTTAAGCCACCCGCACCCTGTTGAGCTACTGCTCTAACTGTTTTATCAATAGAGATTTTTATGTCGATTTCATCTTCTTTAAAACATTTTTCGTTATCTTTACTCCGCTTACCGTTAAAGCTTTTGGTTCGCGAGCAGGGGGCTCCCTCTGATCCTAAGCAAGAGTTCGAACTTAGTAACGACGATCATATTATTTATATCTTAAGAACTCAGTCAGTTACTGCCATTGAGTTACTTCGTCGTCAGGCTTCTCAGTTTCAGCTACCCTCGGCTCGAGTAACTGATAAAAAATTAGCAGTGCCAGAGTCAGGCAGCTGTTTATTCTTAAATAACCGTCCCAGTATTTTTCGTCGCAGCCGCGTTAATTCTGCGCATAAGGCCTCTATTGCTAAATTAGTTCAGGCGCAAAAAGATAATCCTGATCAATCTTTTAAACTTGTTCCCGTTTCAATCTATTGGGGACGTAGTCCCGGTAAAGAAAAATCCTTCTTGCGCTATTTTATGTCTAACGTTGAGCAGTCGGGGCGTATAGCAAAGTTCTTCATTATGTTATTTTTGGGGCGCCAATGTCTGGTTCAATACGGTGAACCGATTGCGCTCAACTCTTCTCAAGTTAATCTTGATAATCCACCTGAAAAGACAGCCCATAAGCTGAGTCGTATTTTACGTGTTCACTTTAACCGTCAATGGGTTGCCACGGTTGGTCCGCGTACCCAAAACCGTCGCGACTTGATTGATGGCATTGTTGCTTCGGATCTCGTCCATCATGCAGTTGAGCGGGAAATAAAAAAGACAGGCAAGAGCCGCGCTCAAATTGAAAAACAAGCAGGCAAATACGTTAAAGAAATTGCCGCTAATTTTAGCCCACGCATGATTCGTTTTTTATCAACCTTCCTTACTCGGTTGTGGAATAAAATTTATGCCGGCATTGAGGTTAATAACCTCAAGCAGGTTCGTCAATTAGCTAAAGATTATGAGCTGGTTTATGTGCCATGCCATCGTAGCCATGCCGATTATCTGTTGTTGTCTTATCAGCTTTATCATGAAGGTTTAGTTCCGCCGCACATTGCCGCCGGTATTAACCTTAACTTCTGGCCAATTGGCTCTGTTTTACGTCGTGGCGGTGCATTCTTCTTACGCCGTAGTTTCCGCGGTAACAAACTTTACACCGCCGTCTTTAATGAATACCTATACCGCCTTTTCAATAAAGGCATTCCTGTTGAATATTTCCAGGAAGGAGGTCGTAGTCGCACCGGCCGTTTGTTAACGCCCAAAACCGGAATGCTGGCCATGACCGTGCAAAGTATGTTGCGTGGTATTCGTCGCCCCATCATGTTCGTACCAGTCTATATTGGTTATGAGCGTATGTTCGAAGGAAAAAGTTATGTGGGCGAATTACGTGGCCATGCTAAAAAACAAGAATCCGTCGGGCAACTACTCGGTGTTCGTAAAGCCTTAAAGCGTTTTTACGGCAAAGTGTATCTTAACTTTGGTCAACCGTTAGCATTAGAAGATTATCTGGCCAAACAGAACATTGACTGGAGTGACTTTCAGGGCCAGGCTCAGGCACGCCCGGATTGGCTATCTAACTTTGTGACTGATCTAGGCGATGAAATCAATCGTCGCATTAATGCTGCAGTAAGTCTTAATAGTGTTTGTTTGGTCAGTCTGTCTTTATTAGCAACTCCGCGTTTAGCTATGGATA
This sequence comes from Kangiella sp., assembly GCF_048265365.1. Lineage (NCBI taxonomy): Bacteria > Pseudomonadati > Pseudomonadota > Gammaproteobacteria > Kangiellales > Kangiellaceae > Kangiella > Kangiella sp. The sequence continues at coordinate 284,889 of NZ_JBLXBT010000001.1, forward strand.
AACAGGAGCTCATCGCTCACCTTGATTTGCTGATGACATTTGCCCGTCAAGCGCCTTACAGTGAGCACATCAATATTCCTGAAGAAAATGGTGCTCAGTTATTAGACACGGCCCAAAAGCTAGGTATGGTTCAGGAAATCAATGACCCAGCTGGCGATGTCATTTCTATTGAAGGTGATGAAGCGGTTCTTTCTACCTATTACAGCAATAATATTCTCCACGTCTTCGCATTGACCTCATTGATTGCGTCTATCTTTCAGCGCCATGACGATGTCACTCATGAGTATATTGCGAATGCTGTTAAGTCGGTTTACCCCTTCCTACATCAAGAATTATATGTTCGTTGGGATATTAACGAACTTGAAGAACGCACTGATCAACTCATTCAAACCATGCTTGATCATAAGCTTCTATTTAAGCGCGGCAATGAATACATTCCAGCCGATAGTGAAGCACCTGAATGGTCGCGTTTAATGTTGTTAGCACAAGCAGCACAACCAGCATTGCAGCGCTATGCCATGAGTCTTACCATTCTATTTAGTTTGCAGCCAGAACAGGTGATCCATCGCGCGGTTCTAGAACAGGAGAGTCAAAAACTTGCACAGCGTATCGCAGCTCTTTATGGCATCAATGCTCCTGAGTTCTTTGATAAAAATCTGTTTAAAACTCAGGTTAAAGTGCTGAAAGAACGAGGTTGGGTTGAACACAGAGAAGGCATTGGCATGCGTGCCACTGAAAGCTGTAAAGATCTATATCAAAGTATCTTGAGCATGCTCAGCATTCCTGTCCAACAGGGCTTGCAGCAGGCCGCCCGCAGTTTACGTCAGCAGGCTCGCCAGCTTGATCAGGTTCTGCCCGATGACTCAACCAAATTGGTAGTGGAAGACGATACCGAGAAAAAGGACTAGTCCAACGTAATTATTATTCAAAAAGGCGTTGAAGCATTCTTGACGATTTCTAGTGCGACAACGCCACATTTGCATTCCTATCAATATCGCTGCGATCACCCAACTAATATAATAGTAAATTCCAAACTCTAACTGCTCACCGACTAGATGCATTCCTAGTAAAAACAAAGCTTGAATGGTTCCCACCATCACCAGATCCATCTCACCAAACAAGATCGCCGTCGACTTCAAACCTAGTCGCATATCATCGTCACGGTCAACCATGCCATATAAAGTGTCATAAGCCAGTACCCATAACAGGGTTGATGTATAAATCAGCCAGACAATTAACGGCAGTTCATTCTGAATGGCGGCAAAAGCCATCGGAATTGACCAGGCAAAGGCCGCGCCTAATATAACTTGGGGAAAGTAGGTATAACGCTTCATAAAGGGGTACGAAGCAGCCAATGCAATTGCGGCAAAACTTAGACTTACCGCAAACCAGTTTAAGGTTAACGCCAACGCAAATGCCATTAGCACCAATAACAGAAACAACTTAAGTGCTTCACCCGACGTCACTTTATTCTGCGCTAACGGTCTCTGGCGCGTACGCTCCACATGCGCATCAAAATCACGATCTGCATAATCATTGATCACACAGCCCGCCGACCGCATTAAAAACACACCCAGACAAAACACTAACAAAATCCATAACGGCGGCAAACCCTCAGCCGCAATCCACAAAGCCCACAGCGTCGGCCACAACAACAAAAAAGTGCCAATTGGCTTATCCAACCGCATCAACAACGCATACTGACGCCACTTGTCTTGATTCAAACTAGTCCCCTTCTCGAATATGGTTATTAGTCTATTTAACTATTGTCATTCCAGTTACCGATATAACGGTGCATCCGGCAAAAAAACCTCACACACCAACATGCCATCGTTTTTATCTTTCTTCTTCCACAGCGAGCGTCTTGCCCACAGCTTCGACTGTTTGGAATTCACTAATAGGTTTTCTTTTTCTAAATAATGAATCGCGCTTTGATAGAGCTGGCTGGATTCTTCCAACTGACAGACCTGTAAAAACTGGCGTCTTAATTCTTCATCGGAAAACAGAATGCTACCCAATGGTTTATTGCCAAGCTTCTCAATCAAATGCTTGCTGGATACGGGCATAGTGGTACGCGCATAAATCCACGGCTGTTGCGGACCATATAGCAGCACTTCGCGAACCTGACAATTGACATCGCCATCCGCGTTTAATGCCGAAGCCTCTTCCGCTGTTAAAATGCCAGCTCCTTCATGCAACACCTCAAGCCTGACGTCATCAACATTACGTGACAGCTTTTCAGTTAAAGAGCCGAATTCCGCAAGCCATTCCGCCACATGGAAGGGAAGCTCTTTTATCGCAGCATCGTCGGCACTTTGCCAGTTATTAACATTCATCAATGTGTCAGCCTAAACTAAAGTGCAGTCATTGTACTGTATCTTAATCACAATACCCAAGGGTTAGGCACTCTTGCCAGCCAGCGCATCTTTACACACTTCTTTCAAGGCCTCGACACTGGATAAACGCGTAAAATTCGGACGAATGATAAAGGCGATGCGACGATGTGGCCCCGGTTCTTTTAAATGTACTGCAGTTAACGCTTTGTTTTGTGAGATCAGCTGGTCGAGTGCCATATCCGGGATTAATGTCGTTCCCAGTTTACCCAACACCATCTGGATCAAGGTATTTAAGCTGGTGGCGCCAAAGCCATGTTCCGTTTGCTCTTTGCTTAATTTACACGCATCCAGAATATGGTCTTTCAGGCAATGTCCTTCTTTGAGCAGCATCAGATTGCTGTGCATCATCTCATCGCTGGTAATTTCTTTTTGTTGGCTGTACTTATCACCTTTTAAAGTCACCCAATAGAAGTCCTCCTGCCAGAACTCCATGGTTAGCAAACCATCGCAGGCATAGGGCAAGGCCAAAATCGCTGTATCCAACTCCCCTTTTCGTACCTTTTCCACCAATACATGCGACTGCTCTTCGACAATGCGTAACTCTGCATTGGGGAAGCGTTGATTGAGAATCGGAAACATCTTGGGCAGCAGATATGGCGCAATGGTCGGAATCACTCCGACGGATAAGGGAAAGCTTAATGGCTCTTTGAGGCTTGAAGAGAGGTTTTGTAATGAATTGACCTGGGCGACGATTTCGCGCGCGCGATCCAGCACCTCTCTGCCAATTGGCGTCACCAGTACCTTTTTATTGTCACGCTCGAATATCTGCACCCCAAGCTGCTCTTCTAGCTGACTTAGGGCTGTACTGAGAGCGGACTGGCTAACGTGGCATTTATCAGCCGCCTTCTTGAAGTGCAATGTTTCTTCGGCTGCCAGAGCATAAGTGAGCTGTTTGAATGAAATCATAGGTACACCCTAAAGTATGCAGTTAATGTTCACTATTTTAGAACATAAACTTCAATATATCCAAATTTACTAATTAACGCCAGGTCTTTAAAGTAGTCCCCGAAGTCAATATTAACTAACCATTTTAGGAGATCCATTATATGGCACTTATCAACACTGAAATTAAACCCTTTAAAGCCACAGCCTTTAAAAACGGTGAATTCGTTGAAGTTTCTAACAAAGACATCGAAGGCAAATGGGCAGTATTTTTCTTCTACCCAGCAGATTTCACATTCGTATGCCCTACCGAACTTGGTGACCTTGCTGATCATTATGAAGAGCTACAAAGCCGCGGTGTAGAAGTTTTCTCAGTATCTACTGACACTCACTTCACGCACAAAGCATGGCACGAAACTTCGGACACTATCGGCAAAATTAACTACACCATGATTGGTGACCCAACTGGCGAAATCACTCGTAATTTCGAGGTTATGCGCGAAGGTCAGGGCCTTGCAGACCGTGGTACTTTCGTAGTTGACCCCGATGGCGTGATTCAGGTTATGGAAATCACTGCTGAAGGTGTTGGTCGTGACGCAGAAGAGCTGGTTCGTAAAATCAAAGCCGCTCAATACGTCCGCAACAACCCTGGTCAAGTTTGCCCAGCGGCTTGGAAAGAAGGCGAAGAAACTCTTGCTCCTTCATTAGACCTGGTAGGCAAAATCTAAGCTTTGCATTAGACCATTGGCTGGCTTCGGCCAGCCAGCTCTCCGAAGCTTGAGCATTTTCCACCGGTACATTTCCATAGAATTGTGCCGGGCGGAAAATATCCAACCAACGCAAGACAAAGGTGTAATCCCAATGTTGAATAACCAAATTTTAGAAGCCTTAAAGGGCTATACCGCCAAGATGCAAAAGACGGTGACTTTCGTTTTGCAAACCGGTGAGCACTCAAAGCGACACGAACTTAAAGAATTTTTAACCAGCTTTGTCAGCGTCAGCGATAAACTGCAATTTCAAGAACGTGATCTATCGGGTCAGGTTCGTAGTCCTATCAGCTTTGTTTTGGAAGTTGATGGCGACTCTGGTAAAGAAGATACAGGCATCCGTTTCTCGGGTATTCCATCCGGTCATGAGTTCAACTCATTGGTATTGGCTGTGTTACAAACTGCTGGCAGCCCGGTCAAGCTAGATGAATCATTAAAGAAGATGGTCGCCAACGTGAAGCAACAGATGAAGTTCGAAGTCTTCATCAGCCTGAGCTGCCACAACTGTCCGGACGTAGTACAGGCCCTTAATCAGTTTGCCTTGTTAAACCCTAACATTGAAGCCGAGATGATTGATGGTGGCTTGTTCCAGGACATGGTCAAAGAGCGTGATATTCAGGGCGTACCCAGTGTTTATCTGAATGGCGAATTATTTGCTAACGGTAAAGTTACTGCCGCCGAATTGATCGATAAATTATTAGAAAAAGATCCCAGCATTGCTCAGGCAGGTGCTGGCGAAAAAATGCCATTGCAGGATGTCGTGGTTATTGGCGGTGGTCCAGCAGGCGTTGGCTCTGCCATATACAGCGCCCGTAAAGGTCTAAAAGTGACCTTGATTGCTGACCGTATCGGTGGCCAGGTCAAAGACACCATGGGTATCGAAAACCTGATTTCGATACCAAAAACTACAGGCCCTGAATTGTCTGGCGCACTGCAGGCACACTTGAATGATTATGACGTCACGGTTAAACAACACTTGCGCGTTACCAATATCGAACAAGGCGATATCAAAAGTGTCACCCTGTCTTCTGGCGAAGTGATTGATAGTAAAACCTTAATCATTGCCACCGGTGCCAAATGGCGCGAACTGGGCATTCCCGGTGAGAAAGAAAATATCGGTAATGGTGTCGCCTACTGTCCGCACTGCGACGGTCCATTCTTCAAAGGTAAAGACGTTGCGGTCATTGGTGGTGGTAACTCAGGCATCGAAGCTGCGCTCGATTTAGCAGGTATTGTTAAATCGGTAACCGTATTTGAATTTATGCCAGAACTTAAAGCGGACAAGGTGCTAGTTGATCAAGCAGAAGCACGCGACAACATAACGATTCTGCGTAATGTCGTCACCAAAGAAATCTATGCTGATAACGGCAAGGTTTCAGCGATTGAATATCAGGATCGAACCACAGAAGCCTTACACAGCCTGAAGCTGGATGGCGTCTTTGTACAGATTGGTCTGGTGCCTAACAGCAAATTCCTGGGCGATGTGGTTGAGTTGACCCGTTTTGGTGAAGTCGTAATTAACGAGAAGTGTGAAACCTCACAGCCTGGTATTTATGCCTGTGGTGATGTAACTACGGTTCCATACAAACAGATCGTAGTAGCCATGGGTGAAGGTGCTAAAGCCTCACTGGCATCCTTTGAGTACCTGCTGGCTCACTCAGCGAAGCTTGAAGCGATGTATCAAGATCATCAATCAAGCCAGTCAGCAGCAGCATAGTAAGTTGTAGTCTTGTGAGGAGCGGGCCTTTGAGCCCGCTTTTATCTATAATTTGATTATTAAGGACAATTGCATTTGCCACTTCATCATGGCTTAATAACTATTAAATAAGGAGGTTATTATGTCTTTAGTGGTCGTCGAAACCTATCCCAATACCATGCAGGCGCATATCGCCCGCGGCCTTCTTGAATCCCACGGTGTTAGCGCCACCATACTGCACGAACATACCCACAGCACCTACTCATTTGCTTTAGGCGAAGTACCACTCATGGTTGAAGAAGAAAACTATATTCGAGCTAAAGAAATATTGAATGAAGAGTTGCCGCCCGATCCAATAGAAAGCTTTTCAGCTTAAGGTAAAAGCATTAACGCTCAACCGGATTATTCAGCTTCCACAACTCAAAGCCACCATCCATGCTGTAGACTTCTTTAAAACCATTGGCGGCGAAGTACTGTGCTGCTGGCTGACTGCTGTTGCCATGATAACAGACCACAACAAGCGGTTTTTCTTTATCTGACTCTTGAATAAAATCTGCTGCATTTTGATTGTTGATACTTTTTGCATTGGGCATATGCCCTGCAGCATATGACTGAGGGTCGCGGATATCGGCCAGCAAAACATCCTTGTCTTGCATCAACTGTTTGGTGTCTTCAATACTGATTCTTTTAAACATGGGGTTACTCTAAAAAGCTTGGGTCTAAAAAGCTCTGGTTTTTGCCGTGATGAAACCTAACAGCCCGCCACTGAGCAGACCGATTAGATGTGCAGCATTGGCTATATTGCCAAGCAATCCGGTAAAGCCTAGCACTAACCACAACAACATAAACTGCATCAAGCCCGGATGGACATACACCGGGAAGAAAGGGTCAAATCGACGGCGAATAAAGTTAAAGCCTAACAAGCCATAAACTACTCCGGACATACCACCGAATAAATATGCTCTTCCTGAGCCAAAATAAACAGAAGAGTAGTATTCACCCACATTAGAAGCAATGCCTGTGATTAGAACAATAACTAATAAATACCAGCCGCTTCGTGCTTTCTCAATTGAACCACCCTGATCCCATAGCCACATCATGTTGAACAATAGATGGATGGGGAAAGCACCTATCATAAAGTGCAGAAATATCGGAGTAATTAATCGATGTACTTCACCTTGCAAGATCAGGTTCCAGTTAAAAGCAAACCATAAGGTGTATTCATTGGTTCCCGACATGGTTAAAATGCTGACCAATACTGAAATAGCAACTAAGCTTTTGGTCATCCAGCCTGCCTGGGATAGAAAGTCTTTAAGCATCGTTTTCCTCGTATTGTCTTATCATACCTATATGTGGGATGCCGTCTTCGAGATAGGGTTCCGTTACTGTGACAAAATCTAAACTTGAGTAAAAATCCTCAAGATATTCCTGCGCGCTGATCTTAATATTTTTGGAAAAGTGTTGATCGCTGTAATTCAACGCCAGCTGCATTATCTCTCGCGCCAGTCCTTGTTTACGTGCTGATTGTTCGATGCAAACTCGACCAATCGCGGCCAAACCATGATAGTGCTCCAGCGACTCAAACAAACGTAAATAACCAACCAGTTGGCCATCATCATAAGCCAGTAAGTGCATAGCCTGTTTATCCAGACCATCCAGATCCTGATAGGGACAATTCTGCTCAACGCAGAACACAGCTAAGCGAAGTTGTAAGGCGTCATACAACTCTTTCTTGGATAACCCATTCCAGCTTCGCCAGCGTAGTGAAATCAAGCTAATTTACCCCTATCAATCCCAACTCAAAACCACTTTTCCCGACTGGCCACTGGCCATAGTTTCAAAACCAGTTTCAAACTCATCAATGTTAAAGCGGTGGGTAATGATTGGAGAGATATCCAAGCCAGACTGCAACATGGCGATCATCTTGTACCAGGTTTCATACATTTCGCGGCCATAGATACCTTTAATGATCAGGCCTTTAAAGATCACCTGATTCCAGTCAATCGCTAAATCGCTCGAAGGAATGCCTAGCATGGCAATTTTGCCGCCATGATTAATAGTTTGCAGCATGGAGCGGAAAGCTGAAGGCACACCAGACATTTCCATACCCACATCAAAGCCTTCTTTCATGCCAATTTCTTTCATGACATCTTCTAGTTTTTCCTGGCTGACATTAACAGTACGCGTTGCGCCCATCTGCTTTGCCAGATCCAGGCGATAGTCATTAATATCAGTAATCACTACATGACGCGCACCTGCATGACGGGCAATAGCGGCGGCCATAATGCCAATCGGGCCGGCACCGGTAATCAAAACATCTTCACCGACCAAATCAAAAGACAAGGCAGTGTGCGCAGCGTTGCCAAGCGGATCCAAAATAGAAGCAATTTCATCAGAAATATCATCTGGAATTTTGTAAGCGTTCTCGGCGGGTATCACCAGATACTCACCAAAAGCACCAGGGCGATTGACACCAACACCAACCGTATTGCGACATAAGTGACGGCGGCCAGCGCGACAATTACGACAAACGCCACAAGTGATATGGCCTTCGCCAGAAACACGGTCACCAACGCTTAAACCTTTAACTTCCTGACCAACTTCTTCTATAACACCCACATATTCGTGGCCAACAGTCATCGGCACTGGAATGGTATTCTGTGCCCACTCATCCCAATGGTAAATGTGCATGTCGGTGCCGCAAATGGCGGTTTTTTTAATCTTGATTAAAACGTCGTTATGGCCCAGCTCAGGTTTAGGATGATCGACCATCCAAATACCTTTTGCAGCTTTGGCTTTACTTAATGTTTTCATGCTCTCTACCCTAAACTGGATTAACTAATCACGCCAAGCTCTTTGCCGACTTTTTCAAAAGCGGCAATAGCGCGATCAATGTGTTCAATATTATGTGCGGCTGACATTTGCGTACGAATCCGTGCCTGACCTTTTGGTACTACCGGGAAGGAGAAGCCGATAACGTAGATGCCTTCTTTAAGCATCATGTCTGCAAACTTGCTGGCCAAAGAAGCATCACCCAACATGACTGGAATAATTGGATGTTCGCCCGGAACTAATTCGAAACCCAAGGCAGTCATTTTATCGCGGAAATATTCGCTATTGCTGCGCAGTTTCTGACGTAGCTCATCACCATTTTCCAACATGTCTAATACTTTTAAGCTAGCCGAGGCAATCACTGGCGCTAACGTATTAGAGAACAGATACGGACGCGAACGTTGACGTAACCATTCAACTACTTCTTTACTGGCTGAGGTGTAACCTCCAGAAGCACCACCAAGTGCTTTACCAAGAGTACCAGTAATGATGTCCACACGGCCCATTACATCGCAAAACTCATGCGAGCCTTTACCTTTTTCACCAATAAAGCCCACGGCATGTGAATCATCAACCATCACCAACGCATTGTACTTATCGGCCAGGTCGCACACTGATTTCAGATCAGCAATAATGCCATCCATCGAGAATACGCCATCGGTTACAATTAATTTGTAACGAGCGCCATCAGAGTCGGCCTGTTGCAATTGTTTTTCTAAATCTGCCATATCGTTATTGGCATAACGATAACGTTTTGCTTTACACAAACGCACGCCGTCAATAATCGAAGCATGATTCAAAGAATCAGAAATTACTGCATCCTCTGCGTCCAGTAGCGTTTCGAATAAACCGCCGTTGGCATCAAAACAGGAAGAATAAAGAATGGTATCTTCCATGCCCAGGAAATCACTGATACGTTTTTCCAGTTCTTTATGGACTTTTTGCGTACCACAGATAAAACGCACAGAAGCCATGCCATAACCGTATTCATCCAGCGCTTCCTGACCGGCCTTGATTAACTCAGGACTATTAGCCAGACCAAGGTAGTTATTGGCGCAGAAATTCAACACATCTTCGCCTGTCGTGACATGAATGTCTGCCGCTTGCTGCGAATCAATGACTCTCTCTTTCTTATAGAGGCCTGCTTCCTTAACGTCATCAATATTGTGTTGGATATGCTTTAGAAATTCTTGATTCATGAAATAACCTTTTAAATATTAGACACCTGCTCATGACAGGTCATTTGAAACTGACAAATTGGCGATATTCTAACATCTGCGCGGTGAATTTACTCTACTACAGTATGAAAATTATACGGCTTGATGGGCTTGTACTATTAAATAGTTAAAACCCACAATGATAGTGGGCTTTAATTTACTGGCGGTGGTGGCAAGTCATGATGACTACCACTTGAACTGAGTACCTTTAATTTTGTCGCTTATACCATTTTTGATCGCTAGTGCATCTTCGAGATTGATATAAGGGATATTAATATGGTGCGCTCCGATCATGGCACCTGCGGTATCCACTTCCAGGCTAGCCATTCGGTGGCGACGATCAAAAGGACTTTCTTTAACCGCAATTGTTTGCGTTTTCGGCAAACGAACAAAAGTACATTTACTGAAGATCACCCCGTCTTTGAAACCAATCACTTCATCATTCATCGTGTAACCCGCTGTGCGAATATAGGCTTTGGAGTAATAGACGCTATAGAGGCCCCAAACCAATAGCCAAACGGGGTAAGCATAAATTGAGTAAAGCAAGGTGGGCAGCCCGACCACCAAACCAATAATCAGCATCACTTTGAGAACCCGACGCCAGCCTTTTGGATGTAATCCCTTCCACTCGATAGCATTCCAATCCACGTCCGCTTGAATTTCTTTAAGCAATTCATCGCGCATGGTATTGGGTGCGAGCGGAACCACCTGCTTCATGCTAACGCCTTGTTGATCGCTATTGACCCCACCCGCCGTTTCAATGGTGATACCTATTCGCTTAAACCAACGATGCAACAGCGACTCATGAATAGTCAGTGACTGGATACGAGTGATTGGGATAGTCGCTTGCAAACGGGTTAACAGTCCTAGAGTGGCCTGCAATTTATCTTTGGCTTTGATTAACATAAAACCATGGAATTTGAGCAATGCCATAGCAATAGATAATATCCATAAGGCGATTACAGCAGCGATTAATCCGACAACGGTTAGAATGCTAAAATAGAGCAAACCATTCTCCATTTGCACGCTACTAATCAGACCATCAATCCACTGTGTAAATTGCGAAATATAGCTTTTGACTAAGCGCTCAACCTGGTTGTCCATAAATTGCATCATGAAACCAAAAAAGACCGCCACTGCGACAATACCGCGATTCGTAATCATGCCATATCGGACAATTTCACCGAAGGACAAACTGAGAATACTGTCTTTGACTTCTCCAGTATCTTCTTCCTGTTCTCGCTCCTCTTCTTCGCCATTAATTTTCAGCTTAAGTAAATTAACCGCCTCCATAGCAATGACGCTAATCACTGCTTCTGGTTTTCCGCCCGAGGCAGATTCCAGTTGCACTTTCACCACACCAAACAAGCGGTGTAATGGCGATTGCACCAAATTTAAATTCTGAATTTTTTTATAAGGCACTTGGCGTACATTACGAAAGAAGATCCCTTCTTTTACACGGATTTTGTCGCCTTCCAACCAATAGCGATAAAAACGATATTGCGCAATGGCAAACAAACTGATGATAAGTGCAAATCCCAAAGCATATAATTCCCACGAATTACCGCGCGAACCTAACAGGGCAATTAAAATGGGGAAGATTAACTTCTTAATATTGTCAAAGAGAATAAATAATGGGGAAATTTTATGTAAACGGTAAGCGTTGGTCTCAGACTGCATCACTCTCGCCTTCCTCTTGCAACACTGAACGCAATTCATGCGCAGTATCCAGTAGAATTCCTTCCAGAGAAACTGAGGCATCACGCGTGCCGGCAGTGTGAGTGACTAACTTTCCGAGTTTAAATTTACGATCCAATGGCCCCTGTGCCACATCGGTATGTTGAACTCGGTTAAAAGGCACTAGCGTTTTCTTACGCCACCAGACACCGCTTTGAATATAGAGCCCTTCGTCCGCCAGCCAATACCAGGTGTATTGATAGGATTTTTTGGCCCAAATAAAGCCGATGGTAAACACGATTAATCCCAATCCTAAACCAAGCGCCAACAGCCAGTATGTCTCACTGAGAGTTCCTGTTGCTATCGGCAATATCGCGACCAGCACGCTGACAATGGCGCTAGTGATTCGCGATACTTTGATTGAATCTGGATGAAGACGTTGTTTATTGTCCGGTAGTTGATCAATAAGGCTGCTGCTTGCTTGTTCTGATTGTTCTTTTGTTTGCTTGTCCGTTATGTCTTGATGCTGTTCTTGTTCGTTGCTCATAAGCGGTTTCCCCAAAGCTTACTTGATGAGTAGTAGTATATCGCGTACCAAGATACAACACTGTAGCAGAATGTTACAGTCTGTTATTATCGCTCTACCCTTTTTACCGCTTCAATACCACCGTGCACACTATAAACACTGGAAAAGTCTGCCTGAATCAATAGGCTGGCTGCATTAAAACTTTTCTGCCCAACCTGACAAACGAGCACCAGCGGCTGATCCGGATCGAGCTGGTTGATATGGCTGGCAAATTCGGTAATCGGAATATTCTGTATCCGGCTCTCCTGGCTTAATGATGCTAGCAACTCTTGGTCTGCCCCATAATCGCTTTCATCTCTGACATCAATCAATAAAGGCGCATCACTTTGACTGCTCCACTGTTTTAAATCCTGTGGGCTGATTAATTGCACCGCTTCTGATTCTTGCCACTTAAAAATACTCATTGCTTTGGCCTATTCTGTTTGATCAGCTCCATCATTCGCATTGCTGTTTGCTCCGGGTGTTGCGCTTGAGTAATGGCCGATATCATGGCGATACCAGAAACCCCGGTTGCGGCCACTTCAGCAATTCTTGATTCATTAATCCCGCCAATCGCAACCCATGGATATGATTTCATTAGATGGTTCCAGTAACTTAAATTTTTTATGCCGTGTGGTATCCAGGGCATCTGCTTACTGTCAGTATGATAAACCGGACCACACGCCAGATAGCTTGGTTGTATCGCATGCGCACGTGCCACCTCATAGAAACAATGGGTACTAACTCCCAAGTGTAAACCGGCGTCGCTCAGTTCTTTGATATTAACACCATCCAGATCTTCCTGTCCTAAATGAACACCAAAAGCGCCATGTTTTATCGCCAGTTGCCAGTAATCATTGATAAATAATTTCGCATCATATTTATTGGCAACTTTTATTGCTGCCACAATTTCACCTTCTAAATCATCACCCTGCAAATCTTTGACGCGCAATTGAATGGTAGTAATACCAAGAGGCAATAATCGCTCTAGCCATTGTGCACGGTCAACCACAGGATACAAGCCTAAAGTCTGGTTGCTAATAGAAGCAAATCGATACTCGCTTAATGCATATTGCTTAGTTAAATGCGGCATATCCTGTTTATCAGCAGGCCATGCTTGAACCGCTAACGGCCCTTTCTGTTCACTGACGGGGTAGCAGTGCCTTAGTCCCTGATTTAACACCATCTTGCCAATCACTACTGCGTCTTCTACTGAATAATCCAACGCTAACGCTGTGGCTATGGCTGACGACAATACGCACCCTGTTCCGCGTGTATTGTTAGTCTCTTTTCGTTCACTATGTAGCCAGAACTGATGCTGGCGATTAACAAAGAAATCTGATGCTTGCTCTGAAGCACAATGACCACCTTTTACTAAGACTGAACCTGCACCCAAATCTAATAGCTGTTTTGCCTGAATCTCGATATCTTCTATAGACTCAATAGTTTGACCCGTTAATATTCCCAGCTCGTCGATATTCGGAGTTAGCACCGTAACAAATGGTAGTAAAGCTTTTAGCTGGCCAATAACGTCGTCTGGCATAAACGGTGTGCCAGAAGAACTTTCGACTACCGGATCTAAAACCAGCTTGATTGGCTTGTCTGTTTTTCTAAGAAAATCTAGCAACAACTCAAACGCGTCTAGACTCGGTAATAACCCTACTTTTATAGCATTAGGCGGTCCTATTTCTTGCAAGGCTTCTAGCTGTGACTGAAGTTGTTTTTTTGAAGAAGGGTTAATCGCCACCACACGTTGACTGTTTTGCGCAGTCATGGCGGTTGTTATACAGCAGGCGTGACCACCAAGAGCTTGGATGGTTCTAACATCCGCTAACTGACCTGCCATGCCTGAGTTATCCAGGCCGGCGTAACTCCATACCACAGGCTTGTTTGTCACACTCATGATGATTCTTGATGCCAAAATGGTTTACCCAATACAGGCGTACTCGGTTTTGCTAAATCACGTTGCGGCATGGCTCCCGCTTTATAAGCATTACGCCCGGCATTGACCGCATCTTTAAATGCAGTTGCCATAAGCACTGGATTCTCAGCCTGCGCAATTGCTGTATTTAATAGCACTGCATCAAAACCCATCTCCATCGCCTGCGCTGCATGCGAAGGCAGCCCCAATCCTGCATCAATCACCATTGGCACATCAGGCAAACGCTTGCGCAAGGTTTGTAATGCATAAGGGTCTGTTAATCCACGTCCAGTTCCAATTGGTGCCCCCCAGGGCATTAAAATATTACAACCCGCATCCAGTAATCGATGACACAACACCAGATCATCAGTGCAATATGGAAATACCTCAAAGCCACGTTTAACCAATTCTTTCGTCGCTTCAACCAATTGAAAAGGATCCGGTTGCAGATTGTATTCATCACCAATTACTTCCAGCTTGATCCAATTGGTTTGAAAAATCTCCCGCGCCATCTCAGCAGTAGTCACAGCCTCTTTAGCCGAATGACAGCCCGCCGTATTCGGTAGCCAATGACAGTCCAACTGTTGCAGTTGCTTCCAGAAATTTTCACCACCCAAACCCTGACGGCGAACAGAAACCGTCACAATATCCGCCTCAGACGCCTTAATCGAATCCAGCATAATTTGCGGTGACGGATATAAAGCCGTACCGACAAATAATCTGCTTTGAATGTCTTTTCCACCAACTTTAAGCATATTTTTTTAATTTGGTTGTTTAATTTTGATAAGAGCGGTGCGTCACGACGCAGATCCTGCCCTAGGGGTACCCGACGAATATGTCACTTGTAAATACAGCCAACACTCATACAAAGCCTCACTCTTGCCGATAAAGCAAAAAGCTAAAGAAAGGCTAAATGCAGCAAATTAATTCTTAGCACTTGTTAAATTGTCTAAGCTAAGCTGCGGCGATTTAACCACCTTGCATCGGTAACACGATTTCCACCCGATCATCCTCTTGCAATATCGTCTCTGCATACAAAGATCTTGGTATAAATTCCATATTGACTGCTATAGCAAAATTTCCTTCTTGCTTAAACCACTGAATAAAATCGGTGATACTCATTCTTTCTGGTGCTTCTATGGTTTGGTCATTAACTATTAACTGCATTTTCACCCTCTTTCTGTGAGCTTATTGCTTGGTAAAACTTTATCATCATTTGTTCAACAACTGCCGGTGCCATCAGAATACCATGTCTGTATAAACCATTAATTCTGCCGATGCCATCTTCGATTTCTACTTTCGGTAGGTTATCGGGCAACGCTGGTCGACAGTTGACTACCTGTTTGATGATGCGTGCTTCGCCAAATGATTTATGCAGGCTATAGGCTGCGGATAATAATTCCAGTGAAGAACGAACGGATACTGGACTATAGTCTTCACTTTCTATTTCGGTTGCGCCCAACAGGTAAAAATTATTAGGTCGCGGCACTATGTATATTCGGTAGCGTGGATGAACCAGTCTGGTTAAGTGATCTATCTTTACATCGTCGGCCTGTAACCAAAGTAATTCACCGCGTACTGCTCGCAAAGGTAATTCATTTTTGGCCCCCATTCCTCGGCAATCAAACACCCAATCAAAAGCATAGCCGTCTGTATCGGTTTTAACTTGGCCGGCTTCCACTTCCTTAACCTCAACCTGCTCTTTCCATTCAACACCTTTCTTTAGCAGAATCTGCTGCAGTGCATTAAGCAGGCCAATGGTATCTAACTGTCCTTCATTGGTTACCCATAAACCTTCGCCCATGTGCGCCAATTCTGGTTCTTTATCGGCTATTACAATGTTTTGCACATGCTCATCACAACGATCCAGTTTGTGCTTGAGCATGCGATGAAAATGATTGAGCTCTACTTTATCAGAACTGTGGGCAGTGACTAATGATCCTATCTGTCGATAGAAGACCGGCTGCTCCAGTTCATTGATCAGTTGTGGATATAGCTGCATGGAACGACTACCCAGTTCATAGATCGTAGGCTCAGCCATTTCAAGCTCGGCAAGTGGCGATAAAATCCCCGCTGCTGCAAAGGAACAGGCAGCTTCACTGTTTAATGAATTTTTATCAAAAAGAGTTACCGTAAAACCTCTTTTAAGCATTTTCCAGGCCAAGATACGACCTGCAATACCTGCACCAACAATTCCGATTTTCATAGGGTCAACTTCTCATCTTCTTACTAATTAACTTCAACGTAAATTTCTGCGCCCTGCTTTTTAAATTCCGCTGACTTTTCCGCCATGCCTTGCTCAACTTTTTTCTTCTCTTCAGCATAATCTCTGACGTCTTGAGAAATTTTCATGGAGCAGAACTTTGGCCCGCACATGGAACAGAAGTGCGCCACTTTAGCTGAATCTTTTGGCAGGGTTTCATCGTGGAATTCACGCGCCGTATCGGGATCAAGACCTAAGTTAAACTGGTCTTCCCAACGGAACTCAAAACGTGCTTGCGACAACTGATCATCACGGTAACGCGCGCCCGGATGCCCTTTTGCGACATCTGCTGCATGTGCTGCTAATTTATAGGTGATAATTCCCGTTTTAACATCGTCACGATTTGGCAAACCCAAGTGTTCTTTCGGCGTCACATAACAGAGCATGGCGCAACCGTACCAACCAATCATGGCAGCACCGATGCCTGACGTAATATGGTCATAGCCTGGTGCGATATCAGTGGTCAACGGTCCAAGCGTATAGAAAGGTGCTTCGTGGCATTCTTTCAATTGCTTATCCATGTTTTCTTTGATCATGTGCATTGGCACATGCCCCGGACCCTCGACCATGACCTGAACATCATGTTCCCAGGCAATCTTGGTTAATTCACCTAAAGTTTCTAACTCACCAAATTGCGCAGCATCGTTGGCATCCGCCAAAGAGCCTGGACGCAAACCATCGCCCAGCGAGAAGCTCACATCGTAAGCCTTCATGATTTCGCAGATCTCTTCGAAATGGGTGTATAAGAAGTTCTCTTTATGATGTGCGATACACCATTTCGCCATAATCGAACCACCGCGCGACACGATACCGGTTACACGCTCAGCAGTCAGTGGCACATAGCGCAACAAGACACCGGCATGAATAGTAAAGTAATCCACCCCTTGTTCGGCCTGTTCAATCAAAGTATCCCTGAATACTTCCCAGGTCAGATCTTCGGCTACACCACCGACTTTTTCCAAAGCCTGATAAATTGGCACAGTACCAATCGGGACCGGTGAGTTACGTAGAATATAATCGCGAGTGGCGTGGATATTTTTACCGGTCGATAAATCCATGACGGTATCGCCACCCCAACGCGTTGACCACACCAGCTTTTCGACTTCTTCTTCGATGCTGGATGTTACAGCAGAGTTACCAATGTTGGCATTTATCTTCACTAGGAAGTTACGGCCAATAATCATTGGTTCTAATTCGGTGTGATTAATGTTGGCAGGAATAATCGCTCTGCCTGCGGCAATTTCATCACGTACAAATTCAGGAGTAATTTTTTGCGGTGTTTTCGCGCCAAAGGATTCGCCTTTTAAGCGGACTTCTCTTTCTTTACTGACACCATTTGCGGAGCTGTTTTGTTCTAATAAGGCTTCACGCTTTTGATTTTCACGAATCGCTACGTATTCCATTTCCGGCGTCACAATGCCCTGGCGTGCATAATGCAGTTGAGTCACATTCTTGCCTGATTTGGCACGAATTGGTTTGCGCTGCAGCTCAGGATTATGAGTGGCAAAGGCTTTATCACCATCTTCATAGCCATTATCAATCGGCTTAAGTTCGCGGCCCTGATATTCTTCCACATCACCACGGCCCATAACCCAGTTACGGCGCACTTCCTGCAAACCTTTGCGCACATCAATATCAATGCTCAGGTCAGTGTAAGGTCCAGAGGTATCGTAAAGGGTGACTTTTTCACCATTGGTCAGACTAATTTGACGCATCGGCACACGAATATCTTTATGTAAGGTGCCGGGAACGTAAATCTTTTTCGATTTCGGTAAGGGTTCGCGAGTAATGGTATGTTTGGTTAGATCAATCGGATCATTCTTTGCCACACTTTTTGTCACACTGTTTTTCACAATAATCTCCAGCGTTTATGACCGCATAGCGCAAGGAGGCAAAGAGATAATGAGAACAGAGCTTTATGGTGAGATCGTCAGCTTTGACATTACTCTTCCCTACGCCGATGCGAGTCGGATCAGGTTATACGGGTTTGCTAATGCATCTCAGCTCTTGGTTTAAGATAGCCTGTTGGCGTAAGTCTTAATCCCAAGCGCACCCCGAGAGTTGTTCGAATTATACACATGCTAAGTCACAAATTCCTAGCCCCTATTTTTCAGATTATTTATTCAGACATAAAAAAAGCGGCACCTAAGTTGCCGCTGGGGAGAATGGGGCGAAGCTTTGCATTCGACAGCGCCCCGGGTGGAGAGTCATTTGTTATTATTAGAATCTAGGCATTCCTATTACTGAATCAACTTTATAGAGAATGGGTATTCGTAAACACCACCTTCGCTCGCTTTAATCGCCGCCAATATGGTGACAATAAAGTGAAAAATGATTAATCCAAACAGGATTGGAATACCAATCAAGATGATGCACAGGATTAACGCCGCACAGTACGCAATAAACATGGTGATATTAAAGTTCAAGGCACGTTTACCATTCTCGGCAACCAATGGCATATCGTCTTTCTTCAACAACCAGACCACCAAGGGCCCAAGTACCATGCCTATAACTGGCACTAACGGAACCATAGCAACAAAGGCCGCCAAGTGAGCAAACATAGACCAGGTCTTTTCTTCGCCACGAATGTCTTCGCTACCTAATACTTCAGCTTCGCCTTCATAGACGCGCTCTTTATGTTCACCACCCTGCTCTGGTTTGCTTTCGCCAGTGCCTTCAGGTTTTTTATCGTCTTCGTTGTTCATCTCTAATTCCTCGTCTGAAATCTTTTTAAGACAACGACGCTTTGCCGCTGCACAAATACAGATTAGCAAAGACTCATATTTCAAATTGTTACTTTGAGTGATAGGAATTGACGATAAATCACTGCTTTCAATTTATTTGAAAGCTTTCAATAACTTCTTGATATTAAAGATATTTATTTTTTATGTTCGAGTTCTAATTGTTATCAATTTTCAGCCTGAAAGGTCTAAATCTTTTTATAAACCATATAACTTATTGAAATTATTGCGATTATAATTATTTTTATTTTTTATTTTTTATTTGTTTTAGCGACAAAATGGAATAACCGCTTGATTTATATGGAAATGCTTTTAAAGTCGCTTAAAGTACCCTTATCGTCGCTTTAACGCGCCTATTCTCACAACTTTTCCATTTTGCCTACCGGTTTGCCTGAAGTGTTTTTTTGTATTAGTGGTTTGCCGCCAATGAGCTATTGGAGGGCTGGCTTTGATGAATTACGCATCAATGTTAACCCATCCTATTACTCGTTAGCGCGCTATACTTACCAATGAAATCAACTAAACAAACACATAACTGGCTTTTTTTAAGGCAACCAACGCTTCAGCAAGGTTTCTTTCTTTTACCAGAACATAGTCGGTATCAAAGGTGGAGGCGACAAAGACGGGAACTTCGGCGTTGGCTAGGACTTGGCTGATACCAGCGATGATTCCTGTCAGGCTAAAGTCGAGTGGCCCTGCGACTTTAATGGCACGCCAATTCAGTTCGCTTTTCTGCACAGTGTCTTTTATCAAGTCACGATTTATTGCTTCACAAACCAGTGATAACTCTTCATCGGTTGAGGACAAAAACCAACTTCCCTGCAAGTCCTCCAAATCCATTGTTGATAACAATCGATGTACATCAAACTGTGCGTCCAGTAACTTCAAGTGCGGTTTATTCTCCATCATCTATCCCTATCACTAACATTGACTATGACGCTGTCATCCGTTGCTTTGTAACGCTCGAACATCTGCTCAATGGTTTCCAGATCATCGCGGATACCCTTTTCGGCTAAAAACTCTGGATTCCACAGCTTTGAGTAGGAGCGTTCACCGGCATCGCAAGCAAAGGTTACGATGGTTTTTCCGGTGCCAGATTTGGCTGCGGCAAAGAGTGCACCAGCAATATTCAGTGCAGAACTGCTACCCAGCACCAATCCATCGGCGTTTCTGACTGCCCGCGATACGGTAACTAAATCCTGGTCGGGTAAAGTGATGCCCTTATCAATTCGGGCCTGTGCAAAATTGGCTACCGTGCGCATAATGCCGATCCCTTCGGTAAATGAACTGCCCTGAGCTTTGTATTCACCGGTCTTCAGGTAGTGGTATATGCCGGAACCATCCGGGTCAATTGACCATACCTGCACACTCTCATTTCGTTCTTTTAAATAGCGCGAACAACCCCCAATCGTACCGCCCGTTCCTGACACCGATACCAATGTGTCTACCTTGCCTTCTGTTTGTTGCCAGATCTCTGGACCTGTGTGTTCATAATGAGCTTTGCCATTACTGATGTTCTCAAACTGATTGGCCCACCAGTAATTTTCATTTTCTTCCGCAAGGCGCCGTGCGGTGTGATAAAAATGATTGGGGTTCGCAAAAGGACAGGGATCCACCAACATTAATTCGGAGCCATGCAAAGCAATCATCTTTTCCTTTTCCGGAGTTTGACCCTTTGGCATAACGGTCAGCATTTGATAGCCCAAAGCTTTAGCCACTACTGCCAAGCCAATCCCAGTATTACCGGCTGTACCCTCGACAATTGTCATGCCCGGTTTTAACTCTCCTTTTGCGATGGCATCCTGCACCATTTGCAGCGCCGCTCGGTCTTTGATGGAACCGCCGGGGTTCTGGAACTCGCATTTCACCAGAATCTCGCAACCCGTTAACCGAGAAAGGGATGGGATTCTCAGCAAGTCAGTATTACCCACCAGCTCTGCTACGTTCTGCCTGTATGTCATTTAGGGGCTTCTCAGATCTATTCATTAATAATGTCTAGTCTAAATCAGCCCTAGTAAAATTGCGACAGAGCCCAGGATCTGTTTACCTCTGTGTGTAAATTTTGTTCACAAAACCTGATTTTTGGAGTATAAAACGCGCATATAACTTTCTGGTTTACGACATTGAGCCAAGCCCTAACATCCATCTCATCGAGCTCGACCGGTTACTTTGATAACGATATCTTTACCCGTATCTGTGATGCTATTACTGAGCAGGGCTATATCGTATTGCCGAATGCATTACCTCTAGATGTCCTTAACCAATTATTCAGTGGCTTAATCGACAGTAACCCGCATCAGTTTGATCAAGCTGGCATTGGTCGCGAGCAAGATTTTCACACCAACGAATTTGTTCGCACTGACCAAATTCAGTGGCTAGAAGACCAACAACCTTTTGCTCAGGATTATTTCGCCTGGATAGAAGAACTGCGGCTACGCTTAAACCGTCATTTATTTTTAGGCTTGTTTGATTACGAGTGTATGTTCGCACACTATCAGGAAGGGGCTTTTTACAAGCGTCACTTGGATGCCTTTCGCGGCAGCACCAACCGTCGCTTGACTACCGTGCTTTATTTGAATCCACAATGGAATCCTGAGGATGGTGGTGAGTTATTGATCTACCGTAAGCGTTCGAAAACACCGATAGAAACCGTGGCACCTACTTTCGGTACCCTGGTGGTGTTTTTAAGTGAAGTGTTTCCACATGAAGTGTTACCAGCCAATAAATCACGCTTTAGTCTGACTGGCTGGTACCGAATCAATGAAGGGCTCGCTCTCTAGCCCTCATTAGTTTACGAACTCAACCCTGTTACGCCCATTTTCCTTGGCTTGATACAACGCCTCATCTACACGTCTTAAAAATTCATCCATGTGCTCACCGTGCTTAAACTCTGTTACACCAACACTGATGGTCGCATTCAACTCACTTTCTATCTCAGTATACTGCTTGAGATCAACTTCTTGCTGTAATCGCTTAGCGACCTGAATGGCCTGATCAATATTAGCATTAGGTAAAATTGCCAGGAACTCTTCACCGCCTGTTCGACCCAGCACATCATTATCACGCAACAGTTCTTTACTAAAGTTAGACAAATTAGTTAACACCACATCCCCTACTGAGTGACCATGACGATCGTTAACAACTTTAAAATGGTCAATGTCATACATCAAGATACTCAGTGGCTTACCTGTTTGATTGGCCTGCTCCATCGCTTTTTTAAGAGCTCGTTCAATCTGACGACGATTAGCAAGACCCGTTAAACTATCGGTATGCGCTAACAATCTAAATTTGCGTGAATTTGCAACCTGCCTCAATGAGAACCAAATCAGAACTACCGTCAAGATACTACCTAATATAATAGCCAGAATTTGCCACTTTCTTGCAGCTTGCAAGGATTCTAGTTGCTCATCCTTTAATTTCTGCTCCTGCTGTAAACGCTCGTTTTCAATTTCTGTTTTCTCGCTATCATACTCAAAACGTAGCACTTGCGTTTGTTGATCTGACCGTTGTCTATCGAGTTCTTTCTGTAACTTCATAAACTTTTCATATTTTTCTAACGCCTGTGCACTATCACCAATTCGCCGATGACTGTTCGCCCAAGCCTCGTATAGCAAAGCCAAATAACGTCTATTGTTATCACGCAACATAGACTGTTCGGCTAAGTTGAAATACCGCTCGGCTTCTTCTGGTTGTTCTAAATTACTGAAGGCAACTCCATAGTTCATAGCTGCCATCCCATCATAACCGCTGTTACCAAGTTTTTGTCGAGTCTCATCCGCAAGCTCTAGCTCTTTTAGCGCCTTTCCATATTGCCCATCAAGGTTGTAACCACCGGCCAGTGCAATTCTTATCGGCACCATTTCTGTGACAATATCATTGTCTTCTGCAATTTTAAGCGAGTATAGATATTTGCTTATTGCCTTATCATAATTTCCACGTTGCTCTTCCATAAATCCTTGCTGCAATGACACTCTGATTCTGCCATAAGGTAAATCTTCTTCTTCAACAACTTCTTCAGAACGCTTCAAGTATTTTTCTGCACGTTCTAAAAATCCCAAACGACGGTAGATCATTCCAATATCAAATATTAATCCTTCGGAAGCATCCAGAGTGCCCGCTTCCCGGTATAACTTCTCAGCTGCAATACAGTCTTGCAAAGCAAAGTCATTCTCCCCCAATAGCGAACGGATACCACAGCGACTGACATAACCATCAGCCATTAAAATTTTGTCATCGACTTCTTTACCGATATCAATGGCTTTTTCTATATTAAGCAAAGCGTCAGAGATTTCCCCGGAGCCGTCGTAGTATCGAGCCAAACATAAGTAGAGAATACCTTCTTCCAACCTCTCATCTCGATTCTTAGCACTGCTAATCATGCTATTCGCAATCTGAATCCCTTCGCCAGGATTAAATGCACTACTTAATTGGCAGCGGTAATACATGAATGTTAAGCGGCGCTCCTCATCTCCTTCTGGAACAAGCTCGCTTAAGTTATTCAGTTGCTCATCAATTGCTTCTTGTGTTGTTAAAGGTAATTGGCCACTATCGATTTTATACAGGAGTTCATCAAATGCTTTTTGTTCTGCGGTGAGTTCTTTGGGCTGCTCGGCGACCACCGAACCATTATTATGTTGATCGTCAAAAGATCCTTTAATTCCATGAGTAGGATTCGTTGCATAGGCTGAAAGGCTCAACCCATAAAGTAGAGCCCCTAACAATAAAGGAGAGATTAGATATTTCAATGTGACGGGGCGCCTCGTTTGGGGCATTGGCTTCCTTTCACTATCTACAATCGAGACGGCCATACAAACATCACCGTAGCGTCTTGCCATAGTTGAAGCCTTTTTCATGTTGACCTAATTACACTTTAGCAAATATAAATAATGAGCACTAGGTCACACTGTCAATATTTTTTACACCTTTTGATATGTTTTGACAGGTTTTGACATATAACTTTATTTTTTACTTATTTAACAATTACTTAGCTTGTTAGCTACTCAGCCTGTTTATCTCAAATTTAATAACGTTAAGCTGTGATCAGCAAGTCATAAACGACTTGAAAAGCGACAATTTTTGTCACTTTTGACTTGCTTTATTAGCTTTCACCATCCTCATCGATTATTAAACCTCGTTTTTGAGCACGTTTTCGCCACTGCTGACGCGCCAAAAGCTGCATGTCCTTAACTTCGTCCATTTCATCCATAATCTCTAAACCCAGCAAAGTTTCCACCAGATCTTCAAGTGTCACCAGGCCAGAGGTTTGTCCATACTCGTCCACGACCAGGGCAATATGCTGACGCTCATTCAACAACACTTCCATTAGATCAGGTAATGGCATTTCGGCCAGCACGCATATCAATTTTCGTTTGAGATGGGCTAGTGTTCGAGAGCCATGATCTTTAGCCTGAGTCATCAAAATATCATCTTTCAGGACAAAGTCAGTAATATCATCATTGTCCTCGCTATAAATCGGCAAACGCGAGAAACGTATATTCAATACCTGCTGAAATACATTCTCAACTTTTGCATTGGCCGGTAGCGAAACCATTACTGTTCTAG
This sequence comes from Kangiella sp., assembly GCF_048265365.1. Taxonomy (NCBI): domain Bacteria; kingdom Pseudomonadati; phylum Pseudomonadota; class Gammaproteobacteria; order Kangiellales; family Kangiellaceae; genus Kangiella; species Kangiella sp. The sequence continues at coordinate 309,408 of NZ_JBLXBT010000001.1, forward strand.
GCGTCATTATGTCTTTAGCTCTGAGCTGTCTGAAGCGAAACAGGTTACGCACCACTCTAAACTCATGCTCATCAATATCGCCGGTTCGCTCACCCAAACCCGCCATCGCCAGGAACTCATCACGGCTAAAAATATGCTGTTTTTTGCCATGGGAAATCCACTGGGTAATAGCTTCGGAAACCCAAATCAAAGGATAAAGCAGCTTGATCAGCCATTGCACGAACACCGCAGTGGTGGAAGCCAACGGCTTCCAGTAGACAGCACCAATGGTCTTCGGAATGATTTCAGAAAAGAACAGAATAGCCAAAGTCATGGCTGCCGAGAAAACCCCTATCCAGCCACTACCAAATACTACTGTCGCCTGAGCCCCAGCAGCGATGGCACCAACCGTATGAGCAATCGTATTTAGCGTTAAAATGGCGGCAAGCGATCGGTCAACGCTGGTAATGCGTAACGTGCGCAACACTTTAGCTTTTTTAGGTCTTTCTTCTTGCAGGTGTTCAATGTAGGAAGGCGTTATGCTCAACAGAACTGCTTCCGCGATTGAACATAAAAACGAAAACAGCAAAGCGATTAAAATATAAATGCTTAACAATATCCAATCAAGGCTGGTCACAGCTTTTGGCTGGTTTATCGTCTGGCTTGCCTCAACCGAAAAGGCAAAACCACTGAATAAGATCATAAGAAGGAATACTACAATTCTTTTCGTCGAAAACATTTTAGCCGTCATCGGGTTCATTCTGGTTGATAAAACTTTAAGTATCAGGACTGTTTAGCCTAACACAACCTTTATGCCAATAAGTATCAATACAACACCTCCCAGCAACTCCGCCTTACTCTCCAACCAGGTGCCGCTACGTTTGCCGATATAGACCCCAATAGCACTCATTACAGAGGTCACCGCACCAATAATAAGACAGGCCAGCAACGCATTAACGGGTAACAGATTCAAGGCAAATCCGGCCGCCATCGCGTCAATACTGGTGGCAATTGCCAGGGTTAACATAACTCGTTGCGTGATCTGTGAAATATCTTCTTCAATACCTTCAGAAAAGGCTTCAAAGATCATCTTTCCGCCAATAAACAGCAGCAGTAAAAAGGCAATCCAGGGTGCATACACCTCAATCCAGCCCAATAGCCCTTTGCCACCTAAATAACCCACCAGTGGCATTAACCCTTGAAATAGACCGAAGTAGATTGCTGCCCAAATGGCGAGCTTCTTATGACTGGCGACCGGCTTTGAGCCAAGGCCGATGGATACTGCAAAAGCATCCATACTTAAGGCAAGCGCCAAAACAATAACTTCAAACATTGCTTGATTTCATTAACTTATTTGGCGCTCATTGTAAGGATATTTCCTGTGAGATGCGACTTAACTGCCAAGCAAAGCAGGATTCATTTTCCATACCGCGTAATTCAGGATTGCCGCGAAGAGTACCCATAATAGATAGGGCGCCATTAGTATGGCTGCGAGTTTATTCACTCGTAAAAATCCCACCAGGGTAAAGCCAATAAATATCCACAGCACCACGATATCGACAAATGCCCAACCGCCAAGGTGCCAGCTGAAAAATAACCAACTCCACAAAGCATTGAGTACTAGTTGCATAAGGAATACGGTTAACGCCGCATGTACTCTTTTTAGCGAAGCATTCAAGTTATATCGCTCCCGCCAAACCAACCATGCAGCAATACCCATGAAGGCATAAAGAGCTGTCCAGACTGGACCAAACAACCAGCCTGGAGGTGCCCACGATGGCTGCTCCAGCTGGCTATAAAACTCCCCGGCATTGACAGACGCAAAGGCGCCAATAGTCGCTGTAACAAATACCACAACCAACCAGCCAAATAATCCAAGCAGCTCTGTACTCTTCTTTAACTCACTCATGATTTCCCCCAGCTATAGTGTTTTTATACGATGTTATACATAAATTTACTTCATTGCTTTATGGTATTCGATATAACTTTTTTATTTTATCTGCTTCTGTTTTGTTCTTAAGTGTTTTTCGTCATACATTGCATTATCGGCAACATGTAACAACTGCTCTCTTTCCTGTCCATCCTGTGGGAACACTGCGACCCCAATACTGATTCCAATATTGACCGTTTTGCCTTCCAGGACGAAAGGTTTGTTTACAGCGTTATTGATTTTTTCAAGCACCAAGCCAATCGCATCATGATCGTGGATCTCTGTGAGTAACACTGTAAATTCATCCCCACCCATTCTTGCTACGGTGTCGGACTCGCGCACACAGGATTTTATTCGGTTTGCAACTTTGCTCAGCAGCAAATCACCTTTTGCATGCCCAAGTGAATCATTAACCTCTTTGAAGCCATCCAGATCCATATAGAGCAAGGCTAACTTTTCATCTACTCGCTTTGCTCGCTTGATGGCCACATCCAGCCGATCATTAAATAATAGACGATTGGGCAGGCCAGTTAACCAGTCATGACTGGCCATGTGATGCAGCTTCTGTTCATATTCTTTTCTTTCAATCGTCAGCGCAAACTGCTCTGCCACAAACTCCATTAACTTTAAATCATGTCGGGAATATCCATCAGCTCGTGAGGTTCGAATAACCAAAGCACCGATAATATTGTCCCGGGTTATCAAAGGGACGCCCAGCCAATTTCCCTGATCCTGCGATTCACTATTGGCTTCAATTTCTAGCTGTAGCGCAAACTCTTTTACTGTGCTGACTAATAGTGGCCTGCCGCTCCGAATAACTTCTCCTAACGCACTCCTTTCCGACAGTGTAATGCTGTCTTTAGGCTGGTATTTCCCATCCATGCAATGAGCCAACTTAGCTCTATTGTTACCCGGCTGAGCCATCGCAACAACGTAGCTTTCTGCTGCAATGAATTGATTAATAATATTATGGCCTCGCTGAAATAGCTCCGATAAATCGCTGGCCTGATGTGCTACTTGTGACAACTTATACATTGAGCTTTGGATACGTTCGTATCGTTTATACTCGGTGATATCTCTTGCAACAGCAACCCGAACTTTATCATTTTCCGACCATCGCGCTGCCCACATGATATAAACAGTCGTTCCATCTTTCCTGAGATAACGGTTCTCAAAATAAGGCTGTTCCTTACCGCGCATGATCTGCCCAGCAACAGCCAGGGTTTTATCACGATCTTCCGGATGCACGTAATTGACCATATTGGTTCCCAACATCTCTTCCTGGGTATAGCCAAACACTTTTTTGCAAGATGAGCTGATGTAGACAAAATTCCCTTCCAGATCGACCACGCAAACCACATCCATCAATAAATCAACAACTCTCGCTGCGATATCATTAATCTCAGGTTTCATCGACTCTTTCACTGTTCCGTGCACGCTATCTTTTTCATAGGGTTAACTTTATATCACATTAATGTGCTTTAGCCTTATTTGCTTTACGATACTTTTTTGCCACTAACCTTAACTGCTTTTCAGTTTCTGCCACCGCAAACAAAGCGACTCCAATAGCGATAACTAACATTCCGTCGCCAAAAGGGACCGCTTCAGTCTTAAATATGGACTGCATTGCCGGTAAATAGGTTATTGCCAACTGTCCCATGGTTACCAGAACTACGGCATACCACACCATCCTGGTGCCCCTTACTGCTTTCCAGGTTAACGAAGTGCCATACATATTTCTGACAAAAAACAGATGGAAGACTTCCATCACCACCAAAGTATTCATCGCCATGGTTCTAGCCAACTCAATGGTATAGCCCTGATTGATCGCATAACTGTAGATGCCAAATACTCCAGCCGCAAATAGCACTGTGACAAATACAATATGCCAAATTAAAGTCCTGCTTAACAAAGGCTGATTCCTCTGCCTTGGCTGCTGCAACATAGTATTGGTTTCGGTTGGCTCGAACGCTAAAGCAATGCCCAAGGTTACTGCAGTTATCATATTAACCCACAATATCTGCACCGCCGTAATGGGCAGAGCCATGCTTAGCATCAATGCAATAATAATGGTAAAAGCTTCACCTGTACTGGTGGGTAGCGACCAGCTTATGACTTTTTTGATGTTATCGTAAACCGTCCGACCTTCTCTAACCGCAGCCACGATAGACACAAAATTATCATCAGCCAATACCAGTGATGACGCTTCTTTAGCAGCTTCACTGCCTTTAACCCCCATCGATATTCCGGCATCGGCGCGCTTCAATGCGGGTGCATCATTAACACCATCACCAGTCATGGCCACAACCAGACCGCCTGCCTGCAAGGCACTGACTATCCTCAGCTTATGTTCAGGGCTGGTGCGAGCGAAAATATCAATGTCTTTAATCACTTCCGCTAACTCTTGATCATTGAGTTCATCCAGGTCAGTGCCTGTCAGAACTCTGTCGGTATTTTGCAAACCAATTTTTTTACCAATAGTGGCAGCAGTCAGCGCATGATCTCCTGTGATCATTTTTATAACGATACCCGCGCGACAAGACTCGGCTATTGCGTCTATCACTTCATTTCGCGGTGGATCCATTAACCCCACAAAGCCTAACAGCACTAATCCGTTCTCAACATCCTTGCTGGTTATTTCACTTTGTTCTGTTGGAATTTTTTTCATCGCCAAGGCCAAAACTCTTTGTCCTTGTGTGGCAATAGCTTCAGATTCTTTGCGCCAATACTCACGATCAATATCACTAGTGCTTTCAGCATCAACTTGTTGCTCAGTACAAAGTTCTAACAATTTTTCTGGAGCGCCTTTTACTAAGATGATCGCGTTACTCTGACTGTCATGATTTAAGGTTGCCATATATCGATGGCAGGCATCAAAAGGTATAACGTCCGTCCGTCTCCACTCCTTTTTATGCTGCTCTAGATCCAGTCCTATCTTAGCTGCGAAAGCCAGCAAGGCCCCTTCCATTGGATCGCCTTCAACCAACCACTCGTCCTCTTCTTTTTTTAGTTCAGAGTCGTTGCATAACAAGGCGACCAAACCCAAGGGTTGCAAATCATCTTCTTTGTCCTGCTTTTGTAAATCGGTATTTTCTTCAACCGATCCACTCGGTGCATAACCAACACCCCTTATTTCATAATGCTTGTTGGCCGTGACTAAAGTCGTTACGCTCATCTCATTGCGTGTTAAGGTTCCGGTTTTATCGGTACAAATAACCGAAACCGCTCCCAGTGTTTCAATCGCAGGCAAATGTCTAACGATAGCATTTCGTTTTGCCATAGCTTGAACGCCAACAGCTAATGTAATGGTTAATACCGCAGGAAGACCTTCTGGAATTGCCGCCACCGTTAACCCCACCACTGCGATAAACAAGTCACTGAATTGATAGTTCAACACCCAATAACCCACCGCAAAAATCACCATTGCGATGACCACAATTAGCAAGCTTAACCATTTGGCAAACACATCCATTTGTTCTACCAAAGGCGTTGTTAAGGTTTTAACTTGTGATAACATGCCGCTGATTTGACCAATCTCTGTGTCACTACCAATGGCCACCACCACTCCCTGTCCCTGTCCACTGGTCACCAGGGTGCCACTAAATGCCATACAACTGCGGTCACCTAATGCAGCTTGCTCAGTCACTGGATCCAGTTGTTTGTCTACCGCCAATGATTCACCGGTTAGAACGGCCTCCTGAATACTTAAACTATGCGTTTTAATCAGCCGTAAATCTGCCGGAACTTTATCGCCCGCTTCCAAGAATACAATATCGCCTGGTACTAATTCTTCAGCATCAACAGTCAGTCTCTGATCATTTCTTAGAACAGTTGCTTTTAAAGCTAACATTTTTTTGATCGCATCCAGCGCTCGCTCGGCTTTACCTTCCTGCAGCACGCCTACCATTGCGTTAATGCCCACCACAGCAATAATTACTGAGGTATCAACCCAATGCTTCAATAGTGCGGTTATTGCAGCGGAAATGAGCAGTACATAAATCAGGAAATTATGAAATTGTTTTAGGAAACGCAACAGCCAGCCCTCTCGGACTGGCTGCGGTAATCGATTAGCTCCCGAGTTGAGGCGTCTATCGGCAACTTCCTTTTCAGACAACCCTTTGTGATCTGAACGTTGTTGCTTTAATGTCTCAGCGACATCCAGCGTATGCCAGGTAATAGTATCGGTTGATCGCTCCATGATGTTGCTCTACTCGGCTCGTGGTCCTTCTATTCTTGTTAGCTCTATCCAGGCTTTCTTTTCAGCTTCCAATAAATCCTTGGCTACTTCTTTTTTGTCTGCATCTTTATCACTTTTGGTAATACAGGTGGCACGATTTCGACCACTAGATTTTGAAAGATAGGCCGCCATATCGGCCAGATGCAGTGCCTCCTCCCAGCTTTGCTCTTCAAAAGCTGGCCAAGCTACGCAGCCTGCTGAAATAGTGATTCTCAAATTCTGGCCTTCGAAGTTAAAGGTTTCCTTACCAATTTTTTTAATCACCCGATCGGCAACGTTACATAAGGCGCCATTGATATTCGGCAATAGCAAGACAAATTCTTCTCCACCCCAGCGCACCACCATATCGCGTTCGCGCAACAGCTTCTTAAAGCGCTTGGTCATCTCAAGCAACACAGCATCGCCAACGGCGTGACCATAGGTGTCGTTAACATTTTTAAAGAAGTCCACATCCAGCAAAATGATCCCCATGATGTCATCCGCTCGACCTGGGCGATTAATATTCTGCAATTTCTGATGCAGTTCTTGCATAGTTTTTTGCAGGAATCGACGGTTATATGCTCCCGTTAATGGGTCACGATCAGTCTGTTCAGTCAGCTGCACATTATCATCAGTTAAATCCTTATTATGCTTACGACTAGTTCGTAACCACTGCACCAGTATTATAGTGACCAGCACAAATACCAAAGCTAATGCTATCCACAGTTTTTGTCGGGCATTCTTTTCTGCAATCTCAGCGTCAGCCGCTAATTTTTCTAAAGACAGCCGCTCAATCTGCCGACTGTTCTTTTCTGCCTCATATTTTTCTTGAGCTGCTTGAACCTCTTTTTCTCTTTCTGACTGAATAATTTCTGCTTCCAGCTCTATAATTTTTTTGTAAGCTTCAACAGATGCTTCATAATCCTCAAACTCTTCATAGAGTTCTGCCAAAGAGCGATACATATCCAACGCATAGCTTTTTGTACCTTCTGCTTCAGCTAGTTCTATCGCTTCATTAAGTTCACGTATTCCTTGTTCTTTATCTACTGTAAAAGCTATTCCAATGGCTCTATTATGCATTGCGACGGATCGCGCTATCGGATTATCTAAAATATCAGCTCTTTTTATCGCCTCATCAGCTACTTCAATCGCTTCCGTGAACTTTTCTTGTTCGAGATAGTTGTGCGACAAATTTATCCTGTTTGTCATTGCCTGTATTTCCAACTCAGGATACTGATCAGTAATCGCTATCGTATCCCTTAAGCATTCGGCCTGTTTATCAAAGTCACCTTGTAGCGCATAGATCCAGCCCTGATTACCACGTGTGTTAACCATCTGTTCAACATCATTTAACACTTTAGCTTTTGCAAACGCCTCTTCTGCAAGATCCATCGCTCGCTCAAGATCTCTTCTATGAATGTTGGCCAATACCAGATAATTCATTGCTCTGATATGATCGGATGGGCGGTTGAGCTCTTCAGATAACTCTGCAGATTGCAACGCAACCTCAATCAGCTCAGGAATCATTGATTTAGAATTATAGAGAAAAGACTTCAGCTCAAAATATTGTAGCTTTAGCAGCGGCTGATCCGCTGTCGGCTTAATTTGACTCAGCATAACTTCCATTTCAGGAGTTTTGTTTTGGCGGGCAGCAATGTATCCTTGCACCATTAAGACACTGTCTTTGCAGAGTTCGCAATCATACTTTTCGACTAAACTTTGTAGCCTATTTACAGCTTTTTCTGCTTTATCGTATTGACGCGATAAAGCTGCAAACTTTCCCAGCCACATGTAATAGGTTGCTCGATCTTCCAGGGATGAGCGTTCATCTGGAATCGCATCCGCCCACTCTAAACGTTCAAGTACAACCTGAGGTGATATACGGCCACTCGTACCAATATCTTGGATGATTTCCTGATAGGTTTCTGCTTTTGCTTGCGGTGAAGTGGCAACAAGTACCATTAAGATAATGCTTGCCAGTAATAGATAGGAAAGTCTTTTGATATCTAGAATTGTATTTATCCATGACCGTTGCATTGGATAGTCACTAAAGTCTTGCTTGCTGCTTGTCTCAACTGCCTGAAACTCAAACGTCTGACCAACCGACTTTGCCATGGGGCCCCCATTGTTTACCAATAATCATTTATTCGTAATTGAATTCCCTGTTGGCTATCGTTTTATTCCATCTTGAGTGGACTATTATTATCCCTTTTATCCGTTATACCATCTGTTTGGTTATTTTTCATGCAGTCTTTTATTTAGCCTTTAGTTATCACGGAGCATTTCGCTGAGACGGATCTTTTTTAAAGGCTTGGGTCACTTCGTTCGGATTAACCTCTGCTCGTTTCTGCTTAGTGGCCTGTGCCCACCATTCCAGTTGCAAAAATCCACGCGCCAGATAGTTATCCCAGTGTTGTTGATTCTGTCCCTCCTGAAAATTTCCGTCTTCTTTAAAGACTTCCTGCGCCTTGGGGATATTCGTCATCGCAGAAACTGGCAGACAACCCAGCTCTGAAAGAATGCCACGCATCGACATGGCCGCTCGAACACCGCCCCACTGTCCGGCAGAATAGGTCACGATCACGCTTGGCTTATAGGAAAAAAGCGAACTGCCAAAATGATTCAAGAGGTGAGACAAGGCCGGGCTCATGGTGTGATTGTATTCCGGACTTACCATGATATAGCCGTCTGCCTGCTTAATTTTCTGCGCCAACTCATCCAGTTCTTTTGGCGCCTGGCCCTTTGCATAAGAAAATTGAGGTTTAAAGGGTACGCTTAGGTCATAGTCCATCGGATCAATCAGCTCGACTTCATGTTCCGACTGGAATGCTGCAAGATGCTTTAAACAGGCCCTGGCCACTCTTAATCCGAGTCGCGCAGGCTTGGGAGGTGCGCTGTCGCGCACGGTGCCAAGAAAGAGCAAATATTTCATAGTGACACTTTTATTTATTGGTTGTTTCTATTGGTGATTATTGTTCAGGAAGGCCGTCGTCGTCACTGTCTTCATCAATGTGCTTAACGTCATCGCCCTTATCGACGGACTTATCCGTTTCGGCTAAGGTCTTACCGTCTTTCAACTTAACACCAGCTTTTTGCTGAACCACATGCTCCGCTGATTCGTTGCCATCATTACAGTCTTTCGAACCAGCCTGACAAACGCTATGCCCCTGATTCACCGTTATATCAATACCTGGAATCGGATCGCCCGTACGCTTAGCTGCGTCGTCTTGTACATCTTTTTGCTTGTCAACTTGCATGCTCGGCTTAATGTCGGACTTTTCAATAACACGACCATTATCCTGTACCGTAACTTGTTCCTGAGTGGATTCTTTGTCAGTACCATGGGCTAAGACCATACCACTACCAAGTAATAGAGACATCCCCAATGCAACAGCGGTTAATTTATTACTAGTCTTCATAACTAACTCCTTTGTTTTATTTTTTTGACCAGTTCATTATGAGCTGATCTCGACCAGCATAGCAGTGTTTAATGAATCTCCGCTAAACGGTGATCTGACCTTTCAGATACAACACCGCCTTCCCCGCCACATGCACCCGGTCGCCCACCAGCTTACAATAAACTACGCCGCCTCGCTTTGATGCCTGATAGGCTTTTAATTCTTTCTTACCAAGTTGTTCCGCCCAATAAGGCGCAAGCCCGGCATGAATCGAACCAGTCACAGGATCTTCATCGCCACCATTAGCTGGCCAGAAGTAACGCGACACAAAATCGTAATCATTGCCTGGCGCGGAAACCACCACATCATAAGGCGCTAACAGTTTTAGCTGCTCACTATCATACTCAAGCTGACGAACATTCGTCTCATCATCATAAATCGCAAAGTAAGCCTGCTGACTTCTTAATACCGCACTTGGCTTCTTGGATAAACCTTTCAGCAGTGCCTCATGAATCTCAGTAACGGTTTTCGGCTTACGATTGGGAAAACTCATATCGATCATGCCATCTGCTTGCCGAGTCACCGTCAGCTCACCCACCGCATGCGCACTAAAAATCACTTCAGTTAACTCATCATTTTTTAGAAACACCACAAACGCCGAAGCCATGGTCGCATGACCACAAAAATCAATTTCAGTTAAAGGAGAAAACCACCGAATCTGGTAATGATTATTGTTAATAGGTTTGAGAAAAGCAGTCTCAGAAAGATTATTCTCAGCAGCAATCGACAACATCAAATCATCATCAAGCCACTCATCAGTCATAACAACCGCCGCAGCATTACCCTTAAACAACTCATCAGTAAAGGCATCAACTACATGCATCTCGACAGTCATATAGACTCCTCTTTTTATTGTTTAAATAATTAAGGATACCGATTCTTAGCAGCCACAGTGAATGTTGCTTCTATTAATGTCCAATTTGCTCTTCGGTAAACAAATAATCTTTTAGCTGCTGATCGAATTTAGGATCGCGTCGACGAATCCATTCCAGAACCATGGCGGCATGTTCTTTTTCTTCATCGCGGTTATGGCGTAGGATCTTTTTTAAATCATCGTCTTTGCAGCAATCGATACGTTGGTTATACCAATCTACCGCTTCCAGCTCTTCCATTAACGAGATGATAGCGCGATGCATATCCTTGGTTTCGTCGGATAATTCTTCATAAGGTTCATGATACCCTTCGTTCGACATAACAGACTCCTTGCACAATTATTAGAAACAGTTTGCTAAACCATACTACAAAGCTAAGCATTTTCCGAGACTGAAGATTCTTATTCATTTTTTATACCCCACTCTGCCTCTACAATTTGCCCCTTCCAAACCAGCCTAAGTTTATTATTTTCCCACCAACCAACTTCGCCATAGAAAGGAATTCTAATTCCATTAACTTCTCGATAGTCCTTAAAGAGGCCTTCCCATCCTTTCTTTTGATATCCACTTCTAAATTTTCCAAAGCGACCATCGCTATATACACTTATCACATCGCCATTTTTAAATCTGAATACCAGACTCACTGTGCTTTCACCTACTGTAAGAGTCGCTTCAGCACTGTCCTTATCCTTTTCGACCCATCTAACACCATGACAAGGTAGTAAAACTGTTGGACACCAAACACCCTCTGCTAGATAGCGGTGCAATGCCCCAGAGTTTAATTCAACCGAATTACTTTCATGCCCAATGGGTATTAAAGAAAGAAACTTTACCTGCCCGTAACCAATTCCCAAATTAAAACTATCAACTACCGATATATGTAACCCCAATGGTATTTTTACTTTCGCCTTCCAATGAAAAGAACACTCGTCTGCAACTATTACTTCTCGAGCTGAAAATTCCATCCACTGATCTTTTTCCAATGTTCTTAGCTGTCCTTGCTGCCTAAGTTTTACTGAATTAAAATCGGTCGTTAGTCTATCCTTTAATGTTTTTATGAAATATTGCTTCACGACATCCGGTAAATTATTTAATTCATCCAACATAAAACTTACCCTTTATCAATAATGGAGACTCTATTTTGCCATAATACAACACCCTCAATAATCATTCTTTTATACATATTCCTCTAAAACTTAACCCATAATCAATACGTTAGCTTAATTTCCTCACCTAACTCTTTTTTTATTTGTCTAATTCTCTTTATTAGCGTACTTTTTACTGTGGGTCTTCTATATTGTTTGCTTGAGGAGATTGTGTATGCATCCCATCACCAATCACTTTGTTTGTTGGCTAGTCATTCTTTGCCTGATTGGCTGTACTAGCATGAAACCCGTTGAGCAAGAATCTCCCGAGCAACGGATTGAGTTTAAAGACAGGATTTTAGTCTATGAAAAAAGCGGCCGCATTATTGATATGAAAGTAGTTAAAATAGAACAGGAACAGATCACGGGGTCGTTAACCCAGGAGCCGCTTACCTCAGTCAGCATCCCTTTTGAAGACATAGAAAAAATTGAATTAGAGACTATTGACGGCGGAAAAACTGTCTTAGCTGTCATCGGTGGAATATTATTATTACCTATAATGATTTTGGGCTTAATATTCGGCGTCGCGGAAAGTGTTGAGAATGAATAAACGTAATTTTTACATTCTTCTCATTCAATCCTATTGAGCAGTTATTGCTTATCTCTCTTAATGATTTTATTTAACAGACTACTTACCAAAATAAATATAACTACCCAGATTCCAAAGTCTATCAACAACCCCACCCAAAAAGTATTATGTTCAAATGGGTTATAACCTAACAGGTAAAAACTTAGTCGCGTTATGAAATAAGAAATAATGAATGCGGTTATATGCCTACTATTCTTTGTCATACTATTCTCCTTTTATATTCGTGCTCGTAATCAATTATCTTTAGTCCAACATGTCATCATACCGGCGCTGCATTTCTTCAGGCTCGACTTTTTCAACTTCGTGACCCAGCATCCATTCATGCCTAGTTTTGCCACTTGGGTCAACTAGTCAAAATTTTCCCTTCGCTCCGAACACTTGTGTGTAAAACTCAATAGCCGCCTCAGCACCTTTGACTCTTAGATAAGGATAGACTTCGTGAATGGTATAAGCTTGGCTCATAATAACCGCCTTGATCCTGCTTATGACCACTCATACAAATGAAGTATCCATGAATAGCCTATTTTTATATAGTCTGGTTTACAAGTTATAATAACTCAAATCGAACAGTTTAGCGGAAGCGTCTAAACGATACTTCTGCCATCAAGCCATTCTTTCTTTTATTACGTTAATAATAGTTTCCGATTTATAGCCAAGCTTCATTTTGTCATTAAATGAATTGTAAACTTATCCACTATGCTATTGACTGTACAGCACTATGAGAGGATATTGGCTAATTAAGAGAGACCCTATCTTTCCTCCGCCTAGCGTTGATTTAACCCGCTATCGTTCTCAAGTTTCTATGAGTATCTCTAACTCGCTCAACGGGTTAGAAGTTTGATTATCACTTTGCTCAATGACTCTGACTACTCATCTAGCCAGCACCACCATCTGATCAATATAAATTTTATCGACCCAGCTATTGGTGTCGTACGTGCGTCTATACGCGTCGAATTTTTGCCATGGAGGTGAAAATAATGACTCAGATTTACTCATTTCTAGACAACCTTATTTGCACTCTTTTTTTGTGCCGATCTAACTTTTGCTTACCTAACTATGGGTAGCAGACTTCGCGTGTGTGCTTGTTGCACACAGCAATTTCACCTTGGAGGTGAAAAATGAAATTTTTCCAAAAACACGCCACGCATATGCTGTGGTCGATATTAACGCTGGTATTTCTGGCCGGTTGTAGTGACAGGGATGAAATTCTGGGGCCAGATTCTCCAGCAGTCCAACCCCCATCGGTTACGGATTTTACACCAGCTGACAATGCCACCCAAGTATCTCCTGTTGAACCAGGCATCACTGTTACCTTTAGTGAGCCGATGGCAGCTCTAGTCGCCGGCAACTTTACGGTTACTTGTGCTGCACCCTGTGCCAATCCTGATGGCACTGTATCTCTTGATGCGTCGAATACCGTTGCAACTTACAGCTTAGCTGCCGGTTCCGAACTTGAAGAAAACACAGTCTATACTGCTACCGTGGATGGAGCAGAAAGCTTGGAAACAGGCCTAACTTTAGCAGAAGCTACGGTGTGGACTTTCACTACCGCGGCAAGACCACGAGTGACTGCTGTTGCCCCAGCCGATAAAGCAACCGGAGTACCCTTTAATATCACAAGTGTATCGGCCAACTTTACCGAATCGATGGTTGCGCTTACTGGCAGTGCCAGTTTTGTAGTAACCTGTGAAGCCCCTTGCACCAGTCCAACTGGTACAGTTGCCCTAAATTCTACCAATCAAATTGCCATCTTTAGCCCTGATGCTGATCTTGAGCTGAATACTCTTTACACGGCAACCATTACTGCAGGTGAGAGCTTATTAACCGGTCTTACCATGGCCAATCCATTTGTGTGGTCATTCACCACTGGGATTACAGCTGATGTGACACGACCAAGAGTGACCATGACCGCACCTGAAACCAGCGATCCAGGTCCGACACTCGACGTTCCGGTTAATACCAACATCTCAGCTACTTTCACAGAAGACATGGCACCGACTTCAATTACTGATGCAGGCACTTTTACTCTGACCTGTGAAGCACCTTGTGTCTCACCTGATGGTGTCGTTAGCTATTCCATTGGCGCCAGAACCGCAACCTTCAGTCTTACACCTGCTGGTACAGAGCTCGAACCTGAAACCACTTACACTGCGACCATAACCATGGCTGCAACAGACTGGGCAAGCAACGCTCTGGCAGGTAATCAAGCCGCCTTACCTGCGGCCAGTGATTACATTTGGACCTTCACCACTGGTGCAGGGGCACTACCGCCTGCGGAGATTACGGTTAATTCCGTAAGCCCAATGCTTGGCGATGTTGGTGTATGCCCTTCTGCAACGGTTAATGTGACTTTTGATGTGTCTTCTGGTCTACAAATGGACCCGGATACCATCAACTCAGTGACATTCACAGTGTTCGAAACCAATACTCCACTTAACACTGTCACCGCACAATCTATCGTGCTCGATGGTGCTAACGATATTGCAACCTTCACTCCTCAAAACGACCTGGTCGATGGCATTGAATACACTGCCACAGTCACAGGTGGTGAGAATGGTGTTAAGGATCTTGCAGTCCCTGCCAATATCATGGTTGAAGATTTTGTCTGGAACTTCCATGTTGGCCCAGCCACCAATGAATGCTTACAGCCTGTTGACCTTAACACCGCTGCACCATTCGGTAAGCTTGCCGGTACTGCCGGTATGACCAACGAAGGTATTGATACCATTGTTAATGGTGACCTCGGCTCGACTACCACCGCCACGGGTTCCATTACCGGGTTCCGCGATGCCAACAATGACGTCTATACCGTTACCGGATCTAATGACGGCACAGTTAATGGCATTATCTTTAGCTGTACAACCTCTACCACCGGACCAACCTCTGCCGCGGTTAATGCTGATAACTGCAACGCTGCTACTATTGCTCGCAATGACGCTATTGATGCATTCAACGTACTGGCAGGCTTACCAGGTGGCCCTGATCCTTCTTTTGGCAGCCCTAAGGGTAACCTTGCTAATGAAGTGCTAGCGCCTGGGGTCTATACCTCGGAAAGTGGTTCTTTCTTAATGGAAGGTGGCGATCTTACGCTAGACGCACAAGGCGATGCCAATGCTGTATGGGTCTTCCAAATGGCAACTTCGCTGACAGTCGGCGGTCCTGGTGCAGCATTCCCGCAAAGCGTCATTCTTATCAATGGCGCACAGGCTAAGAATGTGTTCTGGCAGGTCGGCAGTTCCGCGACCATCAATGAAGCAGGTGGCGGCACTATGGTAGGAACGATTATCGCTTCTGCTGGTGTCTCTTTCTCCACCTCAGGCAACGTCGATATCGTGACCCTGGATGGTAGAGCAATGTCGCTCAATGCTTCAGTGACGGTGGTTAACACCATCATCAACGTCCCGGCTCAATGATTATGGAGGACACGACTATGGATACGAAAATATTGGAGAACAACATGAAACTAACGCACATTACGAAGCTTTTAGGTTTGTTTGTGCTTACCGCAGCCACCAGCCAAATTGCTACAGCAGAGGATTCAGACTGGAAACATACCGACCGTAAGGGCTACGGTTGGTATATCGGCGGTAACATAGGTCAGTCCTATGCAGACATCGATGAAGAGAGAATCACCAGCAGCTTGCTCAGTTCAGGTTTTATCACAACAGCATTCGATGCTGATGAGCAAGACACTGCTTACAAGCTCTTTGGTGGCTATCAGTTCAATCGCTTTTGGGCTGTCGAGTTCGGTAATTTTGACCTGGGTGGATTCGACTTTACCGCTACCACCCAACCGGCAGGCACCTTATCGGGCGCGATCGAGATCGCAGGCTATAATCTCGATCTTGTTGGCATCATTCCCTTTACCGAGCGATTCTCTATGTTCGGGCGTGTCGGGGCACAATATGCCGAAGCTGAAGATCAATACAGAGGCACTGGATTCGTCAATGTGCTTAACACTAACCCCGAGGAGAGCGACACCAACTATAAGGTGGGCCTTGGCTTTCAATATGCTATTAGCCGAGCCATGGATATACGGCTCGAGGGCGAACGCTATCGTATAGACGACGCGGTAGGTAATACCGGCGATGTTGATATGCTCTCACTTGGTTTAGTTTATCGATTTGGACAAACTGCCGCACCAGCCAAGTCGGCAAGAGTAGCGCCAACTCCCGCGCCTGTTCCTGAGCCTATACTGGTTATAGTTCCGTCGAAAGAAGAGTACTGTAGTATTCTCGATATACAGTTCGACATTAACCAGGACTCAATTGAGCTGGATGACCAGGAAAAACTTAGCGTCATCGGTACCTTTATGAATAAGTACCCTGAAACTACTGCTGTAATCGAAGGCCATACCGATAATGTGGGCTCTCCTGCAAACAACAGAGAACTATCCCGCCAGCGTGCGGAACACATAGTCGATTACTTGGTCAGCGAACATAATATTGAGCGCTCGCGATTGAAGTCATACGGCTACGGCGAAACACGACCTATTGCTAACAACAATACCGATGCAGGCAAACGTCTGAACCGCAGGATCAATACCATTATCGCCTGCGCTGAAGATATTGAGGGACTGGAGCCGGTAGGTGCCAGAATGACCATGGCTCTACAAATGGAGTTTGATACCAACCAGGCTACTGTTAAACCCCTGTATCACGACGAGCTAATGCAGGTCGCGCAATTTATGCGTCATCATCCTGAGCTTGTTGCAGCGGTTGAAGGACATACCAGTAATCAACAAGGAGCAACCGGCGAGCAATCCATGCGACTGTCGCGTCAAAGAGCACAAAATGTTGTGAATTACCTTGTCGCCAACTTCGGCATCGACCGCTCACGTTTTTCCAGTGAAGGCTTCGGTGATACCAGACGGGTTGCCTACAACACAACCCTCGAAGGTCAACAAGAGAACCAACGCGTCAATATCATATTTATCTATAAATAAGTAACGAAAAATGCGCAATAAAAAAGGGGCAGATTCTGCCCCCTTTTTTTGTCTGTATTAAATCTAATAACTATTAAACAACTAGGCCCCTCTACTTTTGCTCTACCAATTCCACTCGTCGATTTTTTGCACGGCCCTGGTCGCTGTTATTGGTTGCTACAGGCGCAGTATAGCCAACGCCCCATGACTTCAATCGTGCAGCAACAATACCATAATCATCGATTAAAGCTTGCTTAACAGATTCGGCGCGACTTTTGGATAGTTCAATATTGTAGTCAAAGTCCCCTTGATTATCGGTATGACCAACGACCAATAATTTAAGATCAGGATTCTCTTTTAACAGTTTACCAATTTCATCCAGCGTCGGTTTCGAATCGGATTTAATAGTGGCTTTGTTGGTGTCGAAAAATAATCCATAAAGCGCAACTTTACCCGTTTGTCCAATTTGCTCGGCCATTTCACTGGCCTTAATCATAACGACTTTGCTTTCCTGAGCTTTTTCTTCGACCACGTCAAGCTGAGCAAAAACCCGTTCGCTATTTTCTACACTATTGGTGCGTCCATTCTGAATTACATGCAGTATCACATAAGCATTCCCTTCAGGTCGTGATTTTTTAGCGACCAGATATCGCGTCTGATCATTCTGCGCGTTTCCAAAAAGAAGGTTAAACACACTATAGCCAGGAGCCGCATATTTAAAATTGTTACCACTCCCCTTTTCTGAGCAAGAATCCTCACCGCTGTTGCCATTGCATTCGAAGATAGTCTCGAAATTATTTTCCGAAAGGACCTCTTGATAAGCCCTGAACACTGCTAGACTACTAGCCCCCGCCGGAGCACGGTATGTAATACGCGTTAACTTTCCTTCCTTACGATCCATATGTTGAGCATGCTCAGCCTTATTGTTAGATGTTAGTGGCTCAACAATGAAGCTATATTCATCAAAATCCGTATAGCTGTATTTTATAATGTCAGAACCTTCAAAGCGTCCCGTCAATGGATGATCCTTGGCACCTTCAATATCTGCTGAAATAGCGGTGGCTACACAACAAAACAAAAGCATGGTTACTATTAATCGATTCATATCATTACCCCTTTATGATTAATATTGTTGTACATTATACGCTAGCCTCGGCGAAACTAGACGTTCTCCTTACTTTAGGGCTTATTAAGCTATAGATACTCACAGTGTTCACCTTAACCTCATCATGATTTTTTGCAACGCTGATAGCGGCTTATATAGTAATAAATGTGAGTAGCTTGGCACGTTTTATTACATTATTAATATAATTTACAAAATTCTTTTTCCTCAAAGTGATCTAACTTATGAGTTTCTATCCACAACGTAGCAGCCTCCATTAGAAGCTCCGAATCATCATTCTTGTTTGCAAAAAAAGCATAAAACGAAAGACCAACAGATTCACCTTTCCCCAGTATCTTCTTCTTGCAAACTTCAATAATCTTATTTCTTAGTTCTTTTCTCATTCTTTTGTTCCATGATTATTATTAATAACTCTCTATAATTTTTGTATTATATTGATAGCGCTTAATTCCGTAGAGTAACAATACAGCAACCAATAATAAAACCAGTATAAACTTGTGAGCAATCGTTTGTTCAAAACCACTTATTGCATCTTGACCAGTCACACTCAGAACTAAAGGTTACTTAACGATCGAGCCTCTAGAAAATACGAAGATAAGGAATTCAAAGACTAACTCGGAGGCTCGTTGAAGGGGTGTATTGAAACCAATGTTCACTAAATTGCTTTTCTCTAGACGCAGCTGCAAAGTATGTTACTGTTATTATTATGCCAATCATGATTCTTTCTTGCTCTGAGGTGATAAAGTAAGCTAGACCCTAGACGTTAACTTTCCTCATTACTCTTTGATCTTTCGGGTTCAGGCAAGTCATTGCAAACTTTACAGTAAAGTCCTTTTTTATAATAGTAGATTCGAGTGGCGAGAAATATAGTCGCTGAAATGAGGCCCCATAACAGACCAAACTCAATAGCGTATTCAAACGCTCTCCCTTTTAGCATTTGCACTCCGCCCAATAGCAGCGCCATCAGCGGAACCGCAATCAAGTATTGAATTATCCACTTTCTTATTGGCATCAATCCTCCATACTACCCTTAGTTAATTTTTCTAATCTACCATAGGTTGTATGAGCTTATACAACTTTTGAATGTCTGCTGGATGTCCCTGTTTTTTGAACCCTACAAAGATTAAATACCCTAGCATAGAATTGCCGGTATCACGACGGGTCACCAATATTAGATCTTTCTCTCGATTCACCAGCATATACTGGCCACCCCAGCCATCAGCTGCCACCACATCAAGCTCAGAGTTCAGCCACCAGGAATATCCAAAGCCGTCATAGAAATAAGTGTCTGTTTCAGAGTAAGGCTGTACGCTATTCTCAATCCATTCCTTTGATATGATTTGCTTTCCATCCCATACTCCTTCTTGAGCGACTAAAGTACCCAAACGTGCAAGATCACGTGCGCTCATATGAATACGGTAGGTTCGATAGTCAGAGTCGGAACCCTGCTTATCATAAAAGACATGTTCTTGATTAAAATCTTGCATGCCCAGCGGCATTGCCAACCATCCTTCCAATGCTTCTCCGATCGAAAGTCCCGTTTCTTTTTCAAAAACAGCCCCGAGCACATTAAAATCCCAGTTATTATAGAAATAGTATTCCCCCGGAGCATACTGTCCACGGCCAGGGCGGCCATCCTTTATCTCTACTGTTTCTGCACCAGATTGTAAGTAAATCCCCGAACGAGCCTGCAACAGTTGCTTGATAGTGGCTTGTTTCTCGGTTTCTGTCAGTGGGTTACTACTTTCATCAATTCCTAGATGAGCAAGCGTTTCATTTATATCAATGATGCCACGATCCGATGCGATGCCGAATAATAAACTCAACACACTCTTTCGTGCAGAGGCCAGATTCATTGGCGTGCCCACTTCTCCGTACTGAATTAAGGCCTTTTCACCACGCAACGCCACAAAAGCATCGATACCATCTGCTTCGTCTTCAATAAACGTTTTAATTTTTTCAGCTTGGACTTGTGATAAAGGAGACTCTTTAAGCTGAACAGGATTTATTGCTGCTGCATCTCGGTCAATAAAGGGGCGCAACCCAACAACCACTGCAACTGCAATAACCATCAGCAATGCAATACCAATAACTTTTATTATTTTCCGCATCTAGGTGTTCCTTACTAACTTTTATTATTAATATCAGCTTTTGCAAACATGTATTTGATTACATGGCCAGCCCCACAGAGTTTGTTCCGTGCATCTAAGTTAGATGCTTAATCACTCTAAATGGTTTAGTTGAATGGTAGTGACTAATTACGTTTCTTCACTAAATAGTATTCCTGATCCTGAAATTTAAGAATCGCATCATAGTTTTTAGGCTCAGATCTAAAAAAGCTGACGGTTAATGGTATTTCTTTCAGTTTAAACTGATGATCATCTATTCCATACATCCGTGAACGCCTCACCAATTCACCATTTGCTGTTTTCTCAATATAGACCATTCGCCCGTCTCTGTTTTGAAAGGTGAATAAATTGTCCTCCGGCATGTCTTTTATTGAATAGTCTCCGACAAAAGGCGCTAGCTCTTCATCGCTATATTTTCTTGCAGGTGGGCTATCAAATTTAGGAAGCTTAATTGTCGGATCGATCAAGTGTAACGCTATGCTTTGCAATTCATCATCGGCACTTGAGTTACTTAATATCACCACACCCACTTTATTGTCAGGTCTATAGGCAATAAAGGCCTGATTACCATTTCCATCACCGCCATGGTAATAACTGACAAAAGAATCGCTCTCAAATTTTTTCCAGCCAATATTGGCAAACTTTTCCGATTCAGCTGATTCGGCTGCGTTTATTTGATAGCTTAAGAACTTGAGCAAATCCCGAGCAGTTGAATGCAATCCCCCTGCGCCTCGAGCAATTTCAACCGTCGTTGTATTGAGCTTACTAACAGGCTCCATAACACGATGCATACCCACCAAACGTCCCGGTACAGGAACATATCCAGTATCTTTCAACTCCATTGTCTTGAGCGTCGTTTTCGTCACCAAATCCGAAACGGTGCTATCTTGTAACTCAGCAAGAGCCAATGCCAATATTGCCATGCCTGAATTTGAGTACTCATAATTTGCTGGTAAGGTATCGCTACGACCTAGTGTTGCCAGTAGCGCTGTTGGATCATTGTTGGCTAAGGCCTCATATGGAATCTTATGTGGTAAGGCAGCTTTATGGCTCGCTAAGTGCAATAATTGAGTGTCGCTGCCATCGTTGATATTCGGCCAGATGTCTTGCAGTTTGGTTTGATAGCTTACCGCCTTATCATCAACCAACCGCTGAAAGGTTTCGGCAATAAATAGCTTGGTAAGAGAACCAATTGCAAACTGCGAATCAGCAGACAATTCTGAGTCTTCACCGACAAAGGCTGTTCCATAGCTATAGAAGAAAGTACCGTTAGGATTGGTTAATCCAATGACTACCCCTGGACGATGTTTATTATCAACGACACTATTAATGCTACTTTTCACTTCCTGAGGTATTTCGGTTAACTCTTCAACTTTATAGCTCTGACACCCTGCCAGAAATACGAGACCTGCAATTATTCCGTTTGTACATTTCATTCTTTATCTTCCTTATATTCCAAAATATCGGCTGGCTGACATTCGAGTACTCTGCATATCGCCTCCAATGTGGCGAACCGAATACCTCGCACATGCCCATTTTTCAACAACGATAAATTTGTTGTTGATACGCCAACGGCTTCCGCCAGTTCTTTCATTTTCATTTTGCGACGAGCCATCATCACATCTAAATTAACTACTATCGCCATCAGATAATCTCATCACTATCGCGTTGTAGTTCAAGGCCAATTTAAAAGCATTTGCTATGACTAAGATAAAAAGACCTGCCACTAAAAAACCAATTTGAAAGTCTGGGTAAATGCTTACTCCAGCATCGCTTTCTGTTAAAAGCCGAATATGCGTAAACTTATAATCCGAAACATCCAGAGCGTTAGGCATAAATAGATAAAATCGAATAAACACTTCAAAGGATAACCAGACCGATAATGCTATCAATAAGTAACCCGCTTTCTTCAGGTGTTGAGCGCTACTCTGACCGAAAGGTCGTTCGTTTTGGACATCACCAACCACTTGCCGTAAATACCAGATAATGGCGATGACCATACCCCACACTAATAGGATGTTTAAAGCACGACTGAGGCCTAAACTTAAAGCAGTTGTTTCAACCGACAACACACCCTGAGTTTGTTCGATGGTCCATGGTGTGTTTGGCGCAGTGTATAAACCGGTTTCTATTTGAGCGGCATCAATAGACACCGGCCAAGTGGTTACAAGAGGCTCATTCACTATGGGTAATGCAATAGCAAAAACCATAGTAAACGCTGTAACCAATATGGCTATTACTAGAGAGAAGGTTAAAAGAAAATGTAAACTTCGAGCGGTCATTATCATACTCAGTTACCAATCACAGAATGATACTCTAGGGCAACAAAGTATGATTTTCAATCATTTTGTTATGTTTTACGTAATATTTATTACTTTTAATAAAATCTTTTGTTGGGAATGAAGCGTATATACCGCCACACCGATTCATATCCGTGTGGCGATATTGCGGCTTGTTCCTATTCGAAACGATCCGCGTTCATCACTTTTGTCCACGCTGCTACGAAACCCTTAACAAACTTTTCCTTGTTATCGTCCTGTGCATAAACTTCAGCTAGTGCTCTTAGAATAGAGTTTGAACCAAACACCAGATCCACACGAGTTGCCGTCCACTTCGCCTTGCCCGTTTTACGGTCGCATACCTCGTAAAGATTATTACTGGCTGGCTTCCAGATGTAATTCATATCAGTTAAATTTACAAAGAAGTCATTGGTCAAGGCACTTTCTTGCTCAGTGAATACGCCATGCTTACTATTATCATAGTTGGCTCCCAACACACGCATTCCACCAATTAAGACCGTCATTTCTGGAGCCGTTAGTCCCATCAACTGTGTGCGATCCAGTAGCATCTCTTCAGGGCTAACCACATAATCTTTTTTCACCCAGTTGCGGTAACCGTCATGCAATGGCTCCAACGGTTCAAAGGATTCAACATCCGTCATTTCATCAGTAGCGTCACCACGCCCAGGGGAGAATGGAACATCAATATTAAAGCCTGCTTTCTCGGCAGCCATTTCGACTCCAACATTACCAGCCAGCACAATCACATCAGCAATACTGGCGCCGCTATCTTTTGCAATCGGTTCAAGCACCGAAAGTACTTTAGCTAACCTTTTGGGTTCATTACCTTGCCAATCTTTTTGTGGCGCTAAACGAATGCGCGCGCCATTGGCACCACCACGCAGATCGGAACCACGGAAGGTTCTTGCGCTATCCCATGCGGTCGCCACCATTTCGCTAACAGAAAGCCCACTGGATTTGATTGTCTCTTTTACTGCCGCTACGTCATAATCTTTGCTGCCGGCCGGTACGGGATCCTGCCAGATCAACTCTTCCTGCGGCGCATCTGGGCCAATGTATCTTTCTTTTGGTCCCATATCGCGGTGCGTCAGTTTAAACCAGGCGCGTGCGAACACTTGCGAGAAGTATTCAGGATCCTTGTAAAATTTCTCAGAAATCTTGCGGTATTCCGGATCCATTTTCATCGCCATATCGGCATCGGTCATGATTGGCATAGTTCGAATTGACGGGTCTTCCACATCTACTGGCTTGTCTTCTTCCATGATATCTTTGGGCTGCCATTGCCAAGCACCTGCTGGACTCTTGCTTAGCTCCCACTCGTGATTAAGTAGCATTTCAAAATAGCCGTTATCCCATTTGGTGGGATAAGTGGTCCAGGCACCTTCTATGCCACTGGTCATTGTATCCCGACCAATGCCTCGCTTCTTCTTGTTAATCCAGCCAAGCCCCTGCTCTTCCACATCACAACCTTCCGGCTCTTTACCGAGCTGTTCTTCCTTTGCATTACCATGACACTTTCCAACGGTATGACCGCCAGCTGTTAACGCTACCGTTTCCTCGTCATCCATGGCCATGCGTTTAAAAGTCTCCCGGATATCTTCGGCGGTTTTAAGCGGGTCAGGATTCCCATCCACACCTTCTGGATTCACGTAAATCAAACCCATCATCACCGCTGCCAATGGATTGTCCAGATCACGTTCGCCCGAATAGCGGCTATTTTCATTATCACTAGGCGCCAGCCATTCTTTCTCGGAACCCCAATAGGTATCTTTTTCTGGGTGCCAGATATCTTCACGACCAAATGCAAAGCCATAGGTTTTAAGTCCCATTGACTCATAGGCAATGGTTCCGGCATAGGTGATTAAATCCGCCCAGCTGATTTTGTTACCGTATTTTTTCTTGATAGGCCAAAGAAGACGGCGTGCCTTGTCGAGGTTCACGTTATCAGGCCAGGAGTTAATAGGAGCAAAACGTTGATTACCAGTAGAAGCACCACCACGACCATCTGCAATACGGTACGTCCCTGCAGCGTGCCAACTTAAGCGAATCATTAAACCGCCGTAATGACCCCAGTCCGCCGGCCACCATTCCTGACTATTGGTCATCAATTCATGCAAATCTTTTTTCAGCGCTTCAAAATCAAGCTTTTTAACTTCTTCTCGATAATCGAAGTCCTCACCCATCGGATTGGTCTTCTTATCATGCTGATGCAAAATATCGAGGTTCAGTGCATTCGCCCACCACTCTGTGTTGGACTTATTGCTTTTTGTGATACTACCGTGCATCACCGGACATTTTTTCTCTGACATAACAACTCCTTATCCATCAGTTTTCATTTTGTATTGTTAATTGTTATATCACAGATAAACGATATTTCTCACATTAGACAGGGTCCATTAACTTTAACTATGATGTCTGTCATTTTTTTATATTAGATATGCCAATTGCTACGGTTGAACTCATTGTTATGAATCTTTATCGCTTTCAACAGAGTCATCTTTTTTGCGATGTATCAGCCAAGAGGCGATCGATACGATGATAAGAACAGCCACCCCACCCCAAATACCATAGCCCAAGTACTCGGCTACTTGCGGCGAGTAGACGCCTAGAACAGCGCCTATGGAATTCATAGAAATACCGATTAACCCACCAATCACCATACATAATATTGAAGCAAACCAAACCATTTTTGGCTTTCCAACACAATAGAAATCTAGGGCCAGCCCTGAAGCGAGTAGCGGCATGACCGTAAACCCAATTTTCGCCAGATAGGGATAACTGCTCGGTTCCGTGGTGCCTGATGACAAGATCTGTATTAATGCCGCCACTGAGAATGCGGTAAACGAATAGGCACCAACCGCCAAAAGACGGTACTCAGTATCCCCTGAAAAAGTAAATTTAGATTTCATGTGTCTCCATTAAATGTTTTGGACTAACAGAATTATAAGAATTTGTTCAAAAGACCTTATTATCATTGGTCTATCTATACAAGTCTTGTTTTATGACTATGATGAGCAAGGCTCTATAGAGGAATCATTTATTGCTATTTTTAGGAGTTAAAGCACCGTCGATAGAAATGACTTTAGGCAGGATAAGTTCTGACCAAACTCTTTCCCTATTTAGCTCACTCTTATCGCAATAATTCTACTCGCGATTTAAGATATGAGTCTTTCCTTCCAATTATTTGTGCACCTGTAAGGGTTAATGAAGGATGTATCCACTGTCCCGCAAGACGCGTACCTGCCCCAATTTTCTCTAAGCCCATTAGCTAGAACTTCATAGCATTATCTTGTGCGAGACTATTTTCCTGACTCAATAGCATTCTTTTTAAAGTGATCAAACTAACCTTTAACGAATACTTCCTGTTGTCTGAATTAATAATAGGCTAAGCTTCCACTCCAATAAAAAATAAGCTATTGAGCATTTATTATGAAGGAACGTGGTAATTTCAACTCTCGATTAGGATTCATTATGGCCTCAGCAGGATCAGCTGTTGGCTTGGGTAATATCTGGAAATTTCCTTTTGAAGTCGGCGCTGGGGGTGGTGCAGCTTTTCTAGTTATTTACTTATTTTTCGCTTTAGTCTTATGTTTTCCAGTGATGACTGCTGAAATAGCTATCGGTCGCAAAGCTCAGGCCAGCCCGGTAACAGCATTTAAAAAACTCGGGTTTGCTCGCTGGTCTGGAGTGGGTTACCTCGGTTTGGCTGCCGGTTTTCTGATTCTTTCTTTTTACAATGTGGTGGCTGCCTGGTCTTTTGGTTACTTCTTTGAAATGTTGCAGGGCCATTTTGAAATCAGCCAGCACTTCTCAGAGTACACCGCAAACTGGCTAAAAATAGGTCTCTACTCGCTCATATTTATGTCGGGAACAGCCTATATTGTTAGTCGTGGTATTTCTCATGGTATTGAGCGTGCCGCCAAAGCCCTGATGCCGACGCTGCTTTTCTTAATCGTGGGATTGATCATTTACGCTCTAACATTACCGAACGCTATCACTGGCATTAAGCATTATCTGTTACCTGACTTTTCCAAGATTACTCCTACCATTGTCTATTCCGCGCTCGGACAAGCCTTTTTCTCTTTATCTTTAGGAATGGGAGCATTAATCACTTTTGGTAGCTATGTTAAAAAGGACGCCAATATTGTTACTGCGGCAGCAATCATTACCTTCACTGATGTCTTCATTGCCTTCCTCGCAGGGTTAATGATGTTTCCTTTTGTTGCTTATGTTACTCAAGGTGATTTAACTGCAATGAGTGCAATCTCCGGAGAAGAAGCTTTCATCTTTGAAACGTTACCCAATGTCTTCAATTCATTAGGTCCAACATTAGGCGTTGTTATCGGCAGCCTGTTCTTCTTATTGCTTTCTTTTGCAGCATTAACTTCTACGATTTCTTTGCTAGAGGTTCCTACCGCATTTTTGGTTGATGAGAAAAAAGTTAGTCGTGGAAAAGCAACATGGACTGTGGCCATTCTTATCTTTTTAATTGGCCTGCCATCACTGCTCGGCAATGGTGCCTCTGCCTTCTTCAGCGAATTTATTCAATTCCCTAACAGTACATCACCCATCAGTTTCATGAGTATGGTTGGAATGATTGGCGGCAGCACTTTTCTATCGGTAGGTGGCTTCTTGATTTCAGTATTTGTCGCTTATGTCTGGGGCAAAAGCAATTTCGAACTTGAAATCCAGTCGGATAATGAAGGCACAATTGGTCGTTGGTTAAAGCAATATGTTCAATTTGCCATTCGTTGGATCTGTCCTCTGGTTCTAGGCATTATCAGCTTAACAACCATCTTGGATATTTACTTTGGTATTTCGCTCTTCTGAAACGAGGTAACCCAAACAAGTGCACGAGGCTGTTTAACGAACAAACTCGTGCGTTTTGTTCTTCGCTTTTTTTATGATGAGCAACAATCTCCTGCTCCCTGCTGAATCGGAGGGCAAGGGACTGTACCGTAGGAACAGAAAACACAGCAATCACCTTGCTTAGGCTTCAGCAATACACCGCAGCTTTTACATTCATAAAACCATTGGCAAGAATCCGTCGGCATTGTTTCTGTTTCTTCATGCCCGCACTCTGGGCAGGTCAGGGTCGATTCTAATATAAGATTCATAATTTAACCTGTTTGCTTTTATTGGGAGTGGTGGTTCTTTCTGCATACTACACTCCAGTAAATATGGTCACTGATATTAACTCGTTTTCAATTCGGCTCTTTCTTCCTTACATTCATAGGAGCCCATTTCAAACTCTCGACAAACCCACGGACGGTTTTCATATATTGTGCACATGAAGGTTTCTCGGTCTAAAGCTGAGCACCAACCATCCTCTAAACGCAACATGGTCTCACCACCCCATTGATCAACAGCAATATGCTGCTCGGGAACGCCAGTATCACTAATGATCATAACTTCCAGACGGCAGCAACAAGCTCGACAATTCGAACAGGATATCTCTGGCGCGGTAATAGTTTTAATCGGAATAGTCATGAATATCGATAATCGGTACAGTTAAAGTATCTTACTCTAAAATGGCATTCTTTATCGGAAGGGGTCTTAAGCACCGTTATAATGGCCATCGCAAGGTCCCGTAAGGTAAGAACACCTTTGCCAGCCTGGTGCTGATTATCTGAATCGTTCATTCCATTTACCACCGTTTTCCCTGCTGCAGTTTTCTTCCGTATCAAAGCTTATTTGCTGGCGACTGTCTTTCATATTAATAGCAATAGATGCCAGCTTTTCCCTGATAAGTGAGCGCACAGCTTGCTTATCTGTTTTCTCCAAACGAGCATTGGTGTCGTAAATGCAGACGACCTTAAGCGAGCCGGGGAAGTCATTATAGTTTACGAAATGGGTTAGCCACTCGAATCCATCGTAATTTTCCAGCGCTATCTCACAGGCCTCAGTCAAGGCGGCTCTTAAAGCATTGTCTATTTTCTTATCTGTCTTTCTCATCTCTAAGACCTTATTACCATTAATCTTATCTTACATGTCCCAGTTTTGTTGCGACCAAACATATACCAGCTCGTCACCTTACTTTTCATCAATATCATCAATCCAGTACTGAACATATTTATACGCAGGGGTCAGATGCTTGTTGGCGCTATGGCATCAGGTCCTAACGACACCTTGCCTGAACAAATATATAGTCCCCAGACAACGCCTATTATCAGTACTATAAGAAATATTCTTTTCATGGATTTACTATACATCAAACTATTGGTAACCGACTCTAGTGCATAGAGTATATGCATTTTCCGCGCGTCAATTTCAGTTTCTACCAAGATTTATGGGAACTGGGCTTAAGGAAATAGTGTACTTAAATTAGTATTCTCGTAAGCCCATGTTTATTTCCAAACGGCACCCAGAACATTACTTGTTCGAGAATCTTGCGCCATCTTATACTTACTGATTCAACTTTGCAGTCAACTGAGCAATTGCAAGCTCTAACCGCTTTATTTCTCGGCTGGTAGAGTATCGGTTCATTTCCATCCAGAACCAAATCTTGGTGACCAAAGTGCCCATTACAAAAACTAGCCCTATAATCCCCCAAAACAATCGGTCCGGTTGGCTTTCACTGATGAAAAAGTAATAGCCACTCCAGAACATACCAATCGCATTTGCAAAGGACAAAATAAAGCCAAAAACATTCCAACCCTTCATACTTCCTTTAAAAACACCTAGAGCTCTTGGTAACAAACCAGATTCTTCCAGTAAAGTCTGTTCCACCTCGGCTTCGTCCATTCTTAAAGCCTGCTTGATTCTATCATCTAGATTCATATTAACCTCCTCAGATTATTTCAATCGTTTTACTTAAGCTTTTATCATTTGCTGTAACTGCTTCCGTGCCCGATTCAGTCGGGATTTAACCGTACCTTGTGGTACTTCCAGCACCAAAGCAGCTTCAGCCACAGTCAATTCCACCAGATAAAACAAATAAATCACTTCCCGCTCCAACTTTCCCAAACGGTTAATTTGCTGATGTAGTTGCCGATATTCCAGTTCAGAGTGATCTGGCAGGATTTCAATTCCGTTATCATCAAGCGCTTCAAACTGCATAGCTTTACCGCGCATTAAATCGATTACTCGCCAACGCACCGCTCGAAACAACCAGCTTTTGAATGCTCGCGGATCCTCCAGCCGGCGTAACTTTTTTAATATCTGTAGCCACACATCCTGCACTGCGTCTTTGGCCAGAGCAGAATTTCCCGAGAGGCTGGTAGCGAATTTCACCAATAGCGGATGAAACCAGATAACTAAACATTCGAACGCCTTTTCGTTTCCGCTTTGCGCTTCCAGTACCAATAAATCCTGCTCTGCTTGTTCCATGAACCACTCTTTTTTGTTGCTGTTATAAGGAAGACGAATGAAACCTTGATTTGGTTCACTGCGATGTCAAATACGCAGACACATTGTTGCGCATAGAAGAACCCTAAAAGAAGTAAACAAATAGCCTTTTCACTTTATATACCTTAAATTTTTTTGTAGCACCTCATTGTTGACACCTTCTATTACCCTATGCCAACCATACCATTGTATATTGCAGAGGAGTCACTTTTGTTATTGCAATACCTTTGTTGCCAAAAGCATTAATCCTTAAGTGCTCGTAGTTTGCTGTAGAAAAGGCTAAACTGTGCGCCTTATGCATTAATCCCTTCTTTCATGCCCTTTTCCAAACTCGATTTAATACAACCGCTACTCGATGCATTACACAAGAGTGGTTATAAAACCCCTTCGCCGATCCAGCAAAAAGTCATTCCTTTAATCCTCAATGGTCAGGACGTGATGGCTGCTGCGCAGACCGGGACGGGTAAAACCGCTGGTTTTTCGCTACCTATCTTGCAGCGTCTGTCTGAGGGGAAGAGAGCTACTGCCAATTCAGCACGCTGTCTGATCCTGACGCCTACGCGCGAGCTGGCCGAGCAGGTTCATCAAAGCGTCCAAAAATACGCAGCCAACTTGTCTCTGAATTCGGTTGTGGTCTACGGTGGCGTCAAGATTAACCCGCAAATGTTGAAACTCCGTCGCGGTACTGATGTGTTGGTCGCAACACCCGGAAGACTGCTGGATCTAATTCAACAAAATGCAGTGGGTTTTAAAGACCTTGAATTTCTCGTTTTGGACGAGGCCGACCGAATGTTGGACATGGGTTTCCTGCCTAGCATTAAACGCATTATTGGTAAACTCCCTCAGAAGCGACAAACATTGCTGTTTTCCGCCACCTTCTCTGAATCGATCAAAGCGATCAGCCAGCAATTTCTGACCAGTCCTACTTTGGTCGAAACCGGACAAACCAATACCACAGCGACTACAGTCAAACAGTGGATTTACCCCGTCGACAAAAAGCAGAAGCCAGCTCTACTAAGCTATCTGATTGGCCATCACCGCTGGGAGCAGTTGCTGGTATTTGTCCGAACGCGTAGAGGTGCCAACAAGCTCAGCAAAGATCTCGATCAAAGAGGCATTAAAGCAACCGCGATTCATGGTGGCAAAAGTCAGGGGGCACGAAACCGCGCTCTCGCCGAATTCAAAGCTGGTCAGGTAACAGTCTTGGTCGCAACCGACGTCGCAGCGCGTGGCCTCGATATCGAACAGATGCCACTAGTCATCAACTACGATTTACCCAATGTTGCCGAAGACTATGTCCACCGCATCGGGCGTACCGGACGAGCAGGCGAAAAAGGCACGGCCATTTCCTTAGTCAGCGCCGATGAAGTCGACGACCTGCGCGGCATCCAATATCTCATTCGCCAACAATTAGAAAGAAAAATAGCCGACGGCTTCGAACCGCAACACGTATTACCAGAAACGCCATTAAAAAGTGTGGGTAAGAAAAAACCACACAAGAAGAAGCTTGCTAAAACCAAATTGAATCAAACCACCAATCAGCCCGGAACAGCTAAAAACAAAGGTAGACGCAGGAAGCCTAAGCCGGTTAATAAGAATAGTTCAAAGTAATCAATTTAAATTAATTACCCTTTATCGAGATATTTTTACACTTCTCTGGGCGTGCTGCCAGAGGAGTGCTCAGCGGTATCGCTTGTGTTTTGCATACCATTCCTCCTTGTTGCGATACATGTCAGCATCCGCTGCCGATAGTACTTCCTCGGGCTCGATGTCGCTGGAGCTAGCCAGGCCAATACTAAGCTCAAGGGGTGCAGTGACTGTCTCCCCTCCACCGGTAGGAAGAGAGATTTCTCGCCCCGATATGTCGCGCATAATTCGTTTGCGCAACCCTTCAGCATCCGTACTACTGCTGCCACGACAGATAATGACAAATTCGTCACCGCCATAGCGACCGAAGGAATCCGTGGCACGGCACACTTTCTGTAGAGCCGCCGCAGTTTCTTGGATCAGCTTATCACCAGCTGTGTGTCCGTATTTGTCGTTAATCCGCTTCAAGCCTATTACATCGATCATTAACACTGCGAACTCCATAGCACCGTGCTGCTTGCGACCGCGTATAGCAGAATCCAACTCCACATCCAGGCGCCCACGGTTAAAAATCCCTGTCAGTGGATCTCGCTCAGCGGCATATTTCAGATCGAGGGCTAGTATCTTGTTCTCGATGTGAACGCTGAGCATGCCGAGAGCCAACCGGGCCGCCTCACGGAGCAATGGGCTGATGGTATCCACACGAACAACGATAATTCCTTCACAGCCCCGGGCGGGATTACGATCGAAAAATATCTGAAAGATCGCCCCGTGATTGGGATCAGTCCAGGCTAACTCACGGCTGTCGGGTGCGCGCGTGGCGGCCAGATATTGCACCACCGCGTCCTGCTCTTCCGTGGCGACTCCCTCGAACCCCATAAAACGCACGACCTCTGGCCGCTGCGCATCGCGTACCATCATCCCTAGACCATACTTCGGGTAAAGGTCATGAATTCGTTTCACTGCCTCCTGAACAAATTCCTGTACATCCCCTACCAAATCAGCACTCGACGAGATCTCTACCAGCGCCCGGAACACGTGATTACGTTCCTTCACAGCACGCGTGGCGCTGATCAGTCGGGCATTTTGATTAAAAGAAACGAAACCAACGATTAGTACATAGGCCAGCATCAGGGTCATGGCCATGACCTCAATGTAGAAAGGACCGGAGGTCTGTACCTGCCAGCCGTTAACAGCACCTCCTGTAAGCGCACCGGCGGTGAACAATACAAGCGATGACAGTAACAAACGACTGCCACCAACAACTGACGCGTTCAAGGCAATGGCCACCAGAAACGCGAAGAACAACCATAGGTAGAAATCGATCCAGGCGGCAATGAATCCAAGGATCAGTGAGTCGGCAAGCATAGCCATTATCTCGAATCGACTGGTCGCGGAATGATACCGAGTGGCTACCATCAGTAGCTGGGGATATATCAGCAGATACAATGCAGGCAAAGCAACATGCCACGGTGTCCAGTCTCGCTCCTGAGCCAGGAGCGCAATAATGATGAAGCTGAAAGCAAAAGCAATAGTTCTTGGGACGTAGTTGGCACGAGACAGACGGTGCGCACCCGCCATGAAGTCTTTAAACATACTCGCCTCCTGTTGTTACGCTACCCTCGTCGTGGTTTGCTGACCTTGTTATCAATCAAGACCATCCAACCCTTTCTGTTTGCTTCTTACGATACCCACATACCCTTCAGCTGCTCATGTCATTTTATTATTCGACTTCTTTCTTAAGACCTTATTAGCATTGTTCTTTTATTACAAGCGCCTATTTTATGAGCACCACGCGCAGCCCAAGGAATATACCAGGTGTATTTCTGTTGATTGTAATTCGGGAATCAGAGAAAAGTTTATGAGTGTCCAAAACTTCCCCGTAAAAACCTTAGTTTCAAGTTTTAAAATCCAGGTCTAATAACCCGGACTAACGAACACTTAAATAAACGCCCCGATAGGCGATCTCTTGACAAATGTTTCACATAAACTGTTATCCAATAATATCACTTAGTGTGGACAATCTGTCCCAACTCATACTGGAGTGCACTTAAAATGAAAAAGCTTTCAGGTTTATTGTTGATAATGTTCATTCAAGGCGTTTTCTCCCAAATATCGTTTGCTCAAGATGAGCAAACCGCCTTGGTACCTTTACCCTCAGTTGACGACTTTACCAAGGGTAATGATGGCTGGGCTTTCGGGCTGGGCTTGGGTATTGAGTACGAATCGGCCTACGAAGGTTCAGATGAATTTGGTTTCGAAGCCCAACCTGCTGGTGCCGTTCAATGGCGTAGCGGTGATGATATTTTCTACTTTGCGGGTGAGGCGCTAGGCTGGCGTGGTCTTCGTGCTGATAGGTGGCTATTCGATGTCGCTGTGGCTTTTGATGAAGGTCGTGAAGAAGATGATTCCGATGAAGGGTATTTAGATGGACTCGGTGATACAGAAGAGGAAACTGAATTAGTACTTCAAACACGATATGCGCTCGATGACGATTGGCGTTACTGGCTGGTGGGACGAGTTGTCACTGGCGGCGAGGGAAATCTTGGTCTATTCGGGCTAGGGTACCGCTTCGGCTACCAACTTGATGGAACCGGCTCTGAAATTAATTTGGTTGGGGTATTTCACGATAGTGAATATGCCAATAAAGGTTTCGGTATCAACGCACAGCAGTCGGCTGCGACGGGATTGCCTGAAACCAACTTGAGTGGCGGGTTCCGTTCATTTGGGATTGATTACACGTATCGTTATTATCTCAGCGATAATTGGCAGATTTTCGGCGAAGCACTCTATGAACATTTTAGTAGCGACATTCAGGGCAGCCCAATTGCACGCAGCGACTATGAAGCTGAAGTGAGTATCGGATTTATTTATATATTC
Organism: Kangiella sp.; assembly: GCF_048265365.1. Taxonomy (NCBI): domain Bacteria; kingdom Pseudomonadati; phylum Pseudomonadota; class Gammaproteobacteria; order Kangiellales; family Kangiellaceae; genus Kangiella; species Kangiella sp. Next base: position 343,887 of record NZ_JBLXBT010000001.1, read on the forward strand.
TAAATTTATTGGAAAAAAGTCCGGCTGGATTATCTTTTATGTTTCAATCCAGTCCGGTGGTTTTCCTACCCACTCCAATTCATTTGACTTTAAGTTTGCCAGACATTTTGAATAGTATTTAGTGCCATTGCGTCTATATCGAACACCGTAATGTGCAGAGTATGGTTTAATTTCGATTTCAGTACATCCATGCTCTACAAAATATTCCTCTATAAACTTCATTCTTGGTGGGTCACTAATGCGCGATAAAATTTTTGGAAGCGCGCCTAGAATAAGCATAATCCCCAAAAAAATAACAACACCTATTGTGATCGCTTTTAATGCTTCCATCTGATATTTACTACTTATTGATAAAGTGCCCTTAAATTCGACTAGTCCGTAGTCATCATTTATTCTGCCAGTGAGAAATTATGGTTAATTTACTCTGACCCGATTAACATCTCAAAACAAATCGAGATTCCAGCTAAAAGGAGTCCTAAAAGAGTAGTTTTACAAATTGGATTCATTTAAATGTTCCATATAGATGACCACGATGTCAGATAAAGAATGCTAACGCCCAGTTAAGTAACTAATAAGGGGTAACGAAATCGAATGCAAACTTGGCTTTTTGGCTCTCTTTCGGCAACTCAATAGTACTTCCACGAACAATTAATTCACTATGAACATCCTTGAATTCATATTTAACACTGTATGATGCTTCGCCGTTTATTACAGTAGTGCTTCTACTATATAAATATGCCTCAATCTTTGTCTTCTCTGTAGTGAAGAAATTTATAGAAGGCATTCGATCCGGGTGTTTATTTATATTGAACGTCACCGTATTTTTATCGATTTCAATTATAGAAAAAACCCATGTACCAATTGAAAACGTTTTTCCCAATTCTAATGTTACAGTCTGCTCAGAGTCTGAGCTGATTTTAGAGTCAACGTAATAGTGAACAATACCTTCAATTCGTATTGGTTTAGATTTCACACTGTCTAGATCCTTAATGCTAAGCTCAAATCTTGCGCCAGCATCAATAACACTTGGCGGCTTTGAAAATGATAGGTTATCACTCGGAATCTCTCTATCTCCAACTGTTACCTTCAAAGACTCCAAGGTTGCATCACGGTCTACGTCATATAGAGTTTCGCCTATCATCCTTATTGCATAGATCAGCGTTCCGCTGCTAGGTGTTTTTGAAAATTCCGGTTTTTTTTATAATAGGTAAATCCTAAGGGGTAAACTACCGGTTCGGCCAGAGAGTTACCTACAAATAATAGAGAGAAAACAAGTATCAAATATTTCATACTGACGAATCCATTTTTTAACATCTTGATAAAGATATGTACCTAGCCGCTAACTTCACATAATGCATGGCTTTTGTTGCCCATCATTTAAACATAAATCCAAATGCTAAATAGCTCGCGATTCCGTAAACTGACAATAAAGATAAAGACATGAAAATGCCTCGTGCATTATCGCTTCCTGTAAAATAACTATAGGTGTAACCTAAGCGTGATATAGGAAAAACTAAAACCCATACCCACGCTGCTATTTGGCTAGGTGATACAAAGGAAAAAACAAACAGAAAAAGAATATAATAAACGATATTCTCGGTTGTATTTCTATGTGTATTTAGACACCTATCTATCTCAAAACTACCTTTTTCAGTAACGTCTAATTTCTTATAGCCACTTGAAGTCCACTCTTCGGGAGATGCAAATATTTTGTATCGATTTCTTGTCAATTCAGTTACTGTCATTATCCATGAATGGTTTATTACTAAAATAATCGCTGAGAAAGATATTAGACCGAGCAATTCTCTTGATGGGTTAGATATTTGGATCGGATCTATTCCAAACATGAAATTCAAAGCTATAGCTAAAACCAACACCGCAAAAGGGTACACTTTTATAATCCAATATGAATTGTTTTGAGCTGCTTCTTCAGATTTCATAATACCCCTTACTAGTCATAACGCCTCAAGAACCCGCGGCAGCTTTATCGCCGTCCGCGTTACTTGACTTGTTAGTTTGCTTTTTTAGGCGAGCCTCAAAGTCAATTAATCTAGACATTTCAAATAAAACATAGCCAACTGGAAATATTTTTAACAAAGGGAAAAAAAGGAATCTTATCTCAGATTTCACAGAGCCACCAAAAAACATTAAAACCAGTAGTAATGGGAATATAATGTAATACCCGTAGACAAGCCAACGACCAGAGTTTTGTATATATGAAGCATGTTTAGTTTTAGCGCGAACTGTTATATCAACATCATTTTTCCATACCGATATAAATCTAATCCATAACATATACGCAATTAGTGCCCCTAAGCCTATAGAAAATATAATATTCAACATGCTTCCGAGCTTAAATATCGATACAGGGCTCAGAAAAAAACGCCAGCCGGACATAGTGCTAAGTAAGGCTCCGACTATTAATAGAGCGGTAGATAATAAGTATATTTTTTTGTTCATAGGAACTTCCTTGTTGACGAAGAAAACTAACATTATATTTCCTGACACTTCTGTTCTGGTATTCCTTTCTTTGTAGAGTTTACAAATACCATGGTCAATGACCTACAGGCCTTATAGTAATTGGCTTTTTTCTAATTGCAATGTTTTTTCTTTGGCGATCTTTTGTTAGCTATGTAAATTGTACTGTCATGACAAAAAAACCGACAACAACTGTTGTCGGTTTTTTTATGACATTTTCTTTGTGTTAAACCTTAATATCCCATTCCTTCATTGATGATTGGTGGCTCTTCCTGTGTTCCTTCGCGTGTACCTGATAATCGATATCCATTGGCTAAATTACCATCATGACAATCGAGGCCTGCCTTGATGCAGTTATTGAGGATTGCTTCCATCACCGAAGGATGCCATGCGTTGAACCAGTCACCATGTAGCGAAAGACCACCGGCCTGTTCAGCTGTAACTTCGTACATATCGGCGGCCAAGCGCCAGCCCTTACTACTTTTCTCTACTGGATGTGTGAATTCTGGCATTACCCCAAAAGCATAGTGATAACTCACTCGCACGACGGGGACCGGGTGTGAGTCGGGACAGTGCGTACCCTCAAAACCTCCTTCGTTTACCGGATAAGCCATGTGGCTGCGGTGATCGTCTGAGTCCAGGTTTTCGCCGTCCCAACAACTCGGGAAAAACAAATCCATTCGCAGACGATCCGGTTCCTGGCACTCCGGTATGGTGGCGCTGAACTGTGGATTGCTGGCATCGTCCGACTCCCAGGTCTGGCAGTGCCATCTTGCAACGGTACTGTCCTGCTCTTCACCAGGACGGGTACTGGCGACACCTGCGATCATGCGCAAACCAGGTGGAATGGGCTGAATGGAATCCAAATCATCAACGCCGGCAGAATAGTAGAAGACTTCATGAGCTTCGTCATCATTACCGACTACTGCGGGCACTACCTGCCAAGCGGGATCTCCATTGTCATCCAGCTCCCGTTCACCGGTAATCTGATCGTATACCGGGGCTAACAACGCAGGCACCCAGTATGAGGACAGATTTAATTGATTACCCTGACAGGTGGATTCACCCTGGGTATAGAGAGATTCCATCGTTGTGTTCTCATCAACTTCGGTGTTGCCGTAGAAGCGGTGCAAATGCGCGGCATCTTTTTGTCCCGGAAAGACAATCGGGTCATTGTAACTGCTATGGGCAAAGTCACAATTGATACGAAATATTCCGCGCCAGCTGTTCGGCGCGACTGGGCTTGGCGATATATTGGTGGCAACCAGGTCTTCATGCCCTTCGAAAAAGATATCATTGACATACCAACTTAAAGAATTCACCGGTCCGAAACTTCCGTCCTCGTTATAAGCACGAATACTTATCCAATTGCTGCCTAGAGCAATGTCTTCTTTGAACAATGGTGACTCACACTCGCTGAAGTTTTCTTCATTCATGGCGCACTCATAACCCGCAGCATCGGATGCACTAAATTCAAACTGCGCGTAGCGCAAGGAAGTGGTTTCGTCAGGTGTTAATGCTAAAGTAACATCCAGACTAGAACTGGATTCTTCGATTGAGGTTGTTTCTGTATCCGAACTGCTGTCGCAGCCGGTTAAGGCGCTGCTTACCAATAACAGGGGAAGGTATTGCTTGATGCGTTTCATAAACTGCTCCATGGGGTTGCTTAGAAATAATTATTTACCCCTCAAAGCTTAACGACCCATTTTTCAAACAATGTGCAAAGATTGTGGAACTCGAATATCACTTTTGTTAATCGAATTTATATCCGACCCCATAAATCGAGCGGATGGGATTTTCTGCTAATGGCAGTATCTCCAGTTTTTTGCGCAGTTTCTTAACATGACTGTCGATGGTTCGCTCAGAAACCAGTCGTTGATCGGTATAGATAGCCTCCATCAGTTGATTGCGTGAATACACTCGACCAGGATGTTTTGCCAAGGTGGTTATCAGACGAAACTCTAAAGCGGTCAGTTCCAGAACCTTTCCACCAGCACGGACCTGATATTTATCTTCATCTATTATCAATTTATCCTGCGAGGCGGGTTTATCTTCTACTCGACGCAGTACCGCGGCAACCCGTGCACAAACTTCCCTCGGACTGAAGGGTTTGCAGATATAGTCGTCCGCCCCTGACGATAGCCCGAGCAGGCGGTCTATTTCTTCCACCCGCGCTGTAATCATGATGATTGGCAGATTAGAGTTTTGCCGAACTTCCCGGCATATACTCAATCCATCCAGTCCCGGTAGCATCAAGTCGAGCAGAATCAATCGAGCCTGATGCTGGTTAAGCCACGGCATGACTTCATCGCCGCGATGCAGCATTTCCACCTCATAACCATCGCGAATGAGATAGTCACGCATTAGCTCAGCAATTTTAATCTCGTCTTCGACAATCAAAATAGGCGTATTCATATCACTCATCTCTATTCGTTTGATTACCGGTAAAGCGGCAAATGCACGGCAATAGCGAGGCCACCCAATTCACTATGGCTAGCCTCAATCCAGCCCTGATGACCCTCGACAATGGCTTGGCATATGGCAAGCCCTAAACCAACCCCACCGCTGATTCGATCTCTTGCACTATCAGTCCGATACAACCGTTCAAATAGTCTTTCCAGATCCTTATCTGCCACACCCGGATGACTGTCTTCCCATAGTACGGTCACCATCCCCTTCTGTCTGTCTTCGAGCAGACGCACTCTCAGCTGTCCTCCAGCATTGGTGTAGCGTAGCGAATTATTCAACAGATTGCGGAACAGCTGAATAAGACGTGATTCATCTGCAAATAAAATCAAAGGATGCTTGGATGCCTGAAAATCCAGTTGAATATCTTTTTCTAACAGCCGAGGCTCGCTTTCCTCAACAAAATCGCTAAGCAGTATATTCAGTGATAATTCCTCTCGATGATAAGCCAGCGCTCCCTGATCCGACAGCGCCAGCTCGTAGAGATCGTTAATCAAGCGAGTGAGCCGCCCCACTTCAGCATGCAGTGATTCAAGCGAAGAGGGCTGCAAAGGTCTGACGCCATCGATCAGGGCTTCCAGCTCCCCCTGCAAAATAGCCACCGGTGTCCGCAACTCATGGGAAATATCGGCTATCCATTGCTGGCGTGATTTTAGATTATCTTTTAGCGTATCGGTCAGCAGATTAAAAGCATGAGCGAGCCGCCCTAGTTCATCATCAGAAATTACGGGCAACGGCTCCAGTTGTTCTATATTGCCTCCGGCCAGTTGTTGCATGGACTCTTGCAAACGAGTCACTGGCCGCACCAATCGTTTTGCAAAAGGAAAGGCAAGACCAACAGAGATCAGTAGTATGCCCAGCACAATCCAGGCCAATTGTTGCAATTGATGGGTAACAAACAGCCGATCCATCTCCCGCTCCAGCTCCGTTGAATGCGCGACGCCCAGTTGCCCTACCAACTCACCCTCCACTTTAATAGGCAACCACTGAATGCTGGGTTTTCTATGCTCAGGGTTAATAGAAGGTAAATCGATAATGGGATTACCCTGTGCGTCGCTTAGCAGTAATCGCTGAGTCATAGGGTGAGGTGGTCTCGGCATTCGAAGCGGCCGAGTTGTTGGTTGAGGGCTTTCGGTCAATCGGCTTTGAGGATCACTGTTTTGTATCAGATACTGCTGCACAAGCCGCTGCCATTGCCTCCGGTTATTTTGAAGCCAAAGCCATTGATTTCCATTGTGCTGAAAGGCCTCAGCCAGCCCCTCAACAAATGGCTGCAACTCCTTGGCTTGATCGTTGCGTACATAATCACGAAAACTGCGATTGAAGTTCCAGCTCACAGCCGTAAATAGGGCTGCCGCCAGTAATAGGTTGGCCACCAGTATCACTAAAAATTGCTTGTATCGAATCTGCATTTGCACCGCCGGTTATCGCCTGGTTTCTCCCACAGCTCTAACGTCAATAGCCTTTAATCAGCTTACATTATCAATGTGTAAGAAATATACACCTGGGGTACATATAAGCCAACGCGACTTCCGTAACTTGTCAATTTCTTCCACATTTGCTGAACATTTCCTGCAAACCCTGCTTTTAGAATATCAGGTAATGGTCAGCAGTAGATTGCCAGCCATTATCACCCCTAACCATTAATTAAGAGGTAACATTATGAAAACTAACATTAAGATTTGTTTAAGCGGGTTCGCACTACTGGCTACCATTAGCATGACTAGTGCCATGGCACATCCGTCAGAGTCCGGCAAACGCCATGGCCCACCGGAAGAAGCGGTAGCCGCTTGTGAAGGTTATATTGAAGGTGACGCTGTGAGCTTTGAAGCACCCAATGGTGAGACCTTAGAAGCCACCTGCAAGAAAGTGGCTGGCGTGTTGGCTGCAGTGCCAAATGACCATGGAAAACGTCCTCGCAAACCCTGCGCCGACAAAAACAAGGAGTAACGGTAGACACGGCGCTTAGTCTACAACGGGCTGCATAGTTTGCTATGTAGCCCGTACTTACACCTTAACGAATAGCTAAGCGGCGCAGCTTTGCTGCGTCCGGTGTAGGCCCGCAGGGCCGGAACGGAGTTGAGCGCCTGGTTAGGTTCGAGCCAGATAGTCATCGATATTTTCTATTCTGTTGCCTTTAGCAAGCTGCTCTGGCGGAAAACGATCTGGGCGAAGCACGTGAAGAGCCCTCGCGATATTTGGAATTACTAAAGAAACTGGCTCATTTGGTGGCGCAGCCCTTGCGTTCCTGACTAGACTCGAAAGAATCTCAGTCAGCGATCTTACCGCGAATTCAGGGACGTGCCCCAGTTTTCTTAGCGTCAATAGTAGATCGCATGAAACACTGCAGGCTCGAGAAATGGCGCCATCTTCGGCGAATTCGGCAGTTCCTTTCTCATTGAAGGGTGGCATAGGTGTCAGCTCTTTGAGAAGGTCGATAACTGGTGAAACCACCATGGGTCCGATTGAGGCGAGCTCTTCTTCTATGTCCCAAGGCCCATGGGATTGAAAATAGATTCTAGAATACTTCGTTGGCCGGTTAAGGGCATGAGCGCGCATGAGCGAGAGCCAAAATTTTACTTGTTCAGACTGTTTCTTATTAGAAATCTCGTTTTGAAGCTTCTCGTATTCAGCTATTTCGGGAAAGCACTTGTCGAAGGATGCTCGATCAACGGTCTTCAAAATCAAGCGCTGCGATTGCTCATGCGATGAATCGTGAAAACAATGATAAAAAATGAAATCTTCAGTAGTATCTAGAATATTGAAGGTGCCTCTTGACTCCAAGAGAGCTTCAGCGACCGTTTCTGAGAGCTTTTCTTGACTTCGCAGAACAGATGCTTCTGTCTTAAGAGACTCAATTTTTTTCTCGTACGCTTTCTGAAAATTGCCCAAATCTAAAACCCGAGAAAATTCGAATTCGCCAGGATTAAATCGAATGCCAGACATGCCTCCTATCTCATCTTCGGAATAACCGGTGTACACGGAGCTTACCCTTTTACTCAGGCTCTCCTCAGTGTTAACACACACTATTGCGTCACCGTAGTCCTCGTTAACATCCAAAGCAAGTGCATAGACACCACGGTTTTCCTTTGACGCCGCGAACCCGAGCACAAATTCGCGGATTTGCGAAGAGATCAGCGTTTTAATTTTTTGATAGTCGGATTTCGTCACGACCAAACCTAACGCTTTGAATAAGCCGCCAATTTGGAGCGGAAGCGGAAAATTGGTCGGCTTGATTCTCTTGTTAGTCGGTGAACGTCTATCAATGCACTTCGACTCCTGGAACCGCCGCCCTTAAACACTCGATCGCTTCGTCGGATATGTGCTCGCAATCCATAACCGAGATGAACTTGAGGTTCGTTAATGGGTAAAGAACGCTCAACCCCGCATCGGAAACTTGAGTCCCTTCAATCCAGACTTCCTCAAGATTTCTGAACGCCGCAATACGCTTCATCCCCTTGTCAGTAACCTGAGTCCCATCCAGATCGATACAACGCAAATGCGGTAAATCGGGTAACAATTCAATTCCTAGATCTGACACATCCGCATTTTCTAGACTCAGCAAAACTGTGTTCTTGGGGACATCGGTAAGGGTTTCATCGTCGAAATTCGAACCATCTACGTGCCCTAGTTTATCTCGGAGAAGAAACACCAATCTCTGATTTTTGGACATACACCTACCGACTAACATTTTATTATACGAATTGATTCGTAAGACTTTATTATCATTGGTCTTTTTTTACAAGTGTCTATTTTATGGATAGTTAGGGGATAAGCGGACGGTAAATTCGGTATATCCCGTATATTTCAGACAAAACAGGTAGCTTTATCAGCTATTTCTCACCGCTGTTTGCGAATAACCATATTTTCATTTACTAAGTACTTACTTATTATCTAGCCATCAATAACAAGGAACGTTATATGGCTAGTTCGCCCTTTATTAGCAGTATCAGACAACAACTCCGTTTAAATCATTATAGTTATCAAACTGAGAAAGCTTATATTTATTGGATAAAGGACTTTATTCGATTTCATCGCTATGAACACCCTCAGAATCTCACTGAAAAGGATGTCGTTTCTTTTTTAAACTATTTAGCGAACAAACGTAATGTTGCTATCAATACTCAAAAGCAGGCTCTAAATGCTCTTGCTTATTTATATAAGAACATCATTCAAAACCCTCTGGGTCAACTTGAAGGAATTCAACGAAGCAGTAAACCTAAGCGATTACCAACTGTTTTCACAAGGCAGGAGATCGAACAGGTTTTTACTCACTTATTTGGGGAAGCTAAATTAATTGCCAGCCTGCTTTATGGCAGTGGTCTAAGAGTTTCCGAAGCACTACGGCTTAGAATTAAAGATATTGATATAGCTTCTATGTCACTTACGGTTCGTGCCAGCAAAGGTGACAAAGATAGAGTAACTATTTTGTCTTCTCATTCACATGATGTAATGGTTGAACACCTTCGTGTACAGCAAGAAAAGTTTCGACAGCTTAAAGCTGACCCGGACTGGAATGGTGTACATCTTCCTAAGTCATTGGGAAAAAAATTCCCTAACGCTCACTATGATTACAAGTGGCAATTTGTTTTCCCTTCATCTACTCGCCCTCCCGATTTAATCACAGGAGTTAGACGAACCTATCACCGCCATCCAAGGACAATTGGCAAATCTCTTAGTTTTGCATTTCGCAAAGCAGGAATTACCAAACATGCCTCTAGCCACACGTTCAGGCACTCGTTTGCTACACATCTTCTAGAAAATGGCTACGACATTCGCACGGTTCAGGAGTTACTTGGACACAAAAGTGTCGAAACCACTCAGATTTATACTCATGTTATGAATAAAGGTGCTAATGCCGTTAAAAGCCCATTGGATCACCTATAAATTAAATAAGGATATTTATGTCTCTCGCTATTGTGTATTCCCGCGCCGGGGTTGGAATCGAAGCGCCATTAGTTACTGTTGAGGTGCATTTGTCGCACGGTCTACCGAGTTTGAATATTGTTGGATTGCCGGAGGCGGCGGTTAAGGAAAGTAAGGATCGGGTTCGTAGCGCGATTATCAATTCTAACTTTGAATTTCCCGCCCGACGTATCACGATCAATCTTGCCCCAGCAGATTTACCCAAAGAAGGTGGTCGTTTTGACTTGCCGATTGCGCTCGGTATTTTAGCTGCTTCGGGCCAGTTACCCTCTGATTATTTGTCTAATTATGAATTTATTGGTGAACTGGCTTTGACTGGTGAATTGCGTCCGGTTAAAGGAGTTTTGCCGGTGGCGCTGGCTTGCACTGAGGATAATCGAACGCTGGTTGTGCCAGAAGCGAATTCTGCAGAGGCGGGTTTGGTGCCGTCGGTGCAGTCGGTCCATGCCAAGCACTTGCTGGATGTCTGTCAGTCGTTGATGCGCAACACGCCTTTGCCCGAATGTATTAATAATGGCGTAGTAAATGATTACGACTTTGATATGGATATGTCGGATGTCATTGCGCAGGAGTCGGCCAAGCGCGCTTTGACCATTGCGGCGGCGGGAAAGCATCATCTGTTATTTATTGGTCCGCCGGGGACAGGTAAAAGTATGCTTGCCTCACGGATGCAAACCATTCTGTCACCCATGACGGAACAGGAAGCCAAGGAGTCAGCTTCCATTTATTCGGTCAGTCATTTTGGTTTTGATGCCAGCCAGTTTTTTGTACGCAAATATCGTGCGCCGCACCACTCCTGTTCTGCACCTGCATTAATTGGTGGCGGCAGTCATCCCAAGCCCGGCGAAATTTCCCTGTCGCACAATGGCGTTTTATTTCTCGATGAGCTGACCGAGTTTTCGCGTCAGGTGTTGGACAATCTGCGCGAGCCATTGGAAAGCGGCAAGGTTACTATTTCACGCGCGGCACAACAGGCAGAGTATCCGGCAAATTTTATGTTCCTTGCTGCCACAAATCCCTGCCCTTGTGGTCATTACGGGAATCCGAAAGGTGCCTGTCGCTGTTCCCCCGATGTTATTCGTCGTTATTTGGGGAAAATTTCGGGGCCGCTTTTAGATCGTATCGATATGCAGGTTGAAGTGCCGCTTCTCAGTCAGCAGGAATTAACTAATGGAAAACCTAAAGATACCAAGCCACGAGAAACCAGCGAGTTTTTACGTCAACGTGTTATTGAATGCCAATCGGCTCAGTATCAACGTCAGGGCAAACTCAATGGGCAATTACAGGCCGGTGAAATTGATGATCATTGTCAGTTATCCGATTCTGCGAAACTGCTTTTGAATAAAGCCCTGGAGCAGCTCAATCTGTCAGCACGTTCTTATCATCGGATTATTAAAGTGTCGCGAACCATTGCGGATTTATCGAATGAGGAATTTATTCAACCTCAACATATCAGCGAAACCTTAAATTATCGAAAGATAGAACGCTATTTATCGCAGTTGCCGTGAGGTTTGCGAGTAAAGACATACCGGTGTGCCAAGGCACAAACTACGTTATATCTCTTAATTGGTCTAGCCAGTGACTTAATGCCTAGCAGTTACTTGCTTATCCGTCTTTCCCTGTTTATATTAGCTTCTTTGCATATTTTGTCAGACGATTATTCCTATAATGAACCTTGTTGAACATTTTGCGCCATTCCGTCAAGGAATCATTGGCGAGAACCATAGTTACGACGCTGCGCCGAATGGCGATTCGATCTTATACGCTGACTGGACGGCCAGCGGTCGTCTGTATCGTCCGATTGAAGACTTTATTATCAATACCTTAGGCCCTTATGTAGCCAATACCCACACTGAAACCACACTGACTGGCACCACCATGACCAATGCCTATCATGATGCGCAACAGATCATTAAGCGTCATGTTAATGCCGCTGATAGTGATGTGCTGATAGCTGCCGGTTCGGGAATGACCTTAGTGATTAACAAGTTCCAACGCATGTTGGGTTTGCGCGTTCCTGAAAAGTGGCGCGAACGGTTAGATATTCAGGAACATGAAAAACCTCTGGTACTGGTCACCCACATGGAGCATCACTCCAACCAAACCACCTGGCACGAATGCGAAGTGACTTTGGAGATTATTCGTTCTGATTCGAGTGGCCGTCCCGATTTAGGTCATATGCGCGAACTGCTTGAAAAGTATCAGGATCGTCTGGTTAAGATTGGTTCTTTTACTGCCTGCAGTAATGTGACGGGAATTAAAACGCCCTACCATGAAATGGCAAAAATCATGCATCAGCATAATGGTTTATGCTTTGTCGATTTTGCTGCTTCAGCGCCTTATGTGGATATGGATATGCATCCATCTGATCCAGAAAAAAAACTGGATGCTATTTTTATTTCGCCCCACAAGTTTTTAGGTGGCCCAGGTAGTAGCGGAATTTTGATCTTTGATGAGAAGCTGTATGACTGTAAGGTGCCGGATCAGCCGGGGGGCGGTACTGTGTCGTGGACCAACCCTTGGGGCGAGCATCGTTTCTTCGATAATATTGAAGCCCGCGAAGATGGCGGCACACCCGCTTTTTTACAAACTATCAAAGCTGCGTTGGCATTTAAACTTAAAGATGCGATGGGCGTTGATAACATTCAGGCTCGAGAAGCAGAACTTGCGACAATATTATTAGACGGTTTTTCTTCAATTCCTGATGTTCGCATTCTTGAAGGCACACAAAAGGAGCGTCTTTGCATCGTCTCTTTTTATGTACTTGGTATTCATCATAATTTAATTGTTCGCTTGCTCAACGACAGGTTCGGAATCCAGACCCGTGGTGGTTGTTCATGCGCTGGTACTTATGGCCATTTGTTGCTTGATGTTGATCAACTACAAAGTCATGAAATCACCAATAAAATTGACCAAGGTGATCTAACCGACAAACCGGGCTGGGTTCGTGTTTCACTGCACCCAACCAATCATAACGATGAGGCGCACTCGATTGTTGATGCTCTAAGGCAAGTCGTTGAAAATGCTGAATCATGGTCACAAGACTATGACTTCAATTCTGCAACGGGCGACTTTATTCCCAAAAAACAGCAACCACAATTAAAAACCTTAAATGACTTTTCACCTGTATGACTTTCTCTTTTGTAGAGTCAGTCAATTGCGCATTAGTGTAGATTAGGGCAGAATTTGATTATGAGCGAACCAGCGACGTCCAATACCATGGCTTTTACCGATGAGATGCAGAAGCATTCTGCCGAAGCAGCAAAATTACTCAAAAATATATCGAATGAACAAAGGCTGATGATCCTTTGCATTCTGCTTGAAAAGGAACTGTCGGTTGGTGAGCTCAATGATTTGCTTCCGCAACTGAGTCAGTCAGCTCTTTCGCAACATCTGGCTCTTCTCCGTAAAAGTGATCTGGTCACTACCCGTCGCCACTCACAAACAATTTATTACTCGCTAGCCTCTACGGAAGTTTCTCGTATTATTCATTTACTACATGAGCTTTATTGTCAGGAGACATGTTAATGCAACCTTGTTTACAAAACTATATTGGAAACATCAAACAGAATATTAAAGAAATCTCAGTCGACGACTTTAAAAACACCGATTGCTCCAATGCATTGGTTATTGATGTTCGTGAATCCACAGAACATGCCGAAGGTATTATCGAGGGCGCTTTGCCGATTCCTCGTGGTGTGTTGGAATTTAAATTATTCAATCACCCTGAAGTTAAGGACTTATCTGAAGACGAGATATTAAACAAACCGGTTTATATTTATTGCGCAAGTGGCGGACGTTCTGCTTGTTGTGCTCATGCTCTTGAGCAGATTGGTTTTAAGAATGTTTTCTCGATTGCTGGCGGGGTTAAGCAATGGGCTGAAAGCGGCGGGAAGCTTATTAAGCCTTAAATTTTTCGCCGTTTTATGACAGCTTAAGTAAGGGCAGGCCAATACCCTGCCCTTTTTTAAGCATACTACAAAGTAGTATTTTACAGTAGCCCAGCGCGCACAATAGGTGCGCCCTACTAAGTTATTATCACCTCGGCTCCAACTAATTTCCTGTTGCTGCCTGTCTTTCCGTTTTAAACCCTAATTTCTTTATCACCATCATGGCCGGGCAAAATCCTGTAAATGCTGACTGGAATAAATTCGCACCTACAAATACCGTTAACCACAACCAGTAAGGATGAACATACCAGGTAAGGACTACTGATAATAGAACCATAAAACCAGCGAAAGCCATCAGTACTCTTTCCGCGGTCATTTTTTTCTGTTTCATAGGATGCACTCCTAAAATTGATATCTCATGCGTACATACGCGTTACTTGAATCTTCAAACTGGCCAAAAAAAGTATGTCTTTCTTGTCCATTGAATAGGTTTGCCCCCACCGTAAATAACCACTCATCACTTAGTCGGTAATTCATGCTGGGGCGTAAATAACTGTCATCATCGCTTGGCGAATAAAATGCAAACAGCGACCAGATAAATGTATCTTTTGCTGTTCTATAGGTTAGTCGAGTGGTCAGCAGATGACGTTTTTCTTCACTCTCGTATTGAGGAAATGGTGAATTAGCAATTAACTCATCATAATCCTGTGTCCATTCCAGATAATATTGCAATCCCAGCGTTAATCGTGTTGCCACTTCTGACTCATACCCTGCCAAAAACCTCCATTGCGAATTTTTTACCAAAGGATCTGTTCCATTACTATCCTCTACCGCATCGTGGTAAGCCACTTCTAGATTGTACAAACCATCACTGATACTACCGCGCACACTGGCGCCTACAATGTCTTTGCGGTGAAAGGTTGGTTGGAAACTATTGGTTATGCCAACAGGCTGCTTATCGAATCCTCGATAGCCATATAACGCATATTCGGTTCCTTCCACGTTTTTGTATAAACGTAATGCTATTTCGCTATTTCCAAAATTTTCATCCGGCTCCACAGGATTGACTACGTCAGATCCACCTATATTGTCACCGACTATAGGATTAAAGAGTGAAAAGCGTTCACCATTAATATAACGGTCTTCTTCAAACACTGGCGTCCATACCAAATCCACATTGACGGCATCAAAGTAGCTGGTGATACGGACTGAGTTTGCCGGAGCCTTTAAGTAGGTATCTTCTCGTCCCGAAAAAAATGATTGCCAATCTTTAGGAAACAAATCATTTAGAAAGACCAGATCACCAGTTCCCCATGTGCTGATTTGTCGACCGATTTTAAAGTCGGTATTGCCGAACGCTGAAAAACTCCAGGCTAACTCACGAATATCTAACTCCATCTCATCAATAACAGCGTCATACCAGGTGTCACCACGGAATGAAAAAGTTACATCGTCACCGGCATAATCTGTTTCTATATGTCCGCGAACTTCGTTCAATGTTTGTTTGTCATTAAATAAAGGATCGGTTTGCAATCTTTGACCAAAACCTGCTTCTACAAAGCCAGCCCAAGACCACTTTGAAGACTCTTCGTCGTCCCAGTCTTCTTCCCAGACGTCACTCCACTCATCATCTTCTTCAGCAGCCATGCTGACAGGTAGTCCCTGGATGGCTACGACACCACCCAGAATTAACCATTTCAAAACTTGAGTTTTAGTACTCATCATTTATCCTTACTAAGTTCCGTTACTCTTTCTCAGCTTCAAGCCATTCACGGGGTGGATTCCTTAAAGATCGTGATGTAAACACATCCTCTGGCACACCAATGTTATAAACCGGACGACGGAATTCCATAAAGGTCACGCTGCCTGTCTCAAGGTTTGAAATTTTAGATTTCATCACTGTTGGAATGCCTTGTACTTCTTCAACTTCAGCTACATCCATACGACGATAGACTTCACCTTTGTCGTTATAATACTCAACCGTCATCGGTAAAAAGGTTTCTTTGTTGATGTTTGCTATGTAGTAGGCGAACTCAACATTCGACTTATCTAGCGGTATGTTTTTTACTATGTAGGCCGTGTCGGATACTTCCAGTAATTCATGGTTATCTAATGCCGGGTTACGTCCAGACACATCTTCATAGAAAAAGTCAGAACCGACAAAACTGGTGCGTTTATCACCTGCTGAAATTCTTTTCTCCAAATCAAGGCCTGGTAAATACAGCCAACGATCATCGTCACGGTCGACGTGCTTATTGACTAAAAATACTGTGCCACGAACATCCGATGGTCGACTAAATACCACCAGAAAATTTTGGTCCCCTTCGTCTTCGATGTCTTTTCGTAAAATGGCGAACTGACGCAACTGACGATTACCGTCTTTATCCATGATCATCATTCGTGCATCACTACGCCCATCATCACCAGCATAATATGACACTGTATTTGCTCGACTTATGATCTCTTCAACAGTCAAAGAATTTTCAGTTTCAGCTGCCTGCGCACCAACCATCAAGATTGGTAAAACCATACCCATTACTAAAAACGATAGTAGTTTGTGTTTCATGTTGCTATGCAAGCTTTTCATAAAAGCCTCCTCAAATTTTGGCCTGGTCTTCAGGTTTAAATGCCCATTTACGAGTGGCTTTTAATGCCACTGGCAATAAGACCAGGGTTACCACTGCTGATGCAGCCATAATGGTCGCCAGGAAGAATCCTACTGTAATGTAGGGAACTAATGGCGCGAATAATAACGGGGTGAAGCCTATCGCAATCACAATCGCGTTGCGGCTGATTGCCGATGCTGGTTCTTCAAACATTTTAACCATGGTTTGTTTAAAGTCGCCGGTCTGTTTAAAGATCTCTCTTGAGCGCTCCAAAAAGTGAATCGCAAAGTCAATCGACAGCCCAAGTGTCAATGATGATAAAACCGCAATCGGCATATCATAGTCTTTACCCACCCAGCCAATCAGACCGTAAATAAAGAGTATCGTTATACTCAGTGGCAACATTGCCAGCACGCCAAACAGCACACTGCGGAATAGAATTATCATCATTAATAGCACAACAACAAAGGCACTCATCAAGCTGTCTAACATACCCTTAACCATTTCATCCTGCCACACCATGTTCAGATAACTCTTACCTGCCCATTGTGCTTTGACTCCATCCGGTAATGGATTATCAGCAAAGTATTGGTCAACAAACTCTACTACTTGCGTCATATCCTGATTGTCACCACTGGTCAGCTGCAACCAGATTGCTGTTGAACTGTATTCTTTGGTCACCATGTGCCATAAATCTTGCGGTCTATGCGATGATTGATATTGCATCAATGCTTGCGCCACACCATTTTGACTTTCTGGTATGACAAAGTCTTTCTTCTGACCGGTTTTCAGTTCACGGGTCACCGTCTTAACCACATCTGCCAATGAGTTGCTTTTTCCAACATAGCCACTTTCGGCTAATGCGGCTTGCAGTTGCTCTATCTCATGCAATATCTCAGGCTGTTGGAAATATGCCACTTTTATGCGCGCCTCATCCGCCTGCATAATCAAATCTTCTAACATTTCTGCCTGCTCATTATCCGCATCAAACAACTTATCTTCTAGCAGCATCATTACCTGATTCAACTGAGTCGTTATAGGGTTGTCATTCTGCATGACCGACTCAATTTCTTGCTTCAGAGCCTGATCTTTGATTTTTTCAACAGAGCTCATCCAGACTTCTTTAGCTGCTGTTTCATCGGCCTCTAGCACTAAATACGCATCATAGGTTCCAGCAAAGTGCTCGTTCAAAACCTTGTCCGCAACCCGAATTTTGTGGTCCGCTTTAAACCATCGTACCGGGTTGTCATTTATCTGGATCTGAGTAATACCCCAGACACTTAACGCAACTACTGCAACAAAAAACACCGTAACTAATTTACTGGCTGCCAGACTACCTTTACCCACTTTCTGTAATACATTCTGTAGAGCACTTTTTTGCTTAGCTTCGGTTTGTAATGATGCTAATGCTTTTGGTTTCAACGCTATCAAGTAGGCTGGTATAAAAATAATAGTTAGTAAGAAAGCTAATAAAATACCGAAGCCAACATAAGCGCCGAAAATCTGCACTGGCGGAATCGGCGTTAACAACAGTGAGAAGAAACCGACCGCTGAGGTGACACTGGTAAACAACATTGGGGTAAATAAATGCCCAACGACTTCCTTGATAACTTCTTTGCGATCGCGACCTGGTTTATAGTTGTCGGAAAATTCCGACATAATGTGAATCGAATCGACTACCGCTATCGGCATCAGGAAGATCGGTATCATTGAACTCATGATGTGCACGGTAAAGCCCATACCAATCAATAAGCCCATAGTGATAATTACCGTCGCCATCGCGATAATCATTGGCGCTGCAATAAATTTAAAGTTGCGGAAAAAGACCCACATTAATATGAAGATCACCAAAGCAGCCAATGGCGCAGAAATACCCATCTGCACAAACATCTGATAACCGAATGTATCTTCGGCCACCGGAAGCCCAGTAATGTGATATTCATCGTCTGAATCCAACTGACCTATTAAAGCTTCGATTTCTTGTGAAATACGATAGCTTTCATCTTTATCCAATATCGGCACATAAATCGCTGTTGCCTTGTCATCTCCGGAAGCCAGTGTGTCCTGGAGTAATGGCAGACGCTCCACTTGCTGATTAATCCAATCTGCTTCGCGTTGATTTTCCGGCGCTTCATTCATTAACCACTCAAAGCGTATCGTACCAGGGCCCTCCTGGCTGATATTGTCCACGGTTGATAGAGCCATCATGTCTGGAGCAACCACACCATCAATCTCGGCGATTCCATCGGTTAACTGCTTTATGGCCTGCAATGATTTAGGATTATAAATTCCCTTCTCGCCGTGATTGACTGCGCCCACTACAATAATGTCGTACAGGTCAAAGCGAGCCTTTACTTCATTATGATAGACACGCGACGACTGGTCTTCGGCCAACATATTCTCTGGATCCGTATCCACTACAATATTCGGGATCATGGCTCCAGTAATTGCCGTTAACAGCAATGTAATGATGAAAACCCACTTGGGTTTCGTCATTGAGAACGTAAGCAGAAATTGTTTCATAGGACCTTCCATTTAAACTCTTTATTAGAGATATCTAATATATTGTAGATTAGTATTTGCTAATGTTCAAACAATAATCTATGCTGGTTAACAAATTTATTGATTTAATATAGCATGTCTATCGAAATTAAATCCTTCTATCATGATGATACTGGCACCTGGAGCTATCTCCTTATTGACCCTGATCAACAAATAGCCACTATTATCGATCCAGTCATGGACTTTGATTTAAGCTCTGGCAAGGTCAGCTACCAATCGGCTAACCAACTTATTGATTACATTAAACAAAACTCTCTTAGCTTACAATGGATTCTGGAAACTCATGCCCACGCCGATCACATTTCTGCAGCTCAGCATATTAAACAGGCTGTGGGTGGCCAAATAGTCATAGGCGCGGGAATTAAAGAAGTTCAAAGCCACTTTAGTGACTTCTTTAATATTGATATGCCAATTGATGGTAGTCAATTTGACCGCTTGATGAAAAGTGGAGAAGAGCTCCCCTTTGGCTCCTATAGCTTCACCGCATACCCGACTCCAGGACATACTAACGACAGCATGAGTTACTTGATTGAGGGCAATCTATTTATTGGCGATACCTTCTTCCACCCTGATACCGGAACTGCGCGTTGCGACTTTCCTGGTGGCGACGCCGAAAAGCTGTTTGATAGCCTGCAATTCCTGATTTCATTCCCAGATGACCACAAACTCTGGTTATGTCACGACTATCCGGATGGTCGTGAGCCAGAAACGGGTATTAGCGTTGTTCACATGAAAGACAATGTTCATTTGCAGCAGGCCCATAATAATAAACAGGCCTTTGTCGAAATTCGTACTAAGCGTGATTCAACGTTGGCGGTACCGCGCTTGATTTATCCCTCTGTTCAGCTCAATATTCGAGCAGCAGAATTACCCGATCCGGAGTCTAACGGACGTAACTATTTGAAACTACCTCTGTTTGTTGAAAAAGACGCCAACTGATCATTTATTGTCTTCCGATTTTCTGATTTTCCATTGTCTTTGCTGGCGGCGACTTGCTAAACTTGCCGCCAGTTTTGATTAATCGTCCTGCAACTTTGTCTTTACCACAACTTAACGATAAACAACGCGAAGCACTCTTAGCAACCCAGGGACCAATCCTGGTGTTGGCCGGTGCCGGCAGTGGTAAAACAAGTGTTATCACCCGCAAGATGGTTTACCTGATCAAAGAAAAAGCCATTCCTGCTCGCAACATTGTTGCCGTGACCTTTACCAACAAAGCTGCTCGCGAAATGAAACAACGCGTCAGTAAGTTAGCGGGAGCTAATGCCACTCAAGGTTTAACCGTTTCGACCTTCCACAACTTTGGTTTAAATTTCATTCGTCGTGAATATAAAAAGCTTGGCATGAAATCCAACTTTACCATCTTCGATGACCAGGATTCACTGGCTCTTATCAAAGACCTCGGCTTTAAAGAAGCGGAAAGCGACAAACAACTTTTGTTTAGGCTGCAACAACAAATCTCCGCCTGGAAAAATGAACTGATCCTTCCTGAGCAAGCATCCAATCAGGCCAAGGATCAAGAGCAACTTATTTTTGCTAAAGTGTATGAAAAATATGCTCGCAGCATGAAAGCCTATAATGCGGTCGATTTTGATGATCTAATTTTAATCCCGACTTTGTTATTGCGCGATGACCCTGAAGTACGCGAGAAATGGCAAAACAAAATTCGTTACTTATTAGTCGATGAATATCAGGATACCAATACCAGCCAATATGAATTGATTAAGCACCTAGTCGGTCAGTTTGGCCATTTTACCGTGGTTGGTGATGACGATCAGTCGATCTATTCCTGGCGTGGCGCTCGCCCCGAAAACCTTGATCAACTGGCCAAAGATTACCCTCATCTTCAAGTCATTAAACTCGAGCAAAATTATCGCTCATATGGTCGAATCCTTAAGGCCGCCAACGTCTTGATTGATAACAATCCGCACGCGTTTGTCAAAAAGTTATGGTCAGACAAACCTTATGGTGATCCGCTAAGAGTGGTTACCTGTCCAAACGAAGATGCTGAAGCCGAAAAAGTTGTTACTGAAATTATCAGCCGCAAAGTGCGCACTAAAAATGGCCGCTATTCTGACTTCGCCATCTTGTATCGCGGCAATCACCAGTCTAAGGTTTTCGAACGAACTTTAATTGCTAATAGCGTGCCTTATAAAATTTCAGGCAGTACTTCATTTTTTGCCCGCTCTGAAATTAAAGACATTATGGCTTATCTGCGACTTCTCACCAATCCAGATGATGATAATGCTTTTCTGCGCATTGCCAACACACCGCGGCGAGGTATTGGTCCAACAACCCTTGAACAACTCGGCACCTATGCTCAGATGCGTCACATCAGCCTATTTGCTGCCTGTCATGAAATTGGACTTGAGCAACATTTACAGGGCAAAGGCCTAGATAATGTTCGTCGTTTCTCTGACTTAATTTCTCGCGCTTCCGATAACGCAGAGCGTGGTGATAGCGTTGGTGTTATTCATGACATGGTTGCCCGAATTGGCTATCACTCCTGGCTGCATGAAACCTCCAGCACTCCCAAAGCTGCTGAGTTCCGCTGGAATAATATTCAGGAGTTATTAGGCTGGGTAGAAAAAGGGATAGAAGGTAACTCTAACGACCCAAATCCATTCGCAGCCGCTGTTGCCAACCTGATGTTACGCGACATGCTTGATCGTAACGAGAAAGAAGAAGAAGAGTCTAACGAAGTGCAGTTAATGACGTTGCATGCTGCCAAAGGTTTGGAGTTTAATCATGTTTACCTGGTGGGCATGGAAGAAGAGTTTCTACCACACAAATCCAGTATTGAAAACGACGATATAGAAGAAGAGCGTCGCCTCGCCTACGTCGGTATTACCCGCGCCCAACGCACCCTAACCTTTACATTATGTAAAAAACGTTCCAAATACGGGGAAGTTATGACTTGCGAACCCAGCAGATTCCTTGAAGAGCTTCCTCAAGACGATCTCGACTGGGATGCTAAACGCAAGCCATTAACCGAAGAAGAACAGGAACAATTAGCAACGGATAATATTTCAATGCTTAAGTCATTATTTGCCGACTAACTGTAACTTAACTTTAGTTACTTCTCTTCAGCCTTGAACTGAGCAAAGCAAACCCAATTGCCATAAGGATCAAGACAAATCGTTTCGGTTGCTCCATAAAAAGTTTCCCTTTCTTGAATTAATAGCTGTTCATTTTGTAAGGCTTTCTGAATCTTTTTTATATCCTCAACTTCGACAAACAAAAACGTTTTTGATTCTGGTAACGTTTCATTAATATCGTCTTCGATACTAGCCGTGGTTTGATACATAATTTCAGCTTTGCCATTACTCAAAATTACAAAACCAATTTCATCATCTTGTGGGACAGATGTGACAATCTCAAAACCCAAGTTTTCCCAAAAAAGTATTCCTTTGTCCAAATTTTTGACTACGATCACATTTGTTATCTTCTGACAATTCGACTCCATCACATTTCTCCTGCTGTGTTCACCTTTGATTCACTCACGACAGTATAGACTAGTCTCATACTTTTACATTCTTTTAGTTGCCAACTTAGTTAAAGTTGGTCAATATTAGAAAAAAGCACAGGAGGTGCCCCATGACAATATTCGAGTGGATAATCGTAATCCTGGTATCACTACTGATATTTCTCTTTGGACTGGCCGGAGTAACAGGCAGTATATTCTTTGACAGTCAACGCAAAGAGAACACCCCGGATAAAAAACTCAAAAACAAGCCTTAATGTATCTCTGCGTTTTAGCAGGCTGGCAATGCACCCCTAGGGCATGATCAATTTACTAATCTTAGCAAAACCATAGGCATTTAACGCAGGTTCCACCCCCTTGGGTGCCGTAAAATCCCTCTATCTCCCTAAAGGGATTTATTCGGTCATCTGTCCATATTTTACTATTCAACACTTCCTGTTTTGAATAGCTATTCCTTTTTTTCGGCTTAACTCAATTAAATGCCTTCTTTTGGTGCTAACCTGCTGCTACTTTATATCTCTCCATAGAAAAAGGCTCCATGAGGAGCCCTTTTAAGTTTTAAAATTAAAGTTTAATTCAACCTCTGGAACACAGTGGCAATACCTTGTCCCAATCCAATACACATGGTTGATATACCAAACTCTTTATCTTTATCTTCCATCAATCGTAACAGCGTCGTTGAGATTCTCGCGCCAGAACAGCCCAGCGGATGACCCAACGCAATTGCGCCACCATTAAGATTAACTTTATCCTGCCAGTTATCACGCATACCCAATCCATCCAATACGGCGATTGATTGTGCGGCGAAGGCTTCATTCAATTCGAATAGATCAATATCTGACAACTGCATTCCAGCGCGTTTCAACGCCTTCTTGACCGCTGGCACTGGACCAAAACCCATGATGGAGGGATCGCAACCTGCGACACCCATAGACACAACCTTGGCAATCGGTTTTAAACCTAACGCATCAGCTTTCTCTCGTGACATGACTAACATGGCTGCTGCACCATCCGAGATTGCAGAAGAAGTTGCTGCCGTTACGGTACCATCTTTTGGATTAAATACAGGGCGAAGCTTTGCCATATCTTCGACGGTTGATTCCGGACGAATCACTTCATCGAAATCATACAAACGAAGGCCTCCTGTTTCATCATGCGCCTCCATTGCCAGAATTTCCTTTTTGAAACGACCTTCGATAGTCGCTTTATGCGCCAACTGATGCGAACGGTAGCCGAACTCATCCTGCTCCTGACGAGACACTTTATGCATAATCGCCAGCATTTCTGCCGTTAGGCCCATCATGCCTGATGCTTTAGCTGTGTACTTGGCCAATTCTGGGTCAAAATCGATACCATGATTCATTGGTACATGTCCCATGTGTTCGACACCGCCAATAATAAAAACATCACCGTCGCCAACCATGATTGAACGGGCAGCGGTATGCAACGCCTGCATCGATGAACCACACAAACGATTAACGGTTTGTCCTGCTACCGTATGCGGTAAACTGGTTTTAAGCATCGCATTTCGCGCAATATTAAAGCCCTGCTCTAAAGTCTGTTGGACACAACCCCATATCACATCTTCAACATCGGCCGGATCAAGCGCACTGTTACGATTCAGTAAACCTTGCATTAAGCGAGCCGATAATTCTTCGGCACGAGTATTTCTAAACATACCACCTTTCGAACGCCCCATTGGGGTACGAATGGCATCAACTATTACTACTTCATTCATTTCTCTTTCCCCTCTGGTTATGCGTTGTAGAATTTTTTGTTGTCTTTAGCCATCGCCAACATGCCTTCGGTTGGCTCGTAAGCTTTTCCTAAATGCTTGTACTTATTGGCTAGATCAACAATCGTTTGCATGCCGTTATCATCAACATACTTGAATACACCGCCACGGAAAGGAGGGAAACCTAAACCATATATCAGTGCCATATCACCTTCCGCTGGGCTGGCAATAATGCCTTCTTCCAGACAACGAATAGTTTCAATAATCATTGGCAACATGTTGCGCGCGATGATTTCTTCATCGCTGAACTCTTTGCTGTCCTGACAGACTTCTTTCAACAAGTCATAAGCTTTTGGATCGGCTTCTTTAGTTGGTTTGCCTCGCTTATCTGTTCCATACACATAGAAACCTTTGCCGTTTTTCTGGCCATAGCGATCATTTTCAAACATCACATCAATTGCATCTTTTTCTTCTTTGCTCATACGATCCGGGAAACCTTCCGCCATCACTTCAGCAGCATGTTTTCCTGTATCCATGCCCACGACATCTAACAAATATGCCGGACCCATTGGCCAACCAAACTTTTTACTCATGACTTTATCCACTTGCTGGAAGTCAGCACCATCACGTAACAGTTTGGTGAAACCACCGAAGTAAGGGAATAGTACGCGGTTTACGAAGAAGCCTGGGCAGTCGTTAACTACTACTGGCGATTTTCCCATTGCGCTGGCATAAGCCACCACGCTGGCAATGGTTTCTTCCGATGTATCTTTACCGCGAATCACTTCCACCAATGGCATTTTGTGTACCGGGTTGAAGAAGTGCATACCACAGAATTTTTCTGGGCGTTTCAAAGCACCCGCTAAACGATCAATTGAGATAGTTGATGTGTTCGAACAAATGATTGCGTCTTCTGGCATCATCCCTTCCACTTCTTTTAACACCGCTTCTTTAACTTTCGGATTTTCAACCACCGCCTCAACAACAATGTTGGTATGCTTGATTTCATCGTAACTTAAGGTTGGTTTGATGCTGGCAATGCCCTGCGCCATTTTTTCGGTGCTGATTTTGCCGTATTTAACACCCTTACCGAATAACTGAATGGCTTCATTCATACCTTGCTCAAGTGCTTCCTGGCGAATATCTTTCATAATCACCGGGACACCACGCGAAGCGGACTGGTAAGCGATACCGCCACCCATAATGCCTGCACCCAAAACCGTTGCTGCCTTCACATCAACATCTTTCGCTTTAGACGCTTGCTTGGCTTTTTTCTTTAGTACCTGATCATTGAGGAATAAACGAATTAACGCCGAAGCTTGCGGACTAAGAGCCACATCAATAAAGGCCTCGTGTTCAAATTTAATCGCTTCTTCTAACGGTAAGCCTGCACCTTTTTCAATTGCCTCTACTGCTTTAATTGGAGCCGGGTAGTGTGGGCCTGCCTGTCCTGCGATGTAAGCTTTAGAAGTCATGAAGGACATGGTTGCTTCAATTTTGTTAAGTTTAAGCGGGCCAGTCTTTTCTGCACGACGGCCTTTCCAATCCAGTTTTCCTTTTATAGCTTCGAGCAACATTCTTTCTGTTGCCGCAAATAAACTGTCGCCATCAACCACCGCATCAATCGCACCGATTTTCAATGCCGCATCCGGTTTGCTTGGTTTACCACCTGCAATCCACTCAAAAGCATTATCTGCACCAATCACTCGTGGTAGACGGGTCGTACCGCCAAATCCAGGAATCAAACCTAGTTTAGTTTCTGGCAATCCTACCTGCGCTTTAGTAGACGCGATACGCATGTCACAACTTAAGCACATTTCCATACCGCCACCCAGAGCAATACCATTAATGGCGGCAGCTGTTGGGAATGGTAGATTTTCAAAACCGGTAAAAATTGAGTTCGCTTCGACTGTCCACTTCATCAGTTCTTCGCGAGGCAAGGCGAACAAGCTTAAAAACTCAGTAATATCTGCGCCTACAATAAACACGGGCTTGCCGCTAGTAACCATGGCTGCTTTTACATCAGAGTTATCATTCAGCAGTTTAATAACGTCTCTTAATTCTTCTAAGGTGGCGCGGTCGAATTTGTTGACCGACTCTTTCTGATTATCAAAACAGACTTCAGCAATCCCGGTAGGGTGCAATCTGCATTGAATCGATTGACCTTCAAATATCATTCTTAATCTCCATTGCTGGCTGCCAATCTTTAGCAAGAAATGCTTTGGCGGTAATTGTTCTAGCGGGTGAGTCTAGTTTGCACATCTCAATCGCTAAAATAAAGGAAACCAGTGTACTGCTGGAGGTCAGCAGACACAATTCAAACTTCTGGTCTGACCAATCATAGCGAAGTTTAATCGGAAACGAAAGCCCCCGACTACCCTTCTGATCGGGCGTGATTTCTGGAATAATGGTGCCACTATTGATTAACCACAATCGGAAACTTTATGCACGATTCTTCGTTGGCGCCTTTATTCAAGCATCATATTGATGTTGTTACTCAGCGCTACCAAAAAGCCATGGAAAATCATGACTTCGATCACCTGGTCATTCCGGCTGGCTCACAGCATGGCATCTTCCTCGATGACATGTCGTATCCCTTCAAGTCCAATTTCCATTTTAATAGCTTTGTCCCCCTGGATGATCTTCACGATAGCGTCCTGATCATCTCTGCGGATGGTACACGTAAGCTCTGTTACTACCAACCTGTTGATTTCTGGCACTATGTTGCCGGTGATCCGGAAGGCTTCTGGGTTGAGCACTTTGATATTGTGATGACCCGGACTAAAGATGAAGTGCTTTCGCACGTCCCAACTACGGGTAATGTCGCTTATATTGGAGAAATGGGGCGTCCTTTTGACGAAGATGGTTTCACAGCCGTTAATCCCGGTTATTTCATGAACGAAATTAACTGGCACCGAGCGATCAAGTCTGACTATGAGATTGAGTGTGTTTCACGTGCCAACAAGCGTGCTGCCGTGGGCCACATGGCTGCCCGCGATATGTTCTTTAAGAATGGCTCGGAACTTGAGATTCATTTGGCGTATTTGCTAGCAACCGGTCACGCTGAACATCAACTGCCTTATGGCAGTATCGTTGCTCTCAACGAACACGCCGCTATTTTACACTACACCTTATATAACAATACCGCGCCGCAGCAACACCGAACTTTCCTGATTGATGCCGGTGCTCGATATAACAATTACGCCGCGGATATTACACGCACCTATGCTTATGAGCAGAATGAGTTTGCCGAGCTTATTGGTGATATGGATGCATTAGAGCAGCGTATTTGTAATAAGGTGGTCAGTGGTCAATCCTACGTTGATCTGCACATTGAAACCCATCATGAGATAGCCAAGCTACTCAATAAATACAAATTCTGTGATATGTCGCCAGAGTCTATGGTTGAAGCAGGCGTTACATCGACTTTCTTCCCGCACGGGCTGGGGCATCACATTGGTCTCCAGGTACATGATGTGGGTGGTCACCAGGCTAATGTAGAAGGTGATCCAGCTCCGCCACCTAAGGCACACCCGTTCCTGCGCAACACCCGCGATATCGAAGTCAGCAACATTCTGACCATTGAACCCGGCCTTTATTTCATCGACTCCTTGCTGGGTGATCTGAAGCAAACCGAACATGGCAAAACCATTAACTGGGACAAGATTGAACAGTTTAAGCCTTTCGGCGGTATTCGTATTGAAGATGAAGTGCTGGTCACTGCAACAGGCCCTCGCAATCTTACTCGCGAGCATCTGGATTAATATCCACTAATGTCGGATGCCGTAAAGAAAGAACTTGCCGGTTATCGGGTGCCTCAACATAGTGTTGAGCACCCGTTTTCGTTTGAGGAAGTGATAAAGGGCAGTCGCTTTATCGCCCGATTGGCATTTACGCCAACTGTTGAAGACGCCAAAGCCTTTGTAAACCATTTCAACCAAACCGAACCCGATGCCACCCATCATTGCTGGGCTTATATCGTCGGTAATCCGGCGAGCACAACATTAATAGCCTGCTCCGATGATGGCGAGCCCAACGGCACTGCCGGTATGCCCATGCTAAATGTCTTACAGCATAGTGATGTTGGAGATATTACCGCAGTCGTTACGCGCTATTATGGTGGCACTAAATTGGGAACTGGTGGACTGGCCCGCGCCTATGGCGGTTCAGTTAAACAAGCTATCGATCAAATCACTCTCGGCTCTCGTATTTATACTCAGAAAATTGATCTTACCTGTGCTTATGAGTTACAAAAACAGGTAGAATACCTGCTCAAAGAGGCGCAGGCCGAGGTTGTGCAAACCGATTTTTCAGAGCAGGTGCTGATTCGTGCTGAAGTACCACAAAATACTTTAGCGGGACTTGAATCTGCTCTCGAAGCTTATGTTAATCGTCATCAAATAGAGGTAACCAAAGTTACATGCTAGCGTTAAAACATTTTCACATGAGTTTAGCCGCCCTGACTGTTTTGGGCTTTATTATTCGTAGCGTCTGGTTATTCAGAGGCAGTCAAATTCTACAGAAAAAAGTCGTTAAAATATTACCGCATGTTATCGATACTTTCTTACTTGCCAGCGGGATAGTATTAATGGTGCAATTTAAAATGTATCCGCATCATCAGCCCTGGTTAACGGTTAAAATTTTGCTTATCGTCACCTATATTCTATTTGGCATCAAAATGTTTCATGCCTCTGAAAGTAACAAGCGATTAATTTTCTTTGTATTGGCACTCGCAAGTATCTTCGCCGTTCTATACTTGGCAAGAGTTAAGCCACCGCTCTGGTAAGCAAAGAGGTCAACATGATAGATCCTAAAGTTCTTGATGATATTGCGAACAAACTTTCAGATGCGATCCCCCAGTCTGTCAAAGACACAGGGGATGAGTTTGCCAAACAGGCTAAACAAGTTTTGCAAAGCCATCTGGCCAAACTTGATCTGGTTACTCGCGAAGAGTTTGACGCACAGACTAAAGTCTTACAGAGAACACGCTTGATGCTGGAAGAGTTGGAAAAGAAACTTACGGATATTGAGTCTAAACTTTAGTTCTTTTATATGACAAAAGGAGCCATCGGCTCCTTTTTTTTAATTACACTTAATACTACCTCAAAGTTGTTACACTTCTTATTCCGATGCTTCTATCGTAAGACTATATTCTTTTGGCAGTGGAATGATTGTTGAACCGACTGATTCGATATAAACTTCAGCATACCCAGTAACAGTATAGTCTCCGGGTGGAAGATACTCACCAGTACTCCCTCTTTCACCTCCTTCAGCATCTATCAGAAACAATTCTTGATCCCACAGTGTTGGTGTTCCTATCGACTCTCCCATATAGACCACTTCAATACTTAATGAAGGTGAGCATCCTACAGGAGCCTGTTCAGAGTCATAAACTTTTTCACCATTTGCATTATATATTTCAATAACATCAAAGCCGCACGTAAACTCTACTCTTTCTGTTTTAAGGCCTCTATTGGTTAACTTCATATCGAATGCAATAGGCTCACGTTCTGAAAAAATGGCTTTATCTTCTCCATAAATTATTTCCTGATTTCCATATTCCCAAGTCTTCATTGTTAAACTTGCTTCTAATTTTGTTTCATTATCACTTTTACAACCGGTTAAACCCAACACTACTAATCCAGCTATAAATAACATACCGTTTTTCATACTCTTCCCCTGTTTATATTTTATATTTAGCAATATTTTTCGCTTCAACCTTAATCCCAAATCTATAAGGTAATTTACGACATCCAAACTTTTCCCGTCATATAAAAACTGAAGCCAACAGGCCCCGTTTAATCTCTGGTAATACTATTGAGCTGTTTCTGGTGGAGGAAGTATTGTTAAATCCTTAGTACTAAAGCCACCATAGTCATCGACTAACTCAACCTCAACATGGTAAGTATTTGGTTGCAGCAGAAAATCTACAACGGTCATAGTTTCTTCATCAAAATAATCTATTTTTCCTTCATAAATTTTAAACCTCTCTTGCGGATAAATAATCAATTCTCTGATTACCGCTCCGCAACCGATACCTCGATCTTCTTCTGTCCAAACAATTTCATTTCCATATATAATGCTCATGTTGACTCCTTCACAGTCTCCATAAGTCATTACTGCTGTATTTAGCTTATTTTGGTTAATCACATAGACTTCGAAATAAATTGTTTCGCCATATTCAAACTCTTGAGTAACCTCACCATCAGCTTTGCTAAAAACCATCTCGGTTCTCAAATTAGGCGAGTCTGAATCAGACTTACAGCCAGTTAAAGCCACAAATAATATCGTTAAGATCGCTATTTTTTTCATTTTATCCCCTCTTAATCCTTATGAAACAATAAATTATATTTAAATACCAATGGCTTCCATAGCATCGTTTCACTTTTGTTAACTGTTAGACGCTTTTATATATAAGAGGGTGACATTATTCTTCCAAGGTTTTTATCTGGCTCGCGTTAGCTCTTATTTTATAGACTTCCAGAGCTGAAATTTCTTTTTTTCTTGCTAAATCTAACGCCATTTCAGCCAGACCCACCATTCCTTGTTTTTGTGCTACCTGGCTTAGCTTGTTGATATCCAAGCTTTCGTTGATCTCTTGCGCAACTTCAGGTGTTACGCTTAATAGCTCGTACACTGAACGTCTTCCAGCTATACCGGTATTGAAACATTCAGCACAACCAACACCTTTATAAAACTTATCGTTTTTTGCTGCCTTAATCTCTTTTAGTATGGAAGCCGGAATTGTTTCTTCTTCCAAACAATGCGGACAATTCTTTTTAACTAATCTTTGTGCCAGAATCCCAACCAATGCATCTTTTAATAGATAAGCTTCAACCCCCATTTCAATCAACCGCGTAATAGTACTTACTGCACTATTGGTATGTAACGTACTTAATACCAGATGTCCTGTTAATGAACTTTCCACGGCAATCTTGGCTGTCTCACCATCCCGAATCTCTCCAACCATGATCACATCAGGGTCATGCCTTAGAATATTTCTCAGTGCGCGTGCAAAGGTGTAATCAATTTTATGATTTACCGGTATTTGTGTGACCCCTTCCATCTTATACTCAACCGGTTCCTCCACTGTAATAATGTGCGGTCCTTCTTTTATCTTCTCATTAATTGCTGCATATAATGTTGTCGTTTTACCTGAACCCGTTGGCCCTGTTACTAAAAACATTCCATAGCTCGAATGTAATAAATTAACGAATTTTTCCGTATCCTTTTCTGTTAAGCCTAACTCTTTTATATCTCGTAACCCTTGTGAACTATCCAGAATCCGAATGACGACACTTTCGCCATAAACCGTCGGCATAATCGAAATACGCATATCAATGTTTTTGCCATTTCCTGTATACTCTATACGTCCATCTTGCGGTAATCGTCTTTCAGCAATATCCATACCACCAATAATTTTTATTCGACTCACTAGTGCCTGGTGTAATGATAAATCTAGTTTTCTAATGGGTGTCAGTGTACCGTCCATTCGATATAATAATTCTAAGTACTTTGCTCTAGGGTGAAGATGAATATCGGATGCCCCTTTGTCTATAGCATCTGTAATTACAGATGCCATTAAATTGATAATACCCTTCTTCTTACCAAGACTTTCTATTTCGTTGGTCGCTAAACTTTGATTAGAATTAATGCCAACTTTTTCTAGCTCTTTTAATGCTTCTTTTTCATTTTGGAACTGGACAATACTGCTTAATGATTCCAATAATTCTCTTTTGTTGGCTTTTACCGGATCAATGTTGTAGCCCGCAATAAAACTTAACACTTGTATCGCGTCAATCTGTTTTGGGTTGGTGAATGCCACTTCTAAAAGATTTCCTTTTTTATATAGTGGTAGTGCCTGGTATTTAAAAAGCAACTCAGGAGGAAATTTTCGCACCCATTTTTCATCGATGTCTACAGTGTTTAAATCGACCTCTTTAATTTCTCCAGTATACCGATCTTCTTCTTTACCAAAAGTTGATCGACCATTGCTATGTATAACATCTATGTTAGTAATATTTTTTTCAGATAATAGAATTATAAAAATATGGTTTTTATGCAGCCGTAACACTTTCCATAAGCCATCTTCTTTTTGGCAGTATACGCATTGACCCGTGATGGTGAACTGATCACTCATTTCAATACGATAATTGGAGTAGTTTAGGTTCCCGGTCTCTTTTTGGTATTCTTCTAGACTTTCGTAAACTGGTTTTTGCAACACCACATATTGTGCATCACCAAATGCTATGCTTTTATCATCTGTTATAAAGCATTGGTTGTTCATATCAACCTGCACTAACTTTATGTCTGCCAGTTGATTTTCCTTGTCACAAAAAACACTGTTGGTTGTTTTTTCCTGGCTAGAATTAATGGTATTACTAAGCAATAGATCGAAATCCATAACCCCTCCTCTGTTTTTTATTACTTTACCTTATCTTTTTTACCATTTCTTGACTATTGTCATGCCTACTCAACTTATCTACTTGAATGTTTCTCTTGCCTTTTCGCCCTGATAAATTATTCTGAGTTATCAACTATAGCTGGATCGACTTCATGATTCTCATTGGTGGCAACCCTCAGCAGCAACATATTTATCTCAATTCCAAGATGGCTAACCGACATGGTCTGGTCGCTGGTGCAACAGGTACCGGTAAAACTGTAACCCTACAGGTACTTGCGGAATCTTTCTCAAATATGGGTGTTCCTGTTTTCGCTGCTGATATTAAAGGTGACCTCAGTGGGATTGCAAAAGCCGCTACCTCCCACCCTAAAATTACTGAGCGTATAGATAAAATCCAAATACCTCATTATCAGCCTCGCTCTAACCCTGTCTTGTTTTGGGATGTTTTTGGTAAAAACGGCCATCCTGTTAGAACGACTATCTCTGAAATGGGGCCGTTACTTCTTTCTAACCTTTTGGAATTAAATGATACCCAAACAGGTGTCCTTCATATTGCCTTCGATATTGCTGATGAACAAGGCCTGCTCTTATTGGATCTCAAAGATCTCCGCTCCATGCTCAACTGGCTTGCTGATAATCGTCAACAAATTAGTCGCAATTACGGCCTTGTTACTTCTCAAACGGTTGCCGCCATAATCCGCAAGCTTCTGGTATTAGAAAACTCTGGGGGTGATCATTTTTTCGGTGAGACCGCCCTTAATATTAACGACTTAATGCGGGTTAATTCTGATGGCAAAGGCTATATTAGCTTGTTGTACAGCCGTGAATTGATGTTAAATCCTAGGATTTACTCCACCTTTTTGTTGTGGATGCTCTCCGAATTATTCGAGGAGCTTGAAGAAGTTGGTGATCCGGACAAACCTCGCCTGGTTTTCTTTTTCGATGAAGCACATTTACTCTTCGACCACGCCCCAAAAATCTTATTGCAACGTATCGAACAAGTTGTGCGGCTAATACGCTCTAAAGGAGTGGGTGTTTACTTCGTTACTCAAAACCCAACGGATATTCCTGATTCTGTTTTAGGACAGCTAGGGAATAGAATCCAACATGCCTTACGCGCTTTTACACCAAAAGATCAAAAATCCATCAAAGCTGCCGCTGAAACCTTTCGTCCTAACCCTTTGTTAGACACTCAGTCTGTTATTACTCAGTTATCAGTCGGTGAAGCGTTGGTTTCTGTTCTTGATGATAAAGGGCGTCCATCCCCCGTCGAACAAACTCTGATCTGCCCTCCATCTTCTCAGATTGGTCCTTTGTCCGATCAAGACTGGCAAACCATTTTTGATTCTTCTGAGCTTAAAGATGTCTATGATCAAGCTATAGATCGTCAATCTGCTTATGAAGTTCTGTTGGAAAGAGAGAAAGAACTTGAGAAGAGGCAAGCTAAGGAAATGAAAGAGGCTAAAGATATTCGCCAAAAAACCAAACCAAAGCGACGCTCAAATCGTCAATCTGTTTCCGAGACTTTCTTTAAAACTCTTGCCAGAACGGTTAGTTCAGGTATTGGGCGCAGAATTGTTCGCGGCCTTTTAGGGTCAATCTTGGGCAGTAAATAGCAAAAAGCCCACGTCTTTGCGTGGGCTCTTGTTAAAGTTGTTGGTTTTAATCTTTTAACAGGAAGGTAACTTTCATGACCACACGAAACTTTTCCACCTCACCATCTTTAATAACCACTTGCTGTTCTTTAATCCAAGCTGACTTTACCTGATCCAAGGTTTTGTTGGCTCTTCGAATACCTTGTTTCACCGCATCTTCAAAACTATCTTTTGAGTCTGCAATAATTTCTGTAACCTTTGCAACAGTCATATTAGCTCCTTTTTGTTTTTACTCCTTTTCTATCATACTCCTGTGCCAACACATCGCAAGCTACTGATTCCTCATATTGGTAAGTTTACATTTTAGCTCTTGTTTCTAAGATTAAATTCCATCATCTTAACTCTATCGTTACTTTAGGATTCAGGCTATGTCCTTTGACCATGACATATTTGATTTACCAGCTGACTGCGTCATTAATGATTATTCCGTACCCTTTGAGTCCGGAATAAAGCTATGTGATTATCCAACCTTGCCACAGCAACTTGATTCCAATTCCAATTACAAGGCTCAACTTATAGACAACCGCAAACAACTTTACCATTTGCAGCATACTTTATATGCCGACAATCGCTTTTCCATCCTGCTTATATTCCAGGCCATGGACGCTGCAGGTAAAGACAGCACTATTCGCAAGGTTTTTAAAGGGGTCAACCCTGCTGGATTCCAGGTTCACAGCTTTAAACAACCTTCAGCCGAAGAGCTTGAACATGATTTTTTGTGGCGAACTGCAAAAGCTCTGCCTGAACGTGGTCGAATAGGTATTTTCAATCGAAGCTACTATGAAGAAGTGCTCGTCGTGCGGGTTAATCCTCATTTTCTCGCCAACCAACACTTGAGTAATGTCCAACTCTCAACCAGCAAGCCCCCCATTATTAATGATTCATTCTGGCAGTCCAGATTCCAATCGATTAATGATCACGAACGCCACCTTGCCTCAAATGGAACCTTAGTCCTTAAGTTTTTTCTCAATGTTTCACAACAAGAGCAACATCAACGATTCCTGTCCCGAATCCATGACCCTGCTAAAAACTGGAAGTTCTCTAAAAATGATATCGAGCAAAGTAAACTGTGGGATTCTTATCAATACGCCTATCAAGAAGCACTCTCACATACCTCTCGGCCTTGGGCACCATGGTATATTATCCCCGCGGATAATAAACCCGCCATGCGGACCATTGTTTCTCAAATAGTTCTCGACAATTTAAAGCTATTACCGATTCAATATCCAAAGCTGTCTGCTCCCGACCAAGAAGCTCTACCCGAGTACGAGAAGCTCTTGTCCACCCCCCAGACTGAGTCAGCACTCACTTCTCTATTGGCACATAAAAAAGGCCGCAAATAGCGGCCCTTCATACTGTTATTGAATCTTTACTGGTTTATTTGGTTAAACGTCCAGATTCGATACCGATAGAGCGTTATTTTCAATAAACTCTCGTCTTGGTTCTACCTGATCGCCCATCAAGGTTGTGAACAACTGATCCGCTCCAACAGCATCTTCAATCGTAACCTGCAACATGCGACGACCAGCTGGATCCATTGTGGTTTCCCAAAGTTGACCTGGGTTCATTTCGCCAAGACCTTTGTAGCGCTGAATCGCTTGTCCGCGACGCGCTTCGGACATCAACCAATCTAAAGCTTCTTTAAATGATTCTATCTCCTGAATCTTTTCACCACGCTTAACAAATGCCCCTTCCTCAATTAGTGTTTCGAGCTTTTCACCAAGTAATGATATCTTTTTATAATCACCGGATGCAAAGAAGTCTGTTGAGAGTAAGTATTCACTTTCCACCCCATGATGGAACATTACAAAGTGTGGCAAATAGTGCTCTAACTCATTATCCTTTCGAACATTAAAGTTAAAACGAACAGCGCCACTCTTTTGATCTTTATTCAGCTTGACCGCTAAAGTATCCATCCACTCTTTGACCTTAGGCTCACTTTTAAGATCTTCGGTCTTTAGCGTTGGATGATAGATCATGCTATTTAAAATATTAGAAGGGTACAGTTGTGCCAAACGACGAATGGTCGTTTGTACGTCACGATACTCATTGACCAGACGTTCCAGGCCTTCACCACTAATAGCTGGAGCATCTTTACTGATGTATAGCTCTGTATTATTCAACGCTGTTTGAGTCAGATAATTTTCCAGTGCATCATCATCTTTTAGATACTGCTCCTGTTTACCCTTTTTCACTTTATACAAAGGTGGCTGTGCAATATAGATGTACCCTCTCTCAATCAACTGCGGAACCTGGCGATAGAAGAAGGTTAATAGCAAAGTTCTGATGTGCGCACCATCCACATCCGCATCGGTCATGATAATGATGCGGTGGTAACGGGTCTTGTCTGCATCAAACTCTTCGCGGCCAATACCACAACCCAAGGCTGTAATTAACGTGCCTACCTCTTGTGAAGACAACATTTTATCGAAGCGCGCCTTTTCCACATTAAGAATCTTACCTTTTAACGGCAAAATCGCCTGATTCTTACGATCACGACCTTGCTTGGCAGAGCCTCCCGCAGAATCACCCTCCACTATATAAAGTTCTGATAATGCTGGGTCTTTCTCCTGGCAGTCCGCCAACTTGCCCGGTAGGCCTGCTATATCTAGAGCACCCTTACGACGGGTCATCTCGCGAGCTTTTCTTGCTGCTTCGCGCGCTCTAGCAGCATCAATCATCTTGTTAACTACTGACTTTGCTTCACCAGGGTTTTCTAGTAAGAAATCTTTCAGATGTTCGCCCATAGCCTGCTCTACAGCCGTTTTTACTTCGCTGGAAACCAGTTTATCTTTGGTTTGTGAGCTGAACTTAGGATCCGGAACCTTTACCGAAACAACTGCGGTAAGACCTTCACGGGCATCATCGCCGGTGGTATTAACCTTACCTTTCTTGTTGTAGCCCTCATTTTCCATGAAATTATTCAAACCACGTGTCAAAGCGGCACGAAAACCGGCCAGGTGAGTACCACCATCTCTCTGGGGAATGTTGTTGGTAAAGCAGAAGATGCTTTCCTGAAATCCATCATTCCATTGCATGGCAACCTCAACAGTAACCCCATCCTCTTCTCTCTCATGAGTAAAATAGAAGACCTTTTCGTGGATTGGCGTTTTTTTACTATTTAGATATTCAACAAAGGCTTTAATACCGCCCTCATACCTAAAGTGATCTTGTCTACCGGACCGTTCGTCCGCCAACCGAATGCCTACACCAGAGTTAAGGAAGGATAGCTCGCGTAAGCGCTTAGCTAAAATATCATAGTGGTATTCGGTGTTAGTGAAGGTTTTATCGCTTGGTTTGAATCGGATTTCTGTACCGGAGGTTTCTGCGTCGCCCACAACCTCTAGTGGTGCCTGCGGCACACCATGGACATAGATCTGTTCGTAGCGCTTGCCGCCACGACGAATTGTAAGCTTTAACTCTTCCGATAAAGCATTTACCACCGAAACCCCTACACCGTGCAGACCGCCGGATACCTTGTAGGAGTTATCATCAAACTTACCACCAGCATGCAGTACCGTCATGATAACCTCGGCCGCGGACACACCCTCTTCTTCATGCATTTCGGTAGGAATACCACGACCATTGTCTCTAACAGATACTGAATTATCACTGTGAATGGTAACGTAAATATCTGTACAGTGGCCGGCCAGAGCTTCATCGATTGAGTTATCGACTACCTCAAACACCATATGGTGCAAGCCTGTGCCATCATCTGTGTCACCAATATACATTCCAGGACGCTTACGAACAGCATCCAAACCTTTCAATACTTTAATACTGGACGAATCGTAACTGTTATTTTCCGACATACGGATTCCTTATGATTGTTCTATTGAGCTTATTGCGCATTCATTTCTGAGGCTTCTACTATTGAAACAGCCCCATGTTCCACGTGGAACAACCTGGCGTTATTATACCTGTTTATGAGGCTTTTGAGAGGATCTAAATGCACACAAGTAATAAATATTTGTTGATTCTTCGGTTGTTGCGCTAACAAATTAAGCAATAATTTCTGGTGATTTTCATCTAATTCTGCACCAATATCATCAAGCAAGAACACAGGATACTGTTGCCCTCTTTCTTGGGCAAGAATTAATTGGGCTAGTTTTATGGCGGTAGTAACTAGCTTTTGTTGTCCTCGTGATAAATAGTCAGCTGCTAATCTTTTTCCGGAAAGTATTTTAAGGTCAGCTTTCTGGATGGTTGATTGAGTATAACCAAGCTTTTTATCTTTTGGATACTGTTCTTTGAGTAATGACTGAAGGTCTTTTCCTTGCCAGCCCTCGTAAAATTCTAGGGACAAATTAACATCGGGTAAGAACTTGCTGACAATATCTTTGAAATAGGGACTGAGTAAATCACAGTACTCTTGCCGATATTGATTAACTTGCTCAGACAGTGGGATTAGTTGACTGTCCCATGCATCCAAGTCCTTATAAGATTGACTACCTTTGAGAAGTTTGTTGCGTTGCAAGATGATACGCTGACACGCTTGCCAGCGCTTAAGAAAGGAATGTTCCACGTGGAACACTCCCCAATCTAACAGTTTGCGACGCCCGCTTGGCCCTTTAGTAAGAAGCTCATAATGCTCAGGCGCCAGTACTTGAATGGGAATTAAACTGACAAGGTCACTGAGTTTAGGTAGAGGCTCTTGGTTTAGACGAATGTTAACGTCACTGTTGCGAAAGCGTTGAATCCCTAAGCGTTGCTGGACATTGTTAGAGTAAAGCTCGCTGAACAGGGTAAAAGACTCTTCTTCGTAATTAATTAGTTTCGTATGACGGCTGGTGCGGAAGGAACGGCCGTGACCAAGGATGAAGAGACTCTCCAGAATACTGGTTTTGCCAGCAGCATTATCACCATAAATAATATTGAGCTGAGGAGAAAAATGCAGCCTCGAGGGCTGCAGATTTCTGAAGTTTTGGATAGTGAGAGATTGGATGTGCATCAAGGATGCTTAAACAGGATAAATATAGTTAAAGTCGCATCGGCATAACGACATAGACGCTTTCGCCACCATCGACCTCTTCTATTAAGGTGCTGCTATTGGCATCAATAAAAGTCAGTTTAACCTGTGGGGTTTTGATGGTGTTCATAACGTCAATCATATAACTAACATTAAAACCGATTTCTAAATCAGAACCTTTATAATCGACGCCAAACTCAACCTCTGCTTCTTCTTGTTCCGGGTTATTAGCGTGCAATCGAACCTGCTCATTGGTAAGCATAAAGCGGACACCACGGAACTTCTCATTACATAGAATGGATGCACGTGATAAAGACTCTTTAAACAGCTCGCGATCAGCAATGACAATCTTGTCGCCATTGCGGGGAAGGACTTTTTCATATTCTGGGAAACGGCCATCAACCAATTTCGAGGTGAAGGAATAGTCAGGACCTATCACTTTAATATGGTTAGAACCTAGATTAACAGTAACTTTGTCATCACTGTGTTCGAGAAGACGAGCTAACTCAGTAACGCCTTTACGCGGAATAATGGCGCTTATTTTATCGTCAGCATCAATCGAAGCTTTGGCGCGGGAAAGAGCCAGTCGGTGACCATCGGTAGCAACAGTCGTTAGTTTGTCATTATCAAATTCAAAAAGCATACCATTGAGGTAATAACGAACATCTTGTTGCGCCATCGCAAACTGAGTTTTTTCAATCAGACTCTTAAGCACGTCTTGAGTGAGTTCAAGGGAAGCCAGGCTGACAGTTTCGTCAAGGTTAGGGAACTCGTTAGCAGACATGGTTGATAGACTAAAACGGCTGCTTGGAGTGATCACTTTTAAGCGTGTTTCAGACTGCTCTACCTTAACGTTCTCACCATCACCAAGACTGCGTACAATGTCTAAAAGTTTACGCGCAGGTACAGTAATTTCGCCAGGCTCGAACTCGCCTTCTAAATCGACTTGAGCCTTTAATTCTACCTCAAGATCAGTAGCTGTAAGTGATAGCTTACTATCATCAACAACCATTAAAACATTGGATAGGACAGGAAGTGTTTGTCGTTTTTCTACAGCACCACTCACTAATTGAAGTGGCGCCAGCAACTGATCCCGGCTTATGGTAAAACGCATATAGACACCTTGTTATTAGCTGGACAGAGTCCGAAGTAAGTTTGAAAAATCTTCTTCAATATCGATGCTTTCGCCTTTTAACTGCTCGATCTTACGACAGGCATGTAAAACTGTCGTATGGTCTTTCCCCCCAAAAGCATCACCAATTTCTGGCAGGCTATGATTGGTTAAGTTTTTAGCCAAAGCCATAGCCATTTGACGCGGTCGTGCGATAGAGCGACTGCGCCTTTGAGATAATAGATCAGAAACCTTTATCTTGTAATAGCTAGCTACCGTTTTTTGGATATTTTCTATCGAAATCAGTTTATCCTGAGCCGCTATCAAGTCTTTTAAGGCATCTTTGACAAAATCCAGGGTAATGGCTCTGCCTGTGAACTGTGCATTAGCTATCACTCGCTTTAGAGCTCCTTCGAGCTCCCGAACATTGGAGCGGATTCTTTTAGCAATAAAAAAAGCTACCTCGTTAGGTAACTCTATCTTAGAACTCTGAGCCTTGCTCATTAAAATGGCTACTCGAGTTTCAAGCTCGGGCGGCTCTACCGCTACCGTTAAACCCCAACCAAAACGAGATTTAAGTCGCTCTTCAAGGCCTTCAACTTCTTTAGGATAGCGATCGCAGGTGATAATAACCTGTTTATTCTTCTCGATCAGATTGTTAAACGTGTGGAAAAACTCTTCTTGTGTACGGCCCTTATTGGCAAAAAATTGAATATCATCAATTAGCAGAGCATCCACTGAACGGTAGAAGTTCTTAAACTTGTCCATGGTTCCCGTTTGTAAGGCCTTAACCATATTAGCCATAAACCGTTCAGAATGTAGATAAACGATATGAGCATTGGGGTTCTTCTCAAGAATGGAATTACCTACAGAGTGCATCAAGTGGGTTTTACCCAAGCCAACGCCGCCATAGATAAATAAAGGGTTATAGGCCTCGCCAGGATTATCAACAACCTGCTGAGCAGCTGCACGAGCAAGCTGGTTAGACTTGCCTTCAACGAAACTTGAAAAAAGAAACTTGGGGTTTAGGTTGTTTTGTTGAAACCCGGAAGATTGATTTACATGAT
Organism: Kangiella sp.; assembly: GCF_048265365.1. Lineage (NCBI taxonomy): Bacteria > Pseudomonadati > Pseudomonadota > Gammaproteobacteria > Kangiellales > Kangiellaceae > Kangiella > Kangiella sp. Next base: position 385,240 of record NZ_JBLXBT010000001.1, read on the forward strand.
GATTTTGCGCAACAGGCCTAAAGCCTGAACTGGAGGGAGCTACAGAGTTTTGCTGATTATTGACCGGTTGAGCATTAGCAGACTCATTGCTAACGTGACTGACATTGCCAACATGAAGCGAAATATGCTTCTGCTGATTATTGTCACGCTGAATAAGGAATTCATTGATTCGATCAAGGTATTGCTGACGAATCCAATCAACGAAGAAAGGATTTGGTGCATACAGAGCCATCTCAGAATCAGTTTCTTTGACCTGAAGCGGTTTTATCCATGTGTTGAATTCAGTAGCCGACAGCTCAGACTGCAGCTTCTGTAAACAACTCCGCCAAACATTACCCGTCATTATTATTAGAGTCCTAGTACTTGGTTATTCGATAGCGTTCAATTCTTTTGTTATGTCGAACACTTTTTTGTCACTTGAAAATATTATGGGTAAGTGTAGATCCGGATAGAAAAATAATCCACAACTTTACCTATATATTTTTACTATAGAACGAATGGTGATGATAAAGTGGCTTAGAATTAAAACTGTACAAAAAATGGTTTGAATGCCGATATTTAGTCAATATGTGGGTATATCTTGTATAAAAAACCTATAAAACTGTTAATAGAAAGATGAAACACCAGAAAACCATACTTATGCAAGTTTCATCCTTATACTTAAAGACATCTTACACAGAGGGTTATTATGTCTGTAACCAATTGAAATGATAAACTAAAAGTGACTTATACACAGCAAAAGGTCTCACTAATAATAATAATAAGATCTTTTAAATAACTTTATTAATATTACAGGCTTAACAACTCGATAAAGGAACGATTCAGGATGGTTAACTTCTAAATTCAGGGGTTATTTCCAATTTTCAACTAAAAATAGGGAAATCAACGTGAAATGAGCAATAAAGCCATTTTTGTAGAAAAATAAATATCCACAATTGGTCAGGGAGTTGAAGAGTGGGTAGATGATATTGTGGTTTTTAATATTTAAAACACTAGATAAGATATTGTGACTAAAAAACACACAAGTTTACGCCGTTATCAAACCAGTAAAAGATTGTTAAATAAGCAATAAGATCATTGCACAAAGGCTGTAGATCCTATAAAATCTCGCGTCCTTGTAGTAGGGCTGTACTTGTTTTTTGGTTGTCGCAATCAGGCGATACAGAAAATTCAGCTCAAATTTTATTGGCTAGTGGGTTAATCCGATGAAAAGAACATTTCAACCAAGCATTATCAAGCGCAAGCGCACTCACGGCTTCCGTGCACGTATGGCAACAAAGAATGGCCGTCAGGTTATCAATCGTCGTCGTGCTAAAGGTCGTAAGCGTTTAACTGCCTGATAAATAAAGCATTCCTTGATGTGAGCGGCAAGCGGGCTTGTGAAAAACAGCTTTTAGCTGACTTTCCAACAAGTCTTCGCCTGCTCACAGCAGAGGATTACAAAAGGGTTTTTAACAAGAATCCTGTAAAGTTAGTTTGCCCTCCTTATACCTTGCTCGCTGTTCCTAATCTTGAAGACTTTCCAAGACTTGGCCTAATCGTTGCTAAAAAAAATGTTCGTAATGCCGTTGATCGTAATAGAATCAAGCGGTTGGCCCGTGAAAGCTTTCGGTTAAACCAACACCAAATACCTGCTTATGACATTGTTTTATTAGCCCGTCGTGGTAGTAGTCAGTTACCGAATAAGGTATTATTCGGGCACCTTGAACAACTGTGGATTCGTTTACAGAAAAGGGCTAGCAAGTGATCAATCGACTATTAATTGGTGTGGTACGTGGATACCAGAAGGTATTGAGTCCGGTAATGGGCAATCAGTGCCGTTTTTATCCAACCTGCTCCAATTATTCGATAGAAGCACTGCAAGAGCATGGGGCAATGAAAGGCAGCTGGTTAACAGTAAAACGAATTGCTCGTTGCCACCCTGGATGTGAAGGCGGACATGATCCGGTTCCTCCGGTAAACGATTAACACAACACGCAAAGAATTAAAGAGATTGCTATGGAATCGATGCGCGGATTTTTTATTTTAGGTTTTGCTATCTGCACCTTCTTGTTATATCAAGCTTGGCAGAAAGATTATGGCCCAGAAGCTCAACAAGAAAAAGTTGAACAATTTGGTCAGAAAGATGCTGTTGCTGACAGTGATGTTAAAAGCAGTAATTTAATAGAGGTGGTCACTGACGTCTTTAAAGTGAAGATTGATAGAGTCGGTGGCGATGTTGTTTATGCAGAGCTTAATGATTATAACCGCGAGCTTGATAGTGAAAATGAAAGAGTCGTCTTATTTGATTATCGCGATCGTTTGTATCAAGCCAAAAGTGCATTACTAGGTAATGGAGCGCCTGATAATCAATTACCACGTGCCACCTACCAGACTAAGCAACAAAATTATCAATTAGCTGATGGCAAAGATGAGTTAGAGATTCCGTTGACTTGGTTCAATGAAGAAGGTATTGAGTTTACAAAAACCTTCAAGTTTAAGCGCAATGATTATGAAATAGGCGTTAAGTATAAGGTTAACAACCAATCGGCCAATGATAGGACCTATAATTTTGTAGCAGAGCTTATTCGCGATCAAAAGACAACCGGACTGGAAGAAAAGTCATCATTTGGCATGTCACCATTTATGGGTGTTGCATACTCTCCTGAAGAAAGAAAGTATGAAAAAATGTCTGTCGATGATTTAGCAGATGAACCCGTTAATGTGACTCGACAAGGTGGTTGGATTGGTTATTTACAACATTACTTCATCTCTGCCTGGATTCCCGAACAACAGGAACAAATTAAAATAACCACAACGGTAAAGCCTAATCAGGATACCGTTATTCGTTTCATCCAGCCTACGGTTTCCGTGCCAGCACAAAGTGAGTCAATCATTAATGCTACTTTATATGTTGGCCCTAAAATTCTAAAACGTTTAGAAGCAGCAGCACCAGGTTTAGAAAAATCACTGGATCTGAGTTGGGTGTGGTGGATCGGATTACCAATCTACAAGTTAATGCAGTTCTTCTACTCGTTTATTGGTAACTGGGGATTGGCCATTATTTTGGTAACCTTAGTAGTGAAAGCATTGCTTTATCCGTTATCAGCCGCGCAGTACCGTTCTATGGCTAATATGCGCAAATTGGCACCGAAAATGCAGCAGTTAAAAGAGCGCTACGGTGAAGATAAACAACGCATGCAACAAGAAATGATGAAAATGTACAAAGATGAAGGCGCTAACCCATTTGGTGGTTGTCTTCCAATGATATTACAGTTCCCAATTTTCATCGCCTTGTACTATGTATTATTTGAAGCGGTAGAATTGCGTCATGCGCCTTTCGTCGCCTGGATACAGGATTTGTCAGTTGCTGACCCATACTTCGTACTGCCGTTATTGATGGGTGGAAGTATGTGGCTGATGCAGAAACTGCAGCCTCAGTCTCCAACCATGGATCCGATGCAGCAAAAAATCATGAGTTATTTGCCCATCGTATTCACAGTCTTCATGTTGTTCTTCCCTGCTGGTTTAGTACTTTATTGGTTGTGCAACAACTTAATTTCAGTTGCTCAACAACAGTACATTACCAAGAAGATTGAAAAACAACACGCAGCTAAAAGTAAATAAACGAACAGTTAAGTGACCAATCAAGATACTATTGCTGCAATTGCAACGCCACCTGGACGAGGTGGCGTTGGAATAATTCGAGTCTCTGGTAAGAATGCTACAAAAATTGCAGAAAAAATTCTCGGCAGGTCAATAAAGGTTCGTGAAGCAACCTACCTCCCCTTTTTAGATAATAGTGGCCACACCCTTGATCAAGGCATAGGCATATTATTCAAAGCCCCTAATTCGTTTACCGGTGAAGATGTTCTTGAATTACAGGGACATGGTGGTCCGGTTATACTGGATATGGTACTTAAAGAAGTGCTGGCAGCGGGAGCCAGGATTGCTCGGCCAGGAGAGTTTTCAGAAAGAGCTTTTTTAAATGATAAACTGGACTTGGCGCAAGCCGAAGCGATAGCTGATTTAATTGAGTCGACTTCTGAACAGGCAGCTCGTTCAGCAATGCGATCGTTGCAAGGTGAGTTCTCGAACAAAGTTAATCAACTGGTTGAATCTCTTATTCATTTAAGAATATATGTCGAGGCAGCCATTGATTTTCCAGAAGAAGAAATTGATTTCTTGTCTGATGGAAAAGTACAGACAGATCTATATGCAATAATTAATGATGTCAAAAAGTTGAAAGAGGAAGCGCAACAGGGAACAATACTTCGAGAAGGAATGACTGTTGTTATTGCAGGAAAGCCTAACGCTGGTAAATCCAGTTTGCTCAATGCGTTAGCTGGGAAAGAGTCAGCAATCGTCACTGAGATTGCCGGTACAACACGTGATGTGTTACGCGAGCATATTCATATTGATGGTTTACCGATTCACATTATTGATACTGCAGGTTTGCGTGACAGTGAAGATACCGTAGAAAAGATCGGTATAGAGCGGGCTTGGCAGGAAATAGAAAAAGCCGATCAAATCATTTTGGTAGCTGATGCTGGTGAAACTCAGAATTTTATCCCACACGAAATCGATCCAGATTTTACAAAGTTCGAACAATTTAAAAATAAATTATTAATTGTTGCAAACAAAATAGACCTAACTGACACCCTGTCGATCAGTGATAACACAAAATACAAAGTCTTGCCATTGAGTGCTAAAACAGGCGTTGGTATTGATGAGTTGAAAAAAACGTTAAAAGATATTGTGGGGTTTAAGCAAACCTCTGAAGGTTCATTTATTGCGCGAAGACGTCACCTTGATGCGATTGATAGAGCTTTACAATCTTGTGAAAATGGTAAGCAGCAGCTTGAAGTCTATCATGCAGGTGAGTTGCTGGCTGATGAGTTGCGTCAAGCGCAAAATGCATTATCAGAAATCACCGGCGAGTTTAGCGCCGATGATTTATTAGGACGAATATTCAGTAGTTTCTGTATCGGAAAATGAACTAGGAGGTTTGTTCAGCGGTTTGCTGTTGCAGACCAATGCGATTCCATTTTTGCCACTTAACAGATTCCCGATTATAAAGTTTCTGTAAGCTCAGAGTTAAAGCTACCAGCTCGATAAACTCGATTACATAAAGTAACAACCAGGCTACAGGTATAAATGGAATCAGGTTCTTATGGTAGCTGGGTTTTGAGTCTAATTTTATCTGTAATCCAACCAGGCAAGAAGAAACCAGTATAACAGAAGCGAGCAAAGCAAAATCCTGACTGGCTATTACATAGCAGTAGAATAGCGATAAAAATAAACCGACATTTAACAACATAATTTCCGCATATATTGCCAATGGCAAAATAAACCAGGATAAATAACGACTGTGCTGAGAATTGTTACTTAAGAACAACTCCTTATGTTTGAAGTAACAGAGAATACGACCATACTTCCAACGCAAACGTTGTTTGCGAAGACCTTTCCACTCCGTCGGACCTTCAGTATAAACAACAGCATCGTGTGCATAGCGTGTTTTATAACCATGGCTCAAAATACTCATTGAAAGATCAATATCTTCTGTAATGATCTCCTCATCAAAGCCTTTTAAGTTTTCGAGCACATCTCGACGGTAAGCTGCGGCTGCTCCGCCAATAATATGGACGGCATTAAAATATGAGTCAGCACGCTTATAGAAGAAACCACAAACATACTCAAGTTGTTGCAGCCACTCCAAAGGCTTTCTTTTGTTGCCAACGATAATATTTCCGGCAACAGCCCCAACTGAAGGATCATCGAAGCGTTGTATAAATTTATAGATAGCATTGCGATCAACGATACAGTCCGCATCTATGGTGATAACAATATTACCGGTTGCTAGTTCTAAACCTTTATTGAGTGCTCGCGCTTTGCCACCGTTGGATAGCGACAAATAGTTAATTGGAACCTGTAGGTCTGAACTTTTTTCGTAGTTAGCAATAAATTGACGGACCAGCTTATCAGTATTATCGGTTGACCCATCGTTAATAACGATGAGTTCAAAATCGTGATAATTGGACTGAAGTACTGATTCGATAGTTTTAACAATGCCAACCTCCTCGTTCCAGGCAGGTAATAAAACGCTGACTTTGTAAGGAACTGTGGTGCAGTAACCCTGATTAACCGGCAGGAATGAATACCTGAGTGCTGCGTACAGCTGAACGACCAGTTTGGTGATTAAAGGTAACACCAAAATAAACAGAAAGACTCGAAGACTCATCAACGACTCGGATACTGGGCGATCAATAAAAAAGGCCAAAATAAGAACTGTGGCAGACAACAAGTACAAACTGATGATTAACAATTTGGTTGTAAGCTGCTGTTGTTTAAGTAGTTTCATAGTTTTAGCTCTACTTGGTATCAAAAAGATATCAAATCAAATTATGCAAAATTGCGTGCGATTATTGCACACCTCCTGATAGCTACAAAGCGTTATGTATGAAGCAGTTCACAATAAGCTTTTTGTCAGTCACAGCAGTGTGAAGCGCTAGGCATAAAATGAGATAAATCAGTAAGATATGAGAAAAGTAAAGGAACTTATTCAAGATGAAAAAATCCCGCTCTACGGCGGGACTTTTCAAGTTAGCTTAAAACAGAAAACAGGTTCAATTGTTAATCATTATTAAATTCCCGCCTAACTTGTAAATTTCGAATTTCGGAAACTCTAAAAGGCATTTGTAAATAATTACCTGCGGAAACCTGTGTGTTGATGCGCGCAACGGAACCTTCTACGGATTCAATGACACCTTTGTAGGATTTACCTCGATAATCGAAATAAGCTTGATAATTAATGTAGTTAGCAAGTTGAGATGGATCGGTATCTTGTAAAGTTAACCCTTGTACAGTTTCAATACTGTCATCAACCACTTTAATTGGCTCATCCAGCTCGGGTAAGTCTTCAGGGTTAGGTCGAGCACCAAACAGTTGTCTGACTTCATGATCATTGATGGTAATAGCCATATTCAAACTGCTAACCATAAGCTGAGGTGACATGGACATAAGTTGAAAAGGATCCATAGAGTTATCAGGGTAAGTTGAGATTATAATGTTGCGCGGATTAGCAACATAATCAGCGTATTGTGTATAGAACTCATCACTTAGATAAATGGATTCGTTATATAAAAGATGCGTAACGTAGTCCAGGTGGCGTTGATAGTAGTCTTCTTTTGACACCCCCACCAAATCTGCGCAAAACTCATTCAAGCGATTAACATAACCATCATTTTTAATAGTCACAGTGATATTCTTAAGCTTGGAGTTCAGAGAGTTTTGGCTGATATTATCCATCAGGAAATCAACCTGAAAACTTCCATAATCACGAGCGTCAGCATAGGCAACAAATTTTGCCTGGTTAATATGATGGTCATAATTGATGCTGGTATTTAAATCCAGGGAAATTTGGTTATAACCCATTTTATTCATATCACTGATGCTAACAGTGCGTTTATTACCACAACCGGCCATCTGTATTTGGGTCAAAAAGTCAGGCTCGGTTGCAAAAGAAGGATCAGACTCTAAATCTAAGCTTAGTGGGAACTGAAAGTTGTCGACCTTAAGAACCATTGAAGAAGGTGCGTCGTTCAACTTTCTGGTTTCAATACTGCGGACCAATTTGAAAGATTCAATCAGACTCCCTGTGCCAATCTGAAACTCATCAATGGTGGCGTCGGTGCTGGTACCAGGAAAAGTAAATTTAATACCGCGGGTAACAGACTTTCCGTCAATACTCACAAAAGTAGTATCATAGCTCGCGGAGGTAAACATGCGAAGTTGAGAGAATATATCGTCAATAGCTTGTTTATTTTTATACCAGATATAGCCGTAAGCTAAACCTGCTGCAATTAATATGAAAATAAATAAACGAATAAAAAGTTTCACCCTTTTCTCCTTCACTTGTGTTGTTTAGCGAAAATAGTCAATCCACTAAGCAAGGGTTAACATTATTAAGTTATAACTAGCGTGGCAAAGTATCGGCACCAACATAGATTGACTACGTAGCCGAAGCATCGCTAATAATATCCCCAATAGAAAAATGGCCACCAAAGCAAACCAATAACCGTAGTATTCTAGTAGGTGAAAGGCCATAAAAACAACTGAGGATAATAAAATAGCTGAAATTGTCCTCATTCGCGTGGATAAACCGGATAGTAGAACACCTCTAAACAAATATTCTTCGCCAATAGGAGCTAGTAGAACCACCGAGATAAAAAGCAGAGTTTTTGAGCCGATACCGCCAGACATAATTTGTTCAAAAGTAGAATCGATCCCGGATGGCGGCTCAAAAAGAGGCGCAAACCATACCACCATCATCGAAAAAAGAACTCCAATCAATATTGAGCTACCAATCCAAAATAGTGAAGACTTCAGTTGTGGCACAAAAACAGCCGAGAAAAAAGAACGGCTGAGGCGTAATATTGAGGCATAACTAATCAACAAGCCCAGGCATACAGAAACAGAGAGAATCGATGCCGGAGGTTCGCTTGCAAGAGGTAAATCAAAAACATAATAAGCGATAAAAAGAATGCTACTGGTCGTGAAAGCCAGTAATACCAGTGCTAAACAGGTTAAAATAATACTCTCGGCAAAAGGCTGTTGATGTTGTTGGTTATGGTTAGTCAAACATAAAACCCTTGTTTATTGTGAACCTTCAGTCTGATGTTCAATGTTATACCATAAACAGCAAGAAGACAGTTAAACCTAAGCCATTGAAAGATCGTCTAAAAATTATAAAAAGAACGAAAATCAATGTGAAAACCTGTTCAAAAGTTATACAAATATCGGTATGATCTCGCTCCCTTCTTTGAAAGGGTTGGTTTTGTCTGTTCGGCCTAGATAACCGAATGTTTACCTGAGATTGTTAAATTATGCGTTACCCAGAAAATTATTCAGTGATTGTGATTGGCGGCGGCCATGCCGGGACAGAGGCTGCTTTGGCTTCGGCTCGGATGGGCGTTAAAACCTTATTACTAACGCATAATATTGAAACGCTCGGTCAAATGTCCTGTAACCCGGCGATTGGCGGGATTGGTAAGGGGCATCTGGTTAAAGAAATCGATGCTTTGGGCGGTGCCATGGCGCAGGCCATTGATCGCGCCGGCATTCAGTTTAGAACCCTCAATGCCAGCAAAGGCCCCGCAGTTCGGGCAACTCGGGCACAGGCAGATCGTGGCTTATATCGAAGCGCAATTCGTGAAATTTTAGAAAACCAACCTAATCTCACCATTTTCCAGAATGCGGTGGTCGATCTAATTGTTGAGCAGGGCCAGGTGCAAGGCGTGAAAACCCAAATGGGTTTAGATTTCTATGCACCGGCAGTAGTGCTGACGGTTGGTACCTTCCTGGGTGGCCTGATTCATATTGGTATGCAGAACCATTCCGGTGGCCGCGCTGGCGATCCACCTTCTATCGCGTTGGCTCAACGTTTGCGTGAATTACCGTTCCGAGTTGATCGGCTGAAAACCGGTACTCCGCCACGCATTGACGCTAAAAGTGTTGATTTTTCAATGATGGAAGAGCAACCAGGTGATGACCCGGTGCCAACTTTCTCTTTTATGGGAACCTCCGATCAGCACCCAAGACAAATATCCTGCTGGATAACCCATACTAACGATGCCACACATGACATCATCCGTGGTGGCCTGGATCGTTCGCCGATGTATTCGGGTGTAATAGAAGGTGTTGGCCCACGCTACTGCCCTTCTATCGAAGATAAAATTATGCGTTTCAGCGACAAAAATAGCCATCAGATTTTTGTCGAGCCGGAGGGGTTAAACAGCAATGAGCTCTATCCTAATGGGATTTCAACCAGTTTGCCGTTTGATGTGCAAATGGATCTGGTGCGCTCGATTAAAGGTTTTGAGAGTGCCCATATTACGCGCCCGGGCTATGCCATTGAATATGATTACTTTGACCCCCGTGACTTAAAAGCCTCTTTGGAAACCAAGTTTATAGGTGGTCTGTTCTTTGCCGGTCAAATAAATGGCACTACAGGTTATGAAGAAGCCGGTGCTCAGGGTTTGATTGCCGGTATGAACGCAGCTCTCCAAGTGCAAGATAAAGAAGCCTGGTCGCCACGTCGTGATCAAGCCTATATCGGTGTCTTGATCGATGATTTGATTACCCGCGGTACGCAAGAACCTTATCGTATGTTTACTTCAAGGGCTGAATACCGTCTGATTCTGCGTGAAGACAATGCAGACTTACGTTTGACCGAAAAAGGCCGCGAGTTAGGATTGGTTAACGATACTCGCTGGCAGGCCTTTAGCGATAAGAAAGAAGCGATTGAGCGTGAAACAACCCGCATCAAGAACTTAGTCGTTCAGCCTGACAGCGCAGCTGGTCAGCAGCTCAATCAAAAGTTGGAAAAACCGTTAAGTCGTGCCTATAAAGGTGAAGAGTTGTTGCGCCGTCCGGATGTTACCTATGCAGGTTTGATGGCATTACCTGGCATGCTAGAGCAGGCGGTGCCAGCAAAGGTGGCAGAACAGGTAGAGATTCAAATCAAGTATTCAGGCTATATTGATCGTCAAAAAGACGAAATCGAACGTAGCTTGCGTAACGAGAATACAGCTTTGCCAAAGGATCTGGATTATAGTCAGGTCAAAGGGCTGTCCAATGAGGTGGTACAGAAGCTGATGAATATCAAACCTGAAACTATCGGTCAGGCCGGTCGGGTATCGGGAGTGACACCAGCGGCTATTTCGTTGTTATTAGTGCATTTAAAAAAACGCCAGCATTTAAAGTCTGCATAATCAGTTACAGACCTTTCTCCGTTAAGTCCTGATGTAATGCTTGGCTGGCACCAAAAACTTATTTTAAGAAGACATTGCTTGTGAATCCGGAATTATTAAAGCTTCAAGATACCTTTAATCAAAAATGTCAGAATATTGGTATAGATTTATCAAAAGAAGAAAGTGAGTGTTTACTTAATTATCTTTCTTTATTACTCAAGTGGAATCAGGCGTTTAATCTGACGGCGATAACCAATCCGAAGGAAGCGTTGGATTTACATTTGCTGGATTCGGTAGCAGTAACCCCTGCGATCAAGGATTACAGCTCTTTGCTGGATGTGGGTACCGGCGGCGGATTGCCGGGAATTCCATTGGCTATTTTAAATCCAGATAAACAGTTCACACTACTCGATACCAACAGTAAAAAGACCCGTTTTCTGAAGCAGGTGGTCTATGAGTTGGGGCTGGATAATGTGACGGTGATAAATCAGCGAGTACAAGACTTTGAGAATCAATCAGGGTATGCTTGCATTCTTTCGCGCGCTTTTGCCAGTCTGTCCGACATGGTGCAATGGACGGATCATCTGCTTTCGGAGCAAGGTCATTGGTTCGCGATGAAAGGCCAATACCCACAGCAAGAGCTTGATGAATTGCCAGAAACGATTGAGTTAGTGAAGGCGAATGAAGTCAAGTTGCCGGGTGTAAATGCAAGTCGTTGGTTTATCTACTTAAAACAGAAGCAGTAACTAAACTGCATAAATAGAATAAGAGGTGAAGCGTGGCGCATGTAATTGCCATTACAAATCAAAAAGGCGGTGTTGGTAAAACAACCACCAGCGTAAACCTGGCAGCATCTTTAGCTGAGGAAGGAAAGCGTGTACTGCTGATTGATATGGATCCGCAAGGTAATGCAACCATGGGCTCTGGGGTCGAAAAAGGTGATTTAGAGCTTTCGGTTTATGATTCACTGATGGAGCCTGTAGAGGCAAAAAGCCATATTGTAGTTTCAGAAGCTGGAAACTATGACGTTTTACCTTCCAACGCAGATTTAACTGCTGCCGAAGTTCATCTGTTAAAGCTAGACGACAAAGAAAAACGACTGCGTCAGGTTATCCAGCAAGTTCATCACTATTATGACTATGTGTTGATTGACTGCCCTCCTTCCTTAAATATGCTGACATTAAATTCATTAGTGGCAGCCGACTCAGTGATTATTCCAATGCAATGTGAATATTATGCGTTGGAGGGGTTATCGGCACTATTAAATACTATTGGTCAGGTTCAGGATCACATTAACCCCGATTTAGAAATCGAGGGCATATTAAGAACCATGTACGATCCACGAAACCGTTTGTCGCTGGAAGTCTCGCGACAACTATTCAATCACTTTGCTGATAAAGTTTATCGAACCGTTATACCGCGTAATGTACGTCTGGCTGAAGCGCCTAGTTTTGGTGTTCCAGTGATGTATCACGACAGAGGTTCAAGCGGTTCAAAAGCCTATTTGGCACTGGCTGGTGAAATCATTCGTCGCAATAAAACCGAAGCGGTTTAATCTGTGCGACCACAGAAGAATATCGAGTGATAGAGGATAAGAATGAGTAAGCGAGGATTAGGAAAAGGGTTAGACGCTCTGCTCGGTGGAGCCATGAGCAAACCTCAAGCTAAGAAATCTGGCGATGGTTCGGCTAACGAGACACCAGAAGCGGAGCGCCATTTAAGAGAAATGCCGATTGAGTTTTTGCAGCCTGGTCAGTATCAGCCACGTCGTGTGATGACAGAAGAAGGTTTGGATGAGCTTGCGGACTCTATCAGGGCTCAAGGCATGATCCAGCCCATCGTTATTCGCACAGTCGGTAAAGATAAATATGAAATTATAGCTGGTGAGCGTCGCTGGCGTGCAGCACAAAGAGCGGGTTTGCATGAAGTACCTGTAATTATCAAAGAAGTGCCCGATGAAGCTGCCATCGCCATGTCCTTGATTGAGAATATTCAGCGAGAAGATCTCAATGCGATGGAAGAGGCTTATGCCCTGCACCGGTTGATGGAGGAGTTTGAATTAACTCACCAGCAAACTGCTGACGCAGTCGGTAAAAGCCGTACCACGGTAACTAATTTATTACGTTTAATGCAATTGAGTGAGCACTGTAAGACATTATTAGAGCGTGGCGATCTGGAAATGGGTCATGCGCGAGCACTTTTGTCGCTGGAACCAGCTAAACAGACGGAAGCGGCTAAAACTGTCGTTGCCAAGGCAATGACGGTACGCGAAACGGAAAAACTGGTTCGAAATATCAATGAACCGAAGAAAAAAGTAAAGGCCGTTGAAAAAGATCACCACATCAAGTCACTAGAAGAACAGTTATCTGAGAAAATTGGCGCAAACGTGGCGATTAACCACGGTAGTAAAGGCAAAGGTAGTTTGGTCATTAACTACCATAGCTTGGATGAGTTAGACGGAATACTACAACATCTGGGTATAAAAGAAGATTAGAACACAAATTATAGGGTCATTAGCTATGCTAATGATTATACGGATGAAAAGCCTTTAAAATTTGTTTTTTTTCGAGGGGCTTTGGTTGATTAAAGGGCACTAAATCTTTATACTTGCCGCCCGAATATGTGGTGAGCCTATGCTATATAGCATGGGGAAAGGGCAACTCCTTATGAGTGAATCATTAGCGAAGAAAGGTCGAAAGCAGGCCTACAAAATGGTTCTACTCCAGTTAGGTATTAGCGCAGCATTAGTATTAATAGGCTTGCTGATTTCCTGGCAAGTGAGCATGTCGCTGGGTGTCGGAAGTCTTATAGTGATAGTCGCACACTTTGTATTTGCCACAATAGTATTTAGAAAATCAGGGGCTCAGGCAGCAGAGGCGGTACAAAAAGCTTTCAAAATTGGAGAAAGTTTAAAGATTTTGCTGACCATTGGGCTGCTGATTTTTGCTTTTACAGTATTACCGGTGCACCCACCTTCACTGTTAATCGGTTATGTGATTATCGTGTTATCACAGTGGTTTGTACCTTTAATCGTTAAATCGTCTTAATTAAGACACGTTGATAAAGAGAAGGCTTCAGAATGGCTTCATCAGAAAATCCAACTAGTGTTGAATATATCAAGCACCATCTGCAGAACGCACAAGTGTGTAAAACAGACGAGGGCTGGGTATGGAATCATTGTCAAGAGGCAGGGTTCTGGACCTTTAACATCGATAGCTTATTCTTTTCTTTTATTTTGGGTGCCATTTTCTGCTTCTCATTTTGGCGTGTTGCTAAAAATGCCAAAGTAGAGAACCCAGGCCGCTGGCAGTCATTCGTAGAAATGATTGTTGAGTTTGTGGATAAAAGCGTTAAAGACACCTTCCATGGTCGCAATCCTATGATTGCTCCGCTTGCCTTAACCATATTTGTCTGGATTTTCTTAATGAACCTGATGGATTTGGTCCCTGTGGATTTATTGCCATGGGCAGCGAGCCAAGCAGGCGCAGATTATCTAAAAGTAGTACCAACTACAGATGCCAATATTACCTTTAGTTTATCTTTAGGTGTATTTGTTCTTATTATCTTCTACAGCATTAAAGTGAAAGGTTTTGGTGGCTTCATTGGTGAGTTAACCCTGCACCCTTTCTCAAGCAAAAATAAGTTTGTTCAAGTTTTGCTGATTCCTGTGAACTTCCTGATGGAGTCAATTGGTCTGTTGGCAAAACCAGTTTCATTAGCACTGCGTTTGTTCGGTAACCTTTATGCGGGTGAGCTGATCTTCATCTTGATTGCGGTATTAATGAGCGCGGGCATTGGCGGAATTGTTGGTGGTGGTATTTCTTACATGATATGGGCAATTTTCCATATTTTGGTTATCACGCTACAAGCCTTTATCTTCATGATGCTAACCATTGTTTACTTAAGCATGGCGCACGAAGATCACTAGTTGCAAGAGGTATGTCGTAACGGCTTGCCACTAAACAAAAGAGTTTTTTTTTAGGTTTTACTTTTAGTTTTAACATTTAACTTTATTTCTCGATTGGAGGAAAACAATGGAAACTTTGTTCGCGTTTACAGCATTAGGTGTGTTGTTGATTTTAGGTCTTGGTGCTTTAGGTACTGCGATTGGTTTTGGTCTTTTAGGTGGTAAGTTTCTAGAAGCATCTGCTCGTCAGCCAGAACTAGCTCCTATGCTGCAAACCAAAATGTTCCTAGTTGCGGGTCTTCTTGATGCGGTAACCATGATCGGTATTGGTATCGGTATGTGGTTCACATTCGCAAGCCCATATGTTGCTCAGCTGCAATCATTGATTGGTTAATTCAAACAACCGAACGATTACTTTTGATTAACCAACTAGAGGGGGAATAGACGTGAATATCAACGCTACCCTATTTATTAACATGATTTTCTTTGTCGGCTTTGTGTGGTTCTGCATGAAGTTCGTCTGGCCTTTCATCATTAAGGCTATCAAAGAACGTCAGGACAAGATTGCTGAAGGTCTGGCTGCTTCTGAAAGAAGTCAAAAAGACCTGGAGCTGGCTCAAGAGAAAGCCGCTGAACTGTTGCGTGATGCAAAGCAACAATCAGCGGAGATTGTTGACTCTGCCAAAAAACGCCACGCTGAAATTGTTGACTCTGCTAAGGGCGATGCTCGTACCGAAGCTGAGAAAATTAAAAATGGCGCTATGGCTGAAATTGAGCAAGAAGTTAACCGCGCTCGTGAACAGCTTCGCTCGAAAGTAGCTACCTTGGCTGTAGCTGGTGCCGAGAAAGTAATCGAGCGTAATATAGATGCAGCTGCGAACAATGACTTGTTCGATAAGCTGGTAAAAGAGTTATAAGGGTTAACTATGGCTGAGCTGACTACTATTGCAAGACCATACGCAAAAGCAGCATTCGAATATGCTCTTGGCGCTCAGGATGTATCTGAGTGGGCAAGCATGTTAGATTTTGTCGCTCAAGCCGTTAGCAACGACGACGTGGCCAATATTATCAGTAACCCTTCCCTTTCTGCTGAGCAAAAAGGTGAAGTGCTTTTGAAAATAAGTGAAGGTCAGATAACTGATAAAGTTGAAAACTTTATTAAGTTGCTTGCAAGAAACCATCGTTTACAAGCTTTGCCAGCTATTAAAGGTCGCTTTGAAGTATTAAAGGCGGACTATGACAAAGCAGTTGATGTGGATGTGACATCTGCAACAGCATTGAGCGATGACCAATTGCAACGTTTAACTGAAAAGTTAACGGCAAAACTTGGTCGTAAAGTTAATATTCAAACACAAGTAGATTCGTCGATGATTGGTGGCCTGATTATTAAGGCTGGCGATATGGTAATTGACGGATCCGTACGCGGTAAGCTCAACAAGCTTTCCGAAACGCTAAGAGCTTAGTGAGGAAGAAGCATGAGTGTGCAACTGAATCCATCAGAAATTAGCGAGCTAATTAAAAAGCGTATCGACTCTTTTGAAGTCGTGAGTGAAGCTCGCAATGAAGGTACTATCGTCAGTGTATCTGACGGTATTTTACGTATTCACGGCCTAACTGACGTTATGGCGGGTGAAATGATTGAATTACCTGGCGGTAAGTACGGTATGGCCTTAAACCTTGAGCGCGACTCTGTCGGTGCGGTTGTTCTTGGTGACTATACTGATATCGTCGAAGGTATGACTGCTAAATGTACTGGCCGTATTTTGGAAGTACCTGTTGGCCGTGGTCTATTAGGCCGTGTGGTTGACGCACTAGGTAACCCAATTGATGGTAAAGGTCCAATTGATAACGACGGTTTCTCACCAGTTGAGAAAATTGCACCTGGTGTAATTGAGCGTAAGTCGGTTGATCAACCAGTACAAACCGGTATTAAGTCAATTGACGCCATGATCCCAGTTGGTCGAGGTCAGCGTGAGTTGATTATTGGTGACCGTCAAACGGGTAAAACTGCGATTGCAGTAGATGCCATCATCAACCAAAAAGACACCGGTGTTATCTGTGTTTATGTTGCTGTTGGTCAAAAAGCATCTACCGTTGCTGGCATCGTTCGTAAATTGGAAGAGCACGGCGCAATGGGTCACACCATCATTGTTGCTGCAACTGCTTCTGATGCGGCGGCATTGCAATTTATTGCTCCATTCTCTGGTTGCACCATGGGTGAATACTTCCGTGACCGC
Source organism: Kangiella sp. (assembly GCF_048265365.1). Classification (NCBI taxonomy): domain Bacteria; kingdom Pseudomonadati; phylum Pseudomonadota; class Gammaproteobacteria; order Kangiellales; family Kangiellaceae; genus Kangiella; species Kangiella sp. Next base: position 402,114 of record NZ_JBLXBT010000001.1, read on the forward strand.
GGCGAAGATGGCTTAATCGTTTATGATGATTTGACCAAACAAGCTTGGGCTTATCGTCAAATTTCATTGTTGTTACGTCGTCCTCCGGGTCGTGAAGCGTATCCTGGTGACGTATTCTACTTACACTCGCGTCTTCTTGAGCGTGCAGCACGTGTGAATGCTGATTATGTAGAAAAGATTACTAACGGTGAAGTTAAAGGTAAAACCGGTTCTTTGACGGCGTTGCCGATCATTGAAACACAGGCTGGTGACGTTTCTGCATTCGTACCAACTAACGTAATCTCGATTACAGACGGTCAGATCTTTTTGGAAACTGACTTGTTCAACGCAGGTATCCGTCCAGCGGTTAACGCAGGTCTATCGGTATCTCGTGTAGGTGGTGCAGCACAGACTAAAATCATCAAGAAGCTTGGTGGTGGTGTTCGTCTTGCATTGGCTCAGTATCGTGAGCTTGCAGCGTTCGCTCAGTTCGCTTCGGATCTTGATGATGCGACTCGTGCTCAGCTAGAACACGGTCAACGTGTTACTGAATTGATGAAGCAAAACCAATATGCTCCTCTATCGGTAGGAGAAATGGCGGTTTCATTGTACTCAGCAGAGAAAGGTCACTTGAAAGATGTTGAAATCAGCAAAATCGGTGATTTTGAATCTGCATTGTTAGATTACTTCAAGAATCAACATGCTGACTTGTTGAAAGAAATCAATGAAAAATGTGATTACAACGACGAAGTTGCAGAGAAACTTGAAGAAGCGGTAACCAAATTTAAGGCTACCCAAACTTGGTAAAAAACAATGGGGTGCTTAGCACCCTTTTGTGCATTAACCAATTAATTAGATTAAGACTGGAAACATACTATGTCAGGCGCTAAAGAGATTCGTACCAAAATAGGGTCGATTAAAAATACGCAAAAAATTACTTCAGCAATGGAAATGGTTGCTGCCAGTAAGATGCGTAAAGCGCAAGATCGTATGGCGGCTTCTCGTCCGTACGCAGAGAAAATCCGCAACGTGATCAAGCACATTGCACAAGGTACTCCAGAATATCGACATGCTTATGTCTCAGAGCGAGATGTAAAACGTGTTGGTTATATTGTCGTATCCACAGACCGTGGTTTATGTGGTGGTTTGAATATTAACTTATTCAAGGCAGCACTAAACGATATGAAAACCTGGTCAGAACAGGATATCGAAATTGACTTGTGCCTAATCGGCAACAAAGCGACTTCATTCTTCCGCAAGTTCGGCGGTTCTGTGGTTGCTAAGACTTCGAACTTAGGAGACACACCTGAAATCGAAGATCTGATTGGTTCAGTTAAGGTTATGCTAAAAGCCTACGATGAAAAGCGTATCGATCGTTTATTCGTAGTCACCAATGAGTTTGTTAACTCAATGACACAAAGCCCCGAAGTTGAGCAATTGCTGCCACTTCCGGCTGGTGAAGACGATGAGCTTAAGCATCACTGGGATTATTTGTATGAGCCAGAAGCTAAGCCTTTGTTAGATAAATTAATGGTTCGTTTTATCGAGTCACAAGTTTATCAAGCTGTGGTTGAAAATATCGCATGTGAACAAGCGGCGCGTATGGTTGCGATGAAAGCAGCCTCTGATAACGCCGGCGATCTTATTGACGATCTTGAATTGGTATATAACAAAGCTCGTCAGGCTGCGATTACTCAGGAGCTTTCTGAGATTTGTGCAGGTGCGGCTGCGGTATAACGCAATAATTTATTGAAAAGTTTTTAAAGCTTAAGATTGAGGAAATCAATATGGGCACAGGTAAGATTGTAGAAATTATCGGCGCGGTTATCGACGTTGAGTTCCCGCGTGATAGCGTACCAAAGGTGTACGACGCATTGTTCGTTAAAGCAACTGAGCTTACTCTAGAAGTTCAGCAGCAGTTAGGTGATGGTGTTGTTCGTTGTATTGCTATGGGTACATCAGACGGTTTACGTCGTGGCTTAGAAGCAACCAATACTGGCGCGCCAATCCAGGTACCTGTGGGTAAAGAAACCCTCGGTCGTATCATGGACGTGTTAGGTGAGCCTATCGATCAGAAAGGTCCTATCGGTGAAAAAGAGCGCATGTCAATTCACCGTAAAGCGCCTAAGCTAGAAGAGTTAGCGCCTGCAAATGAATTGCTAGAAACTGGTATTAAAGTAATCGACCTGGTTTGCCCATTCGCTAAAGGTGGTAAAGTTGGTCTATTCGGTGGTGCTGGTGTTGGTAAAACCGTAAACATGATGGAGCTTATTCGTAACATCGCGATTGAGCACTCTGGTTACTCAGTATTTGCCGGTGTGGGTGAGCGTACTCGTGAGGGTAACGATTTCTACCACGAAATGACCGATTCAAACGTTATCGACAAAGTATCATTGGTATATGGTCAGATGAACGAACCACCAGGTAACCGTCTACGTGTTGCTTTGACTGGTTTGACAATGGCTGAAAAATTCCGTGATGAAGGTCGTGACGTACTATTATTTATCGATAACATCTACCGTTATACACTAGCAGGTACTGAGGTTTCAGCACTGCTAGGTCGTATGCCTTCTGCGGTAGGTTATCAGCCAACTCTTGCGGAAGAGATGGGTGTTCTTCAGGAACGTATTACATCAACAAAAACTGGTTCGATTACATCGATTCAGGCGGTATACGTACCTGCGGATGACTTGACTGACCCTTCTCCTGCAACCACCTTTGCTCACTTGGATGCGACTGTTGTATTGTCTCGTCAAATTGCAGAGCTTGGTATTTACCCTGCGGTTGACCCACTAGATTCAACATCTCGTCAGCTTGATCCTCTAGTGATCGGTAGCGAGCATTATGACGTAGCTCGTGGCGTGCAAGGTGTATTACAGCGTTATAAAGAATTGAAGGATATTATTGCGATTTTGGGTATGGATGAGCTATCTGAAGAAGATAAGCAAACCGTTGCCCGTGCTCGTAAAATCCAACGTTTCTTGTCGCAACCATTCTTCGTAGCAGAAGTATTTACTGGTGCTCTTGGTAAATATGTATCGCTAAAAGACACGATTGCTGGCTTTAAAGGTATTTTGAACGGTGAATACGATCACTTACCTGAGCAAGCATTTTACATGGTCGGTTCAATCGAAGAAGCGGTTGAAAAGGCGAAAAACATTTAATCCAGCCCTAAAATTAGGGGGACCTAATGGCAATGACAGTACATTTGGATATCGTTAGCGCCGAGGAATCAATCTTCTCAGGTAAAGTTGAGCGATTGATTGCAAACGGTGATTTGGGTGAGCTTGGTGTTGAACCAGGTCACGCCCCTTTGCTAACGTCCCTGAACCCAGGGCCAATCAAGGTCACGTTACCAGGTGGCGAAGAAGAGTTTTTCTTTGTTTCTGGTGGTATGCTTGAAGTTCTACCACATATTGTAACGGTGCTTGCGGATACCGCAGTGCGTGCAGAAGATGTGGATGAAGCGAAAGCTCTGGAAGCGGAAAAAATGGCCCGCGAAGCACTTCAGGATCAGAGTTCAGAGATCGAGTTCTCTAAAGCTGCTGCTGAGTTAGCCGAGGCTGTTGCTCAATTAAGAACTTTACGCGCTATCAGAAAAAAATCTGGTAAGTAAATCTTAATAGTAGCTTGAATTAAAAGGTGGCTTTGGCCACCTTTTTTTATTGAAGCTAGCAGTGTCGAGCCTTGTGAGACTTACATTAGATCCTGTAAAAAAAAGATTACAACAAGGGTTAAAAAACCACCAAAAGTGGTAAAATGCGCGCTTATTTAAGAATTATGAATAAATTATGGGTTTAAGTGTCGTTATCCTGGCTGCGGGAAAAGGAACTCGCATGCAGTCCAATATGCCAAAAGTTCTGCATAAAATTGCAGGCAAGAGCATGCTTCAGCATGTTATTGATGCTGCGCAGCAGTTAGAGCCTGAACAGGTTATTGTCGTAGCAGGACATGAAATTGAACAGGTTAAAGCCAGTGTTGAGCAGCAGAGTATTCTAATTGCTGAACAATCGGAACAGCTAGGCACCGGTCATGCAGTCGACCAAGCATTGCCATTGGTAACTGCAGGTAATCAGGTGTTGGTGCTGTATGGTGATGTGCCGCTGATTCATAAAGAAACCTTAAGGCAATTGATAGATGCTCAGCCTAATCAAGGTATTGGCCTACTTACCGTAAAACTCAAAGATCCTTCCGGTTATGGACGAATTATTCGTAATAACGAAGGTCGTGTGATCGCAATTGTTGAACAAAAAGATGCCAGCATGGAACAGCTTGCGATTAACGAAGTTAATACTGGAATCCTTGCGGTGGGCTCAGAGAATATTACTAATTGGCTGGCAAATATCGATAATAATAATGCACAGGGCGAGTACTATTTAACCGATACGATTGCCATGGCGGCGGCAGAAGGCGGTGTCCGTGCCTGCCACCCTGCTTCGGCTATTGAAGTTGAAGGTGTGAATAGTCGCCTCCAGCTTGCTCAATTAGAGCGAGCCTACCAGAAACAGCAAGCCGAAAGACTTATGAGCGAAGGGGTAACGTTAATTGACCCTGCTCGCTTTGATGTGCGCGGTAATTTAAGTTGCGCCACCGATGTGGTTATTGATGTCAATGTGATTACCGAGGGGGATGTCACTATCGGGCGAGGCACTTTTGTCGGGGCTAACACTATTATTATCAATTCTAAAATTGGTTCCAATTGCGTTATCAAGCCAAACAGCATTATTGAAGGTGCTGTGATTGAGGCGGATTGTTCGGTTGGCCCTTTTGCCAGAATCAGGCCGGGTACTGAGTTAAAGCAAGGCGCTTTTATTGGTAATTTTGTAGAAACCAAGAACACCGTAGTTGGCCAGGGCAGCAAAGCCAGTCATTTAAGTTATCTAGGCGATGCAGAGGTGGGCCAAGGAGTTAACATTGGCGCAGGCGTGATTACTTGTAACTACGATGGTGCTAATAAGTTTAAGACTATCATAGAAGATGAAGCCTTTATTGGTTCTGACTCACAGCTGATCGCCCCAGTGACAATTGGTAAAGGTGCGACTATAGGCGCCGGTACCACGGTTACAAAAGATATTAATGCTGGTGAACTTTGTATCAGTCGAGTTGCCCAAAAGCACATCGAAGGCTGGCAGAGGCCGGTTAAAAAAAGCACTAAGAATAATGATGAGGATAAGAAGTAGATGTGTGGCATTGTTGGCGCAATAGCGCAAAGAGATGTGAGCCAAATTCTTGTTGAAGGATTAAAGCGCCTTGAATACCGAGGTTATGATTCCGCTGGCCTGGCTATTTATAACGATGATGAAATTCAGCGTTTGCGCCGTTTAGGTAAAGTATCGGAATTAGAAGAAGCGTTAAAAGCAACGCCATTACCGGGCGGTATTGGCATTGCCCATACCCGTTGGGCGACTCATGGTGAGCCAAGTGAGCGGAACGCTCATCCACACATGTCGGAAAATAATATCGCATTGGTCCATAACGGTATTATTGAGAATCATGATGAGTTGCGTGATGAGCTTAAAGCAAAAGGCTATGTGTTTACATCAGATACAGATACTGAGGTTATGGCGCATTGCTTACATGAAGAATTAAAAAGTAGTAATTCCTTATTAGAAGCCTTACAAAAAACAACCAAAAAACTGGATGGGGCTTACGGCACGGTAGCGATTGATGGCAATGACCCCACAAAAATGGTGGTTGCGCGTTCTGGTAGCCCATTAGTAATTGGTAAAGGGATTGGTGAATACTTTGTTGCCTCAGATCAACTTGCCCTGCTTCCGGTTACCCGAGACTTCATCTACCTGGAAGAAGGAGAAGTGGCTGAAGTACGCCGCGATGGTGTGACCATTTTAAATGCTGAGGGAAATGAAGTTCAGCGAGAATTCGAAACCTCAGATATTCAGCATGATGCGGTAGACAAAGGTCGTTACCGCCATTTTATGCTCAAAGAGATTTTTGAGCAGCCTCAAGTGGTCAATGACACCCTTGAAGGGCGCTTGGTTAATCATAAAATTATCATCGAAACACTTGGTGCAAACGCTAATAAGGTCTTTGCAGACACAAAAGCTATCCAAATTATAGCTTGCGGTACCAGTTACCACGCAGCACTAGTGGCGAAATATTGGATTGAAGATTATTTACAGATTCCATGTTTAGTAGAAATCGCCAGTGAATATCGCTATAGACAAACAGCCGTTTTGCCAAACAGCTTGTTTATTACCATTTCCCAATCAGGGGAAACGGCTGACACGCTGGCAGCGCTAAAAAAAGCTAAAGAACAGGGGTACCTTGGTACCTTAACCGTGTGTAACTCCCCTGCTTCGTCAATGGTGCGTGAGTCTGATTTTACCCTGTTGACCCGCGCGGGAACGGAAATCGGTGTAGCCTCTACCAAAGCTTTCACCGCACAGTTAGTATCTTTAATGTTATTGATGGTCACCATCGGCAAAGCGCAAGGACTGGATGAGTCGAAAGAGAAATCAATAGCTGAAGCACTAGAACACCTGCCCAACGAGATCCAGGCAGCGCTGGAACAGGCCGAAGCGATTGAAGATTTATCGGAACATTTTGCCGAAAAGCACCATACCTTATTCCTTGGTCGTGGCCAGCAATACCCGATTGCTATGGAAGCTGCCTTGAAGTTAAAAGAAATATCCTATATTCATGCGGAAGCCTATGCTGCCGGTGAATTAAAGCACGGTCCGTTAGCGTTGATCGACAAAGAAATGCCGATTGTAGTGGTGGCGCCTAAGGATAATTTGCTGGAAAAACTGAAGTCAAATATTGAAGAAGTTCGCTCCAGAGGCGGTCAACTCTTTGTTTTTGCCGATGAGTCAGCTAATATTCAGAGTTCAGATGGTATAACCGTCTTTCCGATAAAGAGTCAATACACGATTACTGCACCTATGGTATACACCATTCCAATGCAGTTGTTATCTTATTATGTAGCTGTTATTAAGGGTACAGACGTTGATCAGCCGAGAAACTTGGCAAAATCTGTAACCGTTGAGTAAACTGGAGACACCAATGAAATTAAAAACATTATTTAGTGCTGCTTTAGCATTATTGGCATTAACCCAAGTGGCTTGCGCAGAAGCTACAAGCACTAGCCAAGCGAAAGAAGGTAAAGATTATTCTGTGATTTCAGGCGCTAAAGGGGTAAACAAACCTGAGGTTATGGAGTTTTTCTCATACACTTGCCCGCACTGCTATAACGTAGAGGGTTTTTTGCTTAAATGGGAGCCAACCAAACCAGCTGAAGTTAGCTTCAAGCAAGTTCCAGTGTTTTTACCTCAAGTGGCCCATTTAACTTACGGTTATTACACAGCAGAAGTTTTAGGTGTTTTAGATAGAGTGCATCCTGCAATTTTCAACCAATGGCATGCGCAGAAAAAAATTGTTAAGTCTAAAGAAGAATTAGTACCGATTTTTGAAGCTGCTGGCATATCAAAAGAAGAGTTTGAAAAAGCTTACTCTTCATTCGCAGTAGAAAATAAAGTTCAGCATGCTAAAAAATTGGCTCGCGAATTCAAAGTATCGAGTTTCCCTATGTTTGTAGTGAATCAGAAATACAAAATTGAAAGCTATGAGAAACTGGACTATATGTTGAGCAAGTTTCCAATCGAAAAAGCACAATAAGTAATATTCGAGTTATAATAAATGCCGGTTTAGCCGGCATTTTTTTATAGGCAGACAACTAATGGCGAAAGGCAAAGCAGTTACTTCAAGCCCTACCAAGGTGTTTTTTATTCGAACAATGATTCGGGTATTTTCGATTATGCCAAGATCTTTTGGCCGTTGGATGGGTCGATTCTTTGCCAAAGTCAGTCGCTGGAATAAAAGCCGTGCGTTTACAACCAGTAAAACCAATCTAGAAATCTGCCTGCCTAATCTAACAAACCAACAAAAAGAAACTATCATAGATAAGAGCCTGGCTCATACGGGTCGATTATTTTCAGAAGCCGCCAAGATTTGGTGTAATAACAACGCTGAAAGCTGGATCGATTCAATTCATGGTGAGGAAGAAGTTAAAGCAACCTTAAGTCAAGGGAAAGGGGTTTTGGTTACCGGGGCTCACATCGGTAACTGGGAGGTCGCCTTATATTATTTGGGTAGCCGTTATAAGTTTCATTGTATGTATCGCCCTCCTCGCCAATTAGAAATGGATGAAGTGATCTGTAAAGGCCGCTGTAAGAATTCAACCACAATGGTTGCAGGCAATAGCCGAGGTGTTTTACATCTGATTGAATCACTGAAAGCTGGTGATGTGGCAGCTATTTTGAGTGACCAGGAGCCAGGTCAGCGTGCAGGTATTTTTGTTCCCTTTTTTGGAAAGCCTGCATTAACCATGACCTTGGTACAAAAGGTACAACAGAAAAGTAATGCCGATGTATACCAGATAGCAGCGATAAGAAACGAACAAGGAACCTTTGATATTCATCTGGAACCATTAAATATGGAGCCAGAGCTTGATGCATTAACCTATGCAACAAAGCTAAATCAGCACTTAGAAAATATTATTCTTCGCTTCCCTGAGCAATACCAATGGTCTTATAAACGATTTAAAACCACCGAAGATGGCTCAAAGAATGTTTACCGAAAGTAATTCGTAATGGTAAGAAATTATCGACGCCAGAAATAAGGTGTGAAAAGGACCAATAGAGTAAAGATCTCAAGACGCCCTAGTAGCATGGCGAAGCTTAATACGTATTTTGCTAAATCACTTAAACCGCTGTAATTCACTGCCACATCACCAAGACCTGGGCCAAGGTTATTCATGCAGGCAGCTACAGCAGAGAAAGCGGTAATTTGATCAAGGCCATCTGCTAAAAGAATAAGCATCAGTAGTACGAATAATACGACGTAAGTTGCAAAAAATCCCCAAACTGCCTGTACAACTCTATCATTAACAGACGCTTTGCCAAGCTTAATAAGAAAGATTCCATTAGGGTGGATCAAACGTTTAATTTCACGCATTCCCTGTTTGAACAGGAGCAGTACTCGAATAACCTTCATGCCGCCACCGGTAGAACCCGCGCTGGCACCAATAAAGCTGGCAAAAATCAGTAGCACTGGAAGTAATGTTGGCCAGGCGGCGAAATCGGCGCTGGCAAATCCAGAAGTAGTTGCAATAGAGACTGAGTGGAAAATACTTTTAACTAGCGCATCAGTGAATGGATATTCCTGGTAGTAAAGTAGTACTGAGGTGCAACAAAGAATAACGACACACAGGATGGCGAGATAACCTTTAAATTCTGGATCTTTGAGATAAGGGGCAATAGTGAGTGTTCGAACAGAAATAAAGTGTAAGGCAAAATTGATGCCGGCAATGAACATGAAGAAAGCACAAATCAATTCAATCGCATTGCTATCAAAGTAACCAATACTGGCATCATGTGTAGAAAAACCGCCGATAGCGACCGTAGAAAAACTGTGTGCAATTGCATCAAAGGTGGTCATGCCTGCCATCCAATAGGCTAGAGCACATGCAATTGTCATGCCCAGATAAATATACCAAAGAGCTTTCGCCGTACCCGCAATTCGAGGCGTCAGTTTATTATCTTTCATGGGGCCGGGCATTTCGGCTCTGTATAGCTGCATGCCACCAATACCGAGCAAGGGCAAAATAGCAACTGCTAGAACGATAATACCCATACCACCAAGCCATTGGAGTTGTTGGCGATAAAAAAGGATCGAGTGTGGCAGATCATCTAAGCCAGTAATAACAGTTGCACCAGTGGTGGTTAAGCCGGAGAAGGATTCAAAAACCGCATCAGCCAGACTAACTGGCAAAGCTTGCGCCAGCATAAAAGGAACAGCACCAAAAGTACTCAGTACAGTCCAGAATAGTACAACGATTAGGAAACCATCACGGATTTTTAATTCAGCTTTTGCCTTTCTTTTAGGCCAAAATAAAATCAAGCCAGTGAAAAGAGATAGTAGGAAGGTGCTAATAAAAGCACTTCCTCCTCCATCTTCGTAGATTACGGAAACGACGGCTGGTGGTAACATGGTAATACTGAAAATCATCAGCAAAATGCCAAGTATGCGGATGATGGTTGCGTATTGCATGCGGTTAGGCCTGGCTAGAAGTAAGTAACATTGACTTGGAACAATCGCTCTACATCGTGAATGTAAGCTTTATCCACCATAAAAAGCACCACATGGTCATTTTCGCGAATGATAATATTTTCGTGAGCAATCAAAACCTGGTCATCCCGAACAATGGCGCCGATTGATGTCCCGGGTGGTAAAGGCAGTTCACCAATGGTACGTCCTACGACTAAAGAACTTTGTTCATTGCCTTTGGCGACCGCTTCGATGGCCTCCGCCGCGCCACGGCGTAATGAATACACATTAGACACTAGACCGCGACGAATATGTTTCAAGAGGCTGCCGATTGTAACCTGTTGCGGTGAAATAGCGATATCAATTTGATGACCTTGAATCAAGTCTACGTAAGCGGTGCGATTGATCAGCACCATGGTTTTACGAACCCCAAGCTTTTTCGCCAGTAAAGCTGACATGATATTGGCTTCATCATCGTTGGTAACGGCAATAAACAGATCAAAGTCACCAATATTTTCATCTTTGAGCATATCCTCATCGGATACGTCGCCCTGTAATACCAAAGTATCATGTAACACATCGGCTAATTCTTGGGCTCGTTCTGGGTTGCGCTCAATGATCTTAACCTGCATTTTGCTTTCTAAAGCTTTGGCCAGACCTTGACCAATGTTACCACCACCGGCAATCATGACGCGGGTATAATTTTTTTCCAATCGTTGTAACTCGCTCATCACTGACCGAATATGTTTTTTAGCAGCCAGGAAAAAGACTTCATCATCTGCTTCGATAATGGTGTGACCGGTAGGAACGATTGGCGCGCCGCGACGGAAAATAGCTGCAACACGGGAGTCAACATTGGGTAAATGATGCTTTAATTCTGATAAAGCGTTACCTACCAGTGGACCGCCATAATAAGCACGAACCGCTACCAGACGCACCTTACCCTCGGCAAAATCAAGCACCTGGAAGGCGCCGGGATTTTCAATCAGACGGGTAATGTATTGAGTAACCAGTTTTTCTGGACTGATGACTACATCCACAGGAATGTGATTATCTTTAAAGATGATGTCTTTGTTGTGGTAGTTAGGTGAGCGAATTCGAGCGATTTTAGTGGGAGTTTGATAAAGGCTGTGGGCTATTTGGCAAGCGATCATGTTAACTTCATCGCTGTTGGTTACAGCAACTAACATGTCCGCATCTTCGATGCCTGCGTTATAGAGTACATCGGGATAAGCGCCATGACCGACAATAGTTCGAAGATCCAGGTGATCCTGGATATCGCGCAAACGCTTGCTATCAGTATCGATCAGCGTGATGTCGTTATCCTCGCCTTCGAGGTTAAGCGCTAACGTTGTGCCAACCTGACCGGCTCCGAGAATGATTATTTTCATAACGACAATTAAGATCCTTGCCTTATTATTCGCTTAACTTTGCCTATGCTAACGCTATAAGCATCTGATCTAAAGGGTTTTTTACTCAATTATTGGCTTTTCCCAGTAGCGCATAATAAAAGCCATCCATCGACAGTTGGCCTGGAGTCAGCTGGCAACCGATGGTTGAGTGCGACAAGCTTTGAATCTCATCGCTGAGAGATACCAGTTGCGCATCATTTTGACGCTCGAGGAATTGGCTAATTTGCTGCTCATTTTCCTGTGGCAAAATAGAGCAGGTGGCATACAGCAGGCCACCACCTGGCTTAAGTTTCCCCCACAGGTGTTCAAGAATCTGTTGTTGCAGTTGAACCAGCTGTTCAATGTCGCTGGCTTGGCGTAATAATTTAATATCGGGGTGGCGGCGGATAACACCGGTGGCGCTACAGGGCGCGTCGAGCAAAATGGCATCAAAATGATTATCAGGATAATTGCTGTCAGTTAAATCCTGGCAATCCACTTTGGCAGATAAGTCCAATCGCAGCAGATTCTCAGAGATACGCTGGCACCGTTCATGATCAATATCACAGGCCGTTAGCTCGATGGATTCGCATAACTCTAATAAGTGGCAGCTTTTGCCGCCCGGTGCAGCGCAAGCGTCTAAAACTCGACTGTGGGGTTCGGGTAATAAAATGCTGGCAGCTAATTGCGCGGCAGCATCCTGCACTGACACATAGCCATCAGCAAAGTGTGGTAGTTGTTCAACATTAACTGGGTGTTCTAATACTAAAGCATTGGCCGCAATGGGGTGTGTGCTAGCAGGCAAGCCTTGCTCAAGAAGGAGTTCCAAATACTGATCGCGACCGACTTTTTGGCGGTTGACGCGTAATGTCATCGGAGCTTGCTGGTTAATTACTTCCATCAGCGATTCCATCTGTCCTTTGTAATAAGGTTTTAGCAAAGAAATAAGCCAGTCAGGCAAGGCGAAGCGGGTATCCCAATTAACCTCCATCTGCTTAACAAGCTCAGCTTGTTGGCGCACAAAACTCCGCAAAACGCCATTGACCAGTTTGGTCGCCCAGTCTTTATTAAGTTGCTGACAGACGGATACGGTCTCGGAAATAGCGGCGTGATCCGGCACGCGACTGTATTGTAGTTGATACAGGCCAATGATGATCAGGCACAGTAGATCGCGATCTTTAGGTTTAAAAGGTTTTTGCAGCAATGACTGAGCGATTGCCTCGAGGCGAATGAAGTAGCGGCAACTGCCTAACACCATTGCCCGGAGGAAACTGCCATCCTGAGCTTGCGTAAATTCTATATGACTAAGAACATCATTCGCTGAACGACCTTCAAAGGCAATCGCATGTAATGCCAGACAGGCTTGTTGGCGAAGCTGTTGATTGGTCACTGTTTGCTTATTGGCTATTGGCTGCACGATATGTCCTTAACAAAGTGATTCCATAATAAGGGTGATGTCTAACCTAAGGATATGGGAAAGAACTTACTACAGACTAGCAAATTGGCGGCCGGGCGCAAATAATTGCTGATTTTTTGGGGCATTGAGCAGATCTTTAACTGCCATGGCCCGAGATCCTGGTAGTTGTAGCTCGGTGAGCAATAAAGAACCTTCGCCGCAGGCGACCAGGATGCCGTCACTATTTGCCTGTAAAATGGTGCCCGGCTGTGAGTTGGAGTTAGATTCAATTACATAGGCCTGCCAAACTCTGACCGTTGCTTCAGCAAGAAGGCTATAGGCAACTGGCCAGCTATTAAAGGCGCGAATGGTGCGCTCAAGTTCTTGCGCACTAAATTTCCAGTCCAGTTGAGCTTCCGCCTTGCTCAGTTTGTGAGCATAAGTGGCCAGGCTGTCATCTTGCACAGTGGGGTTTAATTGATTATCAGAAAGTTTATCCAAGGCTTCGACCAACAGTTGCGCACCTTGCTCAGCTAATTTGTCATGCAGGCTTGAACCTGTGTCCTGATCGGTAATGGGTAAAGAAGCGGTTAATAGCATTGGGCCAGTATCTAGACCTGCTTCCATTTGCATGATGGTGATACCGCTTTCGGTATCGCCGGCCTGAATGGCGCGTTGAATAGGAGCTGCGCCACGCCAGCGTGGTAGTAGTGATGCATGAACATTGATACAGCCAAGCCTGGGCGTATCGAGTACCGCTTGTGGCAGCAAAAGACCATAAGCAACAACGATCATCACATCGGCCTTATAGTCGGCGAGTTGATTTAATGCTTCTGCGGTTTTGAAATTAACAGGCTGCTCAACCGCAATGTCATGTTTTAAAGCCAATTGTTTGACCGGGCTCATACTGATTTTCTTACCACGACCTGCTTTGCGATCGGGTTGAGTATAGACCGCCACTACTTGGTGCTGGCTTTCTAAAACCGCCGCTAGAGAGCTGGCCGCGAAGTCTGGTGTACCGGCAAAGATGACTTTAAGAGAATTTGGCATATAAGTGCTTACTGTTGTTGTTTTTGCTGTTTTTCCAGCATTTTACGAATACGATTACGCTTTAATGGCGAAAGATAGTCAACGAAAAGTTTGCCTTCAATATGATCATTCTCGTGTTGAATGCACACTGCCAGCAATTCGCCAGTGTCCAATTCAAATGGTTTGCCATGACGATCGAGAGCTTTAACCACGATTTCGTTGGCGCGCTGAACCTTGGCGTAAACGCCCGGGAACGATAAACAGCCCTCTTCCATTTCTTCCACGCCACGCTTTTCAACGATTTCAGGGTTGATAAAAATCAACGGCTCGGTTTTATCATCAGAAACATCGATAACAAAAAATTGCTTATGAATATTAACCTGAGTAGCCGCCAAACCAATACCTGGCGCGGCATACATGGTTTCAAACATGCTGTCGATTTGCTGTTGCAGCTCATCACCAAAGTCAGTAACCGGCTTGGCTTTGGTGCGTAAGCGTGGGTCAGGAAACTCTAAAATCTCTAAAATAGCCATGGATCCATTAATCTGTGTCATAAGGGAATCCGATCATAATAAATAACGGCGACAAAGACCATTTTAAAGAGTAAATCAATGTGATAGTCCTTAAAATTATGATTAGACTGTGATTAAGTTGTAGTAATATGATAAGAAATGTTGATAAGATGATGATCCTTTTAGACTTTGACCTTGTTAGATAAGGCCTGTGGGCACGCTGGAAGGTCGGGTTTTGGCTATTTCCTATTGCTTTTTTTCGAGGTATAGTAAGCGCAATAGGATCCGATATCAGTTAATTACAAAGGAAAGCCATGAAAAAATTAATAATTGCTTTGACTGCCTCGGTAGCGGTCTTATTTGGGGGGATCGCGCACACGGCCGAGTTGCGTGACAATCATCCAGACACTTACGTTGTCCAAAAGGGTGATACCTTATGGGATATTTCGGCGACTTTCCTGACCGATCCATGGTTATGGCCGGAAATCTGGCATGTTAATCCTAAGGTTGAGAATCCTCACTTAATTTATCCTGGCGATATACTGAAACTGGTTTATATCGATGGTAAGCCTTATATAGTCAAGGCCAGCGATGGCACCATTAAACTACGTCCCGAAGCACGCGTTCTTTCGGAAGGCGATGCTATCACGACCATTCCTCTAAGCATGATCAAACCTTACCTAATTGATGAAATGGTTGTTGATTCTTCTGTATTCGACGCTGCTCCTTACGTTGTTGGCTTAGAAGAAGAAAGACTGATCAGTGGCGGTTTTGGTGATCGCGTTTATATCAGAGGTTTAAATTCTGGCACAGGCTCTGCCTATGGCTTATACCGTAAAGGTAAGGAATACCGTGATCCAGAAACAGATGAATTATTAGGCGTTGAAGCACGCTATCTGGCAAATGGTAATATTAGCCGTGAAGGCGATCCTTCAACCTTGACTGTTAAAAAGTCTAAGCTAGAAGTTTTGAAAGGTGACGTTGCGCTTCCTCGCAATGAAAATCCATTACCACCGGTTTATGCACCACGTGCTCCTGATACCGATGTTAAAGCGCAGATTATTTCGGTTTATGACGGCGTTAGTCAGATTGGCCAATACAATGTTGTGACTTTAAACAAAGGTACACGCGATGGTTTAGAGCCTGGCCATGTATTGAGTGTTTATCAGCGTGGCAAAAAGATTCATGATGAAATCGCAGAAGAGCGAGGCGAAGATGCTGAGGTTACATTACCTGAAGAACATGCGGGAACATTAATGATCTTTAAAACTTATGACAAAGTCAGCTTAGCATTAATTATGAAGGCAACACGCCCTATTCATATATTAGATGTTGCAAAAAACCCTTACTAAATAAACTGCAAAAACGAACCACAAAGGTCAACAGACCCTTTACCACCAAGGAAGGTGTTTAACATTATGGAACAAGCCGAATTGCGCCACTGGTTGGCGCTTTCTCGTATTAATATTGGTGCCAATAAATTATTAGCTTATCTTGAGGCTGGTCATTCTATTGATCGTCTGTTCGAGCTATCTGAACAAGCATTACAGGAACAGGGCTTTCGTGCCGGTTTGGCAAAAAAACTGGCTTCAGTAACGGACGACATAATCGATCAAGATCTGGAGTGGTTCGACTCTGATCATAAAAACCTGATTCCCATTACTAGCCGTGATTACCCTGCTCTACTTAGAGAAATTCCAGATCCACCAAAACTATTGTTTGTGCATGGAGATAAAAGCTTATTGAATCGCCACCAGATTGCGATTGTGGGCAGTCGAAACCCTACCGCGCAAGGTAAAGATAATACGCGCGAGTTCGCTAAGATCTTAGCGGGTGCTGGAGCTGTGGTCACCAGTGGTATGGCATTGGGGGTTGATGGGTTTGCCCATCAGGCAGCGTTAGATGTTGGCCAGCCGACTATTGCGGTGGTGGGAACGGGCCTTGATCGAGTCTATCCTGCTCGGCATAAAGAGATGGCGGTACAAATTAGCGAGCAAGGGGCCTTGGTCTCAGAGTTTGCTTTAGGCACGCCGGTTAACGCCAGTAATTTCCCGGTCCGTAATAGAATTATCTGTGGCATGAGCTTAGGCACATTGGTGGTTGAAGCCGCAATCCGCAGCGGATCATTAATCACTGCGCGGCTGGCCATGGAGCAAGGTCGAGAAGTGTTTGCCATTCCGGGCTCGATTCATAATACCTTGGCTCGGGGTTGTCACAGCATTATCAAACAGGGTGCCAAGCTGGTGGAAACCGGCGAAGAAATCATTGAAGAATTGGGTGCGCTGGCAGCTTGGCAAACCGAGCATAATGAGCAGGCTGAAGCGCAAGACCTTGTTCTAGAAAAGGAATATCAGGAAGTGCTGGACTATGTGGATGACAGCACCACTAGTGTGGATACCATTATTAAGCGCAGCGGCCTTGAAATAGAGGTAGTCAGCCATATGTTATTGTTGTTAGAATTGAATAACTACATAGCTAGTGTGCCTGGTGGTTATCAGCGCGTCCGTTAAGCACCTGTACAGCGACAATGTAGTATATCTAGCTTTACTCTTGCTTTTTAACCTGGCCTTGCCAGTAACCACAGAAGAGAGCTAAATGAAAGAAGACGTACTCGATGTACTACTCTATATCTTTGAAAACTTCCAAGACGAAGAAAGCAATCATATTCTCGCCAATGATTCACTCGTTGAAGCCCTTGAAGACGTTGGTTTTACCGACGGTGAAATCAAAGGGGCTATAGACTGGCTTGATGGTTTGGTTGAAATCACGTCTGAGTCCAGCAATGCTGAAGATTTAGTGACTGATTCCATGCGCGTCTTTTCGCCGCAGGAACAGTTATTAATGTCAGCAGAAGCCCAAGGCATGATCTTATACTTCGAGCAACGTGGGATTTTAGATCCACAGGCCCGTGAAATGGTGATAGATCGTATGTTGGCGTTGGGGCCTCAAGAAGACGTTGAAACTGAACTGGATCGCCTGCGCTGGGTAGTGATGATGGTGCTGTTTAATTTACAGGACCGAGATGCCGAGTTTGCTTGGGTAGAAAATCTGGAAAGTAGATCTGAGCCTCATTAATTAGTCTCGATTGCGAGACTGATTTGAGCCTCGGGCTACGCCACAAGCGGCAATAAGCCGTACCACATCCATTAAGGTAGCTAGAGCTACCGTAAATACTTCTTAGTTAAAAAAAATAGTCCGATAAAGACTTTCACTATTACAGTAAACAAGCCTGTTTTACCCTATCTTTACAGCCTGATGACTCACTTCAGGACAGAAATTTCGTACAATAATGCTAACCCTGACAACGCTATATAAATCCATGATATCACTGTCGATAGGCCCTATCAGTTTACCCTTTGATCGCTTTTTAGTAGTGATCTGTCTGGCAATCGCATTTGTGGTCGGTTATTTTGCGGCTAAAAAAGAGGAAACGTCAGTTGATGCGCGCATTGCAGCAATATTCATCATAGCAATGATAGCGTCGAGGATTAGTTTTGTGATCCAGTATTGGCAGGAGTACCAGGGCAACTTTTGGGCAATGATGGATATTCGCGATGGTGGCTTTGATGGGCTGACAGCTATGGTTATTGGACTGATTGCGCTTATGGGGTTTGCCTGGAAGCAAAGCAAAGGGCGTAAAGCTTTAATTAAAGGTGTTATGGCCGGAGCGATGGTTTGGGGCATAACCACTGTGAGTCTATGGGCAATCAAAGATACTTCTCAACAGCTACCGAAAATTATGGTCAAGCAAATGAATGGCGATACGATTGATCTGAATCAGGTAGAACAGGGTAAGCCTCGAGTGATTAATCTATGGGCAACCTGGTGCCCACCCTGTCACCGAGAAATGCCCGTTTTAGAAGAGGCCCAGCAAACAATGGATGGTATTGGTTTTGTGTTTGTCAATCAGGGTGAGCACTCAGCAGTAATTGAGCAATATTTACAGCAGGAAACCTTACAGCTGGATAATATCATGGCTGACACAACCGGAAGTCTGGGTTATCAGGTTGGTAGTAGAGCTTTGCCGACTACTCTTTTCCTCGATGCCCAGGGTCGGTTAGTGGATGCGCATTTGGGTGAGTTATCGAAAGCGAGTTTGAAAGCAAAACTGAAGAAATTGATCGATAAAGAGCAACAAAGCGCGAATTAAACGCCTAACAAGGCAAGATCGTCGTATCTTTGGCCAAAAAACCTACACAAATCAGGCGCAAATCGGTAAAATTCGCACAGCTTTCCATTCACCAGACCACATAACTTAGAGGTTTATCATGTCTGATGCTTTTGTAGCGATTTTAATGGGTTCGGATTCTGACTTACCGACCATGCAAAAAACGTATGACACCTTGAAAAACTTAGGTGTTAAAGTTGAAATGAAGGTAACTTCAGCACACCGCACCCCAGCTCAGACGCACGAGTATGTGAAAAGTGCCGAAGAGAGAGGCTGTAAAGTCTTTATCTGCGCGGCAGGCCTTGCCGCTCACCTGGCAGGTGCCGTTGCTGGCTTAACCGTTAAGCCAGTAATTGGTGTGCCTATCGACGCAGGCCCACTGCAAGGTCATGATGCACTGTTATCAACCGTTATGATGCCTGGTGGTGTTCCGGTTGCTACCGTTGCCATTGGATCTGCCGGTGCTAAAAATGCAGCCTATCTTGCGGCGCAAATCATGGCATTGATTGACGATAAAGTTGCTAAAGCTGTTGCTGACGACCGTGTTGCCAACATGGAAGCCGTTGTTGCTAAAGATGCAGCTTTACAAGAAAAACTGAAAGGTTAATTGATCATTCTTGATGATCGATGATTAGGACAAACGTTGGCCTATATCAATCCCTTCAAAATGCATTATGCCGCTCAGCGTATTCAGCAGGGCGGCGTAATCGCTTATCCCACTGAGGCAGTATATGGCCTTGGTTGTCATCCAAAAGCCGAACAGGCAATTCAAAGAATTCTCGAGATTAAGCGTCGGCCCTGGCAAAAAGGATTGATTCTGGTCGCTTCCACCGTTGAACAAATTAAGCCTTATTTAAGCGAAGAAGGACTAACTCTAATCAACTGTTTTAATGAGCAGCATAAACGCCCCGTTACCTGGTTATTGCCCGTTAACGCTGAGGTTTCACCATTACTTCGTGGTGAACATGAGAAAATAGCGGTGCGCTTAAGCACCAATCCTTATGTTAAAGCGCTATGTGATGCGGCAAACAGTGCGTTGGTTTCGACCAGCGCTAATCGTGCGGGGCAACCAGAGATGACAAAAGCTGAACAGGTGCGTTGCCAGATGGGTAGTGAGCTGGACTTGATTATTGTTGGCCCGACTGGCGGCCATACGCGACCCTCATCCATCATTGACGCGCAAACCCGAGAAGTTCTAAGAGCATAAGAGTCTTACATGCAAAATATCAATATTGAAGAAGTCCAACACTACTTGCTGGATTTACAGCAAAATATTTGTCAGCAACTGGCCGAAGAAGACAGCGGAAAAGACTTTATTGTCGACGAGTGGCAAAGAGAACAAGGTGGTGGCGGCCTGACCCGTGTTATGGAAAATGGCGCTGTTATTGAAAAAGGCGGCGTTAATTATTCTTATGTGGAAGGTACTAACATGCCTGCCTCAGCGACTGCCCACAGACCCGAGTTAGCAGGACGCAGCTTCAAAGCAATGGGGGTGTCATTAGTCATTCATCCCAACAATCCGCATGTACCAACTTCACACATGAATGTGCGTTTTTTTATCGCAGAAAAAACAGGTGAAGAACCGATTTGGTGGTTTGGTGGGGGCTTTGATTTAACGCCCTACTATGCCAATAAAGAAGATTGCGTCTTCTGGCATCAGCAAGCGAAAGCAGCCTGCGATCCCTTTGGTGAAAACGTTTATGATAAGTATAAAAAATGGTGCGATGACTATTTTTATCTAAAGCATCGTGATGAGCACCGCGGTATTGGCGGTCTGTTTTTTGATGATCTAAATACTGAACAAACTGGCTGGGATTTTGAACAATGCTTTGCCTTTATGCGTTCAGTGGGCGATCACTACATCAAAGCCTATCGGCCGATTTTGGCAAAAAACAAAGATAAGCCTTACACTGAAGAGGAACGAGATTTTCAGCTGTATCGTCGTGGCCGTTATGTGGAGTTTAACCTGGTCTGGGATCGCGGCACCTTGTTTGGGCTGCAAACCGGCGGTCGCACAGAGTCAATTTTAATGTCATTGCCAAGCGAAGTGCGCTGGCGTTATAACTGGCAGCCACAAGCCGGCAGTCGCGAAGCAGAGCTAACCGAATATTACTTAAAACCACAAGATTGGTTGAACCAATAAGGTTGAGGATAGGTAAAGATATGAATAGCGGATTTTTCCCCAGTCGTCGTTTGCGCCGTACTAGAGCGAATGCTTTCAGTCGTGATTTAGTGCGAGAGAACAGTATTTCGGCCAAAGATTTAATCTATCCGGTGTTTGTGCTCGAAGGTGAGAATAAAAAAGAATCGGTAGCTTCGATGCCTGGCGTTGAGCGTAAAACTCTGGATTATTTATTAGCGGAATGCCAGGAAATTGTTGATTTAGGAATCCCTGCGATTGCATTGTTCCCAGTGATTGACGCTTCGAAAAAATCGCTTGATGCGGAAGAAGCTTTTAATCCCGAAGGGCTGGTACAGACCACAGTGAAAGCGATTAAAGCGAAGTTTCCGCAATTAGGCGTGATTACCGATGTGGCGCTCGATCCTTATACCTCTCATGGGCAAGACGGTATCATTGATGACAAGGGTTATATCCTCAATGACATCACCAAAGAGGTTTTGGTCAAACAGGCATTGAGTCATGCAATGGCTGGCGCGGATGTGGTTGCGCCTTCGGATATGATGGATGGGCGGGTTGGCGCGATCCGTGAAGCTTTAGAAGCTTCCGACTATGTGAATACCATGATTTTATCGTACGCCGCTAAATATGCTTCCAGCTTCTATGGACCTTTCCGCGATGCGGTCGGTTCAGCCGGTGCATTGGGCAAAGCGGACAAGAAAACCTATCAGATGGATCCTGCCAATTCTGATGAGGCTCTGCATGAAGTGGCGCTGGATATCGAAGAAGGTGCAGATATGGTCATGGTTAAACCGGGTATGCCCTATCTGGATATTGTTCGTCGGGTTAAAGACGAGTTTAAGGTTCCGACTTATGCCTATCAGGTCAGTGGTGAATACGCCATGATCAAAGCTGCCGCTGCCAATGGTTGGCTGGATGAAGAGCAGATAGTGATGGAAGCCATGATGAGCTTCAAGCGAGCAGGTTGTGATGGGGTTCTGACCTATTTCGCCAAAGATATTTGCCGTTATTTAGCTAAATAAAAAGGTAATCCTTAGATGCTCATTCTGGACGCCATTATTCCCATCGCCCTGGTGGTGATTATTGGCGTCCTTCTGGTAAAGTCAGGCTATGTCAGCGATGGCTTCTTTCCTGAATTATCAAAGCTGGTCTTCAGGGTTTTTGTTCCGATCTTTCTGTTTGTCAGTGTTTACCGCAGTGGTTTGCAGGATGTTGGCCAAACCTTGATTGCCTATTTTATTCCAGTACTGGTAGTTTTCGTTGCGGTTGCCTTGTTATTGAATCACCGCATGGCTTTGACTTCGACCTTTTCTAATAACGTATTAGTGGGCATTCCGGTTATTTTATCGGTGGCCGGTGAGCAAGGTTTAAGCATAACCCTTGCGGTAATCTCAGCGCATAGTCTAATCCTGTTTAGTGCGTTTTACCTTTTCTCGACAAAGGTTAATGTCACCCCTTCTAAGTTCAAAGCCAGTATGAATCTGTTCAGCAATCCAGTAATCATTGGGTTATTACTCGGACTGGCCTTTAATTACAGCGGCATTGAGTTACCCAAACAGCTGATGACGCCTTTGGAAATGGTGTCTGAGGCTGCCCTGCCCTTGGCTTTGATTATTTTGGGTAGCTCGCTGGCACAAATGGGTAAAATAAAATCAGATTTACTGCAAAAGACAGCATTAATTACGACGATAAAAATAATTGTTCTGCCAGTGGTGGTCTATAGTTTCGGGCGTTGGGTGATGGAGCTTGATGAGGTGGTGTTAATATCGCTGGTGATTCTGGCCGCCTGTCCAACTGGGATCAGTGTCATGCCATTTGTTGAAGCAGTTGAGCCAGACAAACAGATTGCACACAGCACCATTGCCATTTCGACTCTTCTTTCGATGGTTTGTATACCGGTTACCATTTGGCTAGTGCAAAGCTAGTGCCGGCCTGGAACCTTTTGTATGATGGTGGGAAGCACTTTCTTTGCCTGGGATACAATATGGTTAATCAATTCAAAGTCACAATTCTTCTGCTAACATTTCTAAGTTTAAGCTCATGTAAAACTACCGATGTGCAGCGGGTGCTGGATACCTTGGGCGGCGCTAATCAACCACTTTCAGAGCAAACGGTTGTTGCTGGACTCAAGCAGGCCCTAGAGGTCGGCACAGAGAACGCAGTATTCAAAACCAATAAAACCGGCGGTTTTAGCAATAATCCATTGATCAAAATTATGGTACCGGACCAGTTTAGCGATGTTGCAACCAAGGTTAGACAGATTGGCCTGGGATCTTATGTGGACAAGTTTGAGCTACAAATGAACCGGGCTGCCGAGCAGGCTTCTGGCGAGGCAAAACAGGTTTTCTTCAGCGCCATATCGGGTATGACATTGCAGGATGCCTGGGGTATTTTGCGCGGTGGTGAGAATGCGGCAACCCAATATTTCAAAACTAAAACTGAGCGACAGCTCGAGCAAAAATTTGCACCTATTATCAACAACAACATGCAAAAAGTCGGCTTTTATAGCGATTATCGTCGATTGCTCAATACTTATGACACCATCCCTTTTACCGACAAGCCTAATCTGGATATTGAAGAGTATGTGATGAGTGAGACCCTGGATGGGTTGTTTACTTTGGTGGCGGATGAAGAAGCCAAGATTAGACGTGACCCCTTAGCAAGAACAACGGAGTTATTGCAGAAGGTCTTCGCACAACAATAAATAAAAGGCCAGACCACTGGTCTTTTACTTTGATATCAGGTATTTATGGGGCTTTAGAAACTACTAACGGATATAAATTTGTCTTACCCCTATCAAAAAGTCAGTATACCGGCTCTAGATGGCTTCGAGCTGTCGGCTATGTTATATCCGGCAGAAAGTCAGAACTCAGTTAACAGGCTGATCATCATAGGATCGGCGTTTGGTGTTCCCCAGCAGTACTACAAACACGTGGCTCATTATTTTGCCACGCAGGGAGTGACCTGCCTGACCTTTGACTATCGAGGGATTGGTCAGTCCAAGCAAGGTACTATGCCGGCTAAAGATATGTTAATGGAGCACTGGGGGCAGTTGGATTTAGAGGGCGTCATACAATATGTCGAAAAGCATTATCAGCCAGAGGAGCTCTATTATCTTGGCCACAGTGCCGGCGGTCAGATATTGGGTTTAGCCCCCTCCTCTCATCTATTCAGCAAAGTTATATTAGCTGCCACAGGAGTTGGTGCATGGCGAGCGTGGCACGGGATACAAAGATATTTGCTGGCAGCCATGTGGTATTTTGCGATGCCTGGAATGATGTTATTTCAGCGGGGAGACTTTTTCCATTCGAAAATGTTGGGGCCAATTCCAGTACCGAAACATGCGGTTAAACAATGGGTTGAATGGGCCAAATCAGAAGACTATTTATTTACTCCTGCCCATGGGCTCGATCTTTCAGGTTATAAAAAGATAACAGCGGAAATTTTTGCGCTGACAATCTCCGATGACTGGTATGCGCCACAATCTTCAAGAGATGCATTATTGGCGCACTATAAAAATAGCCATCGTGAAACACAATATGTGATGCCGTCTGATATTGGCTTAAAGAAAATAGGTCATTTCGGCGCATTCAGGAAAAAGCAGGAAATCATCCAAGGAATATGGCAACCTATGGTAAATTTTCTCAATCAATAGGAAATGGTAATGACAGAGCGGACGCCTAAAAAAGCCGAAGAAATCGTAACCTGGAACTTTGTGTTTCCCAACCAAAGCAATCCTTATGGCAATATGTTTGGTGGCGAGTTATTGGCCATTATGGATACCACGGCAGCTATGGCCGCAATTCGTTATGCTGAAAGAACGGTGTCAACCGCGTCGGTTGAGCGAGTGATTTTTAAGAAGCCAATTTTTGTTGGTGATCGAATCAAGACTGTGGCAAAAGTAGTGCTGGTTGGGCGTACCTCTATGATGGTTCGAACCGATGTATTTGTGGACAAAGGTGGTGATGAAGGTGATGTACTCAGTACTACGGCACATTTTACGCTGGTTGCGTTTGATGATGAGCGAGTTCCGGTACCTGTACCTGCACTTATTATAGATACCGATAAAGAGCGTAAGCAAAGCGAGCTGGCACAACAAATAAAGAATCATGTGGGCCGTCGTGAAGGGCGTATCCAGGAAGTTGTGGAGAAATGGAAATAAAGGGAGAAGTCCGACGAAATAACAGGAACACTTAATAGTGTCCTAGTTTAAAAATGTAATGAATGAGCGGGAAAGACTACTTAAAGGTAGTTTTCCCGCTACTATAATAGAGTATTAACGACCCTGAGGTGCCGTCATATCAGAGCCTTGTGCACGCTCAACCGCTTCCCTACTTCTACGCTGAAGGTCTTCGTAATCTTCTACAGTCCAGCATTGTCTTTTCTTAAAATTAGTGCCGACAGTTTGCGTACGCTTACAGATGATTCTTTGCTCTTTTGACTCTTCAGTCGCAACTTTGTCTTCCTGTTGCAAGTTGTCTTTCCCAGAAACAGGGGCTTGCGTTGCACAAGCTGACACGAAAAATATAACAGATAAAATAGATAATTTTTTAAGCATAACCAATCCATATTGTATTAGAGATTTGAAAAACTAGCAGACAGACCAACAAAATAAAAGTTAAGAAATGTAACGGAGTGTGTTGGAGCCAATAACTCATTGGCTCGTGGATAACCTATCTACCTGAATGTGGTAACTGGTCAACGGAAAGATGTTGGTTTGTTTGAGATTGGTTATTGATAGGCATGAGAGAGACCTTATCACTTTCATAAGCTTCTTTTGACATGCAGTTTTTAAGTTTGAAATGCCAGCCAACTCTTTGAGTATAGAAGCATACTTGCGGTTCAGAAGATTCAGAGCTCGCCTGATTTGCCGTAAGACTGTTGCTATTGGTTGTTGAGCACGCGGCAAGACCTAGAGTAGCCAAAAATAAAACTAATAATTTTTTCATGTGATTTTCCCTTAAAAAGTAATGTCCGTTAGATACGACGTTCTTATCTTAAAGAAAGTGACAAAAAAGTAAAATGGGTAGGGAGGGAAACTCGTGAGAAAGAAAAGGCTACCGAAGTAGCCTTTTTTGTCTGTCAAAATTAGAAGCTTATGAATTACGAGGATGCCTTGGCTTTCCACCACTACGTCGCTGAGTTGGATGGCGACGCTTTTGTTGGACGGGTAGCGATGGCTTCAAATTGGCTAAGTACTCTGGCTTTATTTCGAGCTTGGGTAATGGATGGCCCACATACTCTTCGATAGCAGTTAGATTCATGGCAAAATCTTCACCTGCGAAACTGATAGCATCGCCTTCGGCACCTGCTCGTGCGGTACGCCCGATGCGGTGAACATAATCTTCCGCATCATCCGGTAGATGGTAATTGAAAACGTGAGAAACGCCGTCAATGTGCAAGCCGCGCGCGGCTACATCCGTGCAGACCAAAACGCTAACATCATCATTTTTCAGTTCGTCTAATAGGCGTAAGCGCTTTTTCTGATGAACATCGCCAGTCAGGAGTCCGGCTTTAATGTCATTACCAGCCAGACAAGCCCAGACGTGTTCGGCTGCGCGCTTGGTATTGGTGAAGACAATTGATCTTTCAGGTCCTAAACGATGCATTAGCCCAACTAATAATGGCAGTGCTTCTTCGCGGCTTGGGTAAAATAGCGCTTCGCGGATTTTATTGGCAGAGACCTGTTGCGTTTGAACCTGTACATGCTGAGGGTTATTCATGTGTTCATAGGCAAGCTCTTGTACGCGGTGCGACAAAGTAGCTGAGAACAGCATATTGAGACGATCGGTTGGTGGTGGCATGCGATTAAACAAGTAGCGAATGTCCTTAATAAAGCCGAGATCAAACATGCGATCGGCTTCGTCAAGAACTACGCTATCAATAGCTTCCAGACCAAATGCTTTAGTTTTGAAGTAATCTATCAGGCGACCAGTGGTACCTATCAGAATATCGACACCATCGATCAGTTGTTGGCGTTGTTTTTCGTGATCCTCGCCCCCATATACCACTCTAATCTTGAGATCAGTGTGTTTGGCCAATTGCACGGCATCTTTGGCAATTTGCACGGCAAGTTCGCGGGTCGGTGCCATAATTAATGAACGCGGTTCGTTCTTACGGCGCCCTTCGATTTCTGGCAAGGTCAGAATATCGTTCATAATCGCCAATAAAAAAGCGATAGTTTTACCGGTTCCGGTTTGGGCCTGACCGGCAACATTCTGCCCTTTTAACAATAAAGGTAGAGATTTTGCCTGAATCGGAGTGCAATATTCAAAGCCCAGGTCAGCAACTGCCTTGAGCAATTTGGGATCAAGTCCTAGATCGGAAAATCTAATAGTTGATAGATGCGATGTATCCATAAGGTAATTTTTACCATTAGCGCTTGCATTAACAAGCGTGATTGTTTGAAATAGTGCCATTGTGCGTATGTACAGAGC
Organism: Kangiella sp.; assembly: GCF_048265365.1. Lineage (NCBI taxonomy): Bacteria > Pseudomonadati > Pseudomonadota > Gammaproteobacteria > Kangiellales > Kangiellaceae > Kangiella > Kangiella sp. The sequence continues at coordinate 429,231 of NZ_JBLXBT010000001.1, forward strand.
CAAGCGCAAGTAAATAGCAGGAGAAATTTGATGAGTGACAAAATTGTATATCTAACGGATGCGACCTTTGAAGCTGAAGTTTTAAATTCCGATCAGCCAGTATTGGTTGATTATTGGGCAGAATGGTGTGGTCCATGCAAAATGATTGCGCCTATCCTCAGCGAAGTTGCTGAAATGTACGAAGGCAAAGTTAAAGTGGCTAAGCTAAATATTGATGAAAACAGCGAAACGCCACCTAAATACGGCATTCGTGGTATCCCAACACTAATGTTATTTAAAGGTGGCAACATCGAAGCCACTAAAGTGGGTGCTTTATCAAAATCACAATTAATGGCGTTTATCGATAGTAACGTTTAATGCCAGTATTGATACTTAAAAGAGGCTGCGGCCTCTTTTTTGTTTAAAAGGAATTATCATGCTTGATGCAATAGCTGCACTTTTTAGCCTGGTAGCTCATGCAATCTTTGAAGTTCTCTTTTGGTGCGCTAAGAAAATTGGAGCACCAGTTCTTAGATTACTACCCATAAGCCAGCAAGCAAGAATTGATAAGTCGGGAAGCAACGCCTTTATTCTAGGCTCATTAATCATTCTGCTTAGTATCGCTTTAGTCTGGTGGTTTCTGGTCGGTCTAAAACACTAGACACCCCGCAGAACTAATGCTACATTGAGCAAGCTAATAAAAAAGCGTCTCTAGGCCTCTGGGCAAATTCCGTTTCTTTCCAAATAATTTTATTTCACAGGAACTCGTTTCAAGACGTTTCTATGTTTCAATAAACAACTCGATACTATGAATCTAACTGAATTAAAGCAAAAGTCAGCTCAAGATCTGTCTGAAATGGCGAAAGCCGTTGGTCTTGACCACATGGCGCGTATGCGCAAACAAGATATCATCTTCGGTCTACTGAAAAATCACGCCAAAAGTGGTGAAGACATTTTCGGTGGCGGTGTTCTCGAAATCCTTCCTGATGGTTTTGGTTTCCTGCGTTCCGCTGAAGGCTCTTACCTGGCCGGTCCCGATGACATCTACGTTTCCCCAAGTCAAATCAGACGCTTTAACCTGCGAACGGGCGATACCATTTTCGGCAAAATTCGCCCACCGAAAGACGGTGAACGTTATTTTGCCCTTCTTAAAGTCGCAGAAATCAACTACGACAGCCCTGAAAACTCTCGCAACAAACTTCTCTTCGAAAACCTTACCCCTCTCCACCCAGACGAACGTATGCGTATGGAACGTGGTAATGGTTCAACTGAAGATATTACTGCGCGAGTCATTGATCTGGCAGCTCCTATCGGTAAAGGACAGCGTGGATTAATCGTATCGCCACCTAAAGCCGGTAAGACCATGATTTTGCAGAACATAGCACAATCGATTACCAGTAATAATCCAGAATGCATGCTGATCGTATTACTTATCGATGAGCGTCCAGAAGAAGTAACCGAAATGCAGCGCTCGGTGAAAGGTGAGGTGGTTGCTTCAACCTTTGATGAGCCAGCCGCACGACACGTTCAAGTCGCCGAAATGGTTATCGAAAAAGCCAAGCGTTTAGTAGAGCATAAGAAAGATGTCATCATTTTGCTCGACTCGATTACTCGTCTAGCACGTGCCTACAACACAGTAGTGCCATCATCCGGCAAAGTATTAACCGGTGGTGTCGATGCTAACGCATTGCAGCGTCCAAAACGATTCTTCGGTGCCGCACGTAATATTGAAGAAGGTGGCAGCTTAACCATTATCGCGACAGCGCTAGTGGATACCGGATCAAAAATGGACGAAGTCATCTACGAAGAGTTCAAAGGTACCGGTAACATGGAACTGCATCTTTCACGTAAGATTTCAGAAAAACGTGTGTTCCCTGCTATCGACTTCAACCGCTCAGGTACGCGAAAAGAAGACCTCTTAACGTCGCCAGAAGAACTGCAAAAGAACTGGATACTACGCAAAATTCTACATCCAATGGATGAGATCGATGCGATTGAATTTTTGATCGATAAGATTGCGTTGACCAAAACTAACGATGAGTTCTTTGACGCCATGAAAAGATAGGCCATAAAAGGTCTTTTTAGTTTTTTGCTTTGTTAGTCTCGTTCTCACTCGGTTACGTATTATTATACGCGCCCTCGCTGTGAGCGAGACTGCCTCGCAAAATTCCTAAAAATCCACTTTTCTGGCTCTATCTTTAGTGAACATTAATTACTACCCTCATTCACTATTAGTGAAATCGTCATTAAAAATCTTGCTACGCCTTGCCTGGAAAGAAAAATCTTAATTTTAGATGCAGTTTAGTAAGTTAATCTGTTCCTTTAGTTTATTGCTTTGTTAGTCTCGTTCTCGCTCGGTTACGTATTGTTATACGCGCCCTCGCTGTGCGTGATTTAGGAATGCCCTCGGGTAAGAGACTGCCTCGCAAAACTCCTAAAAACCCACTTTTCTGTCTCTATCTTTAGTAGGCAATCCAAAGTAATTACTGAATATTATCCAAAGTAGCAATCTAACACCCTTATCGGTAGGGTTTTACTGATAATCTGCTAAAATACCTGCACTACTTATCAACTCAAAATTCTCATGCAATACAAAGATCTGCGTGATTTTATCGCTAAGCTGGAGTCCATGGGCGAGCTTAAGCGTGTTTCTGTGGAAGTTGATCCTTATCTAGAGATGACGGAAATCTGTGACCGTACTTTGCGGGCAGGTGGTCCGGCGATCTTGTTTGAGAATGTCAAAGGTCATTCGATTCCTGTGCTGGGCAATTTGTTTGGCACCACGCGTCGGGTGGCTCTAGCGATGGGTAAGGAAGACTTAACCGGTTTGCGTGAGTTGGGTGAGTTGTTGGCGTTTTTGAAGGAGCCTAAGCCGCCGGAAGGTTTTAAGGATGCCTGGCAGCAGTTGCCGGTTTTTAAACAAGTTATGAATATGGCGCCTAAAGTGGTTAAGAAAGCGCCTTGTCAGAAGGTGGTTTGGGAAGGCGATGAGGTTGATTTAAGCAAGATTCCAGTGCAGACCTGTTGGCCCGAAGATGCTGCCCCTCTGATGACCTGGGGTTTAACCATTACCAAAGGGCCGCATAAGAAACGTCAGAATCTCGGTATTTATCGCCAGCAAGTTATTGCTAAGAATAAGCTCATCATGCGTTGGTTAGCGCATCGTGGAGGCGCTCTAGATTTCAGAGAGTGGTGCCAGCAAAATCCTGGTCAACCGTTCCCGGTTTCGGTGGCCTTTGGTGCCGACCCTGCGACCATTCTTGGTGCGGTTACACCAGTGCCGGATACCTTAAGTGAATATGGTTTTGCTGGTCTACTGCGCGGTGAAAAGACTGAGGTGGTCAAGTCGATAGGTAATGAGTTGCAGGTACCCGCAAGCGCCGAATTTGTACTGGAAGGTTATATCGATCCAGAAGAAATGGCCGATGAAGGCCCTTATGGCGATCATACCGGCTATTATAACGAGGTGGATAGCTTCCCAGTATTTACTGTTGAACGCATTACCATGCGTGAGGATCCTATCTATCACTCAACTTATACTGGTCGCCCACCGGATGAGCCAGCGATTTTGGGTGAAGCACTGAATGAAGTTTTTGTACCGATTTTACAGAAGCAATTCCCGGAAATTGTCGATTTTTATTTACCGCCGGAAGGTTGTTCTTATCGTCTGGCAATTGTTTCCATGAAGAAGCAATATCCTGGTCATGCCAAGCGCATCATGATGGGTGTCTGGTCATTCCTGCGTCAGTTTATGTATACCAAGTTTGTTATCGTGGTTGATGACGATGTGAACACTCGTGATTGGAAGGATGTCATCTGGGCCATTACTACGCGCGTTGATCCAACCCGTGACTGTACCATGATTGATAACACACCGATTGATTATCTGGATTTTGCCTCACCGGTATCTGGCCTTGGCTCAAAAATGGGTATCGATGCGACCAATAAGATGCCCGGCGAAACCAATCGTGAGTGGGGCAAACCGATTGTGATGGATCAGGCGATTAAGGAAAAAGTGGATGCGATGTGGCAAGAGCTTGGTCTGGATCCAGAAGACGATAAATAATTGATTTGAGAGAAATGATTCGAGCCAAAATTATTTGAGAGTAATATGTCAGAACACAATACTGAAAATTTAGAAGCTACTTTTGTGAATTGCGAAGTGACGCTGGTGCGTCGAATAGGTCGTGATGTTTACTGGGTGCAATTGACGCCGACCGAAGGGCGTTTACCTTCATACACTGCTGGTCAGTATTTGATGCTGGAGCTTGATGACGGCTCTATGTGCCCTTTCTCGATCGCCAGTTCACCACTGCAGGATGTGCTGGAGTTGCATATTCGAAGACTGCCGGGGCACGATGCAGCTGATAAAATTGTCAGTCAATTGAAGCACCGTAATCTTGTGAGAATACAGATGCCATATGGTGAGTGTGTGCTTACTGAGTCAGAGCGTCCAGCAGTATTTATAGCCGGAGGAACTGGCTTTGCTCCATTTCATTCCATTATTAAGACGGCCTTAAAGAATGGCGATAACCGACCCCTTACTTTATATTGGGGGGCACAAACTTCTGCCGATCTGTACTTACTGGAAGAGCCGCAAACCTGGGCAGAAGAGTTCAAGCAATTTACTTTTATTCCGGTGTTATCGGGTCTTGATGAGCAGTGGCAGGGACGTAAAGGTTTCGTTCATCACGCTTTCATGCTGGATCACGATGATCTAACGAATATGGATATTTACGTCGGAGGTTCTGAACCGATGGCCATGTCAGTTTATCAGGATCTATTAGATCGTGGCGTCAAAAAGACCTCTATCCACTCTGATATTCTTAATATTAAGCGTGATATGGGCTTGCTGGATTAGTAGCAGGCCTTAGACCTTTTTAAAGATTAAAGAAGTATTAATACCACCAAAAGCAAAATTGTTGCTCATGATGTATTGATGATCCATTTGGCGATTATTCTCAACAATATAATCTAGCTCGGCGCAATCGGGATCTAAATTGGTAAGATTTAAAGTCGGTGCATACCAGTTGTTGTTCATCATTTCAATTGACAGCCAGGCTTCGATTGCTCCACAAGCTCCCAAGGTATGACCAAAGTAGCTTTTTAGCGAGCTGATTGGCACGGCGCGTTTAAATACCTGTCGGGTGGCCTGAGTCTCTGCAACATCGCCGCGATCAGTGGCTGTGCCATGGGCACTGACATAACCAATCTCATCGGCAATTAGACCAGCATCTTTAAGAGCTAGTTGCATAGCTTGTGACATGGTTTCCTGTTGTGGCTGAGTAACATGTGCTCCATCAGAGTTACAGCCAAAACCAACAATTTCAGCCAGTATGCGAGCGCCTCGTGAAATGGCATGATCATAATCTTCAAGAATTAATGTTCCCGCTCCTTCGCCAATCACCAGCCCATCACGATTTTTGTCAAAAGGACGTGGCGTTTTGTCGGGATTCTGATTATTAACTGAGGTCGCGAAAAGTGAGTCAAATACAGCACCTTGAGTGATGCATAATTCTTCAGCGCCACCAGCAATCATGAGCTTCTGACGGCCAAATTTGATCGCTTCGTATGCATAACCGATGCCCTGGCTGCCTGATGTGCAGGCACTACTGGTTGGAATAATGCGTCCTTTACAGCCGAAGAAAACACCCATATTAACTGGAGCAGTATGACTCATCATTTCAACGTAGGAAGTTGAAGTGAAGCCAGTCATTGGACCGCCTTTGATCAAATCACCGAAGACAGGGATGGTGCGGGTGCTGCCAGAGGAAGAGCCGTAAGCAATCCCAGTATCGCCATTAGTGAGTGCGGGATGGTCGAGTAAGCCGGCCTGAGCAAGTGCGTCCTGCGTGGCGCAAGTGGCAAGTAGCGAAACTCTGCCCATGCTGCGGATTCGTTTGCGCGGCAGTTTGGGAAAACTATAGTCAACCGGGGCTGCTAAACTGGTGCGCAGGCCTTCGCAATCAGCCCATTGGGGCATAATTCGAACGGCGTTCTTACCTTCAACCAAGCGCTGATATATATCGTTCCAGTTGTCGCCAAAGGCAGTAATACCGGACATTCCAGTGATGACAACGCGTGACATTAGGCCATACCTCCATTGACGGAGATGACCTGGCGAGTGAGATAACCGGCTGTATCGGAGAATAGATAACCAACCAATCCAGCGATTTCCTCGGGCTTGCCCATTCTTTTGGCTGGAATCATTTTCAGTGCTTCGTTAGCCAGCTCGTCGTGGACCATATCGGTTTCTATTAGCCCTGGAGCCACGCAGTTAACGGTAATTTTGCGGCGAGCCAGCTCAACGGCCAGTGCTTTTGAGGCACCAATTAAACCGGCTTTGGATGCGCTGTAATTGACCTGACCTCGATTACCGAGAACACCAGAAACTGAAGACATGACAACGATACGTCCGCCCTGCTTCTGGCGAACCATTGGCATAACCAAGGGTTTTACCACATTGTAGAAGCCATCCAGATTGGTATGAATGACGTCATCCCAGTCATCATCGCTTAAAGCAGGAAAAGCATTATCGCGAGTAATACCAGCGTTACAAACAACACCATAGTAAGCGCCATTTTGCTCAATATCAGCTTCCAGAGTTTGTTGAGTCTGGGTACGGTCTGCGATATCAAACTGTAGCAGGTTGGCGGTTCCGCCAGCCTGAGTAATCTGATCAATGGTTGCTTGAGCCTGTTCGAGTCCTGAGCGGCAATGCACGGTGATAGCGAAACCGTCCTGGGCTAATTGTAAGGCGATGCTTTTACCAATACCGCGGCTTGAGCCGGTGACTAATACTCTTCTACTCATAGTGTTAAGGGTTCTCTTTATTCAGGAGCTGATCCGTATCATTGCTCTCAAAAACATTCAATTTTGCCTGGCAGACAGGGGTTTCATTATGCAGAATTGAACAATCAAATGCACCCAGCCCAGAATCGTCCATAAATAACTCGGTAATAACCACCTGATAGGTCTGATTAGCAGCAAACAAGGCTTGATGGATATCAAATTTACGCGTGCCGAGCAGGAAGCCTAACTTAACCGGTTGCTCCACCAGATAAGCTCTGACTCCGGCCAGAGCGGCAACCGCCTGCGCCATGTACTCAATGCCAACCCAGGACTCAATACCTTTTAGTTCCGGGCAATAGAAGCGACTGTGTTCAGTAACTTCAAACTGGGCAGTGAGAGTGTTTTGCTCGAAGTCCAGGATCTTATCAAGCAATACCATGGGTGGTGAGTGAGGAACAAACTCAGAAACCGGCTTTGCTAAGATCTTGGCTTTTTTAGATTCAAATGTACTGTGCTTAGTTTGCATCGTGTGCATAGCCCTCCCCTACGAACGGCCGATTATAACACTGACATTGTTGCCACCAAAGGCGAAAGAGTTACTCATGGCGACCCTCAGTGCGGGGCTGGTGGTTTGCTCTGTGGCCAGATTCAGACTCGGGATAGCTTGATCATACTGATTATCGAAATGGTGTTTAGGAAAGCGATAGGGTGCAGCAGTCTGAGACAGGGCCAGCCAGCAAAAAGCCAGTTCGGTTGCTCCAGCTGCTCCTAGCGTATGGCCAGTAAGCGGTTTGGTAGAGCTGGCAATGGTTGAATCGGTCAGAATGCTGGAAGCAGCTTTGCCTTCCATCAGGTCATTCAACTCCGTACCGGTGCCGTGTAAATTTAAATAATCAATATCTTCAGCAGTAAGTCCTGCATCGTTAAGGGCCATTGCCATGGCGGCGGCGGCACCTTGTCCTTCGGGCTGAGGTGCAGAAATATGGTGGGCATCGGATGACTCACCGACACCCAATAAAGCAACTGACGCTGGTTCGCGCGACATAATAAATAGAGCTGCACCTTCGCCAATGTTAATGCCACTACGATTGACGCTAAAAGGTAACGAGAGATCGGGTGAGATGGCTTCCAGCGAATCAAAACCATTGAGCGTCATATCGCAGAGCGAGTCAGCACCGCCAACAATCACGGCATCGCAAAGATTATTCTCGATAAGACTACGAGCTGAGGCAAACACCTTACCACTGGAAGAACAGGCGGTAGAAATGGAATAAGCAGGGCCTTTCAGCTGGAGGTAATCTTTAATAAAGTTTGCTGGAGAGGACATTTGAATTTGCGAATAATCAAAGTCTACAGGAAAGCTGCCGGTTTGGGCATGAGACTGCAGTGCGACCTCACCTTCTGCAATACCAGAGGTGCTGGTACCCATAACAACGCCAATACGATCAGTGGAATAGGTTTTTGATAAATCGGAAAGCGGTGCTGAAAGCTGCTCAAGGCAGTTAAGAATCAGGCGATTATTGCGAGTATTATGATTGGCAAAAGGTGGTTGGATATCAGACAACTTTTGCTCGACCTTGCCCACCAGAAAAGCTTTGTCAGTGGCTGGTGAGTGATACGATTTCATACCCGAGGTATCAGCCTGGATGAGCTTAGAAAAAACCGCATCATGTTCGCTTCCTAGCGCATTAATCAGAGCCATATGATTGAGGTAAATAGTCGACTTATTCGGCATCGGAAATCTCTTCAAGGGATAAAAGATCAATATTCAAGCGGTAACCGCGCTGCAAATGTTGAAACTCAATATTACCCCGATAATAAACTGGTTCAGTGTAACGGATAACAATAATGGGTTGCTGGTTATGACTAATAACTCGCTCAAGAGGATTGCTGTGATTAACTTCAGCACCGGTTAAAGCTTGCGAGACGAGTTCGGCAGGCCATAAGCTTAGCTGCATATCGGCTAACAGATATTGAGGCTTCAGTTCTTCATTTGACGGCAAACCACTGGCTACTATTTGATCCTGGTTCATTTCAATAGAAAAAAGGCGCGTGCCGGAGGGTGTTAGCCCGACCATGATTAAGCGATGATCACGGACTTCAGTCTGAAATAACAGATCACGCGACTCATCCTGAAAATTGATTTGGGCACTTTGTAGAAGTTGTAGGCCATGTTCAAAAGGAAGTTTGTGGATCAGTTGAAACTGAACATCCTGCGCAATCTGTACCCGATGTTGATCGCTGATATAAGAAGGGTTGCAGCCCCAAATGGACAAGCACAGTATGAGAATTACGATGTAGCGCATAATTGCCCCAAAGTTTTTAATCGACGTTCTGTGTGTTGGACGAAAGGGTTAGTGGTATCCCAGGCGTAGCCAGCAAGAATCGAGCAAACCATTTCACGGATATTAGCAGGGGCATCATCAAAGTGGATAATGTCCTGCAACTGCCCTTCATACCATGACTCCACGAAGGCTTTGAAGGTTTGAACTCCTTGTTGCAAAGGGTCGGCAAATTCGGTCTGCCAACAGACGTCTTCGTCATTGAGCTGCTTCAGTAGAACATCGGTAGCCAGCTTGGCGGATTTGAAAGCGATAGTGACCCCTGAAGAAAAGATCGGATCTAAAAACTCGCCGGCATTACCCAACAATGCGTAGCGCTCACCGAACAGTTGCTTGACGTTAGAAGAGTAGGCAGTGATGTACTGTACGGTATTGACCTTTTTGGCAGCGCCTAATAGTTGCTTGAGGCGAACGGATTGGTTAACAGCTTCATCCAGCCACTGCTCATGGCGAGAAGCATCCTGTTCAGTCTCTAATTGATCAAACTCTAATTCCTCAAAAAAGTCGGGCTTGGCGACACAGCCTATTGAAGCGGTTCCGTCGGCAAATGGAATTAACCAATACCAGACATCCTTACATTGTGGGTGAGTCTCTATCAGGATTTTATTTCTGTCGTAAGTCGCTGAGTCGATATGGTCTTCTACATGGCAAAACACCGAGCTTCTGACCGGGAAAGTACTGGGAAGCGTTAAATCCAGCAGTCTCGGCAACACTTTGGCGAAACCACTGGCATCAAGAATAAAACGGGTCTTAATGTCACGGCTTGTGCCATCTTCATCCTGCAAGGTGACAGTACAAGGATCATTTAACTGCACTTGGGTAACCTGCTGACCAAAACAAAAGGTTGCACCTTGTTGCTCAGCAATCTGTGCTAACAATTGATCAAAGGGGGCTCGTTTAACTTGAAAAGTGCTACCGGGTCCTGAAGTAAACTTATCCCCGAAATCAAAGTGGCAAGGATGCTTGTTGGCAAAAAAAGCGGCGCCATCTTTATATTGGAAGCCAAGCTCTGGGGCTGCTGCTTCAATCGCATCCATCATGTTCGCTTCTTGTAAATAGACCATCGACTGTGGAAGCAGGCTCTCACCAATCGAGAAGCGAGGAAAGTGCTGCTTTTCAACCACCAGAACGCTAACGTTATTTTGTGTTAAAAGGGATGCAGCTAGGCTTCCTGCCGGGCCGGCGCCAATGATGATGACATCATACTGTGAGTTTAACTCAGGCATGGTTAAGTCCTTTAATATGGTAAATACGACTACCCAGAATAGGTGATAGTAAGAAGACGGTTAATATGCCCGTCAGCATGGTTAAACCAAAGGCATGGATGGCCGGTGTTTCACTGAGTGATAACAGGCCAAATGACAGGAAGGTTGTGGTGGCAGATAAAGTGACTGCCAGGTGAATATAGATTGATCGAGTTTTTGCTTCGGCATAAAAAAGTCCGTAATCAATGCCAATCCCGAATACTAGAAACAGTGCTAGAGTGCTGAATAAGTTAAAGCTACCAGTGACCAGTATGGTCATGATAATTGCGACAGAAGCTGCAAGCAGCGGAGCTAATACAACGTGGCAGGCAATCAGCAGATTGTATTTGAGCAACAGTAGAATCAGAATTGCCAGACAAGCTAGCAGCAGCATGTAGGTAGCTAGCTCACGATAGCTGGTAAAAAGCTGTGATATTTTGTCGACTTTGTTAATGAAGTAAAGATTAGGATTTTGTTCGGCTAACTGCTCAAGAAGGTGAATATTTTTTATATTCGAGAGGCTGATAATGGAGGTAGCTTTGCCTTCAATGTTACCTAACCATAAATAAGAAAAACGTTGTCCAATCGGTGATTGTAGCCATTCTGGTAGCTGTAAATAATTAGTATGGCTGGTGCGATAGGCGCGATTCAGTTCGGCAAATGTTTGTTGATCCAGTATACCAACTTCGAATAGCGGCTGAAGATTGGATAAGGTCAGTTGTTGACCAATCAGTTGATAGTCTGCTTCTTGTTGTGACCGACTCGGCACAAAATGTCCAAGATGCGAGTAACTGCTAATAACATTGTCTGTTACCAACTGATCAAGCTGGGTATCAAATTGATTAATGGTATCCAAAAGTTGTTCGCTGGAATTGGCGCGCAGCAAAAAGAATTGATTGGTTGCGGGAGCTGCTGTGATCTGGGTAAGCATGGCCTCCTGTTCAATCAGCTCTGCTGGAGCTGCCTGTAACTGACGAATATTGTCGTTATTCTGATCCGCAGTTAACAATAGGTAGCCGGCGAGAATGGGCAGCACTAGTAAGCTTACAATAACGTAGCGATGCGTTAGTTTTTGGCTAACCGAATGATGTTTTTTGAGCACTGAGAGAAAGGCCAAGGGGGTCGAAACCTTATAGTGGAAAGCATCGAATAACAGCACTACGGTAACAAAAGCGCCGACTAAACCAGTGGCACAAAAAACTGCCATTTGTTGCAGGCCGGGAAAAGGAGCCATATAAAGCGCGGTATAACCTATGACGCTAGAGATCAAACCCATGACAATGGCCATAAAAATATGCGGCAAGGGCTTGGAGTGGTGAATGGCGCTAGAGAAATAGTGAAAGGCATAGTCGACCGCGACACCTAACAGACTGGCGCCAAAAACCAGCGTTAATATATGGATAGAGCCAAAGACATAATGAACCACAGTGAAAGCAACAAAGATGCCAACAGCCAAGGAGGTTAAGGTCATAAACAGTGGAGCCACACTTCGGAAAGCGACAATTAACAGGAGGATGACACCAATTAAAGAGCCGACTCCTATGGTAGAAATCTCAGACTTGGCGGATGCCGCAGCATATTTTGCATAAAATACCGCACCGGTTGTTAATAACTCGACATCAGGATGGCTGCTGGCGAAATTGTTGGTTGTTTCGGTAATGCGGTCTTGAGTTTCGGTGTCAAACGGCGAGCGCTTTAATAGCGCAGACAGAATAACTAAATTATGATCAGGCTGAGAGAAAACCATCAGATCATCGACTATCTGCGCCTGAGAGGAAGGCTGATTTTGACTCACAGAATTTTGCAGGTAGCGATAGGATAACAACAATGGATCTTCTGGCATCAGATTAAGTAGCTGACCAGAAAGCGGTGAATAAAGAATTTGTAAGCTGTCATCAATAAAGGGTTCAGTACCAGCTGAGTACATGAGCTTGCGATCCGCTTCATTCAATAAGTGAAAGCGATGCTCAAAAACCACTTCAGCAATGGCTTGTTGCTCACTCTCGGTTATTTGAGTGTTGAATCGTTCAATCAACTGTGTTTGTTTAAGTTGGGCTATTAACGTTTGAGCCAGCGGTTGAAAATCAGTGTCTTTGTTTGTCTTTATGCCAAGAATGATCTGCTTGAAATTTTGGTCCGAAAATTGCGCGAAGGCTTCCTCGGCAAAAGGATCAGCTTCGGTCTCAGGCAATAAATTTAGAATGTTGGTTTCGATGTTGAAGCCAGTACTAGAACTAAGCTGCTTATAAAAAAGCTCCGCGGTGAGCAGAATAAAAATGAGCCAAAAAAGGGCTTTTAATTTAACGGACAAAATAGAGACCTAATGCTTCTTCAATTGCTGGGTCTTCAAACGGTATGAAAACTAACTCTGTAGTGTCGCCATTAGCTTCTGAGAAAATAAGCTGTTGAATGTTAGTGTTGCCAATGATGGTTATGTCAGTCAGCAAACGCCGCATATCATCATGTTTGGCCTGCAATTGAATCTGCCACTGTGTTTCATCACAAATCAACTCAGCAGAAAAGTTACGTTCAAGTTGTTCAAAATCACCCGCTAAAATAGCAAGAAAGGTTGAGGTGATGAGCTGACTGGCTTGTTGATTCGTATTGGCTGGTGCTGAAACAGCTTGGTCATGCTTGTTGAATTGCTTTAAGGAATCATTCTCTATAACAATGGTGCCCTTTAGCGGTAGAGAGGTTTGCCAAACCACGCCAAGCTCATCTGAAACCAGAAGATAACCAGTGGAGACTAGTGGTTTAGATAAAATGGCAATGCGTTTGGTCTGTTTAAATTGATTAAGGAGAGCATGCTCTCGAACTTGTTCTGTAACGGATTTGAGGCTACAGCTTTGTTCACAGTTGGCGCTGGCTTTGCTGGTAGCAAGAAAAGCAAAGGACAAAAAGAGTGTCAGTAATATTAATTTATAAGGATGCATAATAGTCTTCTAGTTTTTGAGACAGTACGGTAGGCGAAATTAATTGCATTTCAAACTCATCGGCGGTTACTGCAACCTGGATGGAGTGCCCTTTTGAAAGTTTCTTGCCTGTCTCCTGGTCTTCAATTCGGTAATCAATCAACAAACGGTTTTCACATTCTTTAAGGGTAGCAATACAGCGTAACTTTTGGCCGTACCTTGCAGGATTAACGTACTTCACTCGAATATCAATAATTGGCCAGTAAAAACCTGACGCTTTCATTTGTGGATAATCATAATCAATCTTTCTCAGTAGCTGACAACGCGCTTCTTCGAAGTATTTGATGTAATTGCCATGCCAAACGATTTGCATCGGATCAAGGTCGAAAAACGGTACTTCAATGCAATATTCTGCGCTTATTGGAAGCGAATGTAATTGTTTATTATTGATTGGCATAGGTGCTCCAGTGCTGCTCCTGAATTAAGGCAACGAAATGTCTCAGCTCATGCTCCAGAGGGCGGTCTTCACTGACCAGTTCAAAATGCTCGAACACTTGCTCTAAGGTGGAAAGAACGCCATCCGACAATGATGATTTATCCAGCTGGTTTTGTCTGATGCGTAACGTTACCGCCTGAGTGGCGGCCATTAATGAAGCAGCAGCGACTTGCTCGGTAAGTTGCAAAATGCGTAGACAGTCGCGAGCAGCAATGGTGCCCATACTGACTTTGTCTTGATTATGACATTCTGTGGAGCGTGAAAAAACGCTGGCAGGCATAGTTAGTTTTAATGCTTCGGCAGTCCAGGCGCTAACACCAATTTGGACGGCTTTGAAGCCGTGGTTTAACGGTTTGCGATGCTCTGAAGCAGCGGACAGATTATTGGGTAAACCGTTATTAAATTTGCGATCCACTAACAGAGCCATCTGCCGATCCATTAAGTCCGCAAGGTTGGCAATACCCGTTTTCATGGTATCCATGACCATCGCAATATGACCACCGTAAAAGTGACCGCCATGTAGAACGTGTTGGCCTGCTCCATCGATAATGGGGTTATCGTTGGCACTGTTTAATTCGGTTTCGATGGTTTGACGCATCCACGGCATGGCATCTTTTAGCGCACCGATAATGTGCGGAGCACAGCGGATCGAATAGCGATCTTGCAGACGATCAGAATTGCGCGGATGCTTATAGTGATTCAGGTCGTCGCGAATCCAGGCGGCCACCTGGTTTTGGCCAGGATGTGGTTTAACTGAAAATAACAACTCATCGAAATGTGCGCTGTTACCCTGTAAGGCAATCGAACAGAGTGATGTGATCCGAGAGCATAGCTGAGTTAAATAATCAGCCCGTTCAAAGGCAAGACAGGCCAGCGCCGTCATCACTGCGGTACCATTCATTATCGCAAGCCCTTCTTTGGGTTGAAGCGTGATGGGTTTGATACCTAGATTTTTAAATACGTGTTCCGTGGGTTGGAGCTCTCCTTTGTAGAGCACTTCGCGTTCGCCAACCAGCGCTGCGGCAACATAAGAGAGTGGCGTCAAATCGCCACTGGCACCGACCGAACCTTCTTCAGGTATGCGTGGCAAAATGTCCTTTTGCAACAGCAGTTCTAATTGTTGTAATAATGACCAGCTAACTCCTGAATAACCCTGACTTAATGATGCTAACCTTGTCGCAAGAATGGCGCGAGTTTGTTCGGCAGAAAAGGTACTGCCGAGACCACAGCCATGAAAGCGAGTCAGGTGTAGAGGTAGCTCATGAACATCTTGCACGGGAACCTGGGTGGTGACAGAATCACCATAACCTGTAGTAACGCCATAAATAACACCATCTTCGCGCAATAGCTGTTTAATAAAGTTAGCTCCCTGATCTATCTTGTCTTTGAAATCAGGCGCAGAGTTAAGTTGGGCAGTAGCATTGCCTTTTGCGAGTTGGCAAATCTGCTCAATGGTGAGCGAGGAATGGCCAAAAGTAATATTTGTTTTAGTGTCTGTCACGGCGGTGTGTCTCTTGTGTTTTTGATGCGCTACGCTGAATATGTTGCTGGTCGTCTTTTTGCCAGAATGTGAAGAAGTTAAACCATTGGTAAGGAGATTTTAAACAATAATACTCTAGCCTTTCCGAGTAACGTTCAATTATGGATTGTAACTGCTCATTTTTATTTCTTCTAGCCAGTTTCAGGCTCTCAGCAAAGGGTTCCAGATAAACATGATACTGGCCAGACTGCTTTAAGCAAAACAGTAAGTAAGTCGGGCATTCCAGGATGCTGGCTAATATAAATGGGCCTTGCGAAAAAGGAGCTGGATAGCCAAGAAATGGAGCATAATTGACACGTCCGGATTGTGAAATCGAAGTTCTGTCACCAACAATAATAACCACTTCGCCTGCGTCAACTTTTTCTTTCAGCATGATTGCCGTTTCAGGCCCCAGCGTGTCTACCTGAATAAGATTGATTGAAGCTTTAGGATTGAATTTTTCAACGGCGGTCTGAAACTTTAGCGCGTGTTTGGTGAAAACCAAGGCATTAATTTTTAATGAAGAATCGGTTGCGCCAAGCGCTCTGCACAGTTCCAGATTACCCAGGTGCGAGCCAATAAAGACAGCTCCGGTTTTGCTCACATTCTTACGTAGTTTATCGAACACGTCAGGATTATGAAAAACCAGATCCTCAAGATGCACATCGCCCAGCCAGCCTCTTATTTTATCGATGGCGAACAAGCTAAACTGATAAAAGTGAAAATAGACATGATACCAACGGACTTTCTTAGTGGATTGATTGTGACGATTAACCCGCTGCAAAAATTCATAGGAAGCTTTGCGGGCTTTGCGGGCAGTCAGTACGAAATAGGCAATGACGGGAACTAAGGCAATTCGGAATAACCATTGACCAAAAATCCGATAAAGCCAGACCAGAATCTGTATACCAAAAGTGGTGCCGCGTTCTTTAGTGGTAGACCAATGTGGATCTAATCTTTTGCTTCCACGTTTAAAGTGACGGGCGATCAGTTTAGGCGAGCGTATCAGCATGCCGAAGACCAGCTTGGTATGCATTTTGGTAATTAACCAGTTGTCCTTGACCATGCGAAAATGAGAAGAGCCATCATCGGGATAGGTAACTTTGGTCGGGAAGTTGAGAATATCTACTGAGGCCCAGTAAAGCTTGACCAATATTTCAGTATCAAAATCCATACGTTTGCCAATAGCAGAGCTTTGTATAAGCTGCACAGTGGCGGGAAGCGGGTAAAGACGATAACCGCACATGGAGTCCTTGATTTTGAAGGACAAAGTTTCTACCCAAACCCAGAAGTGGGTCAGGTAACGTGGAATTAAACGTCCTAAAGGCACCGAATCATCATAGTCCGGAATACCGCAAATAACGGCTTCGGGATAATTGCTACTTAAAGCGATGAAGTTGGGAATATCTTTAAGGTTATGTTGTCCGTCT
This sequence comes from Kangiella sp., assembly GCF_048265365.1. NCBI lineage: Bacteria > Pseudomonadati > Pseudomonadota > Gammaproteobacteria > Kangiellales > Kangiellaceae > Kangiella > Kangiella sp. The sequence goes on from NZ_JBLXBT010000001.1 coordinate 445,945, forward strand.
GCATCAACTTGAATGGCGTGACTATATCCTTGTTCGTGGGCGGCTAACAGTCCGGCCATGACGGCAGCACCCTTACCTGAGTTTTCAGCCAAGTTAATCACTTGCAGAAAGCTAAACTGTTCAGGTAACTGATTTAGAATGTGGTGCGTCTGTTGATTGCTACCGTCATTAACCATGATCACTGGTAGATTCAAAGGCTCAATGGCCTGTAACACCTGCTCAATGTGCTGAGTGTGATTGTAATTTGGAATGACGATACAGTGAGATGACTTCATCAGGACTCAGACTCAGCGTGCGTTAGAAAAATTTTTCCTGAGGAGTATTGGTGTTCGGAATTATAAAAACGGAAAGCGAGCACTTGTTTGCTGACATCGAAGCTTAAATCTAATATCACCAGACTGTTTGGGGTAATGACGTGTTGAAACTTAAGAGTCTTAATGGTCGTGACCTGCCTAGTTGATGACGTTACCGGCTGACCGGCGAGAAAGCTGGAAAAATAATGCAAAGCCCAACTGATTTGTACAACTCCAGGAATGATAGGGAATTGATCAAAGTGTCCGGCAAAAGCCTCAAGCTCAGGGTTTATCATAAGCTCAATTTGTAGCTGATTGTCGGCAACATGTTGAGAAATAACGTCGGGATAGTCCATATCAAAATAAACCCATAAGTTGCTCTAAAGTTAATTTACCCTGTGTATTGTAGGGTAAGCATTCAAGGTATCGCCATTTGCGAGGTATAGCAACGGCTTCGTAGGTTTCTGCTAACTGTGACTTAAATAATTGATTTAAATACTTCTTATCATGGTGATTGATAAGCTCCCTGCCCTGTTCGCTGAGAACTATTACTGCCCCCAGATAAGTCCGATGATGTTGTAAAACCACGACCTTGGCTTGTTCAATATATGGTGATGATTCTAGAGTATGTTCAATAGCATCAAGGGAGACTCTTTTCTCCTCAATTTTGACCACTCGATCCATTCTGCCAAGTAGCTTGAACTGGTGGTCAGAGATAAGTTCTAAATCGTCATCCAATAAGATCGTTTGATTTAAGTAAGGTGTGGATAAAATCGCAGGCTGATTTGCTTGCTTTTTAATGGTTATATCGGGAAACAGTGTCCACACATCATTAGAGTTTTTCTGATTGCGATAACCGATACCACCCGTTTCGGTGCTGCCGAACACTTCCGCTGGGAAAATACCCAGCTGGTGGTGTGTCGTTTGTGCAGCAGTATGGCTCAATAAACTGCCCGAGCTAAAACATTGCTTCAGTGACACTGTGCCAAGATTGAGATCCTGTCTAGATAGAAATGCAGGGCTCGAGATTAAACAGATATTGTTTTTAGTGTGACATAAGGGCTTGAGTTGCTCTTGATATAAAACGATCTCAGCGTAAAAAGTATAGCGATAAAGTAAAGGCCACAGCAGCCTGAAAATGAGGCCATAAATATGGTGATGAGAAACGGTCGACAAGAACGTGCACTGTGTAACGGATGAGCCGAATACGGACTGGATAACGCTGACCTCAGTTAAGATCTGATTGATTGACTTGCTAATAGATTTTGGCTCACTGGTTGAACCGGAAGTAAAAAAAACGACAGTGCTGTTTAAAGTATTTGGTACAACCAAGTTATCAAGACTGTGGTCTGTAATATGAGACGAAAAATGTATGCTGGGTAAGGCGGAGTCGAGAGAAACCTCGCCGATTGCCGCATCAAAATTTGACTGAATGTGGGCCAGCCATTCAGGCTTGTTATTAGCTGTCAGTACAATATCTTTTTGTAGAGTAAGCAGTGCAATAAAATTAACTGCGAAGTCATAACTGTGATCGGCAAACAATAAATAGGATTGATGTGGCAGCTCAGAGATATTGGCCACACACTGGGACACGTCATTAAGGAACTGTGCGTGTGTGTACACTTGGTTCTTGTCATAGGCGACATTATAGCTATGATTTTGAAGTAATAGCTGTTGGATTTTATTCACACAATCGATCACGCCACTACCCTACCCTGCTTGATGCACTAATTTTCGATAGATAAACTCAGCAAGAAATAAAGTCCCCATTAACACATATGAAATCAGTCCGTTATATAGAGTCCAGATTTCAATGGTGGTAAAGAAAACGGTATAAAGCGAAGCGAGAATGTTGAAAATAAAAAACAGACACCAAATTTTAGTGACCTTTGTGGTGTAAGGGATGGCTGCCGCAGGTAAGTCAGGATCCTGGATACGTGCAATTCTTTCGATGATAGATGGTGGTGAGTAAAGGCTATAACCAAATACGGCCAGAAAGCTGGTTGTGATAATGGCAGGGTAAAGTTGCAAGCCTAAGGTGGAGTTAAGAAAGTAACTCAGGCTGGCAATAGCTAATCCGGCAAAAAGCACCACAATCCAGAGGCCCTTAATTGCTTGAAAGAGCTTGCCTCGAGCAACAAAACTTCGAATGACGACCAATGCGGCCAGTAATAATGCTATCAGTTTTGGCTCAAAATGTTGTAGTCCAAAATAAATAGCTATGGGGTATAAAATGACCACCATAGCGATTATTGTCTTCAACAAAATTTGCATCATTAGTTGTGCGCTAGATCATACACCGCGTCAACTACATGTTGCATTGTACGTACAGCTTTGAAAGTCTCAGGATTAACCGATTTACCTGTCATCTCTTGAAGCTTGATAACCAAGTCGACGGTATCAATGCTGTCCAGATCCAGATCGGTATACAGATTTGCTTCGAGGTTAATGTCATCACCATCAACCTCAAAATCATTAACCAAAATGCTGACTAATTCTTGATAGATATGATCTTTAGTATCGAAACTTGCCATTAATTAGCCCCTCTTTGTTGCTCAATAAAGGTCGCTAAGGTGCTGACAGAGTAGAAATGCTTTTTAGATTCTTCAGAGTCCGAATCTAATTTAATATCAAACTTTTTCTTTAGTGCCAAGCCAAGTTCAAGTGCATCAATTGAATCAAGCCCTAAACCATCGCCAAATAAAGGCTCGTCGGTTTCAATATCATCAATGTTTATATCTTCAAGATCAAGCGAGTCAATAATGACCGTTTTAATCTCGTTTTCTAAGGATTTCATTATCTGCCACTTCCTCTAAAAAGACTGTCTTAATGTGCTCCGTTAAGCGTCTTGCTGCGATTGATTCATTTTTTTCATTGTGAATAAACGGAGTAATATCAATTTCCTCAACAACCCTCATCGAAAATTGTGCTTTACGAGGAGGGATCTGATACCACTTTTCTTGTTTTGTTAGCGTGGTTGGGACACAGTCAATAATTACCGGCAAAAGATTTTTTTTGCAGCGAATGGCAATATTAGCCGCGCCGCGCTGCAACTTTATGGGTTTATCAGGAACTGTGCGGGTACCCTCAGGAAATATCACTAGATTATAACCTTCTTGTAGGCTTTTGTTACAGTTTTGTATAAGTTTATTTACATCCTGGTCATTGTTAATAAAGTCCGCAACTCGAACCACCCGTTTGAGGAAAAAGTTGTTCCAAAGCCCTTCTTTCACCACACAATCTGCGTTGGGGATTAGGGAGATCAGAGCAACCACGTCTATTAAGGAGGGATGATTGGCAATAATGATTTTGCCTTCAACGCCCTGCAACTCTTTCTTTGCCTGCTCTAAATTGAAGGTAAAGATGCCGAGTGCTTGCATAAATCGAATGAAAACAAACCAGCATTTGTGAATCAGATAGCGGGCTTTACGCTTACGTACCAATGGATCGCGGTTAAAAACGCCGATTACGGGGAAAACTAATAGGGATAGTAGTAACCCACCAATACCAAATGTGGCGAAGGACAACCCGGTGGCGAAGACGCGCCAAAGGTAATTGATTCTATAAAACATGCTTGCAAAAGTCCCAGCGGGTATCCTGGCTGTGAATAGTTTGCTGCTGGCTGTCACTGTGTAGGAAATCAAAGAATCTCAGAGCTAAAGGAAAATCAGGTGTTTTGTGTTCCTCAAGGTCAGTATACGAAAAGGAAACAACAGGCTGATTATCAACAGGTTGAGATAGAAGTAGTGACAGGCTATAACTCGGGTATAGGGTGTCTTGAAGCTCTGAAAAAGGCGGGCCCACTTCCAAGTCAAAACAGGTCAATAAAACCTGGCTGCTGGGAAAGCGTTGTAGCTGGTTGTAGCTTTCCAAAAGCGCGTAACCAAAGGTGTTAGAGTTGGCGGCAATGCTGGTGCCGGGATGTGTATTGTTGGTAAAAATGGAAAACAAGCCCAGCGAGGCGTTATGAACCGATAAACTAAAGTCTTTTGGAGAGACTTCGTGCTCTTCAAACATACTTTTCACTATGCTGATGGTTCTATTGAGCTCACCATGTTGCGATGCAAAAACGGTCATGGTTTGTTCGGGGTTAATATTACATTGCTCAAGACAGTTCAGAGAGCTGTGCATAGCTAATTTGCTGAGCCCGCTTAAACGTCGACGCTTGATGGGAGGTATTTGCTTTAAACTGATTGTTTCAAAATCGGCATAAGTAGCCAGATTTTTGAGCTCTCTGGACTTGTTATCAGTCGGATCAATCCAGCAATATGAAGATAGAACGCTAAGTTTGATAATATTGTTATCCATTATTTTTCTATCTATTGTAAAGGGCCACTAACTTGCGAGAGTCTAGCCGATTTGATCTTGCACTTCAAACTTCGTAGACTCGTCTCTTGCTTGCTACGCATAAGAAAAGGCCACCCGAAGGTGGCCTTGAATCTTTTGGTTAAATCAATTATTGGTATTTAGCTACGATCGAATTGACTTCATTATTCATTACCATGCCTTTAATGGTGTCCTGTAAGGCTTTGGCTTTCTCTGGGGCCAAGCCGTTTTTGCTGAACATAAAGGACACATTTTCACTCGGAATCTTAACATTAGACTCCTTGATTTGTGAATCAAGACCTTTGCGCTTGATGATATAACGACCTTCAATCGGGTCCGTTAAAACGCCATCAATGGTGCTATAGATAACATTGTAAAAACTCTGCTCACCGGAGTTATCATCAACAAATAATGGGCCATACTGAGGGTGGTTCATCAGGTTATATACATCCTGACCGTAGTAATAGTCGTTAGTAATCCCAACTTTATTGCCGCCACTCAAAAAGCCGGCAAGAGTTTCTCCCTGGAAGTCGCTGGTTGAGCGAACGAATAAAGAGAAAGACTCGTTACGGTAAGGTACAGAGAAATCACCAAACACTCGACGATCAGCAGTTTCAGTAGCGCCAGCTAATACATCGATTTCACCTTCTTCGAGGGCTGTAAGTAGCTCGGTCCAGCTTTTCTGAACATACTGAATGTTACATTGATTCGAGTCGGCGACTTTTTTAAAGATTTCAACATCAATGCCCTGCATTTCACCGTTATGCAAGAATTGGTAAGGCGGACGTGGCTCCCAGCCAAATTTGATCACACAATCGTAATTGGTGCTGGCAGCAGTTTCAGTAGTTGAAGGGTTGTTATCCCCTCCTCCACAAGCCACAAGGAAAAAAGTACTGGCAAATAGTAAGGTGCTTAGACGATTCATAAAGCCTCCCCAAGCTTTTTAATTATAATCACAGAATTCATCTTGCAACTAAATGTGAACTGGATCAAGTATTTGTTGTATAAAAAGCCGACAAAAAGGATGAAAAGCGTCCAATAACTGTCTGAAAACCCACCAAATAGGTTAAAAAGTAAGCCAAAAGCGTTGTAATTTGTAAATTATAGCGAAACTTGATTTTTGGGGAACATAAAAAAAGCGACCAAAATGGTCGCTTTGTGAAAATAAGTGTTAGTTGGTTCAGCTGATAGCGTTTTTAATTTTATTCATCGCATTTTTTTCTAGCTGACGAATACGCTCAGCTGAAATACCATATTTATCCGCCAAGTCATGCAAGGTGGCTTTTTGATCGCTCAACCAGCGCTGTTGCAAAATGTCCTGGCTTCTTTCATCCAAAGTCTTCAACGCAGACAATAAGCGAACTTCACGCTGGTCTTGCCAATCTTCCTGTTCGATTGCTTGCGCAGGGTCAGAGTTAGGAGATTCAAGATAATGAATCGGTGCATAAACCGCATCATCGTCATCGCTGGCATGTGGTGCATCAAACGACGCATCATGGGCATTTAAGCGCCCTTCCATACGACGAACTTCTTCTTCGCTGACGCCTAAATCCTGCGCGACCGCATTGATTTCGTCATTATTAAGCCAGTTAAGAGTTTTCTTCTTTGAACGTAAGTTGAAGAATAATTTACGCTGCGCTTTAGTGGTCGCAACTTTAACGATGCGCCAGTTACGTAATACATATTCGTGAATTTCAGCTTTAATCCAGTGTACGGCGAAAGAAACCAAACGCACGCCCACGGTTGGGTCGAAACGCTTAACAGCCTTCATCAGGCCAATATTACCTTCCTGGATAAGATCGGCTTGCGGCAGGCCATATCCGCTATAACTTCTTGCAATGTAAACAACAAAGCGTAAGTGAGCCATTACTAACTGGCGCGCTGCTTCAAGATCGTTATTGTCGTGAAATTCATGCGCTAGTTTTTGCTCTTGTTCGACCGACAGGACAGGAATAGCGCTGACGGTACTGACGTAACCATCAATACTGCCTGTTGGAACGGCTAATGCCATGCTCGGTGAAATGTTGCTCATGCATTCTCTCCAATAATAAAGATTGACCAATATTAGCACTGTTTAAGTGAGAGTGCTAATATTTTGGCACTCAAAGCATAAGAGTGCTAACCAGTAAAAAAGTTCCATACAAAAAAGTGGTTTCAGGCGAGGTTTTATAAGGCCTGGGGGCTAGTTTGTATCCTTGAATAAAGTAACCTACACCCATCCTAAACAGAAATAAAGTGAAACTTGTTAAAGTCTTGTGGGCGCTTTGTAACAGGAAATTACAGATTGGGATAAGGGGTTCCTGCCAGACCAGAAAAACAGTCAGTTAGCAGGAACCAGGGCTAAACTAAGCTAGCTTATTTTGCAGTCGCTTCCACTTCGATAATGATACCAACCTCGTCACCCACAGCTGGAACTCCATATATCATGCCCCACTCAGAACGTTTGATGGTGCCAGTGGCTGAGAAGCCAACATGCGGTTGTTCGCTCATGGGGTGAATACCCGCCTGATTTAAGGTTAAGTCCAAAGTAATCGGTAAGGTTTTGTCTAAAATGGTCAAATCGCCGTGCAATTTACCGGTATCTTCGCCAGTCTTTTCCAACTTGGTGCTTTTGAAAGTCATTGCTGGATATTGCTCAACGTCGAAAAAATCCGGGTTGCGCATGTGGTCGTTCCATTTTTTATTTTCCAGATCGATGCTTTTGGTGTTGATCGACACTTCGGTTTTAGCTGTTGACCAGTCTTCTGGATCAAAGCTTAAGGTACCGTCAAAAGCGCGAAATTTACCGTATGAGTTAGAGTAGCCTAAGTGGTTGACTTTAAAGATTATTTGGCTATGAACTGTATCAAATTCATAGTCAGCAGCTTTGGCATCAGCGTTGCCAGTAAAAGCTAGGGCAATGATGCTAAATGCAAGGGTTAATAGGGTTTTCATAAACAGATTTCCTTTTATCAAGTGGGATTCTAAATACCTTGTAATAAATAAACGCTCACATTCAAACAAGCTTCTTTGCCATAAGCAAATAGCATAATGTAATTTTGAGTATTACCTCAGGGAATAGCTGGCAACTACCCAGTGAATACAGAGTAGACACTATAAAGCTTTATTGTGAGCAAAACGTGAAATCTGTTGTTTGGTTGCTCGGTGAGCAAGCAGCAGAAAAGAGTTGCGACAAGGGACTTTAGGTGGGTTGAATATCTTTAAGGTGTTTACTCACCGAGAACCAGGCACCGAATAACCCCAGACCTGCACCAATTGCTAATAATGTCAGCGTCTGGTTAGGTTCTAGCCCCATTAACGAAAAACCGCTGTTATAAAGCTCAGCCAAAGTCGAAGAAGGGCGCAGCAAAAGAAGTAACACAATATTGACCATCAGCGCAGCGAGTAGGGCGGCAATAAGTCCGTACCAGAAACCGGTATACAGGAAAGGCCGGCGAATAAAGGCGTCGGTTGCGCCGACTAATTTAATGACCTGAATTTCATCGCGACGATTTAATATAGCCAGTCGAATGGTATTGCCAACAATCAAAAGAACGCCAAAGGCTAACAAAATGCTGACAAAGGTGCCTATCTTCTGCGATATTTCAAGAATTGCCTGGTAGCGCTGAATCCAGGCCATATCCAATTGAGCCAGATCCACCATCGGGTTTTGCTCTAATTCCTGTGCCAATTGCTCAAGCATGTCGGCAGCAGAATGAGTGTCGTAGGGCGTCAGGATAATGCTGTCCGGAAGGGGATTTTCAGCCAGGTAGTCCAGGGCATCGCCAAACCCAGATTGTTGCTTGAACTCCTCAATAGCCTCTTCTTTAGGAACTAACACAACCTCTTTAAACTCTGGACGAAAGCTCAATTCTTGCACCAACTCGGCTCGCTGCTCCTGACTGACATTGTCTTTAAGGAACAGAGCCATTTGCACACCGCCACTCCAGTTACTGCTGATGGCTTTAGCATTAGAGCTGAAGACATAAAAAGCAGTAGGCAAAGCCAGGGCGATGGCTAATACTAATATGGTCAATAGGCTATTGGTTGGGTGGCGCAGCACATCCAGAAGGGTACTCGCGGCATTTTTCTTGTGCAGGCTGATTGCCATCTTGAAGCGATCAAGGAAGCTAATCTTATAGGAAGTGTTTTGACGATTGGATTTACTCATCAAAAGCAGCCTCCGCCAGTTCGTTGCGAATGGTGCGACCTTCTTTGAGGGTAATCACTGGATGACGCATGCGGGCGATTAAGGCCAGGTCGTGCGAAGCGATCAGCACTGAAACGCCAACCTGGTTAAACTCAGCAAACAAATTCATGATGTCGGCTGACAATTCAGGATCGAGGTTACCGGTTGGCTCATCCGCTAGCAAAAGAGGCGGTTTATTCACTACCGCACGGGCAATGCCAACTCGTTGTTGTTCACCGCCGGACAATTGGATGGGAAGTTGTTTTTCTTTACTGAGCAAGCCAACTTTATCCAACGCGGCGCGCACCCGTTTCGGAATCTCGCGATCGGAAACACCCGCAATAATTAAAGGCAGAGCAACATTGTCGAAAACGGTGCGATCGAATAAGAGACGATGATCCTGAAAGATCATGCCAATTTTTCGGCGATGGTAAGGAATATGACGATCTTTAACTTTGCTGATATTTTGATTGTCGAGAATGACCTGACCACGCGTAGGGCGCTCCATTAGAGCAATTAATTTCAGCAGGGTACTTTTACCAGCGCCACTGTGGCCGGTTAGAAATGCCATTTCACCAGCTGGCAACTCGAAGCTGACTCCTTTGAGAGCTTCGTGACCACCTTCATAGCGTTTAAAAACCTGGTGAAATTCAATCATAGTCTGCTGATAGGTTATTATTGTTGAGCGTTATCATCGGTTGAGAATAAGGCCTGAATAAAGTCTTGGCCATTGAATTCACGTAAGTCATCTATACTTTCGCCTACCCCAATGAAGCGAATCGGCGTTTTCATCTTGTCTGCCAATGCAAAAATAATACCACCTTTAGCAGTTCCATCCAGCTTGGTAATGGTAATTCCGCTAAGTGGTACCGCTTTATTGAAGTGTTCGGCTTGATTAAGAGCATTTTGACCGGTACCCGCGTCGACCACCAGCATCACTTCATGCGGCGCGCTCGGATCCAGTTTCTGCATAACACGCTGCACCTTGGAGAGCTCATCCATCAGATTGGATTTAGTGTGCAGACGTCCGGCTGTATCGGCGATCAAGACATCGATGTTTCGCGCCTGGGCTGCTTGCAGGGCATCGAAAATAACTGAAGCACTGTCTGCGCCTGTGTGTTGTGCAGTGACGTGAATATTATTGCGCTCGCCCCAAACCTGAAGCTGTTCAACCGCAGCGGCACGGAAAGTATCGCCTGCAGCAAGCATCACCGACTTACCTTCGCCCTGGAATTTTTTAGCCAGCTTACCGATAGTAGTGGTTTTACCGACACCATTGACGCCAACCATTAAAATCACAAAAGGCTTATGGGTCAGTTCAAGGGGCTTAGTGCAGGGCTCAATGATCTCAGACAATAATTGGCGTAAACGATCCATCAAAGCTTGTGGATCCTTAAGTTCTTTGCGATCGGCTTTGTCGGTCAGATCATCAATGATTTTACGCGTAGCACTAACGCCCACATCCGCCATCAATAATTGAGTTTCGATTTCTTCCAGCAGGTCATCATCAATTTCTTTGCTGCCTAAAACCAGATTGGCCAAGCTATCGGCTAATTGACCACGGGTTCGGCTTAAGCCAGCCTTGAGGCGTGAAAAGAAGCCTTGTTTCTCGGCAGGATGGTCAACTGTCTGTTGTTGATTACTGTCAGTCAGGGTAGGAGCTTCAGACTCAACCTTTTCGTCGAGATGCTCCTGATGTTCGTAGGCTTCCTCAATATCATGCTCAACTTGCTCTTCGAGTTGTTCTTCCAGAGCATGTTCCGCTTCTTCCAGAAGCTCTTCATCAACGTCTGTGTCAGACTCCGCAGCTGGAGTTTGATCCCTATTGTCGGAGTCTTTTTTGCCAAACCAGGCAAACAGGCCGCGTTTCGATTTGTCTTTTGATTCTGAGTCGCTCATGGCAGTGAAGGTATCGATGACTTGTTAAACTTTATAAAGGCGTTATCCTATCACTTTCAAGGCAGGTGCGTAAGAGATTTGCAAACCGCGAGCGGGCAAACTTGAACGCCAGAGTAGAAGAGGCCACTTATGGCTAACCGAAATAAGATTGTTGAGCAAAGTAAAAAGAAATCCTCATCACCGCATGCTAAAAAGACCGGTCAATTTCGGGTCATTGGTGGTAACTGGAAAGGGCGCAAATTACGCTTTATAGAAGTTGAAGGGTTAAGACCTAGCCTGGATAGAATCCGCGAAACTCTATTTAACTGGTTACAGAATGAGATTCATGGCGCACGCTGTCTGGACTTGTTCGCAGGATCGGGTGCCATCGGTATTGAAGCACTTTCCAGAGGTGCGTCAGAGGTGTATTTTGTTGAACTGAATCGCAAAGCCTTTCACCAGCTTGAAGAAAACCTAGGAATATTAAATGCCGACAACGCCCATGTTTTGCATGGTGATGCCTTTGAATTTATCCCCACCAATCAACAAACTTTCGATATCATCTTCCTTGATCCACCGTTCCATAAAGGCATTGCGCAAAAAGTCATAGAGCAACTGGCCGAAGCAGAATGGCTTAAGCCTGAAGCCTTGATTTATATTGAAGTGGAGCAGGGGCTAGAGCTGAATGTTCCGGAAAACTGGACTGAGTTAAAAAATAAGAAAGCGGGGCAGTTGCAGTATAAGTTGTTTGCCATTGCTTAAACCAATTAGCCGGTTTTATATAACACTTTAATCAAATGATAACCAAAGCGGGTTTTGACCGGGCCAATTAATCGCTTGTCTTCGCTACCTTTTGCGAATACCGCATTATCAAACGGCTTGACCATTTGACCACGCTTAAACTCGCCGAGATCGCCGCCTTGCTTTTTCGATGGACACATTGAATGGCGCTTGGCCAGTTGATAAAAGTCTGCCCCTTTCTCAAGTTTAGTTTTAAGTGCTAGTGCTTCTGACTCAGTTTTAACCAGAATATGGAGGGCTGATGCTTTAGCCATGAACAATACCTTTAGAGATTGTGAGGCACAATTATACGGCTCAAGCCGTCAATGGAAAGCTTGTTATTCCCTGAGCAGAAGTTACTCAGCAGTGGTTGGATCTATCGTAGAGCGTATTTGTGAAATTTGGTTAACTGGAAAGCCTCCCAAATCGGCATGTTGCTTAACCGAGTCTTCATCGGGTGCTATATACAAACAGTAAACTTTATCATCAGTGACATAACTGTTAACCCATTGAATTTCTGGTCCCATTTGCTTGAGAACATCACAGGATTTGACTGAAATATCGTGGAGCTCTTGCTGACTTAGATGGCCTGCATCGGGAATATTACGTTCTATCATATATTTGGGCATGTCCTTTCTCCTACATCGTGTCCTACTGAATATTCTGACAGTCTGCTTGAGCTAAGGTTCATTCAGCTAAGTAGGCATCTAGCCTGGAGCTGCTTTGAGCACATAGACATCAAAACGATTAGCTTTGCTTTCGATGCTCATGGAAGGTTTTTGCTGGTTAAGCCAGGGTGCATAACTGGGTCTTTTAACCACCACCCGATATTTGGCATGTTGGAGCGCCAGCGGTAGCAGCTCATCCGCATCCAGATCTTCGCCAACCAGTAATTTGACCAATCGCATCTCTTTTTTCACTGCCGCACTCTTATTGCGTGGTGGGAACATGGGGTCGAGATAAATGATGTCTGGTTGTTGCTCAGATGATAGTTGCGGGATCAGCTGGTTGGCCTGTCCCTGAAACAATTGAAAGTCTTGTCCGAAAAGCTCCTGGGTTTCAGGATGGCTGGCAGCGCGTCTAATGGCGTCTTGCAATAAAGCCGCTACATAAGGCGAGCGTTCAATCATGCGCAGGCGACAGCCGAGATTGCGTAATTCGGATGCATCGCGCCCTAAACCGCCCGTGCCGTCTAGGATTGAGGGCTGCCAGTTATGCTTTAAACCACAAGCTTTGGCTATCTGTTGCTTGCGGCCACCGCCATGACTTCGCCGCCAGGCAATGGCACCTTGAGTGAAATCCAATGAAAAGCCGGTTGCATGTCCCTCCAGCTTGGCGTAAAAATGTAACGCTTGAATGGCATCTTTTGGCTCAAAACAGAAATAGCCATCAAACGGCTCTAATTCACCAGCATCAGTAACCACTGGCAAATCAGCCAGCAACAATGGTGGTGTTAAAGAATCGGTTTGATAAAAAGCTAAAGAATGCTTCACAGTTAATAATTCACATGATGATGACAGAACCCGCACAGAATACCATTATTGAGCAACATATAAACCTTGATGGCGTTGCCGATCTGAATGATACCAATCCGCTCGAATTATTGGTGCAAGCCAGCGGTTTGTCAAAGCAGAAAGTCAAAGATGCCATGACCAAAGGTGCTGTCTGGCTGTCGCACGGCAAACAGGCGCGACCATTGCGTCGCAAAAATGCCAGATTGCGTTTAGGTGAGGAACTGCATCTATACTATAACGAGCAGGTGCTCAGCGAGACGGTAGCAAACCCCGAGTTGATAGCCGATGAAGGCGATTACTCGGTCTGGAATAAGCCTTATGGTGTTTGGTCGCAAGGTTCCAGGTGGGGTGACCATTGCTCGATTGGTCGCCTGGTAGAAGAACATTTTGACTACAACCGACAAACCTATGTGGTGCATCGCCTGGATAGAGCGGCTAGAGGCTTGATCATCCTTGCTCATAATAAAGAGGCAGCAGCGGCCTTGTCGGCCATGTTCGCCAAGCGCACCGTGGAAAAGCATTATCTGGCCTGGGTTCAAGGGCAATTTCCCAATGAATCCATCACTATCGAAAAGCCTATCGATAATAAGCCAGCCAAAAGTATTGCCACCTTGAAAGAGTATGATGCGGATAAAGATCGTAGCTTACTATCGGTGCAAATCCTGACCGGCAGAAAACATCAGATACGTATTCACCTGGCTTCGCAAGGCTTTCCAATTATTGGGGATCGCCAACATGGGCAAGCTGATGACGACAGTCCCAACCTACAATTAATAGCTTATAAACTGATGTTCCAATGTCCGATAAGCGGCGAGCAAAAAGAATATTGTTTGAAAGAGTCACAACTACAAGAGTCTTGATAGAAAACGCCGCAGTCAAGAACCAAGTCATTAAAGGATTATGAAAAAAGACCAGCTACTGCTTAAAGAAATCAAAGCCTGTACCATTTGTCAGGACTTGCCGCTGGGCCCTAATCCAATTTTGCAGTTCAGTGCCAAGGCGAAAATACTAGTAGCAGGCCAGGCGCCCGGACAAATCACCCACCAAAAAAGCCGTCCATTCGATGATGCCAGTGGCGAACGACTTCGCGATTGGTTAGGTGTCGATAAAGAAATCTTTTATAACCCCGAAAAACTGGCGGTGGTGCCGATGGGCTTCTGTTATCCCGGCAAAGGAAAATCCGGTGACCTGGCTCCAAAAACAATTTGCGCAGAAACCTGGCGTCGAAAAATTCTCGACGTTTTGCCTAACATTGAACTAACGCTGGTTATCGGCAAGTACGCCATGGATTGGCATTTACCGGACCGCAAGGAAAAGAACCTCACCGAAACGGTCAAGAACTGGCGTCATTATTTAAACTTTGAACAGCCAGTTCTGCCATTACCGCATCCCAGCCCACGCAATAATATCTGGCTGAAGAAGAGCCCCTGGTTTGAATTGGAACTGTTACCAGTATTAAAGCAGCGGGTTAAACGATTATTGGAACCGACAGAAGGAGAGAGCGGTGAATGAAGCCTTAACTATTGTTATCTTAACGGGGCTTGCGGGAGCCTGTATTCCTGTCGGAGGTTTTGTGGCTCGCTTTGAAAAGCTGAGACCAAACTGGCTGGAAAAAGAGTTTAGACATTTTTTAATTGCCTTTGGTGGCGGGATTCTTATTGGGGCGGTCGCGGTTGTACTGGTTCCTGAGGGAAAAAGTCATTTGGGCATACCGCTATTGGCGATTCCCATTTTTTTGAGTGGCGGCTTGTGTTTCTTTGCTATCGAGCGAATGCTGGGTCTGCGAAGGCGTGAGACACCTCAGCTAATGGGCATGGTGTTAGACTATGTTCCAGAAGCGATAGCACTTGGAGGAATGGTTGCGCTTGAAGCTGAAATCGCCCCGTTACTAGCGATATTAATAGGGTTGCAGAACTTACCCGAAGGATTCAACAGTTATCGCGAGTTAAAAAATCTCATAAAGGGTGATCAAAAAAACTGGACCATGTTGGTGATGCTTGCACTGGTCCTGATTGGACCGATCTCCGGCCTAACCGGTTATTATTTTCTGTCCGGACACCCCGCTATTTTGGGTGGCATCATGCTGTTTGCGTCCGGAGGGATTTTATATCTTATCTTTCAGGATATCGGACCACAGTCGAGGCTTAATCGACATTGGGCACCCCCCCTGGGAGCTGTTTTAGGTTTCTGCTTCGCCCTGCTTAGTGAGATGATAGTGAACTATTAGTCTGCTTCTTTGCCTAGTGAATCTGATAGGATGGCTTTAAAAATATCAGCACCCTTTGATCGTGCTAACTCGACATTTCGCTCAGGTATGGCATCTGGGTCATCAACATATTCAAGCGCTTTTTCGATGCTGGCTTCGCGTAATAAATGCAGTATGGGGTAGGGTGATCGATTGGTGTAATTGGCTGGATCTGTTTTTAACTGGCCATCAAAACAGTAATCTGGGTGGAAACTGGCTAGCTGAAAAACGCCTTCCAGCTCTTGCATGGCCATTAATTCATTCGCCATGTCCAGCAAATCCAGATAGTCCTCAAACTCAGTAAAGCCCTTCGGCAGGATCAATAAAGTGGTTTCAATCGAGCTATCCTTCTTAAGTTCCGCAACTGCCGCCATCAAATCTTCTAATGCTGTTTCAATCTTGTCAGCTTCAGACACCCAATAACGAATCGACTGCCGAACAAACTCTCGCTTAGCAAAAGGACAGAAATTGAAGCCAATCACCGTGTGTTCTAGCCAGTAACGAGTGGCTTTAATGACTGAGGTGTTAGAAGGTTGAGCCATAACAATGTGGGTTTTGGAAAAGTTGGCTAATGATAGCAGAGTTGGTAAGAAATAATCAGAAGTTGTAGATTGAATGAGCGTGTATGGGCGGGCTGTAGTCGCCCGCAAGATTCATTCAAAGTAGGGTTTTAGATCCTCTGGAATCGGCATGGCTTTAAAAGGCGATACATTCGCGCCACCAGTGTTTCCCACAGGGTATTTACCGATTAAAGAGCCGGCTGAACCAATGATTCGAATGAGCTGGCCGAGGGTTTCTCGCAGGTCAAGGCGATTAATACCGATCCTGAACATCCACCAATGACTTTTCACATGGCGCCCATAAAAGGGCTGACTGAGAATATGGGCGCGTTCAAAGTGATAAAAGGCTTTGTCGAATTTACCCTTTGAAAAGAGTAACTTACCTTTGTTTAGTTCTTTGGCAAAAGCTATTTTGAGAGATTGTGACATGCTTTGTATTCCTTCAATAAACAGGTCAATTTACTGGTTACGATGAATTGACAGACTAGTTGGTCTGTAGTTAAATAGCAACCCTCTTAATCTATATTTTCAACAAAGTGACGCTGCTGGCACTAGAGCTTCATTTTGTTAAATCATCAGTCAGGATCGACTATGCCAGAAAATAATACCGTTAAATTTGGTCGTTTTGTTATCAGCCACCCATGGCTTGTTATTCTTGCATCGATATTGTTAGTTGTTGCAACAACCTTTGGCGCTCGCTTGCTAGAGATAAAGACCGACTATCGCGTCTTTTTCGCCGAAGATAACCCCCAGTTAATCGCATTTGAAAATATCCAGAATACCTACGATAAAGCCGACAATGCGATGTTCGTGATCACGCCGAAAGAAGGCAGCGTGTTTGATCGCGAAACATTGAAGAGCATTCATTGGCTGACTGAGCAGGCCTGGCAGATTCCGTATACCACCCGCGTAGACTCAATTACCAATTACCAGCATACCTGGGTGACCCCCGAAGATGAAGATTACATGTTGGTTGGAGCACTGTTGTGTGTTCCAGATAAATCATCAAATTTTGACAGTGAATGCGAGCATGAGTCTGTCACTGAACAGATGATTGATGATTTAAGTGATGTCGAAATTAAGCGTCTCCAGGATATCGTCCTACATGAGCCTCAGTTATTGAATCGTGTCATCAATCCAGACTCAAGTGTCACAGCAGTCAATGTTACCGTACAGCTACCTCAGGACCCTGATCTGGAAGGTTTAGAAGGTAAGGCCTGGAAGGAAAAGAAAACCGAGATTCTTACCGCGGTAACTAAAGTCTCGGAGCATGTACAGGATCTACAAGCTCAGTTGATGGAGCGTAACCCGAACCTTGAAGTTCGTTTGACCGGCGTAGTGATGATGAACAACACCTTCGCCGAGACCGGTAAGAACGACATGATGACGTTAACGCCTATCATGCTGTTTTTGGTGATTCCGTTAGCGCTCTATTTCATGATTCGAAGCATCAGCGGCACCGTAGCCAGTGTAATTATCATCATTTTCTCCATTATGGGTGCTTTGGGTGGTGCAGGTTGGCTAGGTATTGCCATGACTGCGCCGATGTTCTCGGTGCCAACGGTGGTGGCGACCATGGCGGTGGCAGACTCGGTGCATTTGCTGGTCACCTTCCTGCAGGGTATGCGACACGGTATGAACAAACAGGATGCGATGGTGGAAAGTCTTCGCATCAATATGATGCCGATTTTCCTGACCAGTATTACGACAGTGATAGGCTTCCTGACCATGAACTTCAGCGAAGTTCCACCGCTTCGCGATATGGGTAATACAGTAGCAGTAGGCGTGACTCTGGCGTTTATATTCTCTGTCACTTTCCTGCCTGCGATGATGATGCTAATGCCAGTTAAAGTGAGCGACAAGAAAAGCAAAGGTCATCACTGGATGGATAGCTTTGCCAACTTTGTAGTGGATAAACGAAAAGTCCTACTACCTGTTATGGCAGTGCTCAGCATTGCCATTATTGCAGCTATTCCGAAGAATGAACTGAATGATGAGTTCGTTAAGTATTTCGATGAAAGTATCGACTTCCGTGTGGATTCGGACTATACAGCAGAAAATCTGACCGGGCTCTACACAGCTTTCTACAGCATCGACACGAAAACAGGAAGCGGCATTCATGAACCTGAGTTTATGGCAATGCTTCAGGACTTTGTGAAGTATGCTGAGCAACAGCCGGAAGTGTTGCATGTTCAAAGTTATACCGACGTTATGAAGCGACTGAATAAAAGTATGAATGGTGATCGTGAGGAGTGTTACGCGCTACCTAAACCATCTTTAGAAAAGGGCTGTAATGCGGTTCTGCTGGAAGATGGCGAAGTGGCCGAGTTAGGAACATTAATTCGAGAACTAACTGCTCAATATACCCTGATATATGAAACCTCACTGCCACGTGGTTTGTCTATCAATAATCAGGTCAATAGCGATAAATCAGCAACTCGTATACAAATAGCGCTAGAGAATTTATCCAGTGTACAGGTGCTTAATCTTGAAGATCGCTTCAGTCAGTGGTTTGAGCAGAATGCGCCAGAAATGGAAATCTCAGGTTCCAGCCCGGCAATCATGTTTGCTCATATAGGACAGAACAATATCTACTCAATGCTAAAAGGCACCGCCTGGGCGTTAGTATTGATATCCCTGTTGTTAATCTTCGCGTTACGATCATTGAAGCTTGGAATGTTAAGTCTGATCCCGAATATAGTTCCGATGGCGGTGGCGTTTGGTATCTGGGGCATATTTCAGGGACAGATCGGCATGGGATTGTCAGTAGTGACAGGTATGACTTTGGGAATCGTGGTAGATGACACGGTACACTTCATGAGTAAATATTTGCGGGCACGACGCGAGAAAGGTTTAGACAAGGAGGCCGCCGTAAAATACGCCTTCCATACCGTGGGCATGGCACTAACGGTTACCACCATAGTCCTGGTACTCGGCTTCCTGGTCTTGGGTATGTCGCACTATGTGATGAATAGCCACATGGGCATTCTAACGGCAATTACATTAGCCGTGGCCCTAATAATTGATTTCTTATTACTCCCACCATTGTTAATGCTAGGTGGCAAAAAATTGAAAGATAAAATAGCGAATTAGGAGATACGCATGAAACGAATACTATCGAGTTTATTATTGGCAGTAGCAGCTGTAAGCATGACGACGACTGCTGTTGCTGAAACCCCTGAAGAAAAAGGCTTGGCCATTGCCAAAGAAGCCAAAGCCAGAAACACTGGCTGGGGCGACAGTCAGGCAGATATGACCATGATTTTGCGCGACAAGGGCGGCAATGAAGCCGAGCGAATCGTCAAAGTAAAAAACCTTGAAGTTAAAGGCGATGGTGATAAGGGATTAAGTGTGTTCGAACAACCGCGAGATGTCGAGGGTACAGCATTTCTAACCTACTCTCACATTCATGGTAATGATGATCAATGGTTGTTTTTACCAGCTTTGAAGCGCGTAAAAAGAATATCTTCGTCAAACAAATCTGGCCCTTGGATGGGCAGTGAATTTGCTTATGAAGACTTATCATCGTTCGAAGTAGAAAAATACGACTACAAATTTCTGCGAGATGATGAGTTGAATGGCGAAAAAATGTTTGTGGTAGAAATGGTACCAACCTACAACAACTCGGGCTACAGCAAAACCATTGCCTGGATCGATCAGGAACATTATCGTGTTCATCGCATCGAGTTCTTTGACCAGAAAAATGATAAGTTTAAAGAACTCAACATGTCAGAGTTTAAACAATATATGGATAAATACTGGCGTGCACACCGACAGGAAATGGAAAACGTACAAACAGGTAAAAGTACAACTATTATCTGGAAGGACTATGAATTTAATGTAGGCCTATCAGAAGACGACTTTAATAAAAGCAGTCTCAAACGCGCCCGATAAGCAATAATCAAGTGATGGTAAAAGGTAAATCAATGAGTAAAGCAGCGGTAAGAAATCCTGATGCAACCCGGCAAAACATTTTGCAGGTGGCCTTTGAAGAAATTCTATTAAAAGGCTATCAGGGCTTGCGTGTGGATGAAGTATTGAAACAAACTGGATTTACCAAGGGTGCCTTTTACCATCACTTTAAAAGCAAGAAAGAGCTTGGGCATGCCGTCATTGATGAAGTATTAAAGCCGTGGATTCATGAACGCTGGATCGAGCCATTAAAGCAGGTTAAAGATCCAATTAATGACCTGATTAAAATGATGAATGATTCGCGTGCAGAAATAAATATCAAGGAACTGCATACCGGCTGCCCCCTCAATAACCTCACCCACGAGATGTCACCACTTGATGAGTCATTCCGTGTGCGCATCGTTGCCATCTGGGAAATATGGTACGAGGCGTTGGCGGAAACTTTCGAGCGTGGACAGCAAACAGGGCAGATTAGAAAAGACGTGAACCCTCATAATATCGCACGCTTCCTCATCGCCACCATCGAAGGTATCATAGGCCAATGTAAATGCTACATGAGTGACCAAGCATTTGATGAGGCCGGAAAATGCTTGCAGGATTATGTGAAAACTTTGAGACCATAGTTTTTCTTTATCAAAATTAGACATTTAAAGAGGCCGAGCTAATAGCAGTTCAAATTAACAGTCAGTTTTACATTTCGTAGGCTGGAATATATACATAACTAGGCGTAGGGTTATTCGTTATCTTTAGCCAATCTTGTGCTAGGGATGATGTGGATGCTAATGCATCAAGGAGGGTGTTATGTATGGCCAATTTCTACTATTAATTATATCTTTATCTTTTCTTTTATTTCCCAATCACTTATTTGCAGAAGTATTAGATTCTGGTGGCGTGTACGTGTTGAAAAGCAACGCAGTAAGCCTATCGGTAGACGGTACTGATGCCGGCTGTACAACGTTTCGGCCAATTCATTCAACTTGTAACTATGATAAAGATGGTGCTGAGTTTGGTGCTCGAACAGTTGCTTTAGGCAACTTTGCACGGAGCAATGGGCAAGCAATGCAGTTTTATCTGATTGAGCTTTCAGAAGGCTCAGGTGAGGCTACACCGTTATTAACCCAGATTTCAGGTAAAGCAAACTTTAACGGTTTTATGGGGTTAGTAGGTGGCGGACAAACTAAAGCAACTCTTGATTTAAATATCATCGATTTAGGTCCGAAGGCAAACTTGTATCCTGATGGTGGTAAGCTGATTTATTCGCAATCATTGGCTAGCCATGAGCTAATGGGCAGCTCAGCAACGGGGCCCGGACTTAGTATCGGACTCGAAGG
Source organism: Kangiella sp. (assembly GCF_048265365.1). Lineage (NCBI taxonomy): Bacteria > Pseudomonadati > Pseudomonadota > Gammaproteobacteria > Kangiellales > Kangiellaceae > Kangiella > Kangiella sp. Next base: position 466,952 of record NZ_JBLXBT010000001.1, read on the forward strand.
CGGGGCACCGTACGTTGGTGCAAGTATTGATCCAAGTGTCAAGTTCACAGTGGATCTGAAAAAGAAAGTCGTACGAGATTCCATTGATTTTGGTCTTCAAGTGCTATTGATTAGAGGACACCAATATAAGTTACAGTTTGAGGTAAAGACACTGGCAAAAAAGTCTGCTGTACCAGGGTTAGCAGTAAGCCAATTTATGTTTAATTCAGACAATGTGCCTCCGAATTTACTTAAGCTAGAGAATTGGTTTGATGGTGTTAAAAGCCTAATCAATACAAATCTACCTAATGTGTTGGATTCGTCCCCTATGGATATAGCAGAAGATAAAGGGGGTATTTGGGGTTTGCTGGATACACCACAACGGTTAAACCCAATCAACAATCGTCCAGGGGTATCACTTTTATCACGTTTAGGGCTGCCCACTTCATTTACACAGCTGATTAAGCAGAGAATGGAAAGCTCAGCACTTCTGCAGATTATAGAAGAAGGAGTTTCAAAACCAGGCGCTGAACTACTAGAACTCACACTGATAGTAGAGACCGATCAGGTTGAATTATTAAGACAACAAACTGAGTTGTTAAATCAGATAGTAGAGTTGTTGAATACGCCGCAAGGTAGACGGGATAATTTTCCGCTGAAATAAAGAGCATATCGAGAGTAATATAAACCAGTTGGTTACAGGCAGTTACTATGATGGGCTAAGATCTTTAGATTTTAAGCTTTAGAACTAAATTTGCCCATCTTTCGCAACGACTGATAGATCGGTTTCAGTCGTTGATACATTTTCTTGTAAACTTTCTCGTAAAGCTCCTGATAACGTTCAACGTTTGCTGGTATCGGCTGGAAGGTTTCACCTTTGTGGCACATAGTTTCAACCGCATCCTGATAATTAGCATAAAGACCAATACCAACCGCAGCGTTGATGGCTGCGCCGAGTGCTGAGGTTTCGTAGGTGTGTGGGCGAGTGGCTGGCAGATTAAAAATGTCGGCAGTCAGCTGCATGGCGACGTCGCTTTGTGAGCCACCGCCCGAAACCATCAGTTCATCGATCGGATGCTTGGTTCTGAGTTGAATCGATTCCTTGCCATCCCTTAATCCGTAAGCAATTCCTTCCAGAATTGCGCGATAGACATGAGCGCGAGTATGGCCATCATGAAAACCGATGATGGCGCCGCGTGCTTCTGGGCCGGGCACTTTGACGCCGGGTGACCAGTAGGGTTGCAGCATCAGGCCATCGGAACCGGGCGGGATTTTCGAAATGGCTTCATCGAGTAGCTGCTCGGCTGATACGCCCATTTCAACTGACAGATCCTGCTCACGATGACCAAACTGTTCTTTAAACCAGCTGACCATCCAATAACCACGGTAGATTTGATATTCTATGGTGTAAGCATCTGCAACGGTAGAAGGATAGGGTGGAATAAAGCGTAATGGCTCGATATAGCGCTGGCTGGTTACGTTAATGGTGGCGGTGGTGCCGTAACTGAGGCAAGCCTGATGATCCTCGATACAGCCGCTGCCTAACACTTCTGTGGCTTTATCGGCACCGGACGCTATGACTGGAAGACCTGGTGGCAAACCGGTTGCTTCGGTGGCTCCTTGGCTGATGTGACCAATTAGCTCACCAGGCTTAACCAGTTCTGGCAGCATGTTGAGTTCAATGGGAGCTATTTGCCATTTCCAACTATTCGGCTTTTCCCATTGGTGGTGCTTGTAATCAAAGGGAATGTAGCCAACCTGGGAAGCCGTGGAATCTTTGAACTCACCGGTAAGCTTATAGTTCAGATAGCCCGACATCATCAGGTACTTATCAGTCTTACGCCAGATATCGGGCTGATGATGGGCAATCCAGGCAGCCTGACAGCGAGACTGGAAATTCTTAATGGTATCGCTGACGCCAACCAGCTTAAACAGATAGGGCCAGATACCGGTTAAGGGCTTAATCGATTTTAGTTCACGTTGATCGGTCCAGATAATGGCCGGTCTTAGTGGTTCACCATTGTTATCAAGATTAATGACCGTGTTGCGCAAAGTGGTGACGGAAACTGCCTGAATGCTGGAGAGATCCACATTAGATTGCTGCGCGAGTTTGTGGCAGGCGCGACATAGGCTGTTCCAGAATACCTGGGGATCCTGTTCTGACCAACCAGGATGATCACTATAATAGTCGAGTGGAATTTGTGCTTTACCGACAATTTGACCCTGCATATCAAACAATATGGCACGCAGGCTTTGCGTTCCATTGTCGATAGCAAGCAGGGTCTTTTCAGTCATTAAAGGCCTATTCCTGAGTGTTTCAATAAAGGCTCAACCGAAGGTTCGCGCCCACGGAAGGCTTTGAACAAATCGGCCGGTTCTTCTGAACCGCCTTTCTCCAAAATATGATGCAGAAAATCCTGTCCAACCTGAGGATTGAAAATGCCTTCTTCCTCAAAGCGTGAAAAAGCATCTGCTGACAGAACCTCAGCCCATTTATAGCTATAGTAACCTGCCGCATAGCCGCCTGCAAAGATATGACTGAAGCTATGTTGGAAGCGGTTAAAGGCCGGTGGCTTTATCACAGAAACCTGTTGGCGAACTTCATCCAATGCATGTTGAATCGGATTGCCCTGAGTTAAATCCAGTTTGGTATGGATTTTAAAATCGAACAGAGAGAACTCCAGTTGGCGCACCATCTGCATGGCTGACTGAAAGTTCTTGGCGGCCAGTAGTTTTTCCAGCTTTTCAGACGGCAAAGGCTCACCCGTTTCGTAATGCTTAGCAATTTTATCGAGACCTTCTTTAACCCAGCAGAAGTTTTCAAGGAATTGGCTGGGAAGTTCAACTGCGTCCCAAGGCACACCATTGATGCCTGAAACCGATGCATAATCAATCTGGGTTAGCATATGATGCAGGCCATGACCAAACTCATGGAACAGAGTGGTCACTTCATCATGGGTGAATAACGCCGGTTTACCGCCAACCGGGCTGTTGAAATTACAGGTCAGAAAGGCGACCGGTTTTTGGATGCCATCCTGAGTGCGACGACGACCAATACAGTCTGCCATCCAGGCTCCTCCGCGTTTGTTTTTGCGGGCGTAGAGATCAAAGTAGAAACTGGCGATATGTTGATTATCGGCATTATAAATATCATAGAAGCGAACGTCGGGATGCCAGATGTCCACATCGTCGCGTTGTTCAAAGCGTATATTAAACAGTTGGCCGGTTATATCGAATAAACCTTTAATGACCTGTGGTTCGGGGAACCAGGGACGAAGCTCTTCTTGTGAAATAGCGTATTTTTCCATACGCAATTTTTCACTGTAATAGGCGATATCCCAGGCTTCCAGTTTCTCTACCCCGTGCTTGTTTTTGGCGAATTGGGACAGCTCGGCTAGCTCAGTTTGCGCCTGCGGATGTGACTTGTCGGCCAGGTCTTGCAGGAACTCAATCACCTGAGCTGGATCTTTGGCCATTTTCGTGGCCAGTGACAATTCAGCATAATTATCAAAATCTAATAGCTCCGCCAATTCTTGACGCAACGCTAAAATTTCCGGCATTAAGTCAGAGTTATCAAATTCGCCAGCGTTAGGGCCTTGATCGGAAGCACGGGTGGAAAAGGCAGTGTAAACTGCTTTGCGCAATTCACGATCATTAGCATGCATCATAATGGGTAAATAGGATGGAAAATCTAGTGTAATCCGATAACCGTCAACCTCTGCGGCTTTGGCAGTCTGTTGTGCGGCTTCAATAGCCGACTCAGGAAGCCCGTCTAAAGCAGAGGCATTAGAAAAGTCTTTATGCCAAGCCATGGTCGCATCTAAGATGTTTTGCTCGAACTTCGAAGTTAGTTCCGAAAGTCGCAGCTGAATTTTCCCATAGCGATGTTGCTTATCCTTAGGTAAAGCAACACCAGACAATTTAAAATCGCGTAAGTCATCTTTCAGAATCTTACGCTGAACTTTATCGAGCTTTAACTCGTCAGCCTTATCATTCAAATTGTGGATGGTCTGATAAAGACCCTGATGCTGTCCCATTTCAGTGCCGTATTCGGATAGTAAAGGTAAGCAACTGTTGTAAGCATCGCGAATCGCTGGCGAATTAACAGTTGCTTGCATATGGCTAATCGGTGACCAGGCATGATCCAGTCGATCCCCAATTTCTTCCATCGGTACCACAAAGTTTTCCCAAGTAACTGAGTCCTTATCAAGTGAGTCGATAAGTTTATTAATTTGACGACGACTGTCATCAATAATGATTTTTATTGCCTCCTGCATGTGAGAAGGCTGAATTTTAGAAAATGGCGGCAAACCAGTAATGTTGAGTAAAGGGTTAGTCATGTTTATTAACCTGCTTAGCATTCTTTTGATAAGTGTGCTTATCAGACTGGTGATAAGAATAAAGTTTTGCTTCTTTTAGAAACGCATATTGCGCAGAGAGCTTGGCAAAGATAAAACCACGTAAGCCTGCGAAACAGTAACGATAGATAAGGTAGACACGAATAAATTCTAATGGTGCAACCAAGAGTAATTTTAAACGTGAAGGCTTTTTGCCCTTATTAAATTTTTCTTGAGCTTTTAGAGAGGAGTAGTATTCGTATTTTTTGCTTAAGGTCTCAATATCAGCGTAACCGTAGTGCTTGAAAGCTGCCGGAGTGTGCTTAATCTTACCTTTTATTTCAGGCCCCTCATGTACCAAGTTATCAAGGTAATATTGAATATGGTCTTTTTTAAATAAACGAGTATTAGTCGGCAAGCGAATAGAGCGCGGGAAAAAATGACCGAGGAAAAAATCATTACGACGGCACTTGAGTGCTATGTATTCATCTTGCTGTATAAAATTCTTTATTTCATGAATAAACTCTGCAGTTAGTTCTTCATCGGCATCAAGATTTAAAACCCAATCATGCTTACATAATGACATGGCATATTGTTTTTGCTTGGCATAGCCAGGCCAGTCATTGTGGATGACTTTTGCACCTAATGACTCTGCGATTTGTTTGGTGGTATCAGTGCTGCCACTATCCACTACAATAATTTCATCGAACTGCTGGCAGCTTTTGATGACATTCTCAATATGCTGCTCTTCATTCTGAGTTATGATGAAAACACTGACGGGAATTTTTTCGCTGACATTCTCGCTCATAGATTGCCTTCAGAATTATTTGTGGGGTGTATGGCGAACCACTTCAATGATTTCAGTGGTCGAAATGGATGGAGTACGAGGTAGATATTTAACCTCACAGAATTGTTTCATGTCATCAAACTTACCTTGCCAATCATCGCCCATTACTAATAAGTCAGCATTATACTGTTGGATATATTCGGCTTTCTTTTCCAGCGACTCTTCCAGAAAGACAAAGTCAACGCAGGTTAGCGCGCTCAAGATATGCATGCGATCTTCTTCCGAATAAATTGGGTAGCGACCTTTCTTCTCAAAATTAAGTTGGTCAGAAGATACTCCTACGTAAAGCTCTGTTCCCATAGCGCGTGCCCGCTCAAGGATATTGACATGTCCGACGTGAAAAACATCAAAAGTACCAAATGTAATGACGCGCATGGGTATCCTTATGTATGGTTTATGATTAGTGGCTAAGTAAGAAGTCAGCTACTCGCTTCGAGCAATGACCATCAACGGTTCCAACGATCTGTTGTATATGTTGTAAGCGTTGCTCCTCAAATAGCTTGGGGTTATTGAGATTCTTTTCAACGGCTTCTTTCAATTCATGATAGTGATTGATGTTAGTGCCAATTTCCTGAAATAGTTGATAGTCATCAGAAAGGCGCTTTTTCAATCGATATTTTAAGAAGCCCCAGTAACCAGCACGTAACTTCAGGAAGTGGCCTACAATAACAGGTTTATTCAATGCCATGAATTCAAACAAGGCCGAAGAGGTCTCGCTGACCATTAAATCGGCGGTGGCCATAAAGGGTAACAAGCTTTGTTCTTCAGGGCTGGCAAAATACACATTGGGGTAATTCTTCCAATGCTCAAACAGCTCTCGTTGTTTCTTGTAAGCTGATTTTATCAAAGATAGGTAGTGCGGTTTAATTAGAATATTATAATCAGCAAATTGCTCTGGCCAATCTTTTGGAAAATTCTCGATGGTGCTTGGATAAAAGGTTGGCGAGTAAAGAATGGTTTTTTTACCCGGCACTAAGCCTTTGTCTGCAAGGTCAATAACTTCGCTAGTACCACTTATTAGCGGATCAAGCTTGGTATAGCCGGTAGTGATGAAAGTCTTGTTAGGATATAGCTGCTGTAGTGTTTTTGTCCGATGGTCAGATTCAACAAAGCGATACTGTATCGGGCTTGAAGAGGCATTGTAGTAAGTAGATTTAGGGCCAAGGCCATGCAGAATCAAAGCTGTCTTACAGTGAGAGTTTAATTGCTCAGCGATCTCTGCAGCATGCCCAAACACAATCCAATCGGGTTTTTGATCCAGGTAAAAGCTGACTAAATCATCTTCATTGATAATATGTATTTCAGAAACAGACTCGAGTTGAGTTTTAATGACGGCAGGCGGCTCACTGTGAAATACAACCCCTAACTCACCCCCCTGAGCTTTGAGTTCCTCAAGAACGGGCATAAAGTGGGGAAGATAATAGAGGTAGGCGACATCAAATAGTATTTTCACGAGAACCTGCGCTTTATATGAAGTTTGAAACCCTTATAATCGACGCATTATAGCGAAAAAGCAGAGACTTATGTCCAACAATATCAAACATTACGACTTTCTGGCGATTGGCGCGGGTAGCGGCGGTATCGCCTCGGCCAATCGAGCGGCCATTCGTGGCGCAAAGGCAGCGGTGATTGAAGCAAAAACCGTTGGTGGTACTTGTGTCAATCTGGGCTGCGTACCTAAAAAGGTCATGTGGTATGGCGCACATATCGCCGAGGCCATCAAATACAGCGAGGCTTACGGTTTTGATTTAGAACAAACCGGCTTTGACTGGGCGCGCCTGGTTAAGAACCGCGAAGCCTATATTGAGCGCATTCATGGAGCTTACCATCGCGGCTTTGAGTCCAATGGTGTCGACTTTATAGAGGGTTATGCTCGTTTTGTGGATAGTAAGACGGTAGAGGTGAATGGTGAACGTATTACCGCAGATCATATAGTCATCGCGGTCGGTGGCAGATCGATTATTCCAGATGTGGCAGGTGCGGAATTAGGTACAGATTCGGATGGTTTTTTCGCTCTGACAGCATGCCCGAAAAGAGCAGTAGTAGTTGGAGCAGGCTATATTGCGGTTGAAATTGCTGGTGTGCTGCATGCTCTCGGTTGCAATAGTCATTTATTGGTCCGTAAGGATCGTCCACTTCGTTATTTCGACAAAGATATTACCGATGCTTTACTGGATAGACTGCAACAGGATGGCCCGGTATTACATACCCATACCGAGGTCAACAAAATCGAAAAAAATGATAAAGGTTTGTTGCAGGTGCATACCAATAAAGGCGAGTGCCTGGATAATGTGGATTGTCTGATCTGGGCCATTGGTCGTGAGCCTGCTACCGATGATATTGGGCTGGAAGCAGCGGGTATTAAGGCAGACGCTGAGAGTTTCATTCGTACCGACAAATATCAAAATACCAATGTGGAAGGCATCTATGCGGTTGGTGATATAACTGGTGAGGCTCAGTTAACCCCTGTAGCGATAAAGGCTGGCCGCTTATTGGCCGAGCGACTGTTTAATCCAGAAATGCCGAATGTGCATATGGATTACAGTCAGATACCAACCATTGTGTTTTCACATCCGCCAATCGGCAGTGTTGGCCTGTCTGAAGAACAGGCAATAGATGAATATGGGGCGGATGACATTAAGGTTTATCAATCACAGTTTGCTGCCATGTATAACGCTATTACTCCACACCGTGCTTTAAGCACATTTAAGCTAGTATGCCAAGGTAAGGATGAGAAAGTAGTTGGTATTCATGGTATTGGCGAAGGTATGGACGAAATTCTGCAAGGCTTTGCGGTAGCCATGAAAATGGGGGCAACTAAAGCAGATTTTGATGCCACAGTTGCAATTCACCCAACATCAGCCGAGGAGTTTGTTACGCTGCGTTAGTATTCATGTGAGTGTCGGCGGGATCTCCAGTTAAGGGGAATGCGTTGAGCAGTTTGTCTAAATCTAGAGTTATGGGCTTAAGCTGGCAGTGGCCTATGACCTGTTGCAATGACATGGTGTCCAGCTCTTCGGCCGAAATAGGTTTTTGGTTCATCTGTGCAATGGACTGGTAATAGTCTTGAAATTTAAAGGTGCCGCCTGTTAATTCATTTTTGAATGTGACCCATTGATTGGGAATGTCGTAACTATCTGAAGCAATTAGCCCATGCAGTGATGATGAAATGGTATGTTCACATTCCAATAAGTCATCAATAAACTCTTCAGCATTTTTTTTGATATCAAGGATACGCGCTCCCTGTTTCTCCAGTTTCTTAACAATAGGGTGTTCAATATCTCGGTAATGAGGAATGACGCCTAACGAGTATTTCTTTTCAACTTTGGGGTGGTAAAAGCGGGGCATGAGTAGCGCTGGATCGCCATAAATTTCAGGTGTTTCAATACCCTTTCTTAATAGTAACTTACGGGTCAGTGGTCCACGCACAGCACACACTTTCAATGGCTTATATTTGATATTGCCTTTTTTTGAGATAAAACCAGAGCCCCAGACAATACTATTGTGATTAGCAATTCTTAGAATACTACCTACAGCCAATACATGTTGTTGGTTCGGAGTGGCAACTACGGGTTTCTTACCGGAAATCTTTTCCAATAGATATAAATTAATGGTATCGCCCCAGTTTTGAGTGGTTTCAAAAAAGTTAATAGCGATAGTCTGACTATCAAAGAAGGGATTCTCTGACGGGGCTAACAAGGCTGGGCCAAACAGTTTTTGCGCAATTCTTGTTAAAGGCATAATTAATAACTAATGACTGACCGAATGATGAATTCTATATTTTTGGTGCGGAACAGCAAGCTTGAAATAAGAAAGCTGAGAGATTGTTAACTTTTTGGTAGCAATAAGATTAGTTGCAATGATGAAGAGTAACCACTTTGAGCCACTAAATTTTGAATTGATAGTGGCTCAAAAGCGGCGTTCCTTACATGCGAGTGACTTTGTAACCTTTCTGTTCAAGATAGTAGTTAACGCTTTTGTCACCGCCATAGTGTGCTGCGCCAACAACAGCAAATACGGATTTACCCTGTTCCAGAAGCTCAGCTATACCATCGGCCATGCCCTGGTTTCGTTCATATAAAAACAGGTCCATAAAGGCTTCGTAATCTTCTTCAGAAATCCCCTGATCCTTAGCCGACATTTCTGATTCTGCCAGGAAAGATTCAACATCACCGGTCTTCCAGGCCTGAACCATCGATTCAGTCGCTCCTTCTTCTCGGGTCACCGTTGACAACAACATTAAGTCCTGTAGATGAACTGGCATGCTATCCAGCATATTGAGCTGTGAGTCCAGGCTCTCTAGCTCGACAATGGTTTTGCTATTTTTTGCTTCGTTCAGGAAGTGCATATCAATCCCCAGCTGTTCTGTGTAACCGGACTGTTGCATAGCTAATGCTTCTAAAGTCATCGCTGCAAACCAGGGTTCAAATGAGCTAAACATTTGGCATGGAGATTGAGTCTCTTCACAATATTCATCATATTTTTGTGCAGTAGATTCTGTTAAGTGATCCTTTAATGGCTTGTCTGGATTAATTGCGATTTTTTGAACGGTTTGCGCAACTTCCATTTGATTGATATTGGTCATATCGATTTCAACAACCAGTATTTCACTTTCAGAGAAGGCAGTGCGTATAGGCTCTGGCAGCGGAAACATGCTCTGATCGCCCATATGAATAGAGCCAAACAGATAAGAGGTGACGCCATTATGCTCAACTTTCCAGATTGCAGGACTGTATTCCTGGTCGATGTCGTTAAGTTGTTCTGGTTGAGTTGTCTCATCCGGTAATGCACTATGAGCAGAATTTGAATGGTCTTTTACTACTGGCTGCTCGCTGGCTTGTTGTGAGTCGTTATGAGTATCTGGTGTGGTGTCAGCAATAGTTTCTGTTTTTGAAAGATAGACAGCACTTATTGCAATAAGAAGTAAAACTACGGCTATTAAGAGAAAGCGTGAGATTTTGTTCATGTATTACTCCATTGTGTTTTTATAGTTTGAATCGCGGATACCAAGGTATCGCATGCCTTTTTGCCACCGTGTCTGAAAAACAATGAAGGCTCGATCAGCTCCATCTCATTCAGGTAAGGTGTTCCATCAGCGTCGTGTAAAAAATCGATACGAGCGTACAATAATTGATCTTGGCCGGGTGGTAAATAGTGTTCACATACATAGGCTAACGCTTTATCAGCCAGTGCTTTCTCGGCATCACTCAGCTGATAAGGAAAATCGCTGGCACCGTAATCGTCCTGAACGCGAAAATCACCCTGTACTGGAACCTTGCGAGTACCATGGCTGAATTGATTGTTAAAGAAGATACCTGAGGTTTCACCAAAGCTTTCTACGGTGGAAAGGTATGGCTGCAAAACCAGATCTTCCTCAGGGATTAAGCGATCGATATGAGATTGCGCTTTAGCTAATCCCGGCGCACTAGTATCGAAACGGCAACATTCGCGAGCATTGGCACCAATTAACGGTTTGATAAAGCCTTGCTGCCAGCCTTTGTCTGCCATTATCATTTTAATATCATAAGCTTGGCCTTTATCAAGCCAGACTGAGGGAGCAATCTGAATATCATTTTCTTCAAGCTCTCGTAAGTAGCTTTTATGACTGTTCCAATGAATGACTGATTCCGGATTACACAGTCGAGTATGTTGGCTGACAGTTTTGATCCAGTCAGTAAACTCAGAGAAGCGCTCTTGATAATCCCAGGTAGTGCGAATTAAGCAGAGATCGTATTCACTCCAGCGAGTGTCGCTATCCCATGGCACTACATCATGCTGGATGCCAGCTTGAGTAAGGGCTTGAAAGAATGGTTGGTCGTCCTGTTCCCAGTCGGGGAGGTTGTGTCGAGTGGCAATGGCAATATTCATAAATTAAACGGATGCTCAATAACAGGGGGACTATTATGGAGCAGAAGCCGTATCAAAAACAATTAGCGACGAGCAAAGCTCACTTTACCTTCGCGCAACAAGTCAGTGATTGCAGTTGCCGACATTGGACGGCAGAACAACATGCCCTGGCCCATATCGCAACCGAGTGATTGCAGAATAGACATCTGCTGAATCGTTTCAACACCTTCGCCAACCGTGTGCAAATCCAAACTTTGTGCAAGCGAAATAATACTTCGAATGATATTAACGTTGGTTACGCGATCTTGCTTCTGGCTACTAAGTTGGGAAATAAAGTACATGTCAATTTTTAGATTATCGACTGGCAGTTGGCTGAGATAGGCTAATGAAGAATAGCCTTTACCGAAGTCATCAATCGATAATTTAATCCCCAAATCCTTGAATTGATGAAGCACTTTGACGGTGTTAACCACATCTGTCATGGCTGCACTTTCGGTGATTTCAACTTCCAGAGCACTGCCAGGAATGTCATAAGTGCGCATGGTATCGGCAAATTGATTGAGCAGGTTGAAGTTGCGTAAATCTTTGATGGACAGGTTTAAAGCAACAGTAGTATCAATACCCATATTGCGCCAGGAGACAAGTTGTTTACAGGCCAGATCAGTAACCTGTTGGCTCAGCTCATGGACTAAAGTACTTTCTTCAGCAATCGGGATGAAAACGCTTGGTGCAATATCGCCATGGTCTGGATCGTACCAGCGGCATAGCGCCTCGACACTTTTGATCGCGCCGCTCTTTATATCCACACGAGGCTGGTAATAAAGGCGTAAATGATCATTAGCAATGGCAGTTTTAAGCTTCTTCTCCACAGAGCGACGGCGATTCTCACGTTCGCTATGGCGCAGTTCATACAGTTGGTATTGATTGCGTTCTTTTTTCGCCGAGTACATTGCAATATCGGCAAAACGGAATAAGTCTTCAGCTTTTTTACTGTGATCGGGAAAAATACTAATGCCGATACTGGCACCAGTCTGAACAGTATGACTATCAGCTTTAAAAGGCGTTCTGAACTGCTGGAGAATTCGTTCAGCAATGTGGCGGGCTTCTTTTTCAGAGGTTTCCGGCAGAACAATGGTGAACTCATCGCCGCCCACGCGAGCCAAAGTATCGGAGTTACGCAGGCATTTATGGATGGTTTTGGCGACAGCTTGCAGCAATGCATCACCAATAGAGTGACCAAGCGTATCGTTGATTTCTTTAAAGCGATCCAGATCGATATACATCAATGCCAGTTTGGATTCATTCTTTACCGAGTCGGCAAGTCCTTTGAGTAAACGTTTACGAAGTAAATAACGGTTGGGCAGCTGTGTTAATGGGTCATAATTAGCCAGGTTATGGATCTTTTGCTCGGCTTGCTTACGCTCAGTGATAACGTGGAAATTGACCGTCACACCCTGAATATCGGGGTCACCGAGATGATTGACCAAGCGGCTTTCAATCCACAACACATGCCCATCTTTGTGGTTAATACGACGTTCCACAACAGATAAGGCGCCCGGATTTTCAGCGACATAACGTAAATTCGCTTCGGCTTCTTCGCGGTCTTCTTCAAAAATAAACATTTCGAGGGTTTTACCGATAAGATCCGCCTCGGTATAACCTGTAACACGCGTCACTGATGGTGAAATGTAGGTCACATTCATATTGTGGTCATACATCAAGATACAGTCATAGCTGTTCTCGACTAAAGTGCGATAGTATTTATCTTTACGGCGAAGAGCTTGTTCGGTTTCGAAATCTTTTTGAATTTGATGAATCGAGCCAATTTCGACAAGGGCATTACCATCGTCATCACGTGAATAGATTGTGCTATGTACCTGGATCCAGATCCATTCGCCATCTTTCTTTTTCACTCTGAAATCGGCTGGAATTACATCTTTGTCATCACTTGCAGACAAGCGTTTTTCCTGCTCTTGGACTACAGGAATATCATCAGGATGAACGGTTGAGTAAACACCTTCAGGCATTGCTTCGAACTCTTCCTGCGAGTAGCCGAGCAGATTACTGAAGTATTCCAGACCTTCGACGAATAATTTAGTGCGATAATCAAGCGTATAAAGAAAGATCGGCGCTTTGTTGAGAACAGTATTTTTATATATTGAGAGCAAGCTGGGCGATGGCTCGCCACTGTCTGAGGTAAGCTCAGGTGCTGGTTGTAGTGAAACCAAGACATTAAGGTGTGATTTATCTTTAGGCAGTCGAGTGATAGAAGCAATAAAATAACGCTGTTTGCGAATATCAGGCAAGGTTACTAAGGCGCGATTTTTCTCACCACTGAGCAATTCTGCTGGTAGCCACTCTTTCAGTTCTATCCCTTGAAGTGTCGAAGTTGATATAGACTTATCAATACAGATCGCTTTTATAACGTATTTATCGTTACATACGAGAACTGCTGAATAGTCATTTTCGACAAGGCTTTGTAGGGTAGATTCAGGTAATGGAGGTTTACTGAACATCAAAACTAAATCCGCCTTTATTGGGTACTCCCTGTTCGTTGAATAAGCATAACCATCAATTGTTATAAGTGCAAATATGACTTGTGAAAAAGGATACTCAGGTAGCATCAATGGAAAGTTCGGCAGATAAGAGACTTTCGGTTTGAGATTAGGGTGAGAAAGGCTAAAATAGCGGCAGAACGTAACAGGATACAATCTAATGACGATTAGAAAATTTAATCAGCACCAACCGCAACTAGGTAAAAAGGTCTATGTTGACGATACAGCGTTGGTGGTTGGCAATGTTCATATTGGTGAAGACAGCTCGATTTGGCCGATGGCCGTATTGCGTGGTGATGTGCATTCAATTCATATTGGCGCACGTACTAGCATTCAAGATGGAACCGTATGCCATGTGACCCATGCCGGCCCCTACGATCCCGAAGGACACGATCTCTATGTTGGAGATAACGTCACCATTGGGCATAAAGCTATCTTGCATGGCTGCCGCATCGAAAGTAACTGCTTGATTGGAATGGGTACCGTGGTGATGGACGGCGCTTTGATTAAGGAAAAAGTGATTGTCGGAGCCAATAGCTTGGTGCCGCCGGGGCGTGTCCTAGAAAGTGGTTATCTTTGGGTTGGCTCTCCTGCCCGCAAAATTAGAAAGCTGACCGAAGAAGAAACCGACTTCTTCAGATATTCAGCAGATAATTACGTTAAGCTGAAAAATCAGTATTTAGATCAGGAAGATTAAAAAAACCGGCAAAAGCCGGTTTTTTATTATTCAAAGAGTTTAGAAGCTATAACTCACACTTACAGTAGTTGTGGTATCTCTTTTCTCGGCACCAACGGGCACTTCTGAGTTGTAGTTGATGTGATAGGCTAACTTAAGCGATAAGCTTTCAGAGATGCTGGTTCTCAAGGCTGTTTCCGATGAGTATGTATCAAGGTCCTGTCCCCAGATAGCAGTTACAGCTTGAGTAAAAGTGGCGGTCTCAGATATATTATAGAGATAATCTAAGTCACCACGAACGACATTTTCGGTTTCGTCATCACCAGCTTCCAAGGCATTAATTCGATAACCTAAGCCAAGACCTAGTGAGAAGTGACCAGAGTCATCATTAAAAATTTCATGACCGTATCCGACATAGGCGCCAGCCTGATAATCATAAGCACCGAAATAGTCATTCATGTAGTCGACTACGCTATAGACGAATGAACGTTCTGACAGGTCGTAACGATTATTCCATACAAAGGTATATCTTTCTGACTCACGAACTTCATCGTTCTCGCTCGACATGCCAGTGACATGAATGCCTGTTGACCACTCCTCTGAAATTCTTGTGATGTATTTAAAGGCACCATTTAAGCTTTCGGTTTCAGTATTACCGGATGTACTGATGTAGCCTATATCCAAGGTCCCGATGTAACCTTCTTCTGGTGCATCGGATAACAAACCGCTTTGTGCTAATACAGTTGGGGAGGAAAAACAAACGGCTAAAGCCACCAGGGATTTCTTAAAATTCATGCCACTCTCACTATTAAATCTATCAACAAGCCACTAAAGGGCGTAATTCTAACAAATCAATGAGCAATAAAAATATAGGAAATGTTATAAAACGTTACATTCGTAACTGTAACCAGTGGAATATTGTGGGGTAGTGCAAATTAATGGATTCGAGATAGTTGGAAAGGTAGCGTTTTGTCGAGCTAAGCTGATTGGGAGTGCTGACTTTTCCAATTTGTACTGAGTGAGCAAAGTCTTGCAGCTGCTTGCGCTGAAATGGAAAACCATCAGATGCAATCGCTAGTGGCCATTGATTAATGGCGGCTTGCCATAGCCATTGGCAAACATCATGCTCATGGATCAAATTTAGCCACTTGGGGTTATCGTATTCAGCGGAATCAAGCAAACTATCAGTCAGGCGTTGGCGTTGTGATGAATACAACCCAGAAGGTCTGATAATTAAAGTCTTGGAGTGTAGTTGCTTAATGTTTTGTTCGGCCTCAAGCAGAGTCTGTCCAGAAAAGGAATCTGGAATAGGTCTGGTATCTTCATTGATCACTGACTCTGTATTGCCACCGTAAACTGAGGTTGAGGAAACAAAAACACAATGAAAATCAGTCTGTTGCTGGTGCAAGAGGTCAATCAGATTGGAAACCGCTGTGATGTAGGTTTTGCGATAAGCAGACTCAGTGCGCTCGCCAGGTGCAAGAATGATAAACACTTTGCTGATTTTAGGAAGCTTTGGCAAAGCCTGTTCATCATTTAACAGGTCATAACAGATGTGATGCTCAGACCATCCTTTGGGGCTTCGGGATAATGTAATCGTCGGCTTATCCAATGATTTGAGGTACTGATAAAAACGCTGACCAAGCTTGCCAGCACCAACGATCAAGTTTTTGGCTTGATTAGTCAATTGATTCCACCAACATGGCTAAGCTTTTTTCGACAATCAAATTTTTACCCGCCAGTTTATTCAGGGTTTTAAGTCCCTTACCAGTCAGGAGAAGTATAAAAGGGCAGCCAAAGTTTTGCGCGCAATGATAGTCAGAACTGGAGTCGCCAATAAAGACTATTTCTTGTGGCTCAGCAGAAAACTTATTAGCAATATGTTCAAGCATTTGTGTTTCAGGTTTACGGCAGGCGCAACCATCGTCTGGATGATGAGGGCAGTACTCAATGTGATCGATATGGCCCTGATATTCATTAAGCAGACTGTCCATCTTGTTATGCATGGCATCCAAGATCGGCTCATCGTAAAATCCGCGAGCAATGCCTGACTGATTAGTAGCAATCGCTACTTTAAATCGTTGATTCAGCTTGGCGATGGCTGGCAAGCTACCGGCAATCGGAATCCACTCTTCGGGAGACTTAATGTAGTCGTCTGAATCGTGATTGATGACACCATCACGATCCAGAACTACGACTTTTATTTTTGACCAATCAATGGCAGACATAACTAATTTTAATTACTCGTATTTAAGCGTTAGTTTTGCAGCAAAGAAATATCAGCTACCGAGCCGAACAAGTCCTGCAATTTCTTCAACATGGCTAAGCGATTAGCTTTAACCGCTTCATCCTCTGCATTGACCATGACCTTATCGAAGAAAGCATCCACATCATCACGCAGACTGGCAAGATGTTGCAGCTTATCTTGATAATGGGTCATGGCTGCTAGTTTAGTTTCTGCATCGGCAATGGTTTTGGCCAAGGCCTGCTCTTCCGCTTCTTGCAATAGACTTTCATCAATTGAGCTAGGAACATCAATATCAGCTTTAGCCAAAATATTCTTCACACGTTTATTGGCTGCCGATAAGCTCTCAGCTTCTGGTAACGTCTGGAAGAACTGTACCGCCTTAATACGCGCATCAAAGTCAAGCGGCTGAGTGGGACGTAAAGCCATCACTGCAGAAATGGTATTGCTACTGACACCTTGATCGAGATACCAGGCACGGAAACGGTCAAGAATAAAATCGAGCAATGCAGTTTCAACATTGGCATTACTTAATTTGTCCCCGAAAGAAGCTTTCGAATGGGCAATCAGATCAATGAGATCTAGCGATAAATGATTTTCGACTATAGTCCGAATCAAACCAATCGCAGCTCGACGCAGAGCAAAAGGATCTTTTGCACCAGAAGGAGCCTGACCAATACCGAAAATACCGACCAATGAATCAACACGGTCAGCAATCGCTAAACACTGTCCCACCGGGTTTTTAGCCAGCTCATCGCCTGAGAATTTAGGTAAGTATTGTTCGGTCATGGCGATGGCAACATTTTCGTTTTCACCATCGTGACGCGCATAATAAGTGCCCATAACACCTTGTAGGTTATCGAACTCGCCGACCATGTTAGTGGCTAAATCGCATTTGGATAATAAGCCTGCACGTTTAGCCTGTTCAGCATCGGCGCCAATCATGGGCGCAATTTTTGAAGCCAGCTCGGCAACGCGTTCTGCTTTGTCTTGAACAGATCCCAGTTGCTTCTGAAAGACAACGTTGTTTAAGTGTGCCTGATGACTTTCCAGACTGACTTTTTTGTCTGTCTCAAAGAAGAACATCGCATCGGCTAAGCGCGGACGAATAACCTTTTCATTACCTTCGATAACACTTTGCGGACGTTTGCTTTCGATATTGCTGACCGTAATAAAGTTCGGCATCAGCTTGCCGTCTTTATCCAGCACGTGGAAATATTTCTGGTGTTCGGCCATTGAGGAGATTAAACACTCAGCAGGTACTGCCAAGAATTCAGTATCGAATTTTCCGGTCAAGGCCACAGGCCATTCCACCAAACTGGCCACTTCATCAAGCAGGCCTTCATCAATTTGCGCCACGCCGCCTATGGCATCTGCCTGAGCAATGACCTGGCCACGAATCTGTTCTTTGCGCTGCTCATAGTCAGCATTCACTTTAGCCGCTAACAGTTTAGGCAAATAATCATCAGCAGTATTAAAGGTGACCCAGTCCGGTGACATGAAACGGTGGCCACGCGATTGGTTGGAAGTTTTAACGCCCAATACGGTTGCGTTTAAGACTTGATCGCCAAACAGTAAAGCTGCCCAATGTACCGGACGAATAAACTGTTCGCTGCGATCGCCCCAACGCATTGGCTTTGGGATCGGTAATTTTTTCAATGCTGAATTGAGCATATCTTCAATCAATTCAGATAGTGGCTGGCCTTTTTGGGCAATGGTGTAACCCAGACGTTCGCCCTTATCGGTTTCGATGCGATCCAGTTGATCCACTTCAACACCGCAGGATTTGGCAAAACCAACGGCTGCAGGTTTGGCTGAACCATCATCATTAAAGGCTCCGGCAACCGCAGGGCCAAGACGCTCGACATTCTTATCGGGCTGACTATTCTCTAAATTACGGATAATTAACGCTAAGCGACGGGGTGCAGCATATTTTTCGATGCTATCGAAGGAGAAGTCATTGCTTTGCAAATTTGCTGCAAGGTTATCGCGCAATGCATCGCTTAATGTTTTTAAGGCTTTGGGTGGTAACTCTTCGGTACCCAATTCAAACAATAAATCGTGTTGTGACATTATTATTTCTCCTCCGATTTATTGGCTTGGCTTTTACTGTTGTTAAGCATTGGGAAGCCTAATGCTTCGCGAGCGGCATAATAGCTTTCGGCCACTGAGCGCGCCAAAGCACGCACACGCAAAATAAAGCGCTGGCGTTCGGTAACTGAAATGGCATGACGTGCATCTAGCAGGTTGAAGGCATGCGACGCCTTAAGTACCATTTCATAGGCAGGCAATGGCAAATTATGTTCCATTAAGCTCATTGACTCGCTTTCGCAGTAATCGAAAAAGTCGAACAGCTTTTCAACATTGGCGTGCTCGAAGTTATAAGTGGATTGTTCCACTTCGTTCTGATGAAACACATCGCGGTAATAGACTGTGCCCAAAGGACCATCAGTCCATACCAGGTCATAAATACTGTCCACACCCTGTAAATACATCGCAATACGCTCAAGACCGTAGGTAATCTCGCCCATCACCGGTTTACACTCAAGACCGCCTACCTGCTGGAAGTAGGTAAACTGAGTCACCTCCATACCGTTGAGCCAGACTTCCCAGCCCAGACCCCAGGCACCCAGAGTCGGTGATTCCCAGTTATCTTCTACGAAACGAATATCATGCTCCAGCGGATCAAGCCCCATTGCTTTCAATGAGCCAAGATACATTTCCTGAATATCCAATGGAGAAGGTTTAATCACTACCTGGAATTGATAGTAATGCTGTAAGCGGTTTGGGTTTTCACCGTATCGACCATCGGTTGGACGACGGCAAGGTTGGACATAGGCCGCGCTCCAAGGCTCAGGGCCAATGGCGCGCAGAAAGGTTGCGGGATGGAAAGTACCAGCGCCGACTTCAAGATCCAGCGGCTGCTGAATCACGCAGCCCTGCTCGGCCCAATAATTTTGTAAGGTCAGGATTAACCCCTGAAAGGTCTTAGTATCTGCCACAATCTGTGCCCTTAATGGATGCTTATATGCTTTATTCTGTGCAAAGAGCGAAATTATACGGTAATTCAGGTTATTTTCTAACCTTAAAGCGTGAAATATCGGGCTTTTTGTCGAATTCAGACTCGTGGTAACATTTGTTGAAATAAAAAACACCACAATAAGATAAACATATGACCAATCGATGCGGTTGGGTCAACGATGACCCACTTTATATTGAGTACCATGACACCGAATGGGGTGTGCCGACTTATGATGATAGAGCATTGTTCGAGATGTTGTGTCTGGAAGGTGCGCAAGCTGGCTTAAGTTGGTTCACGGTTCTTAAAAAACGTGCACACTACCGTAAAGTTTTCGATAATTTCGATGCCAAGAAGATGGCGACTTACGATGACGACAAGCGAGAAGAATTGCTTTCTGATGCGGGCATTATCCGCAACAAACTCAAAGTAAATGCCTTTATCGTCAATGCGCAGAATTATTTGCGCATCAAAGAAGAGCAAAGCTTCAGCGATTATTTGTGGCAGTTTGTTGGTGGTGAACCCATTGTCAATAACTGGAAAAGTCTTAAAGAAGTTCCTGTCACCACACCTGAGTCAGACGCCATGTCGAAGCAATTGAAAAAAGATGGCTTTAAGTTTGTCGGCTCAACAATCTGCTATGCCTTTATGCAGGCAACCGGGATGGTGGATGACCACACGATGGATTGCTTTAAAAGATAAAATCATCTTTTTAGTTCTGAGCTTTGTTATAAGTCTTTTTTCGTCAGTTATTATAGACATCACTTGATCTGGTCTGACCAGTAGTGGTAGTATCAAACGTACTATAACCACTGGAGATTACCAATCATGACTTTTAATACAGATATAGAAATACTTTCTGCCGTTAAAAACGGCGTGTTTGATAATGGCTTTAGAGATAAATACCCTCCCGCTGGTGTAATTAATAAAAAGTCTTTTGAGAAACTTAGAGCCGAAGGATTTATAAGTGTAGATATTGATGTGTCTGCAAGGGATGCATGGGGTTATAACAAAGTTGAATTGACTATTAATGGAGAAAAGTTCTTAGAGTATCTGTCGACTGTCAATTAATAGCTCGTAGATTAAGCGCTACTGACAACCATAGCTACCGCTAAATTAATCTTTTGTCGAAGATTTATTTCGTTTGAGATAACCGGCAAGCTGCTTGGCGATGCTGACAATCGATCCAAAGACACCAATGATGGCTGCGGATACTAAAATACCAATTTTAACTTTGCGGCTGAGCAGATCCCATTCGCCGAATTGCTCAGCAAAAACAAAACCAATAATGACGACCGAGATGATGTAGCAGATGATGGTAATTTTGGGCAGTGATTGGAACTTAACCATGATCTAAATGGTACCTAAGCTGAAGAACTCACCTGCAGAAATTACACCGAGATGCTTTTTATCGTCGATGACTCTTTCTTCGGCACGTTCAACCAATTCATAAAATACATTACGATGGATTAGGGCGTGGAGATTGCGACGTACCATAATATAAGGAGACGGCTCGCCGGTTTTGGAATCATGTTCAACCCAGACTGGATTCTCTTTGGTGAGAACAATCTGATTATCACAATTATCTTCGAAGCTGATAATGGGGCCTTCGACAGAATCTTTAACCTGCATACGAATAACCAGGAAAGGTGCATCTTCAACACGAATACCGAGTTTTTCAACCGGCGTAACTAAGAAGTACTTGTCATCTTCTTTCTTCAGGACAGTTGAAAACAGTTTGACTAGGCGTTGGCGGCCAATTGGAGAGCCTTGATAGTGCCAGCTTCCATCGCGTTTGATGACCAGTTCCATGTCACCACAAAAATCAGGATCCCATTTCTCAACAGGCGGCAATGATTTACCGTCGCTGGATTTTGCGAGCTCAGACAATATTTGGCCAAGATCTTTATCGGCTTGCTGCGGCTCCTGTTTATCAGACTCAGGATCTGAATGATTCATAATTAAGCGGCCATTCCTTTTTTAATCA
The DNA here is from genome assembly GCF_048265365.1 of Kangiella sp. Lineage (NCBI taxonomy): Bacteria > Pseudomonadati > Pseudomonadota > Gammaproteobacteria > Kangiellales > Kangiellaceae > Kangiella > Kangiella sp. The sequence goes on from NZ_JBLXBT010000001.1 coordinate 488,444, forward strand.
GATACTTATAAGGCAGTTGCTTGGTATCACTACCAATCAGTTGATGTTCCATAAAAGTGCAGAACTTGGGAATATCGCGTGTTGTCGAAGGATCATCAGCTAAAACTAATAATACTTGACCATCCTCCATTTTACGAACATTAAGGCGCACCATCATCACAGGCTCAGGGCAACGTAAGCCAAGTGCATCGAGTTTGCGGTCGTATTGATCAAAATTGAGATGTGTCATAGTGTGGTCAAACAATTGCTGTATGCTGAAATTGTGCGAATTTTAGACTTTTTCGGCTATAACATGAAGCTAATACCACTTTATATAGTGACTATATATCGATTCGGTAGAAAGGATTGATTTTAACTACTAACCTCGTTAGGTTAGTATTGTGAATACATTAATCATAAGGAGTTAACAATGAACAAAGCGATTAATATCGGAATCAATGAAAACCACCGCGAAAAAATTGGTGATGGTTTGTCACGCTTGCTAGCGGATACCTACACACTTTACCTACAGACCCACAACTTTCACTGGAACGTCACTGGGCCATTCTTTCAGTCGCTGCATACCTTGTTCGAAACTCATTATACTGAACTGGCTGTGGCGGTAGACGATATTGCAGAACGTATCCGTGCTCTTGGTATTTTGTCTCCGGGCACCTACAAAGAGTTCGCCAAGCTGACCAGCATTAAAGAAGTTGAGGGTAATATCAGCACTGAAGAAATGTTAGAGCGTCTGGTCGATAGCCATGAAACGGTAGTTAGAACCGCGCGCGAGATTTTGCCATTGGCACAGGAAGCTGATGATGAATCGTCAGTCAGCTTGATATCAGACCGACTGGTGGTGCATGAAAAAACCGCCTGGATGCTGCGTTCTCATTTGCAGAAGTAAGTTTCTTGAATCAAAAGGTGACCTAAGGTCACCTTTTTTATGTGCGTTTACTCAAGCAAAACTGGCCATTACCTGATTTCGCCCTTCATTTTTAGCTTTATACAGTAATCGATCGGCTCGATTGACCACCAAATCCAAGGTTTCATCTTCTGGCAGGTATTCGGTCACACCGAAACTGGAGGTGACGGTTAATCCTGGGGCGATATCTTCGAAATTATAGGTTTCAAAATATTCGCGCAGACGCTCGGCTATGTTGTAGGCCGCTTTGAGTTCGGTGTCTGGCAGTAAAATCAGAAATTCTTCGCCACCGATGCGGCCAATGGTGTCGGTGTCGCGCAACACTGCCTCGCAGATATCGCGAGTAGATTGAATCACTTTGTCACCGATATTGTGGCCAAATCGGTCATTAATGCTCTTAAAGAAATCGATATCGAACAGGATGACACTGTAGGTTTTTCGTCCCGGGCCACTCGCTTTATGTTGTAGTTCTAGCGTACGGAAGACATGACGACGATTGGGCATTTTAGTCAAGTTGTCAGTGAAGGCCATTTGATGATTGGCTTTGGCTAAACTGCGGTAGCGCAACATGATCCACAAGGCAATCGCGATCACTGAGAGTAATAATAAGATCAGAACCCACAGCAGGTAGCTGTACTTGCGGCTTTCTTCGACATATTGTGAGTTAAGCTTATTCTCCTGTTCCAGTAGTTTGTTTTCGAAAACCAGGCGCTCCTGATCAAGTTGCTCGCGGGACAGGTTGGAAACATAGGTGAGATTGTCATTAAACTGTTTCCGGTATTGGGTATAAGACTCATTCAGTAATTCATAAGCTTGCTCAAAACTGCCATCTTCATAGAACAATTCACTTTCAAGACGATTAATGTAATGGGTGTCCTGACTGCCCAGTTGCTGAGCATATTCTTTGGCGAGACGTAAATGTTGCTTAGCTTTGTCTAACTGATCCAGTTCGAGATATATGCGAGTCAATTCAGTGTGGATTTCAAAACTAAATAATTCTTCGCCTACCTGTTTATGTAATTCTTGCGAGGTCAAAATATGGTTGAGTGCACTTTCGTAGTCTTCCTGATCCACTAATAACCGTCCTCTGACTTGATGCGCATAGGCTTTTAAGGATACGTCATTGGTATCTTTAGCGATTTGGAACGATTTATCCAGATAGCTGTTGGCTTGGTCGAAATCTTCAGAAGCCCGATAGGAGTCTGCAAGGTTGACGTATAAATAAGTGTTTTGCGTGTATTGCGGATTAGCCTCCATAATTTCAATCGCCTTTTTGAGATAGTCGATTGAGGATGGATGGTCATTTAGCGAACCGTACAGAATTGCAAAAACGTTGTAGGTTTCGACCAATTGAAAAGGATCGTTGCTTTCATAAGCATGAGCAAGAGCCAGCTCCATCAATTCGAAAGACTCTTGATACCGATACAGATAGGAGTTGATATAAGCGCGCTCTAACACGATATCGCTCAGTTTGTTATCTGGCCAAGATTCACGCACGTCCCGATAAAGCGCATCAGCAGTGAACTTTGCGTCGTTGAGATTACCCTCGGTCCGCAATACCAGCATCAACACATAGTTATACTCCTGGTATAGCGATGATGTATCGACGGTGTTGACCAAAGGCTTGGCAATATTGAGATGTTCGCGTGCGCGCAGCGGCTCATTGGTATGTATGTAATAATCGGCGGCTAAAATATTGGCTAGAGCTTCTGAGTGTGGATCCAGCTCATTGCGCAAAATTGATTGGACTTTATTGAGAAACGATTCCTGACTACGTTCAGGGATGGAGAGCTTACTCATGCCGTATAACTGGTTTTGTAGTGGTACGTTATCAGCAGGCGCAGCGGCAAAGCTCAATGCGCTTCCTAGCAAAAGCAAAAATGCTAATGATTTCGTGAGGTTAACCACGTTATTCCTTTAAATTATATTAAGTAAGTGAGATTACTGTACCCTATATTGATGCAAAAATGAACAATATCGCAATGCAAATTTGCATTGCGATATTGCAAGATTGAAATAATCTATTAAGGAAGCTTATTCAAAGAAGAAAGCAGGACGCTTAACCTCTTTAGGAGCAAGCTGATTCATGGTCTGAGCATCGTATAGACGGCCATTCAACATGACCATATTAACCTTTTCACTATTTTTTAGGTTTTCCAGCGGATCTGCGTCAAGAATGACTAAATCAGCCAGTTTTCCTTCTTTGATTGAGCCGATTTCATCAGCCATGCCAAGGATTTCAGCGCCATCCATTGTGCCTGCTTCGAGTGCTTGATGGGGTGTCATACCGCCTTGCTCAAACATCCAAAGCTCCCAATGGGCAGCCAAACCTTCGCGTTGACCGTGAGCACCGATACCGACTTTAACGCCCAGGTCACGTAATTGCGCGGTTACCGTAGCGTTGTTGATGTGGTTGTAATCCTCATCCGGTGCCGTATAGCGACGACGTGAAACCGGGTCAAGAATTTCGCGCGGTACAAACTTGGTCAATAATGGATGGTCAAAGACCTTGGTTTTGTCATACCAGTAACGCTCACCCCAGATACCGCCATAGGCAACGCCTAGAGTTGGTACATAAGAAGTCTGGCTCTGACTCCACAATTGCTTTACATCATCATAGATTTTTTCTACTGGGATCGAGTGTTCAATAGTGGTGTGGCCATCAATCACCATAGAAATATTGTGCATAAACAGCGAGCCGCCTTCAGGAACAACCAATAAGCCGGTCTGACGAGCAGCTTCAAGCACTTGCTGACGCTGGTCGCGACGAGGCTGGTTGTAACTCTTAACAGAAAAAGCACCTACGGCTTTCATGCGTTCAAGATGGCCAACGGCATCATCCAGGCCATTCACTTCTGCGGTAATGAAGTGATTCGCGCCATACAAAATGGTACCGGTCGAGAATAGGCGAGGTGCTGTGATGACACCGGCCTTCTGCATTTCGCTAGCCGAGAATACCGCTTCGGTATCCGCTGAAGGATTATGTGTTGTGGTCACACCAAAAGCCAACGAAGCCAGCGCATTCCAGTTCGTCTGAGGCTGGATCTGGTCATTGGCATAAGGGCCATGCCAGTGCACATCGACTAAGCCAGGAATAATGGTTTTGCCGGCTACATCAATGGTTTTAGTGCCCGATGGGATAGTAACATCACCACGAGAACCAACTGCCTTGATGCGATTGTTTTCGACCACAACAACACCGTCTTCGATAATTTGCTCACCTTCCATAGTGATGACCTTGGCACCAACTAGCGCAAGCGAGGTGTCAGGTTTATCAGCGTCAACGGTAAAGTTGATTCGGGTAGCTTGGGCTTCGGGAGCTTCGGCATCGTCATCAGCTTTATTGGTATTCAAGAATTCGAAACGCTCGTTAAGCGCTTGCTGATACAAGTCAGGACCCAACGACCAGGATAACGACTTGCTGTCTTCAGACCAGGCCAGATTGCTGCCTGCGAACTTCGAGAACTTACGCACCGGCAGGTTATTCGCGCTTGGTCCTGTGCTAATGGCTTTACCGCTTTGTACAAATGGCGTGACGTAAACCTGATAGCGTTGCGTGAAAGCAAGCCACTGTTGATCAGGCGATACTGCAAAATCACTGATCCAGTTGCCTTCATAGTGCTCCTGCATTCCGTTACCACGTAAGTCAGTGCTGACTAACTTAGTGCTGTAAGTTTCGCCACTCGGAGTGGTTTGCGAGAAGAACACGCGATTAGAGTTGCCAGCGAAGAAAGGATTGTTACCACGCTTGGATAGGACATACTGCTTATCATCATCAAGGTTAATGGCAATGATACCGGTGTCCTGTGAATACAATGGGCTGGTCAGGTAGCCACCAGAAATGGCTTGTGCCACAACCGTCTCACCATCAGGACTTAAGCTAGGATTGGCGTAATGACCGGGCTGCTGGGAAACAACTTTGCCGCTACCGCCGCGTGCAGATACCACACGTACAGTGCCCAGAGTCTTATCATCCCAGGTGGTGTAAACAATTTTACTTCCGTCTGCAGAGAAGCGAGGATAAAACTCAAAATGTTCATCCTGACGGGTCAAACGCTTAGGCTTACCATTCGGTAAACTCATAGTATAGATTTTACCCAGCGCTTGGAAAATGGCCTGATCACCATCGGGAGAAACTTGCAACCAACGCAACATTTTCGCATTGAACTTAGCTTCATAGGCGGCGTTTTTCTGGGTCATCGCCTGACGCATTTCGCGGCGGTCGTTCACCTCAAATGGAATATTGGTCACTTCTTTAGAAGCTACATCAATTTTGTGTAACTTACCCTGTGCCCAGAACACGATTTCATCGCTATCAGGTGTCCAGGCGAAGTTAGGATAAACGCCGTGAATGGCCCAGGTTTCCTGCATATCGCGCTCTAAACCCTCGTAAATAGGGAATTCAGCGCCGGTTTCACGGTTTTTCAGGAATAAAGCACTTTGCGCGCGGATACGACGCACAAAAGCGATGAACTTGCCATCTGGAGAAGGCGTTGGGCGTACTGCGCCGCCAGGGCCATCGATCCAGGTTTCGATATCACCGGTTTCGCGGTTAATCGCAAATACTTCATAAATCTGCTCATTCGAGTCTTTGCTGTACTCGAAATAAGCACCCGGGGTGGAATCGCGAGAAAACAGAACGTACTTGCCGTCAGGCGTAAAGGCTGGCTCGCCCAGATCTTTCTGCTCATTCGGACGCTTGTTCAACTGAACGCCGCTACCACCTGATTTATGGTAAAGCCAGATTTCGCCTGCACCTAAAGAACGAGTGCCGGTAAAGTGCTTACGCGCCGCGATATAGTTACCGTCGGGGCTCCACACAGGATTGTTCAATAAACGGAAATTCTCTTTAGTGACCTGATATTGATCCGAACCATCGGTATCCATGATCCAGATATTGTCACCTCCACCCTGATCGGTGGTAAACGCCAACTGCTTACCGCTTGGCGAGAAGCGTGGCTGCATATCCCACGCCATACTATTAGTAATATTCGTCGCCTTACCGCCAGACATTGGCATGGTGTAGATATCGCCCAACAAATCAAAGGCAATCGTCTTGCCATCAGGGCTAACATCAAGATTCATCCAGGTGCCTTCATTGACCTGAATATTCGCAAAAATAGGAGTGCCGGGAGGATTGTTCACATCCCACTTAGCCTTGTCCTCGTCTGCCGCCGTAGCTGAATTCGCCACAGTCCCCAAAGACAGCACCAACAGGCTGGATAAGATAGATAATTTCTTCATTGCCAGACTCTTTCGTTAGTTAATAAAAATGACTCAACCTAGCAATATAGAGAGGCAAAAGGCAATAGGCAAAAGTTCAGGCAAGTAAATTGTAAGAAAAGGTTAAATGGGGGGCCGCCAAAGGTTTTTTATTCTGACGAAAGTCAGGCGACGGGAGGGAGTGCCCGTGGTGCGACCAGAGAAAGTACCTTTAGGTGATCTGCTCTTATAGGAAGGGTACGACTTTGCCAAACCTATCTTATTGACCTGAGAAAAGTTTATATAGCCCAATAATAAGAATAATATTTAAACCTCCTAACGAGTGTCCAATCCACTTTTCACTACGAGTGTGAGCTTTAGATTGGAAATAACCAAAGGTAAAGCCTAAATACAAGAAGGGGACTGAAATAACAAGAATATAGAAGATGAGTGGCCCTCCATAATCAAACGCCTTGTCTATCCAGCCCATTGACCTAGTGAAAGATTTGTCGTCATCCGGTTTACTCATCACTGCCAATATGGTTTTGATCCCACTTATAGAAAGCAGTAACCATAAAGGTATTACTAAGCCAAGCCACTCTTTAGACATAAGATTACCAACTAACCCCCAGCCGCGAAATGCGCCATTTGATCATTATATGCCTTTGTAAAGGCTGTCCGCGTTGTAGCGCGTGCGACATAGTCGCGACAGTTCGGCAATTCGATTAAGCCATCAAACCGATGCACCAGACGCAATACATCTGCCATTAAAATATCTGCCACAGAGAAAGAATCAACAAGCCATTCTCGGTCTGCCAAAACAGATTCCATATGCTTCAACCGAGTATTAAGGAAGTTATCTATATGCTTACGCCCGGGAGTGTCGGTAGTGTCATCGGAAAATTGGTATAAGGACCAAGGTAAGCTTGCCATCTCAACTGAATTAAGCGCAGCAAATATCCATTGAATAACCTCACTGCGACTTGAAGGCTCGAAGGGCATTAACTTTTCGCTCCGCTCTGCCAAATGCAGCAAAATAGCACCAGTTTCGAAGATCTTAATCTCACCATCGGTCAACCACGGAACCTGTCCAAAAGGTTGGCGCGAAAAATGCTCTTCATTCCTATCGCTAAAAGAGACACTGTCAACTTTATAAGATAAACCTGCTTCCTCAAGCGCCCAACGCACGCGAAGATCGCGAACATATCCTCTTGGCATATCAGGAACCCAATCGAAAGTAGTAAGAGTAATATCAGTCATTCTTCCTGTCCTTGTCTGTTTCTAGCTTAATATCAGTTTCTTGGATATCGATTTCAAAATCACCAGATATAAACCAAGCGAAAAACGAAGGAAAACGATAACCCAAAAAAATACCAAGAATAATTCCTGGAGAAAGCTTAACCAGCAGTGATTGCAGTGGAAGTAACTCAATTGAGCCGAAGGTTGACACATATATAAATAACCAGGCAAAAGTTAATACCAGAATTGCTAAGGGAATCGCAAATATTCTTGTAACAAGCTTCATAAATAATCCATCATCAATGGTAAATATAGAGTACAGAATGCTAAAAAAGCATATCACAACAAGATGCTGTATATTACAAGGCATCCCATAAATTAAAAAAGAACAATGCGTAAAACAATAACTTCGATATTTGCAGGAATCCTTGTGGGAATGGCAGCCAATTCCGCCTTCGCCAAAGAAAGTACATGTTATGGCACTAGCTCCAATGGACGGCTAAAGGGTGGCGTACAATTACCTGAAAGGGGTCCTAACTATGTTGGCTATAGCGATATAGCTCATTTAGTCGGGCGAACTTTTGTGCATTCTGAAGTAAAGCAGATCGTTATTGACGCCTACAAGCAGTTGGAAAAAGAACAAACAGATAAAGTGTATAAGTATGCAGAAACTGGATGGGAAAAGGGCGGTCAATTTAAGCCCCATAAAACTCACAGGAATGGATTGTCAGTTGATTTTATGACGCCAGTCATTAATGGAAAAGGTGAATCAGTGCATTTGCCGACTAATCCTGCCAATCGCTTCGGATACGACATTGAGTTTGATAAGAACAACCAGTTTGAAGGTCTGACAATTGATTACGAAGCACTAGCCGCTCACATCGTTGCATTGGACAAAGCGGCAAAAGCGAGAGGCCATAAATTATGGCGAGTCATATTTGATCCAGAACTACAAAGTGGATTATTCGAAACACAATACGCAGAATACATAAAAGAGAATATTTCACTATCAAAAAATCGTTCATGGGTTAGACACGACGAACATTACCACGTAGATTTTGATATACCCTGCGAAAAGTAATCGATAATCATACTACAAAAAGTCACTGCGTCTTCTATGCTCGGCGGCAAGGATGCCTACTACAAACCCTACTGCTGATGCAGAAATTATAACTGCAAGAATTAATTCATCTTTATTAATTGCTATATTGATTAGTAATCCGACAAATGCCCCAAGTGATGTCATGGCACTTATTATCCACGCGAAATAAAGGCAGAGAATAAACCATTTACCAAAAGTACCAAAAATATCTTTTTTTTCCATATTGATTCTATTACAAATTATGAATTCGTGTATAAGACTTGATATCATCAGAAAGCAGCTTCGATTAGCGAAACTAGATCAAGGTTTGTTCAATTAAACTTTGAAGTCACTATCGCTCCTTCGAGGCTACAGTGCTGCTTATTGCCGTAAGTAATTTACCAGCTATTCTTTCCATCATCTGGATTCATTACACGCTCCACTTTATTAACGAACTCTTGTTGTAGGCTAGAGGGCGAACCGCCGACATGGATTATTTCCGACAGTAACTTCATAGAAGATTTTTTTTGTTCAACTGAAAATTTCTCTAGTGATCGTTGCAGAACTTTCTCTGGTGAGCGAAACACATCCTCGCCCGGCCCTAGAAGATAGACACTCGACCCCAACAGTTGTGAAGCTTCTTGTTCGGATTGGTTAAATGTATTTCTGAAAATATTCTTAAGCGCCTCCTTCTCTTCGATGGAAAGGTCGCCATCAATTTTCGCGGCAGCTGTGGCAATTAATGCAATAGCGTCGATAGGTTTATCAAGACCATAGACCGGATTGCCAGTAGCCATTTTCGACCATGCACGACGACGTTTCCACGCCCATGGGTTGAGCCAACCGATATCAATCCTCATTCGTTCCATGACGTAGAGTAACGTCCCCAACGCGGTTAATAATCCAATAATGATGTGCACAGTATCTCCTTCGTTATTTTAATGAGGCACTTAATACCATAGTTATGTATTTTCATCGTGCGCTTCCCAGTCTATTTCTGTTGCCATCGACTCGTAACTATCAGGGTGAAGCACCATCTTTGCAAATGATTGGCTTTCATTTCTAATGTGACCTATGCCGCATAGGCAACCACAATGATACATAAGTGTCCTTGCTTTGGTTAATACTTATTTTTGAACTGAGGCAGTGACGAATCCAGCACCAACGAGCATGCCGCCGCTCACCTTATTAAATCCGTTCTGGAAATGGGCTGAGTGAACTTTGTGGCGTAAATACCCTGAGGAAAGCGCATAAAATAAAGCACTCGCGCCAGAAACCAGCAGGAAGGAAAACGCAAGGATGATCATCTGTGGTAAGACGGCTTTGTCCGGTGCGATAAAAAGAGGGAAAAAGGCCATAAAAAATATGATTCCCTTGGGGTTTAATGCGGTCACAATCAACGAATCGCGATACAACGAACGGCTTGCCATTGGTTTGATATCCACTTGAGAGCTGATGGTGGCCCTCGCTTTCCATGATTTAATGCCAAGATAAATTAAGTAGGCAGCTCCCAGCCATTTAACAGCATTGAACAAAGCGGCAGAGGCAGAAAGCAATGCTCCGACACCAGCCAGCGACAGACTCATTGCAATCAGATCGCCTGTTAAAACGCCTGTTACCAAAGGGATAGCCGATTTTTTACCGTGGCTGAGCGCCTGGCCGATAACGAGAAAAACCGTCGGGCCTGGTGTAAAACATAAAACCATTGCCGCAGCAATAAATGAAATCCAAATTTCGATGCTCAATTGATACTCCTTAGGCTTAAAGCGACAACTAGAATTACTGGATTATAAAGTGAAGTTTGTGCATGTCCAAAAATGGCACAAAATAATAAAGAACTCCTTTCAATACTTATCCAATTGCCCACTCGACGGCTTTTGCTGCATGGATGGCAGTTGTATCATAAATAGGTACATCGGTGTGCTGCTGGTTGATTAACATACCTATTTCAGTGCAGCCAAGAATGATTGCTTCTGCCCCAGATTTTGTTAGTTCTTTAATGATACGAAGGTACTCTTGTCGAGATGCATCTTGAATGTTGCCGAGACAAAGTTCGTTATAGATAGTGTTATGCACCAGCTGCCGATCGGCTTTATTGGGGATGACGACCTCTAGACCATAGGTTTCAATTAAGCGCTGTTTATAAAAGTCCTGTTCCATGGTAAATGCAGTACCTAAAAGGCCAACCTTTTTGATGCGGTCTTTCACCAACGCCTCAGCAGTGGCATCAGCAATATGAAGAAGAGGAATATTGATGTTCTGTTCAATGTCAGCAGCGACTTTGTGCATGGTGTTGGTGCAGATTAGAATAAAGTCGGCACCTGCAGACTCGACACTTTTTGCAGCTTCAATAAGTATATCCGCGGTACCAGCCCAGTTACCACTGTGCTGTAATTTTTCAATCGGATCAAAATCAACGCTATGCAGGACTATCTTTGCAGAGTGGAGTCCTCCAAGGACTTTTTTTACTCGTTGATTAATTTCTCTATAGTAGCCGATTGTGCTTTCCCAGCTCATGCCACCAATTAGTCCAATGGTTTTCATGCTATTCATGATACAGCCTGAATGTGCTGATTATTTAATTCCAAATTAACCATCAAAGCAAACCTAATCCTCAGATTTATTCTTCCATTGCCCCCAAGGGTCATTACTGTTCTTAGCTGAGCTTTTACTAGAGCGAGAGCTGTCAGGGCGCTGATTATCTTTCCTATTTGAGTATTGTCCTCGTGGAGCGCCTGAACCTTTATTGTGCTTATAACGATGACCGCCACTCTTATCATAGTCAGCGGCTCTTTTAGCACGCTTTTCGTGTAGTTGCTCAGCATCTTCCAAGCTTAATTCGGCAGGTTCTCCTGGTTTTTGATCGTCTGGAATGATCCGGTCTCTAGGAGGAATATGTAACTGATCGGAAGGTGCTTGAGGCATCCTTTTAAATTGATACAAATAAAAGGCTTCAACTTTTTCTCGCGCCCATGTCGTGTTTTTAAGAAATTTAACACTGGATGCGACGCTTGGATTGGTCTTAAAGCAGTTGATGTTTAAATAAGCGTAGAGGATTTCAAAACCATAATGATCGACTAATTCAGTGACCAAGGCTTTTAAACCGACACCATTTAAAGGGTTATTCTTGTAATTTATTTCTTCGGTCATACGAGTATCCAGCAAAAACGAGCAACAATAACTCATTATAGCTGAGGTGAGAGAAACTAAAACAACTTATACACAGAAATAAGATGAAGTTTAGTGTTTCAAAACCTTTGAATTCCAAAACAGTATCAGAAGAAATGCGAGTAACAGATTACCGTAAAGCATAAACGGATACATATCTGGTGAAATACGAAGCCATTCTCCAGTAAAATTCATCATGGCGTGGAAAATCAGAACTGCCAGAATACTGCGATGTGTTGAGTTATAAACATGGGCGATCATCAATGTATGGCAGATTATCATTGGTAGCCACCAATAGAGTTCAGGATGAAAGGTGGTGTTGGCATAGTAGCCGGGGAAATAGACAAAAGCTGCATGCCAGATAGCCCAAACTAGTCCATTTATCAATGCTGCAATGGTGGTACTGAATCGTTGTTGTAAGACATCAAGATAAAAACCGCGTAATCCCATCTCTTCAATTGCTGGGAACACAAACGACAAAAGTATTAGAAACAGTAATTGTTGAGGTTCTATGAAGAGTGACCAGTGAACATTTACGGGGGTGTCTGTGATGCCGAGCATAATGGCAAAAAAAGCCATAAGCAGATCAAAAGCTAGCCAAAATACAAGAATGAGCAGCCACCAGCTGGTTGATATGCGGCGCCAGTCGAATAAGCGATGAATGAGATCAAGCAGCTGTGCTTTTCCACCACTGAGGGCTGTCAGGCTGAGCCCAGCAATGACTGGACTGGCACCGCCCAGTAGAAACCAGATGATATTGGGGTAGGCCCAAACCGACTCATCAGAATAAAATATGGGGCTCCAGAACAAATAAGCCCAGCCGAGATAGACTATCGGAAAAGCAATAATAGGATGCTTTTGAATCCAGCTTTTAAGGTTTGCTTTCATTTGTGTTAATGCTTATTACTTAAAATCTATTACTTCTTTAAGTGCACGACGCGGTGCGGCTTTGACTTCAGCTTCAGGAAACCCTAGTCGCAGTAGAATTTGTGGAAATCCAGTTTGTTGCAACAGTTCTTGTAGTTGTGGTCGCAGCGAAGAAACTTGGATGGGCTGATTCAAATAAGAAGCCTGCAATCCAAATGATTGAGCCATTAATAAAACTTTTTGCAAAGCTTGACCGGTTGTCAGCCAGTTATCCATTTTGTCTCCTTCTGAACCAAGAATCGCAAGCATAGGAGAGTCAATCGACAATTGCTTATCCTTAGCACCGACACTGTTACCCATATTAAGAGTACGCACAACAATTTTAGCCACTGGAGCAATTAATGCAGGTACAGTGAGCCCATCTCCCTGATGGAGGGAGTGCATCCAGGCAGCAAGCTCTCGACGCCAATCTGAGTTAGCCCACTGTATTATATTGCCATCAAAAACAAGTTGTGATATCTGCTGACGAGTGTCACTTGACTCTATGATATCAAGCCAACAGTTTTCATCCGAAGCCGTAGCAGACAAAGTTTCGAGTATTGAAGGCGGTAATTTGTTTGAGGAAAAGTGCTTTCGGTAAGTGCGACGAGTTTTTATAGAGCTGAATAAATGACTCAAGTTGGTGGAGGCAAGCTCTGCTGTGTCGACACGGATTGTAGCTAGCAGGTCAAGGTTGTCGGCATCGGGAAAAAGCGCGATATCTAGACCAATGCCATGATGTGCAGCAGCAACACGTAAATTCATTAAAGCACAACCGCAACTGATGGTTAATTCTCTATCATTGGGATCATTAACAGGCAGTGACCGAGATCTATCAGCAAAGAGGTAAATTATTCCGTCAGATACCTCAAATCGCCAAGGTTGAGTATTGTGACTGGAGGGTGCTAGAACAGCATAACTCAATAGCGATATAATATGGTCTTCTGTAACTTCAAAACTCCCTGACTTCATCCCAAACTCTGCCTAGATTAATAGTTCCTATTGGGTCGTACTGGTAGTTTCACTTTGAATAAGGGTAAAAGTCAATTATTACAAAATTGCTCACACCCTATTAACTCCTATTAGATATCTTAGGGCTGCCATACTCATAAGAAATACAGTAAGCAAATCCCAATTATAGAGTCAGCACCCGAAAACTTTCCACCCAAATCAACTCGCAGGCTCCATTCCCAGTATCGTTACGAGTTAGCGAAGTAGTCCAACGCCAACCATTTTCATCCGAAACTGCGTTCACCAAATTGCCTGATAATTCGATAATGTCGCCCTTTCGAACATCATCAATAGCATTGGCCACATTTTCGTTAGCAGGAATCAGATGCATATTTGCACTTTGGGTTTCGATTTCGCGCCTAGGTATCGGAAAGGAATCCACGCGCCAGCGATAAAATCGCCCCGACTGTGAAATCTGGATTTGTTCAATGATACTTTCATCAGACATCTTGCCCCAACCTAATGCTAAATCCACCGGAGACAGATTCGCTTCGCGGCCAAAATGGTAACCTTCCTTAGACAGTACTTTGGCTTTAATACGAAAATTAGCAACTTTGGTAACCGTGAATTGATCAAGCTTAAAACTAACGGGCGGATCCAATGCTTCCTGTTGCGGCTCATCAGGTGCCATGACACCGGGGCCGTATGAAACCTCGCTCGAATAGTTAAGCAACTTCCAGCCAATGACCACAGCCAATAATACAAGAATAAATTTATACATGCTGAAGCCTTGTGCTGGAGTAAGTTGTGCAGGGTCGTCCATAGGCTACTCTTGCTTACCACACAGTAGTTTAAGAAGGTAATGGCGACCAATGAAGAGCAAAACAAAGACGATAAGGTAACCAAACAGTATACCGAACCAATTGGAAAACATATTAGATTTGCGTTCGTAATAGCTTTTTAGATTATATTGTTGCGGGCTAACATAGATAATCTTTAACTCTGTTGCGCCTTGGTAGTTTTCTTCATAAATATCTTCCGGTATCTCAAGGTTAAGCTGTTGCGTAGTGCCATCGACCATTAACACTAAATCGACGGAGTAATCGGTATATTTGCCATCTTCTAGAATTTGAATCGAATCAACAACCTCAGCAACAACTTCATCATTGTTAGCCAGAATAGAGCGGGCTTGATTGGCATTGGTGTAATAGTTAAAGACTGAAACCGAAACAAAAGCAAAAAAGATTAACCACATTAGAAGCGTGGTTACTTTCCATTGCTTGGGGTGATTTTGCTTACAGAGCTCTTCGAAAGAGGGTTTATCTAGATCTAAATCTTCTACATCTTTTAATTCTTCGCTTAATTTTTTGCTCATTGTATCCTCAGTAAAATTTTATTGATTGATGCATCGAAGCCTAAGTTATTGCTAAAGCAAGTAGCTTAAATATATCAGCTAATAAATCATGTGTATGTCCAAAACCATTATTATTGTCAGCTAAATCGGAATCGCCTAAAAGCAACTTGAGTGGCGGATTCCGCTCTTTGGGATTTATTTACCTATTCTAGTGTGCCTAAAGTTTTATTATACGAATAAATTTCTAAGACTTTATTATCATTGGACTTTTGATACAAGTGTCGTTTTTAGAGTTATCTTGGGACTTAGATAAACCCAGATTGGGTATATCGGGTGTATTTAAGACAAAATGTGGTACTGATTTCATGATCGCTGCACCGCTTTTGTTTGATAATGGTATTGTATATAACTAAACAATCATGGTCTTTTTCAAGGAGGATGTATGAAACCTGTGTTCAAGCCTGGACGCAACATGGCAATGAAAGTGCCGGCCCACGAGTATGATCAAACGGTGGCGTTTTATCGTGATGTACTGGGGTTCGAGTTGATTCCGTTAGATAATGATGAAGATTCTAATACCATCCGTTTTAAGTTTGGCGATAAGGTGTTGTGGATTGATCGGGTGACTACTGTCAGCCAGACGGAAATCTGGTTAGAAGTAACCACCGATGATATGGATGGTGCGGCTGAATATTTGCAGGCCAACGAGGTTGTCCGTTGCGATGAAATTGAGCCGTTACCCGATGGGTTTGAAGGATTCTGGATTTCAAGCCCCGCCAACATTATTCACTTAGTGACAAATTCGGATTAATATGGGGTAAATCATTAGCAAGGAGATACGGATATGCTTAAGGTTAAAATAGATGCGGATCACGCATTAGTCATTTTGGAGCCGGATGGTGCTTTAACGGATAACGATTTTAGATTAGCGGCTCAGTTAATCGATCCGGTGATTGAAAAAAACGGCTCTTTAAAAGGACTTATCGTTCATACGCGTTCATTCCCGGGCTGGGCCTCATTTGCGGCATTGGTTTCGCATCTTCGCTTTGTTCGCGAGCATCATAAGAGCGTTAAACGAATCGCTTTCGTTACCGATTCCCCAGTGGGATCCTTTGCCCAATCAATCGGCAATCACTTTATCAACGCACAGCTCAGACACTTTACTTTTGATGAGTTTGAAGCAGCAAGGCGCTGGATTTTGTTTGGTGAGTAAGTTAGCTAACAGTTTTACGGTTAACGGAATTATTTAAGTCTTGTAGAGTCGATACTATTCTGACCATTAATAAAGAAGGAACACAGAAAGATGAAAAAAATATTACTAGGCCTAATGTTATGCGCGGCCTCTACCGGATATGCTGAAGAAAAAGGTTCCATCGGATTTTCCGCCAAAGTTGGAGTTGATGGATTCTTTAACCCAGAACTCACTTCGTTTGAGATAGAAGAAGTGCATGCCGACTCTCCCGCTGAAAAAGCAGGTTTATCAGCAGGCGATATGGTTCTGGCTATTGAAGATTGTGCTATTCCGGGATGTGATACCGATGATGCTCAAGATCATATGGACAAAAAAGCGGGCGAAGAGCTTCATTTGAAAATTAAGACTAAAGAGGGTGAAGAAAAGGATATTGTTATCATAGTGGGTGAGCCGAAGTAGTCGCTGTAGGCGAGAATGCAAAGCCCTGCAAAGATGCAGGGCTTTTTAGTTTCTGCTGATTGTAATTATGACTTACTTTCTACATATCTCGCGAAGTTATCTAGAATACTCTTCCAGCCTTGCTTTTGGAATTAGGGCTCGTGTTGCTCTTCTGCATTAAAAAATTTTCGTCACCATGACGCCCTGGTCGGTTTGTTTCAGCAATCCCATACAGTATCGAGATCAGCATTGATGGTGGTGGTTACAGTGATTTTCATGGTGACTCCATAGTATTACTGGTTTTATTAACAATATAATAAACCAATAAAATCACGCATCTCTTGGAAGCATAACTGTGACGCAGTTAATCAGTTTTTGAGTCTTTTTATCAATCGCACTGGTGTCGCTTTTGTCAGGGTTGCTGAGTTGGTCGATGGCCCAGTCAATATGTTCTTTAACCATGTCGTTGGCTTCTTGGTACTTTTCTTTTAGAGCGCTAATCATTGACCGTTGCTGCGAGTTGCCGATAGCGACTGCGAGGTTACGCAGCCAGTTTTGATAGCCGATTCGTCGAATCGGACTGCCCTGGAAATTATCAAGGAAAGTTTGTTCGTCCCAGTTCCAAAGGGTGGCCAGCGAAATTTTGTGCAGATCATGTCGTGGTGAAAAATCGTCGATCTGGGTTTGTTCTGAATAACGATTCCAGGGACAGGCCAGCTGGCAATCGTCGCAGCCATAAATTCGGTTGCCCATTAGTGGACGAAGCTCTTCGGGTATTGCTTCTTGATTTTCTATGGTCAGGTAAGAGATGCAACGACGGGCATCAATCTTACGATCATCCAGAATGGCGTTGGTCGGGCAGAGGGCGATACAGGAAGTGCAGCCGCCACACAAATCTTTGCCGGGTTCATCCACTGGCAATGGTATGTTGATAAAGATTTCGCCAAGAAAGAACCAGGAGCCAGCTTCTTTATTGATAATTAGAGTATGCTTACCTTTCCAGCCTAGCCCAGATTTCTCAGCGAAAGCGGTTTCTAATACCGGTGCGCTATCGACCAGTACGCGGTAATCCAAGTCGAGTTCATCATTCAGCGTGGTTTTTAAAGCCTCTATTACCTGCTGCAATCGCTTGCGCATCAGTTTGTGATAATCGCGGCCTAACGCATAACGTGAAATATTGGCGATGGACTTATCTTTGAGTGGCGTGGTGAAACTGGCGTTGTCATTAAGGTAATCAAAGCGCAGCGAAAGCACGCGACAGGTATTGGGGTGTAACTCAGCAGGGTTCTGGCGCAGCTCCTGATTACGCTCAAGATAGGACATACAGCCATGATAGCCATCATCGACCCATTGCTTGAAACGCTCGAAATAGCCGCTGGTATCGGTATCTGAAACTCTCAGGTCCTGAAAGCCGTGTTGTTTTGCCAGCTCAACCGCCGTTCGCTTAATGTGTTCGAGTTGTTGGTCGGTCAGGGGCATTGCGAGTGGTTGCGAATATTACCATGAGGACATGGTAACGCTATTCCTTCGGCAATAACATAAAGTCTAAGGCCATTTGCAGGTCGGCTTCGCTACAATCGAAGCAGGCACCTTTGGGGGGCATGCCTTTGTAGCCTTCGACCATGCTGGTCATCATGGCTTCATCGCCCTTGTCGAGTCGCGGTAGCCATTGCTCCATATCGCCACGAATAGGCGCACCACCGTGGCCGCGCTCATGACAGCTGAAGCAGGATTGGTAATAAATGCTTTCACCGGTGCGTTCCTGTGGCTCAGGGGTACAGGCGGAAAGCAAGATGGTCAACAGGCTGAGTGTGGCTAAGTAAATAGTTTTCATGGCGAGTTATGTCTAGGTTTTTGAGCTGAGCTATAAATTGCAGGCACAAAAAAGCCGATCAAGTTGACCGGCTTTTTTAAAGTTAATTAATTGCTTTCTAAGATGTAATCAACGGTTGCTTTGATTTCATCATCAGAACAGTCTGCGCAAGTACCTTTCGGTGGCATGGCGTTCAAGCCATTAATGGCGTTTGAGTAAACAGCTTCCATACCGTTTGCTGTACGAGCTTCCCAGTCAGCAGCTGCGCCAATTTTAGGTGCTCCTGCAGCGCCAGTAGTGTGGCAAGCCATGCAGTAAGTGTTATAGATTTGCTCGCCAGAGCGCGTTTCTGAAGAACCACCACCTGCGGCTGCAGGAGCCGCATTAGCTACTTGTGGCACTTCATCGCCTTCAACATAAACGCTGTGAACAGGCTTCAAGCGTTCTTCAACATTATGATCACTCATGTGTTTTGCAGTAGCGATTCCAGCAAAACCGGCGATGGTGAAGCTGGCGATAAAAACTAATACGTTTTTGAAATTGGTCATGACATCTCTCTCTAATATATGCCTGTTCGCCCAGCTCGGCATGAGTCGAGGGCTTTACGTGGCGCAGATTATAACGGTTATTGAGCGACGATCAAATAGTCAGAATGCTATCAGCGCAAAAAATAGGCGGGATTATCGGCAAACGAGCATAGGTTTTTAGGGGTAAATCAGGCAAACTAGCGCAAAAGCTCTACGATGGGGGATACATGGGATTCTTGAAACGAACAGCGCTGGAGATGCTTGGCGAGGCTCTGGTCAATAAAATACCCTTCAATCGCCATATCGGCCTCGAATATGAGAGTGTTGGCGATAAGGAATGTGTTATCAAGTTTGATATGAAACCCGAGTTAGTAGGTAATTACTTTCATGGTATTCTCCATGGCGGAGTCATTTCTTCGGCGCTGGATATGGTTGGTGGCACCATGGCCGCAGTGGGGATTCTGAACGATAATCCTGCAACCCATTTACCTCAGCTGAAAACCAAACTGTCCAAACTTAGCACGATTGATATTCGTGTAGATTATTTGCGCCCAGGCAAAGGCGAGCAGTTTTTTGCCAAAGCCCAGCTGTTACGGGCGGGCCGTAAAGTGGCGGTGGTGCGTATGGAGCTGGAAAACAATCAGGGTTCTTTAATTGCGGTGGCGACCGGCACCTATATGGTTGGTTAATCCCCTTATATTGAAAAGACAAGAGTGTAAGCATGCAAAATATTAATCGCGCAGGATACATTTACGGCATTCTGGCCTTTGTTATCTGGGGCTTAGCGCCCATTTACTTTAAGGCGCTGGAAGGGGTTTCCGCATTAGAAATACTGGCTCACCGAGTTGCCTGGTCAGTGCCGGTGGTCTTGCTGATCATGTGGGCGATTAAGCGTCCTTTCCCCAAAAATATCCTGCAAGATAAGAAGACCATCTCCATTCTTATCATCACTTCAATTTTAATCTCCGGAAACTGGTTGGCTTTTACCTGGGCGGTGACTAATGAGCGGGTGCTGGAAACCAGTCTTGGCTACTTTATTAATCCTTTATTCAGCGTTGCGTTGGGCATTGCCTTTTTAAAGGAAAAGCTAACAACTTGGAGCAAGATTGCATTAATTTTAGCGACCTTAGGTGTAGTTTATCGAATTATCTCGTTAGGAAGCCTGCCCTGGATTTCCTTATGGCTGGCTTTTTCATTTGGTTTATATGGTTTATTACGTAAGCAGGTCAATATTGGGCCACTACAGGGTTTGTTGGTTGAAACATTGATCGTGTTGCCGATTACCGCTGGTTACATACTTTATTTGTGGTACACCGAAACCGGTGCATTCCTACATACTTCAGTTTCCATTGACTGGCTGTTGCTGGCTGGCGGTATTATTACGACCGTACCATTGGCTTTGTTTTCCGCTGGCGCCAG
The DNA here is from genome assembly GCF_048265365.1 of Kangiella sp. Taxonomy (NCBI): domain Bacteria; kingdom Pseudomonadati; phylum Pseudomonadota; class Gammaproteobacteria; order Kangiellales; family Kangiellaceae; genus Kangiella; species Kangiella sp. The sequence goes on from NZ_JBLXBT010000001.1 coordinate 508,638, forward strand.
ATTGTTACCGCTAAACACCATTGGTTTTATGCAATACCTTGCTCCATCACTTACTTTCTTGTTGGCGGTGTTTGTATTCAAAGAACATTTCAATACTGACTTATTGATCACTTTCGCTCTGATCTGGGCAGGCTTAATCGTGTATACCATCGGTGTTGTGCGACAGCAGAACCGAAAAAGACTGGATAGAAAAGCGGCAGCAAGGCTGGTAGAAAACGAACTGAAAGAAAAGTGAGTAGAAAGATTAGCGAAAAACCGGGTATCTTTTTGTACTAAGCGGTTGAAGAGAATCATATTGGAAACAGAGGGAATTATGATAGATTGAGCAGGCTGCTCATTCATTAATAGTACAAACGGAGTTTGTATGACCCTTGAAGTCATGTTCATTTTTGCGCTAGTTCTGGCGGTGTTTATCGCTTTTATCTGGGAGAAATATCCCCCAGAAGTTATAGCCTTGGCCTCATCAGCCATCTTGATGGTGGTGGGAATTCTGGATACTGGCGAGTTCCTGTCGGTATTTAGCAGTAGTGCGCCGATGACTATTGCCATGATGTTTATCATCAGTGCTTCGTTAGAGCGCACCGGGGTCTTGCAGATCATCAGCAATATCCTCAAACGTAGCGCAAAAGGCTCCTATCTTCGTTCCTTATTGGTGATCATGTTTTTCAGCATGATTTCATCAGCATTCATGAATAATACGCCGATTGTTATCATGCTGACACCGGTGGTGATTTCGCTCGCAGCCAGTATCAATATGGCGCCTTCTAAATTGCTCATTCCTTTATCCTTCGCCTCCATTTTTGGCGGTACCCTGACGTTAGTCGGAACCTCGACCAATATCTTGATGAGTACTGTGGCAACAGAACACGGGCAGCCAGAAATTGGTATGTTCGAAATGACTCTCCCGGCTCTATTTTTTGTGGTGGTCGGCTTCACCTATATGATGCTGGTAAGCCGATTTCTATTACCCGACCGATACTCTCTTGCTAATATTGTTGGTAGTCAGCCCGAGCGAAAGTTTATTGCTGAAATTCTGATTCCGGCAGATTCGGACCATATTGGCAAACCTGTAGAAGACTTTTCCTTGCCAGTTCAAGGGGCAAGGGTTATCGATATGGTACGTAGAAATATATCGGTCAGGCGAAGAATGAATGATCTGAAAATTAAGGGCGGTGATCGTTTCATTTTGAAAACCGATGCCAGCGAGTTGTTGAGTTTGAAAGAAGATGGTCAGGTTGAGTTTAGTTCATCATTGCCGCAGGGATTTGAACCAGTGACTGCCAGTGAGTCTTTGTTGATGGAGGCCAGTATCAACGAAAAGTCTCGATTACTCGGACGCCGATTGGTTGATTTAGGCCTGGCGCGAAAATACGGGGTCTATGTGATTGCAATTCACCGAAATGATGAAAATTTGAATGAGAATTTTGAAAGTATCAAATTAAAATTTGGTGATACCCTTTTGATTGAGGGGCCTGCGGAGGGGATCAAGCGTTTGCTGGAAGACGGCAACATTATCAACTTAACCGAGCCGCAAGACAGGCCTATCCGACGCAGCAAGGCTCCTATCGCTTTCATTACTATTATTGGAATTATGGTGCTTGCTGCAATGAAAGTTTTACCCATCGCGGGGTTGGCCATTATTGGTGCAACTATTGTTATGGTGACGCGTTGTGTGGATCCTGATGAGGCTTTTGATGCGATTGACTGGCGTATTCTGTTTTTGATTTTTGGCATGTTGGGCCTCAGTCTAGGCATGGAAAAAACAGGTGCTGCTGAGTTGTTGGTTAATGGAGTGGTTGGTATAACCGATGGTATCGGCCCAGTGGGGTTACTATTTACGGTATATGTTTTGACTTCACTATTGACAGAAATGATCAGTAATAACGCAGTAGCGGTTTTAATTGGCCCTCTGGTTATCGCGCTGGCTGAGCAGTTGGGACTTGATCCAAGACCCTTTATTATGGCGGTAATGTTTGCTGCAAGCGCCAGCTTTGCAACGCCAATTGGCTACCAGACCAACACCTTCGTGTATGGTGCGGGTGGCTATAAATTTAAAGACTTCCTGAAAATTGGTATTCCGCTGAACATTATTTTTGCCTTGTTAGCGACTGTGGTCATCCCACTATTTTTTCCTTTCTAAGATTCAGGGTCAATAAGTTTTGCCAAGGTGATTAGAGTTTCACCTTGGCAACTTTAATCACACCGTTGACATCGTATTCACGATCAAACACGCAGTAATAATCACTCATCAAAGGCAAACCCATAATCGACATATCAGGCCAGCTTTTCAGCTGATCCATAACCATGAAATAGGCGCGACCATGCTCCAGGGCATTGATTTGCCAATAGTTGTCTGGTGTACAGCTCATGCGAATTTTTTCACCATAAGGGCTCAGGAAATAAAAGTGAACGTCAGGCCATTGGGTTAAATCGAGATCGGTAGGAAAGTAGCCTTTTCCAGCCTGATTGGCGTTCTGGAAGCGTTCTATATGGCGAATGAAATCAACATTCATATCAATCAACTCATCCATTAATTCTTGATATAAATAGCGTTGCAGAACTAGAAAGCTGGAGCCACAGTCAATGATGCTATTGGAGCGGCCCTTGCTACGATAATTGTTCTGAATGGGTGGTGCTTCGATTTCTCGGCCGTTACCCACCTGCATCGAGATCAACTTGGTGTTGTAGTAGCTGTCATGTACCACATCAATGGTTTCCAGATTGCCATGGTAAAGCTCACGATGTACTTCACCAGCGCCAAGAATCAACAGGCCCTGGTTTAATGGGTCGGCATGTAAATGCTGTTCTGTATAAGTGGGGTCGGCAACATGCACAATAGAGCGTTTGGTATAAAGCGCAAATTTGTTTTTACTGATTTTCTCTTCTTCTAGCTGGGTGAAGAATGCCTTGGGATACAGTCCTGGATATTGTTTTAGTTGCTTCCGAAATTGACGAATGCCACTTTTGCTGGACTCGACTTCGAAGGGCCAGGGGTAGGTGTGGGCTGGATCCTGGTTTCGTTGATAAAAATATTCTGTTAGGTCGTGGGCACGATTCAGTTCTCGATAGCCAAGACCTAAAATACCATCGGCCCCGTAAAAGTTATCCTGTTGCTCGGTTTTAATCACCGCAATGTGAGCGTCTTTTAGCAACATACGCTTATTATCATGCTCAAGCGAAAGATGGGTTTCTACGATCGGCCCAGCCCAGCCGCCAGAGCCATAGGTTAGTGCCTGAGCCAGTGACGTGGGTTTTAAGTAAAAATCGCTGGCGTGATTGTAGGCCCTGGTTTCAACGGCAATGGTGCTACTGCCTGTATCCAGCAGTAAATGGGCAATTTCCTGATTGCAGCCAATCTGAATGGGCGCACAATAGCCACCTTTGGCAGGGACAATGGTGATCGGCAGTTTCATTGTATCCTTGGGCATTATTATGGTTCCTTGTCTTTTAAGTATAGAAAACCAACTAAAACTGGTAAAAAAAGAGCCTCAAATGAGGCTCATGATTAAGCATCTTTACTATTTACAATTAACCAGATAAAAACGCAACTACTAAAGTATTGGAAAGCGCCGGTTAACGACATGCTGCCAGTCTGAGTCTGCCACATTTGCATCAAGGCTCCACCAAACACGGCAAAATAACCAAACCAGACCAAGATGCCAATGCTGGCTCCGATCAACGCGTACTTTTTGGCGTGGTTAAATGCGATGGCATCGGCTAGGCGTGCTGACCAGAGATCCCAGGTGCCTTTGAGTAAAACCAATCCCGCTAATATTTCAGTCGCAATAATTAAGATCACCACGCACCATACTAAAAAGCTGGCTTCGATGGTCGGCATGATTGAATCTGGATAGACGGCATGTTCCTGCATGGATAAAACGTAGGCGATGGCTTGATAACACGCATCAAGATTGGCGATGTTTTGGAACGCATAAAACAAACACATCAGCGCTAACAGTAAAACGAATAGGCATTTAAAGTGACGAATAGTCATGACTCCCTCCATTATTATTCTGGTCAAAATATAACCAGTTGAATGAGTATATGAAAAGTTAGGAAGAATCGCCAGCGATGATAGTGATTAAGAAGTGGTGAAAAGAAGATAGTGTTTCAAAGTATATAAAGCAGAAAAGCGAGCAATAGCAGCAGCTATCACTCGCTCATTTCAGAGATTAAAAGGTCCAGCGGAAACCAGCAGTCAACGAACGTCCTGCTCTGGGTGCGCGATCCTTCAGGAATGAAGCATGGTCACGGATCTCTTCGTCCGCCAGATTTTGGCCACGTAAAAATAGGAACAGCTCTGACTCGTCATAGAAGATATTGTAGCCAAGATCAAGGTTGATAAGGCTATAGCCATCAGTGGGTAGCTCGTCCTCTGCCAGATGATCCTGATCGAACACTTTAATCGCTGTCAGGTTACTGGTAAACATGTCGTAATCAAAGCCGATTGAGCCACCCAGGCGTTTGGCCGGAACGCGCGGTAAATAGGGGCCACTCTTAAGTTCCGCATTGGTATAGTCACCAAATAAGCCAGCTTTCCAGATTGCCATACCTTCACTGGCAAAAGTCCAGTTGATTTCAGCTTCTGCCCCTTCAAACACAGCATCGGCCTGACTATAAGCAAATACGGGAAGCTCTTCGTGTTCGTGCACTTCTCCCGCAGCAGGCTCGTGTTCCTGGTGAGCAAGGAAGATATAGTCATCAATACGGTTATGGAATAACGAAACAGAAGCACTCACCAGATCAGAGTTATAACGAACACCAATATCAATGTTGTTGGCCGTTTCCTTACCCAGGTCAGAGTTACCGACTTCAATACTGGCAGTAGCCAGGTGAGGCACGTAATTGGCTTCATCATTGCCAGCATTGGAATATAACTCTTCGACTGCAGCCAACCGTTGCGCACGAGTGATGTTAATCGGTAAGGTCCAATGCTCATCAATATGCCATAGTGAGCCAAAAGCGAAACTGAAGGCATTATCATCACGTTGCCCGAACAGATCAGTAGTAATCGTCTGTTTGTCATAACGAGCGCCAAGTTCAGTGTGCCAGTGGCCAACTTCATATTCTTCCAGCCAGAACAGGCCAAGTTTCTCAGTATTGGAAGCCGGAATATAAGCCTCATCGCCAAGCGTCACGAAGTCACTGTCGGAGTATTGCAGACCAAAAGCACCTTGCCAGCCACTCCAGGCATCATGAACAAGCTCTAATCGAGTTTCTTGTGCATCGTTTAAGAAGGTGGTGCCGATTTCGGCGCCTTCAATTTCCTGGTGTTTATAATCAGTACTGGCGAATTGCAGGCTTAAACTTCTAAAACCGTCGAAGGGGTCATTCCAACGGCCTTTCATATCCCAGCGTTTTTGACGAAGATCGAGACGCACAGCTTCTTCAGCAGGTTCAGGCTCCACAATAACGCCTTCATCATGATGTTCAGCATGCCCCGGCAATCCATAATTGCGTTCATAATCGGAATAAGACATGCCCCAATAACCAGCATCGGAAATATAGGAGAAGCCAGCGCTTCCGCCCTTGCTGTCGGTATCGCTATTTTCAAGGATACCCGATGCCTCTTCGTCATGGCCTGCCTCACCTTCGGCTTCTTCAAGTTGGCGCAGATAATAAGATTCGGCAAAACCTGGAATTTCTACTTCATCAGTTTCTGACTTAAAAGCATCAATGTTAAAAGCAAGACCACCGTTGGCGGTTGAGAAAGTGCCCACAGTACTGCGTTCGCCGGTAGCAGAGTCGCCTAGACGAACTTCAACGCCACCTTCGATACCGTCCGGTAGCTCTGTTGGGATACGATTATCAACTACATTAACTGAGCCGCCGACAGCACCGCCACCATAAAGTAGTGTCGCTGGTCCTTTTAGAATTTCTACGCGTTTAGCCAGTAGTGGCTCTGCTGCGATCCAATGATCAGGACTGGCGTTGGAAGCATCCTGTGTAGAGCTATTATTACTTAGAACGGTGACGCGGTTACCTTGTTGTCCTCGAATTACGGGACGACCGGCGCCGGCGCCAAAGCTAGAAAGATTTACACCTGGCACTTCTGCCAGCGTTTCACCAATATTAGCGCCACGTTTCTGAGTTAGCTCATCACCGCTGACAATCACAGCCGGGCCTGCCATCTCCAGGATGGTATGTTCAAGAGGGTTGCCGGTGATCACCAGCGTCTGTGTATCGGCATAATCAACCGTAACGGTCAGGCTTTCACCAGTATGTTGCACGGCCTTATTGATATGACCCTGTTTGCCACCCTTGATATCCAGGACATAACGGCCTGTTTCTAAGTCAGTGAACTCGAAACGACCATTTTCATCGGTAGTTACCGATTGATTTTGCGAAGAGATGAAGATCTCAACATTAGCTAGCGGCTTTCCTTCACTATCTTGAAGAACGCCAGAAAGAGTGGAGTTGTCAGCAGCTTGTGCCTGTTGGCTTAAAGCCGCAGATAAAATTAACGCTATAGCAGAATATTTCATGCTTAAAATTCCTCATACTAACAGACCTGTGCCTGTTCAATTAACACATTAAAAAATAAGAAAAAATTGAGAAACTAAGCTAAAACTGGGGGTGCGCGGCCGCGATAACCTGTTCGTGGACAGGATTGAATAACAGGTGTTGACCAAGCTAGAGAATGCTCCGCAATCAGGCTAGGAGACGGTACGAAAAGTTGAGCAGAACTGCTATGACTATCTTTAAACGGTTGATAGAGACAGATCGCACAATCGGTGGTCTCATGATCGGGAGCTTTAGCATGAGCAACACCTACCAGTGCCATGCCTAGCAAAGCGACTATTAGTAGTATGTGTTTAATGGATTTGCTCATGTATTTCGACTCCTCTTACAGAGGCCCTATATACTATAGCCCTTGTAACTCATAGGCAATCCGTTAATAGCGGATTAATGTTACAAATAGTGATCAAAAACAGGTAGCATGAAGCGAACAATCACATTGTAAGCCTAATGTTAAGGCTGTTTTCTGAGGGAGATTCCAGCATCAATGAGCAACAAATATGAGTGAAAAGGCAACCGAGCAAATTCCAGACTCTATCTCTGAGCGCCGCCTTGATAAGGTACCTCATTTCCCCAACCGTCATGAGCCAGTGGGCTTTATGTTGCGTCTGGTCAAAGCGTTGCATACTTATGGTGTGCCGAGCTACGAATTAGAGCGCTTGCTGACCAATGTAGCTGAACAGCTTGGTTATGGTTTGCAATGTATTGCGGTACCGACCAGTATTACTATGACTTTCATGCTGGAAGAGGATAAGCCGCAGACTTACGTGATTCGCTCCAACTCGGGTGAGGTGGATGTGGATAAGCTGAGTCGCACGATGGATGTGGCTTATGCTGTCATCAATGATGAAATGACTACTGAAGAAGGCGCCATCCAGCTCAATCAAATCACCAAATCTAAACCGGTGCACAATCGTTACTGGACCATTGTCTGCTTTATGCTGGTGTCGGCCTCAATTGCCAGAATTTTTAATGGCGGTTTACTGGAAGTGATTACCGGAGCAGTGATTGGTTTATCGGTAGGCCTACTAGTCAATATTGGTGGCACGCGCTCGGAAACAGTGGCAAATTTAATGCCGGCTTTATGTGCTTTTATGGCGTCCGTGATATCGGTCGGCTTTAATAAATGGCTTGGGCTGGGCTCCACCTATATACCCATTGTGGCGGGCATTATTATTTTGGTGCCCGGTATGATGCTGACTATTGCCATGGCGGAATTGGCAACTCAGAATCTGGTCTCGGGGACAGCACGTTTGCTGGGTTCTGCAGTGATTTTTATACAGATGACCTTTGGCGTGGCGATTGGCAGCCAGCTGGGTAACTTTCTTTTCCCTTCTACTGTGGTTACACCCTTAATTCTCCTTCCGACCTGGACTATCTGGATTGCGATTGTCGCCACTTCCTTTTCATTCGTGGTGTTATTCCAGACCCGCTGGAAGAGCTTCCTGTGGATCGTGGCTGCGGTCTGCATTGCCTATTTTGTGTCGCGTTGGGGAGTAAAATTGATGAACCCGGCCAGCGGCGCATTCATTGGCGCCTTATGTGTAGGATTATTTGCCAATCTGGCTTATCGTATTAAACAGGTGCCAACCGCAACCTGTTTGATGCCGGGCTTCATTATTCTGGTTCCAGGCAGTGTCGGCTTTAAAAGTCTGACTGCATTACTGGACCACGACATTATTGGCGGCTTGGATACTGCTTTTAATATGATTATTATAGGTATATCGTTAGTAACAGGCTTGTTGATTTCGTCGATAGCGACTTTGCCAAAACCAAAAACAAAAGTAAAACTGGGCAAGCCATTGAGCTAACTGGTGCATTGATAGGAAGGGCGGGGGCAGACATGATAAAACGATTGTTTTGTTTAGTGCTGATATTTCTACTGACCGGGTGCGATACGGTTGGAGCAGAATATCGGGTCAAGTTCGTGCAGGATGGCGACAGTATGATTATCTGTTGCGAACGTGGGAATGGTTTTACCATTCGATTGAAGGATATTGATGCACCAGAACGGGATCAACCTTATGCCCAAAGGTCTCGCGCCTATATGCAAGAATTGGTTATGGATAAGCCGGTTAAATTGATTGGTGATAAGCGGGATAAGTACGGTCGCCTGTTGGTGGACTTAATAGTGGATGGCGAATCAGTCAATGAAATCATGATTAGCGAAGGGATGGCATGGCGCTGGCGTTACAGTAAAAGCAAGAAGCTCAAGGAGCTGGAAAATATTGCTAGAGAGCAGGAAAAGGGTCTGTGGTCATTACCTGAAAATGAACGTATGGAGCCGTGGGAATGGCGCAAAAAGCATATGAGGAGAGGCTCATGGAAAGGGAGATAGTGAATAAAGTAGCTATAGTCGGTGGTACACATGGCAATGAGTACACCGGTATTTACTTGCTGGAAAAATATCATGAATACCCGCATTTATTACAACCGAAAACGTTTGAGGTTGAGTATGTGCTGGCTAATCCCGAAGCCTTCAAAAATAATCGTCGATATCTGAACCGAGACCTCAATCGGAGTTTCAAACTATCCGACCTGAAAGACCCATTACTGGCAGGATATGAAAATGCCCGCGCTAAAGAACTCAACGATCAACTTGGCCCGAAAGGTGACTCTCGTGTGGATCTGATTGTTGATTTACATACCTCGACGGCACCGATGGGCGTCAATCTAGTGCTGACTAAAACCGATACCTTTCATTTAATGCTGGTAGATTATGTGCAGCAGCGCATGGATGAGGTGACGGTGACTCTGGAACAACAACAGGATCACCACTTTTTAATGACCGTCGCCGACCGTCATGTGCTGGTTGAAGTTGGCCCGGTACCGCAAGGGCAGCTAAAGCATGACGTCTTTGAGAAAACTGAACAGGCAGTACAACTGATTGCTGAGTTCATCGAGCAGTATAATCAACACAAGTTACCGCAGCCTTCGGAGTCCATCGATATTTACGAGTATTTTGCTGTGATGCATTTACCCACTGATCCACTTGGCAACATTTGTGGCATGGTGCACAAGAATATTCAGGATCGTGACTTTCTGACCTTAAAGTCAGGCGAACCGATATTTCATCTCTTTAATGGTGAAGACGAGTATTATGAAGGTGACGATTGCACGATCAGTTTCATCAATGAAGCCGCCTATTATGATGAAAAGAAAGCCTTCTCAATGTCTAAAAGGCGAACCTATCATATTGGATAATGCTTTTTAGTTATCAGCTTTGTTCTGCAACATCCTGATTCATCTCATTCAAAATTTCTCGACCACGACTTAGACCCTTGGCTGCCTCACGATAACTGTATAAATGCGGCCTTCTTTTTATGGTTTGTGGCTCTGTGAACATGAAAGTGACTGCGAGTAGCTCACGAAATTTGCTACACTAGCCCCATTCAATCACAAGTAACGCTACTGACATGTCAGAAAAAAAAGCTCCTTTTATTCTCGTTGACGGTTCTTCCTATTTATTCCGCGCGTATCATGTGCCTCAATTGCAGCGTATGACTAATTCGAAAGGCATGATGACCGGTGCCGTATTTGGTGTCATCAACATGCTGAAAAGCCTCATCAAAGAATACGAGCCTGAACATATGGCGATGGTATTTGATGCTAAGGGCAAAACCTTCCGCAATGATCTCTATCCGGAATACAAAGCTAATCGGCCACCCATGCCAGAGGATCTGCGTCAGCAAATAGAGCCGATTCATGAGATCGTCAAAGCGATGGGTTTACCGCTTTTAGTAATTGACGGTGTCGAAGCTGACGATGTGATTGGTACTTTGGCAAAGCAGGCTTGTAAGGAAGGGCGTGAAACCCTGATTTCAACCGGTGATAAGGATATGGCGCAGTTGGTCAGTGAGCATGTGACTTTGATTAATACCATGGATAAAACCAATCCAATCACAGACAGGGATAGAGTGATTGAGAAGTTTGGGGTCAAGCCCGAACAGATCATTGATTACTTAGCCTTAGTCGGAGACAAAGTAGATAATATTCCCGGTGTTGATAAATGTGGGCCAAAAACGGCCGTTAAATGGTTAGAGCAATACGGTAGTTTGCAAGGTGTGATTGATCATGCTGATGAGATCGGTGGAAAGATCGGTGAGAACTTGCGTGAAGCAGTGGATAGGTTGCCGTTGTCCTATGAATTGGCAACTATCAAGCTAGACTGCGATTTAGAGTTTAGGCCAGAAGAACTGAATATCGGTCAGCCCGACTTAAAAGAGCTCAAGAAACTTTACAGTGATATGGAGTTCCGCCGTTGGTTAACTGAAGTGTTGAAGGAGCTTGGTGAAGGTGATGCAGGCGATTCAGTGGGTGAGGATTCAGAAGCTGGACCGAGTATAGCGCTTGTTGACCGTTCTAAATATGAAACTATCCTTGAACAAAAAGATCTTGATAAGTGGATAAAGAAGTTAAAAGACGCGGAGTTGTTTGCCTTTGATACTGAGACCACCAGCCTAAATTATATTGAAGCAGAATTAGTAGGTATGTCATTCGCACTAGATAATGGTGAAGCTGCTTACTTGCCAGTTGCCCACTCTTATATGGGTGCTCCAGAGCAGCTGGATCGTGATGATGTCCTGAAACAATTAAAACCAATTTTAGAGTCTGAGAAGTATAAGAAAGTTGGTCAGAATTTGAAGTATGATATGAGTGTCCTGGCTAATTATGACGTTAAGCTTGGTGGCATAGAGTTTGACACCATGCTCGAATCATATTGCTTAAATAGTGTTGCCAGTCGCCATGACATGGATACTCTAGCACTGCATCATTTGAATCACGTTAACATTAAGTTCGAAGAAATCGCAGGCAAGGGAAAAAATCAACTTACCTTTGATCAGATCGAAGTAGAGAAAGCCGCACCTTATGCTGCGGAAGACGCTGATATTACCATGCGATTGCATCAGAAGTTATGGCCAGAGCTCAAGCAGAATGAAGGGCCTACCCAAGTCTTCCAGCATATTGAAATGCCTTTATTGAGAATACTCTCGAAAGTTGAACGTAATGGCGTGTTGGTTGATGGAAAATTATTACTGGAAAAAAGTCATGTATTCGAAAAACGCTTAAAAGAGCTGGAAAAAGAAGCTTATGACATTGCCGGTAAGGAATTTAATTTAGGATCACCGAAACAACTACAAGCTATTTTCTATGAAGATCTTGGCTTGCCGATTTTGAAAAAAACGCCTAAAGGTCAGCCATCAACCGCAGAAGAAGTTTTGCAGGAACTGGCGCTTGATTACCCATTGCCAAAATTAATTCTTGAACATCGTGGACTAAGCAAACTGAAGTCGACTTATACTGATAAGCTGCCAACGATGATTAGCGACAAAACTGGCCGCGTGCATACTTCTTATCATCAAGCTATTGCTGCAACCGGCCGACTGTCCTCAACCGATCCGAACTTACAGAATATCCCAATCAAAACAGAAGCAGGGCGTAGTATTCGTACCGCATTTATTGCGCCGAAAGGTAGCAAGATTTTAGCAGCGGATTATTCGCAAATTGAACTGCGCATCATGGCTCATCTGTCACAAGATAAAGGTTTGCTGAAAGCGTTTGAAGAAGGGCTTGATGTTCACTCAGCAACCGCTGCTGAAGTGTTTGATGTGCCGCTGGACGAAGTTACAACGAATCAACGTCGTAACGCCAAAGCAATTAACTTCGGTTTGATTTATGGCATGTCGGCTTTTGGCTTGGCCAAGCAAATCGATACCGATCGCAACACGGCCCAAGATTACATCAACACCTATTTTGCCCGCTACCCTGGCGTTGAAACTTATATGGACTCCACCAAAGAAAAAGCGGCAGATCTGGGTTATGTGGAAACGCTTTATGGCCGCCGCTTATATTTGCCGGAAATTCATTCAAAAAACGGCATGCGCAGAAAAGCAGCCGAACGCACGGCGATTAATGCACCAATGCAGGGCAGTGCTGCTGATATCATCAAGTTAGCCATGCTCGAAGTGGATAAGTGGCTAAAAGATGTTAAAGGGATCAAGATGATTATGCAGGTACACGATGAGCTGGTGTTTGAAGTTGAGGAAGACAAACTCGAACTGGCACAAAAGGAAATCCCTAAACTGATGCAAAGTGTGGCTGAGCTCTCAGTACCACTGATTGCGGATGTCGGTGTTGGTGATAATTGGGATGAGGCACACTAAATATTAGTGCACAAAATCTGTAAAACCATCGCAAAATGTGAACCGCTAGCGATCCGAATTGTGAGTCAATTTTGAGCTTAAAATGACTATCGTTAGCCGGTTCACATTTCTTACCAGTCTTTACAAAAGCTGACACTTTTCTTGCAACAAACACCCCAAAACAGTGTCTATTAAACTGAGCGCAACGAATGCGCTCCCCGCGACTCCCTCCTTCCAGCGGGATTTGCAATTCGGCCCCCCCAAGCTGAATTGCGCATTTGGGGTGGTGCCTTTGTTCCCTCAGGCCACCCCTTTTTTTTTGCGTGGATTTTTTGCCTATAAAAATTAGATTAAGAACTTAACTCTTTAAATTCTTCCAAGTCATGTAATGGTTCAAACGCTGGCTCACGGTCAATTTCCTCGGCTAGCTTTGGTGCTTTTTCAACGGCAATTTTGATATCGACAATCGCTTCTTGCAGAGCACCATTGGCTGCATTGGCGCAGGCTCTTTGCCAGTAGGCGAGGCCATATTCCTCATCTTGGTCGATGGCGCGGTTAGCGAGACTGAAGGCCCATTCGTAGTCACCCAGTTCAAAGGCTGCATCGGCTTTATAAATTAAAGCTTCAATATCTGTAGGGTTTAAAGCAAGCAATTCATCGTACAGCTTGATCTTCTGGTGCATGTTGGTTTCAAGTGCCGCACGCATCCAGATCGAATGTATTTCATTAGCTTTGGAAATATCTTCCTGGGCCTCGATGATTTCCTGTGAACGACGTTTGAGCTTATCTTCTAGATCTTTCAAACGAAGTTCGTACTTGCTGGTGAGCTCGGTGATTTTAGTTTCCACTACTTCGTTGAGTTTACTGCGAACATCTTTCAAAGACCGCCAGCCCATCAGGACTAATAATGAGGCCGCAGTTGTAATAATGATGAAGACATTGTTAAGTGTATCGGTGGTGTAACGAATTGCGCGATCAGAAACATCCAGCCGAGCATTGGCTACTTTGTGTTCCACCTCCGCTCGGAATGCCTGTTGATCCTGACGAATACTCTTTAGCTCATCCAGAATATAGCGTTCGATAAGTGGCGGATATTGGGCAGAGGTGGTATTGGTCTTTGCTGCCTGTTGTTTTGAATTGTCCTGCTCTGCAGCAAAGAGAGTTGCGCTGAAGAGAAACAATATTGCAGCAATGATACGGATGGTCATGGGTTTCCTCGCTAGGATGCTGAAATGCTTATTAACCTGATCCTAGCGAAGGCTTGGGTGCTTTGCAAAACAAAGCACCATTAATATTAAGGAGTGATTGGGCTGGTTGTTATTCTGACTGAGTGGGTGTTTCTACATCGGTAGGGCTGGCATACCATTCATCAAGGACTTTATAGAGCTGATCAAGGCCGACGCGTTTAAGCGATGAGAAAGCCTGAACGGTAGCAGTAGGATGAAGTTCCTGAACCGCTTTTTTACATTGCAGAACAGCTTTGGATTTGGCGCCCTGGCTGAGTTTATCCGATTTACTGAGCAGGCAATGTACCGGTAAACCAACTTCAGCTGCCCATACCAACATTTCCTGATCGCTGTCTTTGAGGAAATGCCGGATATCCATTAGTAACACTAAGCCACGTAAGCATTTGCGTTGTTGTAAGTACCGAGAGAGCTCGGCTTGCCATTGTAACTTCATCGCTTCCGGAACTTTCGCATAGCCATAGCCGGGAAGGTCAATCAGGCGTCGATCTTCGTCCAGGGTGAAAACATTAATCAGCTGCGTACGGCCGGGAGTTTTACTGGTGCGAGCCAAGCTTTTTTGTTGGGTCAGGGTATTGAGTGCGCTTGATTTGCCCGCATTGGAACGGCCAGCAAAGGCCACTTCGATACCTTGATCGGCTGGCAGCTGGGCAAGTTTTGCAGCGCCTAGCAAATATTTGGCTATGTGATAATTCATAAGAGTGTATTTTTTATAAGAGATATTGGCATTTTACTGGTTAGTTCCCTATAATTCATCGAACTTTTTTCGAATTCTCTGTCGTTGCGCTTCAGCAATGACCTTTTAACAGAACTATACGGGTAACCTGATGAAAAAGTTAGCAATTATTGCATTATTCTTATTTGGTGCTACTGCTTCTGCGCAGGAAGGTGATGCCGCCAAAGGTGCCGAGTTGGCAGCAACTTGTGCCGCTTGTCATGGCCAGGATGGCAATAGTGCCAATGCGATGTGGCCAAAACTAGCCGGCCAAAACGCAAAGTATCTTGAAAAACAAATTAAAGATTTTCAAGCTGGCGCAAAAGATCAATCACAAGGTCGCTATGACCCATCTATGGCACCAATGGTTGCTAATTTGAGCGAGCAGGACATTGCTGATTTGTCTGCTTACTATGCCGCTCAAGAGACTCAGTTAGGTGCTGTGCCGAAAGAATTCATTGACCTTGGCAAGAAAATTTACTTCCAGGGTGATGCGGAACGCGGCATTCCTGCTTGTTCAGCTTGCCACGGTGCAGCCGGTCAGGGCCTTGATTTAGCAGGTTATCCAGCGGTTTCAGGCCAACACCCTGAGTATGCTATCAAACAATTAAAAGCATTTGCCTGGGCGAAGCGTGCCAATGACAACAATGCGGTAATGCGTGATATTGCGAACCGTATGTCAGAGCAGCAAATTGAAGCAGTTGCACACTTTATGTTAGGTCTTCATTAATTTGACCGCTTAAAGTTGCAATGACCTGTTGAATCAGGGTAAAAAAGGCGACAGTGGTCGCCTTTTTTTATGGCCTATCGTTTAGTAATCCGTTTAAGTTAATATTCTAGAGAACATTTATGAAGCATTTCTTATTAGTTTCTGGTTTAGTTTTTCTACTCAGTGCCAACGTGGATACCGCTCATGCCATTGAGCAAGGTCAAGACTATTGGCGAATTACCCTCACCGATCAAAGCCAGCTGAACACCCAAGATAACCTGTACTTTAGTTGGCTGGGCTGCACTTCATGTCGCAAGCTTGAGCAAGAGCTGACCGATGACCTTGAAGAGTTGGAGTATGTTCCATTGATAGCGCGCCCAGAGTGGCGAGCTGCCGCTAAATTGCATTATGTGATGCAGCTGCTGGAGTTAAGTGAAGCGCAAAAGGCTGACATGATCGCTAAAATTGATGCGGGTGAGATTGACGTCACTGACTTTAATGCCATGAAGGAAGAACTATTGGCGATGGATGTTGACGAAGAAGCTTTAACCGAATTACTAGAGAATAAAGAACTCTATCAACAAGTGCAAAGAGCTGAAGACTTAGCAGCAAAGTATGATATTCACTATGCACCAACCGTTGTCATTAAAGGCCAGTTCGCAACCGACGCCAATCACACCATGAAAATTGACCGTTTTGCTGAAGTGCTACGTTATTTAAAATCATTGTGATACGAGGTGTGCTTCAGTTGCAGCGGTGCATACCAATTCCTAACCTGAGCTTCCTGTAGGGGCGAACGACGTTCGCCCAATGATATGTCAGAAGGCAGCCAATTCTTGGCCTATTTCGGCCTACACCCACTGACTATTTTTAATCCACATGAAAGTGAGCGTACTCCCAAGTTATACCTTACTCTAACAATAACCTCATCATCCCCAATAATCCGGTAAGGGTTTTTCGCTACTATGGTGGCTGGTGTTATAGAGTGCCGCTAAGGTGGCTGAACGGCATTCTCTACGATACAAAACCAATACCACTATGCTGGCGCATAGAATAAAGAACCAGGAGTTAAAGAACCAGGCTAGCACAGCAATGGCGAAGGTATAGGCGCGCAGCCCGTAATTGAAAGAGTTGGAGGCGCGGCTTAGTAGCCAGTTAGTGTGCTTGATAAAGAGTTGATGTTCTTCTTCATCACAGTCTTTATCTGGTGCAGCACCGAACAGAACTACTGCAAAGTTGTATTGGCGCATGGACCAGGTGAATTTGAAGAAGGCGTAGGCGAAACAGATTATCAATAGGATAATTTTAACTTCCCACGCGGCGCGCGAGGCTATCTCAATCCACGGTAGTGCAGATAACAGGTGAATAGCTTTTTCGGTAGAACCTAATACGGTTAATAAACCAGCAATAATGAAAATCGTGGTTGATGCAAAAAAGGTCACGTTGCGCTGCAAGATACCTAAGCTGGTGACATCGGCAATTTTAACATCGCGGGCAACCATTTTTTGAATCCACTGTTCTCGATTAGCCGCCAGCTGGTTAGCAATGGTTGGACGCTTGCCATGTTGAATGCGAGCGTATTGAGTGTAACCAATCCAGCAAATTAAAAACCAGATTAGTGCTATCCAGTCGAGTAAAGGCAGAAAAGACAAGTTCATGGGTAAGCCTCAAACTTGGGCATAAGTAGTTGCAGAGGTGAGGTTAAAAGTGACATGCTTTAAGATCTAATTCAAGTAACTTTAAGACAAAGCTTCATAACCCTATGACCCAGCAGACAGCGCTCAAGAATACTTTACAGGATGCAACCAGTCCTTATTTACATCAGCACAAAGAGAATCCGGTGCACTGGCAACAGTGGAATCAGCAAACCTTGGAGCTTGCGAAGCAGCTCGATAAACCGATTTTGCTGTCGGTGGGTTATTTATCTTGTCACTGGTGTCATGTCATGGCCCATGAATCCTTTGAAGATGCTGCGACCGCAGAGGTGATGAATAAACTGTTCATCAATATTAAGCTGGATCGTGAAGAACGACCTGATTTAGACAAAACCTACCAGCTGGCCCATCAACTGTTGAATCGTCAAGCTGGTGGTTGGCCATTAACCACCTTTTTAGATCCACAAACACTGACTCCATTTTTCAGCGGCACCTATTTTCCCAAAAACCCCAAGTATGGAATGCCAGCCTTTACTGACTTGTTGAGTAATATTGCTGGAGTCTTTGCTGAGAAGCGGGATGAAATTAAGCAGCAGAACGGCCAGTTACAGGAGGCGTTACGCTTTGTGTCAGGCTCTTCTGGTCAGCAAGCGGATAATGACGTTGATACCAGTTCCGCTTCACTCAACCAAGCTTTTTTAGAGGAAGTGTTAAAGCGTTCTGATTCGGATTTTGGTGGTTTAAAAGGTGCCCCTAAATTCCCACAAACTTCTATCTGGCAAGCAACCTTCGAATTAGTGGCTGATGAGAATAGCCAACAACAGGCGTTGAGCGAACATCTGTCAAAAACTCTGCAGGCCTTTGCGGATTACGGATTATACGACCATCTGGGCGGCGGCTTCTTCCGTTACTGTGTCGATGAATATTGGGATATTCCTCATTTCGAAAAAATGCTCTATGACAATGGTCAGCTCATCAAGCTGATGGCGGAAGCGGGTCATTACTATGCGCAAGGTGGCTGGATGCAGCGAGTAAAACAAAGCATCAGTTGGCTCAGCGAACAGATGCAAAGTGAACAGGCGACCTATCATTCTGCACTGGATGCGGATAGTTTGAATGACAATGGTCATAGTGAAGAAGGCGCCTATTACGTCTGGCGACAAGCTGACTTGCAGAATTTGAGCGAGCAGGAGCAAGCAGTGGCCAAAGCCTATTATGGTTTAGCGGAAAAGCCCAACTTTGAGGGGCAGTGGCACCTGGTCTGTCGTAATTCATTGCAGCAAGTATCCGAGCAGACTGGAATACATTTAAAGCAGCTTCCCTTGCTGATTGAGTCGGTGCGTCAACAGTTGAAGACGCAGCGTGATCAGCGTCCGTTGCCGTTTCTCGACGACAAGCAATTAACCAGTTGGAATGGTCTGCTGCTGCAGGGGTTATTCAGTGCTGCACGCCAGCTGGGCGATGACGCTATTTTGCAACAGGCAAAAAATTGCCAACAGGGTTTATATCAGACGATATGGGATGGGTCAGCATTAAAAGCCTGCTATCGATCGGACCGGGCGTATCAGCAGGCGTTTCTTGATGACTATGCTTATCTAGCAAAAGCCTTACTGATGAGATTGACCTTTGATTTTGATGAGCAAAGTTGGCGCTGGCTGCTTGGGCTGTGTGATGTGTTATGGACTCAATTCGCCGATCAGCAACAGGGCGGTTTTTTCTACACAGGCAATGATGCGGAAATGGTAATAACGCGCCACAAAAGTTGGAGTGATGATGCCATGCCTAACAGCGCCTGTCAGGCTCTGGAAGTGTTATGGTTGGTAGGTGAGTTGACCGGCAAGATGGAGTGGTTAGAGTTTATTGAGCAAAGTTTGCAGCAGGCCAGCAAAGAAGCCATCAAAGCGCCTTTGCAGTATCCGTCAGTGGTGCGTGTATTGAATGCTTATGAAAAAGGTTCTGAAATCTGGCTATTACGAGGCGAGTTGCATCAGACCGTAGGCTGGCAAGAATATCTGAGCACCGGCCAATATAGCCAGCGCTGGGTCTTTAGCCTTGAGCCTGGTAGTGATCTGTTAAAGGATAAGTATCCTGCGCAAGAAAAGGCAGTGGCTTATTGTTGTCGCAATCGCCAGTGCTTCCCTGCACTGGAGTCCTTCGATGCGATACAAGATTTTACGCAAACAGAGTAAGTTTCTGTTTACTTGAGCAAGCTGGCCAGTTTTGCGATCAGTTTGTTAATACCGCTGGCGGCTTCGGAAACACTGCCAGCAAGCATGTAGGCTGGTGTTGAAAGAAGATTATGATCTTCATCATAAATAATGTCTTCAACGGGACAGACCATATGAACACCGCCCATGGCTTCAATCGCATCAGCAGTATCCTTATCATTACCGATCGTCAGCTTACTGCCTTCGCCATACAGCCTTGGAATAATGGCTGGTGAAATACAGATAAAGCCGACCGGCTTTTTGGCCGCTGCCATAGCTTTGATAAAGCGTTCCAGATCGGAATTTACGGTGCAGTCACTGCCTTTTACCGCAAAGTCACACAGATTTTTAGCGGCGCCAAAGCCGCCGGGTAATACAGCCGCATCAAAGTCGGATTCTTTGGCCTCGGCTAAGTCCTTGATATTGCCCCGTGCAATGCGTGCCGCTTCGACCAACACATTGCGTGACTGTCCTTCGCTAGGCTCACCGGTTAAGTGGTTAATCACATGCATCTGGTCAATATCAGGAGCGAAACATTGGTATTCGAGGTTGTTTTGCTCCAGCGCTAACAGGGTTAGCACGCTTTCATGAATTTCTGCACCATCAAAAACGCCACAGCCAGATAATATAACGGCAATCTTTTTCATAATTCTCCCTGTTCAGATCAAAATAGAAATATCATCATAATATAAGCAAAATCTGCTGTCAGGCGTAAGAATTTTGATTTTTAAGGCGATTTAACCGAAACTAGAGGATAGCCTGCCGGGTAGGAATACATAAAGGCGTCAATAACGTCGCAAAGGGCCAAGACATAGTGACACGATTTCTTTTTCTTTTCTGTTTAATTGGGACAATACTTTTTAGCCAACAGACTCAAGCTAACCAACAGCTTGTGGATGCTATCGGCATTGAAGACCAGTTGTCACAAAGCGTGATCACCGCTATCGTCGAAGATCATCAGGGCTTTCTTTGGATTGGCACTGAAGATGGTTTAAATCGTTACGATGGCTATCAAATTAAGGTGTTTCAGAAACAAAACAGCAATCTTTCGCATACCACCATTCATGACCTGTTGATTGCTGATAATGGCGACGTTTGGATTGCTACCGAAAATGGCCTCAATATTTATCAGCAAAAGACCGGCAAGATCATCAGTTACCACCATAATCCCTTAGAGCCATTCACTCTGGCGAACGATTATGTTACCAGTCTGGCAAAAGATGATAAGGGTGGTGTTTGGGTAGCGACCTTTAATGGGCCCTCCTATTTCGATCCAGAGATTGAAGGCTTTAAAACCTATCCCATCATGCTCAGTCGTCGTGTTACAGCAACCGTCAGTGAACTGCGCAAGATATATGTTGATAGCCAGCAACGGGTGTGGGCAGTGACCACGCGAGGTGAGTTGGCGCAATTTAATCCGACCAGCGAACAGTTTTTTATAGTTAGTGTTACTACCGGTGGCCAATTTGGAGTGATAGCAGATATTGCTGAAACGCCCGAAGGTAATATCTGGCTACTGTCTTACCAGCAAGGTATTGTTGAGTATCAACCGGAGGAGGATCGTTTTAACCCGGTTCATTTCGCCGATTTAGGTTTGCATGATGTCAGTATTCAAGCCAGTACTTTGATATTCGGTAGTGAAGGGAATCTATGGTTGGGGACAGTTAAAGAAGGCCTTTACTCGATAAACCTTAATACTGGGCGTTCGAACCACTATCGCTATGGCCGTCCCGGTTCAATTGGCAGCAACACCATTAACTGTTTATTTACGGATAGTAATGGCATCTTGTGGATCGGAACTTCAGCGTACCTGAATAAAATCAATCCGGACGCTATTTTATTTAACCATCATTACTTTGAGCCAGACTCTATTGATTCCTTAGCAGGTGATACGACGTTCGCACTGCATGTTAGTCAAGATGACAAGCTGTTGGTGGGTAGCGATGGACATGGCATTACGATTATGGATGTACGTGATCCATTGGATTTAAAGCGTCTGGCAATTATCAGCCCTTCACAGCTGGATGACAAAAGTATCAACTATATTGGGGACGCCAGTTCCGGCAAGGTGTGGGTAGTGACTTATGATGCGGTTTGGCTTTATAACTTATCCACGGAAAAGCTAGAACTTGTATTTGAAAATAAAAGTTATACCGCTGAGCTTCTCACCGCACACTATCAGAATGGCAATTTATGGTTAGGAACAACTGAGGGTTTGTGGAGGCTCGATCAAAACTATCAGGTCACAAGCTATCGGGTGATTGATGCGGATTTCCATAGAAATAACCGGATCAACGCCATACAACCGAGCGCAGAGGGTGACGGTTTATGGATTGGCACCGAAAGCGGTGTTCATTTATTCGATACCAAAGATCTGAGTTTCGATGGGCTCGGTCAACTGATTCAAAACCTACCGGAAGAAGCCAAGGATGTAGTATTAAGTTTAAACCTAGATCAATTCAATCGTCTGTGGATTGGGACATTTGGTAATGGTTTGATCGTTATTGATCTTACTCGACAGGTGGCTACCACGATAAATAGTACCAGCTCCGGTTTGCACGATAGTATTTATAGCATGGAGCTGGACGCCAATAATTATATGTGGCTTGGAACTGGAAGGGGCTTGTATAGGGTATCACCCAATGATTTTAGTCTGACCCAATTTGCACTCGCAGAGGACCAGCCTATTTTGGAGTTTAATACAGGCTCCAGTGCTAAGGACAGGCATGGCAACCTCTATTTTGGAGGCATAAACGGAGTCATTAATTTCAGGGCTGAGGCCTACCAACCTGATGTGGAACCTCCGAATCCTGTGATCACAGACATTCTCATTAATAATCTACCTATCGTAATTGATGATGAATACCAGAAGCGGCTGGAGACATTGCCAAACTTAGCCGAGAAAGTAACCTTTTTCCCAGAAGACACCAGTATCAGCTTTGAATTCTCAGGCTTGAACTATGCTGACCCTAAAAGCAATCGCTATCGTTATATGTTGGAAGGTCATGACAAGGAGTGGGTTGAAACTGACTACAAAGGTCGCCGCGTGACTTACACCAATCTTAAGCCGGGTGACTATCGATTTTTAGTCATGGCTTCTAATAAAGACGGTGTTTGGAGTGAAGAGCCTACGGCGTTACAGGTTCATGTGAAAACATCCGGTTGGCTAACGCCCTCCGCTTTCACTCTGTATGGTTTTATTCTGGGGCTGATAATTCTGGCATTTTCTTATCTGATTTGGGCACGTATGCGCGAGCGCAGAATGGCTGCATTGCAACTAACCCAAAGTGAGGAGCGTTTGAAGTTGTCACTGTGGGGAAGCGGCGATGAACTATGGGATTGGCAAATTCAGTCCGGCGCGTTGCACTTATCAAATGAGTGGCCATATGACTTTCCAAGAGACGGTATTCGAAGCGGCTATTCGATGGCTAATTCGAATATTCATCCCAATGATTTGCCTTACGTGCGTCAGTCACTGAATGCTCATCTGGCGGATAAGTCCATGCACTATGAAAGCACTTACCGGATTAATGATGAACATGGCGGCTGGATTTGGGTGCTTGATCGCGGCAAGGTGGTAAGCCGTGATGACAATCAGAAGCCACTGCGTATGGCTGGTACTTTAAAGAATATTACTGAGCTGAAGAATACCGAACAGCAGCTCAGCATGATTGTGAAATCCTTTGATAATATTTCCGATGGCGTCTGGATTCTGGATGAAAACTTCCACTACATTGCGGTGAATAAAGCATTCACTAAAATTACCGGGTTTGATGAATCTGAAGTGCTAGGCAAACTAATGAAGGTTAGCTCGTTGCATAAAATCACTGATGATGAATTCTATGATTTGCGTAACGAATTAACTGAGAAAGGTTTCTGGTACGGCGAGTTGGTCGCTAAACGCAAAGAAGGTAACACCTATCCTATAGAAATTAATATCGATGTGGTGCGCGATAACGACGGAGAAATTATAAACTATGTGGGTGTTTTTTCGGACATTACCTTCCGTAAACAGGCGGAGAAAGAGTTGCGTCGCTTAGCCACAGTGGATCAATTGACCGATCTGAAAAACCGCACCAGTTTCCGAACTCACTTCGAGCAATTGATTGAGCATTCTGAGCGCGGCGACCAGCATGCGCTTCTATTTATCGACCTCGACAACTTTAAGCGGATTAATGATTCGCTGGGGCATGGGATAGGTGACGAGCTTCTGGTTTATGTGGCTAAAATTCTGCAAGAGATTGTCAGTGACCAGAATGGAGTTGTTGCCCGTTTGGGTGGTGATGAATTTATTGTATTGTTGCAGCAAGTGGATACATGGAATAAGCCTGCCAAAATAGCCCAGGCAATTCTGGATGAGTTTGCCAAATCATTACCGCTTTCCACCGCTGAGGTTGTTGTCTCGCCTAGTATCGGCATTGTGATGTATCCCGAAAATGGCAGCTCTGCCGAAGAGTTGCTGAAAAACGCAGATACGGCAATGTATTACGCCAAGAAAAAAGGCAAGAATACCTATCAGTTCTACACTCGTCAGATGAATGAGCAAGCTAAGTTGCGCATCACCTTGGAGAGCGAACTTCGGCAAGCCATCGAAAAAGATGAGTTTGTGATGTTCTATCAGCCGAAAGTGAGCCTGCAAACCGGCAAAATTACCGGTATGGAAGCCTTGGTGCGCTGGCGTAATCCACGACGTGGGCTGGTGCTACCGGGGGAATTTATTCCGCTGGCTGAAGAAGCTGGCTTTATCATCCCGATCAGTCAGCGAGTGATTGAAAAGACCTGTCTGCAAATCCGAGATTGGCAGAATCGAGGCATTTTCCACGGCAAAGTGGCGGTCAATCTCTCTGCCGTTCAGTTTTATCATGAAAATCTATGGGAAACGGTCAAAAGTGCGCTGCATTTGGCTAAGATCGAGCCAGATGCATTAGAGTTTGAAATTACCGAAGGGATGGTGATGAAAGATTTGACTCAATCTTTGCAACAGATGCGGACTTTACGTGAGATGGGTATTAGCCTTGCGTTGGATGATTTTGGTGTAGGCTATTCTTCACTAGGCAATCTCAAGGATTTCCCAATTGATACTCTCAAGATAGACCGAACCTTCGTCTGGGATCTTGAAGACTCTGACAGAGATCGTAATCTGGTGGCTTCGATTGTTACGCTGGCTCATAACCTCGATATCAGGGTGGTGGCAGAAGGGGTCGAGAATCGCAACCAGGTGGATGCATTGCGCGAAATGGGCTGCGAAGAAATTCAGGGCTTCATCTTTAGTCGTCCGGTTCCGCCCTGGGATATCGAGACTATGCTCAATATTAAAGACTTTGATTTGGACGAATTCATTACTCAGAACGAATCGGACTAATTCTGCTAATGCAAAACTCGAATTTGCATAAAATTGGCCACAATGCCCGAATTTATTGCCTTGCAAAGGAAAAAACTGAGTAAAAAACAGGCAAATCATTTGATTGGTCAGGGCGGGTCTGCGACAATATGCGGCCTAAAAAATGCTGCCTTTTGAGGAGACCTCATGTCATTGTCAGGTAACGACTCGCTTACCCGTTTTCAACTTGCTAACGCTATCCGCGCCTTGAGTATGGATGCGGTCCAAAAAGCCAAATCCGGTCACCCCGGAGCGCCCATGGGCATGGCTGATATCGCTGAAGTCCTGTGGAATGACTACCTGGTCCATAATCCTACAAACCCTGATTGGGTTAATCGTGACCGCTTCGTTATGTCTAATGGGCACGGCTCTATGCTGGTCTATTCCTTACTGCACCTTTCTGGCTATGACCTCTCAATTGATGATTTAAAGAACTTCCGTCAACTGCATTCAAAAACTCCTGGCCACCCAGAATTTGGTTACACGCCAGGTGTTGAAACTACCACTGGCCCATTAGGGCAAGGCATTGCCAATGCGGTAGGTTTTGCACTTGCCGAGAAGAAGTTGGCAGCAGAATTTAATAAACCTGAGCATGACATTATTGACCATTTCACTTATGTGTTTATGGGCGATGGTTGCATGATGGAAGGCATTTCCCATGAAGTTTGTTCATTGGCCGGTACTCTAGGCCTGGGCAAATTAATTGCTTTCTACGATGACAACGGCATTTCGATTGATGGTGAAGTGGACGGCTGGTTCTCTGATGATACGCCAAAACGTTTTGAGTCTTATGGCTGGCAGGTAATCCCTGCGGTAGATGGTCATGATCCGGAAGCAGTTAAAGCAGCGATTGAAAAAGCACGTGCTAATAGCGGACGTCCAACCTTGATTTGCTGTAAAACCATTATTGGTTTCGGCTCGCCGAACAAGCAAGGCAAAGAAGAGTGCCACGGCGCGCCACTAGGTGATGACGAAATCGAGTTGGCTCGCAAACAATTAAACTGGCCACATCCCGCTTTTGAAGTTCCAGAAAGTATTCGTGACCAATGGAGTGCGCGCCAGGTTGGCCAGCAGCAGGAAGCTGATTGGAATAAGAAATTCATTGCTTACAAAGAAGCGTTTCCAGAGTTAGGCAGTGAACTTGAGCGTCGCTTAAGTCGCCGCTTACCGGAAGACTTTGCTGAGCAAGCCCAAGCTTATATCGGCAAGTTACAAGAAGAAGGCCCGGTGGTCGCTTCTCGTAAAGCCTCACAAATGGCCATTAATGCCTATGCACCATTATTACCTGAGTTAGTCGGCGGTTCAGCAGACTTGGCGGGTTCAAACCTGACCATTCACAGCCAGTCGAAAGGTATCGATGCGAAAGATGCCAGTGGTAACTATGTCTATTACGGCGTTCGTGAATTTGGTATGTGTGCCATCATGAATGGCATGGCGCTACATGGCGGTTTGATGCCTTATGGCGGCACCTTCCTGATTTTCATGGAATATGCGCGCAATGCTCTTCGTATGGCAGCACTGATGAAGCAGCAGGCGATTTATGTATTCACCCACGACTCAATCGGTTTGGGCGAAGACGGCCCGACCCACCAGCCTATCGAGCAATTAGCGAATTTACGCACTACGCCGAATATGTCGGTATGGCGCCCATGCGATGCAGTAGAAACTGCAGTTGCCTGGAAAGCGGCTATCGAACGTCGTAATGGCCCAACAGCTTTGAGTCTGAGCCGTCAAAACCTTGAGCATCAGCAGCGTGATAGCGAGCAGCTAGCCAATGTTGAACGCGGTGGTTATGTGTTGGTGGATTGTGCTGACAAGCCAGAATTGATTTTTATTGCGACTGGCTCGGAAGTTGAGCTGGCGATTCAGGCAGCGAAAGCGTTAAGCGAAAAAGGCAAGCAGGTGCGCGTAGTTTCTATGCCATCAACCGATGTCTTTGAAGCACAGGACGCCAGTTATAAAGAAGCCGTATTACCGAGTGACGTACCCAGTCGTGTTGCCATTGAAGCAAGCATTGCAGATTACTGGTACAAGTACGTTGGCCTTGACGGTCGCATCGTTGGCATGACCAGCTTTGGCGAATCAGCCCCAGCCGGTGACCTATTCAAACATTTTGGATTTACAGTAGACAATGTGGTTGCTGTAGCCGAAGAACTTTTAGATTAAACGCGTGAGTAATTTTTGGAGACAAAGATGACAGTTAAAGTTGCAATTAATGGTTATGGACGTATTGGACGTACCGCCCTTCGAGCGATTTACGAACACGGTTATCGTGATCGCATTCAAGTAGTTGCTATCAACTCTTCACACCCAGCGGAAACCACCGTTCATTTGACGAAGTATGATACTACTCACGGTCGTTTTAATGCCGACGTTTCTACCGACGGCGAATACATGATCGTTAACGGTGACAAAATTAAATTGTATGCCGAACGTAACCCAGAACTAATTCCTTGGGGCGATCAGGACGTTGATGTTGTATTCGAGTGTACTGGTGTGTTCAAAGACCAGGCCGGTGCATCCAAGCACTTTAAAGGCGGCGCCAAGAAAGTTCTTATCTCAGCACCCGGTGCGGCAGATGTAGATGCCACCGTTGTATTTGGCGTGAATGATGACATTCTAAAACCAGAACACCGCGTAGTATCAAATGCTTCTTGCACAACAAACTGCCTGGCGCCATTAGCCAAAGTTTTAAATGACACCATTGGCATCAAGAAAGGTTTGGTTAACACGATTCACGCTTACACCAACGACCAGCGATTGATTGATAATCAGCATTCAGATTTACGTCGTGCGCGTGCTGCAGCACAAAGCATCATCCCAACTAAAACTGGTGCCGCTAAAGCAGTAGGTTTAGTGCTTCCAGAATTAAACGGTAAGCTTGATGGTTTCGCCATGCGCGTTCCAACCATCAACGTCTCTTGTGTTGATTTAACTTTTGAAGCTGGTCGTGACACTACAGCCGAAGAAATTAACGATATCGTTAAGAAGGCAGCAGACGGTCACGTACTGTGCTACAACGACGAGCCATTGGTTTCAGTAGACTTCAACCACAGTCCAGCATCATCAACGTTTGATTCTGGTTTGACTCGCGTACAAGACGGCAACTTCGTGAAAGTTGTGACTTGGTACGATAATGAGTGGGGTTTCTCGAACAGGATGTTAGACGTTGCCATCAAGATGATGTCTGTCTAGCAATCTTTTTCTTGTAATACTTTGTTATGGCTAATTTTTATCAAGCTGGCGTATTTGAATACGCGTCGCCTTCAAAAAATTAGCCATGCCTCGTCTTACAAGAATAATCCTAGCTTAGATTACTAGTGATTTATATGTAGGGTGTGTCGTGACGCACCGTTTGTGTTTTTAAGTCTGGGAAATTAAATCCAGATAATCAATTTACCATGAATGGTTTAAGACTATGAATGTGTTGAAAATGTCGGATCTGGATCTTCAGGGAAAACGCGTTTTAATTCGTGAAGATCTCAATGTGCCGGTTAAAGACGGCAAAATCTCCAGTGATGTTCGCATTCAGGCGGCATTGCCGACCATTAAGCTGGCTCTGGAAAAAGGCGCTAAGCTGATGGTAATGTCGCACCGTGGTCGTCCCACTGAAGGTGTGTTGACTAAAAATGATTCCATGCAAATTGTGGCGGATTATTTAAACGATGTTTTGGATGTTCCGGTGCGTTTGGTCACTGAATACTTAAACGGCGTTGAGGTTAATGACGGCGAAGTAGTTTTATTTGAGAACGTGCGTTGTAACGTTGGCGAAAAAGCCAATGATGATCGCCTTTCTAAAATGTACGCTGATTTATGCGATGTGTTTGTGCATGATGCTTTTGGTACGGCTCACCGTGCTCAGGCATCCACTCATGGTGTTGCTAAATTTGCTCCAGTTGCCTGCGCAGGCCCATTGTTGGCCGGTGAATTGGAAGCTTTAGGCAAAGCTTTAGATAATCCAGCACGCCCAATGGTAGCGATTGTTGGCGGTTCTAAAGTATCGACTAAGTTGACAGTATTAGACTCGTTATCCCACATTGTAGATCAATTGATTGTCGGTGGCGGTATCGCCAATACTTTTATCGCTGCGACAGGTCATTCGGTCGGTAAGTCTTTGTACGAAGAAGATTTGAAGCCTGAAGCCAAACGTTTAATCGAACAGGCGCAATCAAAAGGTGGCGATATTCCGGTACCGGTTGATGTGGTTACTGGTAAAGAGTTCGCAGAATCAGCAGCCGCAGAAACTAAGTCAGTCAATGATGTGGCAGAAGATGATATGATTTTTGACATTGGCCCGCAGTCAGCGGAACATCTTGCCAAGATTTTAAAAGAAGCGAAAACGATTGTCTGGAATGGCCCAGTAGGTGTTTTCGAATTTGACCAGTTTGGTCACGGCACGGAAGTGATTGCTAAAGCAATTGCTGATAGTGATGCCTTTTCAATTGCGGGCGGTGGCGACACCATAGCTGCGGTTGATAAGTACGGCATTGCAGATAAAGTTTCATACATTTCAACTGGTGGTGGTGCTTTCCTTGAATTTTTGGAAGGTAAAGAATTACCGGCAGTGGCAATCTTAGAAGAGCGAGCGAAAGGCTAGGCTCAAAAAGGTTGTAGAACAGGATACAAAGTTAAGGGGAAAGAAAATGGCTCTAATAACACTTCGCCAATTACTCGACCATGCAGCAGAGCATGATTATGGTATTCCGGCATTTAACGTTAATAATCTTGAGCAGATGCGTGCTGTTATGCAGGCAGCAGATGAAACTGACAGTCCAGTGATCATTCAAGCTTCTGCGGGTGCTCGTAAATATGCAGGTTCAAATTTCCTGCGTCATCTAATTTTAGCGGCAACTGAAGAATTCCCGCATATTCCAATCTGTATGCACCAGGATCATGGTTCTTCGCCAGCAGTATGTCAGCAATCAATTCAATTAGGTTTCTCGTCAGTGATGATGGACGGCTCATTGGAAGAAGACATGAAAACGCCAGCGAGCTATGAGTACAACGTTCGCGTAACCAAGCTTGCCACTGAGATGGCCCATGCTTGTGGTGTGTCAGTTGAAGGTGAGCTAGGTTGCTTAGGTTCACTTGAAACCGGTATGGCCGGTGAAGAAGATGGCTCAGGTGCAGAAGGCGTATTAAGCCATGATCAGCTATTAACTGATCCGGAAGAAGCGGCGCAATTTGTTAAAGACACCAAAGTGGATGCACTGGCTATCGCCATCGGCACTTCGCACGGTGCTTATAAATTTACTCGTCCACCAACAGGCGATGTCTTGGCCATTAAGCGCATCAAAGAAATTCACGCGCGTATTCCTGACACGCACCTTGTTATGCACGGCTCTTCGTCAGTGCCACAAGACTGGTTGGCCACTATTAACGAATATGGTGGTGATCTGGGTGAAACTTATGGTGTTCCGGTAGAGGAAATTCAGGAAGGCATCAAGCACGGCGTTCGTAAGGTAAACATTGATACCGACTTACGTTTGGCTGCAACGGGTGCAGTGCGCAAATTCTTGAAACATAATCCAAAAGAGTTTGACCCACGCAAATATAACAAAGCAGCGCAAGATGCGATGCAGGCAATCTGTAAAGCACGCTATGAAGCGTTTGGCACGGCCGGTAATGCTGGCAAAATCAAGCCAATTAATATGGAACAGATGGCGCTGGATTATAAAGCCGGCAAGCTTGACCCACGTGTTAAGTAATCCTTCCAGAGCTAATTATTTAGACCTGTCAGAGCCAGCAATCGCTGGCTCTTTTTTTACTTATTCAATAGTCAAAAAGAAACATTGACCTCAGGTAATACCAGCTGTTTCGTGAACTAGGCAGTAAAAATACAGTATTGCAATAGTGTAAAAACCTATAAACGCTATGGTAGCCGGACTTTAGTGCTTGGGGGGTGGCTATGGCGACAAAAAAATACAAAGCTTTAATTGTGGATGATTCCAGAACGGCTTATATGGTTCTGGCAAGAATGCTGGCAAACTATAAAATCGAAGCAGTTCATGCCAACTCTGGAGATCAAGCGCTTACTTATCTAAAAGATCATTCGGTCGATGTGATTTTTCTTGATCAGGCCATGCCTGGCAAAGATGGTATCGAAACCATTAAAGAAATCAAAAGTAGCTCGAATGCTGATACTCCAGTGATGATGTTTACCGCCAGAAGTGGGGATGAGTACCTGCAAGCTGTCAAAGAGCTGGGTGCTGAAGGCGTTTTGCCTAAAGAGCTATCAGTCGATGAAGTTGAAGAGGCACTGATTCAATTAAAGCTATGGAGTCCTGTTACAGATGTAGCACCATCTGACAATGTGGCAGGGGAAGTGCTTCATCCAAGCTCAGACGAGAAGCTAAAAGTCTGGTTAGAGTCCTTCCTGGAAAACCAATTTTCACCACAACTGTCCAACAAAGTGCGTAAAGCAACCGATGATTTGCGTCGAGACACCATTCACTACGGCAAAAGAATGCTGGATGAAATCGCCAAAACGGATAAGCAACAACAGATGATCAGGGAGGTTAAAGGACAGACCGATTATTTGAAGCAGCTGTTTGCAAACTCATTCAAGCAATACCGGTTGATAAGCAACATATACATCGTGATGCTGATAATTTTAACCAGTGGAATATTTTGGTTAGCCTACCAGATTTCAGCTCTTTCCTCTGAACAGAAAGCATTAAAGCAACAGCTGATTACATTAACCGAGGAAAGCAAACTAACAGAGCAACGATTAATTCAAGAAGTTCAGCATCAGTCAGTAGCTGTTGAGCGTTTTCTGGAGCAAGAAAGAAATCAAGAAAGTCAGCCGCCCTCAGAAGCCTATGCTCTATACCATAACAAGGGGAAAGCGGGCGAAGTAATTGGAATGGAAAAAGCGGGAAGCCTGCTCACCACTCGTAGCGAAAATGATTACTTGTTTGTGGTAGATGTTGAGGGGAAAGTTGCCGATAGCGATCTTAAGCGATATTACATTCAAGCGAACTGTAGTGGCCCTGTGTATGTAAATGCAATGCCTGGATTAGTGCTCAGGGTTAATAACGAAACGCTAGGTTATACGGAGATTAATAGCGAAGGGTTAGTACACAAACCTACTAGCTGGATGGATACTGTGGATCACTGTCATGAATATCAATCTGATAGCGATATGCTGGTTAGAGAATTACTCAAGAATGATGAAGCGATAACGGGCGTTAGCGATACTTTTTACTTTCAATAGGCATGGCATTACCTGAATTGAAGGCATTGGGCTAGTGGAACCAACCCAATGCTGAGAGTGGATTTTTTATGTTAATACAACACTCGGGCGCGGATTGTCCCTTCAATTTCTCGCATCTTTTCAAGTGCAAAGTGACTTGAACTCTGATCAATATCGGTCACCACATAGCCAATGTCGCCTTGAGTCATCAGGTACTGCGCGGAAATGTTGATATCATTTTGAGACAAAACCTGGTTAATCTGCGACAGGATACCGGGCTTGTTATGATGGATATGCAGAATCCGATGAGTATTAATATGCTCCGGTAATGCCACCTGTGGGAAGTTGACTGCTGAGACAGTTGAGCCGTTGTTGCTGTATTTGATCATCTTTTCAGTCACTTCGATGGCGATATTTTCTTGAGCTTCAAGTGTCGAACCACCGATATGTGGCGTTAAAATCACATTATCAAACTCGCGCAAGGGCGACTGAAATTCTTCATTGTTTGATTTAGGTTCGGTCGGGAAAACATCAATGGCCGCACCGAGAAGGTGCTTGGAGCGTAAAGCTTCTGCCAAAGCATCAATATCAACCACAGTACCTCTTGAGGCATTGATTAAAATGCTGCCGGGCTTCATGGCAGCCAGTTGCGCTTTACCCATCATGCCTTTGGTTTGTGGCGTTTCGGGCACATGCAAAGTCACCACATCGGATTCGTCCAAAAGCTGGTCTAGATCAGCAACCTGGCTGGCATTACCAAGCGTTAACTTGGTTTCGATATCATAGAACTTAACCTGCATGCCAATCCCTTCGGCCAGAATGCCAAGTTGTGTGCCGATATGACCGTAACCAATGATCCCAAGGGTTTTGCCGCGAGCCTCATTAGAGTTCTGAGCCGTTTTCAGCCACTGACCACGATGGGCGGCAGCGTTTTTAGCGGGGATGCCGCGGAATAGCATGATTATTTCGCCGAGAACCAGCTCCGCTACACTGCGCGTATTGGAATAAGGTGCATTGAAAACCGGAATGCCTTTATGCTGGGCGGCAGCCAGATTGACCTGGTTGGTGCCAATACAGAAACAGCCAATAGCAACCAGCTTATTGGCTTCGGCCAGTACTTCAGGAGAAATCTGCGAACGCGAGCGAATACCCAGGAAGTGACAGTCCTGCAGAGCACTTTTCAGTTCAGAAGTTGAGAGTGCCGTTTTAAGATTGTCGACCTGATGGTAGCCATCTTGCCTGAACAATTGTTCTGCTTTAGGGTGGACTCCTTCGAGGAGTAAAACTTTCAGCTGCTGTTTATCGAATGATGTGTTTGCCATGTTGGATTATTCAGTGGTGGATAGGCAACGAAAGTCTATTAAAACAGATCCGATCAGCATGTAAAAGTAGGCGATAGTTATTAACTATAAATATTGGTCATAAGCGCAAAATAGGTGTCTAAAAGAGGCATTTTTGCTACAATCTGCCGCCTTGTCGCAATAGAGCGGCTGTGCTGCGTGGTTTACGCACATATGATTAGCGCCTGATAGTAGGGCATGAATGAGGAGATTTGCCGGATGGCATACCAGACAAACATCGATAAAATGATAGTCTTGTTGAGCGAGACCTTATCGATTGATGCCGATCAGTTATCGGCAGATACTCTGCTGCTGGGTAATTTGCCGGAATTTGACTCTATGGCGATTGTCTCCATTTTGATGCAAATTGAAGAAACCTTTGCTATCGAAATATCAGATGATGAGCTAACGGGCGAAATCTTTGAGTCGGTAGCCACTCTGACCGAGTTTGTGGAAGTGCAGCAGGCAGCCACGGCGATTTAGTCAGACCGCATAGACAATTGATTTTTAAGGCCGAAAAGTAGCTTTTTCGGCCTTTTTCTTTTATAACAGCCCATAGACTCCTAACAAATAAGATAAGCAGGGAAATGGCCGGATTTATCGCCTGTATCATTTTGGCAGGCTTGTTGTTCATGACCGTTCTATTGCGCTGGCGTGGTTCCACGCTTGGCTGGCCGATCATGCTATTAGCGTTGACCTTCATCGGCTGGAGTGGTTTGAAGTTGGTGGATACCGGTTTCGAGCTCAATCACTGGATGATTGAATGGGGCCGTTTGTTCGGTATCTATGCCGCGCTAAGCTTCTTTCTCTTCTACTTTGCAGCTCACCATAAGCTTTTAAGCTTGATCATTTTTGCGGGCTTTATTGCTTGGGCCAGCTTCATAATGCTCTACACCGGCGACATGAAACGTGTCATGAATCCGGCAATTGCGGGATTTCTTTTGCTGCTGATGATGCAGATGATGGAGCGGGCCGGCAATGAGTTCGCAGAAACCTTGAGGGCGGAAATATCCACCCTGGGCGGCGCTCTGGGTATTGTGCTGATCTGGGATCTGCTATCGATGCTGATATTGATGCTGAACTTGAATGTGGATGCGGAAGCATTGGATGTATCACGCGCGATAATTGTCAGTATCGCTATGGCCTTCAGCCTGGTCCATATTCAGCGGATCGATCAGTCACGGCTTGATTTAGAGAATATCCAACAAACCTACCGTCCACACAGCAGCCTCAATGTGTTTGCTATTTTGTGCTGGTTGGCGGTAGTGGGTTATATGCTGATCGGTGTGGCTTGGCGTCAACCCATTATAGGCTCTTTGATTTTAGCTGCTGCTTTGGTGATTTTTGTCTGGCTGGCCTATAAGAAAAAACTGCTCAGCCAGCTCAAAATCATGTTTACCAAACTGTTCGCCAGTTATAAGTATGACTATCGGGAAAGCTGGTTGGGCTTTAACCGTGCGCTCGATGAAGCCAATGTGCGCGGGGATTTTTATCAGTTATCCATTAAAGCCTTGGCCAATATTATCAGTAGCCCAGCAGGCAAGTTGTGGAGTCGTCGTGGCGATTTATTTATTTATACCGATAATTGGCAGTCACCGCTCAATTCGCCATTAAATGGTGAGTTGGCTTATCAATTGCCCATGGAGCTGGTGGAATTTATAGAGCGCACGAACTGGGTAGTAGATATCAAGGAGTACCAAAACAATCAGAATGTGTATCAAGGACTGAAGCTTGATGCGCGCTCACCATTGTTTCAACAGCATCAAATTTTCATTCCGTTGCGACGCGGTGAAGAGTTGGTTGCGGTAGTCGGCTTGCGTAGTAGTTATTCTAAACCAAGCTTAAACTGGGAAGACCATGACCTGCTTAAAGCTGCGGGTCAGCAGATGGCAAGTTATCTGGCGTTGTTTGAAGCAACCACGCAAATTTATGAGCAAGAACAATTCGATGCCTTTAACCGTTTGTCAGCATTTGTGGTGCATGATTTAAAAAATGTTACCGCTCAGTTAGAGCTGATTACCCACAACGCCCATCGCTATCGTGATAACCCCGAGTTTGTAGATGACACTTTTGAAACGGTGGCTAGCGCGACCCAGCGCCTAAATAAAATGTTAGAACAATTGCAACGAAAGCAATTACCAAAGAAAGAAATTGTACAGGCCTATATCCCAGAGGTTTTTGCCAAGCTTAAAGAAACCAGTAGTCGCCTCAATCTGATTGGGGATATTCCTGAAGTTGAGGTGTATGCTAATCAGGATCAACTGATTAATATTATTCAGCATCTGCATCAGAACGCGATTGATGCCAGTAATGAAAGTGATAGAATCCATCATCGATTTGATCAGCTGGGGCAGGAGCTGCACTGGCATATTGTCGACAAGGGCAAAGGCATGGATGCGGATTTTGTCCGTAAACAGTTATTCAAACCATTCGCCACCACCAAAGGTAATGCTGGGATGGGGATTGGGGTTTATCAGTGCCGCTATTTGCTCCAGAGCTTTGGTGGTGATTTAATAATACAAAGTGAACTAGGGAAAGGGACACGCTGCATTGTCATTTTGCAGACGTTGACGCCCGGAGATGAACAATAAAGAGGACAGGATGGCACAATCAAACAAACCCGACTTATTAATTATTGAGGATGACAAAGGGCTGCAAAAACAGCTCAAATGGTCATTCGATCAGTATAACGTAATTCTTGCAGAAGACCGCGATAGTGCTTTGGTTGAGCTCAGGCGCTACCAACCTCAGGTCATTACTCTTGATTTAGGATTACCGCCAGATCCCGCGAATGCCACTGTCGGCCTTGAGCTGCTGGAAGAAATCCTGTCATTGTCACCAACCAGTAAGGTGATTGTGGTAACCGGCAACGATCAGCGTGAGATTGCCATGCAGGCAGTCAATGCCGGCGCTTATGACTATTACCAAAAGCCGATTCAGCCTGAAGAGTTAACTCTAATTATTAAACGCGCCTTTGAACTGGCAAAGTTAGAAGATGAAAACCGTCGCCACTTTCAACAGCAAAAAGAAAGCTTCCACGGCATTATTGCGACCAGCCCGGAAATGATGGCAGTTTGCCAAAAAATTGAAAAGGTTGCGCCAACCGATGTGAGCGTTTTATTGCTCGGAGACAGCGGCACTGGTAAAGAGTTGCTAGCTAGAGCAGTACACGATATCAGTCCACGCCGTAGTAAAAATATGGTTGCCATAAATTGCGCAGCCATTCCTGATAATTTGTTGGAAAGCGAATTATTTGGTTATGAGGCGGGCGCATTTACTGGTGCCAATAAAACCACCATCGGCAAGATTGAATATGCTAATGGCGGAACGTTGTTCCTCGATGAAATTGGTGATATGCCAATGGCCCTGCAGGCAAAACTATTACGTTTTTTGCAAGAACGAGTGGTCGAACGTGTTGGTGGTCGTGAATCAATTCCAGTTGATGTCCGAATTGTTGCTGCAACCCATCAATCGCTTGAAGACTTGGTTAGTGAAGGCAAATTCCGTGAGGATCTTTTTTATAGACTCAGCGAAGTTGTGCTAAATATCCCAGCTTTGGCGAAACGAAATGGTGATGTGGTACTAATTGCCCGATCGTTATTGGAAAAGTTTAATCGTCAGTACTCACGCAATATTCGTGGTTTTGGCAAAGATGCAGTGCAGGCGATGGAGGCTTACGGTTGGCCAGGCAATGTTCGCGAACTTGAGAATAAAATTAAAAGTGCGGTGGTGATGTCTGACAGTAATCAGATTACGGCGAAAGACTTGCAGATTGACGAAGCCCAATTGCGCGAAATGCCGCTGAATTTACGTCAGGTGCGTGAAGCCGCGGAAACCCGCGCCATTCAACGAGCAATCGTGCTATCTGATGGTAATATCTCACAGGCAGCAAAACTGTTAGGGCTTACCAGGCCGACCCTCTACAGTTTGATGGATAAGTACAGTATTAGTAGTTGAGGATTATGGGAGCAAAAATTGGCTGGTTAGCTGTCCAATAGTCCCAATTAATAAGATAAGTAGTCCAAAAATCGCCAAAGCTAATAACTGTCTTTGGCGAATTTCTGTCTTAACGCGTACTTCGCTATTTCTTTTGCGCAGTTTTCTCAAATAATCTAGACGCATTGCGTTCTGAGCAGGTCTCTGTCGGTCTCTATTTTCGAATACTTCAGCCAAATAAACCTCATAACGCGAACATTCCGTTAGCTTGTTAAACCCTTTAACCAACTTATAGCAAGTCCACAACAATGTTGTTATAGCAAACATCACTACCATGAGCGAAAAAATGGGCAGGTTGGTGAGAGCCAGTAGGTCTCGCCAACCCGAAACAGAACCTTTAAGTGCCCAAAGGCAGCCTAACAGGTATATCGGGAGTAATAAGAGCCAGAACCAAGGCTTAAATTTAGACTGTGGCAGTTGCTGAGGAGGATTCTGAATATCGTCGTACATTAAGCATAAAAGGCTGTTTCGTAAGGAAAGCAATCTTACCCATATTAGCCCTAAGGTTCTGAGAGTTTATTCAAAGTTAATGTATAATTTCTGCCAAGCATCGTAGAGGTATATATTTTAAGGCTTGAAACTTGAAGAGGTAAGAATCTAGTTGAAGGTATATGCTCGTGATAATAAAAATATAAATCAGGGAACTTTCGCTCCCTGATACAAAGGAACTCTAACGAGTTATCGTTTCAAGCTTACCTTCTTTACCAAGCAACAACACATCTGCAGCACGTTCCGCAAACAATCCATTGGTCACAACACCAACGATATTATTCAGGATGCGCTCAAGCTTGATGGGCTCGTTGATAATCAAGCCATGGACATCAAGAATAACGTTACCGTTGTCAGTGACAAAGCCTGTACGGTAAACCGGATCGCCGCCCAGTTTAACGATTTGGCGTGCCACATAGCTGCGCGCCATTGGGATGACTTCAATCGGTAACGGGAATTCGCCGAGCCGACGTACCAGCTTGGATTCATCGGCAATGCAGATAAACTGATCGGCAGCTGCTGCGATAATTTTTTCACGAGTGAGAGCACCACCACCGCCTTTAATGAGTTCCAATAGGTGGTTGGATTCGTCTGCGCCATCAACGTATACCGGAAGTTTGCCCACTTCGTTGAGTTCATAAACTTCAATACCGTGCTTCTTTAAGCGTTCGGTGGATGCTTCGGAGCTGGACACAGCACCTTTGATTTTGTGCTTT
Source organism: Kangiella sp. (assembly GCF_048265365.1). Classification (NCBI taxonomy): domain Bacteria; kingdom Pseudomonadati; phylum Pseudomonadota; class Gammaproteobacteria; order Kangiellales; family Kangiellaceae; genus Kangiella; species Kangiella sp. Next base: position 546,946 of record NZ_JBLXBT010000001.1, read on the forward strand.
ATGGTGGCAAGTGCATCAATGAAGTAGTTGACGGTAGAGCCAGTGCCCACACCAACAATCGAATCTTCAACGACATACTCAAGAGCGGCTTCGCCGACTAATTTCTTTAATTCGTCCTGTGTCATAATTTTCTCCTATTGCTTTTCGATGCTTAAGATAAAGTCCCATTCTTCTTTGGTGACCGGCATGATTGAAAGGCGGTTGCCTTTTTGCACCAATTTCATGTCTGCTAGTTCAGTGTACTGCTTAAGTTCGTCTAATGGAATTTCTCGCTTCAAATCACGCACATGTTTAACATCGACCATATACCAGCGTGGGTTGTCAGGATTACTTTTTGGGTCGTAGTATTTTTGGTCAGGATCGAAAGCGGTATGGTCTGGATAACCCTCTTTAACCACTTCCATAATGCCGACAATGGCAGGTGGCTTGCAGTTAGAATGATAGAAGAAGACTTTATCGCCTTTTTTCATCTCGTCACGCATCATGTTGCGTGCTTGATAATTACGGACGCCATCCCAGTGGTCAGTTTTTTTAGGTAAGGCTTTGAGGTGTTCAATACCGAAAACATCCGGCTCAGACTTCATTAACCAATAGTTCATAGTGCTCTAGGTTTGTTGATGACTAAAGCGCAAAGTATAAAGCATGGGCTGTAAAATTGTTAGTTAAGGCTGAGTTTTGAGCGGTGGTTGTGGGACTGGATTGGGCTTACGCTCGAACAGGCGATAGTTGCTGGGGGTGATCACGGCGTCCATCTGGATATCCCATTTTTCCTGGGGGATGTCGCGTACTTGTTGCAGGTTGTAAGCGAGGCCGATGAGCTTGGGTTGTTCGTGCTTGGGTATATTGGCGAGCACGGTATCGTAATAGCCACCGCCCATGCCTAGTCTGTTACCTTTTAGATCAAACGCGACCAGCGGAAGAAAGATAATATCCAGTTCACTGGGACGAACAGCTTTGCTGATGGCGGCTGTCGGTTCCAGAATACCAAAAGCACCCTCTTTGACGGACTCTTTGCCAGTATAGGGCAGAAACCACATACCGCGTTTCTTGTTGGGATAGATCTTCGGCACATAACACTTTTTGCCAAGTTTGAGTGCGTACTCAATCATGGGTAAACAGCTGATTTCACCGCGAGTTGGCAGATAAAAGGCGATGGAGTGGTGGTCTTCGATCAATCTGGCTTCGGAGGCATGGCCAAGAAGGGCTAGTGCGGCACGCTCCATAAAGGGCTTCGTCAGCGTTAAGCGTTCATGCTTAATTCTGGTTCTTAGATAATGTTTTTGAGCAACTGCTTCATTCATTGCGTCTAAAATTAAAACCCCGGACTGCCGTTGTAGGTAATAGCCCATGAACCCAGAGGTTCAGGGGGGAGTCCATGTAGAAGATCAGGCTTTCCGGTCGAAGCGGACTTGCGCAACACTTCCATTGAGGAGTCCCAAGTAAAGTATTATCGGCTCGAGGACGGTCGCTACTGACGAACAGCCCAGGAGGAGCCATTGTAACACACCGCATGCGGTCTGTTTCAAGTTATGCTGGATCCTTCCGAGTGTCAGTCGGCGAAAAAAACGCTAACTGTCAGATACTTTTAACAAAAAAGTTAAAAGCGAGATTGCTTTCCTGCTCGATAAAAAAATAATTGTGGTGCTTTATTAAGAATCGGTGAGTTCGATTTGCTCACTATGTTTTAGAGCCTGATCAATTTTTTGACTCATGTGGCTGAGCCTTTGCTCGATATCTTGCGCTTCATCGCTATCGAGTGTAGGCGTATTGATTAATTCATAGCTTAAGTTCAAAGCCGCCATCACAGCAATCCGATCAAGGCCGAGCACCTTTCCAGCTTCGCGAATTTCTTTCATCCGCTTATCTAAAAAGCTAGCAGCCTGCAAAAGCTTCTGGTGCTCGCTTTCAGGACTGGCGACCTGGAATTCTTTCCCCAAGATTGTAATGTTTATCGGTGTAGCTTTTGGTTTTGCCATATTGTTATAAAAACCTTAAATGCGATCTACATCGACTTCAGTCGAGAGATCATAATATCAATCTGCTTACGTGCAGTTTCATTTTTGCTGTGCAGACGATCACGCTCATTACGCAACTCGTTGATCTGTTGTCGTAACTGATTATTCTCAAGATTGATCTTGTCGAAGCGCGCTAACAAGGCGTTGATCTTATCTTCTAGTTTCTCTAATTGACCTTGTGTCATAGTGAGTTACCCGATTTTGTTAAAGCATACTATAAAGTTTAGCTGCTTTTTGGTCAATGTTTAATCAGCTCTACTTGTGATGCCGCTTGCACCTTTTTACTCAATAAATGCACGGCCAGAGTGTTGGGTTTTAAGTGTATAGCGGGTTAAACTATGGGGCTGCAACCGACTTTACAAGATGAAAAGCGTTTAACTTAATGAATTATTTACAAATTAATGAGTTTTGCCGGAATTTCTTACCAGATTTGTCCGGTGCCGAATTAGCCGGCATGTTGCATGGCTTGGTCGGTCATGGTTTTGTGCCTGAAGCTGGCCGCTGGCCACAGCAAATGAGTGATTTTTTGGCCAATGGAGAAGCGCTGGGTCAACAGGCTGAAGATGAGCTTGAGCAAATTATAGCTTTCACCCAGAAAGATTATCAGCCTGAATCCTTCTCTATCGAATTGTTAATTCCCGACGATGACAGTCCGATTGACCTCCGGGCGCAGGCTCTAGGTGAGTGGTGTCAGGGTTATTTGACTGGTTACGGCTTAATCAAACAGGAAAAAGAGTTGGATGATGCCGCTCAAGAAGCGCTACGCGATATGAGTGAAATCGCCAAGATTGATTTTTCCATTGAAGATGAAAGCTCTGAAGAGTTGGAGTCGGCCTTTGTGACCATCTCTGAGCATGTGAAAATGTCAGCACAGATTATTTTTCAGTCAAATAAGGCTGTTCCGATGGCGCCACAAAATAAAAACATCCACTAGCCTTTCCAGATTAATTTGAACAGACAGGATTCTTGATGCAAGCAATCAACTTTGCCGCACGACGTAAAAAACTGATGCAATGGATGGGCCCTAACTCTATTGCTATCTTGCCCTCCGCGACCGAAAAAGTGCGCAGCCATGATGTGCATTATCCTTTTCGTCAGGATAATGATTTCTGGTATCTGACTGGCTTCAATGAGCCGGAAGCGGTGGCGGTGCTGATTCCGGGACGCAAGCACGGAGAGTTTATTCTGTTTAATCGGGAAAAAGACGTGACCCAGGAAATCTGGCATGGCAAGCGATTGGGGCAGGAAGGAGTTATTGAGCAACTTGGTGCAGATGACGCTTTCCCCATATCTGATATTGATGACATTCTGCCTGGTTTGATGGAAGGCAAGGAACGGATTTACTTTGGCTTCGGCGCCCATCCTGAGTTTGACCAGGATATTATGGACTGGCGCAGTCAGCTGCAATCACAATCGGTTCGCGGCTCTGAACCGCCGGGTGAGCTGGTAGATTTACGCCATCATCTGCACGATATGCGCTTGATAAAATCAGCGGCAGAAATACAGCGTCTACGTCATGCGGCGAAAACAGCGGCCAAAGCACATTGCGAGCTGATGAAGGCCTGCGAGCCAGACAAGACAGAAATGCAGATGGAAGCGGTTTTGCACTATCACTATGTGCAAGGCGGCTGTCGCTATGCAGCCTATCCTTCGATTGTTGCGGGTGGCGATAACGCTAATATTTTGCACTATGTGGAAAACAGCGATGTACTCAACGATGGAGATTTATTGCTGGTGGATGCAGGTTGTGAGTTTGAACATTATGCAGCCGATATTACACGTACCATTCCAATTAATGGGCGATACTCTAAGGAGCAGGCTCAGCTGTACGATCTTGTGCTGGAAGCGCAGTTAGCGGCGATTGAGATGATCAAGCCAGGTAATCACTGGGCGCAAATCCATGACAAAGCAGTGGAAGTGATTACCAAAGGATTGGTTGAGCTGAAAATATTGAAAGGCAATGTCAAAGATTTAATTAAACGCGATGCCCACCGTGAATTCTTTATGCATAAGACGGGTCATTGGATTGGTCTCGATGTGCATGATGTGGGTGATTATCAGGTGCATGGGCAACCACGAGTGCTAGAGCAGGGCATGGTTTTGACCGTTGAACCAGCGATATATATTGGAAAAGATAATACCAAGGCGGCAAAAAAGTGGCGCGGTATTGGTATTCGTATCGAAGACGATGTGGTGGTTACTCGTAATGGCTATGATGTTCTATCGAAAGATGTGCCGAAAGCACGTGACGAGATTGAAGCATTAATGGCGCAAGCCAGACAATAGGAAATCAAGATTTGTGAAAACGTATCCGGTGGTGATTATTGGCGGTGGTATGGCTGGAGCAAGCTTGGCTTTGGCGCTGGCTAATATCGGCATCGAAAATGCCGTATTTGAAGCTTTCGCACCAGAATCAAACGCACAACCGGGCTTCGATGATCGAACGGTAGCGCTATCAGCGGCATCGCTGAATATTTTAAAGAAGCTGGGACTGGAAAAAGACCTCTACTCGGTAGCGGCACCAATCAAGAAGATTCATGTATCCGACCAAGGGCATTGCGGTTTTGCACGAATCGATGGGGAAGAGTGTGGCGTACAAGCCTTAGGTGCGGTGATCGAGAACTGGCAGCTGGGTCAGGCGCTCAATCAGGCTATAAGCAAGCAGTCACTCATTGATTATCAGGCGCCAGCTAAAGTTGTGGATATTCAGCAGTCGGCAGATGAAGCTACCCTGCGCATTGAATTGAGTGATGGTACGGAAGAAGTTAAAGCAGGCTTGGTGGTACTTGCCGATGGCGCCCGTTCGCAATTACGTCAACAGTTACACATTGATGCGCAAATAAATGATTTCCGCAAGTCCGCGGTTGTTTGTAATCTGACAACGCAACTCCCCCATCAAAATTGTGCTTATGAGCGATTTACTCAAGACGGTCCATTGGCCTTGCTACCCTTGACCAAAAACAGAATGGCATTAGTTTGGTCGAAACCGACCAAAGAAGCTCAGTCGTTAGTAGAACTGGATGAAACTGAGTTTGCTAAACAATTAGAAGAGGCTTTCGGTGCCCGCCTTGGCAAGATTACTAAAGTGGGCTCTAGAAAATCTTTTCCACTGATTCAACTGAAAGCTGAAACCCTTTTTCGCGGTCGCTGCGTTTTAATAGGTAACGCAGCTCAGTCTTTGCATCCCATCGCTGGGCAAGGTTTTAATCTGGGCCTGCGTGATGTAGCAGAATTAACCGAGATATTGGCATCCGTAAAAGAGGTTGTTGAAGACAGTGATCAATCTTTGGCGCAGCAACTGGGTGCCTATCAGGTGTTAAGACAATATCAGGAAAAGCGACAGGTAGATCGGGAGCAGACCTTATGGGTGACTGAATCCCTGGCTCGCTTGTTCAGTAATCCCTGGTTGCCCTTGTCAATTTCTAGAAACTTGTTACTAAAAGCGATGGATGTAGCGCCGGTGGCTAAGGGTGTATTTGCCAGTCAGGCCATGGGGTTTGGGTTTAACAACAGTCAAATGGCGAGTCATGAAGAATAAAATCATTATCCTATTGATGTTTGTGTTGGTGGTGTTTCTGGCTGCAATTGCCTGGAAAAGTTTAAGCGCTAATGACGAAAAGCAAAAGGATGAAGGCAACAGTCATCAGCTTGTTACTGATGTAGTGGAACCGAAAGTTGATGATACGCAGAAAATGAACAATGAGGTTGTTCAAAAGCAAAGTGATCTTCTTGCAAAGAGTGTTACCCCAAAGAATGATACTGAGCAAGTTGAATCAGAAGTTAACACGCAAGAAGATGAGCCTGCCGATCTAGAGCTGTGTGACTTAGTAGAAACCTATGACGACTGGCAGAAGAGTTCAACCGGCTACACCTCGCAAAAATTACTCGATGAAGTCCGAGGCTGGGGTGATAAGCATGGCTATTTTGAAATGGAATACAACGGTAATCGAATGGAGATTAAGAAAACTTCAGATTACGACTATTACGAGACTGAAGATTTGCAACAAATGGCTGATGCGGGCGACACTATTGCTAATGTTAAAATGGCCTATCGTTTGTTCCTGCAAGGTGATGAAGCGTCACTAGAACAAGCGCAGCCTTATTGTGAGCGAGCGATAGTTGATGGATATTCAGCGATGCACGGTTGTGTCATTACGTACTTGAGTAACTTGCTCACCCATCATGAAAATCAGGAAGAGCCAGACTTGGAACGAATTAAGGAGTTGCAAGTTGAGTCGCAAGCCTGGAAGGCAATGTATGAATTAAGAAATGATCCACTGGGCGAAATCATGTTTGAGAGTTCAGTGTCAGAAATAGAAGGTGTTGAAATTACAGATGAAGAGGTTGAGCGCAGAACCGAGCAGCTTTATCAAGACTTAGTCAGGAAAAGAGCCAACTTGGGCTTGGGGCCATTTGCAGAAACACAGGCTCCGGATATTATTGTCTATGCAGTGAACAATGGTGTTAATGACGGCGATATTGAGCAATGTTTTGAGAGCAGTTTACTATGAACGGCCACAGTTTGTTGAATAACGCCAAGCGCTCTATAGCGAAAGAATCAGTATGAATAAATGCAGCAAACAAAATTTTGGGAGGATATTAAGCGGACTGATACTTTGTACCGTGTGCGTTTCTGCTTGCGCAAAACATGTTCAACCTGATGAAGAAAATAATGCACAGGTTACCGCTGAGTTGTGCAATGAAGTTGATCGTTATGATGACTGGTCCTTGTATCATGACCAATGGGTTTCAGAAACCTTTGATTATGAGCGCTATCAATGGAAAGCAGGAAAAGGTTATCCAGTAAAAAAATCCCAGTTTTATGAAAAAACTGATTATGACAAGTACTCTACCGAAACTTTAATGCGCTTGGCGCAGGATGGTGATAAAGCTGCCAATTTAGAACTTGCGCAGCGCTACTATTACTTTAGTTCTGGAAACCTAAACAGTGCGGAACCTTTTTGTTACATGGCTGTGGTAGATGGCTTCAGTGCCATGACCAGCTGCATGATCAGTTCTTATGGGGCAAAGCTAGCCAAGGAAATGGCGAAAAATCAGAGCGCGCAATCAGACCGACAGCGGGAGTTGAGACTTATGTTGTTGGGCTGGATTGAGATCAGTAAGGATGTTGATGATATTTTTGCCAAGAGATTTGCAGAGACTTTAAAGCCAGGCTATCAGCGCAATGATATTACTGATGCCATGATCGAAAATGCTGCTCAAGACATTCGACAGAAACTTAAGGTAACACGCAAGAATCGTAAGCCATACAAAGAAACTTTAACCGTTGATGTTGAGCAAAAGATGCCGGAGTTGTGGCGCATTTTGGAGAAAAACAAATTGGAAGAGCAGGTTATTAACGGCTGCATTAATGAGAGTCATTATGCAAAGCAATAATCCAGATTATGATCTGATCATTGTCGGTGGTGGCATGGTGGGTTTAGCTCTGGCTGCCCGTTTGGCGCAAACGAGACTGAAGATCGCCATCATCGATCCAAAACCGGTGCAGATGAGCTGGGATAAGACAGAATATGATTTGCGAGTCAGCGCCATCACCAGAGCCAGCCAGCAGTTACTCGATGGGGTTGGTGCATGGAGCCATATCGAGCAGGATGAAAAAACAGCCTATCGAAGAATGTATGTGTGGGATGGCGAAGCCAGTCGTGGCAAGATTGAGTTTGATGCCAAGTTGTTAGCTGAGCCAAACTTAGGATACATCATCGAAAACCGTGTGCTGCGTCGAAGTCTGTTTCAAGCCATAAAACCTTATCGAAGTATTGATTTTCTATCACCACAAAAATGTACCAGGGTGACCTACCAATCTGAGCAGGCGATTATTGAGCTTGCAGACGGTAAAAGTATTTACGCAAAATTACTGGTTGCTGCTGATGGCGCCATGTCCTGGTTAAGAAAAAACAGCAACATTGATATTCAGCAAAAGCCTTATGGCCATAAAGCCATAGTAGCTACCATTAAAACAGCAAAGTCTCATCAAGATACGGCATGGCAACGCTTTGACCATAATGGCCCCTTAGCCTTCTTACCATTAACCGATGAACATCACTGCTCCATCGTTTGGTCAGTCAAAGGCGATTATGCCGATCAATTGATGGCTTTAAAGGGTAAAGAGTTTTTGCAACGGCTGGAGCAGACGTTTGAAAGCACACTTGGGGAGTGTCTGGAAACCAGCCAGCGAGTGGCTTTCCCTTTAATCGAGCGCACAGCTGAGTGCTTGGTCAAAGATCGAATCGCATTGATCGGCGATGCAGCTCACACCATACATCCTTTGGCAGGCCAAGGCGTTAATTTGGGTTTTAGTGATGTGGAAGAACTGGCGCAGGTAATTGAAAGGAGTAATGGCAAGCAACAGGACATAGGCCTGAAAAGAAACCTGCGTCCCTACGAGCGAGCTCGTAAAGGCGAAATCTTCATGATGCAAAAAGCCATGCAAGGTTTTAAATTATTGTTTGAGCAGCAAATGCCTTTAGTACAAATGAGTCGGAGCTATGGACTGGCGCTAACCAATCAGCATCCATTACTAAAACAACAGCTCATCAAACAGGCTATGGGATTATAAAAGGACATCAGTTAATGTTCGTCGTGATATTTAAAGCAAAAGTTCGTCAGTTCGATGATGAGTACTCACAAACCGCACAACGGATGCGTGAACTGGCGATAAATGAATTCGGCTGCATGGAATTTAATGCCGTCACCGAAGGTGACCTGGAAATTGCACTATCCTACTGGCCTTCAGAAAAACATATTAAAGCTTGGAAACAACATCCCGAACACATCAAAGCACAACAACTCGGCAAACAGCGCTGGTACGAATCCTACTCAGTAGAAATATCAGAAGTTAAGCGTTCTTATAAATCCCAATCAACAGTTTCTTTGGAGAGTGACTGACAAGGAATGCCTTGGGGACAAAGAAAAGAGCGATAATAAAATTAAAGTTTGGTGAGAAGAGGAGAATGTAAGGGGGAACTCTTGATCCACATCATCCCTTACCCCTATAAACCTGAAATAATACGCTTCCCCTATTGCAATACTTAATGATAATAATTATCATTTGCGAACTTCTCACGAATTCTCTAATTGGTGTTATGACTATGATGAAAACATGGCTTACTGGCTTGTCGGCAACTGCATTATTGGTATTAAGCGCTTGTTCGGATGAGTCTGCACAATCAAATGAATCTAAAGCTGACTCTCAATCTCAGGATAAAAAAGAAATTGTGGTGTACACCTCGCGCAAGGAGCACCTGGTTAAGCCTTTCTTTGAGCAATTCACAGCCGAAACCGGCATTGAAATCAATTACATTACCGACAGTGAAGCTGCCTTGATTAGCCGCTTAAAGGCTGAAGGTGAGCGCACACCAGCGGATGTGTTTATGACTGTGGATGCGGGTAACTTGTGGTTGGCAACCGAAGAAGGTGTATTACAGCCTATCGAATCACAAGCATTAGAAGCCGTTATTCCAGATAGTCTGCAAGATCCAGACAATCACTGGTACGGTTTGACCGTACGAGCGCGTACCATGGTTTATAGCACTGAGCGAGTTAACCCCGAAGACTTGAGCACTTATGAGGCCTTGGGTGATGAGCAGTGGAATGGACGTTTGTGTTTGCGTACTTCGAAAAAAGTTTATAACCAGTCATTAGTCGCTATGATGATCGCCCGTTATGGTGAAGAAAAGACACAGCAAATCGTTGAAAGCTGGGTTGCTAATTTAGCCACTGATCCTTTCTCTAATGACACTAAAGTCATGAATGCGATTACCGCAGGTGTTTGTGATGTGGGCATAGTAAATACTTACTACTTTGGTCGCTTGCAGAAAGAAACCCCAGACTTGCCTTTGGCTTTATTCTGGCCTGATCAATCGGAACAAGGTTATGGCGTGCATGTGAATGTTTCGGGTGCTGGAATCACAAAGCATTCTGATAACAAACAAAATGCGTTAAAATTGATTGAGTGGTTGGCTAGCGAACAAGCACAACAGATGTTTGCTGGTTTGAATATGGAATATCCGGCCAATCAGAATGTTGAGCCAACTGAAGAAGTTGCCGCCTGGGGTGAGTTTAAAGCGGACCGCACCAACTTATCCAAAGCCGGTGAATTACAGCCTGCCGCTGTAAAGTTGATGGATCGAGCAGGCTATCGATAAATCAATAAAAGTTAAACATATTGACTGATAATACTGATCAACAGCACTCTCAGAACGCCAGCTCCAAAGGCTGGCGTTTTGGCGTTTTGAAGAAAGTGGATGGCTTTTTGCTATGGGCTATTCTGTTGATTTGTTTATTGCCATTATTGCCACTGCTGTTTTCATGGTTCGATCTTGAGCCGGAGCTGTGGCAACACCTGTGGAATACACAGATTCCGCAACTGTTAAGCAATACCTTCTGGCTAGTGTTGTTAGTGGGCACCGGTAGTTTTCTGATTGGCGTATCGCTGGCCTGGCTGATTGTGATGCATGAATTTCCGGGGCGCTCAATTTTGCAATGGGGATTGATGCTGCCGCTGGCGATCCCTCCTTATATTCTGGCCTTTACCCTGCTTGGTTTTACCGATTACGAGGGGCCTTTGCAGTATGCGCTGGAGTCCGTCGGGCTTGGTATTGCCTGGCTGCCGGATACACGTAATGTGTTTGGGGTAGCCTTAATTTTCACCTTGTCACTTTATCCGTATGTGTATTTGCTGATGCGCAGCGCTTTGCAGCGCAAGGGCCGCACCAGCTATGAAAGTGCCAGAACCTTGGGTTACAGTCGTGCCAAAGCCTTTTGGAGACTGGTGATTCCACTGACACGACCAGCCTGGATTGCCGGGTTAGGTTTGGTCCTGATGGAAACTCTGGCCGATTTTGGTGCAGTAGCGATTTTCAATTTTGATACCTTCACTACGGCTATTTATAAGTCCTGGTATGGTTTTTTCAGTGCCAGCACAGCGGCACAACTGGCCTGTATCTTGCTATTGTTTGTTGCTTTGTCGGTGTTGGTGGAAAAATGGGGGCGCGGCCAAAGTCGTTATGAACAGACCGGTATTGCGCTGAAAGAATATCGCCAACCGCTGACCGGCTTGTGGGGTGTTCTGGTGCAGATATTCGCTTGGGGCGTTTTTGCATTAGGCTTTGTATTGCCTGTTATTCAGTTATTGGTGTGGGCAATTAAAACCTATGAACGACACACCGATGGAACCCTGGTGTTGTTGAGCCATACTATGATTCTGGCAATCGTCGCCGCTTTGATCACTTTAATGGTGGCAGCCATTATGGTGTGGGCTAAGCGTAACAAGGAATCCACTGGCCGAAACTTGGCTATCGAGTTCTCGCAGTTGGGTTATGCGCTGCCGGGTACTGTGTTGGCAGTGGGTATCATGATGGCTCTGAACTGGATTGATGGCGGCATTGCGAGTCTTTTTGGGGTTAAGGGGCAGTGGTTGGCCAGCGGTCTGTTTGCATTGATTCTAGCTTATATCATACGTTTCTTGCGTATCGGCTACGGCCCTGTGGCCAGCTCCATGTCACAAATTAAGCCCAGCGTAGTTGAAGCGGCAGCCAGTCTTGGTGCAAATCAGAAAGAACGATTCTGGCGCGTTTATATTCCGCTGTTACGCCCCGGCGTGTTTACCGCCTTGTTGCTGATATTTGTGGAAGTCATGAAAGAGTTGCCGGCTACCTTGATGTTGCGTCCCTTTGGCTGGGACACTTTAGCGGTGCGCATTTATGAATTAACTTCAGAAGGCGAGTGGGAAGTGGCTGCGCTACCTGCTGTATTGTTGGTGGCTGTCGGAATTCTTCCAGTGATTTACTTGATTCGAAAAAGTGAAGTTTAAACGCAGATTTTTTTTGAAATTGATATCTAAAAAAAATCAGCAGAAGTAAAATATCTTTGTTTAGTTTTATTGAGTATCCCCATCTATGTATAAACTATCTGCTGGCCCCGTGGCCTACAATCTTTCTGTGGAAGCATTGCTTCAAGCAAGCCAATTACCCACTGAAGATTTGCAAGATGTAGATTATCAAAATCATGTTCAATTGTTCACCTTAGAACAGAATGAGCAGATTGTTGGTGTGGTAGGGATTGAGCTGCACGGCAATAGTGGTTTATTGCGCTCATTAGCCATTGCTGAAAGCGAGCGTGGCAATGGCCTGGGTGTTCTGCTGTTGAAACATGCTGAAGAAGCGGCCCAAATCATGGGCCTTAAAGAATTGTTCCTGTTGACCACCACGGCAGCTGACTTTTTTGGCCGAATGGGCTATGAGCTGGCGGATCGAACTAGCGCTCCAGAATCGATTGCTCAGTCAAAACAGTTCGCCGGGATCTGCCCTGCCTCAGCAAGCTTTATGCGCAAACAATTAGCAAACTCTATCAATTCATAAATTAGCCATAATCAAAGGTTATGTCAGCCTATAATTCTAGTGTGGCAGGGTTCTTTTAAACCTTTTTCCCCTGTATAATCGCTGGCCATTAAATGAACGACTGGACACACCTTAATGGCCAACAAAACCTCTCTCTATCAAGCTCATGTCGACGCCAATGCACGCATTGTGGATTTCGGTGGTTGGGATATGCCGCTCAATTATGGTTCTCAAATCGATGAACACCACGCAGTTCGTCAGGACGCAGGCATGTTCGATGTTTCTCACATGACAGTGGTTGAAGTCACAGGTGGTGAAGCTAAAGCCTATTTGCGTTACTTGCTAGCCAATGATGTTGATAAGCTAAAAGTGTCAGGTAAAGCGCTCTATAGCGGCATGTTGAACGAAGAAGCTGGCGTTATCGACGATCTTATCGTTTATTATTTAACAGATACCCACTATCGTGTGGTGGTTAACGCCTCTACTCGTGATAAAGATCTGGCCTGGATGGAAAATGTTGCGCAACAGTTTGACGTAGCGATTGAAGAGCGCGTTGATGTGGCCATGATTGCGGTACAGGGTCCGAATGCGGTTGAGAAAGCGAAAAGTATCATGAGCGATGAGCAAAAGGTTGCTGTCGCGGAATTAAAGCCTTTTGTGGCAGCACAAGCTGGCGACCTGTTTGTGGCGCGTACTGGCTACACGGGCGAAGACGGCTATGAAATTATGGTGCCAGACTCGCAAGCTATCGAATTCTGGAATCAGCTGGTTGAAGCGGGTGTTAAGCCATGTGGCCTGGCAGCACGCGATACCTTGCGCTTAGAAGCCGGTATGAATTTGTATGGTCACGATATGGACGAAAGCGTATCGCCATTAGAAGCTAATATGGGCTGGACCATTGCCTGGGAACCAGAAGACCGAGACTTCGTGGGGCGTAAAGCTCTAGCTGAGCAAAAAGCACAAGGCGCACCACGCAAAATGATTGGTTTGGTATTAGAAGATAAAGGCATCATGCGTGAAGGCCAGGAAGTGGTAGTGAATGATGAGGTTGTCGGCGTGGTCACCTCAGGCACCATGTCACCAACCACTGGCAAGAGTATCGCCATGGCGCGGGTTAATCGTGATCTGAATGAAGAACAAGTCTTGGTTCAGGTGCGTAAAAAGCAGCTCGCAGCCAAGGTGGTTAAGCCCAGCTTCGTGCGTCAGGGCAAGTCACTAATATAGTTTATTCCGTAGACCCAGGCAGCGGTTTCTGCTTGGGCAGACGAAAAGTTTCATATACAATACGCTTACTTTTTGAGCGACAATTGATAGTCAATTAACATCAAGCCGACAGCAGGCTAATCATTGAGGAATGTTTAAATGAGCCAGATTCCAGCAGAACTAAAATATGTATCTAGCCATGAGTGGATCCGTGACGAAGGTGATGGGGTAGTTACCGTCGGTATCACAGACCACGCACAAGAATTATTGGGTGACGTTGTATTCGTTGACGCGCCAGAAGTCGACAGCGAAGTGGATGTAGGTGATGAGATCGCAGTAGTTGAGTCTGTAAAAGCAGCTTCAGACATCTACGCGCCATTAGCGGGCACTATTCTAGAAGTGAATGAAGAGTTAGAAGACTCACCTGAACTGATTAACAGCGATCCTTATGGTGACGGCTGGATGTTCAAGATGAAGCTGGTCGACGCGGATGATATGGATAGCTTGCTATCGGCAGAAGAATACGCTGACGAAATCGCTGAAGACTAATTCAAATTCCTGCTGCGTTGTTAAACGCACTTATTTGTCGGCTGGTTTACGAAACGAAGTTAACAACGCCTCCTAATAAGCACGTTTGCCTTGCGCTAGAAACTTGAATTCAGCTTATTGAGTTATTGTAATTTTAGACCATTGTAGTATTAGTTAGATTTAAGGCCTCGAATCAATATCGGGGCTTTTTCTGTTTTAATTAGTGGCTGATTTTGGCCGTTTAACCAAAGTAGGTATTTGAAAGCTATGGCTGACACATTGAGTTTGAAAGGGGCACCTTTGCAACAACTGCAACAGTCCGATGACTTTATTCGTCGTCACTTAGGCCCTCGTGAGGACGAAATTCAGGAGATGTTACAAGAGCTGAATTTAAGTTCGCTGGATGATTTGGTGGAAAAGGCTGTCCCACTTAAGATTCAAGTTGATGCGCCGCTGGCGGTTGAAGAGTCGCGCTCTGAAGCAGAGACTTTGAAATACCTTAAGTCGTTAGCCGACAAAAATGTTATCGCCAAATCCTACATTGGTATGGGTTATTACGACACCATTACGCCAACTGTCATTTTGCGTAACGTGTTGGAAAATCCAGGCTGGTATACCGCTTATACGCCGTATCAACCTGAGATCGCGCAGGGTCGATTGGAAGCGATTTTGAACTTCCAGCAAATGACCATGGATTTAACCGGTATGGAATTGGCCAGTGCTTCATTGCTGGACGAAGCAACGGCTGCCGCCGAAGCTATGGCTTTGGCTAAACGTTCGTCAAAAAACAAAAAATCCAATAGCTTCTTTGTGGATGAAAAAGTATTTCCACAGACATTAGATGTAGTGCAAACGCGTGCTGAGCATTATGGCTGGGATGTGATCGTTGGCCCTGTGACCGAAGCAACTAACCATGATGTGTTTGGTGCCTTGTTGCAATATACCGATGTTAACGGTCAGGTAACGGACTTAGAGCCAATCATCAGCACATTGCATGATAACAAAGCAATTGCCTGTGTTGGCGCCGACATTATGAGTCTTGTGTTGTTGAAAGCACCGGGCGAAATGGGTGCTGATGTAGTTTTCGGTTCAGCGCAACGTTTTGGTGTGCCAATGGGCTTCGGTGGTCCTCACGCGGCCTTCTTTGCGACTCGTGATGCATTCAAGCGCTCACTACCTGGTCGTATTATTGGTGTGTCAGTGGATACTCGTGGCAACCAGGCCATGCGCATGGCGATGCAAACTCGTGAACAGCATATTCGCCGTGAAAAAGCGACTTCTAATATTTGTACTGCTCAGGTTTTACTAGCCAATATTGCTGGTTTCTACGCGGTGTATCACGGCAAGAAAGGCTTAACTACTATTGCTAATCGTATTCACCGCTATGCCACCATTGTAGCGAAAGCGTTGCAAAATGCAGGCTTAGAGCTGGTTAACGATAGCTGGTTCGACACGGTTACTTTTAAAGCGAAAGATGTGGATACGATCCAGGCACGCGCTAAAGCAGCTTTAATTAACTTGCGTTATAAGGGTGACCAAGTCAGCTTCTCAATTGACGAAGCGAAAAACCAAAACGACATTGAAGAGCTGATTGAAGTATTAACTGGCGATAAAACCGATGTGCTGGCTTTGGATCAAGAATCTAACAGCAGCATTCCTACTAACCTTGAGCGCGCTACAGATTTCTTAACGCACCCTACCTTTAATGATTTCTATTCTGAAACGGATATGTTGCGTTATCTAAAGCGTCTGGAAAATAAAGATTTTTCATTGGCGCACGGCATGATTCCATTGGGTTCCTGTACCATGAAATTGAATGCCACCAGCGAAATGATTCCTGTAACCTGGCCTGAGTTTGCCAATATCCATCCGTTTGCACCGGAAGAGCAAACCGTTGGTTATCTCGACATGATCAAAGAGCTGGAAGCTGACCTGGTTGAGATTACTGGTTATGACTTTGTTTCGATGCAACCCAACTCAGGTGCGCAGGGTGAATATGCGGGCTTATTGGCGATTAAAAAATATTTTGAAAGCATTGGTGAAGATCACCGCAATATCTGCCTAATTCCAAGTTCAGCACACGGCACCAATCCTGCATCAGCACAGATGGCCGGCATGAAAGTGGTTATCGTTAAGTGTGATGAAAAAGGTAACGTAGACGTTGAAGATCTGGAAGCCAAAGCGGTTGAGTTAAAAGATAACTTGGCGGCACTGATGGTTACTTATCCGTCAACGCATGGTGTGTTTGAGGAAGAAATTAAGCACATCTGTCAGATCGTTCATGATAACGGCGGTCAGGTCTATATGGACGGCGCCAATATGAATGCGCAGGTAGGAATTTCGAAGCCGGGTGAAATTGGTTCTGATGTATCACACTTGAATCTACACAAAACATTCGCCATTCCACATGGTGGCGGTGGCCCTGGCATGGGACCAATTGGTGTTAAAAAGCATTTGGCTCCATTCGTATCAGGCCATGCTGTACGAAAAGTTCATAGCGTTGAGGCGCGTGATGGTGCAGTTTCAGCAGCACCTTACGGTAGTGGCATGATTCTGCCGATTTCGTGGGCCTATATCAAAATGCTGGGTCGTGAAGGGTTGCGTAAATCAACCGAAGTGGCTTTGCTGAATGCTAACTACCTGAAAAACAAACTGGCTCCGCATTACACAGTGTTATACATGGGGCGTAACGACAAGGTTGCGCACGAGTGCATCATCGACTTGCGTCAGATTAAAGCCGAAACTGGTATCAGTGAAGTGGATTTCGCTAAACGCTTGATGGATTATGGCTTCCACGCACCAACCATGAGTTTCCCAGTAGCCGGTACCTTCATGATTGAGCCAACAGAAAGTGAATCAAAATACGAGTTGGATAGATTCATTAATGCGATGGTCAGTATTCGCCAGGAAGTTGAGAAAGTTCGTTCAGGCGAATGGGAAGCGGAAAACAATCCATTGAAAAATGCACCGCATACCCAATCGGATATCCGTAACTGGGATAAGCCTTACTCAATCACTGAAGCGGTTTATCCTTCACCATCAACCATCGAATCGAAGTTCTGGCCAACGGTCAATCGCATCGATGATGTTTATGGTGACCGTAACCTGATTTGTAGCTGCCCAAGCATTGAAAGTTATCAGGAACAAGACTAATCGGAAAGGAAAAAGCCAGCGTTTGCTGGCTTTTTTGTAGCTGATCGTTTATACAAGAGAAGCTTAACTATAAATAACAGGAGGGAGTAATGTCTAAGAAAAAACTAGAAGAATTTATTATTAAGTTATCCGAAGATAGCCAACTCAACCAGTCTTACCTTGAGAATCCGCAAGCGGTAATGGAACAGATGGGACTTGAGCAGACAGAAATTAAAGCCATTCTTTCGGGTGATCAAAAGCAGGTGCAAAAAATCATTGGCGAGAAAGCACATCTCATCACCATTATTAAAATGATGAAAGATTAACAAGTGACGAGTAAAGCGGGACAATTTGTTGCCGTAAGTACCGGTATGTTGCTGGCGGGACATATTTCAGTACGTGCACGCAGTTATCTAGAACATGCTGATGTTATCTTTTGCTTGGTACCCCATTCATTAATTGAAACCTGGCTTATACAGATAAACGCAAATGTGATCAGTCTGCAAGGGTTGTATGCCGAAGGCAAACATCGCATGGATACTTATGAAGAAATGGTAGCCATGATGATGGGCGAAGTCAGAGCTGGTAAAAATGTCTGCGGAGCTTTTTATGGCCATGCCGGAGTATTTGCCTGGGCACCTCATGAAACAGTAAGGCAAGCGCGCAGTGAAGGCTATCTTGCACATATGGAGCCAGGCATTTCAGCTGAGGCCTGTTTATATGCCGACTTGAGTATTGATCCTGGCACAAGAGGGCTGCAACACTTTGAAGCTACTCAGTTTTTACTTTATGACCATATACCCAATAACAGGGGATATCTAGTGTTGTGGCAGATAGGTTTGGTCGGAGAACATACCGCAACCAGCCTCAGCACCAACGAAAGCTGGGTCAAAATATTTATTGAGCATATGCTGCAATGGTATTCGGCCGAGCATTCAGTAATTATTTATGAGGCAGCAATATTACCAGTTGAGGGAGTCAGACAGGATACTATCCCACTGAAAGACTTGTATAAACAAAAACTTAAGCTGCATTCGACTTTAGTCGTGCCTCCAGCGGAGGAACTTAAACCAAACCAGAGAGTACTTGAACTGTTAGCAATTGAGGAACAAGATATTGCTAAGAGGGTGGTCAATAGTTAACCAATCTACAAATTCTGATATCATATGGACATGAAAATATATCTAGCAACAACAATATGTACACTTTTTATTTCGCCCTTGGATGCTAAGTCTATCGGTGATGACATTGATTATTACAGTCAATTAAAAAGTATAGAATCAGTCAGGCTGAATGATATCGAAAATGCAAGTAATCAACTAGATGAAATTAGTCAGTTTGATTCAGAATTTAATGAGGCCGAGAAAGATCTATACTTGTTGCTATTAGCGCATTCAAAAGCAATGCAATCCGATTATGAGGGAGCAAAGGAACTGCTGACGACTCTAACCTTAAATAGTAACTCTATAGATATTCGGTCAAGAGCATATTCTATACTGGCAGTCATCCAAAATATTCAAGGAAATGATATAGATGCTTTTGTTGCATTAGACAATTCGTTAAGTCAATTATCGGAAGTTAACGACCCAATATACCGCCTAGATATATTGCAGAATGCAGTAGGAGTTTATAAAGAAGCAGAGTTAATTGAATTTGCTTTAGAATTATCAAGAAGACATCTAACCGAAGCAATTAGAAGTAATAAAAATGAACCTTTGTGCCATGCCAATTATGAACTTGCTTCAATTGAAATAATGGCACAAAAAACAAAAATAGCGGAAGAAAGATTAAAATCAACAAGACAACACTGTAAAGAGTCACGCCAGCGCTTGGTCTTGCTTGAAATTGATGCCAGTTTAGCGCAAATCGCAATGATTAATAAGCGATATGATAAGGCTGAGAAAATCATGGAAGAAAAGTATAAAGATATAACGCATTATGATTGGGAAGTTCTAACTTCAAGAGCAAATATTATTTATTCTGAAATCTACCTTGTTAAAAACAGACTAAATGAGGCAGAAAAATATGCCACAAAAGCCTACAAGATAGCAAAGGGAATTCAGGATAAAAAGCGTACTTTGGAAGCTTCGGCTGTGTTGGCCAAAATCTATTCAGAAATGAAAAATAACGAAAAAGCTATAAAGTATTATAAGGAATATATGGAATTGAATAACGAGTTAAGAACTAAGGTGCGCAAAAGGAAATTGGCATTCCAGTCTACAAGAGAAACAGAGAATCTAACCCTTAGAACAAGGGCGAATGGAAGGTAATTAAGGATGAAGGTATTATTATTAAGAAGTTTGAAAACACTATTGTTATGTTTGCTTGTACTATTTAACAATCCATCAAAAGGCAATGAACAAGAAGCTATCAACTATGATAAGCAGTTAGAAGCGCTAGAATTTATAAAAACATCAAATCCACAACGTGCAAGAGAAATGTTGAGGGAACTAGAAAGTTCATTATCTGAACTAAGTGATGAACAGAAAGACTTATACAAACTCTATTTTGCACATTCACTAGCAATAATGGGTGAGTATGACCAGTCACAAAGAGAGCTTGAGAATTTAACACTAACTGCAACAACAATTGATCTTAAAGCAAGAGCACATTCTTTATTATCGAATATCTATTTATTTGAAGGAGAATATAAGGATGCATTTGTGCACTCCGCCCGTTCACTGGAAAATTTAGCAAGTCTCGATGAAAAAAAATTACACAAATTTGCGGTGCTTCAAAATGCTTCGAGTCTTTACAAACAATCTGGATTGTTGTCAAAGGCTATGGAGTATAGTCGGCAAATGCTGAGCATTGCTGAAAAGCAAAAAGATGTATTGAAGCTATGCGTTGGTAACTATGAGATGGCCAGCTGGGAAGTAGAGAAAAGCTCAGTTGAAATTGCAGACTTAAGAT
Organism: Kangiella sp.; assembly: GCF_048265365.1. Classification (NCBI taxonomy): domain Bacteria; kingdom Pseudomonadati; phylum Pseudomonadota; class Gammaproteobacteria; order Kangiellales; family Kangiellaceae; genus Kangiella; species Kangiella sp. The sequence continues at coordinate 567,095 of NZ_JBLXBT010000001.1, forward strand.
TGAAGTCTGCTGAGGACTACTGTGATAAAACTGGAGATGATATTTTTAAGGTTTTAGTTGCAGAGCGTAGAGCAGAGTATTATTTACTTATAGAAAACCAAGATTCAGCAATCAATATTTTAAAAGCATGGGAAGAGAGAGTTAAGGAAATAGACTATAAGAGTCTTAGTAATCTCTATGAAATTAAACTATCAGAAGCATATTTAGCGGCAGAAAAAATTGATGAGGCACTCGTTTATGCCAATTCCGCCTATGAAAGAACTAAAAAATATAATGATTCCACGCGCCTTATGGAGGCCTGTAAACTTTTAGCAAGCATATATTCAGAACTAAACGATTTAGAAAAGTCTGTTGAGTATTATCAAGAGTATATGCAGCTAGAGAAGCAATTAGAGATTATTACTAATCAGAGAAAATTAGCCTATTACATGGCTAGTGTTCAAAGTGATTAACATGACACACAACCAACACAATAACGCAGCAAAGAGACTGGTTAATAATTTGCAGTTGAAAAAGTGTGAATCATGAAGAGTATAGGCTTAATAACCATTATTTTTAGTTTTTTAACTATAACAGTATCTAATGCACAAAATTATGATTCCATACTCGAAAGTATAGAAATAAATAAAACTTCAAATGTTGACTTGGCAAAAGAAAGTATTGCTCTTTTAGAAGCGAACTACAATAAATTAAGCTTAGAGCAAAAGGAGTTAACAATTTTTTTCAAAGGGCATGCTTTAGCACTTGAAGGTAAGTTTGATGATTCAACACAGCAGCTTGAAGAGTTAATTCGTAGCTCTAAGTATGAAACACTTGTTACTCGATCCCATGCATTAGTTTCGAATATCTATTTATTTGCAGGTGATTATGAGCAGGCGTACCAGCATGCGTCTGATGCGACAGATGGTCTGGAGTCTATGGATTACCATCCATGGCATAAGTATGCAGCATTACAGAATTTAACCAGCTTATATAGACAGTCAGGAATGACAAATACGGCTATTGGTTATGCACGACAAATGCTTAAGGTTGTCAGTCAGAATAAGCATCCATTACAACTATGCGGTAGTTATTTTGAGTTGGCAGATTTAGAGTTGAGCATAAAAAATGTCGATATGGCGCGCATTCACAGCGAAGAAGCTATGCTTCATTGTACAGAGGCTAATGATCCTATTTATTACACACTGGCTTTAGACTTGCAAACAAAGTTAATGGCTCAGTCTAACAAAAGTGATAAAGCGTTAGAATTACTCAAGGAGCACTACCCTGTAGTAATGTCAGTTGACTATAAAACGATGACCAATGTTTTTGAAATTAGACTTGCTTCAACTTATCTTGAGTTAAAAGATTTTACAAATGCTAAGAATATTGCAGAATTAGCTTACCATAGAGCAGAAGAGCTAAACGATAAAGTACGTTTAATGGAGCTTTCACAGATCTTGGCGAGTGTTTATTCTGAAACCGGAGAGTTAAAGAAAGCCGTTGAGTATTATCATCAATATATCCAACTAGAAAAAGAAATAGATATTATGACCAACAAACGCAAAATGGCGTATTACCTGGTTAGTCGCAGGAAGTAGTTAAATCTTTATTAGCTAAAATTGTTTTCCAGAATTTGTCGAGTAAACGATGGCCTTAAATAAAACCCTCTTGGCAATGTTTTAATCATCTCTCCATCCGGTCCTATTGCTTCAGTTAATGCCTTTGCGTTGGCTGCTTTGGGTCGAACCTGCATCACTTCTCCATAACGCGCGTCTATCTGTTCAATTTGACCCATTGCCACTGTTTCAATAGCATCTTCAAAATCTTTTCTAAGTAAGTTTTCCTGGCGTGATGTTGGTTGCCAGATAAATGGCATGGCTACTTGTCGTTTTTCAACTGGAATTGTTCGTTCAGCAAGAATGGGAATCCATAATACCTGCATTAATTTATGACGCACTACTGAGTTGTGCCAGTTCAGGCCATGGAGATCTTTTAAGGGTACAACGCTGACATAGGTCGATTCGAGCGGACGGCCTGCGCTGTCGATAGGAAGAGTTTTTAGTTCGATTCCGAGTTCAAGAAAGTCGGGTTGGGCCAGCGAACCTGAAGTGGCGCCAAGCAGATATTCAAAGAATTGACCTATACGCCCTTTCTCACGAAGCAGGTGTTGCGGTAACTCGGATTGATATTGCATCGCCAGCTCGCCGAGGGTAAAACCTGCCAGAGATTGAGCTTTGTCGAGTAGCTCTTGCTTCGTTGCGTAAGTCTGCTGTGTCATAGGCGGTATAATTTTTTATTGTCGAAAATCTAAGTCTGTGGAACAATGATAACAAAGTTTTATGATTTGGATAGATCGATGATCGACGCAGAAGGCTTTAGAGCTAACGTCGGCATCATCATTTGTAATGATCAGGGCCAGTTGCTCTGGACACGCCGCTTCGGACAAACATCATGGCAGTTCCCTCAAGGAGGAGTGCATCCCGGCGAAAGCGCGGAACAGACCATGTACCGAGAATTACACGAAGAAGTCGGCCTTGAAAAAGATGATGTCCGTATTCTAGGGAGTACGCAGCATTGGTATAAATACCGATTGCCCCAGCGTTTAATAAGACAAAATTCACAACCATTGTGTCTTGGACAAAAACAAAAGTGGTTCTTACTCCAGCTGTTGGCTGATGAGAGTAAAATCGACTTTGCTGCCACCGACCACCCGGAGTTTGATGGCTTTATCTGGGTTAACTATTGGTATCCAGTGCGTAATGTGGTGAATTTCAAGCGTGATGTTTATCGCGCGGCCTTGTCTGAACTGATGGGCAGCATGTTCCGCTTTCAGTTTAAGGGTAAGCCCTCAAAGCACTATAAGTCAGAGAAAAATGACACCAATCAACGTGGTGTAACCCCGCCCAGCGAGGAATCAAGATCTCGCCCTAACCATCAGAATCGTAATGATGGGGGAAATAAGCAGGGTAAACGAAAACGCCGCCCGCGCCATCCGTATCGTGGCAATAAAGACCAACAGAGCAGCTAATCAGCTGCTCTTTTTTTGCCTGCATGTTTATTCTGGGATATTGCCAGCAGTAGAGTATGGATCGTTGGCATAGCACAAAATAAGCACAAAAGTACGGTTAAATAAAAAGCTATGGCGTTGTTTACATAGAACATCAGTGTCAGGATAACGACCGTACAAGCAAAATAGCCAATAAAATAAGCAGTGTGAGGGGGGCGGTAGTGAGTGTTAAAGAGGACAACACTAAGGGGTAGCATAAAAGCACAGGCCAGAATCAACCCAAACGAAATAATTATCAGAAGATCCTCCATCAAAGAGGAGCTGGAGCCGCCACATGCAAAGGAATTGAAGCTAAAAGATAATAAACAGATAAAAATAGTAAGTTTGGTAAACATAAAACCTCCTTCTTAAAGCTCGTATTAGACGCTGAAAAAAGGAGGTTTTAATGGCTGAAATATGATGAATTGTGGTTGTCTAGTTTTAAAAAGCCGAGTTCTTTTGATAGGCCAATAGCATGTTATTGGCAGGCATTTCATGGCGCTGTATCAGCGAAAAGCCGTTATGGCGTGCCACACGATTCATATCATCATAATCGCGCAGACCGCTTTCGGGATCTCGTTCCTTTAAGGAGGCATCAAACGCTTTGTTGGATTCTGAGGTGTATTCTCCGTTGACGTTGAATGGCCCATAGATCAACAGGTGGCCGCCGGGCTTTAATACGCGGCTAGCGCCCTGGAACATATCGCGCACCCGTTCCCAGGACATGATATGGCAGGTGTTGGCGGTGAAGATGGCATCGGCCTGATTGACCGGCCAGACTGCTTGCGCTACATCCAGTGTGCGTGGTTTACGGAGATTAGGCAGCTCACTTGATTCAACCCAGGCCATGATAGAGGGATGGTTTTCGCGGAGATCGCTAGTGTGCCAGGTCAGGTGAGGCATGGCCCCAGCGAACCAGGCTGCGTGTTGACCAGTGCCAGAGCCAATCTCCAGCACCTCATTGCTGTGCTGCAAATAGGGCTTGATAGCATCCAGAATCGGCCCTTTGTTGCGCTCACACGCTTCGCTAAATTGGCGCATTGTTAATCCTTAATCATATCAAATGGTGTTGTAATTATAGTAACCGATGACTCTAAACTGGAACAAGCTACCGATTAGCAAATGTAAGCTGTTATAGAGAGGTGAAAACGAGAATTTATAGAGTCAGAAACGTAGGGTTTGATTTCGAGGACGAGACAAAAAGTGATGAGAAGCTAGGAGTTTACCTTTTGTTAGTGTCCGGTTTTAATCTAAGTAGGGGGCGACTCATTAGTCGGTCATACCAGAAATATTGGTAATACAGATAACTATTTAATATGAGGATTTTTCTTGAGAGTGCGCGGCACGTTCACCGCGCATCAACAAAGCGTATTTCATAAATTATAAAATGAGGATTTTGCAGCCAGTTGCAGTACAGCTATTGGGCGAAAAGACCATTTTATTTCTTGTTTTTGACATAAAGAACAAGGCTATGATCCACAATTTCAACACCATGCTTTTTAGCAATCTTGTGCTGCAAGTCTTCGATTTCTTCGCTGAAAAACTCAATAACGGTGCCATCATCCACATTGACCATGTGGTCGTGGTGTTCACCATCATCAATTTCAAATACAGAGTGACCGCCTTCAAAGTTGTGGCGAGTGACCAGCCCTGCTGACTCAAATTGGGTTAATACCCTGTAAACCGTTGCTAAGCCAACATCATCTCCGGCTTCGAGCAATAACTTATAGACGTCTTCCGCGCTAAGGTGACGATCTTCTGAACTTTCCAGGATTTGTAATATCTTAACTCTCGGTAGGGTAACCTTTAATCCGGCTTTTTTTAGCTGCTGATTTTCCAAAAACTCATCCTCCAATAGATTTGCGCGGCAAAATGATTATACTATGCCAAGAATTTATGAAAAGCCATTCAGTATACTTGTGTATGGCCATTACAGCAAAAAACACTAACTATCAGGATATTCATGAAAACTATTTTTCTTTCTGCGCTTTTAGTCAGTTTCAGCTTGTTAAGCGCTTGCGTTTATAAACCAACCATTCAGCAAGGTAATATTCTTGAGCAATCTGAAGTAAACAAGATTAGACCTGGCATGACCAAGGGCCAGATTTCTTTCGTGCTGGGCAATCCGGCTCTTAACACCAACCTTAACGATGATACCTGGTACTACTTGTATTATATGGTGCCGTCAAAGGGTGAACGACGCGAAAAGCGTCTGATTCTGCACTTTGATGGTGAGATATTGCAGTCGATGGAAGGCACCATTAAGCCTGAAACTGAGGAATAAATCTTAGTAACTTGTTTAGGAACCCTGCTTCGGCAGGGTTTTTTGATACTCTTTCAACAGAAGATGGCACATTTCTTCTGATGCCTGATGACGACTTTTCCTGCCTAGCATGGTTATGGTCAGTTTCAGTTGCTTGATATAACGGCGACAGCTGACGCACATGAATAGATGCAGTTTGACCTGTATTCTCTTAACTGTAGTCATTTCTTCATCGATGTATTCGCTGGCCTGTTCGACCAGGTGTTTGCAACTTAACATTCGCCTGTCCTCTGGAATTTGGCCACTACCTGCTGAATTTTATCTCTGGCGCGATGTAGTAGCACTCTAGCATTGGATGAGCTGACTTCAAGAATGTTACAAATTTCTTCCATCTCCATGCCGGCTGAATCGCGCAGCTCCATAATGTATTTTTGCTGATCGGGTAAGCGAGTGAGATGTTTATCCACACAATCTTGCAATTCATCGGCAGCTAACAGCTCATCCGGTGAACCCATATCCCAGGCAGGATTTCTCTGATTCCAATGGCCACTACTGTCAAATCGGGAATCATTGATCATTCTGCTATCAGTTGCCCAATGTTCATCGACTGATTCTAAGGACACCGAGCGCGATTCTTTGCGATAACGGTTTTTAGCTTCATTAGCGACAATTCTTGTGACCCAGGTTTTGAGAGCAGAGCGTTCTTCGAATTTAGGAAGTGCTCTGATCACAGACACCCAAGCCTCTTGAACCACTTCATCTGCTATCGAGTGGCCGACAATTGCAGCAGCAACACTATAAAGAGAAGAGTGCCAAGCCTTAACCACGGTCATGAATAACTGTTGGTCATTATTGATTAGCCTTTGAATTAATTCACTTTCTTCTGGCAGATCTCTTTCTTCAGACAGGTCAGTTTTATCCATCAATCCTCTTATATTAATTGTTTACATCGATCTATTGTGGGTATTCACATTAGAATAACGGCATTAGAGTAGCGCTCGCTATAGATATTACACTGAAGCCCGCAATTGAAGTTTTCCCTATCAATAGTATATTGAATGCTAGCTCATGTCAGCGCGTTTATATTAATACACCGGAAAGGAAAAACGTAATGCAATCAGAAGGCTTTATGTCATTTGTTAAAACCGTAATGGAGTGGATTGCGAGCATTTTTGTGGTCGCTATGATTCTATTGATTTTTACCATTATCGTCTTCTATGCCATTGATACTAAACAGAAAAAACACGCGATTCGTCACAACTTTCCTGTTATTGGACGTTTCCGCTATTGGTTTGAGCATCTCGGTGAGTTCTTCCGCCAATACTTCTTTTCCATGGACCGCGAGGAGATGCCTTTTAATCGTGCAGAGCGAAACTGGGCTTATCGCGCAGCAAAAAACGTCAGTCGAACTCAAGCTTTTGGTTCAACCCGCAATTTAAACCAGGTCGGCACGGTTCTGTTTATGAATGATCAGTTCCCAACTCTGGAGGAGAACTCAGTTGAAGCGTCACCTGTGATGGTCGGTCCCTATTGCCGCACACCCTATCTTGCTCGTAGTTTCTTTAATATTTCAGGCATGAGCTACGGTGCATTGTCTAAAGTTGCGGTAGAAGCTTTGTCACGCGGTGCTGCTCGAGCGGGGTGTTGGATTAATACCGGTGAAGGTGGTTTATCACCTTATCATCTGGCGGGTGGGGCCGATGTGGTCTTCCAGATAGGCACAGCGAAGTATGGTGCACGCGATGGCGAAGGCAAACTGAGCGATGACAAACTGAAGGAGGTTGCCGAACACCCGCAAGTCAAAATGATCGAGTTGAAGCTTGCACAAGGTGCAAAGCCGGGCAAAGGCGGCATTCTCCCCGCCAAAAAGGTCAATGCTGAAATTGCCAAAATTCGCGGCATCCCCGAAGGGAAGGCTTCGATTAGTCCCAATGGTCATCCTGATATTCACAATATTAGCGACCTGCTAGATATGATCAATCATATCCGGGAAGTTACGGGAAAACCGGTAGGTTTTAAAACGGTTTTGGGTAACGAGCACTTCTTATATGAGCTGTGTGGTGAGATTCATAAACGTGGAATTGAGTTCGCTCCTGACTTTATTTCCATCGATAGCGCCGATGGCGGCTCCGGCGCGGCGCCGCAACCGCTGTTTGATTATGTGGGCTTAACTCTTAAAGAAAGCCTGCCCATGACCATTGATATTCTGCAACAGCAAGGCTTACGCGATCGCATCAAAGTTATCTGTTCCGGCAAAATGATCAACCCATCTGCTGTGGCCTGGGCCTTGGCTATGGGTGCTGATTTTGCACTATCTGCACGTGGCTTTATGTTCGCTCTTGGTTGCATCCAAGCGATGCAGTGCAATAAAAACACCTGCCCAACTGGTATCACTACCCATGATCCTGATTTGCAAAAAGGGTTAGACATCACAGACAAATCAGTCCGCGTCTATCATTATCATAAGAATATGGTTAAAGCCGTCGGCATGATTGCGCATTCGTGTGGGGTTAAAGAACCGCGCCGCTTGAAACGCCATCACATGCGCGTTGTAACAGAAAACGGACTTTCGACTCCAATAGATAAGGTTCATCCTTATCAAGAAAACAAGATTCCGACCAGGAATCTTTAAATACACTCATAAAGGAGCATTTATATGCGAACTTTAGCGTATAAATATTATAGTTTTACTGGGGCTGTGTGTAATTCAGTTAAACACCTCGATGGCTTACCGCCCTTACTGTTTAGAGTACTCCTGTTCTTTCCTTTTTGGGAAGCAGGCACGCGTAAATTCGCTAACTTCGAAGAGACGGCGAGCTGGTTTGGCAATAGCGAATGGGGGCTTGGTCTACCTTTTCCCGAATTGATGACCTTCTTGGCGGCAAGCGCCGAAACCGTTGGTGCTGTCTTATTATTGATAGGTTTTGCCGTTCGCTGGATGACCATTCCATTGATGATCACCATGTTGGTTGCGGTTTTTGCGGTGCATTTGGATAACGGTTGGTTCGCTATCGCTCAATCCACAGATCCTGAAATCTCGGAGCGGCTTGCAAGAGCGCGAACCATTCTACAAGATCATGGGAATTACAGTTGGCTGACCGAAAAAGGCAATATTGTGATTCTGCAAAATGGTATCGAATTTGCAGCAACTTACTTCATTATGTTGCTATCCTTGTTCTTTACCGGCGCTGGCCGATATTTTTCGACAGACTACTGGTTAACTAAAGTGTTTCCGAATAAAAAATAGAAACTAGTTTAACAGCAAGTGCAAGTCATCAACGATCTTGCGCTTGTTCTATTTTTTTCCAGCAATCATCAATGATTACCTGCATATCCGACCACAAATAGCTTACAATAAGCGTATCATTGCACCCATTTATCGCGAACCAAGTTAACTTATGAGCGACTACTTCAAAAAATCTTTAGATATTCATCGTTATTTACGTGGCAAGTGGGCCATTAAGAGCAAGGTCCCACTGCAAAACCGTGAAGACTTATCAATTGCCTACACTCCGGGTGTAGCCGCAGTTTCCAATCATATCGCCAAAGACAAAAACTCCAGTTACCTCTACACCATGAAAGGTAATTCGGTTGCCATCGTGTCCGATGGTTCAGCAGTTTTAGGACTTGGTAATATCGGCCCAGAAGCTGCCCTCCCTGTCATGGAAGGTAAAGCCATTCTGTTTAAAGAGTTTGCCGATATTGATGGCGTACCATTGGTGCTGGATGCTAAAAGCGCCGCAGAAATCATTACTGCCGTTAAAGCGATTGCGCCAACTTTTGGTGGCATTAACCTGGAAGATATTGCCGCGCCGAAATGCTTTGAGATTGAAGAAGCGCTGCAAGATATTGGCATCCCGGTTTTTCATGATGACCAACATGGCACAGCGATTGTTTTGCTGGCAGCTTTAATCAATGCCTGTAAGGTTACTGGCAAAGACATTAAGCAATTAAAAGTTGTGATTAACGGTGCCGGCGCTGCGGGTACCGCCATTGCGAAATTACTACGCTGTGTAGGTCATGATGAAGCAGCCTGTATTCCGGTTGAAGATGTGCTGGTCTGCGATTCGCAAGGTATCATTTCACCTGATCGTTCTGACCTGAATGATGAGAAGAAGAAACTTTTAGCTTATACCAATCGTCATAATCGTAATGGCAAATTGCTGGATGCACTAACCAATTCTGATGTCTTTATCGGTGTGTCCAAAGGCAACTTGTTAACGGGTGAAAACATCAGGATGATGAACAAGGATCCGATCATTCTAGCAATGGCCAACCCGATCCCGGAAATTATGCCTGATGAAGCAATCGCAGCTGGCGCTGCGGTAGTCGGCACGGGGCGTAGTGACTTCCCGAATCAGGTTAATAACGTTCTGGCATTCCCCGGTATTTTCCGCGGAGCACTGGAAGCACGTGCCACCCGCATTACCGAAGCAATGAAAATTGCTGCCGCTTATGCGCTAGCTGATGCCGTCAATCATCTTGCACCGGATCACGTATTACCCGATCCATTGAACCGCAACGTGGCGCAAAAAATTGCTGAAGCGGTAAAACAGCAAGCGATTAAAGACGGCGTGCAACGTCCTCTTTAATTCTTCTTTTGTTCACAACGTAATAACTTTTCGATGGCCCGAGTTAATAGCTCGGGCTGTTCCATCATGATTAAGTGCTCTTGAGATGCAATTGGCCAGTAAGCGCCACATTCACTGTTCTGAGATATCTGAAAAAACCAGTCTCTTCCTTCATCTCGCCATTGAATAATGGATGCTTTAACTGACTCGTCCTCAATCTTTGGCAAGTAGCCGGTCTCAAAATCACTATCAATAATGACTAATGGTAGATCGACTGGCAGAGGGTTACTTTGTGCTTGAATGAGATCCTCACGATAATGAGTGGTCTCCCTGAACTTTTCTAACTGGTAACTTCTGGTATTTCTAATGGTCTCAACGGCTGAGTAGAAATCCCAATCCATGTAGTGTTCATGCTCTGCAGAAATAATTGCTTGTAAATGCTCTCTTTCTTCATTGATTTTCTGCTGCATGATCTCATCGTACTTGCCGTCATTGATAAACTGCTCGATTTCGCTCCAACCTTTTCGATAGCGTTCCGTTTCGGAGCTGTAATGCTCAATAGAGTGATCGGTTAACGCATCAGGATCGATTAATACAGTACCTTTAACTAATGAAGCAACATCAGCATTTTGCATTAAAGAATGAACCGACAAGTTGGAACTGGCAAAAGCGACTAGAATAACCGGCCTGTCACGCTCTAAGATAAAGTTTGACAAATCAGCGGCAAACTGACGATAAGACGGCTCACTAGTTGTTTCGGACCAGGCATGGCCTGCTCGGTCAATCGCAATCGTATGATATTCTTGTGCAAGAAAGTTTTGTCCCAGCGCCCACCAGGCACTATCACTGTGCCAGTTATCAGTTGGTCCTGACAATAAGAGTAGATCGGGTTTTAAAGGATTGTGAACACCCATTTCCCGAACATGCAAATTATGGTCGTTAATATTAATCAGTTGGCTAGCTTCGGGTAGGCGACTTTCAGTGCCAGAGCTAATATCCTTCGCATAAATTGGCCCGCTCAGCTGTATCATAAAAAGTAAAGTTGCAATTCTAACCATGGCTATGTCCCCACTATTTTAATAGTTTCATTTTATATATTAAGCCGATGATTTAATGCAGTTTTCTGTAACGGATTGTAACTGTTCAGCGTATTATTGTTTTAATGTGATATTGTCGTAAGTTCTGAGAAAATTTCTCAGATAAATTGTATAAATAGAAGCGGGGTAGCTTACATGAAGTCAATAATTACAGTCACAGGAAGTATTGCACTAATACTCACCTCTTTGCTGCACTCATCAGTTTTAGCTCACAGCGGTTCGCATCCGGTGCGGTATGTTGCTGATGATGGCAACGATCAGGGTGATTGTTCGAAGCCCACTACCCCTTGTGCCAGCATTGCCTATGCCGTCAATCAATCCAGCAAAGGCGACAAAATTCATGTTGCATCAGGCACTTACCACGCTGGCGAAATGGATATCTTCTATCTGCTAAATGATATGGTGGCCATTCAAGGTGGCTTTTCCACTCAAGATAAATTCGCTAAACAAAATCCAGATAAATATCTGACAACTATTACCGGTATTCCTGCCGGGTACCGTCAACAGCTAGCCAACAAAGGTTTCCGTTTACTACAAGATGCCAAAGGGTTGCCCGAGCAGAGACTTAAACCTGAATACCTTGAACTTCTCGAACGCTACCAGAAAATTACCACCAGCGTTGAAAAACAACTGACGTGTTCTAGCGGACAGGCCGACGAATACCCTTGTCATAATGTTGATCTTGAGTCGCACTTACCTTTAAGTCAATTAAGCTCATTACCATCTAGCGCTAATGATATTTGGGGTTATGTGGATCTCAATAATAGCCGTGAATATGCGGTGATGGGGGTTTATAACGGAACTGTACTGATCGATGTGACCGAGCCGGTCAATCCTGTTGAGGTTGATAGCGTTACTGGTGCTAACAGTACCTGGCGCGATGTTAAGGTTTATCAGTACTTTGATGATGCTGCTTCCGAATATAAAGTCTATGCCTATGTTACTACCGAGGGGCAAGGCGGTTTACAGATTATAGATTTGAGCAATGCACCCGATTCCATCGAGCTGGTTAATACCATCAATGTCTTTCAAACTGCGCATAACGTCTATCTTGGCAACATCAATTATTCCGATGGGACTGCGCTTGATGGTCATGAAGCTTATTTGTATATAGCTGGCTCCAATATTGATAATGGCTCATATCGCGTGTTTGACTTGGTAGACCCGGAAAATCCAGCACTTGTTAGTACCCCGAGCTCAGCTGGCTATGTTCATGATGCGACTAATTTGATCATTGATGATGCACGAACAGGCCAGTGTGCCGATGGCCATAACCCTTGTGAGATCTTTGTAGACTTTAACGAAAATACTGTAGACATTTGGGATACCACCGATAAATCAAATCCATTCAGAATCAGCAGCACCGGTTATGCTGGCGCTAGCTATACCCACTCCGGCTGGTACTCAGAAGATAAAAATTATGTCTTTATTCAAGATGAATTGGATGAGCGTAACCGCGGCGTCAATAGCACGCTTTATGTCATGGATATTCAGGACCTGACTTCGCCTCGCATCGTTGGTTCTTATGTGGGCTCAACGCCTGCGATAGACCACAACGGTTTTACATTAGGCGATAAATACTACATGTCGAACTACAAGCGTGGTTTAACGATACTTGATGTATCGGATCCTACAACTCCAACAGAGATTGGCTTTTTCGACACTTATCCGATTCCCGAAGCCAACGACCCACAGTTCGACGGTGCATGGGGAGTTTATCCTTATTTACCTAGCGGGAATATTTTGGTTAGTGATATTTCTAATGGATTATTTGTATTAAAAGATAATAGTGAGATCGGTGGCTCAGAGCCTCCAGCACCACCTGCACCGGCACCTGAACCAGACTCAGGTGGTGGAGGCGGTGGCTCAACTTCGCTTTGGCTATTACTTGGACTAACACTGTTTGGCATGAGAAGGAATCTTATGTCTAACTAAACGACTCCTCAAGGAGGAGCAATTCTGGGATCAGCCGCATTAAGCTGCTATCCATTGCTGGAAATCCTACCCCTCCAAACCTCTGGCAGGATGGGTAGCAGTGCGGCCCCAGTTGCTTTCCTCTTTATTCGGTAAACCATAACTACTACTCAATCCATAAACCTTTTCAAGATTTGTCGATTGCCTCTTGCTAGGATATTCTAATCGTAACGAGGTAACTCTATGAAAAAACTTAATCTTTGGATTTATATTTTAGGCTTGTTGCTCGCCTCATTATTAGCCGGAAGTAAGGCATTAGATCACTTTGGTGAGGAATACGCTGATAAGGCTTTGAAGCGTGCATTAATTTCTTTTGCTGTTGCAAGAACTCTCAATGGGCTTATATCAGTGGCACAAGAAGCTGAAGTTGCCATGCAGCCGGCAGGAGTTGGCTTGAACGTTTCTCCTGGCGAAATTCTTGACCCGGTGAATGACCTGATCGAGCGTTTTTCGCTGGTAATGTTAGTCGCAGCATCTGCCATCGGTGTGCAGAAACTATTACTCGCTATGTCTGCCTGGGAAATCTTTAATTATTTTGTGGTTGGTTATTGGTTGATCTATGGCGCCATCTTAATTGCCAAACGAAACAAGCCTGCTGGCTTGCATCCTTTGTGGTTTAAAGCAGCAATGTTTTTAGTCCTGGTTAGATTTGCCACCCCAGTTATGGCGTTGACTAATGAGGGTTTTTATCATGTGTTTCTGGACAATAATTATCAAGAAGCCAGCGTGGAATTAGAAGGTGTTAGTAAAACCATTGAAAATAACACCCCCGAACAAGAAGCTGTTACGGAGCCCGGGCGTTCGGCCTATCAAGGTGCAAAAGAATGGTTTAGCAACGCCATAAGTCAGTTGGACATTAAAAAACAAATTGAGGCTTATCAGGCGGCAGCGGAAAGGGCTAGTCAAAATGTGATTGAGCTGATTACCGTTTTTGTGGTGCAAACGATTCTGTTTCCGATATTTTTCTTATGGTTGATTTATCGTTCTGGACGAAGTTTATTAAGCTCTCGTTCGCAAAATCATGCTCATACAAATCTGAATCATCACGACATATAAAGCTGAATGTATAAAAAAAGGTCGGCAAATGCCGACCTAATTACTTACCTACTTTATCTTAAATCGTTCGACAATCTAGAAATCAACCGTAGCAGTTTCATCAAGGGTTACAGTAACATTCTGAGTCGCACTGAATGTTATTGCATCGTCTGTTTCAGGGTCATCATTCGCGGCTTCACAGGTAAAGGCTAAGGTGTAGTCTCCGGCCTGAACGAAACCGATTTCATACTCATAGAAACCATCAGTATTCATCTCCACACTGGTGGTGGTGATTGGCTCAGGCTCATTAGCATCAATATCATCAGTATCCGCATCATAACCAGCGAATAAATAGACACCGCTAGTATCTGAACAACCCTCTGCATTGAGCAGCGTTTCATCTACCAGACCATTGATATGACCCACTTCAAGGTTATCGACGATACGCAAAGTTGGGCGCAAGAAGTAATCATCACTGCCATTTTGTGGTTGATGTACCGATTTTCTTAAATCAAAATCAATGGTGAAGTTTGAGATGCCACCGGCAGCAACTGTAAAGGGACGATTCATTTTAAGCCCTGATTGTGCACCACTTGGGACATATAGCGAATAACGCGCACCATCAATATCAATATATGAGTCGGTCACACCGCGTTCTGCATTCACCTTGAGACGAATCCATTGATACTGGCCTGCATTGACCGTAGTTTCTGGCAACAACTCTAGCGACTCATCACCAGTCAGTTGTAGTAGATCAATGGTCATTGGAGTATCAAAATCGAAATTCAAACGCTCGCCAGGCCCTTGAACTTCAATGCCTGTAAATTCAACTACCACCGCTTCAGCGCCGTCTACTGGGGCATCGGTGATGGATAATGCTAATTGACCTTTGTCAGGGTCATCATCTTTACAACCAGCCAACGCTAATAAGACACTGGCTAATACTAAGCCATGTTTAAATTTCATACTATCTACCTCCACTTAACAAGTGGACGCTAGGTTACTCCAGTTAGGTTGGATACATTGTGATACAAATCGCAATGCGCGTTAAACTACCCACTTTCGTCATGTATTTGTGAGCAATGTCAAAAATCCTGACAACTGATTTAACAAAACAAGTACTTATGTCAGTCACACCTGGTTGTTTAATCACTACTAATTATGCTCATCTAGCATCACTACCATAGGAAATCAGCTGGCTTTTTCGTATAATTGCGCCACTTAACACAATCCAACCAAGGGATCCTCATGAGACCGAGTGGCCGCACCAGCAATCAGCTTCGTCCAATCACCATCACACGCCAATTTACCAAGCACGCAGAAGGTTCTGTGCTGATTGAGTTCGGTGAAACTAAAGTGCTATGCAATGCCAGCGTGGTCGACAATGTTCCGAGGTTCTTAAAAGGAAAGGGGCAGGGCTGGATTACTGCGGAATACGGTATGTTGCCGCGCTCAACCCATACCCGTATGGATCGTGAAGCGTCTCGTGGTAAGCAGGGTGGGCGTACTTTAGAAATTCAAAGGCTAATTGGTCGCTCACTTCGTGCCGCTGTAGACCTATCACAACTGGGCGAAAACACCATTTACGTAGACTGTGATGTGATTCAAGCGGATGGTGGCACTCGCACCGCCTCCATTTCAGGCGCCAGCATTGCTTTGCATGATGCTCTATTTCATATGCGCAAAACCGGTATGATTAAAACTAACCCGCTTAAACACATGGTTGGTTCAGTCTCTGTCGGCATCTACAAAGGCACACCGATTTTAGACCTCGACTACCTAGAGGATTCAGCAGCAGAAACCGATATGAACTTGGTGATGGATGAAAACGGTGGTTTTATTGAAATTCAAGGAACTGCAGAAGGCGAAACCTTCACCGGTGATGAGTTGATGCAAATGTTAGAGTTAGGTAAGCAAGGCATTAGAGAAATTTTTGACCTACAACACAAAGCAGTCGCGGTGTAAAAAATAAAAAGGGCAGGCACATTAGCCTGCCCTTACCGAGAACTTACAATTTCCGCGGAGGGATAATCCAGGCCTACTCCCCGCACTTTCCATGTTGGTGAACATGTCCATGGGCTACTTCGTCAGCGTCAGCTTTACGCACTGCTAATACTTTCACTTCGACTTTAACGACTTGTCCGGCTAGCGGATGGTTGGCATCAATAACCACTTTATCTTCGGAAATTTCACGCACCACTACAGCATGCACGCCATCGCTGCTTTCAGCGGCTAGGCGCATGCCTTCGCATAAATTTTCCACCTCGGCGAATGCTTCGCGCGGAACCTCGGTGCGAAGGTCATCTTCGTACTCGCCATAGGCTTCGTTAGGGGGTAACTCAACTTTAACTTTCTGCCCAATTGCTTTGCCGGTTAATTCTTTTTCTAATCCAGGCATCACTTCGCCATAGCCGTGCAGATAAACCCAGGGGCCGCCTTCAGCCGAACTTTCCCAAACCTGGCCTGCTTGATCCATTAATTTATAATCCAATTCAACGACAGTATCTTTTTCAATATTCATAACTAAAACTGGGTTCCAAAAATTAGGTTTGATGCCAATATAAGCCATAAAGCGGTAAGCGTTATAAAGCTCAACATGAAGGCTGTAAATCTGTGCATTACTTTATTATATGTGCAGTGAATAACACTATGTGCTACACGAAAAGCCACAAATGCCCATGCTAACGCTAGCATTAGAAGGGAACTGTTATTAGTTAGCATGATGGTAAATATGGCCGCATAAAACAGTATCGGCAGCTCAAACAAGTTCATATAATTATCGGAAGCACGGGTGTCGGCAAAACTCTCCAGACCGCCTTTTCGTGAGTGTACTTTCTGTGGATGGATGCGCTCAGATTTCATAGCGCTAACGCGGCGACGGTACATCACAAGGGCAACAATGATGGTCAAAAACATCATCGCCACCAGCGGTAAAATAATGGGTTGTGTCATAGTGATTCCTTAAGGTTCAGCATTAAATCATTTAAATCTTAGCCAAGCACTTTATCAATCGCCAGCGCTGACCAGGCTTGGGAGGTGGGCATTAACTCTATACTATTGATATTGACATGCTGTGGTTGCTCAGCGGCCCATAACACCGACTCTGCGATATCGTCAGCAGTTAAAGGGTTTGCCCCTTTATACACATTATCGGCTTTATCTTTATCGCCGTGGAAGCGTACTAATGAAAATTCAGTTTCGGCCAGCCCAGGTTCGATGTTGGTCACACGGACCTGAGTGCCCAATAAATCCGCACGCAAGTTACGGCTAAATTGCTTAACAAAAGCCTTGGTTGCGCCATAGGCATTGCCGCCGGGGTAAGCATAGTTACCGGCAATCGAACCAATGTTAATAATATGACCTGATTTGCGCTCGACCATGCCCGGCAAAACTTTTCGAGTCATCAGATACAATCCTTTAATGTTGGTATCCACCATGCGATTCCAATCGGTCAGGTCCGCTTGATGGGCTGGCTCTAAACCTAATGCCAAACCAGCATTATTAACCAAGACATCGATGTTAGAAAACTCTTCAGGAATGGCCTCGAACATAGAATCAACCTGTTCCTCGGAGGTCACATCCAAAGGCAATACAAATATTCTGTCCTCACCCAGCTGCTGCTTAAGCTCTTCTTTCAGGGCTTGCAAACGCTCCTTGCGACGCGCCGCAGCGATAACTTTGCAGCCTTTTTGCGCAAAGGCTTTAGCGCAGGCCAAGCCAAAACCTGAGCTTGCACCAGTAACCATAACGGTTTTGTCTTTTAGATGACTCATAATCTACTCTCTAAATTATTTCTCAGTAAAAGTATTGCTCAAAATGAATTGTTTGAATATTAGCACAGGCCAATGGCTTTCACATCGGCAAATAGCCTGTAACCTTGTACTCAAAGAGTTGATACGGGGTTGCACCCTATCCGCGTTCCATAGACAATGAAGTTATCTGGTCAATTACAAACTACTGATGATACTGACTTAACAATGACTCAAGAATATCAATTTCAAATTAGCGTACAGACTCAATACATTGACGAACAGTCTGAGCCTGAAAATGAACGCTATGTGTTTGCCTACACCATACAAATAACCAACACTGGCTCGCATGGTGCGACCCTAAACGCTCGCCACTGGGTGATCACTGATGCCAATGGCGAAGTGACCGAAGTTAAAGGGCAGGGCGTGGTCGGCGAACAACCCTATATCGCGCCGGGCAAAAGCTATGAGTACTCCAGCGGTGCCGTGCTCAACACGCCGATTGGCACCATGCAGGGCAGTTATCAGATGGCAACCGACAGTGGCACAGCATTTGATACACCGATTCCCGTTTTCAGTTTGGCAGCTCCCGGAGCACTTCATTAGATTTTATGGCGACCTATGCAATCGGCGATATCCAGGGCTGTTATGATGAGTTTCGCCTCCTTCTAAAAAAAATCCAGTTTAATCCAGCACACGATACCCTGTGGCTGGGAGGCGATCTGGTCAACCGTGGCCCCAAGTCGCTGGAAGTTCTGCAGTTCGCTTATGAGCATCAGGATGTATGCCAACTGGTTTTGGGGAATCATGATTTAAGCATGCTCGCTAGCTATTACACAAAAGCTAAGTTACCCAAAAAGAGTGAGCTTAATGCCATTTTTGCGGCAGATAACATCAAGAAAATTATGAAATGGTTGCGCAAGCAGCCGATGGCATTGTACGACAAGAACCTTAATGTACTGATGACGCACGCTGGTGTGCCGCCGCAGTGGAGCTTGAAAACAACACTCGCCTGCGCATTTGAGCTCGAAGAAGTTTTAAGCAAAAAAGAAACCGCCAAAGACTTTTTTAAGCACATGTTTGGCAATAAGCCTGCTCTTTGGAGCAAGAAACTGGAAGGCATCGAGCGTTTACGTTACATCACTAACGCCCTGACTCGTATGCGCTTTGTTCATCATGACGGAACACTTGATTTTAAAAGTAAATCCTCGCCGGGTAAGCAGGGCAAAGGTTTGTTCCCCTGGTATGAACTGACTGAAATTGGTCACGAAACCAGACTTGTCTTCGGACACTGGGCAGCCTTAAACGGTAAATGTCCGATTCCCAACCTACACGCACTAGATACTGGCTGCGTCTGGGGCAACAAGCTCACCGCACTGCGCCTGGAAGACGAAAAACGCTTCCGCGTCAAAGCCCTCTAGTCTGTAGGGGCGACCTGCGGTCATCCGCCGAATCTTTAGATACCAACCACCACTATCGCCAATCCCGTCAAAGATCGGTACAATTACCGTTTTAGCCCAAACATCGGGCATCTGCTCTAAATCTGAGCTTAAACACACTGCAAAAGGTTATTAATTTACATGGTTAGAAGTATGACAGCCTTCGCCCGCCAGCAAGTGGCGACCGAGTGGGGCAACGTAACCTGGGAAATCAAATCCGTAAACCAACGATTCCTCGAACCGAATTTCAGAATGCCGGAAACCTTCCGTCACCTTGAGTTCTCACTGCGTGAAGTTCTGCGCAAGCAACTCAGCCGCGGCAAACTTGATTGCACCTTGCGAGTTGAGATGAATGCTAAAAGCGCCGGCAAAATAAAGCTAGACCAGGAAATGGCTCAACAGCTTCTAACCGCCCATGAAGAATTACAAGTTCTTGCGCAAGACAACCAATCTCCCGATCTGACCCAACTGTTGCGCTGGCCTGGTATTCTACAACAAGAAGAAGCCGACACCGACACCATGGAACAGGACGTGAGAAATGTCTTTGAGGAAGCGGTAAAGCAGTTGATTACCGTCCGCGAACGTGAAGGTTCAGCCTTGGCTGAAATGATCGAACAGCGCCTGGCCGGTATTGGCGTTGAAGTAGACAAGGTCGCTGAACAGATGCCGCAAGTGATGCAATGGCAGCGCGATAAATTGTTGACCCGCTTCAAAGAAGCTGAAGTCGAGCTGGATCCAGAGCGTCGTGAGCAAGAGCTGGTCTTCTTGGCGCAAAAACTCGATGTAGCCGAAGAGCTTGACCGTCTCAAAACACACGTTATCGAAGCGCAACGTATGCTCAAAAAAGGTGGTCCAATCGGCCGACGCCTTGACTTCTTAATGCAGGAATTCAACCGAGAAGCTAATACCCTCGGCTCAAAGTCGATCAATGCCGACATCACCTCCAGCGCAGTCGAAGTCAAAGTGCTTATCGAGCAAATGCGCGAGCAAGTGCAGAATATCGAGTAAATTACTTATGGTGGGAGCTGACAAAGTTTGTCCGCTCCCATAAAACGCTTGATTAATTGCTTACTTTCTATACCGCGCAGGCTTGCTCTTGTGTTATGATCGCGCCTTTGTGTTTTCTGTTTGACCTTCCAAGCTCTATTTCCCCTGCAGGCCTTGTGCTATAAAGGTTTGGCTTGGTTAAGTTTTATTCTCTGGATTAGGATATAGCAGGATTTGATGACGACTATGACGCCTATCAACACTATCGCTAAAGGTACGCTTTATGTGGTTTCGGCGCCTTCCGGGGCGGGTAAGACGAGTCTGTTGAAGGCTGTTTTGCAGAAATTGCCTGAGCTTAAGCTATCTATTTCGCATACCACGCGCCCGCAAAGGCCGGGTGAGCAGGATGGCGTGGATTACCATTTTGTCGAGCAGGCGACTTTCCAGAAGATGCTGGATGAGCAGCAATTTTTAGAACATGCCGAGGTGTTTGGTAACTATTACGGCACCAGTCGCGACTGGCTGGAGAAGCAGTTGGTCGAGGGGCATGATGTGATTCTGGAGATTGATTGGCAGGGGGCGCGCCAGGTGCGTAAGCTGATGCCGGAATGCCGTGGTATTTTTATTTTGCCTCCATCGCGTGAAGAGTTATCAAACCGGTTGACTAATCGCGGTCAGGATAGTGATGAAGTGATTGCTAAACGTATGGCGGCAGCAACTGCGGAAATGAAACATTATGATGAATACGATTATGTGCTCATCAACGACGACTTCGAGGTCGCCTGCGAGGAAATGGAAGCCATTTTCACCGCTCGTCGCCTGCGCATTGCAAGCCAGAAGGTTCGTCAGCACCATTTAATTCATGACCTGCTATCAGATTCTATGGAGTAAGCCGTTTTTTAAGGTACACTTACTTTAATAAGTCTTTTTTAACGCTTTATTCACTGGTTTTTTGCTAGAACCCTTTATTAAAGCACCGAATTTAACCCTTGGCATTTCGCCACATTATGTATGTAAGAGGTAAGTTATGGCACGTGTAACGGTACAAGATGCTGTTGAGAAAGTTGGTAATCGTTTTGATTTGATCATGTTGGCGGCCAAACGCGCTCGTCAAATCGCCACCGGCGGTCACGATCCTAAAGTGGATTGGGATAATGATAAGCCAACAGTAGTTGCTTTGCGTGAAATTGAAGAAGATTTAACTACGCGTGAAACAGTTGATGCAGACGAGCGCGCAGCTAAGCGTGAGCGCGAGCAAAGACCAGTTCTATTTTAATAGACTGGTTTATACTCGAACCGAAGGTTAATTATTAATGTCCGATATGTCGCATTTCGAAAGTTTGCGGGATGTGCTCGGGGTATATCTGGAAGCTAACCAGGTTACCGATATTGAGCGCGCCTATCAGCTGGCGGAACGCGCACATGATGGACAAATGCGCTCCAGCGGCGATCCTTATATTACTCATCCAGTCGCCGCTGCGCATATTCTTGCTGACTTACACCTCGATCATCAAACCATCATGGCAGCTTTAATGCATGATGTGATTGAAGATTGCGACGTAACCAAACAAGATCTATCCAATGAGTTTGGCGAAACGGTTGCCGATTTAGTGGAAGGTGTCAGTAAACTAACCCAGATTGATTTCCAGTCTAAAGAGCAGGCTCAGGCCGAGAACTTCCGTAAGATGATGATGGCCATGACGCAGGATATTCGCGTCATACTGATCAAGCTGGCGGATCGTTTGCACAATATGCAGACGCTTGGTGCATTACGTCCTGATAAGCGTCGCCGTATTGCCCGCGAAACACTGGAAATTTACGCACCGATTGCCAACCGCCTGGGTATCTACCGCTTAAAAGAGCAACTGGAACTGTTGGGTTTCGCCAATATGTATCCATTGCGTTATCGAGTTTTACAACACTCGGTTAAAAAGGTTCGCGGACACCGCAAAGAAATTGTCGAGCGCATCACCGAACAATTACGAACGCGATTAAAAGATTCCCGCATTACCAGTAAGGTCATTGGTCGCGAAAAAAGCGTTTACAGTATTTATAAAAAGATGCGTGACAAGGTGGGAACATTCAGTGAGGTGATGGACATTTATGCCTTCCGCGTCATCACCGATAGCGAAGATTCCTGTTACCGCATTCTTGGACAAATTCATAACCTCTTCAAACCCATCCCCGGTCGCTTCAAAGATTACATTGCTATCCCCAAAGCCAACGGCTATCAATCACTACACACGGTTCTGCGCAATAAAACCGGTATTCATATCGAGGTGCAGATTCGAACGGAGCAGATGAATCAGATGGCGGAACACGGGGTTGCGGCGCACTGGCTTTATAAAACAGGCAGCGCCCATCCGGCAGAAACCAAAGCACGCGAATGGTTGCAGAGTTTAATCGAATTGCAGCAAAGTGCTGGCGACTCAATGGAGTTCATTGAGAACGTCAAAATCGATCTCTACCCAGATGAGGTTTATATCTTTACACCGAAGGGTAAAATCATCGAGTTGCCGAAAGGCGCAACGCCAGTTGATTTTGCCTATGCGATCCATACTGACGTGGGTAACAGCTGTATCGCCTGTAAAATTGATAAGCAGTTTTCGCCACTGAGCACGCCATTAAGCAACGGAAAAACCGTTGAGATTATTACTGCTCCTGGCGCCAAACCAAACCCGGCCTGGCTCAGTTATGTGGTGACCGGCAAAGCGCGCTCCAATATACGAAACTTTGTGAAAAATATTCGTCAGGATGAAGCCGTTCATCTTGGCCGCCGCTTGCTGGAACAGGTATTGAAAAAACCGCTTGAAGAATTCCCATCGGATCATTTGGAGGCAGTTGCTAAAATCACTCACCACGAAACGGTAGATGATATGTTAGCAGGCATTGGTCTGGGTAAAATTGCCAGCGTGTTAGTGGCCCATCGCTTAACCCGTGGCGAAGAAGAAGTGGATGAAACTGTGGTAGACATGCCGCAGAAAGATCAGGCTCCGCTGGCCATTAAGGGCACCGAAGGCTTAGTGGTTAAATATGCCCGCTGTTGTCGCCCGATCCCCGGCGATCCTATTTTAGCTTATGTTAGCGCAGGTAAAGGCTTCACTATTCACAGAGAAACTTGCCCCAATGTTCAACGCGCACACAAGCACAATGATCGTTATGTTCCAGTGCAATGGTCAGACGATGTGCAGGGCGATTATATTGCAGAGCTACGTATAGAAGTCTTTAACCAGCGTGGCGTTTTAGCACAAATTACTAATATTATTTCCAATCAGGAAGCTAATATCGTCAATGTTGATATTAATGAACAGGACGGTTCAACCAATATTTTGACGTTCCAGATGGGCGTGCATCACCGTGTTCATTTGGCCAACATCATCAAAAAATTAAGGGTCATTCCTTTCGTCAACAAAGTTCATCGTCACCCTTAATTAGAACTTCATTTAACCCTCTTTGAGGAAATCTTTAAGGAAACTGCTGTGAGCAAAACCATTATTCAAACTGATAAAGCCCCTGCTGCCATTGGCACTTATTCGCAAGCCGTTAAAGCTGGTAATACTGTTTATCTATCGGGCCAAATTCCCTTGATTCCTGAAACCATGGAATTAGTCGAAGCCTTTGAAGATCAGGTACATCAAGTATTCAAAAACTTGAGCGCAGTATGCGAAGCCGCCGGCGCAACTTTGAATCATATTTCAAAACTGAATATTTTCATGATTGATTTAGGACACTTTGCTACCGTTAACGAAATCATGGCGCAATATTTTGAACAACCTTATCCAGCACGTGCTGCCATCGGCGTTAAAGAGCTACCCAAAGGCGCGCAAATTGAAATGGATGCTATCGTAACGCTTGATGAGGACTAAAATGTGCTTCCTCGTAGTCCCGCCCGTTTACAAAAAATTCTAACCCTATTATCCAACCGTCAGCCTGATCTGACGGTTTTTATGGATGAAGTCCATAAGCCACATAATTTGGCTGCGATTGTACGCACCGCTGACGCGGTCGGCATTGGCCATGTGCATGCAGTCTTCCCTGAGGACGTGAAGTTTAGGGGCCACCATACCTCCAGCGGCAGCAAACGATGGGTTACCACCCATAAGCACGCAGATCTACAATCCGGTATTGCTCAAATGAAAACGCAGGGTATGCAGGTTTTAGCAGCCCATCTTTCTGACACAGCCGTAGACTTTCGCAGTATTGATTACACCAAACCGACCTGTCTTCTGGTTGGTTCCGAATTAGTTGGTGTTTCAGAGGAAGCTGCCGAGATCGCTGACCAACACGTAATTATTCCAATGGTCGGTATGGTGCAGTCACTCAATGTTTCTGTCGCCACCGCGCTGATTTTGTATGAGGCACAACGCCAACGCTCAGATGCCAACATGTATGGCGAATGCAAAATCCCACAAGCAGAAGTCGATGAAATCTGTTTCAAAGCCCTACATCCGACCATCACCAGGTTCTGCGATAAGCATAAGATTCGTTATCCAAAAATGGATGAGTTTGGCGACATTGATGATCCGGAATGGAATACATTGCGTAAAGCAATACAAACAAAATAATTCTCAATAGTTACATTTTGCTACAAGCTTTAGTTGGTAATTGGCAGTTTTCGTGCTAAAAATAAAACAAATTGAGTTTATATATTCTAAAGGAATAGTAATGACAACCGCTCTATTACCAACCTCGTCTGAGCAACGTTTTCACGCACTGGATCTGATCCGTGGCGTTGCAGTCTTAGGTATTCTGATTATGAATATCTACGGATTCTCGAATATTTTTTCCTATTACATGAATCCTTATGCGCTGGGCGAGCCTTCCAATTCAGATGTTTGGATTTGGTCATTAACGCATATTTTTGCTGATCAAAAATTCTATACTATTTTCTCGATGTTGTTTGGTGCCGGGATTTTGCTGATGGCCGACCGTGCCAGGGAGAAAGGTGTGTCACCAGGAAAATACCATTATTTTAGAATGTTCTGGTTGATTGTTTTTGGACTGATTCATGGTCTGCTTATCTGGTTTGGTGATGTTCTTTTTATCTACGCTTGCATGGGGCTATGGGTTTTCCTATTCACTGATACTAGCGCCAAAACCAAGCTGATAACCGGTATCGTTTTGATTGCACTGTATTCCTTATACATGGCAATGGTGTCTTTCAATATTGATAAAATTCCTGCTGAAGATCTCGAATTTATTTTCTCGATGTTCTACCCCGATCAGGCATTCATAAATGAGGAGACTTTGCCTTATATAAGCTCTTATGCATCACAGCTTAATCACCGAGTCAATTTCTTCCAGGAAAATGTTTTATCCATGGGGTTAACCTTTGGTATTTTTAGAATTGGTGGTTCAATGCTTTTGGGTATGGCACTTTATCAGTATGGAGTTCTTACAGCAGAGCGCTCTCGCTCTTTTTATATCAAACTCGCTGTCATCGGCCTGTTAGTTGGCTTCAGCTTAACCGCGTGGGACATGAATCAATTGTTTTCTAATGGCTTTAGTTTTGAAGCCTTACTGTTTTCCTATATGACTCTCACTAATATTGCAGCGGTCTTTATTGCGATTGGCTATATTGCATTATTTGCTTTATGGATAAAATCTTCGGCAGCCACCAAGTTACGCGAGTCACTTGAAGCTGTCGGACGGATGGCATTTACCAATTACATTGCGCAAAGCATTATTTGCACCACCGTATTCTACAGCTTTGGCTTTGGACTCTTTGCCGAACTCTCACGCTTGCAGTTAATGGGCATTGTTGCGATAGTGTTTTTATTGCAACTTATCTGGTCATCCTGGTGGTTAAAACGCTACCACTATGGCCCTCTCGAATGGTTATGGCGCTCACTGACGTATGCAAAAATCCAGGCTTTTAGAAAATACTGATCTACCCATTATTGATCTTCGCCCTGTCGAGCAGTATCGGCAGGGCCATATACAAGGTGCTACCAATATTCCTTTATCCGAAATTGAAGATTGTTGGTACGAATTACCGCCTAAAGATACCACGCTGATATTATTCACTAATAAAACTGACCATCAGGACGTTAAAGCTTTATTTGAGCGCCAGCAATATCCTATTGAAGCAGTATTTACGGCCGAGGATTTTACTGAGCAAGACTGGTCTAATACCAACTGGGTTACTGATTACAATAGTCGTCGACTGTGGCAAGCCAGTCCTTTGCTCGAAGATTACATCGAACTCATTGAACAACACTTACCCTCCAAAAAGCCGCTGGCCTTTGATATAGGTTGCGGTTCAGGCAGAGACAGTATATTTCTCGGCCTGCACGGATTCCGGGTGCTATCGATCGACCGCAATCCCATGGCCATTGAACGTATCACCAGCTTTGTTGAACGCTGGCAAGTTGATGTCACGCCATTGAAGTTGAACTGTGAAGAAGAGTATCAGCAACTGATTCAGCTAATTCATATACAAAAACCTTCGATGATTGTGCAGTGTCGTTATCTGCATCGTCCTTTACTTGATCTTTACCACGAGCATTTGCCTGCTGGTGGCCTGGTGGCGATTCATACTTTTATGGAAGAGGCGGCTAAGTATGGTAGTCCGAAAAAACCGGCATACCTGTTGAAGCCGGGCGAACTAGCAGAAAAGTTTGCCGACTGGGACATATTGCTCGACCAAATTCATGTACTTAACGACAAACGCCCGCTATCCTTATTCTTAGCTCGAAAGCCTTTTTAATCTTCACATTTAAATGACACGAATAGCCTGATAGTCGTTGACTTCTTTGCGCCACTTCTTGATCATAGATAGACAGAGGCTATCAAAAATGACATTAACAGAGTTTAGATATATTGTTGCAGTTGCCCGCGAACGCCACTTTGGCCGTGCCGCCGAGGCCTGCTTTGTCAGCCAACCCACCTTGAGTGTTGGCGTACGCAAGCTGGAAGAGCAGCTTGGTGTGATCCTGTTCGAGCGTAGCAAATCCGACGTCAAAGTCACTCCGGAAGGCAAGCCGATTATCGAGCAGGCGCAGCACATCCTTGAGCAAGTCAGCCAGCTAAAGCAAATGGCTAAACAGAATTCCGATCAGCTCGACGGCCCATTAAAGATTGGCGCCATCTTCACCATAGGACCTTACCTTCTTCCTTCGCTCATCCCTATGCTAAAAAAACTGGCACCAAAAATGCCACTGCATATTGATGAGGATTACACCCACAATTTACGAACCAAACTTCGTAACGGCGAGTTAGACGTGATTTTCGTGGCGCTTCCTTTCGATGAGCCTGAGGTGGATGTTGTTCCTTTGTATGAAGAAGAATTCATCGCTTTGCTGCCGGAAAAACATCCCTGGGTGAAGCGTGATAAATTACACATCGTCGATATCGCCGATGAAGTCATGATCATGTTGGGCGCAGGCCATTGTTTCCGCGATCAGGTGATCGAAGCCTGTCCGCAATGCAAAGACTCCAGCTTGAACCCTCAAAAGGACTGGATCACTGGTAGCTCCATTGAAACCATTCGTCAGATGGTGGCCAGTGGTTTGGGCATTAGCGTGATTCCAAGGTCCGCGTCTAATTTCCATAATGAAAAATTGGGGCTGGTCACGCGAGAATTCGATAACCCCAAGCCGAGCCGCAAAGTGGCATTAGCTTTTCGTCGCAGCTTCCCGCGCAAGAAGGCTTTAGAAATTATCAACAACGCACTATCACAAATCACCATTGAAGGTGCTAAACCACTCAAATAATGGCCATTTCCAAACTTGCAGCTGACATCAATCTGGAAAATCTGCCCTGCACCAGTCTGAAAGGGGTAGGGCCGAAAGTGGCTGAAAAACTTGAGAAGTTGCATATCCAATCGGTGCTGGATTTATTGTTCCACTTGCCATTGCGCTACGAAGATAGAACTCGTGTGCGAACTATTGCCTCCTTAAAAGATGGCGAACGTGCTTTAATTAAAGTCACGGTCGAATTGGCGCAGGTCAAATTCGGCAAACGGCGCTCACTAGTTTGTCGAGCCAGTGATGAAAGTGCCAGTATCGACTTTCGGTTCTTCTACTTCAACAAAGGCCAACAACAACGGCTGCAAGGCGGTGCAGAGTTTTATGCATTTGGTGAAGTCAGGCGTTTTGGTTTTCAATTCTCCATGGTGCATCCTGAATTAACCGCAGTTAATTCAACCACCGCTGCACCTTTGCTGGAATCCTTAACACCGATTTATCCAACCACCGAAGGCCTGCATCAAGCCAGTTTCCGTCACATGATGCGCCAAGCCGTAGCGCTGCTTAAAAAGCATCCAATAGATAATTTGTTACCGCAGTCTCTGCTGCAAACACTTAAATTACCGGACATCAATGCATCATTGGGCTGGATTCATTCACCGCCAAAAGATGCTGACTTAGTACAATTACAATCCAATCAGACACCGGCCGTGCGACGCCTCATCAGCGAAGAACTATTGGCGCAGCAATTGAGTTTGTTGTTACAGCGCAATCAGCAAAAAGATTATTCCGCACCGGTACTTAAAAGCTCTGGGAAATTGCAGGATCAATTGTTGCAACAATTGCCTTTCAAGCCAACAAAAGCCCAACAAAGAGTTACTCAGGAAATCATCAAAGATTTAGAACAACCGCATCCCATGTTGCGTTTATTACAAGGTGATGTTGGCGCGGGCAAAACGCTGGTCGCTGCTCAAGCTGCGCTGCAAGCGATCGAAGCGGGTTACCAAGTGGCGATTATGGCTCCCACCGAGTTATTGGCCGATCAACATTACCAGTCATTTGTTCAATGGTTTGAGGCGATGAATATTCCCTGTGTTTTCCTGGCCAGTAAATTAGCTGCCAGTCAGCGCAAAAGCGCGCTCGAATCGATTGCCAGCGGCCAAGCCAAATTAATCGTCGGGACTCATGCTCTGTTCCAGAAAGGCGTGGAATACCACAAACTAGGTTTAGCGATTATTGATGAACAGCATCGTTTTGGCGTCAATCAGCGTTTGATGCTTAAGCAAAAAGCGCCTGATGGTTTGCAACTGCATCAGCTGATGATGACCGCCACACCGATTCCTCGAACCTTGGCTATGACCGTCTATGCCGATATGGATGTTTCGATTATTGATGAGCTGCCTCCAGGAAGAACTCCGGTACAAACCGTGGCGCTTTCTGATCAAAAACGCGATCAGGTCATCAAGCGCATCGACACAGCTTGCCGAGAAGAAAATCGTCAGGTTTATTGGGTCTGCACCTTGATCGACGAGTCGGAAGAAATCCAATGTCAGGCCGCCGAATCTGCGGCTAACCAGCTGACACAACAGTTGCCCAATTGCCGTGTCGGCTTATTGCACGGCCGCTTAAAGCCAGAACAAAAACAACTGGTCATGGATAAGTTCAAGCAAGGAGAGCTGGATATTCTGGTTGCCACAACCGTTATCGAAGTGGGCGTTGATGTACCTAACGCCAGCTTGATGGTCGTTGAAAACCCTGAACGGCTTGGATTATCACAATTACACCAGCTACGTGGGCGAGTTGGCCGAGGTTCAGTAGAAAGTCACTGTGTTCTTCTTTATCAGCACCCGATTTCCGACAATGCCAAAGCTCGCATTCAGGTCATGCGTGAAACCAACGATGGTTTTGTCATTGCTGAAGAAGACCTGCGCTTAAGAGGTCCCGGTGAAATGCTGGGCACTCGCCAGACCGGTGAAGTCAGCTTACGCTTTGCTAACTTAGTGCGTGATGCTGAGCTGATACCGGCCATTCAGCAACAAGCACATGATTTAATTGCTGAAAATAATGAGCTTGCCCATAAAATCTGCCAACGTTGGCTAGGTTCTCGTAAGGAATTTGCTGACGTTTAGTTCTCACAACAGCATCTAAATCGACAACATGTTTTTTGCTTAAACTGCGCTTTGTAGCCCGTCGATCATAGGATTTAGCCTTATTTTATGCTAAAGTTGCGGCCTTATTTCATCATCTAAAATAACCGAGGATTCAGGAATGAAACAGCCTGTTCGCGTTACTGTTACCGGTGCAGCCGGCCAAATTTGTTATTCACTATTATTCCGTATCGCCAGCGGTGAAATGCTAGGCAAAGATCAGCCAGTAATTCTTAACCTTTTAGAAATCACTCCAGCACTTAAAGTGTGTGAAGCGGTTGCAATGGAATTGAATGACTGCGCATTTCCACTGGTAAAAGATATCGTTGTAACTGACGACCCAGCCGTTGCTTTTAAAGATGCTAACATCGGCCTGATGGTTGGTGCTAAGCCTCGCGGCCCAGGCATGGAACGTAAAGACCTATTAACTGATAACGGCAAGATCTTCAGTGCGTTAGGTAAAGTGATTGACCAAGTAGCTGACAAGAACATTAAAATCTTAGTAGTGGGCAATCCTGCTAACACCAATGCATACATCCTTGCTAAAAATGCGCCGAGTATTAATCAGCGCAATATCTCTGCTTTGACTCGTCTTGATCATAACCGCGCGATTTATCAGTTAGCGGAAAAAGCGGATGCTGAGATTGCGGGAATCAAGAAAATGATCATCTGGGGTAACCATTCAGTTACTCAGGTTCCAGACATATCTTTCGCAACTGTTAATGGCGATAAAGCTGCTGACAAAGTTGATGCAACCTGGGCTAAAGAAGAGTTCATGCCAATTGTTGCTAAGCGTGGCGCAGCGGTAATTGCTGCACGTGGTGCTTCATCAGCCGCTTCAGCTGCCAACGCTATCCTTGATCATATGCATGATTGGGTACTAGGTTCAGCAGACGGTGACTGGGTCAGCATGGCCGTTCCTTCAGATGGCAGCTACGGCATCGAAGAAGGCTTAATCTACTCTTACCCAGTAGTTTGTAAGAATGGTGACTATGAAATCGTTCAAGGTCTTGAAGTATCAGACTTCATCAAAGACAAAATGATCGAGTCACAAAAAGAATTGCAAGAAGAAGCAGAAACCTGCAAAGACTTGTTCTAATCAGTCTCTCAGCAGTTCAAAAAGCCGGCTCAAGTAGCCGGTTTTTTTTCTTTTATAATCCAGAATTCAAATCCCTTCACGATTATAAGGTGATACTATTTCTTTTTAACCTAAATTCGTGGCAGAGTATCCACATACTAATGAAAACTAACTATTCATGATCATCGCTGAAACTGAACGCCTTCGAATACGCCATCTGCAACATTCAGATGCTAATTTTATTTATCAGCTTTACAACCAACCGAACTTTATTAAGTACATTGGCGATCGCGGCGTCCATTCACCCAAAGATGCCGAAGTATTTATTCAAAAAGTACAGGACAACTACAAGCATTATGGCTTCTGGCTGTATCTGGCAGAACGAAAAGACAATGGCCAGGCAGTTGGTGTTAATGGCCTAATCAAACGTGACTATCTTGATGCTCCTGATATTGGTTTTGCCTTCATAACCCAATTTTGTGGGCAGGGTTATGCTCAAGAATCTTCGCAGGCAATCTTGCAGCATAGCAAGGCACAAGGCCAAACCAACCTTTACGCCATTACTTCACCCAATAATCACGTATCCGAGCACCTTCTTAAAAAACTGGGCTTCGAATTCCAACGTCAGGACTATTTCGACAATAGCACTTCACCGATTAATTTGTTCAAGTTGCTCCTGCAGTCCTAACTGTTGCAGATGCAACAATTGTTAACATTTCAGGCAATTTTGTTGCGTTTTACCGCTTTCAAACCAAACTTCCTTGCGCTTAAATGAAACTATAGATTCAGTGAGGAACACACCATGTCACTATTATTAAACATCTTATGGTTACTGTTTGGCGGTATTTTCGTCTTTCTAGGTTACATCGCAGGCGGTATCGCACTCTGCTTAACTCTGATTGGAATTCCGTGGGGCGTACAACTATTTAAGCTAGCTATTTTTTCCTTGTTCCCATTCGGGCAGGACACTCGAATGCGCCACGACCAACCGATGGCGGGTATTCCTAATGTACTACTTAATATTATCTGGTTAATTTTTGGTGGTGTTTGGGTTGTGCTTAACCACCTGTTCTGGGGCTTATTCCTGTGCTTAACCATCATTGGTATCCCATTCGGTATCCAACACTTCAAAATGGTTAAACTCGCTGTATGGCCATTCGGACGCGTGATTGTGGATTTGAAATCATTGCAACCAGCTTAATAGACAACAGGTTTCATAAACTCTCTCCAAAGAGACTGTTCGGCCTGCTTCGGCAGGCCTTTTTTTGATTGTTGTTAGTTTAGTCCTCTCTTGTAAGACGCCACATTTTTGCCACATTTAGTAATGACTCCCCATTTTACCAAATCATTCCCGTCATAGTCTCTTGTTCTAATAGCTCATAACAACTAATGAGTCAGGAGCAACCATGAAGCGGGTACTATTCTTTTTATTTTGGGGAGCATTTTTTTTAGCGACTAATACAGCTAGTCATGCGGTGGGAGAGACATTTCCTTCTAGCATTAACTATCGTTCACTAGAAAGTGATTTATCGTTTAAGCAATTACCACTCTCCACTGATATCGAGATGCACATCAACAGCGTCGTTTCTCGTGTGTCAGTTAAGCAAACTTTTTCCAACGAATCGGCACAATGGCTTGAAGGTGTTTATCAATTCCCATTGCCGGAAAATGCAGCGGTTGACACTTTGAAAATGCATATCGGCCAGCGCGTTATCGAAGGTGAGGTTCAGGAAAAGCAGCAGGCGCAACGTACCTACCAAAAAGCCAAAGCAGAAGGCAAGCGTGCCAGTCTGGTAGAGCAGGTTCGGGATAACTTATTTACGACCAAGTTGGCCAATATTGCACCGGGTGAAAGCATCACCATCCATATCGAGTTTCAGCAGCTGGTTCATAATGACGGTACTCACTTTTCTGTGCGTATGCCTTTAGGTATCACGCCACGATATGAACCGGCTGAAATCACAACTAAATCCGATAGTGGTTATGACTACTACTCTTCGGATGACTTTGAAACCGTCTATCTAGAAACTCCTGCACATGACAGTGCCGAGCTGTCGCCAGCTACAACTATGTTCAATACTGGTGGGCAACCAGATAGACCCGCCAACATATCCGTTCATCTGAATCCGGGCTTTGCTCTATCACTATTAGAAAGCCCCTATCATCAGATCATTACTCAACAGACTGGCGACCAATATACTATTTTGTTGGAAAACCCAGCACAGGCCGAACGTGATTTTGTACTTAATTGGCAACCACAATTAGGTCAGGAGCCTAGAGTAGCTCTGTTTAGCGAAAGTCATGACGATCACAATTATCATGTTTTGATGATGTTGCCGCCAACTCACGATTTTGTGCAACAAAAAACACAGCCTCGTGAGATGATTTTCGTTATCGATTCTTCCGGTTCCATGTCTGGTGAATCGATGCAGCAAGCGAAGCAAGGGTTGTATTACGCACTAACGCAACTTGGCACTAACGATACATTCAATATCTTAGACTTTGATCATGAAGCGAGAAAACTATTTGATGAAGCAGTTCCTGCCACCCAATCTAACCTAGAGATGGCAAAATATTTTGTCGCCACTCTCGAAGCCGATGGCGGCACTGAGATTGCTAAAGCCATTAATCTGGCGCTCGATAAACCTAACAGTACTTTGTTACGTCAGGTCGTATTTTTGACTGATGGCAGTATTGGCAACGAGCGTCAGATCTTCCAGATGATCGAAAATCAGCTGGGCAATAATCGTTTATTCACCATCGGTATTGGGGCAGCTCCAAACAGCTATTTTATGAGTAAAGCCGCCAACTATGGTCGTGGCACTTTTACCTATATCGGTAAGGCTACAGAAGTACAGACCAAGTTAGAGCAGCTGTTCAAAAAACTACGTTACCCAGCCTTGGAAAACCTTTCTCTGGAACACTTATCACAAGAAAAGGCATCTGCCAGCCAGTTAGAACTGTATCCCGGTCACCTGCGTGATCTATACCTTGGTGAACCTTTGTTCGTGTCCTATCGAACACCTAAAGGTATGCAGGATTCCTTACAGGTGAAAGGACAGGCTGATTCGTATGACTGGTCATTCAAGTTGCCACCTGTTACCAACGGAAAGGACAAAGGTATTGCACGACTTTGGGCGCGCATGAAAATTGATTCGATTAAAAGTGACTTTGCGATGAGCCATGATCAATCTCGCCAACAGATTCTGCAAACCGCACTGGACTATCACCTGGTGTCCGACTACACCAGCCTGGTTGCCGTTGATAAAACACCAGCGCGCGTGATGGAAGAATTAAAAAAGTTACAACTAGCCAATCGCACTCCTGCCGGATGGAAAGCGCCTAATGACTCTCAACATGGGTACCCGCAAGGCGGCACAGCGGCTAACTTTGCCATGCTTATTGGTTTACTGTCTTTGCTGTTGGCTATGGTTTATCAGTTCACTCTAAGCCGCCGTAACCGTAACGATGCTTAAGAGAGTCATCATGAAGAAGTTCTTACGACAATACGGTGTTCTCTGCGCCCTGCTGGCCATAAGCCTTACCGCTTTTGGTCAGGCCGGCTACATCAAAGCCAAAGCTATCCTCGCTCAATACTTGCTAGAAGACGCCTGGCAGCAAACCTTAACCGACGGACAAGAACACAAACCCTGGGATTGGGCAGATACCTTCCCCATAGCCAAGTTGCAGGTTCCGAGTCAAAACATTGAGCAGTTAGTCTTATCCGGAGCCTCAGGTCGCAACCTAGCATTTGGCCCCGGCCACCTTCTATCAAGTAGCCTACCCGAACAGGCTGGCCATACCATTCTGGGGGGACACCGAGATACACACTTCGAGTTCCTGCAATACCTCAAAGCTGGTGACGAGATTTCCATACAGGACAAATATGGTGTGGTTCATCAGTTCAAAGTGACCGGGATAGAGGTACACAATATAGAAACTGATCAGATTCAGGATAGAGGCTTCAACCAGCTCACCCTGGTGACCTGTTATCCATTCAACACCCTAGAAGTGGGAGGACCATTACGTTACCTGGTTCATGCGGAGAAGGTTTGATGAAATTCTTCTGAAATGGAATAAATCTATTTGCTCACCGTTATATGATTATACTCAAAGACGGGAGTCATGTATGAAACGGTTAATCCAGGGGATTTTATTAGTCTTGATGTTGGTGGGGATTGTTATTTTGTTGTTACGGTAATTTTAAACGTAGGGTGCGTCGTGACGCACCTCTTTTTTTATGCCGTATATATCTAAAAACTAACCGCTAACCCTTTTCAACTCGACAAACTGATAATGATAGGGGTTTTTGTCATCGGGCTGATGCTTTTCGCGAGACACTTCTTGCCATTCTAAATGCGTCCAGTCGGGGAAGCGGGCGTCGCCGTCGGCATCTAAATCAATAAAGGTTAAATAGAGTGTGTCGGCATGGTCGATCATTTGGCTGTAAATATTGGCACCGCCGATAATCATGACCTCTTCGGCTTCGCCTGCTGCGTTAAAGGCTTGTTCAAGGCTGGTGACGACTTGACACTGTTCGTTATGAAATGCTGAACGGTAATCAGGGTTGCGACTGATGATGATATTTTTGCGGCCAGGTAACACCATACCAATCGATTCATGCGTTTTACGACCCATGATCACCGGCTTGCCTAAGGTGACTGCTTTAAAATGTTTCAAATCAGCGGGCAGATGCCACGGCATTTCATTGTCTTTACCGATGACTCGATCATTGGCCATGGCGACGATTAAACTTATGCTCGGTCTGCTGAAGGTCGGCTTGCTCATATCAGAATCCTAAACGGCTACCGGTGCTTTGATGTGTGGATGACTTTCGTAACCGACAATTTCAAAATCTTCGAATTGATAATCAAATAAAGAATCTGGCTTACGTTTGATATTCAGTTTGGGTAGCGGCAATGTGTCGCGCGATAGCTGTTCTTTGGCTTGCTCAAAATGATTGCTGTACAAGTGAGTGTCTCCGCCGGTCCAGATAAATTCGCCAACATCCAATCCCGTCTGCTGTGCCATCATATGAGTTAATAGAGCATAGGACGCAATATTAAAGGGCACGCCCAGGAAAATGTCTGCGCTGCGTTGATACAGCTGGCAGGATAGTTTGCCGTTGGCGACATAGAACTGGAACAGTGAGTGGCAAGGTGGTAAAGCCATTTCATCAGCAACACCTGGATTATAGGCCACAACCATCAAGCGCCGACTGTCTGGATTGGTTTTAATTTGATTTAGCACGTTGCTAATTTGATCAATGGTGGTGCCGTCCGGTTTTTTCCAGGAGCGCCATTGCTCACCATACACAGGACCAAGGTCACCATTATCATCGGCCCAATCATCCCAGATCGAGACACCATTATCTTTTAGGTATTTAATGTTGGTATCGCCATTTAAGAACCATAGCAATTCATAAATAATCGAGCGAAGGTGTAATTTTTTAGTGGTAACTAATGGGAAACCATCCTGTAAATTAAAACGCATCTGGTAGCCAAATACGCTACGCGTTCCAGTTCCAGTTCTATCGCCTTTGTCTTCACCATTGTCTAAAACATGGCGCATCATATCGAGATATTGTTTCATAGTGACTACCGTTTCTACCCTGTCGTCTTGTCAATTGAATGCAAAATCAATTAAGCCTGTTTTGCCTTTTTGCTGTAGGCCATTACCAATAAAATGACACCCGCTACAATCATTGGTGCGCTGAGCACCTGCCCCATGGTGAGCCAGGAAATGATTTCGCCCAGGTGAGCATCTGGCTCGCGGAAAAATTCGATACAGAAGCGTGCTGTGCCATACCCTAACAGGAACAAACCCGACACCGCCATACGGGGGCGAGGCTTGGCTGAATAGAGCCAAAGCACGATAAATAAGATTAAGCCTTCAAATAGTGCTTCGTACAATTGAGATGGATGGCGCAATAAGCCAAGTTGGTCACCCGGGAAGCGCATGGCCAGGAAGAAGTCAGCGCTTGCTTCACGTCCCCATAGCTCGCCATTGATAAAATTGCCGATACGGCCAAACATTAAGCCAAGCGGCACCAGAGGAATAACAAAATCGGTAACTTCGAAGAAAGATTTTTTGCTTTTCCGAGCAAAATACCAGGCACCACCGGCAACCCCGAGCATACCGCCGTGGAACGCCATGCCGCCTTCCCAGATCTTGAACAGATACCAGAAGTCCTGCTTCCACCATTCGAAACCATAGAACACTACATAACCAACGCGGCCACCAATGATGACGCCGATGAAGGCATAAAACAGGAAGTCGGCGACCTGATCTTTAGTCCAGCCCGAATTAGGGCGAGTGGCGCGATAGTTGCCGAGCATCCAGGCGGCAATAAACCCCAGCAAATACATAAGCCCATACCAACGCAGGGCAATTGGGCCTATTTCAAAAATAATTGGGTCAATGTTTGGTAAGTTCATTTATCTCTCTAACATATTGTTTTATCAGTATTTTGTAATAATTTTAACGCCGACTACGATCAGCAAGATGGCGAAAAAGCGTTTTATCACCTTGGTTGGCAAACGGTGCGCAAGATAGGCACCAAAAGGCGCGGTGATGATTGAGCCGACGGCAATCGCAATCATAGCAGGCAGATAAACATATCCCAAATGATAATCTGGCAACCCGACCACATTCCAGCCCAGTAATATATAGCCCACGGCGGCCATCACTGCCAACGGCAAACCACAGGCAGCGGCTGTGCCAATCGATAACACCAGCTTTTCTTTATGAAACAACAGATAAGGCACCACCAGACTACCGCCACCAATCCCAACTAATGAGGACAAGGCGCCCATTACCACCGCGCTGGGTGCTGCCTGTTGCCAGTGCAGACGCTCGCCTTTAGCCACCGGCAATTTATCGATCATCATGCGCAAGCCCATCAAGATCGAGAAAAAGCCAAATATCCAGGCCAGCCACTCAGTATTCATCAGCTTGGCTAAATAGGCACCCAATAAAGCGCCTACCATAATTCCCGGCACGAGTAACTTTAATAATCGAACTGAAACAGAACCACGGCGATAGTGCGCCAGGGCGGATGAAACAGCGATAAAGCAGATGGTTGCCATCGACGTGGCCAATGCCATGTGCATGATGTGCTGGTCCGGTACGCCAATTTGCGGCAACAGCCAGACCATCGCCGGAACAATCACCAGGCCCCCGCCAATACCGAACAAACCGGCGAGAACGCCGTTCAGTAAGCCGAGCCCCAGCAGTAAGATTAAAAAGTAAGGTTCAAGTGCCATGCACACCAATAGGAAGATGTTTTTCGTTGCAGGGCATTATGACGAATGGTGCAGGGATAGGCAAAGAGTAGTGAATGGCTAAATTGTTGTAAAATAAATTGAAATTGGTTGATTTTTGTACAGCGTCGGGTAAGATTTTGAAACTTGGTGCTAAATTTGGCGCCTAATGCTTGTGATTGACAGGGGATTGACTAACAACCAAGAAGGAGTTTTACCATGTACAAGCATTCTCTAATAAAAACCGCGATTCTCGCGTTGTTTGCCTTTTTACTCAATCCATTGACACTGTTTGCAGCGGAGGAAAAACCGCCGGCGTTGGTTAGTATGTGGGCAATGGATGTTAAACAGGGCTCGGAAAAAGACTTTGAAGCAGCTTTTAAGTCACACATTAAAGCTCGTCAAAAGGCAGGCGATACTCGAAGCTGGCAGGTCTATACTCCTCACACCGGGTCTCACTTTAATCGATATATTATCCGGTATTGCTGCTTTAAATGGGCTGACCAGGATGCATATTCCAAATGGGCAGATAACTCAAAAATAATGTCTGACTGGGAAAACGGTGCCGGTAAGCATGTTGAGCGTTATGAGCACCACTACAGTTGGGTAGATATGGAAAATAGTCACTGGAATGATGATGTGAGTTATCAGTTTGTTGGTGTCCGTACATATTATTTGAAACCAGACTCGGATGTTAGCGATTCAGTTAAGGAGATTAGCGACTTGGCTAAAGCAATTAAATGGGATCGTAATTGGGGCTGGAATTATAGTGTGACTGGTCCTAGCAGGTTACAACTGGCCTTCCCGTTCAAGAACTTTGCTGATATGCAGCCACCGGAGCCTAGCTTTGGTGATCTTGCGGAAAAACATTTAGGTTCAGAAGACAAAGTAGATAAGATATTTGATCGGTTTAGTCAAAGCTATAGTAAGACTAAATACAATATCTATCGTCACCGTCCAGAGCTTTCTATTCCAGCGAAAAAATGAACTGAGACAGAGATAAAAAAGAGTGGTTTTGCCGCTCTTTTTTTTATGCCGACTTCAATAATTCCTTGGCGTGCTGGCGAATAGTTTCGGTGATTTCGACGCCGCCTATCATGCGGGCAATTTCTTCAATACGCTGAGTTTGGGTGATCTCAAGCAGCTGCGTTTGGGTAGCTTTCTTGTCTTGTGATTTGCTGACTTGCAGGTGGTGGTGGCCTTGAGCGGCGACCTGTGCCTGATGGGTCACGCACAGAATTTGGGCTTGCTTGCCAAGCTCTGCTAATAGCTTACCGACGATTTCGGCGGTCCCACCACCAATGCCGACATCCACTTCGTCGAATATCAGGGTGGGTAATTGGGTAGTTTGTGCGTTGATGACCTGCAGTGCCAGGCTGATACGGGATAGTTCACCGCCGGATGCTACTTTACGCAGCGGCATCGTTTTTTGTCCTGGATTAGTGCTGACCATAAACTCTGCTGTTTCCAAACCGGTACTTTTATGTGAATTGGCATCTTGCTCATTAAAGGACACTTCAAAAACACCATTACCTAAACCAAGTTGCTGCATTAATTTAATGACTTCTTGATTTAGCTTCTTGGCTGCCTGGTGGCGCTTGGTGCTGATTGTTTTGGCCAATTCAAGGTACTGCTTTTCGAGCTTGGAGAGTTCTTTTTCAAGATCGTCAAAGGTTTGCTCATCGCCTTCCAGATTTTCCAGCTCTTGCTGCAACTCTTGTAAGGTTTGTGGCAGGTCTTCCATGCTGACCTGATGCTTGCGCGCAAGATCGTGTAAAAGTGAAATCTGCTGATCGAGTTCTTGATAGGCCTGCGGGTCGATATCAAGGCTTTCTAGATAATCGCGCAGCTCATGACTGGCTTCGTCGATTTCAACCAGCGCTGACTGCAATAAGTCGTGGGTGTTTTTTAAGCCTTCATCCACTGCCAGCATGTCATTGATGTTATGGACAATGCGTCCAAGGTTAGAGGATATTGTATCTTCATCTTCACTCAGGGCAGCGAGACTCTGTTGACCTTTTTCTAGCAGGCGACTGGCGTTGGCAGCACGCTTATGTTCCAGCTCAATGTCGTTGGCTTTATCAATCGGAGCCTGCTCCAGCTCTTGTAGCTGAAAGCTGATCAAATCTTTGCGATCATTTTTATCTTTTAAAGCGCTTTGAAAGGCTTTGAGCTTGGAAGAAATGGAACTGATCTTGCTGGCCACTTTGGCCAGCTCTGCACTTTGCTCGGTCAGTCCCGCGTAGCGGTCGAGTAATTGCAAATGTACCTGAGGTTTGAACAGGGATTGATGTTCGTGCTGACCATGGATATCAACCAGGAAGTCACCGAGTTCGGAAACCTGTGCCAGATTGACCGGTTGGCCATTAACAAACGCTTTGGAGCGGCCATCATGATTGATGACGCGACGCAAAATACAGTGGTCGTCATCATCTAGCATTTGTTCGTCTAACCAGTCTTTAACATGCGGTAATTGCTGGATATCAAAATAGGCGCTGATTTCAGCTCGTTTGGCACCGTTGCGCACCACGTTACTGTCGGCGCGCTCACCCAATGCATAAGACAATGCATCGACCATAATCGACTTACCGGCACCGGTTTCACCAGTGATCACAGTCATGCCGGATTTCAGGTCGAGATCCAGTTGATCGATAATGGCGAAATCTTTGATATGAATACTGGTTAGCATAAGTTCTTGGTGGCCTAGTTTAGAGTCCAGCTTAGAGCTTCGAGCCCCAGCCTAATTTGGTTCTTAACAAGCGGAAGTAATCATAATCTTTTGGGTGCAATAACCACAAGTCTTCTTTACGTTTACGCACGCAAATTTTCTCACCGGGTTGCACCGGGAAGCGCACCTGACCATCGCAGCTTAAGCGTGCTTCATTTGGATTGCTGTTGCTGAACACAATATCCACTTTGCTGTCCGCATCAA
The DNA here is from genome assembly GCF_048265365.1 of Kangiella sp. Classification (NCBI taxonomy): domain Bacteria; kingdom Pseudomonadati; phylum Pseudomonadota; class Gammaproteobacteria; order Kangiellales; family Kangiellaceae; genus Kangiella; species Kangiella sp. Next base: position 608,345 of record NZ_JBLXBT010000001.1, read on the forward strand.
TCACGATGGGGCGGCTGGATAAAGTATGTGGGAACATTGGTACTAACGTAATGGCGTTAATGGATGGAGAAAGAATCGGTCCGCCAGCGGACAGTGAATAAGCGGTTGAACCTGTCGGTGTGGAAATGATCAAGCCATCGCCTCGAGCGCTGTAAACGAAAGAGTCATTGATGTAGACCTCAAACTCAATCATGCGCGAAATCTCACCGGGATAGAGCACAATGTCATTGAGCGCATCACTGGAGCGGTCATCGCCATCAATATTGGCTTCCAGCAAAAAGCGATGTTCCTCGCTATAGTTGCCGGTTAATACTTCGCTGACTTTTTCGGTAACCTGTTGTGGCTGAATGTCGGTTAAGAATCCAAAATAACCACGATTTACTCCGAGCAGCGGCTTGTTGTAGGTTGCCATCAGGCGTGCGGCATACAGCATACTGCCGTCACCACCGACCACGATAATCAGATCGCAGCTTTCGCCCAAAGTTTGCCAATCACACTGTACATCACCAGGGATGGCAAGCTCCTTTGCAACCGCTTCTTCGACCAATACGCGATAGTCCTGCTGTTGCAGGTGGCCAAAGAGGGTAACAATGGTTTCGCCAACTTCGTGATGTTTTGGCTTGCCCATGATGCCAATGGTTGCAAAATTAAGGTTTGACGGCATGATTAGTGGTTAACTACTTGTAATTGTCATATTGAGCCACATTTAAGAATATATGGAGCAAATAGGCAAGTCGTCTGCCATAATTTGTGGTTTTATCGAACCGCGGGCTTGATGGACGCCAAATTGCTAAGATGAACCTATGACTAAATTTGACCAACGCGCACAAACATTGATGAAGGCTCTGGTGGAATCCTATATCGCCAGTGGCCAACCTGTGGGTTCGAAAAAGTTACTGGAGCAAACGCAGTTGGCGGTCAGTCCAGCCACGGTGCGTAATGTGATGCAGGATCTGGAAGCCATGGGACTGTTAACGGCTCCGCATACCTCAGCGGGACGGATTCCTACCGCGCAGGGCGTGCGAGTGTTCGTGGACCAGTTGCTAACGGTTTCTAATGTCGAAGAAGCCTATCTGAAACAGTTGCAGCAGCAACTGGGCCGTGCCTCAGAAACCGGTGAAATGCTGGCCAGTGTTAGCCGTATGCTGTCCAACATGACCAATATGACGGGGCTAATTCGCGTACCCAGTCGAGATGTGACGCGTGTTAAACACGTTGAGTTTTTACCGTTATCGCAGAATAAGATCCTGGTGATTCTGATTCTTGATGACGGAGAAGTGCAGAATCGCGTCATTCAGCTGGACTCCGAAGTGTCGCGCGATGAATTGCAGCAGGCTTCCAATTATGTGAATCACAACTTTGCTGGTAAAGAACTGAATACCGTTCGTCAGGAATTGTTGCATGAGCTTAAAAGTGATCGCGCACAGATGGATGTCATGATGTCGTCAATGATGGAGGTAGCCGAAAAAGGCTTTTCCAAGGACGACAATGATGATGAAGTGCAGGTTACTGGCAAGTCACAGTTGCTGAACTATACCGGCGATATCTCGGATTTGAAGTCATTGTTTGATGCCTTTGCTGAGAAAACGCAAATGCTGACCTTGTTGGATAAATGTTTGAGTGCCGAGGGCGTGCAACTCTTTATTGGTGAAGAGTCGGGCTATGATGTGTTCTCGCAATGCAGTGTGGTGGGCGCGCCTTATTCCATCGACGGTAAAGCAGTGGGTGTTTTGGCCGTAGTCGGGCCGACGCGCATGGCTTACGACAAAGTGATTCCGATGGTCGATATTACCGCCAAATTAATCAGCTCAGCCTTGAAAAAGGATAGCTAAACCCTAATATATCGGCCAGTTTAAAATTTTACTGAATGCAGAAGCGGAGAGAGTGCTAATGTCTGAAAAAGACAACAAAAATCAATCGGTTGAAGACAAGATTGAAGAAATAAAAAATGCGGTTGAACAAGAAGCTGCAGAAACCGAACAGAATGACGCAGAGCAATCCGAGGTGGATGCTGGCCAGGTATTTGAAGATATGACTGAAGAAGACCGTAAATTTGCTGAGCTAGAAGCTGAGCTGGAAGCCGCTAGACAAGAAGCAGCGGAGAATAAAGACTTAGCACTTCGTACTAAAGCAGAGGCGGATAATACTCGTCGTCGTGCTGAGAATGAGGTGATCAATGCGCGTAAATATGCGATTGAGAAGTTCGCTGTAGAACTATTGGCAGTAGTCGACAGTATCGAGCAGGGTTTGTTGCTGAAAGCGGAAAGCGAAGAAAGTAAAGCGATTCAGGACGGTATGGAACTGACCTTGAAAATGACGCTATCGACGCTTGAAAAATTCGGTGTTGAGCAATTGAATCCGCTAGAAGAAGTGTTCGACCCGCAATTGCACGAAGCCATGACCATGGTGCCAAGCCCAGAACATGAATCGAATACAGTTATCGATGTGTTCCAGAAAGGTTATACGTTAAATGGACGTTTGATTCGTCCAGCGCGTGTGGTGGTAGCACAGTAGTTAATTAACTTTCTGGTCAGCTTTAGCTTTTGAAAAAAATCACTAAGGATTGTTAATTGTTTACCATAATACCTCCTCAACGGTTCAAGCAGATCCCCTGGAAAAATGGCAAAGGCATGACCACTGAACTGGCAATCAGCGAAGGTGGAGATGTAAACGATTTTGACTGGCGACTGAGCATTGCTGGTGTGGCTGAAGATGGCATTTTTTCAAACTTTACCGGCATACAACGCTATTTATTTTTGCTTACTGGAAATGGTCTAAAGCTAAGACATCAGTTCGGCTCAGAGTTTGATAATAAAGAAAACATAAGCTCTCACTGTTTGTTAGAACCCTTGGATTTAGCCACTTTTGATGGCGGCTTGTTAACTGACGCTGCATTAATAGATGGCCCTATTACTGATTTTAACCTGATGGTGAAACAGGGTGCTTTTGAGGTTAAGACACAGGTATTAAAGGATAATGGGCTGATAGAAGACTTCCCGCTAGCGGATGTTAATTTTGTCTATGCGGTTAACGGCGATTGCCAAGTGAGTGGTCTGGAGCAAGAAATTACTCAAGAAAAAATCAGCCTTCAATCGGGGCATTTGTTAATAATAGAACCAAAGGTATCGCTTTCAACCAAGCCATCCATTGATGTTGATGGCAAACAAGCTATTGTGGTTGCATTGAAAAAAGTTTGCACCAACCCTGCAGAGGAGTAAACTTCTGTGCTTCAAGCGAGGTGTCTTTGCAAAAGCCGCTACGATTAAAGACATTAACAGTAATATTTTGAAGTAAAAGGTATCAATAATGGGTCGCGCGTTCCAAAATCGTAAAGAATCAATGGCCAAAACCTCGGATCAAAATGCCCGGGTTTACAGTAAATACAGCCGTGAAATCTACGTCTGCGCCAAACAGGGCGGAGCTGAGCCGGAAAGTAATCTAGCATTACGTAGCTTAATGGATCGTGCCAAACGCGATCAGGTGCCAGCTCATGTTATTCAGAAAGCTCTGGATAAAGCACAAGGTGGAGCTGGCGAAGATTTTGCCGTTGCCCGCTACGAAGGTTATGGCCCTGGTAATGTGATGGTGATTGTGGACTGCCTGACCGACAACCCAAATCGCACCTTTGGTGAAGTTCGTCAGTGCTTCGTTAAAACCAAATCCAAAATTGGCACCGAAGGCAGCGTTATGCACATGTTTGACCACAGTGCTATTTTTGTCTTCAAAAGTGATGATGAAGAAGGCGCTTTGGAAGCCTTGATGATGGCCGACGTGGACGTCACTGACATTGAACATGAAGATGGCAAAATCACCGTATTTGCTCCACAAACCGATTACTTCAAAGCCAAACAGGCTCTGCAAGAACATTTTGGTGATATCGAATTTGAAGTAGACGAAATTCAGTTTGTACCTAAAGTCATGACGCCAATTTCCGGCGAAGACCTTGAAATGTTTGAGAAATTTTTAGACATGGCTAATGACCAGGACGACGTTCAGAATATATATCATAACGCCGAGTACTGATACATGGCATATAAAAAATGGCTTTCCTGAAAGCCATTTTTTATTATCTTTAACAAATAATAAGCAGTAGCTCTAGTAGAGATAGCATCCCTCAATACACTTGATAAAACGACATGAGAAGATGATCGAACTTGTCTTGAATCCAGTCTAGTAATTCAGTCCTTTTAAAATTAACCCCAAAAAAAGTAAGTTGAAGGGGTTGATCTCTAAAACCCGCCCCCCATATATGTTTCAAGCAAGTTTTAACGTTATTTTTGGAGTAGTAAGATGGCCAAAATCATTGGTATTGACTTAGGTACAACAAATTCATGTGTAGCCGTTATGGACGGCGACAAACCACGCGTTATCGAGAATGCAGAAGGTGCGCGTACAACCCCATCCATTATTGCCTTTACTGACGGCGAGACTCTGGTCGGTCAGTCAGCAAAGCGTCAAGCGGTTACTAACCCGCAAAATACTCTGTACGCTATCAAGCGTTTGATCGGTCGTAAGTTTAAAGACGACGTCGTTCAAAAAGACAGAGGCATGGTGCCATACAACATTATCGAAGCTGATAACGGCGATGCCTGGGTTGAAGCTAACGGTAAAAAAATGGCTCCACCACAGATTTCTGCTGAAGTTCTTAAGAAAATGAAGAAAACAGCGGAAGACTTCCTGGGTGAAGAAGTTAAGGAAGCGGTTATTACCGTTCCTGCGTATTTCAATGACTCACAACGTCAGGCGACAAAAGACGCTGGCCGTATCGCGGGTCTTGATGTTAAGCGTATTATCAATGAGCCAACCGCGGCAGCTCTTGCCTATGGTATGGACAAAGAGCGTGGCGATCGCACTATCGCAGTTTACGATTTAGGTGGTGGTACATTCGATATCTCTATCATCGAAATCGCTGAAGTCGATGGCGAACACACTTTCGAAGTATTGTCGACTAACGGTGATACATTCCTGGGTGGTGAAGATTTCGATATGCGCGTTATCGAATATTTGGCAGCAGAGTTCAAGAAAGACTCAGGCATCGACCTGAAAGGCGATGCGCTAGCCATGCAACGTTTAAAAGAAGCGGGCGAGAAAGCTAAGATTGAATTGTCTTCAAGCACGCAAACTGAAATCAACCTGCCATACATCACAGCTGATGCAACAGGTCCTAAGCACTTAAACTTGAAATTGACTCGCGCTAAATTAGAAGCGCTAGTTGAAGACTTGATTGAGCGCAGCATGGAACCAGTTAAGCAGGCATTGAAAGATGCAGGTTTATCAACTTCAGAAATTAATGATGTGATTCTAGTGGGTGGACAAACCCGTATGCCGAAAGTACAAGAAGCCGTAGCCGGTTTCTTCGGCAAAGAACCACGTAAAGACGTTAACCCAGACGAAGCCGTTGCAGTCGGTGCCGCGATTCAGGGTGCTGTATTGTCTGGTGATGTTAAAGACGTATTGCTACTGGACGTAACACCATTGTCGCTTGGTATCGAAACCATGGGTGGCGTTATGACTCCGCTGATTGAGAAAAACACCACGATCCCAACTAAGGCATCGCAAACTTTCTCAACAGCCGACGATAACCAAACCGCAGTAACCGTTCACGTGTTACAGGGTGAGCGTAAAATGGCTTCTGAGAATAAGTCACTAGGTCGTTTCGACTTGGCGGACATTCCACCTGCGCCACGCGGTATGCCACAAATTGAAGTCACTTTCGATATTGATGCAAACGGTATTATGCACGTATCAGCGAAAGATAAAGCGACTGGTAAAGAGCAATCGATTCAGATTAAAGCCTCTTCAGGTTTGAGCGAGGAAGAAGTCGATCAAATGATTAAAGATGCTGAGGCGCATGCTGAAGACGATAAGAAATTCCAGGAGCTTGTCGAAGCGCGTAACCAGGCTGATGGTTTGGTGCACGCAACTCGTAAATCGCTAAAAGATGAAAACATCACTTTCGAAGAAGGCGAAAAAGAAGCCATTGAGAAAGCAGCCAACGAGCTAGAAGAAGCGATTAAAGGCAATGAGATCGAAGATATCAAAGCCAAAACCGAAGCTTTAAGCCAAGCATCAGCCAAGTTAGCAGAGCGTATGTATGCTAACGCTCAAGCGCAAGCAGAAGCCGGCCAGCAGGCTGGTGGTGAGCAAGCGCAAGGTCAAGGCGCTGCTGATGATGTGGTGGATGCAGAGTTTACGGAAGTTAAAGACGAAGATAAAAAGTAATAAGCTCTAACTAGCCCTTTTTGCTTCTGACTTTGTTGCAATGTTGGTTTCGATGCTCAGGCACTATTTGTGCATTCCGCGTCTCACCCAACATTGCGCCGCGTCAGAACCTAAAAGTTCTTAGTTAGAGAGTGCTAGATGTTAGTTCGAAAGTTATGTAAAAAATTAATTACTTTACTCTCGAACCAAATATCTCGCTAATTTAGAGCTAGCATTAAGCTTTAAGTCGAAAATGGAACAACGATAACGCAGGATAGGATCCATTGGGATACCGTCCTGCGTTTGCTGTAGTGAGCTGCAAGTCAGCCAGAGCTCAAAAACCAAAAGAGATCAACAACCAAAGTAGTTAAGTATGTCAAAAAGAGATTATTACGAAGTATTGGGTGTATCAAAGTCTGCGGATAAAGCCGAGTTAAAAAAGGCTTATCGCCGTTTGGCTATGAAAAACCATCCGGATCGTAACCCTGATGACAAGGATGCGGAAGCACGTTTTAAGGAAGCCAAAGAAGCCTATGAGGTTCTAAATGATCCACAAAAGCGCCAAGCATATGATCAGTATGGTCATGCCGGCGTAGATCCGAACATGGGTGGTGGTCATGGGGGTTTCCATGGTGCTGACTTTGGTGACATTTTTGGCGATGTGTTTGGTGATATCTTTGGCGGCGGTCGTCGTGGCGGCGGTGGTCGACGTCAGGCACGTGGCTCTGATTTACAGTACAACATGGAGATCACATTGGAAGAAGCCGTATCTGGTGTGACTAAAACCATTCGTATTCCGACCATGGTTAACTGTGAAACTTGCGATGGCTCTGGTGCTAAAGCGGGCACAGGCACAGCTACCTGTAGCACCTGTCATGGTCAAGGCGCTGTGCGCATGACTCAGGGCTTCTTTTCAGTGCAACAAACCTGTCCTGATTGCCGTGGCACCGGTCAGATCATTAAAGATCCTTGCCCTGATTGCCATGGTCAGGGACGAGTTCAGAAAACTAAAACCCTGCAAGTTAAGATTCCAGCTGGTATTGATACTGGCGATCGTATTCGTCTGTCTGGCGAAGGCGAAGCAGGTGGTCCAGGTGCAGTTACGGGTGATTTGTACGTACAGGTGCATGTCAAAGAACATCCGATTTTTGTACGCGATGGCGCTAATCTTTACTGCGAAGTGCCGGTCAATTTTGTGACTGCTGCGCTAGGGGGTGAAATCGAAGTGCCAACTTTAGAAGGACGTGTTTCTCTTAAAATTCCAGCAGAAACGCAAACCGGGAAAATGTTCCGCTTAAAAGGTAAAGGCGTTAAAGCCATGCGAGCGGGATACACCGGTGACTTGATGTGTCGTGTGGTGCTCGAAACCCCAGTTAGTTTAGGCAAAGAGCAAAAAGAATTGCTGAAGCAATTTGGTGAGACACTGGCCAGCGGCAAAAATAGTCCGAAAGAAAAAGGTTGGTTCGACGGTGTTAAAAAGTTTTGGGAAAGTATGACAAGTTAATCAATGACAATTTTAATCGTAAAAAAGCCTGCAGAAAGCGGGCTTTTTTTTTGCCTTTTAATGATTTGAGTTTCCCTGCATATTCCCTGCATATTTGTATGTTGTAGTGCCTAGTAACAGGAAACAAGCCGATAAGGCTTGAGTGGATATTTTAGGGTTCAAAGATAGGTTTAAAAGGGGTGCTTATGTTTAGTAACAATAATAAATTGCGATTACTAGTGATTGGGCTAATGGCCGGTTGGCTGAGTGGGTGCAGTGGCGGTGGTAGTAGTGGTTCGGAAGAAAAAACACCTGAGCCACAGACGAAAACCGGTGTTTTTATGGGGGGGACTGTTCAAGGCCTTGCTTATGCCACTGAAACGCAATCTGGAGTTACTACAGCAGCCGGAGAATTCAGTTATTTCGAAGGAGAAACTATCCGTTTTTATATTGGAGCAACACAGCTAGGTGATGCCGTGGATGTTGCTGCAAGTTTGGACCCCTTTGATTTAATGCCTGGAGCGGCTTTACCTGAAACAACCACAGCAACTCGAAAATATCTTGAGAAACTGAATACGTTGTATGATGGTCGGGTAAAATCGGATCCCGATGTAAGGTTCGTCAACACGATGACCATACTCTATACCGCCGATTCTGACAAAGATGCCAGTAATGGAATCCTTATCAAACCCGGTGTGCATAGCGCTTTTGCAAAAGCATTGGATCCAGCTCAAGCAGTTAGAGGCTTCTATTTTTACAACACTGATTTTGGGGTGCAATCTTTCCGAGCTTATAACAATAATGCTACTGAAAATGCTCGAATCATTAGCCTTAATCAGGTGTTAGATAATCTTTATGCTTATTTGGGAATCACACCTCAAATCTATTCTGCTACAACATTCAAACATGATTCCAACGGTGATGGCATATTAGAAAGTAACCAAGCCATAAGCTATGACAGTCGCCTGATGGTAAGCCAGATCACTCACCCTAGTGGTGAAACGGAGGAATATCAGTTCAACAATTATGGTGATCTTCTGTCTTACCAGGAGCTAGTCAGTGGTTATAGTAAGGTTAATACTTATAACATCCATGGTCAGTTACTCAAGCTTGAGATAGACAGTAATGGTGATGGTGTGACTGACTACGGTGAAAATTATCAGTACAACAGTTTGGGCCGAGTAACACGCTGGGGCATGGATAGTGATGGGGATGGAACCGATGAAGAAAGCTATCATATAGAGTATAACGCCGATGGTTATGCGACCTCCTATTACGACTTTGACGATACGACCGGTACTGTAACCTATAGTGATGAGGCCCGGTATGATGCAAATAACAATCAGATATTCTTTGCGGCAGATTACGAAAATGATGGAGTCAATAATCTGATCAGGGAGTGGGTATATGATGAGAACGGCTATCTAATAAGAGGGTCGGAAGATTATGATGCCGATGGAATTGATGACTATACCGTAATGTATGAAAACAATTCAGACGGTTTTCCCATCCTCTTAGAATTTGATTTTAATGGAGACGGGCTAATCGACAGGTTAACGACCAAGAGTTACAACGAATACCATCAAGTACTAACTCGCTATGAAGACAATAATAATGATGGCGTTTATGATTTAATTTGGGAAGATGATTACGACGATAATGGTAACTGGATTGAGCAGCGAATCGATTGGAACGGCGATGGTTTATTTAATTATTATTATTTAGCTGTCTATGATGATAATAACAATAAGGTGTCCGAAGGGAATGACAATGATGGTGATCGGGTATTGGACTACGTGACTTATTATCAATACGACGCTAATGGCAATCTAACACGGTCTTTATTCGACTCTGGTAATAACGGGAATTACAATATAGTGACTGACTATGCCTATGACAGTAATAGTGCGCTTATTAAGCGAGAATATGATCAGAATGGCGATGGAGTCATCGATGATATTAAAGAAATGACTAATCAGTTGGTGAGTTTTGTGGGTTACTCTACCTATAGCGGTAACATTAATCCTTAGTTGAAAACAGCACACAAAAAAGCCCGCTTCTCAGCGGGCTTTTTTGTGTCTTATACTCTCTCCGAAACCACTAAGCTGTCTGGCTTAATGATGACTGAGGGTTGTTAATATCAAGCAGTGTCTGGTGAAGCTTGGCTTCCACTTTGGCTGCATCCATATCATTGATATTAATATGACCTACTTTTCGACCAGGCTTTACTGACTTGTTATACCAATGAATTTGCAGCTCATCATCAAGCAGATGCTTATCAATTGGCGCTTTGCCTAATAGGTTGACCATGGCTGAATAGCCTTTATTAGGTGCCTGGGCTATCGCCTGACCACTGATGGCGCGGATATGCTTGTGGAACTGCGATGAATTACAGCCAATCTGTGTCCAGTGTCCACTGTTATGGACGCGTGGTGCAAACTCATTGATGAGTAACTGCCCATCTTTGAGGAAAAACTCAATAGTCAGCACACCAACATAATCCAGCTCCTTAAGTGCAGCGCTGGCTATTTTTTGGGCCTGTTCAATGACTTCATCGCTGACGTCTTTGGCTGGCGCAAAACTAAAATGCAGGATGCCGTCTTTATGAACATTTTCAGTCAAGCTGTAGTGCATGATATTGCCATGCTGGTCGCGCGCAGAAACGATAGACACTTCTTTATCAAAATCAATCATCTGCTCAGCGATAAAAGTCTCTTTAGGGGCTGCCTTTTCAAGAACTTCACATGCTTCCTGCAGATTGTGAACGCGCCATTGGCCTTTACCATCGTAACCTGTCGAGCAGCGTTTGATGATTAAGGGCCAGCCAAGCTTAATGCCCGCATTCATTAAAGATTCAACGTGATCAGTTGCCGCCCAGGGGGCTACCGCAAATCCTAATGACTCGATGAACTTCTTTTCAGAGCGACGGTTCTGAGATATTTCCACCGCATCAGGGTTAGGATATACCCGACATAGCTCATTTAAAGCGCGTAGCAGCTCGACATCCAGGTCTTCTTTTTCAACTGTGATGACATTTGGCTTGCCTAGTAGAAGATAGATTTCATTGGCAGTTAGTTTGGTATAATCGGTTTGAACCAGGTGTCCTAACCCTTGAACTGCCGAGGTGTCATCCTGCTCAGTACACAAAAAGGCGAAATTGTAGCCCATAGAAATGCCGGCCAGCGCCATCATGCGTGCCAGCTGACCAGAGCCGACAATGGCGACTTTATAGCTGTTTGAATTAAGTAGGTCGATTACATTTGCTGAACTCACTGTGATACCTCCTCGGCAACTGAAGCCGTTTGGTTAGCTCTCCACTCTTGTAGAGCCGTTCTTAGAGTTGCATCGTGCAAAGATAAAATTTGGCTGGCCAGTAGCCCGGCATTAAAAGCGCCAGCATCGCCAATTGCCTGGCAGGCAACGGCAACGCCCTTCGGCATTTGTACCATTGATAATAAACTGTCCATACCCTTTAACTGCTTGCTTGACATGGGCACTGCAATAACCGGTAGCCAGGTCATGGCGGCTGCCATTCCGGCCAAATGAGCGGAACCACCAGCGCCGGCAATGATGACTTCAATGCCACGCTCAGCCGCTTCATCGCAAAATTGATAAAGTCGGTTTGGGGTGCGATGAGCAGAAACAATCTTGGTCTCGTATGGAACACCAAGCTCGTCAAGCACCGTGGTAGCGTGTTGCATGCTGTTCCAATCGGACTGCGAGCCCATGATGATGCTGACTTTAGGGCTGATTTGAGAAGAGCTCATAGTAATCTCCTAGCTGAAAAGTAATTTGTGAATAAGGCTGTAGTACAAAGGAATGCCGACCAGAACATTGAACGGGAAGGTCACGCCTAACGAGGCTGTAATGGCAATTCCCTGGTTGGCTTGTGGTAGCGCAACCGACATGGCTGCAGGTACAGCAATATAAGAACAACTCGCGCCTAGAGTCGTTAACAACAATGCGCCGCCTTCGCTTAGACCGAATGACCAGGCTAATAAGCCACCGAGCAGACCGCCGATTAATGGCATTAAGATGCCAAAGGTAGCGATAAAGGTGCCGTACTCGATGAGATGTTTACTCTGTCGAGCAGCAATCTGGCCCATGGCCAGCAGGAACAAGGCTAAGGCGCCATGGAATAAATCTTTAAAAAGCGGAGCAATTGAGGCCATTTGTTGTGGGCCTGCTAACCAGCCAATGAGAACGCCACCGAACAGTAGCAATACTCCTTGATTTAACAGCGATTCATGGAGCAGGCCTTTGACATTGACCGAGCTCTTGCGGCGCTTTGCTAACAAAATGCCAACTGCAATTGCAGGCGCTTCAAGAATGGCGACAAACAGCGGAAAGTAGGCTTCGTATTCAATGTCTTTGCTTTCCAGAAAAGCGACCGCCACCGCATAAGTGGCAACACTGACCGAACCGTAATGGGCGGCAATATTGGCTGCATTAATGCGATCCAGCATGCCGAAGTATCTCAGTAGCGGGTAAGCAATCAGGGGAAGAATAAAACCAAAAGCCAGTACCGCAATGACCTGAATGATCAGGCTCGCTGAGAAATACTGCTCTAAAGCCGCCCCACCTTTGAGGCCGATGGCCAATAAAAGGAATAGAACCAGCCCTTTATAAAGACCTTCCGGGAAATCAATATCCGACTTGAGGAAGGTCGCTATAAAACCCAACAAAAAGAATACAACAACGATATCAATTTGCATGCTGGGCCTCACCAGTATTATTACGGCGGTTGCTGCGACGCAATACTCGGCTAATGCTTAACACAAACAGGGCTGCGCCTGTGATGGCAAGCATCCAGCTACTGTATCCGAAATAGGCTAAACAACTGCCGATTAGCAGAATCATTAATGAAGTGAATAATTCAAAAGATTGAGTACGATTTAGCGACATTGTGTCAATTGGGTTAGTTGATTTGGGCGCTATTATAAGAATTTAGAAGTTAGTGTATAATTGATTTTATCTTGCCTTTACATAGAGAAACATCTATATGGCTTCAATTGGAACATTGCGTCAGTTACAGATATTGTTGGCTTTAAGAGAGCACGGCTCGGTCACTGCTGCCTCGGAGGCTCTGTACCTTACGCAACCGACGGTTTCGATGCAGTTGAAAAACCTGGCTGACAAGATTGGCATGCCCTTGTATCAGCAACATGGTAAGAGTTTGCAATTTACAGATGCGGGGTTGGAGGTTTTAAAAACAGCAAAGAATGTGGTGGATTGCTTTGACCAACTTGAAATGCGCTTGAATGCTTTAAAGGGGCTCAATTCAGGGAAGTTGCGTATTGCAGTGGTCAGCACGGCCAAGTATTTTATTCCGCATTTATTAGGCGAGTTTTGTAAGCTCTATCCTAATGTGGAAGTGAATTTCAGCGTCGGCAATCGTCAGCAAGTGGTTGATCGCATGAAGGATAATCTTGATGACTTTTATGTGTTCACCTATCCGCCCAAAGAGATCAAGCTGGTGACGACCAAGTTCCTGGATAACCCGTTAGTGGCAATTGCTCACAGTCAACATCCGCTTGCTCAGAAAAAGCGCATCAGCCTGCAGCAATTTTTTAAGTTGCCGTTTCTATTGCGCGAGCAGGGTTCGGGTACCCGTTATGCTATTGAGCGTTTTCTCGAAAAGAAACAACTACAACTCAATACTCGAATGATCATCGAAAGTAATGAGGCAATCAGGCATTCGGTAATGTCTGATCTCGGCGTGTCGATTTTGTCAGCATACACTTTGGTTTATGGCGAAGATGCTGGTTTGTCCGTGCTTCCGGTCACTGGTTTGCCGATACGATCACAATGGTATATGGGTTATTTGGAAAACAAGCAGTTATCACCAATAGCGCAACGCTTTCTTGAATGGGTCACTACCGAAGGTTATAAGCAGCTGGAAAAGCAGTCGCGAAAGGTCTTGAAACATAGTCACTAAAGTTGGAGCCAGCATTTGACAGGCGAAAGCCCCCTCTATTTAATAGCGCATATTGCTGATAAAAACTGGGGAGTTTCTATTGACCACTGAAATAAAAAAAGGGCTGGACGCAAACGCCTATGTGCCTTTAAAAGAAGGCGAAACCTACAAACCGTATGTCCCTGCTGAAGTGAACATGGCAGAGTTTACCTTTAAGGCGGTGGGGTTGGGCATATTGTTCGGGGTAATCTTTGGCGCGGCTAATGCCTATTTGGGATTGCGAGCTGGCCTGACGATCAGTACCTCGATACCGGTGGCGGTGATGGCAGTAGCTGTCTTCAAAATCCTATCCAAGTTCGGTATCGGCAGCACCATTCTTGAAACCAATATCGCGCAAACCACAGGTTCCGCATCCAGCTCTTTAGCCAGCGGTGTGATTTTCACCTTACCCGCATTGTTTATGTGGGGAGTAGCGCCAGACTTATTGCAAATGACCATTCTAGCAATGAGCGGTGGTGTCATTGGTATTCTGTTTATGATTCCGCTACGCAAATTTTTAATTGAGCGAGAGCATGGTAAGTTGCCATATCCCGAAGGCACTGCCTGTGCGGAAGTTCTGGTGGCCAATGAGGCTGGTGGCAATAAAGCAAAATACATTTTCTACGGCATGGGCGCGGCGGCTCTTTTGAAAACGCTGACTTCATGGATCAAAGTGATTCCAGATTATGCCGCCGTTAAAATTCCCTTCCTGAAAAAAGGTGTGGTCGGCGTTGACCTTTCGGCTGCTTTGTTTGGTGTCGGTTATATTCTTGGGCCACGCATTGCCTGGGTCATGGTTGGTGGTGGTCTGCTATCGGCAATCATCATTATTCCTGCGATTGCCTATTGGGGCGATACTCAAACCACACCGTTCTTCCCTGAAACTGTAAAACTTATTTCAGAAATGTCTACTGGTGAAATCTGGTCGCGTTATGTTCGCTATATTGGTGCGGGTGCAGTTGCTACAGCAGGAATTATTACACTGATCAAAAGTGTTCCGGTAATGATTGAAAGCTTCACCAAGGGTGCTAAAAATATTGTCAAGCAGGTCGATGAAGAAACCCATACACCAAAAGCAGACATTGCAAAAGAACCAAGAACACATCAGGACTTACCGATTAAGGTGGTCTTTTTCGGCATTCTAGCAGTTATCCTGATGCTAACTTTTGTGCCGGGAGTATTTGGCGCTGTGGGTGGCATTGATACGCGCTTGATAGCGGCTATCTGTGTTGCCGTTTTTGCGTTCTTTTTTGTCACAGTGGCAGCCCGTATTGTGGGTTTAGTGGGGGTAACTTCGAACCCGACTTCTGGTATGACTATCGCTGCGCTGCTGGGTACAGCAACGATTTTCCTGGCTATGGGTTGGACTGATACCAGCGGTAAAGCTGCGACCCTGATTGTCGGTTGTGTGGTTGCGATTGCTGCCTCGATTTCGGGTGATACCTCGCAGGATCTGAAAAGTGGTTATCTGCTAGGGGCAACGCCACGCAAGCAACAGATGGCTGAGTTGATAGGTGTATTAACCTCGGCGACTTTTGTCTGCTTGTCGGTCTTATTATTGGCGGAAACCTTTGGTTTTGGCAGTAAAGAATTGCCGGCACCGCAAGCGACATTGATGAAACTGGTTATTGATGGCGTGCTTGAACAAAACTTGCCCTGGGTACTGGTAGCTATCGGAGTTGGTATTGCCATCGTCTGCGAACTGGTGAAAGTTCCTTCACTACCCTTTGCGGTAGGTGTTTATTTGCCACTTTCAACCATGACGCCGATACTAATCGGCGGTTTAATTCGTCATTGGGTAGAGTCGAAGACCAAAAAAGATGATGTCAAAGAAAGCCGTCGCGAGAAAGGTATCTTGCTGGGCAGTGGTTTTGTCGGTGGTGAAGGGTTGCTGGGCGTAGCGATTGCCGGCATGGCCTTTGTTGAAGGCAGAAAGCCTGATGGCATCGGTACCGGCTGGATTGGTAGCGATGTGATGGCGATGATCTTGGGTGCAATTTCATTCTCATTATTAGTGGTATGGTTTGTAAAGCTACTGAAAAAGAGAGATGAAGCCTAATGTTTGCTAAAGTAAACAAAGCGCTATTTATTATCATACTGCTGATAGGTGGACTCTTGTTGTCCGCCTGTGGCGACCCCAAGCTAAAACCACTAAGCTCTGGCGCGACCATTGTCGCTTTTGGTGATAGTTTGACCGAAGGGGTTGGTGCTTCAGAAGCGGCCAGTTATCCGAACCAGTTATCCATCATTACTGGACTGAATGTCGTCAATGCTGGTATATCAGGTGAAACCACGGATCGCGGTTTGGCACGCTTTGAGGATGTGCTGGAGCAATACAGCCCTGAGCTGGTGATTTTGCTGGAAGGTGGTAACGATATCTTGCGTAACCACAATCAGAACCAAACAAAGCAAAACTTGGCGCAGATGATTGATATTGCTAAACAGCATAATGTTCAGGTGTTACTGATGGGGGTTCCGGAGAAAAATCTTTTCTCATCGGTGGCAGGCTTTTATGATGAGCTGGCCGAAGAGCATGAAATGGCTTATATGCGCGAAGTGATTGCCGATTTGTTGAAGACTCAAAAGTATAAGTCGGATCAAATTCACTTGAACGCGCAAGGCTATCGAGTGTTAGCGGAGCAGATAGCAGAAACATTAAAAGATGAAGGCGCTTTGCCATAACATATCGTATGAATTTATAGGACAAGTTATTAATGACCCCAATAGTGATCAACGCCAGTACTGGGCGAATGGGACAGGAGCTACTGAAAGCTGCTATCAATGATAGTCAGGTTGAAATTGTCGGCGCCATGGCGCGCGAGCAACACCAAAAGTTGGGCACCGACATCGGCTATTTGGTCGGGCTGGAACCGCAAGGCGTCTTTGTTGGTGATGATTTATCGGTTACTTTGAACGAGCAGAAAGTCCTGATTGATTTTAGCTTACCGGATCATTCGATTGAAACTTTAGCCCATGCGGTGAGTGCTAACTC
This sequence comes from Kangiella sp., assembly GCF_048265365.1. Lineage (NCBI taxonomy): Bacteria > Pseudomonadati > Pseudomonadota > Gammaproteobacteria > Kangiellales > Kangiellaceae > Kangiella > Kangiella sp. The sequence continues at coordinate 624,977 of NZ_JBLXBT010000001.1, forward strand.
ACCGGTGGTGATAGGTACCACCGGCTTTAATGACGAGCAGAAACAAGCCATTACTGAAGCGGCAAAATCGATTCCGATTGTGTTTGCCGCTAACTATAGCCTGGGCGTAAACAGTTTGCTTGGGCTGGTCAGGCAAGCAACGCAATTACTGGGTGACAAAGCAGATATAGAAATTTTCGAAGCTCACCATAAATACAAGAAAGATTCTCCATCAGGTACCGCGCTGGCACTAGGTGAGGCCGTGGCAGATACTCAAGGGCATAACTTGAATGAGGTGGCCGAATGGGCGCGTCACGGAATCAGTGAGAGGGAGTCTGGAGCCATTGGTTTTTCAGTCATGCGAGCCGGTGATATCGTGGGAACCCATGAAGTGGTCTTTGCTTTAAATGGTGAGCTGGTCACGCTACGCCACGAAGCACAAACGCGACAATGTTTTGCTCAAGGGGCAATAGAAGCTGCCAAATGGTTACTGGGAAAACCCGCTGGACTCTACGATATGCAGGATGTTTTAGGGCTCAAAAACTCATAAGCGTCAGATTGTCGAAAAAGTGCTCAATCATATGTGCATTACTTGTGAGAGATCGTCCATGATGCTTGTGAGAGATCTCGTAAGGATCTGTAGTCTAGAGCCGTGAGATCATTCAGACAATGTGCTTTTTACGCTACAGAATTTATCTAGTCAATTGATTTATAAAGAGTTTTATATTTAATGCAGGCCTGACGTTATGTTGGGCCTTGTTGTTATTGGCTAAAAAAAGAGTAGATTAACAACTGTGCAAGGGACGCACGTAAGGAAACCTAACCGAAGGACATGGTGACACAAGGAAGTAGCAAGGAGCACCTAAGGGGCATGAGGCCAATTGAAAATGGGCGGTTTATCCGCCCTTTTTCTTTTTCAGTTAGTATAACAAATAAAGGACAGCCAATAGCTCTGCTATCTCACTAGTAAGTCCCGCTTAAATAGACATCAAAAGCCATTTCCATTATAATGCGCAGAATTTGCCAAAATTCCACTCAGTAAACAATTTGCTGGACTCATTTAGATTGTGAGCCCAAATTTTTTGCGCCTAAAAAAAATGGAGGTTTCTTTGTTAGAACAAGAGTCTCAACAGCTGCTAAGACCCGCCCAGCAGCCCGCCATTTTAGTTCTTGAAGATGGTAGTGTTTTCCATGGAGTTTCAATCGGTTACGAAGGACATGCAGTAGGCGAGGTGGTTTTTAATACCGCCATGACAGGATATCAGGAGATTTTGACTGACCCTTCCTACGCTAAGCAGATGGTAACCCTCACTTATCCCCACATCGGTAACACCGGTGCCAATTCCGAAGATGTTGAATCGACCAATATTTGGGCTGAAGCATTAATTATCAGAGACCTTCCTTTATTACATAGCAATTATCGTAGCGAAGAGTCTTTATCAGACTATTTAAAGCGCCATAAGAAAGTCGCTATTGCTGACATTGATACGCGTCGCTTAACGCGAATCTTGCGTGATAAAGGTGCTTTGAGTGGTTGTATCATTGCGGGTGAAGCACCGGATGCGGATAAAGCATTAGAGCTGGCTAAAGAGTTTCCGGGCTTGAAAGGAATGGATTTAGCTAAAGTCGTTTCCACCAAGGAAAGCTACCAATGGCAAGGCAGCACCTGGTCTTTAGAAGAAGGCTACGGCAAACTCAAAGAAGCCAAGTTCAAAGTCGTTGCTTACGACTTTGGTGCTAAGCACAATATTTTGAGAATGTTGGTTGAGCGCGGTTGTGACTTAACGGTCGTTCCAGCAGAGACTCCCTCCAGCGAAGTCTTGGCAATGAACCCAGATGGTGTGTTCTTATCCAATGGCCCAGGCGACCCAGAGCCATGTGATTACGCGATTAAAGCGATTCAAGAGATTCTAGAAACCAATATTCCAGTATTCGGTATCTGTCTTGGCCATCAGTTGTTGGCTCTGGCCAGCGGCGGCAAGACAGCGAAGATGAAGTTTGGCCACCACGGCGCCAACCATCCTGTGCAAGACATAGCTGATGGCACGGTAATGATTACCAGCCAGAACCACGGTTTTGCAGCAGATGAGGAATCGTTACCGGATAATTTAAAAGCAACTCATCGTTCCCTATTCGATGGCACCCTACAGGGTATCAAGCGTACGGATAAACCTGCGTTTAGCTTCCAGGGTCACCCTGAAGCAAGTCCCGGTCCACACGATGCTGCACCATTGTTCGACCACTTCATTGAATTGATGGAACAACACAAAGCTTAGGAGACGATTGAGACATGCCAAAACGTACTGATATTAAAAGTATTCTGATTTTAGGCGCTGGCCCAATCATTATTGGCCAGGCCTGCGAATTCGACTATTCCGGCGCTCAGGCCTGTAAGGCTTTGCGTGAAGAGGGTTTCCGAGTCATTCTGGTGAACTCCAACCCGGCAACCATTATGACTGACCCGAATATGGCGGATGTGACCTACATCGAGCCGATTGAGTGGGAAGTGGTTGCGAAAATTATTGAGAAAGAAAAGCCTGACGCGATTCTACCAACCATGGGCGGTCAGACAGCACTGAACTGTGCCTTGGATCTGGCTTCACGCGGTGTTTTAGAAATCCACGGCGTGGAAATGATTGGCGCGACTCGCGAAGCCATCGACAAAGCAGAAGACCGTGAGTTGTTTGCTAAAGCGATGTCAAAAATTGGACTTGACCAACCGCGTCAGCAAGTTGCACACAGCCTTGAAGATGCCTGGAAAGTGCAAAAAGAAGTAGGGTTCCCTTGTATTATCCGTCCTTCCTTTACCATGGGTGGTACTGGTGGCGGTATTGCATACAACAAAGAAGAATTTGAAGAAATCTGTTTGCGCGGATTGGATTTATCGCCAACTAATGAATTGTTGATTGATGAATCATTAATCGGTTGGAAAGAGTATGAGATGGAGGTTGTTCGTGATAAGAACGACAACTGCATCATCATCTGTTCAATTGAAAACTTTGACCCTATGGGCGTGCATACTGGCGACTCAATTACGGTTGCACCTGCGCAAACTTTGACAGATAAAGAATACCAGCGCATGCGTAATGCATCGCTTGCGGTATTACGTGAGATTGGTGTTGAGACCGGTGGTTCAAACGTACAGTTTGCGATTAATCCTGAAAATGGTCGCATGACGATTATTGAGATGAACCCGCGTGTATCGCGTTCATCGGCATTGGCCTCGAAAGCAACCGGTTTCCCGATTGCTAAAGTGGCAGCGAAACTGGCGGTTGGTTATACATTGGACGAACTGCAAAACGAAATTACCGGTGGTAAAACGCCTGCTTCGTTTGAGCCAAGCATCGACTACGTGGTAACTAAGATTCCTCGCTTCAATTTCGAAAAATTCCCGAATGTTGATAAGACCTTAACCACCCAGATGAAATCGGTGGGTGAAGTAATGGCGATTGGTCGTAACTTCCAGGAATCGTTCCAGAAAGCGATTCGTGGTCTGGAAGTTGGATCTTCTGGTTTCGAACCAAAGCTGGCAGACGACGACGAAAGTTGGGTTGATACGCTACGTCAAAACTTGCGTGTGCCTGGCTCTGATCGTATCTGGTATATCGGTGATGCTTTCCGCAGAGGCTGGTCATTGGATGAAGTATTTGAACTGACAGGAATTGATAAGTGGTTCCTGATTCAAATTCAAGAGCTCATTCAAATTGAAGAAAGCTTAAAAGACAAATCCTTCTCAGACTTAGATGCAGACCTAATGCGCAAAATTAAGCGTAAAGGGTTTGCGGATCAAAGACTGGCGGATATCTTCGCTACTAGTGAAAAAGAAATTCGCAAGCTTCGTAAAGAGCTTGGTGTGATTCCAGTATTCAAACGGGTGGATACCTGTGCGGCAGAGTTTGCCACCAGCACCGCTTATATGTACTCAACCTATGAAGAAGAGTGCGAAGCGAATCCAACCGACCGCGAAAAGATTATGATTCTAGGTGGTGGTCCAAACCGTATCGGCCAAGGTATTGAGTTTGACTACTGCTGTGTGCACGCGGCTTTTGCAATGCGTGATGATGGTTATGAGACCATTATGGTTAACTGTAACCCTGAGACGGTTTCGACCGATTACGATACCTCGGATCGCTTGTATTTCGAGCCTTTAACGCTTGAAGATGTGTTGGCAATTGTAGATATCGAAAAACCGAAAGGCGTAATTGTTCATTACGGTGGTCAGACACCACTGAAATTGGCACGTGATCTGGAAGCTGCCGGTGTACCGATTATTGGTACTTCGCCTGACGCGATTGACCGTGCGGAAGACCGTGAGCGTTTCCAGCGCGCGATTAACCGCTTAGGCTTATTGCAGCCACCAAATCGTACCGCGCGTAACATGGAAGAAGGTGTGCGTTTAGCCGAAGAAATTGGTTACCCATTAGTGGTTCGTCCTTCTTACGTACTAGGCGGACGCGCGATGGAAATTGTTTATAACGAAGAAGAATTGCGTCGTTACATGAACGATGCGGTGAGCGTATCAAACGAATCGCCAGTATTATTAGACCGCTTCCTGGATGATGCGATTGAGGTTGATGTGGATGCCATCTTTGACGGCAAAAATATTCTGATTGGCGGCATCATGGAGCATATTGAGCAAGCAGGTGTTCACTCTGGTGACTCAGCATGCTCAATTCCTCCATTTAGTCTGAGCAAAGAAGTGCAGGATGAACTGCGTCGACAGATGTTAGTGATGGCCAAAGAACTTAAAGTTCGTGGCTTGATGAACGCTCAGTTTGCTATTCAAGGTGAGAGAATCTTCATTCTTGAAGTGAATCCACGTGCATCGCGTACCGTACCATTTGTATCTAAAGCAACCGGTACGCCAATGGCGAAAGTGGCAGCGTCTGTGATGGCCGGTAAAACATTGGCTGAAACAGGTTTCACTAAAGAAATCATTCCGCGCTATTTCTCTGTTAAAGAGCCTGTGTTCCCATTCAACAAGTTCCCGGGTTCTGACCCAATTCTTGGCCCTGAGATGAAATCAACGGGTGAAGCGATGGGCGTTGGCAAAACATTTGGTGATGCTTTCTACAAAGCTAAACTGGGTGGTGGCCAGGCAGTACCGGATTCTGGACAGGTCATTATCAGTGTGCGTGAAGCCGATAGAAATGGTTTAGCGGCAGTGGCTCGTTCATTGGCAGATCAAGGTTTTGAGCTGTTGGCGACGGGCGGAACGGCGCGAGCCATTCGTGAAGCGGGTATTCCATGCCAGCGCATCAACAAGATGTTTGAAGGTCGTCCACACATTGTTGACTATATTAAAAACGGTGAAGTGGACTACATTATTAATACTACTGAAGGTAAACAGGCGATTGCTGACTCATTCCTGATACGCCGTAGCGCACTGCAGCATAAAGTGCCATACACAACTACCCTGGCTGGAGCAGTGGCATCTTGCGCAGCGATGAAGGAAAACGGTCGTAGTCAAATTTACTCAGTGCAAGAACTACACACACAGGTTGATGAACGATGAATCGAGTTCCTATGACAGTCGAAGGTGCGGAAGCGCTACAGACTGAGTTAAATGAGCTGAAAAAAGTGAAAAGGCCGCAAGTTGTTGCGGCCATCGCTGAAGCACGTGAGCATGGTGATCTAAAAGAAAATGCTGAATATCATGCAGCGCGTGAGCAACAAGGTTTCATTGAAGGACGTATTCAGGAAATTGAAGCCAAATTGTCAAACTCACAAATTGTTGACGTTACTAAAATCAATAACAACGGCAAGGTGATCTTCGGTTCAACTGTTATTCTAATCAATATGGATGACAACAATGCCGACGAAGTGCAATACAAGATTGTTGGTGACGATGAAGCGGATATTAAGAAAAACAAACTTTCCATTAACTCGCCAATTGCGCGCGGATTGATTGGAAAAGAAGAAGGTGATATCGCTAATATTCAAACGCCAAAAGGCAGTGTTGAATATGAAATCGCCGAGGTTTTGTATATTTAAGTTATACGTTTAATAAAGAAAAGGCCTCAAATGAGGCCTTTTTTGTGATTGAGCGTTATGATTTATTGAACAGCAAAGTCATCTGCAAGAATGACATTTAATGGTGCGCCGCCTCCAGCATTATCACGGGCAATAATGGTGTAGATGCCACCGTTAGACAATGTTATTGCTGCGGGACCTATGGCTGCCGTTTTAGTGCCAGTCTGTGTAACCACCACATCATAATCGCCTTCTGCTACAGACAGGTAGCCAGTTTCAGCTTTGAACGGAACATCGCTGAGGCTAGGTTGCACATCAGTGATGTCAGTACCAGGTGCAACTAGATAAATATCTACATTACCTGCACTTGGCGAGCCGTGGACGACACGTAGTTGAGCTTCGGTTGAAATAGCACGACGAGTATCGGCTAACACCAATGGCTCAATATTAGCTGAGTTATTGACTGCTAAAACCGAGTAGGAAGAGCCTGCTTCAAGTGCTAAATCAGCATCAATTACAGCAGGTGTGTTTGCGCCAGTTGGAACAACTTTGGCATTATAGGTTGCTTCGGGTACAGACAAATAATCTGTAAAGTCAGGGAAGGCCAGATCAACCACAACAGGATTGGCAAAGTCATCATTGATCACCACATCAACATTTGGTGCATCAGCAGATACATGGAATACTCTAAAATCTGCTGGGGTGTTGGCATCAAGAATCTCAGTAGCACCATCATCTACAATGGCTAATAGGCTGATTGGGCTATCGCCTGTTGTAGTATTGGCTACTGCGGCCACATTGAGTAATACTCCAGCAGTTAAGCTAACAGTACCACTGTCAAATACTACAGTACTATCACCAGCAGGGGTTACTCGTATCTGGTAATCGCCCGCTGGAATATCTGTAGCTGATAATGAATCTTTAAAACTCAGGGTGGTAGTAGGCGCCACTCCGGAAATATCAGCGTCGGGCTCGGTGAGGTAAATATCAACGGTCGGTGCATTAGATGCCGCATGAATAACCTGTATCGTTAACTCACCATCTGCAGGCGTAAAATCAGCTTGACTAATCACTAGTGGCTCGATGGAGGCTGTTTGATTTACCGCCAATACGGTGTATAACTGATCGGGTGAAAAGTTGACATCAAGCGGACCAATAACGGTTGTATCACCGTTTGGTGTGATGCCGTCAACTTGCAAAGTGTAGGTCCCTTCATCTAAGGTTAAACGTGAAGAAGCCTGTTTATAGGCAACGTCTGATAAAGTTTCTGAACCATTAACGGAAACATTAACATTAGGTGAGTCTTGTGAAGCATGAACGACCTGTACTTTGAAGCTCTGTGGCATCATCTCTTCAATGGGGTCATTGTCATCATCATCGTTACAAGCTATTAAGGGAAGCACTAAAAAAGGTATTAAAAAGTGTTTTAATTTCATGGCAATCTCTCCTGTTAGCATCATGAAGCAAATAATTTAATTTTTAGCTTGTGAAAAATACGTGGAGAAATTTAGGTTTTTCACGAGCTCTTCACACGGAGTTAACAATAATTCAACAATGAACAAAATTAAGATAGCCATAAGCTCGTGTTTGCTTGGAAACAAGGTTCGTTTCGATGGTGGGCATAAGCAGTCAAAATATTGCCTGAACATTCTCAGCGACTGGTTTGAGTACACTCCGGTTTGCCCAGAAATGGGCATTGGATTGCCCACCCCAAGGCCACCGATCCATTTAGTGCGAGTGGCAGAAGATATTCGAGTCAAAAAAGTCGATGATCATAGTCTGGATGTAACCGATGAGTTGCGAGGCTATGCGCACAAAACTTTACCAAAGATTCATGATGCCTGTGGTTATATTGTGATTCGAAACTCACCCAGCTGCGGCATGGAGCGGGTTAAGGTCTATCATGAGAACGGCAACCCTGCCGGTGAGTCCTTCCGTGGCGTCTATATTGATGAAATTATGAAACTGCATCCTAACTTGCCGGTGGAAGAAGAAGGGCGTTTGCAAGATCCAAAGTTGCGCGAAAACTTTATCACTCGTGTGTTTGCTTATCATGACTGGAAGCAGTCTGTTATGAGCGAACCCAGCATGAAGAAGTTGATAGATTTTCACAGCCGCTATAAGTATATGGTGATGGCACATAGCTATCAGGCTTATAAAGAGCTTGGACGTCTAGTGGCTAATACCGAACAGAGAGAAGTAACCGAGCTATTAAAAGAGTATGAAGACACGTTGATGCAAACGCTAAAGAAGGTTGCATCCAGCAAGTCACATACCAATGTGCTCTATCATATTTTAGGCTATTTAAAACGGGATCTGACTTCAGCAGCTAAGCAAGAGCTAGTGAAAGTCATTGAGCAATATCGAAAAGGATTGGTCACCTTGGTTGTGCCAGTAACCTTGATCAACCATTACCTGACTCAGTTTGGCTCTGACTATATTAGACAACAGGCGTATCTTAATCCTCATCCTTTGGAGCTAGGATTGCGAAACTATCTATGAGTGGCACCTCTATGAGCAAGAAAATTAACTTGGTCTGGTTTAGAAATGATTTAAGAGTGGGCGATAACCCCGCTCTTTTTTATGCAGCCGAGAAGGGCACTGTAATTGGCATTTACCTTGAGCCCGTTGAGCAAAGAGAGGCGCATGATGATGCTCCCTGCAAAGTTGGATTTATCAATGACACGGTCAAAGAGTTAAGGAAGCAGCTGAATAAACTGAACATTCCTTTGCAAAGTTTCAAGGTGATAGATTATCAGCAGTCGGTTGAGAAAATAGAAAAATTAGTCGCAGAGTATGAAGCCGATGGAGTTTATTTTAATAACGAATATCCATTGAATGAAAAAGAGCGCGACGACCAATTGGAGAAGCGTCTTCAGGAAAAAGGACTGGAAGTGAATCGCTTTGATGGAGATGTGATTATTCCACCCAGCAGTGTCAGCACAGGCAAGGGAGCACCTTACAAAGTGTTTACGCCCTATAAAAAAGCCTGGATTGAGTTTCATAAGACACAAGGCTTATCGCCTCTTCCTGAGCCTGATAAACAGGACTTCAAGATTGAGCAGCAGCACGAGTATTATTTTGCACAAGAGTATCGCGAAGAGTTATGGCCAGCAGGGGAAAAAGCTGCGCGAGATAAACTCAATGAGTTTTTACCAAAAGCTGGCTACTACAAGGAGCGCAGGGATATTCCGTCAGTCAAAGGAACCAGCATGCTGTCGCCCTATTTGGCTGTGGGCGCTATTTCAGCCAAGCAGTGTATAGAAGCATTGCTAGAGTGGCATGAAGGTGATCAGGAAGCCTTCTATCAAGATACTTGGTTATCAGAAATGATCTGGCGGGAGTTTTACCGTCAGATCATTATTGATAATCCGCAAATTAGTCGCCACCAACCTTTTAAGCGCGACGCCAAAGAAGTTTGGAATGGTCAACATGAGTTGTTTGTTAAATGGTGTAAAGGTGAAACCGGCTTCCCGTTAATCGATGCAGCCATGCGACAGCTCATAAACACAGGTTGGATGCATAATCGTTTGCGCATGAACGTGGCCATGTTTTTAAACAAGCTATGCTTGATTGATTGGCGAGAAGGGGAAGCTTTTTTCATGAGACAATTGATTGATGGTGATTTTGCCTCAAACAATGGCGGCTGGCAGTGGTGTTCATCTACTGGAGCTGATGGTGCGCCCTATTTCAGAATCATGAGCCCGATTACGCAATCGCAACGCTTTGATCCGGAAGGCAACTTTATCCGAAAGTTAGTGCCGGAGTTGGCAAGCTTAAGCGATAAAGATATTCACTTCCCTAATAGCGAGCAACGTAAAGAGCTGGGTTATCCAGAGCCGATCATTGATTACAAAGCAGCAAGAAAGACTGCGCTGGAGCTATTGAGTTAGAAGCTTGATCTTAGTTTAGTTCAGGGACTTGAGTTTGTCCTGCAGCTCGCCAAAATCATCATCCATAGACTCTGATCCAAACCATATATTGAGATAAGGTAGGGCACATTCTGGCTGATTGAGTTCAGCTAATTGGGACTGGTTAAGCCGTAGGTTGATACCTTGGCCTGGAGTCACAAACAGGTCATAGTAATCACCGTCTGCAACATCTTTATAAATGGTATTAAAGTCTTTAAAGGTTTCCAGGCAGTTTTCTTTCTCTGCATCGGTCAGGTTGTCTTCTAAGAACTCATCAGCCCCTTCCGTGAACTGAGTACCCTCTACCTCCCGCAGGTAGGAAAATCGCAAAAGCTTCGACTGAGAATCAAATACGTTGTCAGCCTGCTCACAATTGAGATAGTAAACACCGACATCGACTACATCAAAGAACAGTGCCTTGGTTACTCGTTGCTTTGCGCACAGTTGATAGTCGGTCTGCTGGTAACTGACCTGGGGTTCAAGTTTCGCCTGAACGGGGCCAGAAATAATGAGCAATGAAAGGCCCAGTAGCAGCCAACTCAGATTGACTACCTTTGGGGAAACTAATGAGTGTTTAGAGGCGGTTTTGAACATAATTAACAAAGAATCCCACTATCGGTAAGCGTGAATAAAAACCTTCAGCGCCGTCCCAGTAGTCTTGATGAAGTACAATTTTTCCCTCTTCGTTAAAACGAAGCTGGGTCATGCCAATCGATTTAGAATCTATCTTTTTTCCCGCTGCCGAGAACTTCATGTGCATTACCCAGCGCAGATAATAGTCTGTATCTGACTTGGCTACGTCAATGATCTCTACAGTAGTCAGCTCTGTAGCATCGGCCGTTTCTGGCATGTATTTGAGTAATTCATCGATATGACCGAAAGTCTTAAAAGTATCATTAAAGTAGAATTGCTCGGCATAAAGTTGACGGATAATGTTTTCTTTGGTGCCAGCTTTGAAGTCACCAAAAAGTGTTAGAAAAGCCTTATCCGGTGACTCAACTGTTTCGGTTGGTGGCATTTTGCTGGCAACCTGTAAAAAATCTTCTACGCGCTGATTATTCATCTCGCTCCTCGAATGACTACATCCAGAAAAAGTTAAGGCGATAGCAAAGTACAATAAATAACGGGAAACTTTCATATAGCACTGATAAAGTGAAACCAGGATGCCAGTTTACTGCTCAGCTCGTAAAGATTTTGTGAAGAAAAAAGACAATTGGCTAAGAGTGATTCACACGGATTTCACAGCAACAAACCTAGGATAAGGCAAATTGCCAGGCAACTTGAATATGAAAATGAAACAGTGGTTTGATAACAGTCAAATCAATACCCAGACAGGTCAACCAGAACAATTAGAAGGCGTCGATTGGCCAAGAGTTATTCCCTATATTGGTTTGCATCTCGTATGCTTGTTTGCGTTTGTTACGGGAGTATCCTGGGCCGCTGTGGTCGTCTGTATTGCGGCTTACATGATACGCATGTTTGCCATTACTGCTTTTTATCACCGTTACTTCTCCCACAAAAGCTTTAAGACACACCGTTGGGTGCAAGCTGTGTTCGGATTTTTAGGCGCCTCAGCTACCCAGCGAGGTCCTTTATGGTGGGCTGCGCATCACCGTCATCATCATATTCATGCAGACACCGTTGAGGATACGCACTCACCAAGGCATGGCTTCCTAAAAAGTCACATGCTGTGGTTCTTGAACAAAAAGAACTTTCCAACTCAGGAACAAAGAGTTAAAGACCTGGCAAAGTACCCAGAACTTCGTTGGCTGGATCGTTTTGATATCTTTCCACCGATTATATTCGCAGGGCTTATCTTTGGTTTGGGTATCTATCTGGAAAAGTTTCATCCTGGATTAGGTGCTGACCGTTGGCAAATACTGATTTGGGGATTCTTCATTTCAACCATCCTATTGTCGCACGTGACTTATTGCATTAACTCTTTAGCACACCGCTGGGGTAGCAAGCGCTTTGAAACCAATGATGATAGTCGCAATAATTTTTTATTGGCGTTGTTCACATTAGGTGAGGGCTGGCATAACAACCATCACTTTAGTCCCGGCTCCGTTAAACAAGGCTTTTATTGGTGGGAAATTGACTTGAGTTACTATGCACTCAAGGGAATGGAAAAACTGGGTCTGGTCTGGGATCTTAAATATCCCGACAAACAATTAATTAAAGCAAAGGCAAAATCATGAGAGTTGCAGTGATCGGTGGGGGAATTTCTGGTCTGGTAGCTGCCGAAAGGTTGGCTGCAGATATGGAGGTAACTTTATTTGAGGCTGCAACAAGACTCGGCGGCCATGCTGACACTCACCAGATTGACGTGGACGATGGAAAAGGCGGGCAAAAAACAATTGCTGTGGATACCGGATTTATAGTGTTCAACCCGGAAAACTATCCGACTTTTTACGGGCTGTTACAAAAATACCAGGTGCCGTACAAAGACAGCGACATGAGCTTTGCAGTATCGAATAAGCTAACCGGACTTGAGTATAACGCCGGTACTTTAAATGGACTCTTCAGTCAGCGTAAGAACATTATTAGTCTGAAGTTCTATCGCATGTTACGGGATATCTTCCGGTTTTATCGTGAGGCAGGAGAGCTTTTGGATGATCAGAGTAACGAAACGCTGGGCAATTATTTAAAGCGCAAGGGTTATAGTCAACAGTTTACGGATGAGCATATTCTACCCATGGCTTGCGCCTTATGGTCTGGTGATAGCGAACTGATTTTAGAATTCCCAGCGCGTTATTTGGTTGCTTTTATGAATAATCATCAGATGATGCAGGCCTTTAATCGTCCGGTCTGGAAAACCATCGAAGGCGGTTCCAAGAGCTATATTGATGCAGTAGCAAAGAATGCTGGCTTTCAGGTAAAACTGGGCTGCCCTATCAATAAAGTAATCAGGAATCATCAAACTGTATGGTTACACACTGCCGAAGGAAAACAGGAGTTTGACTATGTGATTTTTGCTTGTCACAGCGACCAGGCACTGCGCATGCTCGAAGAACCCAGTAATGAAGAAAAGGACATTCTTGGGTCAATCCAATATCAGGAAAACCATATTACCCTTCACTGTGACACTAACCTGTTGCCGAGCAAGCGCCGCGCCTGGGCCAGCTGGAATGTGATGATAGATGAAAAAACTCGCAAACAGTGTACAGTGAGTTATTGCATGAACTTATTACAGTCTTTAAAAACCGATACGCCCGTTATTGTCAGCCTGAATATGGCAGAGCGCGTTAACCCTGAGTTAGTCTGGAAGCAATTAACTTACCATCATCCAGTTTATACGCAGGCGACCATTAAAGCGCAGCAAAACAAAGGCTTAATCCAGGGGCATAACCGGACTTACTTCAGTGGCGCCTATTGGGGCTGGGGTTTCCATGAAGATGGTGCACGAAGTGGATTGGAGGCTGCAGAACAACTTCTGAAGGATTCAGGCTATGCTTAAACAAGGATTTTTTGTCGGCTCGATACGACATCGTCGTTATCGACCCAAACCACATGAGTTTACTTATGACATGTATTGGAGCCTGTTAGATCTAGACAGGCTTCCCGAAACCTTCAGCCAAAGCAAACTGTGGTCCTTTGAGAAGTGGAACTTGATTTCATTTCGTCATAAAGATTTTCACCTAAATCCCCGCTCATCTAAAACTGACAAAAGCACCTCAAATAAAGATTCTATTATTGAAACCATTCGTGAGAAAACTGGCAGAACTTTCTCGGGGCAGGTGTTCCTGTTATCTCACCTAAGGTATCTTGGCTTTAACTTTAACTCCGTGTGCTTTTACTTTTGTATAGCGCATGGTGAATTACAGTATATTGTCTCGGAAATCACTAATACCCCATGGGGAGAACGCCATACTTACATTCATGTGTGCGATGAAGGCAAGCAGGCAGACCACCTTTATAAGTTCGAGTTTGATAAAGCTTTCCACATATCGCCCTTTCTTGCCATGGACATGCATTATCAGTGGCTGTTTAAGGTTGAGGATGATGAGCTAAGAATCCACATGGTGGTCAACCAAAAAAAGACTCATCACAAGTTCTTTGACGCTACCTTCACAGCTGACTTTATACCATTGACTCAAAGTAGTATGCGTAGCCTTGTTTTAAAGAGACCGCTTCAGCCATTAAAGATGATGGCAGGGATTTACTGGCAAGCATTTAAATTATGGTTAAAAAAGATTCCTTTTGTGCCACACCCTCAACATGACAAAGAGTCACACAAGGGCGAGCCAAAGTCGGATAATAGGTAAGAGGACCACAGGTCGTGAATGATTTTACTGAAAAGCAGACAATAACTACCAGGCAAAAGCAGAGCGAGTCTGTTGAGTTAGCCTTGTCTGAAAATACAAAGGCATCAGGCTTTGAGCGATTGATAAGAAGCCAGGTGCTTAAAACACTGAATCAAATAAAGGGCGGTCAGATCATTATCAATGACCCGTTGGGTCAGTATTTTTGTGGAACTGCCAGCTCACAGTCCGATCTGTGTGTCACGCTGAATATTAAGCAACTGGATTTTTATCGACAAGTAGCGATGCATGGCAGCATCGGTGCAGCAGAGTCCTATATGAAAGAGCAATGGACTACCGATGACCTTACCGGACTGGTTCGTTTATTAGTGATCAATCGCCATATTCTGGATGAGATGGAAGGCGGTCTTGCCTGGTTAAAGAACAGCATTCTTAAACTGTGGCATTTCTTTAACCGCAACAGTCTTGACGGTAGTCGGAAAAACATCTCGGCTCACTATGACCTCGGCAATGACTTTTTTAAGTTATTTCTAGACAAACATTTAATGTATTCCTCGGCAATTTTTACCGATAAGGCAAACACCTTAGAGAAAGCTTCAGATCTTAAGCTAAAAACTATCTGCGAAAAGTTAGACTTAAATGCTAATGATCAGCTGGTGGAAATTGGCACAGGCTGGGGTGGCTTGGCGATTTATGCGGCAAAGAATTATGGTTGTCATGTCACGACCACTACTATTTCAGAGCAGCAGTATCAATACGCTAAGAAAAGAGTCAAAGAAGAAGGTCTGGAAAGCAAAATTACTCTGCTCAAAGAAGATTATCGTAACTTACAAGGCCAGTTCGACAAGTTGGTGTCTATTGAGATGATTGAAGCGGTAGGCCATCAGTATCTGGGTACTTACTTGAAGCAGTGTAGTCATTTATTAAAGCCGAGCGGCATGGCTTTAATTCAAGCAATCACCATTGAAGACTCTCGTTACAAACAGGCATTGAAGTCAGTAGATTTTATTAAACGTTATATTTTCCCGGGAAGTTTTATTCCTTGTGTATCGGTTATCGTTGATACCGCAAAACAAGCATCCGACCTACGATTAATAAACCTTGAAGATTTTGGCGACAGTTATGCCAAAACATTGAACGAATGGCGAAAACGTTTCTTTAGTCAGCTAGAAGAAGTGAAAGCGCAGGGTTTTAATCAATCATTCATTCAAATGTGGGATTTCTATTTATGCTACTGCGAAGGTGGCTTTATCGAAAAGGCCATTAGTGATGTGCATTTACTCTTCGCCAAACCTGCTAACAAGAGGCCACAATGGTTAGCCTTACAAAATTAAACAAAGTATTAAACTTTGTGCTACTGCAAACGGTCTGGTTTGCATTGGTGATCGGTGTGGTTTATCAGCATATATGGCTAGGGTTTGCTATTTTCATTGCCTTTAGTGTTTGGCAGCTACAACCGTTAAACCGAAAGCCCAATGATATGACCATTATGCTCACACTTGCGGCACTTGGATTGGTTTTAGACAGCCTGTGGCTTCAGCTGGGGTTGATTAATTATGAAATGCAATGGCCATACTCATTTATGGCGCCAGTGTGGATTATTATGTTGTGGATGGCATTTGGCTTAACCATTAACCACTCTCTGGCCTGGATTTTTGACTATAAAGTGATTGGTATTTTGATGGGTGCAATAGGTGGTCCGGTGTCATATCTTGCTGCACAACAGTTTGGCGCGGTGACATTGAATCAACCAGTATGGGCCTTAGCGGCGCTGGCTGCGGGATGGACTTTAGTCATGGTCATGCTCATCACCGTTTTTGGTGAGTCGTCAAGCTACAAGGAAAATCTGGTCGGCAAGAGAGAAGCTTCATGGAATTAAATGCCGCCATACTGATTACAATTGCCTTGTGCATTATGGGGCAGACCATTGCCTGGTTGTGGCAAATGTATACTAAGAATACCGATATTGTGGATATCACCTGGGCACTGTTAATTGTCGTGTGTGGCCTGGTGTATGTCTGGATGGCAACAGGCAATTATTTCCATCGCTATATTGTGTTGCTGATTCCGGTTGCCTGGTATGCGCGTTTAGCGTGGCACTTAATTGATCGCTATAAGGTTGAACATGAAGATGGGCGATATCAACAGCTGCGAGCACATTGGTCTGACAATGCGCAGGTAAAACTATTTATCTTTTTCATGTTTCAGGCCCTGTTAGCGTTTGCCTTCAGTTACCCCGTTTATATTATTGCTTCTGCCAATCACAGCCTGGATATTTTTGATGGCTTAGGAATTGCCGTAGCGGTTATTTCATTGTTCGGTGTCACTCTGTCTGATTATCAGTTGCGACAGTTCAAACGTAACAAAAATTCTCAAGGCAAGGTCTGTAATATCGGCTTATGGCGTTACTCGCGCCATCCAAACTATTTCTTTGAATGGACTCATTGGTTTGCGTATCCATTAATTGGCTGGCACGCCGAACAAGGATGGTTGTTATTTATCTACCCAATTTTGATGTTGCTGTTTCTATTGAAATTGACGGGCATTCCTTTTAACGAAGAACAAAACATTCGAAGCAAGGGTTATGCATATCGAGAGTATCAGAAACAAACCAATAAATTTTTTCTAGGACCTACAAAGTCCAATGCTAGCTAATTGTGGAGAGCGTAAATGATTGCACAGGCTATTAACTTAATTGAAAAAGGATTGTTACCAGACCGTCTGGTACGGCTGGGTATTCGTAAGCTTTGTGAGCAACGATTGGCAGAAGAATCAGCGTTTGACTGTGAAGCTCAGGCAGAGCGTTATCATGAGTCTCTACAAGAGCTGAGAGCTTCTGAGGTAGCGATCAAAACAGACAAAGCAAATGAACAGCATTACGAAGTCCCCTCGCAGTTCTATCATTACGCTTTAGGTAAGCAACTTAAGTACAGCAGTGCTTATTGGCCAGAAGGTGTCAACAGTCTGGATGCGGCTGAGCAGGCGATGCTGGAGTTGTATGCTGAGCGAGGTGAGTTTGTTGATGGACAGGATATTTTAGAGTTAGGTTGCGGTTGGGGTTCCTTGACATTGTTTCTTGCAGCCAAGTATCCGAATAGCACGATTACAGGAGTGTCCAACTCTAACTCCCAGCGTGAGTATATTGAGCAACAGGCTAAAGAGCGTGGTTTGAGCAATATCACTATCATTACCCAGGACATCAATCAGTTTGATCCTGGTCGTCATTTTGACCGAATCATTTCAATCGAGATGTTTGAGCACGTCAGAAATTATCAGGTTCTTTTTGAGCGAGTCAGTCAATGGCTCAAAGAAGATGGTAAAGTGTTCTTACATGTTTTCTGTCATCGCTATTTGATGTATCCCTTCTTAGAAGACGGCGATGATAACTGGATGGGGCGCTACTTCTTCAGTGGCGGACAAATGCCCGCTGCTGATACTTTCCTGAATTTTCAGCAGTTTTTGCAACTGGATAGACGCTGGCTGGTTAATGGTCAGCATTATGAAAAAACCTCTAATGCCTGGCTGGATAATATGGACCAGCACTCAAAAGAAATCATGCCTTTATTTGCAACGGTTTATGGCAAAGACTTTGCTAAAGTGTGGTTCCAGCGTTGGCGTATTTTCTTTATGGCTTGTGCTGAGCTATTTGGTTATGCTGATGGAAACGAGTGGATGGTAGCGCATTATAGATTTGTTAAGAGATAGTAGGTTTGTTAAGAGATAGCAGCTTTGTAAAACACTAACTAGTATCACATCAAGATATTGATAATTAAGCTCCATGGGTAAATGGACACCAATATGAGTCAAAAGCGTCGCGGCATACATTATAAAATTATTAAGGCGATGGCTATTCAGTTATTGCTGATTAGTGCAGTAACCTTATTGGGTGTTTATGGTGCGGCGAAAGTGGTTGAAAATGTTCTGATAAAACAGGCATTGGAAGGCGAAGCAGATTTTTTCTGGCAAAACTATAAGCAAAACCGAGCCTTCAATTTACCTAACACCTTAAACCTGACCGGTTATATGTCATCAAGCAGCCGATCAGACGATGTCCCTGATTATTTAGAAGTATTAAAAGTGGGTTATCAAAGAGTGGATGTGGACGACCGACAGCCACTCGTTCATATTTCTGAAAAGCATGGTAAACGCCTGTATCTGGTGTTTGAAGAAGGACAGGTAGCGCGTCTTTCTTTTTACTTTGGTATTGCACCACTCGCTTTCGTCCTATTGATCATCTATCTTCCTGCTTGGATTACCTACATGCTTTCCCGGCGTGCCATTTCTCCTGTAGTGAAATTATCACGCTTAATGGATAAGGTTGAGGTTTCCGAACGAGCTGATTTAAAGCTCGACTTTTCCGACATTGAAAAAAATGCTGATGCAGAAGTAATGACGCTACTGCAGGCATTTGATCAGTACGCTGAGCGAGTTAATGAATATGTGACTCGAGAGAAAAACTTTACTCGCTACGCCAGCCATGAACTTAGAACGCCATTGGCGGTGTTGAAAGGCTCTATTTCATTACTTGAAAAGCAGCAGCTTAACGAGTCACAGCAAAAAATTGTGGCCCGCATGAAGCCGATGGTTAAAGAAATGGAAGACTTGCTGGAAGCCTTATTTTTGCTATCCAGAAATCAGGAGCCAGATATTGACGAAGAGCCACTTAATATCAACGCTATCGTGAAGCATCAACTGAATGCGATTGAGCGACTCTACTCGGACAAACAGATCCAGACCAGCCTGCATAGTAATGTTCAACTTAAAATGCGTGTTTCCGAACGTTTGTTGGTGATTTGTTTAAACAACATTATTCTCAATGCATTTAATTATACGGAACAGGGTTCGATTCAGGTGTTTGTCGGCCGTAGCTTCGTTCGTGTTTCCGATACGGGCATTGGTATGGATGAGAAAAGTTTACAGCGAATTTTTGAGCCTTTTTACCGAGCCAATCGTGATCAGGAGCAGGTCAAAGGCTTTGGGCTGGGAATGTCCATTGTAAAACGTATCTGTGATCAGATGGGTTGGCAAATTTCGATTGATAGTGAGTTAGGAAAAGGCACACAAATTCAGCTGACGCTAAAAGAACATACTACAGTAAAGTAGTTGTTGTTTATTCTTCAGGACTGATAATTTTAATACCCAGACCGGGCACAGTTTGTAGTAAATGTTCGGTAAAAGGTTTATCGATCACTTTGCGCAAGTTATATAAATGACTTCTAAGAACATCGCTGTTTGGCACCAGATCACCCCATAACTCACGCTCAAGTTCTTCTCGAGTAACCACTTCCGGCGATTTGCGCATCAATAACTTCAGAATATGCAAACCTGTTGGAGACAGCTTGAGCTTGTTGCCCTGACGCTTGACTTGTAGAGTCTTGGGGTCAAGTTCCAGATCATGTATAACCAGTGGCTTTGAATCAAGCTCGCCTTTATGGCGTCGAATAATGGCATTCAGTCGCGCATCCAGCTCTTCGAAATCAAAAGGCTTGATCAAGTAGTCGTCAGCACCTGCATCAAAACCTTCAAGCTTATCGTTTAATTGATCGCGCGCAGTTAGCATTAAAATTGGAATGTCAGACTGAGCTTCCTGACGAATGCGCTGGCAAATAGTAAAGCCATCCATGCCAGGAAGCATCACATCAAGAATGAGCGCATCATATTGGTTGTTCTTGGCCAGATTAAGGCCGGAAATACCGTCCATTGCATAGTCAACAATATAGCCACAGGCTTCAAGATATTCGCCGGTTGTGGCGGCTAACTCTTTATGATCTTCGACCAGTAGAATGCTGTAAGCCATAAGTCTTCCTTAAAATGAAAAGCAGCTCATAAGGTAGCTGAATTTGATTATTTAGGCAAAATGATTTTTGGCGTAGCAGATTTACGGTAGATCGACAGGTTGTGGCCAATGACCTGAATTTTTGCTGCCTTGGTTTGCTGGCAGATATGGTCAATCATGGCTTGCTTATCTTCACGCTCTTCGGCCCTGACTTTTATTTTAATCAGCTCATGATAATCCAGCGCATTATTGATCTCTTCGAGTACGTTTTCGGTCACGCCATTGGCACCGACCATAACGATTGGTTTCAGGCTGTGAGCCTTGCCACGTAAGAATTTTACTTGATTGTTGCTTAATTGGGTCATTGTATCTTTCTGATGATGATTATTAGCGGTCATTTTACCTGAAAAAAGGTACAATAGAGACTTATTTGAGGAAAAAACAAGCAAATTTTCTTTATGTCACGAAGTAAAAGCAGTCACCGTTGGATGAAAGAACATTTTGACGATCCTTATGTCAAAAAGTCGCAAAAAGACGGTTACCGTTCACGGGCGGTATACAAGCTTGAAGAGCTTGACCAAAAGTACAAGCTATTAGGCAAAGGTGTGACGGTTGTTGACCTTGGGGCTGCCCCTGGTGGCTGGTCACAATATGTAGCCTATAAAATGGGCAGCCAGGGTAAAATTTTTGCTTTGGATATTTTGGAAATGGATCCTTTGCCTGATGTTGACTTTATTCAGGGTGATTTCCGTGAAGAAGTAGTGCTAAATCAGTTATTGGATAAGATTGGCGAGCGTAAGGCAGACCTTGTTTTATCGGATATGGCCCCCAATATGAGTGGAGTGGATGCTGTTGATCAGCCACGCGGCATGTATTTGTGCGAGTTAGCGCTGGAACTGGCGCAGACAGTGCTGGCAAAAGGCGGTAACTATGTCGTCAAAGTCTTCCAGGGCGAAGGGTTTGATGAGTATATTCGCCAATGCCGCGAAATGTTTAATAGGGTTTTGATTCGTAAGCCCGATGCCTCAAGAGGGCGTTCACGTGAAGTTTACGTGGTCGGTTTAGGATATAAAGGCTAGTTGCTAACTAGTTTGGATAAATAAAGGGCTAACCGGATGGTTGTGTTTGTTACGTTTTGTTAAGCTTCAGGGCTTTCGTTACTGACAAAGCATGGCATAATGTGTGGTCATTGTTAAAGGCAAAGAGTTGCCAAGATTGAGGTTCAGGTTTTGAACGATTTAGTAAAAAACATTCTATTTTGGGCCGTAGCTGCGGTCATCTTGTTCATCGTGATTGATGCCATCCAGGAGCGTCAACAGGACAATAGCCAAGTGACATTCTCTGAGTTTGTTAAGCGCATTGAGGCTAAAGAGGTTGATGAGGTAGTAATCAATCCTAATAACGGCCTTGTTACTGGTAAAGATATTAGCAGTAATCAGCCTATTAATGCTGATATCCCAATGGGTGGTCATGAAAAACTGAATGAAATCTTATTGGCTAATGATGTCAGTTATACTGGTAAGAAGCGTGAAGGTGGCGGTATAGGAACCTTCCTGTTGAGCTTTGGCCCAATCCTGCTGCTCATCGCGGTATGGATTTATTTCATGCGCCAGATGCAGGGCGGCGGTAAAGGTGGCGGCGCCATGTCTTTTGGTAAGAGTAAGGCTCGTATGCTCAGCGAAGATCAGGTGAAAACCACTTTTGCTGATGTTGCGGGTGTTGAAGAAGCCAAAGAAGAAGTGGGTGAATTAGTCGACTTTTTGCGCGATCCTCGTAAATTCCAACGCTTAGGTGGCAAAATTCCTCGCGGGGTCTTGATGGTGGGCCCTCCAGGTACCGGTAAAACCTTATTAGCGCGTGCCATTGCTGGCGAAGCGAAAGTACCTTTCTTTACTATTTCGGGTTCCGACTTCGTTGAAATGTTCGTCGGTGTTGGTGCTTCTCGTGTCCGTGACATGTTCGAGCAGGCCAAGAAGCATGCTCCATGTATTATTTTTATTGATGAGATCGATGCGGTCGGTCGTCATCGTGGTGCTGGTTTAGGTGGTGGTCATGATGAGCGTGAGCAGACCTTGAACCAGTTATTGGTTGAGATGGATGGTTTCGAAGGTGGTGAAGGCGTGATTGTCATCGCTGCGACTAACCGTCCGGATGTTCTCGATCCAGCTTTATTACGTCCAGGCCGTTTTGACCGTCAGGTTGTGGTTGGCTTGCCAGACATTAAAGGTCGTGAACAAATTCTTAAAGTGCATATGCGTAAGGTTCCGGTTGGTGATGATGTCGAACCGGGAGTGATTGCGCGTGGTACGCCAGGCTTTTCGGGTGCCGACTTAGCTAACCTGGTTAACGAGGCGGCTTTATTCGCTGCGCGTGATGGTCAGCGTGTGGTAGGGATGGAGCAGTTCGAGAAAGCAAAAGATAAAATCCTGATGGGTTCTGAGCGTCGCTCAATGGTCATGACCGAAGAGGAAAAGCTGAATACCGCTTACCATGAAGCTGGCCATGCGATTGTTGGTTTAAAAGTGCCAAGTCATGATCCAGTTTATAAAGTGAGTATTATTCCGCGCGGACGTGCACTTGGTGTGACCATGTACTTGCCGGAGCAGGATAAGTACTCGCTATCGAAAGAAGCTTTAGAGAGTCAGCTGTCTTCACTATTTGGTGGGCGCATTGCTGAGGAAATCATCAATGGCGCTGACAAGGTGACTACCGGCGCTTCTAATGATATTGAGCGCGCTACTGGCCTTGCCCGTAACATGGTGACTAAGTGGGGCTTGTCAGACAAGCTGGGCCCATTGTCTTATGCAGAAGATGAAGGCGAAGTGTTCTTAGGTCGCTCGGTGACTCAGCATAAAAATATTTCTGATGAAACTGCACGTGCCATCGATGCAGAAATTCGCGATATCATTGACCGTAACTACAATCGAGCAAAAACTATTTTGCAGGATAATATGGATAAACTTCATGCGATGGCAGATGCTCTGATGAAGTTCGAAACTATTGATGCTAAACAAATTAAACAAATTATGGATGGTGATGATCCGAGTCCGCCGGCTAATTGGTCGGACACAAAAGGACCCGGGGGTAACGGTGGTTCAGGACCTCAACCTGATACACCAAAAGACTCACCAGTAACAGAACCTTCTGTTGATTAAGAAAAGGGCCTTTTGGCCCTTTTTTCCATTTTGCCAAAAGTAGTGACCATGAAAGAATTACTCCAATCCAACAGACCGCTGGTCATGGGTATCTTAAATACCACTCCCGACTCTTTTTCCGATGGGGGAAACTATGTGCGCAAAGATATTGCATTGCGCCGTATTGAATCTATGATTCAGGAAGAGGTTGATATCATTGATGTAGGTGGCGAGTCTACTCGACCCGGCGCACAAGCAGTGTCAGTCAATGAAGAGCTGGATCGGGTTATTCCTATGGTGGAAGCAGTGATCGCCTGTGGTAAGCCGGTGTCGGTTGATACCAGTAAAGCTACTGTAATGATGGAAGCGATTAATGCTGGCGCCTGTATGATTAATGATGTGCGCGCGTTGCAGGATAAAGGTGCGATTGATGCTGTGGCTTCTGATCCGAATGTGTTGCTGTGCTTGATGCATATGAAAGGGCAACCCAGAACGATGCAGCAGAATCCTCAATACAGCGATGTAGTGGCAGAGGTTAAATCATTTTTAAAACAGCGAGTGGAGCAGTGCCTAGAAGCGGGCATAGCGACTGATCGAATCTGTTTAGATCCAGGCTTTGGTTTTGGTAAAAAGTTGCAGCATAACTGTGAACTGATGAAACATTTAGACAGTTTTAAAGAACTTAATATGCCACTGTTAGTCGGTGTTTCAAGAAAGACCATGATCGGCTCCATTTTGGATGCTGATGTGAAAGACAGAACTAATGGCAGTGTTGCTGCTGCCATGTACGCTTTAACAAAAGGTGTTAAGATTCTCAGGGTGCATGATGTTAAATCGACGGTTGAAGCAGTAAAATTATTTTGCGCATTTGAGCAAGCCAAATAAACAAAAATCAGGAACTAATAAAATGAGCGAGAGAAAATATTTTGGAACTGATGGCATTCGAGGTACCGTTGGTCAGTTTCCTATCACACCAGAATTTGTTTTAAAGCTGGGCTGGGCTGCCGGTAAAGTACTCGGTAAAAAAGGCAAAATAGTCATTGGTAAAGACACCCGCATTTCGGGCTATATGTTTGAGTCAGTGTTAGAAGCAGGCTTAACTGCCGCTGGTGTTAGTAGCTTTCTTGTAGGACCTATGCCAACTCCTGCGATAGCCTATTTAACACGCACTTTTAGGGCTGATGCTGGGATTGTCATCAGTGCTTCTCATAACCCATTTCAGGATAATGGCATCAAATTCTTCTCCGCTGCGGGTACCAAGTTACCTGATTCTGTGGAGCTAGAAATTGAAGCATTATTAGAGCAAGAAATGACTTCATTACCTTCTGATCAACTGGGCAAGGCTTATCGAATTGAAGATGCTGCCGCGCGCTATATCGAATTCTGTAAAGCAAGCGTACCCAATGACTTTAATCTAGATGGGATGAAGATTGTTTTAGATTGCGCTAACGGCGCGACCTACCATATTGCCCCTTACGTATTCAAAGAACTAGGCGCTAAAGTTATAAAAACTGGGGTAGAGCCAGATGGCTTAAACATCAACCATGAGTGTGGCGCAACCCATCTTGAACCACTGTGTAAGGCAGTTGTAGAGCACCAGGCCGACATAGGTATTGCTTTCGATGGTGACGGTGACCGCCTGATGATGGTGGATGCAAACGGTACTGTCATCAATGGTGATCAGCTGATGTTTTTGATGGCTTATCATTTGCAACAAAAAGGGCAGCTAAAAGGCGGAGTAGTTGGCACCTTGATGACCAATATGGCTATCGAAAATGCACTAACAAAAATGGACATTCCATTTGAGCGTAGCAAGGTTGGCGATCGCTATGTTATGGAAAGCCTACAAAAGAATGGCTGGCTGATTGGTGGTGAGTCTTCAGGTCATCTAATCCACTTGGATTATAATTCTACAGGTGATGGCATAGTTGCGGCGCTACAAGTATTGAGAGTCATTAAAGAGCAAGAAAAAGGAATTGGTGAGTTAGTAGCACAGTTTCCTTTATTTCCACAAACTATGATCAACGTAAGAGTCACCGATGCTAAAGCAGTGATGGCCAATGAAGATTTACAGCGGCTAGTACAACAAGTTGATGCTGAACTTGCCGACAAGGGGCGTGTATTATTACGTGCTTCGGGCACAGAGCCCTTGATACGAGTGATGGTAGAAGCCGATGATGCAAATGTGGCAACAAAAATGGCCGAAAAGTTGGCACAAAAAGTGCGAAACATAGCCTGAAAAATGTAAAATTCTGTCAAAACGGGCTAATGCTTTGTATCTAACTCATTGTTTCCGTTATAATGCGATACACCATGGAACACAAATGAATAACTTAACGAGGGTATTACAATGAAGAAGAAATTGTTAACCGCAGCTTGCTTGTTAGCCTTAGGCTCAACAGCATTTGCTGCAGAAGAAGTGCAGGACCGTCATGGTTTTTATGGTCATATCGGATGGTATGACTTAGAGCTGGATTCTTACTGGAACTCTGGTAGCAATCAATCAGGTGGTTTAGGCCTAGGTTGGTTCTTCAATAAGAATGTTGCATTGGAAGTTGAATACAACTATTTCAACCAAGTGCCTAATTTTACCAGCGGTGCTCGCACTGATATCGAAAATACTGGTTTGAACCTTTTACTAAATGATACTAGCTGGATGGGTAGCGCAACAACTCACCCTTTCCTAAAGTTAGGTTATGGAGAGTTAGGTGACAAGTACGGTGTTTACCACGCTGATTTGGAAGAAAGTTATTATAAAGTCGGTGTTGGTCTTGAACACTTTGCAACTGATAATGTCTTCATGCGAGTCGGCTATGACTGGCTAGATTCAGGTGATCGTGGCGACCATCAAGTATGGTACGTAAGCTATGGTTATTTCTTTGGTGATACAGTAAAGTCTGGTGCCGCTCCAGCTCCAAAGCCTGTGCAAAAAGCTAAAGACTCTGATGGTGATGGTGTCCTAGATGCTAACGACCGATGCCCAGGCACTCCTGCTGGCGCTGCTGTAGATGCTAATGGTTGTCCTTTAGATAGCGATAATGATGGTGTACATGATTATAGAGACGCATGTCCTGGTACAGCTCCTGGTGTTCAGGTAGACGAGAAAGGTTGTGAAGTTAAAGTAGCGGAAGAAGTTGTTGTTGATATGCGCTTGAACTTTGATACCAACAAGTTCGAAGTTAAGCCTGAAATGGTTTCTGAAATCGCTAAGGTTGCAGAGTTCTTACGTCAATATCCAAATGTGAACGCTGAGATTCAAGGTCACACAGATAGCGTAGGTTCTAGTGCTTACAACCAAGGCCTATCAGAGCGTCGTGCTAATTCAGTTAAAGATTACTTAGTTAGCAACTTCGGTATTGATGCTTCTCGCTTGACCGCAAAAGGTTATGGTGAAGAAGAGCCTATTGCTGACAACTCAACTAGCGAAGGTCGTGCTCTTAACCGTCGTGCGGAAGCACACGCAGAGACAATGACTACTAAATAATATTTTTAGATAGTTTGACCTCTATCAAAGCCCAGCATCTTGCTGGGCTTTGTTTTTTCTGACAAATAAGCTACTATCAAATCGAAGGGCAAGCTAAATTGCTGTTCAACTCTTACAATAAAATCAAGGAGTAGCTTTATGATAAAGTCCGTTCATGTCAGAGATTATATGACCTCGGCAATGATCACATTAAAACCACAAACAGATATAGTTGAAGCTGCTCAGACAATGTTGGAATACCGTTTAACGGGAGCTCCAGTGTTGGATGACCATAATCGATTAGTTGGTTTCATTTCCGAAAAGGATTGTCTGCACACGGTTCTCAGTGCCATTTATCACGGCGACCTGGGGCATAGAGTTATGGACTTAATGACCAAAGAGGTCAAGACGGTGCATCCGGACGATAGTATTGCTGATGTTTCAGAGCGATTCTTAAAGGATAACTGTCGAATGTATCCAGTTATGGAGAAAAGTCAGTTAGTAGGAATGATTTCGAGACAAAGTATCTTAAAAGCTATTCAGTTTGTGGGTCGTAAAGACTAACTGCTCAGCAATCAGTCTTCCAGAATTTCTACATTAAGGCGTCGCTCGTTTCTAAGACGGGCACGCTTTTTTGCACAGGGCTTATCACAATCACAAGCCTTATCAATTCCTAAGGCATCGAGACCACCGCAGCTACCGCTGATGCGCTTCTGTTGAAACAAGTATCCAACAGCCATAATCACCATTACTACAATAAATAGTATGAATGCAAGAATGAAAGTACTATTCACGATATAAAGCTCATTAACTGATATTGGGCACTATTTTATCATACTGATACTGAAATATAACTATCAGTATAAAATATGAACTAGAAAATTTACTGGGTAAAAAAGGGTAAAGATCTAAATGAGCTGATTTTAACCCTGCAATTTTAGGGTGCTATTTCCAGGTTACTGATAAATTCATTACTGACCAATTGGGGTCTTTAGATTATGAGTAATTGGAGTTTAGCTATGAAATACCTAGTTTTATTATTGAGCTTTGTTGTCAGCGGTGTGGTTTTAGCAGAAGAGTATAATCATGGGAACCACAATGATCCTTACATTGAATTCTTTAATGGTACGGAAACTTTTAACTGTGGCAGCCTGAGTTTCTACGCCTGCACCAGCCAATCAAGTATCCAGTCAATGGTTGAGTCACGCTGCGAAAGCAAGGTGGTGACTACTGACAATGGCGGCTATCCACCTTATGGACAGCCTTACTATCATGGCGTTCAAGGCTTTAACATTGTTGTGCAAAGCGTAACTGGGCCAGCACCTTACAGTATGCAGATAAGCTTTAAGTGTGGTGGCTTTAGGCATCCTGGCCAAAAATACGAGCTTTCCCTATAAGCTCACCCTGAGCCGAGTGTTAAAGCTCGGCTCTGATTATTGTTTAATTTGAACCCCTTCAAAAAGATTATTCTGAAGAGTGATTAATTCGTCGTCTTGCCGCTGAATAACCAGCACCGGCAATTGGTATTGGGCTGCAAATTCAAGAGAAGCTTCACTACCCATAACACTCATTGCAGTAGCATAGGCATCTGCGTACATATTGCTGGGATGGATAACTGAAACTGATGTAAGGTTGTGGTCTACGGGGTAGCCAGTGGTAGGATTAATGGTATGCGAAAAGCGCTTACCATCCACTTCAAAGTAATTACGATAATCCCCTGAGGTTGCTATAGAGGTGTTTTCAAGAGCGATGACTAATAGTTCCTGGTGAGAGGCACTGCTGGATGGCTTTTCCACCGCTATACGCCAAGGGTAACCATGAACGTTAACTCCATGTCCCTTTGTTTCTCCACCTATTTCAACCAGGTAATTTTGAATTTGAAACTCTGCCATGATATTGGCAAGCTGATCGACAGCAAAGCCTTTGGCGATGGCTGAAAGATTAATGGTCAGTTTAGGATTGGCTTTGCTAATGCACTGCTCGGCAAAGTTGAACTCAAGTAGATCCGTTCCAACAGATTCATGCAATGCCTTCACTTCATCATTGGTGGGTACCTTCTCATCATACTCGGTAGCATCAAAGCCCCAGCGCTGAATTAGTGGGCCGACGGTTATATCAAATGCACCATTGGTTTGATGATAAACATCTTTAGCGGCAACCAGAACGATCCAGGTGGACTCAGAAAAAGTAAAACATGTGTCTGTGGTAAGAGCGTTAAATTGGTTAATTTCGCTGTCCGGGATGTAAGTCGACATAAGCTGGCTAATGGTATCCAGCTCATGGGTAAGTGCGGACTGCAGCTTATCAATAGAAACGCCATTCGACTCAAATGTAATATTGTATGTTGTGCCCATGGTGCTGCCAGAGAGTTTGTTGTATTGCGGTTCTTGCTGGCAGGCAGAGAGGGTTAACACTAAAGAAATAAGACCAATGAAACGTATCATAGAGACATAAAAAAGGCAGTCATAAGAGACTGCCTATTTTATAGAACCTTCGGTTATAACCCAAGCGGATTAACCACCGAAGTCATCCAATAAGATGTTTTCGCGCTCAACACCCAAATCTTCAAGCATCTGGATACAAGCTGCGTTCATCATTGGTGGTCCACACATATAGTATTCACAATCTTCCGGAGCTGGGTGGTCTTTCAAATAGTTCTCAAGAAGAACATTATGAATAAAGCCAGTGTAGCCTTCCCAGTTGTCCTCAGGCTGTGGATCAGAAAGCGCCACATGCCATTCGAAGTTAGGGTTCTCATTAGCCAGCATATCGAAATCTTCTACATAGAACATTTCGCGCGAGCTACGAGCGCCGTACCAGAAGCTTATTTTACGGTCGGTCTTGATGCGACGCAATTGGTCGAAGATGTGCGAACGCATTGGAGCCATACCAGCACCACCACCAATAAAGACCATTTCAGCATCAGTCTCTTTAGCGAAGAACTCTCCATAAGGACCAGAAATAGTAACCTTATCTCCGGCTTTTAGGCCCCAGATGTAAGATGACATTTTACCCGGTGGTAATGACATATCGCGTGGCGGAGGCGTTGCGATACGCACGTTCAACATGATGATGCCTTCTTCTTCAGGATAGTTGGCCATTGAGTAAGCGCGAATGGTTTCTTCTTTAACTTCTGACTCAAGGTCAAACAACTTAAAGCGCTCCCAGTCACCACGGTACTCTTCAGGCACATCAAACTCGCTGAACTTAACCTTATGCGGTGGTGCTTCAATCTGAATATAACCACCAGCACGGAAAGGTACGCTTTCGCCATTAGGGATTTTCAGAACCAGCTCTTTAATGAAGGTTGCTTTGTTATCGTTAGAGATAACTTCACAATCCCACTTCTTAGTACCGAACACTTCTTCAGGCACTTCGATTTTAAGGTCTTGCTTAACCGCAACCTGACATGACAAGCGGTAACCTTCTTTAGCCTCACGGCGAGTAATATGGCTTTCTTCGGTAGGCAGGATAGAACCGCCGCCTTCAAGTACTTTGCAGACACACTGGCCGCAAGTACCACCACCACCACAAGCTGACGACAGGAAAATACCGCTATCGGACAATGCGTTGAGCAATTTGCTACCCGCAGGCACGGTAATGGCCTTTTCTGCATCCTTGTTAATGTCGATACGAACATCGCCTGTGCTTACGAGTTGTTTACGAGCGAATAAGATCACTAGTACTAGTGCAAAAATCACTACCGTAAACAGGGCAACGCCTAATATTATTTCATTCATTAGTTAACCTCTTTGCTCGTTTACAGTTTGATGCCGGAGAAGGACATAAAGCCAAGGGCCATCAAGCCAACGGTGATAAAGGTAATACCTAATCCACGTAAACCATCCGGTACATCTGAATATTTCATCTTCTCACGGATGCCGGCAAGAGCAACAATTGCTAGAGCCCAACCGAAACCAGAACCAATGCCATAAACGACTGACTCCGAGAAGCTATAGTCTCGCTCGACCATGAATAAGGTACCGCCGAGAATCGCACAGTTAACAGTAATTAATGGTAGGAAAATACCAAGTGACTGATAAAGTGCGGGGAAGAATTTGTCCAAAGTCATTTCCAGAATCTGAACAAGTGCAGCAATTACACCGATGTAGACGATTAGGCCCAGGAAGCTCAGATCTGCTTTTGGGAAACCTGCCCACGTTAGTGCTCCATCTTTCAACAAGCCATTTAATAATAGGTTGTTGACTGGAACGGTAATCGCTTGCACGATAATCACTGCGATACCAAGGCCTATAGCAGTTTGAACTTTCTTAGAAACTGCCAGGAAAGTACACATGCCCAGCAAGAATGCCAAGGCAATGTTCTCAACGAAAACCGCTTTTGCAAATAGGGAAATATAATGTTCCATTATTCAGCATCCTCCACTTGATCGGTTTTCCAGGTACGTAATGCCCAGATTAGTAAACCGATAATAAAGAAAGAACTCGCTGGGAACATTAATAAGCCATTAGTGTGATACCAGCCACCATCTGCGACGGTAGGTAAAATGGTAAAATCTAATAGCTTACCGGAGCCCAATAGCTCACGAATAATACCAACGATAATCAGTAATACCGAGTAACCAAGGCCGTTGCCTAAACCATCAAGGAAACTCATGGCGGGGCCATTTTTCATGGCGTAAGCTTCGGCACGTCCCATTACGATACAGTTGGTAATAATCAAGCCGACGAAAACCGAGAGCTGCTTAGAAATTTCGTAAGCATAAGCCTTCAATACCTGATCAACCACGATTACTAAAGACGCAATAATCGTCATCTGTACGATAATACGAATGCTTGATGGAATCTGTTTACGAATCAAACTGATCAACAGATTAGAGAAGGCAACTACAGTAGTCAGTGCCAAACTCATCACCAATGCGGTTTCCAGCTTACTGGTTACTGCCAGCGCAGAACAAATACCCAATACCTGTAGGGCAATTGGGTTGTTGTTGAAAATCGGCGAGAATAAGACCGATTTGGCTTCTTGTTTATCAAATGCCATTTTACAATTCCCCCGCTCTTACTTTAGCCAGGTAAGGGCCGAATGCATCATTGCTTAACCAGTAGCGCAAAGAGTTCTCTACACCATTACTGGTTAAGGTTGCGCCAGACAGGCCATCTACCTGATGTTCGTTTTTAGCCTCACCTCTAACGATTTGAATCACAGGCTCGCCTTGCTCATTGAGCACTTCTTTACCAGGCCATAACGAACGCCATTTTGGGTTTTCAATTTCACCACCAAGACCGGCAGTTTCCGCTTGGTCATAATACTTCAGACCAACGACGGTTGTAGTATCGGTATCAAGAGCTAAAAAGCCATACATGGTGGACCAAAGACCGTAACCATGAAAAGGTAGGATGATGGTATCTAGCTGACCGTCTTTTTTAACCAGATAGACATTGGCTAGTTTAGAGCGTGTTCTAATGCCAGCGATATCATCTTCAATGTTGACGTTCATGCTAGGGTCTTTAGCAGCTTTACGCTGCTCGAAACCTTTAGGCGCTTCAACGTACTCACCTGTCGACAAATCCACAACACGGGTTTCAATCAGTCCGAATTGTTCTTCAATTTGAGCTTTGGTCGCTTGCGCTTGACCATCGATCAAACCAGCAGCAATAAGGATATTCAACTTACGGTCGAGTTCCTTATTGGTTTTCTGTAAAGGCTTTAATTTAATGGCAGCGACTGAAACAACTACTGAACACACCAAGCTCAGAATCACTGCGACCATAATGGTTCTTAATGGACTTTCTTTCTTAGACATGACGACGAGCCCTCCGCTTGATGTTGCTTTGAACCACGAAGTGGTCAATCAATGGTGCGAACAGGTTAGCGAATAGAATCGCAAGCATCATACCCTCTGGGAATGCAGGGTTGACGACACGAATCAATACCACCATGACACCGATTAATGCACCGAAATACCACTTACCTTTGTTGGTTAATGACGCTGATACAGGGTCGGTAGCCATAAAGAACATACCGAAGGCAAAACCACCCGTAACCAAGTGCCAGTACCATGGCATAGCAAACATCGGATTACTTTCACTGCCCATTGAGTTAAGGAGAAGTGACATGCCGATCATGCCGAATAGAACACCCAGGACGATGCGCCATGAAGCAATACGAGCGTAGATGATGAACAGACCACCAATCATAATCATCAGTGTTGAAACTTCACCGATTGAGCCAGGAATGCGACCCATGAAGGCATCCCACCAGCTTTGCGTAATACCGTAGTCAGTAATGGTACCTGCGGCGGCGGCGGCTAGCGGAGTAGCACTGGTGAATCCGTCTACGGCAGCCCACACTTCAGCACCTGAGATTTCGCTTGGATAAGCAAAGAACAGGAAAGCACGACCCGCTAATGCAGGATTCATGAAGTTCTTACCGGTACCACCGAAAATCTCTTTAGCAACTACAACACCGAAGGAGATACCGAGAGCTACTTGCCATAGTGGAATTTCGGCAGGCAGGATCAATGCGAAAAGAATCGAAGTGACGAAGAATCCTTCGTTGATCTCATGACCGCGAACACTGGCAAACAAGACTTCCCAGAACCCACCAACGATAAAGGTAACGGCGTAGATTGGAATAAAGAAACAGGCACCGTAGAACATCAGGCCTAGCACCCCAGTTTCAGGGGTGATAACACCACCGAAGAACTGGAAGAAATCAACTTGCCAGGTTTCAGGTAACGTTAAACCTGAAGCCAGACCAAGCTGTGCTTGAAAACCAACGTTCCACATGCCCCAGAACATGGCTGGGAAAGTAGCAAGCCAAACCATGATCATGATGCGTTTCAGGTCGATATTGTCACGAACGTGCGTGCCACCTTTAGTGACATGACCTGGTGTGTAGAAAATGGTCGCTGCCGCTTCGTACAAGGCATACCATTTTTCCCACTTACCGCCTTTCTCAAAATGCGGCTCGATTTTTTCAATAAAGTTTTTTAAACCCATGGTAGCCTCTCTTATCCTTCTTTCTCAATCTTGGTCAGATTTTCGCGAAGAATGGAGCCATACTCATATTTGCCTGGGCAAACATAGGTACACAAGGCTAAATCTTCCTCGTCCAGCTCCAGACAACCCAACTCCTGTGCTAGCACTGTGTCATTAGTGACAATAGCGCGTAAAAGCTGAGTCGGCAGAATATCTAAAGGCATGACACGCTCATAGTTACCGATAGGCATGATAGAGCGATCAGAACCACCAGTAGTGGTTGTCATGTTAAAACGCTTTTTCGGGAACAAGTGGCCAAAGAATGCGCGAGTCACTGAGAATTTATCAGTACCAGGCATGGCCCAACCAAAGAACTCTTTTTCACGACCTTCGCGGATCACGGTAACCTGGTTGTGATAGCGTCCTAAATAGGCGCGAGCATCAATTGCATTGAAGCCACTAAGTACTGAACCAGAAATATGGCGGTTATCCGCATCATTCTCTTCTTCAGCCAAAAGCTCATCAATGCAGGCACCAACGCGAGTACGAACCAGGCGTGGTTGCTTAATCATGGTACCGCCTATAGCGATAACGCGATCCGTATGAAGCTCACCATCAATGAATAGCTTGGCTAAAGCAATCACGTCCTGATAACCGATGTACCATACCGGATGGTCCATAGAAGCAGGATATAAGAAATGAATGTGAGTACCCACTAAGCCAGCAGGATGTGGGCCAGAAAACTCTTCGTAGGTCACTTTGGCATTATTACTTTTAGCCAGTGATGAATTGGGGCCTGTCGCCACAAAAACCTTGTCACCGGAAAGCTGAGCAAGAATATCAAGTCCGTAGTTAAAGGCTTCATTCTGCTCACTGATAATAACTTCAGGATCGGCAGCTAACGGATTAGTATCCATTGCTGAAACGAAAATGGCCTGAGTTTCGCTATCAATCGCTGGAACTTTTGAGTAAGGACGTTTGCGCAGCGCAGTCCACATGCCAGAGTCAACCATTTGCTCTACAATCGCTTCGCGACTCAAGCCAGACAGTTGCTCAGGACTAAACTTGTTAAAGTTAACCGCTTCTTCTTGCTCGGCAACTTCAACCACTACCGACAACAGCTTACGTTTATTGCCACGGTTAATGGCTTTAATCGTTCCAGCTGCTGGAGCAGTGTATTTTACTCCGGGGGTTTTCTTATCTTCGAAGATTAGCTGGCCTTTCTTAACAGTGTCCCCTTCCTGCACATGCATGGTCGGTTTCATACCAACATAATCTTCGCCTAATATGGCGACGGTTTTTACCGTAGCACCAGCTGAGATCGTTTGCTCTGGTTGCCCTTCAAGAGGCAGGTCCAGGCCTTTCTTAATCTTAATCATAGGTCGCTACTTTTAATACCTGATGGTTGTCACTTCACTATGGTGCGCTATCAAATCCAATAAATAACAAAAAAACCTGGTGTGTAGCATGCTACAACCAGTCATATCTTGTTGTTATTACGAATTTTAAGGCGCCACAGTTCCAAATTAAGGTCAAATATTAGCCAATCGACCTTAAACGGCGCGTATTATACTTGGATCAATAGCTCAAAATCCATGCTTTTTCTGGGGAAATCGGCCCATAAAAGGCAAAAACTACTGATCAGAGTCAACAGAGCTTGTTTTAAAGTCTGCCCTCGGTTAATATTTGCGCCCTTTTGTTAAAAGGGGCGATTGTCGCTGGGCGTTTGAAGGCTAAATGGCTGGTGAAATAAGACAATTCGCGCAAGTTAAGAGTGATATAAAAGAGGAGTGACCCAAGTGCGTACTAAGCTCATCGCAGGCAACTGGAAAATGCACGGTAGTAAGCCATTCATTGAGTCATTAATGAAGGGTATGACTGAGCAGTTGGATGCGAATCTGAAAAGTGGCGTGCTGGTGTGTCCCCCTACTATTTATATACCTCTGGTTGAGAGCCTGATCGGCAGTCATAAGATTGCATTGGGTGGTCAGAACCTCAGCGAGCAGGCACAAGGCGCCTATACTGGTGAAATCAGTGGCGACATGCTTAAAGATAGTGGTTGCCAGTATGTGATCGTTGGCCACTCCGAACGTCGTAGCCTCTATGGTGAAACGGACGTTTTGGTCGCTCATAAAGTTGGCAAGGCTATTGAATCAGAATTAACGCCTATTCTTTGTGTGGGTGAAACCCTTGAACAAAGAGAAAAAGGCACCACTATGCAAGTAGTGCAGCAGCAACTGGATGCAGTCATTGATACACTAGGTATTGACGCATTAAAACAAGTTGTTGTGGCCTATGAGCCTGTCTGGGCAATAGGTACCGGTGTAACCGCATCTCCTGAGCAAGCTCAGGAAGTGCACTCAGCAATTCGAGCTCATTTACGTGATAAAAATGCTCAAATTGCTGAAGAAATTAAAATACTATATGGCGGCAGTATGAAAGCGGCCAATGCTGAAGAATTGTTGGCTCAGCCTGATATCGATGGTGGATTGATTGGCGGGGCTTCTTTAAAAGCAGATGAATTTATCGCGATTTGCAAAATAGCAGGATAATACGATGGAATTATTTTTAATGATCAGTTTGTTAGTGGTTGCCTTATTACTGGTTGGTATCATTTTGATCCAGCAGGGTAAAGGGGCAGAAATTGGCGCTTCATTTGGTGCCGGTGCTTCTAACACTTTATTTGGTGCGCCAGGTGCGGGTAACTTCTTAACAAAGAGTACCACTATCCTAGCCATTATCTTCTTTGCTTTGGCATTAACCATTCATGCTATAGGCCAAGAGGAAGTTGCAGGATCTGGACTTTTAGATGACCCAGAAAGTCAGGTTGAAGAAATTAGCGTCCAATCTTCTGAAATCCCAACAGAAGTACAAGATGAGATTCCTTCAGAGATCCCGACAGATACTCAGGAAGACATCAGCACTGAAATCCCAACTGCGGACGAGCAGGCTATTTCTGAGTCTATCCCAGAAGCAACTGAAGAAGAAACTAAGAAAGACGATCAAGATCAGTAATTGATTGTCCCTCTATTGCTCAGGTGGTGGAATTGGTAGACACGCTATCTTGAGGGGGTAGTGGCCGTAGGCCGTGCGGGTTCAAGTCCCGCTCTGAGCACCAAAATCAAAAAGACATCTTCGGATGTCTTTTTTTATGTCTTAAATAAATGTACTCTGACCCCATTATTTCGATACATTATTCCCACATTGGTCTCATAACGGCCATGAGTTCCAAATAGAAAGTTTGTATGACAAAGATGGAATGTTATTACAGGCAAGGTTAATTAAAGTGAAGGAACGTCATTGATGAAAATTAAGAAAATTATAATAATAGTTCTCGTGCTATTTACATTTCTCATCGCTAGTAATTGGAGCTTAATTTTTAATCCAGAGCTGAAAATGCATGAGCTAATTATGAAGTCAGATAAACAGTCTATTCATAATGAGTGGCAAATTGATTATCTTGTCTTTAGGAAGGTTGATTTAGACTATAAGCCATTCAATGATATATCTTTATTACAAATGGCTGTATCAAAATGCAATTTAGAGCTTTTAAACAAAATAAAGCCGATTGTAACTACAGAGCAAGAAAATAGAGCTATAAGTTATGCGGAAAATATTTATGATAATTATCAATGCCCTAATTACACAGAAAGGTTAAGGGAATTGTTTCGTAAACATAGTTAGCTTAACGCAATAATTAATGGGGTTAGAGTACATTAATTTATGGCTTGCAGAGATTAACATCACACTCTGACAAACACTCGCTCTATACATTCCTCGAAAAAATAATCAAAACATACGTAGGGTTTCCTGTGGGGAGCCCCTACTGAGTATTACAAGATAATTTTATCGTGATTACCACTGAATCAATTCTATTTGATTTTCGCCTTCCGCTAACACTTGGTTGACGATTCGGTTGTTTTTATCAACCATAATAAAGCGCGGAATGCCTGCGCTAGCGAATTGTTTATAAATACTTCGATCGACATCGGCCACTAAGTCAATGGTGATATTTCTTTCCTGTCTGAACTTCTCAATCTCCTCAACCGTATTTTCGCGAGCAATAGCGACGATTTGTAAGTCTTCCTGATTGAGTATGTCGGATTCGTGAAGTGCTTTCATGGCGCGTTGAGAATCGGAGCACCAGGTTGCAAACAGAATGACCAATTTGCGTTTTTCGGGGTTGGTCAAATCAATGCTTTTGCCATCAATGGTCGTCACTGTTTGCAGCGGCATCACTTGACCCACTTGAATGTAGGTTTCGTATTTAGGTTTTGCAACTACAGGGTTAGCATTAGCTGACGATGGTGACTGGGATGTTGCACATCCAGCAACGATTAAGATGAAAATAGTGGATAAAAATAGTTGTTTCAAAACTCACTCCTTGTATGCGGAAAGCGTCAATATATTAATAGTATAGAGTACTATACTGATCATATATAAAAAGCTTGGAAAAAGTCACTTAATAATTAGTGGGATCAAATACAAGCCCAATACTTATGGTTCTGTATATTAATGGAGACAGTATTCATGGGGGCAGAGTCTGACGGATCCCCACAAAAAATAATAAATAATTCAGAGTGTTAAAGGAACATTCATAGCGTTTGGCCGATAAGAACTAACGACAAACACATCTAATTGAGTTAACGCTATGAATGTTGGGCTCTTAGCCCCAAGCTTAAAACACAAATATTTCTTTTTGCGTTATTTTATGACAAAAAATACTAAAGCATTCTAACCGCTCCGGTGTCTGCGCTGGTGGCGTGTTGTGCATAGATTTTTAATGCGGTTGAAACCTGGCGTTGGCGATTTTTCGGATGCCAGCCAAGATTATTCTGCTGCGCTCGTCGCTGTTCCAGCTGGTCTCTATTAACCTTGAGTTCCATGAGGCGGTTTGGAATATCGATTTCGATCAGATCACCATCTTCTACCAAGCCAATCATGCCTGCACTGGCGGCTTCGGGTGCGACATGTCCTATCGATAACCCTGAGGTTCCGCCGGAAAAGCGTCCATCAGTTATCAGGGCGCAGTCCTTATCGAGACCTTTCGATTTCAGGTAGCTGGTGGGGTAAAGCATTTCCTGCATTCCGGGGCCACCGGCTGGGCCTTCGTAACGGATCACTAGCACATCACCTTTCTGGATCTGGTCGTTAAGAATGGCGGCAACGGCGCTGTCCTGACTTTCAAAGACGCGGGCGCGGCCAGTAAATGTGAGCAGATTTGGGGAGACGGCGGCGGTTTTAATGATGGCACCATTTTCTGCAAGATTGCCGTACAAAACTGCGAGGCCACCATCTTTGCTGTATGCATGTTCCATATCGCGAATACAGCCATTGCTACGGTCATTATCCAAAGCATCATATTGACACGACTGGCTAAAGGCTTGCTGGGTTGGAATGCCTGCCGGGCCAGCCTGATAAAATACTTTGACCTTATCATCGGTTGCAGTTTGGATATCCCACTGCTCAATAACTTGGCCGATGGTTTTCTGCAATATGGTGGGCTGATTCAGGTTTAATAAATTACCGCGCTTTAGCTCACCGAGAATCGCCATGACGCCGCCTGCGCGATGGACATCTTCCATGTGATAGTTTTTAGTGGCGGGAGCGACCTTGCATAAATTCGGAACCTGTCGAGACAGGCGATCAATATCTTTAAGGTTGAAATCGATATTGCCTTCATGAGCTGCCGCTAACAGGTGTAAGACGGTGTTGGTTGAACCGCCCATCGCAATATCCAGGCTCATGGCATTGAGAAAGGCTTTTCGGTTAGCAATGTTGCGTGGCAAGACGGTTTCATCATCTTGTTGGTAATAACTTTTGCACAGCTCAACAATTTGTCGACCGGCAGTCAGGAATAATTCTCTGCGGGTTGCGTGAGTTGCAAGCATAGAACCGTTGCCGGGCAACGCTAAACCCAGGGCTTCGGTGAGGCAGTTCATTGAGTTAGCGGTAAACATGCCGGAACAGGAACCACAAGTGGGACAGGCGCTACGTTCAACCTGTTCACTTTCCTCATCAGTGATATTGTCATCAGCTGCGGCGACCATGGCATCTACCAGATCAAGCTTGATCAGTTGATCCGACAGTTTAGTTTTGCCCGCTTCCATCGGCCCGCCAGAAACAAATATTGCCGGGATATTAAGACGCATGGCTGCCAGCAGCATACCGGGGGTAATCTTGTCGCAGTTTGATATGCAGACCAGGGCATCGGCACAGTGGGCATTAGCCATATACTCAACAGAGTCTGCAATAATTTCGCGAGACGGTAAGGAGTACAACATACCGTCATGCCCCATGGCGATGCCGTCATCAACGGCGATAGTGTTAAATTCTTTAGCGATGCCTCCGGCCTGCTCAATTTCACGAGCGACCAGTTGACCGATATCTTTCAGGTGGACATGACCTGGCACAAACTGAGTAAAGGAATTGCACACGGCAATAATCGGTTTGCCAAAGTCATTATCTTTAACACCGGTGGCTCGCCACAAAGCGCGGGCGCCAGCCATATTGCGGCCATGAGTTGAGGTCTTGGAACGATAATCAGGCATAAGAGATATCCTCAACTTGGGTAACGGCTTGCAACCAACCATGCTCATCAGGTGTGGTACCTTTGAATAAGCCAAAAAAAGCAGCTTGTAATTGTTCGGTGATAGGACCTCGTGAACCCGAGCCTACTAACAAATCATCAACACTTTTAATCGGTACAATTTCGGCAGCAGTGCCAGTCATAAAGGCTTCATCAGCTAGATACAAAGCTTCACGAGTCATATTCTGTTCGACCACTTGATAACCCATTTGTCGCGCTAAGGTGATCACTGTGTCGCGGGTGATTCCAGGCAAGATCGAGGCAGTAAAAGGTGGGGTATACAAGGTATTATTTTTTACCACAAAAATATTTTCCCCGGAGCCTTCAGAAATATAGCCATTAACGTCGAGCGCTATGCCTTCGACGTAACCCTTGCGGGTCGCTTCTTCGACGATGAGTTGTGAGGATAAATAATTACCACCAGCTTTGGCAGCGGCGGGGATGGTGTTGGGAGCAACACGGTTCCATGATGAGATACAAACATCAACGCCTTTCTCAATTGAGTCGTTACCCAAATAAGAATCCCACGGAAAGGCGGCGACAGAAACTTCAACTGGGTTTTTACTAGGATTAACACCTATCGAACCATAACCACAAAATGCAATGGGTCGAAGATAGGCATTGCGTAAGTTATTGTGGCTCACCACTTCATGACAAGCCTTTAATAAGTCATCCACCGAATAGGGGATGCTCATGCGATAAATTTTGGCAGAAAGGAACAGACGCTCAATATGTTCATGGAGCCGGAAAAATGCGGGGCCTTTGCTGGTTTCATAACAGCGGATGCCTTCGAACACTGAAGAGCCATAATGAAGGGCATGCGTGAGAACATGCACGGTTGCATCCTGCCAAGGAATGGTTTTTCCATTAAACCAGATGTATTGGGGCGGATTAAGTGTTGCCATGGGGAATCACCTCTTTACTGGAAGTTGTTTGTGATAAATCTGCAAATTTAATTAAAAAGAGTTGGTAGCTATCTACCAGTGCCTGAGTGCTAGCTTTAATGATGTTGTCGGAGCAACCAATAGTGGCCCAGCGCTGTTGCTGGTAACCCGATTCAATCCAGACGCGGGTGGTGGCAGCAGAAGCTTTTTCCGGGTTAATAATCGATACTTTATAATCGGTCAGTTTCATTTTTGCGACGCTAGGGAAAAACTCGGACAGTGCTTTTTTCAAAGCAAGGTTTAATGCGTCAACCGGCCCCGTTGCCTCAGCGACTACATGACTAATTTTCTGCTTAACTTTTAATTTGACGATTGCAGTGCAAAGTTCCGATTTGTTTTGATTCGGCTGATTGAAATCAACCGTACTAATCTGGATATTTAAAATAGAGAAATGCGGCACAAAGCTTATGTCATGTTTACGCACCAACATTTCAAACGAACCGGATGCATTTTCAAGACTAAACCCGGAGTGTTCCAGTTCTTTAATGCTATCGAGAACCTGCTGAAAATTGAGAGAAACATCCAGCCCTAATTTTTTAGCCTGGAGTTTGATGTTAGAGCGTCCTGACAACTCAGATACTGCAATATCACGCTGATTGCCCACCGCACTGGGCGCAATATGTTCATAAGTGCGACTTGCTTTGGCAATCGCTGCTACATGAATACCACCTTTGTGCGAGAAGGCATTGTTGCCGACATAGGCAGCTTCGGCTTTTAAAGGAATGTTAGCGATATTGGCAATATCATTAGATAGTTTAGTTAGCTTTGAGGCTTTGACTGTAGCGTTAAAAGCAAAGCGTGTATTCGCATCCTTTAACATCAAGTTCGCAATTAAGGAAACCAGATTGGCATTCCCGCATCGTTCACCATAGCCATTAATGGTGCCTTGAATGAGTGATACACCAGAGTTAACCGCCTGTAAGCTATTTGCTACCGCCAGCTCACAATCGTTATGGCAATGTATGCCTAACTTTAATCGAGGAAATTGTTGAGCAACTGTTTGAGTGATGGTTGCAATTTCTTGCGGCAATGTTCCTCCGTTGGTATCACATAGGGTGACGTTATCAACGCCAGCATCAATGGCAACCTGCAAACATTCAATGCAATAGTCAGGATTGTCTTTGAAACCATCGAAAAAATGCTCTGCATCCAGAATCAATTCTTTATGCTGTTGTTTAAAAAAGGCAACCGAATCGAAAATCATATTCAGATTTTCTTGCAAGCTGGTGTGTAACACTTTCTCGATATGAAACTGCCAGAACTTTGCCACTAGAGCCACTGCTGGCGTGTCGGCTGATAATAACGACTGGATTTGTGGATCCTGTTGCACTTTTATATCAGGTTTTCGCGTTGCCCCAAAAGCAACCAGCGTTGCATGCTTTAAGTTTAAGTTTTTGGCTTGTTCAAAATAGGCCGCATCTTTCGGGTTAGAACCCGGCCAGCCCGCTTCAATATAGTCCATACCAAAGTCATCCAGCAGCTGAGTGATTGATAACTTATCCTGTAAAGAAAAACTGATGCCTTTAAACTGAGCGCCATCTCTCAAGGTGGTGTCGTATAAATATAATGACTTATTCATTGCCCAGACAGCTCCGCATTTTTAATGGATGAGGCTGATAAACTTCAACCACGTCGATCAGTTTATTCAGTTGATGGAATAGATTTTCAGTCGGTCTGGAGCCGCTAAGATTTAAGGTGATACTCATACCATCTTCGAGTTGTTCCTCTTTAGCCAGGCAATAATTAACATCAAATCCACGCTGTCGGACTAAACGCAGGATACGTTCTAAACTGCCTGTGGACTGACGAACAAAAAGCTTAACGGTACAGTGGTTAATGGCTGGTGCATTCATGCTGGCGTGTCCTCTATAAATTGTGAATTATTTTTCCCCGGTGGAACGAGTGGCCATACGTTATCGTTAGGGTCGATTGCTACATGCAGAAGATAGCTTTCTTCGGAATTTAGAAATTCGCTTAGCGCATCATCAACTTGGGATGAGTGTGAAATGCTTTGGCTTCGTAAACCAAATGCATGAGCAACCTGAGTGAAGTCTGGATTGTCTGACAGATCAGTTTCACTGAAACGTTGCTCAAAAAAGAGCGTCTGCCACTGGCGAACCATGCCCAGTCGCTGATTATCCAGAAGCAAAATTTTGACCGGTGTCCGGTAACGCTTCAGGGTGGCCAGCTCTTGAATGTTCATCATGATAGAGCCATCACCGGAAACATTAATGACGGTATGATCAGGCATCGCGAACTTGGCTCCTAACGCTGCAGGAAGGCCATAACCCATAGCGCCGAGACCGCCACTGCTTAAGTGCTGGTAACAGTGCTTAAAGTCCATATGCTGGGCAACCCACATCTGATGCTGCCCCACATCGCAGGTCACAATGGCTTTTGTGTCATACAATTGTTTCGACAGTTTTTTGAGCAGTCGAGGTGCGTAAATGGTTTGCTGGGGAGCGTCATAGCGAAACGCCAACTGCTGCTTGTTATTAAGGCACCATTTAAGCCACTGAGCTTTGTCATCTGTCTGCTGAGAATTTGCCGTACGCAGTGATAGTTGTTGAAGAATCGGCTGCATTGATCCAACTAAGCTAACCGTTGCAGTCCGCAGTTTATTGATTTCAGCTTTATCACAATCGATATGAATGACTTGAGCATGGGGTGCAAATTGTGCGAGATTACCTGTCGCACGATCATCCATGCGCGCGCCCACCACCAGCAGCAAATCACATTCTTGTACAGCCATATTGGCGGCTTTAGTACCATGCATTCCTAACATACCCAGGTTGTAAAGATGGCGAGACTCCAATGTGCCAATGCCTTTCAAGGTGGTG
This sequence comes from Kangiella sp., assembly GCF_048265365.1. NCBI lineage: Bacteria > Pseudomonadati > Pseudomonadota > Gammaproteobacteria > Kangiellales > Kangiellaceae > Kangiella > Kangiella sp. Next base: position 668,792 of record NZ_JBLXBT010000001.1, read on the forward strand.
ACAGTGGGTAGTTTCAATTGATTAACCAGTGCCTTGAGTTGACTGCAGGCATGAGCAATGGCAACTCCGCCACCGGCATAAACCAGTGGCTTTTTGCTGGCGGCGATCAGTGCGCAGGCTGTTTCATAATTATGACTATCAGGCTGTTGCACCGATGCCAATTGAGTGGACACATTGGTATAAGGCTGGTTCAAATAGCTTGTCGGGAGCAAAGCCTGTTGAACATCTTTGGTGATATCAACGATGACCGGCCCCGGCCTGCCTTCTTGTGCTATGTGAATTGCTTCGTTGAGCATAGCCGGTAAGTCTTCAATGCGTTTGATTAAATAGCTATGCTTGACTACCGATAGCGATAAACCAAACGCATCAATTTCTTGAAACGCATCAGTACCGATTAGGTTCGATGCCACTTGTCCGGTTATGGCTAGCATAGGCACCGAGTCCATATGAGCGTTGGCAATTCCGGTAATTAAGTTAGTCACGCCGGGACCTGAGGTTGCTATGCAAACACCCAATCGGCCACTGGAGCGAGCATAACCATCGGCTGCAAATGCAGCACCTTGCTCATGGCGGCACAAAACATGCTTGATGCCGCTTTCATACAGTGCATCGTAAACCGGCATGATGGCACCTCCTGGATAACCAAAGACCAGATCGACACCATGCTCTTTTAAGGTTTGTATTAAATATTCCGCGCCGCGCATAATGATAACCTTCGTTAATTAAGAGTGTGATCGACCAATGGCTTCTTACGGATCCAGGGCATCATCTGGCGCAGTTGCAAACCCACCGTTTCAATCGGATGGTTCGCATGATTGGCTCGCAGCTGATGCAGGGTTTGGTAGTGGTTGCGGCAGTCCTCGATGTATTCTTTGGCAAACTGACCACTTTGGATTTCTTGTAGAATTTTTCGCATGGCGACTTTGGTGTCATCGGTTACCAGACGATTACCACGGGTCAGATCACCGTACTCGGCAGTGTTCGAAATGGAATAACGCATTGTGTTAATGCCGCCTTCATACATCAGATCGACGATCAGCTTTAATTCATGAAGGCACTCGAAATAAGCCATTTCAGGCGAGTAACCTGCTTCGACTAAAGTTTCAAAGCCGGCTTGCACCAGAGCGGCGGTACCACCACATAACACTGCTTGCTCGCCAAACAGATCAGTTTCGGTTTCTTCTTTAAAGCTGGTTTCAATCACACCAGCACGACCTCCGCCAATAGCGCTGGCATAAGCGTAGGCGAGTTCTCGAGTATTGCCGGTAACATCTTGATGAACTGCTACCAGGCAGGGCACGCCACTGCCATCGGTGTAAGTTGAACGCACCGTATGTCCTGGGCCCTTTGGCGCTACCATAAATACATTAAGATCATCGCGAGGAGTGATTTGGTTGAAGTGAATATTAAAGCCATGAGCAAAACCTAAACTTGCTCCTGGCTTTAAATGAGGCTTAACGAAATCCTCATACACCTCAGCCTGATGCTCATCAGGCAGTAGCATCATCACTAGATCGGCATCCTGCAAGGCTTCACTCAAAGTTGCTCCAGGGAGCTGGCTTTTCTCAAGTTTGCTAAAGGTTGAAGATCCTTCGCGCAAAGCAACTGTGACGTTAAAACCGCTGTCTTTGAGGTTATTGGCATGGGCATAGCCTTGCGACCCATAACCTAACACCACCAGTTTCTTGTCTTTGAGTGCCTCTGTGTTGATATCTTTGTCGTAGCTGACTTTCATAGTGTCTCCAGTTTTGTTGTTAAATGGTATTGCAAAAAAAAGCCCCCGGACTTTTCAGTGCGGGGGCTTGGGTAGTTGAAGTAACTTTCTAACTTCAATAGGGCCCCCGTTGCGGTAATAAAATCACCACAATGATCAAAACGAGGATAATAATTGATGTTATAAAGTTCATAATTACGTTAATAATTCCTAATTCGTTCGAGTGTTAACATTCTTTAAGGTAAAAAAAAGCCCTCGGACTTTTCAGTGCGAGGGCTTGGATATTGTGTGCTATTTTTTATTTCACACAAGCCCTCGTCGCGGTAATAGAATCACCACGAGTAAGTTAATCAGAATAATGTTCAGGGCTTGTTTTAGCATTGGTTTCAACTTTCCGTTTGTATAGTTTCGCTCAGTTGTTGAGCTGAGATTAACACAGTGTTTTTTTTATGCAAACTACTTTTTGGTTATAAGCCATTGGTCTGGCAAGAAGTATGAAGCGTGAAAAAAAAATACAAAAGAAGCCGTCTCAAGAGATTAAGCTTCTTCAGATTGTTTTAATACATAGATTTCGCCATCGAAGCTACCTTGAATTGTAAGGTTCTGGTTTGTTAGCGCTGATAGATACTCCAGTTGTTCTCGCCTTATAATTTGGCCAGGAACCAGTAATGGTATACCGGGTGGATAAGGCGTTACTAATCCTGCGCAAATACGGTTTTCGGTGTCAGAAATTTGAATACACTCACGCGCGCCAAAGAAGGCTTCATTGGGTAAGCAGGCCAGTTCGATGGGTGGCAGGTTGTTAGGGATTTTAGAACGACGACTGGCAGTGGTTAATTTTACGCGACCGCTATCCAGTTTTTTTAATGCGTTATAAAGACGAATAATTTTGGAACGAGTGCCGCCAAGAGTGAGTAAAACCAGAATGGTGCTGTGGGTGTATTTCTCAATTTCGAGTCCGACCTCGTCCAGCAGGTATTTATGAATATCTTTATGTGAGTAGGGTAAATCACTAATGTCTATTAGAATTTTAAGAGGATCATGACCCATGTTATCGGATGCAAAATGTGGGAAGAGTTTTTCAAAGTCATCTTTATCCAGCACTTTGATTCTACTCAGGCTGGCCATCTGTTCCTTGAATTCAGTCACATGATTAAGCAAGGCATTGAGGATTTTATAGCCTTCCATTTCTAATTGCTTATGGCACACGTCGAGCGAGGCGATTAGCTGATACTTCGGTGAAGTACTAGCGTAGATGCTGTAGATCTCACGGAAAAAATCTTCGTCAAAGTCGGGGTCGTTAATATGAATGTAAGAAGCTTGAGAAAAGGCTGACACTACCTTGTGGGCAGAATGGGTAACATAGTCAGCACCGGCGTTAATCGCTGAATAGTCACGGAATTCTGGGTGGAATAAGGAATAGGCAAACCAAGCCTCATCAATAAAGACCTTAATGTTGTGGCTGTGGGCCAGCTTAACCACCTGCTTCAAATCACTGAGCAAGCCATCGTAAGTACAGCCGGTCAGTACTAATAGTTTGGCGTCAGGATTCTGCTCTATAGCTTGTTTCATATCAGCCAGTGACGGTGGTGCAAAAATACCATATTTAGGATTGAGAATACTGGATAGGTAAATTGGCATGCTACCTGATTGTAAAATGCCGTAGTGCACTGACTTATGGCAGTTGCGATCAATGATGACCTTGTCACCTTTGCGCAATAGTGTTTGCAGAATAATTTTGTTCGAGGTTGAAGAGCCATTAGTAACGAAGTAAGTCCGCTTGACTTCAAAGGTCACCGCCGCCGCTTGCTGGGCACGGCCAATGTAATTTGTGCTGTCGGATAGTGAGCCTAAAGAGTCTACAGAGACGGACAGGTCACCAACAAAAACATTACGTCCGTAGAACTGATAAAAGTCGCTGATGTAGGGAGAGTTTCTAAAACTGGCGCCCCCACTATGGCCGGGTGTATGCCAGGAATCATTAGACTCGGCTACGTAACGCTTATATGCAGTCCAAAAGGGTGTTTCGCATCGGTCATCAAAGTCGTTAATGATATAGCCAAGAATGGACTCAGGATCGGATAAAACATCATCCTTGAAGAAGAAGGATTCAATATCCTCAGACTCATTCACAATGTCCAATCCTTTACTATCATCACCCAAAACATAAACCGGTAACTCAAGACGAATAGATTTTAACTCGGTAATAAACTGGGCATAACGATTAGCTATACTATTTTCGCGAATCTGCCAGCTCAGAATAACTGCCTGAATATCACCATCCTCTCGAATGTGCTGAATCCCGGTTTTCAGGTCAGAGCAATTAATTACCTCAAGAGCTACGTCGGTACGTTCAAAGTTGGCAATGGTCTTGGTCAGATTAGTTGATAATTCTGAAAGAATAGAACCGTCATCTTCGTTCAGGAGAATTTTAAGTAAAGGTAGCACGATGTTTGTCCGATTAACGTCTAAAGTATTGCCCAAGCATACAAGCAAAAGTGGATATAAAGCAAAGTCATTTAGTAGTACTCGACAACCTTGTAAAAGCCAATAACAGGAAGTAATTAAAAGAACTGGTAATTGGAGTTGTTATATGGTTGGTTTGAATCTGAAAGTTAGAAAAATTCAATCCATGACATTCAAGAAAAGTAGCACTATGATGGAGGCAAGGGAAAGCTAATAGATGAACACACTTAAAAGGGAGCCGGTTTGAAGGTTTGTATGGCAATAGAAAAAACAACTTACCAGACAATATTTATAATATTGGTATTAGCACTTTGTTGCGCTGCTAAAAGTGAAGATAGAGTCACCATTGAAAAAATCAATATCGAAATTAACCCTATCTTTAGCGATGAAGAGCGCACCGGCTGGCTGTATGAAACGGCTGATAAGCTGCATGTTGATACTCGCCCATATGTGATTTCTCGATTATTACCGTTCAAAGAAGGTGACAATGTTTTAGTGCGTAATTTTGATGAAGCTGAAAGGATATTACGCGGTAAGCCATTTCTGCGAGATGCGAAGGTGAGCTGGCAAAAGTCTGATAGCGGTGATGGTGTTATTGTTAAGGTTCAAACTTGGGAAAACTGGACGCTACTGCCAACTGTAGACGTGAGTAGAGAAGGCGGGGTAACCGAATATTCCTATGGAATTCAGGATGAAAACTTATTGGGGCATGGACTAAGAACGACAATTCAATATTTTAAGGAGCAAGAGAGAACTGGATATTCGCTGATACTTGCTTCACAAGTTTCTACCGAGCACCATCTGCAAGCTTCTTTAGTATTGTCCGATACCTCCGATGGAGAGCAATACTCACTAGGATTGGATAAACCGTTTTATACCCTGGAGGATACTTGGGGAGCGGGTCTCTACCTCAATAGCGAGCGTCGGGAAGACACCATCTATAGTAATGATGAAGAGGTCAATGCGTTTAATCATGAGATTGACCACCTTGAACTTTCTTACGGCTATTCCGAGGGGTTAGTCAATGACCGAACGCTTCGATATCTGGTGGGTTATACTCAACGCGAAGATAGTTTTTTGGCAACGACGATGACAGTCGGTTTGCCGGAAGAGCGGAACTTTACTTACCCCTGGTTTGGGATTGAATATCTTGATGATGATTTCATCAAAACCAAAAACCTGTATCTGATCGGCCGCACCGAGGATGTTCAGTTGGGTTGGCAAAACAATTTAAGACTGGGTGTTAATACCAGCAATAGCGAGTATCAAAAAGCCATTCATTGGTACTGGCATTCACGCTATACCAACCAAATCAATAATGAGCATATCTATACCTCATGGCTGACCAGTGATGGTGTTGAACCCGAAGGTGGAATTGAGCCGACTTATTATTATTCTGCTGGCTATGAATATTTTTACCATGCCTCGGCTACTCGAATCTGGTACACCAAGATGCATTTCTGGGGATCTAAAAATCCATTCATCGATAGACCCATTGCGATTGGCGGTGAAAGTGGTTTGCGTGGTTATCCATTGCAATATCAGCATGGCGAGCAGGCCTACTTAGTTAATCTGGAAAAGCGGTATTATCCGGGTATCAATTTATTCAAGTTAATCGATGTCGGGTTTGCGGCATTTGTCGATGTTGGGCAGGCTCGTGGCGAAACGCTGTATCCTAATCAAGAAGAGGGTACATTAGTTGGTGTTGGGCTTGGCGTCAGACTATTCTTCTCACGTTCTAGTGGACGTAATCTGGTTAATATCAATGTGGCATCACCGGTAAACTCTGATTATCTTAGTGGGGTAGATTTCAGCATTACCGCAACTACCAGCTTTTAAGCTTAAAAGATTATGTGAAAATGTGTCTACTTACATAAATTTTGCATAACTGACAGCTGGTTTCCGTAAAAAAGAACCGCTCATTCAAGAATGAAATAGTCGGTTACATTTACTCACAACAAAATTCCTCGAACTCGTGTCATATAAGTACCAACAAGAGATTGTTGATTCATTGTAAAAGGAGTACGGATATGAACACTAAGACAAACAAAACCAACGAGTTTGATGTGCAGGATTATGTACTGGATGCCTGCTGGGCTATTATTGCGGTATTGCTGGTAGGAATGATAATTTTCAGTATAATTTAATTTAGGTCGGTAACTTTTGAAGTCTTTTATACTATAAGGATTCGAAGTTCGATTTTAGAGTCCCCTATACTTTAGCCCGTCAAGAGACAAGGAACTGGCTATGCCTCACACTGAGCGATGCTTTAATCTTGTAGACTGGCAGGTTGATCCTGTCCTCAACAGGCTTACGATTGACAATAAAGCTTTCGATCTTGAACCTAGAGTAATGCAGGTTTTGATTTGCCTTTATAATCACTCGGAAGAGCCGGTTTCAAAGGATGATCTACTTGATGAGGTTTGGCATGGTATTTCCATCACTGATGATGCAATTTATTGCAGCATTTCAAAATTACGTAAAATATTTCGACAGGTTGACGAGTGTCGTAGTCCGCAACTGAAAACGATTTCCCGTCAGGGTTATATGCTAAGTATGAGTCCGGCTTATCAGGTATCGCCAATTGGCTTTGATTTAAATCAGAATGAGAATGAGAATGGCAACGGGCTTGATCAGTACGGACAGAAGTTTGGTCGTCGTCACGACGATCATGTGTCGGCTTCAGAGGCTAAATCTAATGGCAAAATTGGCATAGAACATAAAAGTACTAAGTCTCCGAAAAAAATTAAACGACTGGCATTGTCTTCTGAACTAAAACCAATAAAATTAAAGTTTTATATAAATACTCAGAAAGTGGGAGAGTATCCAAAGTCCAAAAAAAGCCGTAAAAAGCTCAAGGTTTTGCTGCTACTTTTACTATTGGTGCTTTTCATGCAGAGTCTTTATATCGTATTTATGTAACAGTCGTTTTATTTATGGGTCACCGATCTTAGGAAAACCTTGCGGATCTCTTAAATCATACAAGCGGCTTGATCTAAGTCATTGCTTTTGCAAGACATAAAAGCTTCAGTTTCTGAACAGGACATTCAGACTAAATTGTCGAATACTATAAGCTCACTGGATAACAGCGGAAGCAAGGAGAATCCATGAAACCAAGAGTCGTTAAGCCGAAACATGAGCATGAGTATGATGCAGAGGATGTCTTTTTAACTATCTGTCAGGGTGCTGTTGCAGCCTTATTGGTCACGATCCTGATCTATAATATTTTTGTCTAGACCGTTTTGCAAAGCTTGCTCTATTAATTGGGTAACCTGTTCAACAGAGATCTGTTGCATCAGGTTGTCCCCTTTAAGGCGATAACCCCAGGGTAGTTCTTCCACACTACAATTAAGCTGCTGAGTCGCATTTTTTGTGTAGGCATCAGCAACATAATCCAAATACAAGTATGGGCCTGTTCGTCTGGGATTACTATGAGCGTACAAACCAATGACGGGTGTGCCTTGAGTGACTGCCATATGAGCAGGCCCGGAATCAGGAGCAATAACACATTGAGCAGCTTTAAGCGCTGCCAAAAGTTGCTTTAAGTTGGTTTGCCCAATTAGATCGACAATAGGACTTTTACTGTGACTTAAAATACTGTCACCCAATTCACGTTCCATACTGCTTGGCCCGCCTGTCATAACCACCTTATACCCTTTGCTGTGACAATAGTCAGCCACCTTTGCGTAGCGAGCAGCAAGCCAATTCCTTTCAGCTTTACTGGCACCAGGTGAAATCACGATGAAAGGCTCCTGGGGCAATTGATTGTCGGCCCACAGTTCGACTTCATGTGGCAATGGGATATTCCATAAAGGTTTGCTGTCGGGCACGCCAATGGCGCGAGCAAAATCTCTGAAGCCTTCTAATACATGCATGCCCTTGCTATCAGTGATGTGTTCGTTGACGAACAGTGAGTGTAATTCTTTGCTCCGTTTTTTTTCAAAGCCCAGCTTAATGGTGGCGGGGATAAAATAAGCAGCGAGGTTGGCGCGGAATGCCAGTTGCATATGCAATAGAATATCGTATTGTCGACCTTTCATTGCCTTGCGCAATTCAGCGTAAGCTTTAACTCCCTTACTTTTATCGAAGATAATGAACTCGACGTCCGGTAGGTGTTTTAATAATTGCGCTTCCACTTTGCCAATAACCCAGGTAATTAATGCTTCGGGATATTGCCGCTGAATAGCTTGGACGGTCGATACTGCGTGACACACGTCACCAATAGCAGAAAGGCGCAAAATGCAGATCGCTTGTGGCGACTGGGGGAAATTCTCTAACACAGTATGACCTTGAAAATTAGGGACTTGCGTCGATTTTAATGTATAGTAAGGAATAAACCAACCATCTGTCCCGTTTACGTTTCTGTGAAAATTCAACAAGTTGACAGAAATCGGTTCCTGGTGACAACAAAGCGCTACCGCGACAAAGTTACTAGTGACTGGTTTGATGCAAAACTATTAGCAGAGCAGGGAGCTATCATTGGACATTCAACCGGACGAAATACCACCTGGTTTTTTCAACAGCAGGACCAACAGTTCGTGCTTAGAAAATACTTCCGGGGCGGTATCTTATCGAAGTGGGTTGAGGATTCTTATTTCTTCATTGGCCTGAAGCGGACGCGTGCTTATCGTGAGCTTGCTTTGTTGCGCAAGATGCGAAAAAAGGGGTTGCCGGTTCCTGATCCGGTGGCTTTGATGGTAGAAAAAAATGGTTTTACTTACCGAGCTTCGATCATCATCGGGCTTATCAAAAACACTCAGGATCTTTTTCATATTTTGCGACAGCGTTCACTTTCCGCTGATGAGTGGAAAGCAGTGGGAATGCTAATTAAGCAATTTCACGACAAAGGTGTCTATCATTCAGACTTAAACATTCACAATATTATGCTAGATGATCAGGGGCAGTTCTGGTTGATCGATTTTGATAAAGGACGGCTCATTGCTAACAATAGAGCCAAGTTGGAAACTAATCTGGCGCGACTACAACGCTCGCTTAGAAAGGAGCTTTCAAAATTTCCAGATTTCAACTGGCAGGAAAGTGACTGGCATCATCTGGTCAAAGGCTATTATGGTGACTGATTGACTTGCTATCGGTTAAGTCGACATCAATCCTACTAGCAATGCTACGATGAGCATAAAGCTAAAAATCATAATGTAGAGCAAACCAAACAGCAGAAAGCGCCAAATAGTTGCCCAGTACCCTGTTTGATAAAAGTTCTTTTGTGCATAAAACAGATAGAGTATTAAGCCAAAGAAAACAAACCAACCGAGATGCAGCACTTCCAGTATTGGCACCAGATTCACTAATTGATGCCACCCTAAATACAAAAGGATGATGGCGAACATGAAGCTGTGGCTGTGAATCAGCAATACTAGGTGCTCTACATACAAGCGTTTTTTAAATAGATAAAAAAGGCTCAGCAATAAAGCAAATAGGGGTAGTGCAAACAAGACGGTTTGTGGAATCACCTCTATCATATTTTGGACGATGGAAAGTCCCAGCGCGCTGCGCGCGGCTTTCTGCTTATCTTCAGGTAGATAGGAAATGTTGTGGTAGGTTTCACACAATTTATCTATCCGTTCTTCCAGCGCCTGGTCAAGCCAGTTAGGCCACAGATGAAATACGTCCTTGGCTTCGGATTGACAATTGAGCGCTAGAGCAACCGGGTCAGTTTCCTCTGTGGCAGCCTGAGCTTGCGCATTGTCTATTGCTTGCAGTACCTGAGGGTTTAAAGCAGGGTTATCACCAAACTGCTCTTTTGCGTCGGTTAATGCTTCCTGGACTTCGGCTCTTTCCTGTTCGGTCAGGTTATTGCCACCAATCTGAACATTGGTGACATTGAAGCCGCCAGCTTTGGTCATTAAGAGGAAGATGATAGACAGAATTAGATAAAGCTTGATTGGCGTGACGTAGTGATTCTTATGATGAGAATTGCTGAAATAGTCGCGAGACAGGGCGCCAGGCTTAGCCAGCATCCTTGCCGTTTTGAAAACCTTGGAGTCGTAGTTTAGCCAGTCTTCGACAAACTCAACCAACAGTTCTTTGATGGTTCTTTGTGGGCGAAAGGTCTTTTGCCCACATTGATTGCAAAATTTACCAGGATTTTGGGATTTGGATTGATTCATTGCTACTTCCTTGCACGGACGTTTCTACTGGTAGGACGCTATCTCTTAACTCTATAACACCAAAGTAATGTAGCAAAATTACGATGATAAACAACAAGATAGATAAACCGATACGCCAGCTGAGCGCCTTGACCAGTTTTCTGCTCGATTCTTCGTCGCCCTTACCCAAAAAGAACAGCCCTCTAAAAAGGCTGAATAATATGGCGAGCATCAATATAATGAGTAAAATTTTAATCCACATAATCTGATTCTTTGCTTTTAACCAGTCCGCCAGCGGCAGATCGTATTTTATAGGTACTAGAGCCGCATTATACGCAGATTGGCCATAAAAACAGAAGCAGTAGAATGTTAAGGGCTTGTTTTGTCTAAACCTTTGTTTCAAATTTCGCTAGCTGGGCGCCTCTTTGCCCCGACCCTGATCCCTACCATTGCCTTTTTATTGCTGTTGCCAGTTTTATTGCGGTTGGGAGTCTGGCAATTGGATCGTGCTGAAGAAAAACGCCAGTTGATAGCTAATCTCGAAGCAAAATCCAGCGAGCAAAGTATCAGTCTTGAGCAAGCGCTGCAATTAGACAACCCGGATCAGACCAAAGTCACGGTAGCCGGTCAGCCGGTTAGCGATGTGTATTTGGTTGTGGACAATCAAAAGCATGAGGGACGATTGGGTTATGAGGTTTATGCCCTGTGGCAAACTGAGTCTGGCTCTTCGGGCAAGCTGCCGAAGTATATATTGGTGAGCCGGGGTTGGCTTCCGCGTCGGGACTTTTATGAAAAAGTGCCAGATATCCATAAATTTACGGATAATCAGCTGTCAGGCCAGCTCTATTTCTCGAAAGGTTCTAATCAAGTTGTGGCGCAAAACGCTCAGTGGCAAAAGTTTGATGATGCCTGGCTAATTGGCCAGTTTGATCTGGAAACTCTTGCAGAAAAAGCAGGCGAAATAGGGTATTATACCGCTCCTTTTGTGGTCAGGCAGCAGGCAGATCCCGGCTCGCCCTTTGTCAGGCAGTGGGAGTTGGTGGCCAGTCCTCCTGAGAAGCATATTGCCTATGCGGTTCAGTGGTTTGGTATGGCGCTGGTTCTGATCATTTTATTCATTGTGTTAAATCTAAAGCGAGAGAGACAAGATGAGTCAGCAAACGGTTGACCCGAAAGTACGCAGTCAAAACCGAAAAGTCGTTTCAGCTCTGGTTCTGGTATTTGCCGCTCCAGTCATTCTGGCCTATGTGGCCATGCATATGGGCTGGTTCCATATGGCGACCAAGAATAACGGCACCCTTTTGCAAACACCTTATCCGCACTTCGATCAGTTTGAGTGGTTCGGTGTGGATGATGAGCCGTTGCATTTCAGAGATTTCGAAACTCAGTGGTGGTGGGTTTATTTCCCTGAGCAAAATACTTGCGATGAAGCTTGCGAATTGAATATTCACTGGCTGACGCAAACTCACGCGACTTTGGGTAAAGAGTCTGACAAGCTGACTCGTTTAATCGTTTTCCCTGACGATATCATTTATGAAGATCAAGTGCAGGATAGTGAACAGCTTCGCCTGGCGCGTGGCAATGGCCAGCCGACTATCGGTGACGGTGCCCAGCTGGAAGCGGGTAATGTGTATTTGATGGATGTGCATGGCAATATCTTTATGCGCTACGAACCCGTCGCCAATGAACAGGAAGCAATCATGCGCAGCAAAGGTCTGCGTGATGATGTACGCCGCGCCATTAAGACCACAGGTTTGTAAGTAGGTACTATCAATGCAAAAGAAAACATTACGTAAGTTTGCGATTTTTGCCAGCGTACTGGCTTTGTGTGTGATTTTATTGGGTGCCTGGACTCGTTTGAGTGATGCTGGCCTGGGTTGTCCTGACTGGCCGGGTTGTTACGGTCATTTCACAGTGCCGCAAGACGCTGAATATATTAAACAGGCCGAGGTTAAATACAATCAGGTTTTTGAGGCTGATAAAGCCTGGCCTGAAATGATTCACCGTCACTTTGCTAAAGCGATTGGCCTGGTGATTATCATTCTCTTTGTTGGTGCCTGGAGAGGGCGTCGCAAGGATCCAACCATTCCAGTCTTATTACCCTCTATTTTACTGCCATTGGTCATCTTTCAGGGCTTGCTAGGTATGTGGACAGTAACTTTAAAAGTGCATCCGTTTGTGGTTATGTTGCATTTGTTGGGTGGCTTCTCAATCATATCGCTGCTGTTTTTATACATCCTACAATTAAGACCGAAGATTGTTTCTTTGTCGGAGGTGGTCGCCAAGAAGTTTAAAAAGTTGGCGATGGTCAGTTTTGTGCTGGTGATTCTGCAAATCGCGCTGGGCGGCTGGACTGCAGCCAACTATGCAGCAACTGCTTGTACCAAGTTACCATTCTGTAATGATGGCTGGACGCAAAATGTGGACTTTAAAGGCGGTTATGATTTGTGGCAGAAGGGCTTTGAGTTTGATGAGTTTAAAGCGCTTGAGCAAGAAAAATTCGAAGCGGATTTAGCCAAAGCTCAGGGCGAGTCTTTTATCAATTACGAGGGTGGCGTTCTAAGTCACGAGCAAAAAGTCGCGATTCACGTCAGCCATCGTATTGGTGCTTATATTGTCTTTTTAGTTGTTGGTTTATTGGCTTTCTTGATGATTCGCGAAAGAGACAGCGTGCTGATCCGTCACTTTGGACGCGCCTTGGCACTGGTTCTGATCGGGCAAATGCTGCTCGGCTTCAGCAATATTATTTTCGCATTACCCTTATATGTGGCCGTTGCCCATAATGGCGGTGGTGTCATCTTATTATTAACGTTAATTGCAGTTAACTTTTTGGTCAGTTGGCAATTTAAACAACCAAAACAAGTGGGAGGCAAGCATGGCTAATTCGAATCAGCATACCCAAACTACAGAGGGTGCGCCGAAAAGCCAAGGTCGTCCTATCACCTGGCGCGATTATTACGAGCTGACAAAACCGAAAGTGGTTTATCTGTTGGTTTTTACCGCGGTAGTGGGTATGTTTCTGGCCAATGATGTGACGCAAAGCTGGTTTCCGCCATTAAACGCTTTAATCTTTGGCACTCTTGGTATTGCCTTTGCATCAGGTGCTGCAGCGGTGGTCAATCATGTGGTTGATGCACGCATTGATACCATGATGGCGCGCACCATGCAGCGTCCGGTAGCGCAAGGTCGGGTCAAGCCTCGCAATGCGGTGATATTCTCGAGCGTGTTGGCGATTGTTGCAATGGCCATGTTGTGGTTCCTGGTTAACCCATTAACGGCTGTGCTAACGCTCGGCGGTCTGGTCGGTTACGCCTTTGTCTACACCATGTTCCTGAAGCGTGCCACACCACAGAATATTGTGATTGGTGGTCTGTCGGGCGCGATTCCGCCGCTACTCGGTTGGACGTCGGTGACCGGTTCGGCCGACCCGCATGCTTGGCTACTGGTGCTGATTATTTTCACCTGGACGCCGCCGCACTTTTGGGCGTTGTCGATTCACCGCATCGAAGATTATGCCAAAGCGGAAATTCCGATGTTGCCAGTCACTCATGGAGAAGATTTCACCAAGACCTCGATTGTTCTGTATACCGTCCTCTTAATCTTGTCGACATTACTACCTTACCTAACGGGTATGAGTGGCATTATTTATCTGGTTGCTGCAGTGGGTTTAGGGCTTTGGTTTTTGTATTACACGGTGGTACTTAAGTATCGTGAGCGTGAAGGCATTGCCATGAAAACCTTTGGTGTTTCCATTGGCTATTTGACCTTCTTATTCGCATTCTTATTGATCGACCATTATGTCGATCCCTTTATTAACTTTTAATCTAGACTAGAGGCTAACATGCAGAAAAATTCAGCATTTGCCAGAATGATTTTTATTATATCGGCAGTCCTTGCGCTAGTGGCTGGTGTTATGTCCTATCAGCTATTGTTTGCACCAAAAGAAATGCAAATGATGCGCACCTTTGGTGAACCGCGTGCGATAGCACCGTTTGAGGGCAAGACCCATAACGGCGAAACCTTTAATCAGGAAAGCTTTGTTGGTAAATGGAGCATTGTCTTTTTTGGCTTTACCACCTGCCCAGATGTTTGCCCAACAGCGATGAGCAATATCAACCAGGTGATGCAAAAACTTCCAGAAGATATTGCAAGTTCTACTCAGGTGGTGATGGTCTCAGTCGACCCAGAGCGCGATACTCTGGAGCGATTAAATAAATACGTTCCTGCTTTTAACAAAGACTTTATTGGTATCAATGCTGGTTTAGAAGAAACCCGCAAGCTAACTGAATCCATCGGCGTGACCTTTTATAAGATACCTGGTCATGATGATCCGGATAACTATCTGGTTGAACACACCGCACGCTGGTTTATAATCGATCCACTAGGTCGTCGCTATGCACTGCTTACTCCAGATGAGGTGTTACCGGGCGAAGATTTGGTGAGTACTGTGGCAAGGGATTTTGAGATCTTAAGGGAACAGTCAGAGTTTTAATCTCTGTCTTTTGATTGTTGGCTGAATTTGAGCAGTAATTAACAGTGATTTTTCGCTACTCAGCGAGCTACTTTTCTTGCGTGACCAAGAAAAGTAGCCAAAAGAAGGGCACCCCGTTATTTAGGTCATTCGAAGAATGACTTCCTTCGCAAAACTAAAGCCACTTAACGCACCGCGACATACATCACGTCCCTGTGCTGAATGTAGCTATTCAAATCGTCCAGATTTGAATAGCTATGTCTTTATTTTTTCTCAGCTAAATATAAAGGGGATTAAAGAGCGCAATCCTCGGCTTGAGGACAGATTGCCCGGCGAGTGGCGAAACCTCCATCCAAAGATTATTCATCAGTCCAACACTAATCATCAAATACAACATGAAACTCTGGACCTATAAAACCTTAAAACAAGACCTAACCCGTCGTAATCAGCACTCGGCGATTTGGCGTATTGCGTTGCCGATGTTGTTGTCGAATATGACGGTGCCTTTGGTGGGGTTGGTGGATTCGGCGGTTATGGGCCATTTGCCGGAGCCATTTTATCTGGCTGCGGTTGGTTTGGGTGCGGCTTTGTTTACGTTTATTGTCTGGACCATGGGTTTTCTGCGGATGATTACTACGGGCCTGGTGGCGCAGGCTTATGGTGCGGGCGATCATGTGGCGATCCGGCAGTGGTTGTTTTTATCTTCTTTGCTGGGATTGTCGGTGGCATTGCTGACCCTATTGTTAAATCCTTGGCTGATTGAGTTAATTTTATGGTGGATTGAGGGTTCGCCTGAGGTGGAGTCGAGTGTTCTGACTTATTGGAATACTCGAATCTGGGGATTGCCGTTTAGTTTGCTCAATGCGGTGATGATTGGCTGGTTCCTGGGTATGCAGACTGCGCGTATTCCGTTCTGGATGCTGCTGATTATTAACCTGTTAAATGTAGTGCTCGATCTCTACTTTGTGCTGGGGCTGGGTATGACCGTTGAGGGCGTAGCTTTAGCCAGCGTGATTGCCGAGGCCATCGGCTTTGCGTTTGGTGCCTATCATGTGGTGCGCCTGTTGGCCAAATATCCCGTCGCTGAGAAATTTAAACTGGCCTGGCATAAACTTAAACGCTTACTCAGCTTGAATGGCGATTTACTGATTCGAACCTTAGCGCTGGAGCTGGTGTTCTTTACCATTCATGCGCGTGGTGCTGAGCTGGGCGATGAGGTGATGGCGATCAATGCCATATTGCTGAATTTCCTGCTGTTAATTGCTAATGGCCTGGATGGATTTGCCAATGCGGTGGAGGCTTTAGTAGGTAAGGCGATTGGCCGCAATAATTGGCGAGATTTTCGTTCCAGCGTCAATGTCGGTGGCCTCTGGTCGTTGCTGGTCAGTGTGCTTTTTGCTTTGGTGTTCTGGTTATTTATTGAAGAGTTTATTGGCTTAATTACCACTATTGATAGCGTGGTGGAA
Organism: Kangiella sp.; assembly: GCF_048265365.1. NCBI lineage: Bacteria > Pseudomonadati > Pseudomonadota > Gammaproteobacteria > Kangiellales > Kangiellaceae > Kangiella > Kangiella sp. The sequence goes on from NZ_JBLXBT010000001.1 coordinate 685,013, forward strand.
GCCTCTGAACCATACCATTTGTATATTATCTTTATGGCGTTGGTATCAGTCTGGAGCTTCTGGCTGGATGGTGTCTTTATTGGTGCCTCGCAAATCAGTGCGATGCGTAACTCGATGCTGATCGCAGTCATTGTCGGCTTTGTGCCTTTGTATTTCCTGACCAAGAGCTTTGGCAACCATGGCTTGTGGTGGGCTTTTTATGCCTTTATGCTACTGCGAGCACTCAGTTCGGTGCTATTCTTAAAAATCGGTATTCGAGCAGGTGCTTACATTACGCTGGATAGCGAGCCACTACAGGATAGGAGCTAAGGATTATTAATGCAGGTTGCTTTAGTAAGATTATCCGCAATTGGTGATTGCACTCTGGTTTTGCCGGTAGTGCGTGCTTTATTAAGACAGCAACCTGAATTGCAGCTGCATTGGATTATTGGGAAGGCAGCTTATTCATTATTAAAAAACTCCACCCATCCTCGCCTGCATTTTATTCCCATTGATAAGCCTAACAGCATTGCTGATTACCGGACATTAAAAAAAAAATTAGCATCGATACCTTTCGATGCAGTTTTAGCAATGCAGGCAAGTGCTCGCGCCAACTTGATTTATCCTCTGCTTAACTGCCCGCGTAAAATTGGTTTTGATAAGACTCGTGCTCGTGATTGGCAATGGTTATTTACTAACGAAAGAATAACCTTTGCTGAAGAGCATCTGCATGACAGCTTTAAGCGTTTTGCAGAACAGTTAACTCACTCCAGACTTGAAGTGACTACCGATGATTGGTTAATCCAACTGTCTGATCAAAGTCGACAGTCGACTCTTGAATTTAAGTTGCCCGAACACTTTGTTGTTATTAACCCTGCGGCAAGCAAACTGGAACGGTGCTGGTCGGTGAATAGTTATGTGCAATTGGTTAAAGAGATTAAACAGCAATATGACTTACCGGTAGTTTTAACTGGTGGCCCGGATAAGTTAGACCATGACCTTGCACAAGAGATAAAAAGTCAGATAGAGGTCATTAATTGCGTGGGTAAAACCAATTTACAGGAGTTGGCTGCTATTTTGCAGAACGCAAAAGTCTGTATTGCTCCCGATACTGGCCCAGCGCATATCGCCAATGCTGTAGGAATTCCAGTTGTCGGTTTATATGCGGTAGCGCCAAGTAAGTTATCGGGGCCTTACCTTAATCAGGCTTACACTTTGGATAAATTTGAACAGGCAGTAAAGCAGTTTCTAGGTAAAGAGGTGAGTCAGATTGCCTGGCGAACGCGGGTGCACAGCCGCCAGGCAATGGATCTGATTAGTGTCGACGAAGTGATGGTGATGCTCGATACTATCTTAAGATGAAAATTGTTATACCTTCATCTGATATTGTTCGATAAACAACTCGCGACAACGTTGACTATCCTTCAATAAAGCAATCGCTTCCATCATCTGCTGACGATCTTTCTCGCGCAACGATTCTTTAAGTTCACGATCAAAAAATTCGCAATTTGTTGGGTTTAGCAGAATAAAGGAGCCGTTTGGCAAAATCTGAATATTGGTTTGTCGAATATCCTTCAAATAAACCCCTTCACTATGCAGATGCCTTAGCCAGCTTCCGAGCAGTATAGCGGTTGGTTCATGACGATCCGCTGGGATATGGCTCAGACTGACGCCGGGAACTTCAAGGTAGCGCAACATATAAGCATTACGCTCTTCGCACAAAGTAAATTCTTGCGGGGTGATGGTGTAAAAACCACGGAAGGTAAACAGTGAGCATTTATCCAGCATCCGCTTCAGTTCTTGACGAGTAATATCAATTGCCAGACTGGTGCGACGCGGGAAGATATTAAGTAACTGCCCATCAAAGGTACGTACCAGCTTCGGTAACCCATCTTGTCTGGTTAATACTTTACCGGCACTTATGCCGCCATCGTGTTGTTCAGCGCTAATCGTTTTTAGTTTAGGTGGCTTTTGTTTATAGATAGTGCGCTGACCTTCCGGCAAGGTTTTGAAGCGGCGGTGAACCCAATAATATTGCTCGGGTGCTTGCATGATGCAGGCTTCAAGAATTTTATTGGCCATGGTGCAATCAATCTCATCCTGGCCAGTGAACTCAACTTCCGGCAAGACCTCGACGATCATTTTGCCTTTGCGGTCTTTGTGATAACTGACTGGCAGTACAATGGCATTGCCAAGTTTTGTGATGCGCATTGGCGAATTTAGGGTCGCCATTGGATTGCCAAAGAAGGGTGCAAAGACAGTAGCTTTGCGGCCCATATCTTGATCAGGCATAAACCATAAATTTTTACCGGATTTCAGCCACTTGCCAATTGAGCGAATATCGTTGCGGCCCATGGTTTGGGTGCGGTTATTTCGCCCTTTTTGAATATGATAATCGAGCGCGGGGTTTTTGTTGGGGCGATAGAAAGCGGCAAATTCCAGGTAACGTGACATAATGGCGCCCGATAGTTCCAGGCTGGTGTTGTGATAGCCTAGAAAGAAAATTCCACGGCCAGTCGCCTGCGCCTTTTCATAATGTTCAAGGCCACGAATCTCGTGATATTTTTCCAGCTTGTTAAAAGGTTTATACCAAGCCAGGGCTAATTCAGCAAACCCCTCTCCTAGCGCCAAAAAATGCTGTTTACACAGCTTTTGACGTTCCGAGTAGCTTACATTGGAAAAGCAGTAGCGGAGGTTGGCTTCGACAATGATGCGACGGCTCTTAACACGGTATAGCAGACGGCCTAACTGACGCCCGCAAGCAATAACAAACGGATAGGGCAGCTTTGCGAACAGTTTCAGTAAGCCAAAGGCTAGGCCAATGAAGAAAGACGATACTTTGCTGGGTTTTTTAGCCAAGAGATTCAAATCATTAGAAAATTTGCATCATTTTACCCGTAAAGCGGACCATTATAAAACCGCAGATTTTGTAAACCGCTTTTCTCATGTAATACTAAGGCCCTTTTTAAACTTCTCTAATAATAGATGAAAAAGCATTTTATCTTACATGGCACTATGTTTATGGCGCTTGGGGTAGCGTTAGGGGCAGTGGGTTCGCACGCACTAAGCTTGAACAGCGATATGCAAAGGCTGTTCGAACTGGGTGTCCAGTATCAGATTTACCACGCTTTAGGCCTGTTGGCGGTAGGTTTCGTCTCTGGCTTCATAGCACATGGCAAAGGCGAGTTGGCTGGATGGTTAATGTTTGCGGGTATATTGGGCTTCAGCGGAGGCTTATATTTTTACGCATTGACGGGCAATGACCTGATCCGTAAAGTAATCCCTCTCGGCGGAAGCCTTCTCATAATAAGCTGGCTGGTCTTTTTCTGGGCCGTCTTAGTCAGTAAGGTCGATAACAAGAATTAAGTTTAAGTACCTGTATCAACGAATGGGGTAAGTTGATGGTCAAGGAACAGCTATTACAACATCACCGGGATAACTTCTGGGACTGGTCGTGCGTGTTTTATGAGGTAACTCAGGCGAAACCGTTGCTGCTTAAGTTACAAGACAGCTATCAACTGAATGTAAACTATGTTCTTTTGGCCTTATGGGCGGAAAAGCGGGGCATTGCTATGGATGCAGTGATCTGGAAGAAGGTGATACGTGATGGCCAGCAAGCGACTCAAGCCGTTTCAGGGCTTCGCAACAGACGCAGGCAGGCAAAACATCTAGGGCAGAAGGATGAATATAAAAAACTGTTGGCTGTTGAGCTGAAAGGTGAAAAACTGGTTCAACAACAAGCAATTAAGAGTCTGCTGCCGTTCTGGCCGATCGTGCCTCATTCAGTTGAACCAATGAGTAATTTACGGCTCTATATTCAAACTCAGGCTCAGTCGCGACTTGAAGCGGATGAAGCATTACTGGAAGCTTCTGAACTAGGAGGCATAGTTCAAAAGTTACAGGTTTAGACCTCGCATTTTGTAGATAACTCCTGCACAATGCCTGTTTTTCAACCACTATTTGGGGAAAATAAAGTGAGAAAACTAACGATGAAGAAAACAACATTAGTGCTAGCTTTGAGTGCTGCATTAGTAGCATGTGAGCAGTCCAACGATACAGACTCAAAAAAATCAGAAGATACTCAGCAAGTTACTGAGTTTAAAGGCGAGTACGATAAAACAGCCTATGCGATTGGGGTCAACTTCTCGACTCAAATGGGACAGAATTTTGAGTCACTAAAAGAATATGGCGTTGAAATTGATCCTCAGATTGTTGCCAAAGGTATCAAAGATGGCTTTGCCGGTAATGCACAGTTAACGGATGATGAAGTGGCTGAGGAAATGGATGCCTTCCAAACTAACTTGAATACTAAAATGGAAGAGCATCAGGCGAAGCTAGAAGCCGAAGCGCAGCAAGAAGCAGAGGCTAACTTGGCTACTGGCGATGCTTTTCGTGAAGAATATGCACAGAAAGAAGGCGTTGAAACTACTGAATCTGGGTTGATGTATCGTGTGATCGAGGCTAGCGGTAGCGAGGAAAGCCCAGTTGCAGAAGATACTGTACGGGTGCATTACCGAGGCACTTTCATTGACGGTAAAGAATTCGATAGTTCATATGAGCGTAAGCAGCCTATCGACTTTCCATTACGTGGCGTGATTCCAGGTTGGACTGAAGGCGTTCAGTTGATGAATGTTGGTGATAAATACGAGTTTGTGATTAAGCCTGATTTAGCTTATGGCGAGATGGATCGCGGCTCTATTCCGGGTAATTCGACACTGGTATTCGAAGTTGAATTGCTTGAAATTAATCCTACTGAGCCAGTTCAACCTGCAGAAGAGCCAGCTATTGATGAGCAGCTTGAAGAGCAAGTAGAAGATGCTGCCCAGGAGTTAGAGCAGGCTGCCGAAGCGACTCAGGAAACTGTTGAAGAAGTTTCCGAAGAAGTTAAAGAAGAAGTAAAAGAAGCAACTGGTGATGACCAGTAATTCGATGTAATAAAAGCGATGGCGGAAAAAAATATCAAAAGCTTTAAAGAGTTTTGGCCTTTTTATCTCGGCGAGCACCGCTTGCCGAGTAACCGCCTGTTTCATTATGTCGGCACTACCGCTTCATTACTGTTACTCATCTTTTTGATCGCGACTCAGCAATGGTTGTGGCTGCCATTAGTTTTAATTGTGGGTTATGGGCCAGCCTGGATTGGACATTTCGTGATTGAAAGGAATCGACCAGCAACCTTTACCTATCCTTTATGGTCATTAATGGCAGATTATAAAATGTTATTTATGGCAATGACGGGGCAGTTAAAAAAAGAGTGGCCGAAGTATTTTTGAAATAGTAATAGTTAATTGATTCACATAAAAAAGCCAGCTCAGAGAGCTGGCTTTTTTTTGCTATCTGCTAAGCCACTAGCTTTTAAGATGGCTGCTTTCTAATACAGTAACTTTTTCATCTGACTCAAGTAGTGGTCTTATGGCGTCAAGCAAATCAAGTCGATGCTCTGATTCAGCCCACACTTCCCAGGTATCAAATGAGTCCCAGCATGACATGACGATGACATGATTGGGGTTGTCTTTAACGTGAAAAATCTCGCCGGTTAAGAAGCCTGCGGAGTTGCTGGCTTTATTTTTTGCTTGGCGGATCAGTGCATGATAATCGTCAAGTTTACCTTCTTGAATCACTCGCTCGATAATAACTCGGATCATAAGAGCCTCAATTGTGCTTTTAGATTAAAGTGGTTTCGGTTGCTGGAAAGCTTTAAACAGTCTAAAGCCGAATACCAGCGCCGCTATGATGAAAATGATAAGCATCCAGCCGGGCATGGAGATTCCCCAGAAGCGCCAGCTGATTTTGGCGCATTCACCTGCACCGGTTAAAACGGTTTGAATGACTTCCATGAAAGGCAATATATCCATCATGTAATCAAGCGGAGCACCACAAGCAGGCGCCTCACCTTCGGGCAGGTTTTGCAAGTAGACGTGACGTCCAGCAATGCCAATACCGGCAAAGGCAGTCAGCAGGCCTAACATCTGGTAAATACGATTACTGATGGAGTTGATCGCAGGGTTATGAATGGCGTTAAGTAGTAACACTAGACCCATTGCAGCCACAGCCACACGTTGGAACATGCATAATGGACAAGGCTCAAGGCCATCGACGTACTGAAAATAAAGGGCCGTTACCAATAACTGATAACAGATGAAAGCACCTAAAAAGTTCCAGCCACGGTTATTTAAATTCATGTTTTATGCTCTATGTGTCGTTAGTTCACAGCACGCGAATAGCGCACACTACCTGCACTTTGGGCAAAGTGCAAGCAGATGTGCATTGCAATACTACTTAGGGCAATGCACGATTAAAAGTGTCAATTTGTAACCATTCGCTCGCGCGCTCTGTTGAGCCTGCTATTTCTTCAAAGCAGCTGCCAATGCATCAGCAAAAGCACCCTGTGGCTTATTTTGACCACGCTTGTTGGATTGGTTTCCTTTCATAGGGCCTTTTTTATGCGTTTTGCCATCGCGCTTCTGGGCTGGCTTTGAGGCTGCCTGAGCTTCTGGGCCTATCATTGAAAGGCTAATACGTTTACGTTGCATATCAACGTCCAGCACCCAAACCTTAACGATATCGCCAGCTTTAACCACTTCGGCAGGGTCTTTGATGAATTCGTTGGCCATCATCGACAAGTGAACCAGGCCATCCTGATGTACGCCAACGTCAATAAAGGCACCAAATGCGGTCACATTGGTGACGACACCTTCAAGTTCCATACCAATTTTCAGGTCGTTCAGAGTATCGACACCGTCTTTAAACTGAACCATTTTGAATTCAGGGCGAGGATCACGTCCCGGCTTATCCAGCTCTTTCAGGATGTCATTAACGGTATGCAAACCAAAGGTCTCATCAGTGAAGTCCTGGGCTTTGATTTGACGCAACTTATCCGAGTTGCCCATTAACTGATGAGCATCCTGCATTTCAAGCGTCTGCATCATTTTTTCAACCACTGGATAGGCTTCAGGGTGAACCGAAGAGCCATCAAGTGGGTTATCACCTTCACGAATACGCAAGAAGCCAGCTGCCTGCTCATAGGTTTTCGGGCCCATACGCTCAACTTCTAACAACTGCTTGCGGTTGTTAAAGCGGCCATTAGTATCGCGCCAGTTGACGATATTCTGGGCAATGGTTTTGCTCAAACCAGACACACGGGTTAATAACGGCATGGAAGCCATATTTAAATCGACGCCGACCGCGTTTACACAGTCTTCCACCACGCCATCCAGGCTCTTGGCCAGTTGGCTTTGGCTAACGTCATGCTGGTACTGGCCTACGCCAATTGACTTAGGCTCGATTTTAACCAGTTCCGCCAACGGATCTTGCAAGCGACGGGCGATTGACACTGCACCACGATAGGTCACATCGAGATCAGGAAATTCCTGTGCGGCCAGTGCGGATGCTGAATAGACTGAGGCGCCAGCTTCGCTGACCATGATCTTTTGTAATTTAAGTTGTGGTGCCAATTTCATCAATTCGGCTACCAACTTATCGGTTTCACGTGACGCAGTACCATTGCCGATACTGACCAGTTGGACCTTGTGCATTTCGCACAAGGTTTGCAGTTTGCGTAGCGACTGATCCCATTGGTTTTGCGGGGCGTGTGGGAAGATAGTGGTTTGAGTTAGTAATTTGCCGGTTTCATCAACAATCACCGCTTTGGTACCGGTGCGCAAGCCAGGATCAAGTCCCATTGTTACCTTGGCGCCAGCTGGAGCAGCCATTAATAAATCATGCAGATTACGGGCAAAAATGCGAATGGCTTCGGTTTCACCAAGCTCACGCACTTTGGCTAGTAATTCAGTTTCGAGATAAAGATGCAGTTTGATTTTCCAGGTCCAGAGTACTACCTGTTGTAGCCAGTGATCTGCAGCGCGCTTCTGATCTTTGATATTAAAATGCTCGGCAACCATTGATAAGCAAGGGTCAGTGGCTTCAGGATCTTTGATAAGCTCCTGATTAGAGACCATTTGCAGGCTTAAGATATTTTCATTGCGACCACGCAGTAAGGCCAGAATACGGTGCGAAGGAATGGTTTTGAATGCTTCGTTATGATCGAAGTAATCGGAAAACTTGATGCCTTCTTTTTCTTTGCCTGCGATCACTGTGGAGTGAATAAAGGCATTGTTCCATAAATAGTCGCGCAAGGTTTTTAGAAGGTCAGCATTCTCGGCAAACAACTCCATCAAGATCTGACGAGCACCATCCAGAGCGTCTTTAGTGGTTTCAATCTTGTGTTCCTGATTAAGGTACTTTTCTGATTCAATTTCAGGATCAAGCGTTGGGTTCTGCCATAAATCCATCGCCAGTGGTTCCAGACCAGCCTCGCGCGCGATTTGTGCTTTGGTGCGACGCTTGGGCTTATACGGCAGGTATAAATCTTCCAGTTCACTTTTGGTGGTAGCCGCAGTGATCGATGATTTTAATTCAGGTGTGAGTTTTTCCTGTTCATCGATACTCTTGAGTATGGCGGCTCGGCGATCTTCAAGTTCGCGCAAATAACCTAACCTTTGCTCAAGATCACGAAGCTGTGTGTCATCCAGTGCACCGGTGACTTCTTTACGGTAGCGTGAGATAAAAGGCACTGTAGAGCCTTCATCAAGTAGGCGAACCGCTGCTTCAACCTGTTGCGGGCGAACATTTAACTCTTGAGCTATCTGTTGGTTTATTTGTAACATCTTGTTAAGTGCTTATTGGGGAAAATATGGCGGCATAGTATAGTGCTTCGACACCTATGAAAAAAGAACAAAATGCCCAAGTCGGTTTTGACCCAGCGCTCAACTTTGAGTAAATAAGGGATAAAGCACTGAGGAGCATAGCTAATTGTTTGTTTTAATGGCCAATTATTGATTTTTAATACACGATAGAATGACAAGACAAAGAATGGCCTTTCTGATAAAAGTTATTTATGTAACTTGATAGAAAGTACAAAAAGTAGAAGGAATGTTGGGTTATGACTGAAGAAACTCCTAAAATATTAGTTGTTGATGATGATGTTCGCTTACGAAGTCTGCTGGAGCGTTATCTCAAAGAGCAGGACTTTATGGTCCGTACCGTTGAAAATGCTGAACAGATGGATCGCTTCCTCGAGCGTGAAAACTATCACCTGATGGTGTTAGATTTAATGCTCCCCGGTGAAGATGGTTTATCTATTTGTCGCCGCTTACGCTCTCAGAACAATCCAATCCCGATTATTATGCTGACCGCTAAAGGTGATGAAGTGGATAGAATCGTTGGTTTAGAAGTGGGCGCGGATGACTATTTGGCGAAACCCTTCAATCCGCGTGAGTTACTGGCTCGTATTCGTGCAGTGCTTCGTCGTCAGGCCAAACATATTCCCGGCGCACCAAGTAATTCCGAAACAGTAGTCAGCTTTGGTCGCTTTACTTTAAACCTGGCAACCCGCGAAATGACTGATGACGGCAATCCTATTTCATTAACCAGCGGCGAGTTTGCGGTGCTGAAATCCCTGGTTGAACATGCACGCCAGCCTTTGTCACGCGATAAGCTGATGAATCTGGCCCGCGGTCGTGATTATTCTGCCTTAGAGCGAAGCATTGATGTGCAAGTTTCGCGTTTACGTCGCTTGATTGAAGCCGACCCTGCTCATCCGCGCTATATTCAAACAGTATGGGGCGTGGGTTATGTGTTCGTTCCTGATGGTGGTGAGGCCTGATTATCAGGTCTTACTCTGTTCCCTTTAAAACCTCATTAAATAGCTTTCATGCGTATTCTACCTAAATCAGCATTTGGTCGTATTGCCGTATTGGTCGGTTGTTTGTTGCTGATTAATCAGTGGGTGTCCTATCTGTCCATCTCCTGGTATGTGGCACAGCCTTCGATGAAACAGCTGGTGCAGCTGCTTTCGGCGGATGTGAAAACTTCGCTTGAATTACAGGCTCTGGAATTCGAAGGGAAAATTGATGGCTCGGTGCGCCAGCAGATTATGGATAACCAGCGTATTCAGTTTATTTCCACGCGCATGGGCGAGCCAAAACAGCTCAGAGAAGCGCGCCCTTATAGCGTACTGACCGAGCAGTTGGCCGAGAGCCTTGGTGTCAGTGAGTCGCAAACCGAAATGCGGGTCGAAGAATCAGACAATATTTATTATTGGATCAAGTCGCCGCAACATACCAATGTCTGGTTAAGAATCGCGATGGACCCTTTCGAAGGCTTTTATATTCACCCGCCAGTGGTTTATATTTCCGTGATTTTGTTATTGAGTCTGCTGGGTGGCTGGATTTTCACCAAGCAGATCAGTCGTCCATTGCGCCGATTGGAATTTGCCGCGCGTGAAATTGGCCGCGGCGATAATCCCGGTCAGCTTAAAGAAGAAGGCCTTGAGGAAATGGTGACCGTAACCCGTGCCTTTAACCAGATGGCGCGTAATGTTCAACAGTTGGAGCAGGATCGTAATTTATTGTTAGCGGGTGTCTCTCATGATCTGCGCACACCATTAACGCGTATTCGCTTAGCCACCGAATTTATGGGTGAGGCTGACGATGAGTTGCGCGAAGGGATTGTACGCGATACTGAGGATATGGATCAGATTATCGATCAGTTCATTTCTTTCGTGCGCGATGGTCGTGATGAGCGCGAACAGCTCGGTGATTTAAATGCCTTGGTTGAAGAGTGTATCAAGTCGGTTCGCTTGCAGACTCAGGATATTAGTTTTGAGCTGGGGAAACTGCCTAAGTTGTATTTTAAGCCGCTGGCAATGAAGCGATTAATCACTAACCTAATCATGAATGGCCTGAAATATGCAGGACCGCCGTTAAAAGTAATCACCAAACTGGACAATAATACGATTCAGTTATCGGTTATGGATGAAGGGCCCGGCATCAAAGATGCTGATATGGAACATTTATTTCAGCCATTCTCACGCGGCGACTCAGCGCGCAGTGGCGGCGGTTCAGGTTTGGGCTTAGCCATTGTGCGGCGTATTGCTGAAATGCATGGTGGCACGGTCACTTTACATAACCGTGCCGAGAAAGGACTTGAAGCGCGTCTACAAATCCCGGTTCACTAAGTTATTGTTCTTTAAGCAGTTTGTTAACTAATCTATTGATTAGTTAACGGCTTCAGTTCCCTGATTGGTGGTGATCAATTGAGCAAGTTCCTGTTCAGTAAAGACTTCTTTCTTACTGCAAAAATCACACACCAGCTCGATTTTACCGTTATGCTCTTCGGCTAATTGCATCAATTCCTGTGGTTCGATGGTCAAAAGTGCACGTTCATTTCGCTCCCTTGAACAGCTACATTCGAACTTAATGGGTTTTGCATCATACAGGGTCACCTTATCCTGATGGTACAAGCGATACAGCAGATCGTGGTGAGAGAGGGTCAAGGCTTCCTCATCAGTAATGGTATTGGCCAGAGCCGTGACATGCTCAAAAGCTATTTTATTGTCTTTCTCCTGATTGTCTGCATTGGGCATAGCTTGCAGAAAAAGGCCAGTTATTCGGTCATGACCAACAAATAACTTAATATAAGTCGGTAGTTGTTCGGAGCTGGTGAAATAATCTTCTAGGCATTCGCCCAAGTTGTTTTTTTCCAGCGATACAATACCTTGATAACGCTGACCTTGTTCGGGCTCAATGGTTATCGCCAGTGTGCCGCCTTGCGTCCAATCTCTAAAGTTATAATCTTTAATGTCAGGATCTAACGGATGCATGACGCCTCGAATATGACCATGGTTATTGCATTCGGTTACCAGTAGTTTGACCTGAGAGGGGCTTTGTAGCTGTAGCGCTACTTTGCCTTCGATCTTGATAATGTCTGCCATTAAAGCTGTTGCAGCTAGCGCTTCACCGAGTAGGTGACGCAGGGTACTTGAGTATTGGTGTTGGTCGGAAATGGTCTGGAAGCTGTGCTCCAGGCTGATGATTTCTCCGCGCACGGGTAAATCAGCAAAAGTAAATCGTTGGATATGGTCTGACATTGGTTCTCTCTAATTACTCTCTTGAATCTAGGATGGCATTGTATAAATAGTAGTGTAAGTCGTAGTCTAAATCGTATTAGTCCTGATTCTGCTGTCGCAAAAAACGGTGGATCTGGCGGCGTTGTTTTTTATCGGGTTTATGCTCTGAGTGCGGCATCGACTTTCGTTGCACCGCCAACTCTTCACGTTTTTGTATGCTGTCTTCGGTCTCGCTGTAAAGCGCTTGCGCTTCTTTGGCGGGGCCTCGCTGTTCAGACAAGCCTTCTACAATAACGGTTTTTTCTGCAAAACCTTGCCTGATTTTTATAGTCATGCCGAGTTGAACCTGGCGACTGGGTTTACCTCGAACACCGTCACAGTGTACTTTTCCACCTTCGATAGCAGTTTTTGCGAGGGCGCGAGTCTTAAAAAAGCGCGCTGCCCAGAGCCATTTGTCTAATCTCACATAAATGTCAACTACCATCTTGAACCTTACTATTCTTTACAGTATCTTGCTTGCTTTCTCAGCCCCTGCATGGGAATATCTCGATTATAGGCGATCTTCAGGAAGGATGCCGAACAATTACGAGGGAACAATACGACTTTTCGTGACAACTGTAACTCATGAATCCTATAACTCATAAAATAAACCAGTTTGTGCAACAACGGGGTAGGTTGATTGCGCAGGTACTAGCCGTCTTATTGACTGTGCTAACCTTATATATAGTCGCAAAGCTGATATGGTTGTGGATTGGTTTTTTTCAACCACCACAGCAAACAGAGACTGTAGCTATAAACCAACCCCAACAAACGAAACGTGCGGCCGTTGATGTCAACAGGCTGGTGTCTCTGCATGTCTTTGGCGAGGCAGGGCGAGTCGAAGAAGAAACGATTCAGGCGGAAGAAACTCGCTTGAACTTGAAGCTTCTTGGCACCTATGTTTCGAATGATGCAGAATTATCCAGCGCTATCATCCAGTCCAATGGCCGTGATGAAAAAGCATACTTCATGAATGATAAGCTGGAAGTTAACGGTAATGTTGTTTTGCATAAAGTTGAAACCTTACAAGTCGTATTAAAAAATAATGGCCGGCTGGAAACTTTGACTCTTGAAGAACAGTTGAATCAGAGCGCATTGTCAGAGTCAGAAAGCAAAATGAAACCGGTAGATAGCGGTCAAGAGCGGACGATTGATAAGCGACGAGATAGTCGGTTATCTAGCGAGCTTGCGGATATGAAGGACAAGGTATTTACCGATCCACAGTCATTGGCGGACTTAGCCAAATTTGAGCAGGTAGTGGACGAAAGCGGGGTTGTTACTGGCTACAAGGTGGCACCTGGTTCAGATCCAAGAATGTTTGCCCGTATAGGTTTAAGACGCAATGACGTTATAAAATCAGTTAATGGTACGCAGCTCAATGAACAGGGGTTGCTGGGAATTGCCAATGAATTAACCAATACCGATTCCCTGGAAATAACAATTGAGAGAGATGGACAGCCCGTAACACTATTGTTGGGTTTGTCTGAGCTGTCACAGCAGCAAAAGCCAGATCCAAATGAGAGAAGAATCCAATGATACAGACACTCAAAAAATCCCGAATGAAACAGCTTGGTAATAACCTGACCATGACACTCTGTGCAGCAGGTTTGTTATTGTCTTCATTTAGTGCCAATGCCGAAAGGTTGAATGTCCGAGATGCCGATATTCGTGAAGTGGTTGAAACAGTTGCCAAGATCACGGGCAAGACGATGATCGTCGACCCGCGGGTCAAAGGTCTTAAAGTGACTATTATCACTGCCGGTAACGTCGATTACACCAAAGATCAAATTTATAATATTTTCGTATCTGCGTTACAGGTACACAAATTCCAGGCCATTGAAGCTAATGGAGTGGTAAAAATTATTCCGGATCAGCAGGCTCGCTCTGAATATTCGCCAGTCAATGTCGGTAATTTGGATGATTATGGTGACCGCTATATTACGCAAGTAATCCCAGTACAAAATGTTGATGCACAGCAGATTATGAATGTTTTGCGTCCCCTGGTATCTCCTACTTCTGGCCACCTGTTTGCAGTACAAGGAACCAATACCCTAATTCTTCATGATTCAGCATCGAATGTACGCCGTATAACTGAAATCATTGATCGTACTGATAAAGCCAACGATGAAGAAATTGAAGTGATTCCGCTTGAGCATGCCTCTGCCAGCGAAATTGTACGAATTCTTGAAAGCTTAAATCGTAGCGGTCGTCAGCAGCAAGGTAACGAAGTACAAGAGCCTCGTTATGTTGCTGATGAAAGAACTAATAGCATTTTGTTGAGTGCAAACGATCGACAACGCGTTCGTCTAAGAGCCTTGATTGGCAGCTTGGATCGTCCATTGAACTCAATGGGTAATACTAAGACCGTTTTTTTGAAATATTCAAAATCTGAGCAGGTAGCTGAGGTTTTATCGGGCATCGGTGAAATCAAGCAGAAAGAAGAAGCCGCTGCTTCAGGCCGTGCTGGAGCAGGAGGTGGGGGTGCCGTAGCAACACAGCGTTCTTTATATAGTATTCAATCCCACGAAGAAACCAATGCTTTGGTTTTGACCGCTCCGCCGGATATTATGCGTGAGTTTGACTCTGTTATCCGAGCTTTGGATATCCGTCGTAAACAAGTACATGTTGAGGCGATTATCGTTGAGATCTCGGACAATAAGGCCAAAGAGTTGGGGATTCAGTGGCTGTTCGCACCTGATGGCGGCAGTGCCCCTGGCGGTGTTGTGAATTTCACTAATACAGGAGCTGGTATTGGTAATGTAGCAGCCGGAGCTATTTCAGCGCGTGGTTCAGAAGAAGAAGTTTTTACTCGAGATCCTGAAACCGGCGAAATCACCGGAACTGAAACTAGACGTGTCGGCGGTGATAACGGTGCTGCACTCGCTGAAGTTTTAGGTGGCATGCAAGGCCTGGGATTAGGCGTTGCCCGCATCAGACCTGATGGCTTTAGTTGGGGTGCCTTTATTCGTGCACTAGAAGGCGTTACAGACTCCAATACCTTGTCACGTCCGAGTGTTACTACACTTGATAACGTGGAAGCCATTTTTAAGTCTGGTCAGGAAATTCCTATCATTACCGGCTCGACTCTAGGCGATAATAATTCCAATCCTTTCCAGAATGTTGAGCGTAAAGATGTGGGTGTGATGTTGAAGCTCACGCCACAAATCAACGAAGGCAATTATGTCCGTTTGGATATTGAGCAGGAAGTGTCATCAATTGCTGGTTCAACCAATGTCGATGTTGTAACCAATAAGCGTGAAGTAAAAACATCAGTGTTGGTACCGGATGGTGGCATGGTTGTTCTGGGTGGTCTGATTGATGATGATATTCAACAAAGTTCGCAGAAAGTTCCGATTCTGGGTGATATTCCAGTACTAGGGCATGCGTTTAAATCGCAGCGTACACAGAAAATCAAACGTAATCTGATGATCTTTATTCATCCAACTGTGCTAAAAGACGATGCGGAGTTGCGTGAGTTAAGTAGTGCCAAATACAGCTATATTCGTGCCCAGCAAATTGAGCAGGCCAATCGTGGTATCAGCTTAATGCCTGAAGAGGACTCTGAAGTTCTGCCAACTTACGATGAAGCTTTAGTATTACCTCCTACGTATGAAGCATATATGGAGGATGCCAGTGAAGATGAAGCGGAAAGCGAAGAGGCTGAAGAAAACTAATGGCTGAGCAAACGGCAACAGAGCATTCAAACGAAGAGCTAACAACGCAAGACAGCGCAAAAGGCGTTGGCTTTCGTCCTTTGCCCTTTAGCTTTGCCCGTCGTCATGGGGTCTTTTTGATTAAAACCGATGATGTCATGCAGTGCTTTATGCGTGAGGGTACCCCACCGCAGGCTTTGCTCGAAGTTCGTCGCCATTACCCGCATCGTTTTAAAATTGAAAAACTGGATGAGGCTGAATTTGAAAGCCGTTTGAGTGCTTATTATCAGTCGGGAACGGCAGATGCGCGTCAGACTATGGAAGATTTGGGCGATGAAATGGATCTGTTCCGTCTGGCCGAAGAGTTGCCAGAGACTGAAGACCTGCTTGAAGCCGAAGATGATGCACCGATCATTAAACTGATCAATGCATTATTAACCGAGGCGATCAAAGAGAATGCTTCGGATATCCATATCGAAACTTTCGAAAAAACTTTATCAGTTCGCTTCCGTGTGGATGGGGTTTTACGCGAAGTGTTACAGCCGAATCGAAAATTAGCACCATTACTAGTATCTCGTATTAAAGTAATGGGCAAACTGGACATTGCCGAAAAGCGTATTCCTCAAGATGGTCGTATCGCTTTAAGAATTGCAAACCGTGCGGTGGATGTTCGTGTATCGACCATGCCTTCAAGTTTTGGCGAGCGTGTGGTTCTGCGTTTATTAGATAAAGAAGCCGGTCGTCTGGAGTTCTCGCACTTGGGTATGGAGCCTAAGACCATGGAGTTCATGGGTGATTTGCTTCACAAGCCGCATGGCATTATTCTGGTTACCGGCCCAACCGGCTCTGGTAAAACAACCACTCTCTATGCAGGCTTATCCCTTCTTAATAATTCGACGCGTAATATTTTAACGGTTGAAGACCCTATCGAGTACCTGATCGATGGTATTGGGCAAACTCAGGTGAATCCGAAAGTTGATATGACCTTTGCCCGTGGACTGCGCGCTATTTTGCGTCAGGATCCGGATGTGGTGATGGTTGGTGAGATTCGTGATCTGGAAACGGCACAAATTGCCGTCCAGGCCAGTTTGACCGGTCACCTAGTGCTATCAACACTGCACACTAATACCGCAGTTGGCGCTGTAACTCGTATGCAGGATATGGGTGTTGAGCCGTTCTTGCTATCGACCAGTTTGTTGGGTGTTTTAGCACAGCGTCTAGTCAGGGTGTTGTGTCCTGAGTGTAAAAAGCCGGCACCTGCCAACCAGAAAGAATGTGAGTTGATGGGCTTTGATGCGACCAATCCTCCGACTATTTATCATCCGGATGGTTGTGAAAGCTGTAACTATCATGGTTATCGTGGTCGACAAGGTATTTATGAGCTGGTCATTATTGACGAGCAAATGCGTACAATGATTCACAATAATAACAGTGAGCAGGAAATGGAACGCCATGCACGTAAACTGACGCCAAGCATTCGTGCTGATGGTCGTAAGCGTGTTCTCGAAGGAATGACCACCGTTGAAGAAGTGCTACGTGTGACGCGGGAGGATTAATGGCCGCGTTTGAATATATAGCTCTGGATGCTCGTGGTAAGCAAAAAAAAGGGGTTCTCGAAGCTGACACTCCTCGCCAGATACGCCAGCAATTAAGAGAAAAAGATATGACGCCACTGGAAGTGGTGCATATCGGTGATGCGCAAAAAGCGCGTGAAAAAAGTTCCGGCGGATTCTTTAAGCCTTCCATTAAAGTTGCCGATCTTGCATTGGTAACGCGCCAGTTAGCAACGCTTGTTAAAGCTGCCTTGCCCATTGAAGAGGCGCTTAAAGCAGTTGCTGATCAAACCGATAAAGGCAAAGTAAAAAGTATTATTTTAGGCGTTAGGGCGAAAGTTCTTGAAGGCCATACCCTGGCAGATGGTATGACCGAGTTCCCTAATGTCTTTAATGAGCTGTATCGTTCCATGGTAGCTGCTGGTGAGCGAGCCGGTCACTTAGACAAGGTTCTCAATCGATTAGCTGATTACACCGAACGTCGCCAGAAAATTAACAGTAAAGTATCAGCGGCGATGGTTTATCCAGCGGTTTTGATCTTTGTTGCGATTGGCGTTGTTTCTGGGCTGATGGTGTTTGCGGTGCCCAAGGTGGTTGAGCAGTTCACCCACATGAGTCAGGAATTACCTGTTCTGACTAAGATTTTGATTGGTATCAGTGACTTTGTCATTAATTTCGGTCTTTATACACTGATATTACTGATATTGATGTTTATAGGGATGCGTTACTGGCTTCGTAATGAAGACAATAAACGCAAGTGGCACGCTAAGATTTTGAAAATGCCAGTATTTGGTCGCTTGTCCAGTAACCTGAACACGGCCCAGTTTTCCAGTACTTTAAGTATTCTGCATTCCAGCGGTGTACCCTTGTTAGAAGCAATGAATATTGGCGGCAAAGTATTGTCTAACCTAAAGATGCGACAGGCGGTAGCAGAAGCATCGATCAAAGTTCGCGAAGGTACCAGCCTGAAAGTGGCGCTACAGCAGTCCCGATTGTTCCCACCTATGATGATTCATATGATAGGCAGTGGCGAGGCCAGTGGTGAACTGGAGCAGATGCTGCAACAGGTCTCTGACAATCAGGAAAGTTTATTTGAAAATAGTGTCGATGTGGCACTCAATATTATGGGGCCGCTGATTATTTTAGCCTTAGGCGGCATGGTTATGTTTATTGTATTGGCTATGATGCTACCGATCTTTGAATTGACCAATTCTATTACAAGTTAATTATATTTTCGGAGTTGAAATGAAACGTATATTGCGCAAACAGAAAGGTTTTACCTTGACTGAAATTTTGATTGCTTTAGCAATCGTTGCCATTATGGGCACAGTAGTGACACTAAGCTTGTTGGGTAATACCGACAAAGCAAGTCTTCAAAAGTTGAAGTCTGATCTAGGTACTATCGAAATGGCTTTGCAAAACTATAAACTGGACAATGGTTATTACCCAACTACTGAGCAAGGTTTACGAGCATTAATTGAGAAACCTTCAACCAATCCAGTGCCACAGAATTATCCACGCAATGGATATCTAGGCAGTCGTGCTATCCCTACCGATCCTTGGAAGCGTGAATATGTTTACATGCAACCAGGCCGTAATCATGACTATGACCTTTACACTTTAGGTGCTGATGGTCGTCCAGGTGGTGACGGTGAAAATATGGACATTAGTCCTTGGAATGTACATGAAGCCAACTTCAACCGCGACAATCAGTAAACCGTCTGTTCGACATTCCACTATTCAAGCAGGGTTTACCCTGCTTGAAATTCTTATAGCGCTGGCAATTGCAGGCATCATGTTGTCAGTGGCGGTAATTGCCTTTTCGGATAATGATGCAGCCAAACTAAAGAATAAAGCACATCAACTGTTTGGTCTGATACAGATTGCGCAAGAAGAATCGATTATTCGTGGTATTGAGGTTGGTATTCGAGTTGAACAGGATGGTTACAGTTTCTTGCTGTATGACGGAGAGCGCTGGAGCCCATTGCAAGATCATGCATTGCTAAGGAAGGTTGAATTAGATGAGCCTATTGAAATGTATGTCAATGTTGAAGGCCAGGAGGCGCTGCTCGGAAGCTCGGCAGAGGATGAGGTGATGAAAGGCGATGCTGAAGATGAGCAAGCCGAAGATGATGCAACCAAAAATGTTGAACCACCACAAATTTTTATTCTCTCCAGCGGTGAAATGAATGAGTTTACGGTGACCATCGGTTTAGATCGCGATGACGCAAGGTTTTACCGAGTGACCGGTAATTATTTAGGTGATGTCCAGTTAACACCAGCCATTGAAGGTCATTATAGACATGACTGGGACCTGGAACTGGATGAACCGTTTTAATAAGCAAACTAAAGTGAATCCATGAAATCAAGAATGGGCAAACAACAAAAAGGCTTAAGTCTGCTGGAGCTATTAATCGCTTTAGCAGTATTTGCTATTTTTATTACGCCCATGTTGACTGGATTGTATGCTGCCAGCGTGACCGCGATTGGCAATGCTAAAGAGAAAACCCTGGCAAGCTACATCGCACAAAATCATCTGGCTGAGTTGCAACTTAAGGATGACTGGCCTTCAATAGGACGTAAACAAGGAGAAGTTGAGTTCGCGGGCCAGGAGTGGCGATGGGAGCATGAAGTTGTTAATACCGCAGATGAGAATATGCGAAGAGTGACCGTAGTCATTTTAACCGGTGAACAAGGTAGCTTTTCAATGATTGGTTTTGTCGGTAAAAAAGAGAAGCGCTGATGAAACGTATACATTCAAAACAATCAGCATTTACTCTTACCGAAATCATGGTCGCTTTGTTTGTATTTAGTATTGTGGTGGCAGGAGCGTTGCAGGTATTTACGTTTGTGCAAAGAGCATCAGATTCTAATGACAAACAAATTCAGCGATTGCGGGAAATACAAATGGCGGTTCGTCAGCTGGAAGAAGATATTCGCTATCTGGTACCGCGAACTCGCCGAGATGAATACGGAGACACCTCACCACTTATTGTTGGTGAAACCAATAGTGTGAATAGCTACCTGGAATTTACCCGCGCAGGTTGGCGGAATCCAGCAAAACTTACTCGCAGCGAGTTGCAGCATTTGAAATATGAATTTGTGGATGATGCGCTGTTGAGGCACCACTGGCTGTATATCGATCCTGCACAGGAAGGCCAGGAGTTAACGCGGGTGATGTTAAAAGGCGTCAATGAGTTCAAGCTTGAGTTTTTAGACGAAGAGAACTGGAAAGAAGACTGGATCATTGACCGCGGCAGTAAGGGCGCTATGCCTCAAGCGATAAAAGTCACTATTTCATTACAAGATTATGGTGAAATTTATAGGCTATTTCCGTTGACTGATTTTAGCTCCAGTGAGCGTGACGATGACAGGGATGATGGTAGGAGTGGCGGCGGTGACTCGGAACGTGATGGTGACAATAATGATGACCGTGGAAGGCGTTAGAGATGAATAAACGATCTTCTATAGTTTTATCAACACGAATCGGCAAAGCGAATCGTCAGAAGGGCATCGCTTTAATTACGGTGTTAGTGATATTTAGTGTGTTGAGTATTATGTCTATCCATATTTTGTCGAATCAAAATATGAATAACCGTCGTACCGCTAATATTATTAACAGCTCTAAAGCTTATCAGTATATGTATGGCGCTGAGGAGTTTGCTAAAAGCTTGTTGCAAAATTACTTTGAAGAAAGTGAGCAAGAAAGAGTCCACCGGAATCAACCTTGGGCACAGAGTCCAATGATGTTTCCCATTGAACAAAACATGGGGCAGCTGCAAGGGTCTATCAGAGACATGCATAGCTGCTTCAACCTCAACAGTATTATTATGGAGCCAATGGCTGCAGCTGGTGACGAAAGAGAAGGTGGAGGAGAAATTGGCGGCGGCGGTAGTGGATTACAGGTGGTAGAAGAGTCCGCTGGTGATAGGAACGAAGCTCTGCCGGGGCAAAAGCTTTTTGCCAAGTTAATAGAGCCACTGATTGAGAGCGGAGAGTCATCACCACAAGCTTTAGCTACGGCGATGCGAGATTGGATTGATGATGACCTGGAGCCGAGCGGAATTGACGGCGCAGAAGATTATACCTATACCGGCTATAGAAAACCTTATCGGACAGGCAATACTTTCATGGCCCACACCAGTGAGTTGATGGTGGTAAAGGGGTTTGATGCCAATGTCTATGACAGCATAAAAGACTATATTTGTGTGTTGCCCACTGAGCAGGGAACGATTAATGTTAATACGGTGAAGCCTGAACACGCGGAATTGGTATGGATATTATTAGAGGATGTTGATCTGGCCACGGTCAGGCAGGCTTTAGAGCAGTTGCCAGAAGATGGATACGATGAAGCCACCTTTTTTGAGACTTTGGGGAGTGGTAAGGTGTCTCAGGATGGGCGCGGTAGATTAGTTTTTGATAGCCAGTATATGCAATTAACTGCAACAGCAATAGTGCAAACTGGCAATGCTAAAGTGCAATCATTACTGATGAAATCTGACAGTAAATTTCAAGTGGTTGCACGCCACATTGGAGATTAGCAATGAAAGGTCGATTATTTATTCGATTAAAAAGCGATGAAGAGTCTTTGGAGTGGGGGCTCTTAACCTATGAGGAATCGGTTCCTAAACTGAAGGAGCAGGGTGAGTTATTACTGGATGACATGATTGCGCTTGCCGAGCAAGCCAATCAACAGGAAGTAATACTACTATTACCAGCTAGCCGAGTACGCTGTTTTAATGTTAAAGCACCGACACGTAGCCGTAAGCAGCTGGAAAAAGCCGTTCCTTACATATTGGAGGAGCAGGTGCTCGAAAATGTAGAGCATCAAATGTTTGCATTAGGTGGCGTTAACAGTGATGGAATGTTAGCAGTTAATGTTGTCGATAAAGCGTATCTTTCAGGTGTGCTTGAGCGGCTTAAAGAAGCGTCCATCGAGCCAGACTATGCGGTTTCAGATGCCGCCTGCTTACCATTGTTTGAAGATGCGTGGACATTACTAGAGCATGACGACTCTGTTTTAGTCAGACAGTCTGCTAATGAATATTGGTCTACTGAAGTAGACATGTTAGCGGATTTAGTTAACTGGAATTTACAGAGTCAATTTGAAGAAAATCAAACGGTTTCTCAAGCGGTTAGAATTTATAGCCCTCATGAGCAAAGCGAATTGCTTTCAGGTGTCGCAGGATTAGCCATTCAGAAAATGGCTGTTGGTAATAGCTTGGAGTGGCTATGCAGTCAGTTTAATTATTCTTCGATCAACCTTTTACAACAAGAGTTTTCATCACAGAAGAAAAGTCAGATGAACCTGGGCCAATGGAAGCTTCCCGCAATTGCTGCTAGCGTTCTTGTTGGAGTTGGTATCATTTATATGATTAGTCAAATGATTGTCCTGGGTCAGCAGCGAGCGAATTTAGAGCAACAGATGCTGGCAAGTGTTCAGGAGGTTTTTCCTAATATCAATGATGTGAATACTGGATTGATACAGGTATCGAATCGTTTTTCAACGTTAGGTGGCGATGCTGCTTCAACGAACAGCTTTATGCTATTGTTTGATAAGTCATTGGCAGCGATCAATCCAAAAGAGATTAAGGTTTCTCAGTTGGAATATTTATCAAGCCAGGCGCAGTTAAGTTTTGATGTGGAAGCAGCTAGCTATACAACATTGACCGGCGCACAAACCAAGCTGGAGTCATCCGGTATGCAGGTCGAGATGCGGAACGCTTCAGAAAATGGCGGGGTCTGGTCGGCTAGAATCTCTGTAGGAGTGAAACAATGAGTGCTTTAAAAACCTGGTATTCAGGATTGCAGAAACGCGAGCAGAACATGGTGTTGGCACTCGGTATTGCTATGGCTATTTTGCTGGTGTTTTTGGTGGTAGTGTTGCCATTGAAAAATTATTTCAGCAACTTAAACGATGATTTAAGTTACTATGAAAATCAGATGGTTACCGTTCAGAAACAGGTGGCAGCAATTAAAAGTGCCGGTCCGGCAAAGGCCAATAATGCTAATGTTTCTTTAAATCAGCTGGTGAATCAGAGCGCTAAAAGTTTTGGTCTAAGTTTCTCGCGAATTGAAGAGCGTGAACGTAATAAAGAGATCCAATTACGACTGGATGATGTGGAATTTGATCAGCTTTTACGTTGGATTTCATTGTTAGAGCAGGAACGTGGTTTAGTCGTAGACACATTAAGAGTCTCAAAAAAGGATACTGTGGGCAAAGTGGATGCTTCGATCAAACTGATTAAAGCTTCATGAAGAAATGGGTTTTGGGCTCCATAATTGGAGTTGCGGTTTTACTGGTATTATTGATTGCCATGGCTCCTGCAAGAATCGTATTGCCGTGGGCAACCAATGATTTGAAACAAGTGACACTCAATCAGCCTTCGGGAACTCTATGGGATGCTTCATTAGAGTCCATCATATTTCAAGGCCGCTCAATTGAAGAGATTTCAATAAAGACCAGCTTTTTCAATTTACTGGTTGGGAATTTAAGTTCTCATATTCGGGTAAATGATAATAACTTGTCTGTGGATGGTAATATCACCCTTAATAGCCAAAACTTGGCTGTGCATAATGCTCGTTACCAGATCGATGCTTCGAGTATTCTTGATTGGATACAACTACCGATCACAGAGCTTTCAGGTCATTTCATTGGTGAAATCGAAATTGTTAAATTAGCACCTAATGAGCTAAAAGCATTAGAAGCAAATGGTTACTGGCAAAATGCGGTGGTTGGCTATCCTAATTCTGTTCTTGAGATAGGTGATATTCACTTCACCATAGAGCGCACTGACAATGGTAGAGCTTTGCTAACCATCACCGAAAATCCCGGAATGCTGGATTTGAAAGGCACACTTGAAGTTGGTTTCGATAAGCAGTATCAACTTGATGTTAGTACACAGACTGATGTTCCTTCAAATATTAAGCAATGGTTAACCCAGTTGGGGCGAACTGAAAACAACAGGATCCTAATTAAATGGAATGGTCGCCTGCCTTAACACAAAGCCAGTGGGATGAACTTGAAGCCATTTTGTTAGATATGGATGGTACTCTGCTGGATCTGGCTTTTGATAATGATTTTTGGTTAAGGCAAGTGCCCAAGCTCTACGCGGATAAGCTGGCTGTTGACCTCGAAACTGCACAAAAACAACTCTTTGATTTGTACCATGACTACAAGGGTACGCTTGAATGGTATTGCACTGACTTCTGGAGTGAGCAATTAGGTATTGATATTATCAAGCACAAGTATGACTTGGCACATAATGTTGCTATCCGCCCGGGAACCATTGAGTTCTTAAATAAGGCGAAAGCTCATAATAAAAGATTAGTGCTGGTCACCAATGCTCACCCGGATACTTTAGCGGTTAAAATGGATCGAGTGTTAATCGCTAAGTACTTTGATGATATTTACTCCTCTCATCAATTCTCTAGACCAAAAGAGTCGCCTGATTTCTGGACTCGTTTGCAGCAAGAGATAAAACTACCGCTGGACAAATGTTTATTTGTTGATGACTCTGAGGACATTTTAACGGTAGCGCAACAATCGGGAGTTAAACTGGTCCTGTCGGTCAGCCAGCCTGACCTGTCGCTACCGATCAAAGATGGTTTGAAATTCCCAAGCATTAATCAACTGAATGAAATTATTGGATAATAATCTATGCGTGAACCACCCAAAATAAAACAGACCAAGCTTATAGCCCAGACGCGTATTTTCGGGGTGGAAGAAATGGAGCTTGAGTTTTCTAATGGCGTTTACCGTATTTATGAAAGACTGAAAGCTGGCAAACATGGCGCGGTGATGATATTACCGTTGTTAGATAAAGACACCATGCTTTTAATAAAAGAATACGCCGCCGGAGTCGAGCGCTATGAGCTGGCTTTCCCCAAAGGATTGGTTGATGCTGGTGAAAGTAGTGAGCAAGCGGCGAATCGTGAGTTACAGGAAGAAGTAGGGTATGCAGCAAATCACCTTAAAGTGTTGCGTAAAGTTAGTCTGGCTCCAGGTTATTTAAGTCATCAAATGGATATTGTGGTAGCTGAGGGTTTATACCCGAGCAAGCTGGAAGGCGATGAGCCTGAGCCGATTGAAGTGGTGGAATGGAAAATAAGTGACATGGACAAACTTTTGGACGTTGAAGAGTTTAGTGAAGCTCGTAGTATTGCAGCACTCTATTTATTGAAAGACTATTTAGCCAAATCGTAACAAGTCATAAAAAACAAACAAAAAACAGCGAGCAAATGCTCGCTGTTTTTTATGTGTAATAAAGTGATGCAAGAAGACGTTTAAACAAAATCACTTTTCTTCGGCAGGCATTGAGATCACTGTTTCACCATCTTCCTGTTGCTCTAGTGTGCCATTAATCTCTAAATATTCACCGACTGGCTTGTCACCTGCAACAATTTGAATCGCTATCGGTTTTTCATAAGCTACTGACAGTTCTTTTGCGAAAATAGTGACCAGGTGAATGCCTTCGGATTGTGGAATAACCGTAATCACTTGTTCTGCAGGTTGTTGCTTCAAGGGGCTAGCTTTGAAGGTGAGCTCCTTGTTGTTGGTCATTAGTAACTTGTCGCTGGTTTGCAGTCGTGCGATAACATCTTGCTTGTTATTTTCGGCTGATAAATGGATCTGAACAGCTTCACCAACAGCAACGCGTTCTTTGCTTACGCGATAATTGATAGAAACATTAGCACCAGGTTTTCCTGGGCTTTGGTAAGCCTGACTGGTCTTGCTGGTTTCAGTTTGGTTGGCACAGGCTGACAGAGACAAAATACCCAGTGCCAAGCTACCAATAACCGTTAATATTGTAGTAAGAGATTTCATAGTATGTGCCTTAATATTGTGTTAGTTACTAATAAGTTGCGCGTCATAACAAGCTCCGACAATATTTGAGCCGCTGGAGTCATAGGCAAGGGTATCTGCAACGGAAATTCCAGCTGGCAGCGTTGCTTCTAAATTGACCACTCCTGTGCCAAATTCTTGGGTAAGGGCAACCAATGAGCCTTCAAAATAAATAAAGGCATCCAGGTCATTTGAGTTTACCGGCGTCAATCGCAGAGTATAGCTTCCTGCTATTGCTATATTGAGGCGAAAAAACACATGGTTACCCAATTTGTTACTGTCATCACCATTGGTTGTGTTGGTACATACGCGCTCAGTAGCAGAGTTAGGGGCGAGAACTGTGTAAACCGGTAAGTTGTTGCTATTACCACCATTGTTGGTTTCGTTACTACCCCAAATATCCATGTTGGTGACCATGTTTTGGCCGTTGACTAAGCTATTAATTTGAGTGGTTTGTCCCGGATTATTGGCCTTGAGGTAAGTAATAAAGCTGAAAATACTGGTAAAGGCTTCGGTATTCTTTTGCTCATTGATAAAAACTTCATAGATCGGAGCTAAACCAAGATTTGCTGTGTCGTCGTTAAGGCCATCATAAATGTCATACAGTATCGCCTGAACGGAGCTTTCGTTAAACCACCCTTTGTTTGAGACATTGTTGTTTTCGACATTGATAGAAAAGCCTTGAGACTGATTTGAGCCAAGGGAATCTCGATAGAAAGGGTCATCGGTAATAATACCCGCCCAGGCATTACCAAAGCCTTCACCAAAGGCAACGCGCATATCAAGTCGGTCACCGCCGGAATGAGGACCCCCAATACTATCTGAGCGAGTTAGCAAGTCTTCGAAGTAGTGCCCCCATTCGTGAATAATGACATGGCCATCGTATTCATCGGTATCAGTATCTTCTGCACCTAGTAAATAGATTTGACCACTGCTGTAAAATGAAGTGCCAATCTGACCCTGAGTGCGATCTCCTGACTGAGGAATATTGTTGACACTCCAGTTAATGTTTAATGCTGGAAAATTAATGGTACTGTCCACAGTTACAAGCTTATTAATAGTCTCATAAACACGATCCAGAATATGAAATGGAGCTGCCGCACGAGTAGAAGTGTAGCTGCTACCTCCCCAGCCAGATGCTGCATTAAGATTGCGAGTCTGGTTGGTACTACCGGTTGAGAAGGTTGATGAGTCAAGAACATAAAGAGCACCGTTATTGGTGTTATCTACGACTCTTGTGTGCCAACTTGGAGAGCCAGTTTGTAGCAGCTCTGCTCTGACACGAATCTTTATATTAATATTGGAATCAAGCTCAAAGCTGTATTGGCCGTTGTCATTGGTTTGAGTAATAGCAATGATTGAGCTACCTTGAAGTGCCTGAATAGTAGCGCCACGAACTGGAAACTCAAAAGTATTGTTATAATCCAAGCCATTAGTACTGGTGTTGTGCGGAACATTGTCGTAGGTGATAGTTCCTGATACGGTTACTTTATCAGGAGCTGGGCCGGTGGACGGCGGATTAGAATCACCATCACTGCCACCACTGCAAGCTGCTAGCAAGGCTAATGTAGCGATAATAAAGGTGCTACGAATAAGCTTCATTGATATTCTCCAAAGGTATGGTTAAACAAGGATAAACGATGTCACCTATATAGAATATGAACAAATACAGGTTGTTTGTAAATGGCGATGACTTATTTTAGCTTAACAGGGCTATTGTGAAGATTAGCTGAAGAACGGCTGAAAACAGGGAAATACTTTCAATTCAATAAGATAGAGGAAGCCAGAGTTCTTGTGCGATCAAAGAGATTTAGAGTTTAGCCGTTGAATCAGATGATCTAATGCCGCCATCACCTGATTGTCACTTTTGTAATCATTCAATACATCGCCTGCACGAGTGGCAACTGGCCCATTCTGTGAGTCTTCTGACGGCTCAAACTCAACCGAAATATCAGGGCTAATACCTGAGTCCTGGATCGATTTCCCATCAGGCGTGTAATACAGAGCGGTAGTAAGTTTTACGGCATTACCGCCATGCACGGGTAAAATGGTTTGCACCATAGCTTTACCGTAAGAATCAGTGCCGACAATAGTCGCTCGATGATGATCCTGTAAAGCGCCCGCAACAATTTCAGAGGCAGAGGCAGAGCTACCATTGATTAACACAGCCATTGGTTTACCGCGAAGAATATCACCAGAAGTTGCAGTGTAAGATTCATTACCTTCGGGTAATCTACCCTTAGTGGAAACGATCACTCCGGCATTTAAAAATAAGTCACTGACTTCAATTGCTCCATCCAACAAGCCACCAGGATTGTAGCGCAAGTCCAGTATAAAGCCGGCTAATGGTGCTTTGTTTTGTTTTTCCATCGCGCTAATAGCCTTACTCAGGTCATTAGCCGAGCGGATTTGAAATTCATTAATGTGTGCATACCCAATATGTTGTTCAAGTAACTGATAACGAACACTGGTGGTATGAATAATTTGGCGAGTAAGGGTAATGGTTTGGATCTTATTGTTATTAGCCTTGATGACGTTTAGGGTAACCTTGCTGCCCGGTGGGCCACGCATGAGTTCGGAGCCTTCGACGTCGGTCATGCCTTTTGTCGAGCTGCCATTAATCTCAGTGATAATATCGTTGAGCTCAAGTCCAGCCTCTTTGGCTGGTGAGCTCTGAACAATCGCCATAACCTTAATACCTTCGGGCAAGTGGATGGCTTCTATGCCGATACCGGCGTAATCGCCTGTGGCGCTTTCTTCCAGCTGGGCAAACTGCTCAGCATTCAGGTAGCTTGAATAAGGATCGAGGTTATGCAGCATGCCACGAATGGCACCATCGAGAATTTCTTTGTCGGTTAACTCATGAACGTAAGATTTTTTTATTTCAGCGTAGACATCAGCCAAAGCTGCCAATTCATCTAGGGGCAGGGTTTCGATAGAGTTTTCTGGGGGGGGTTGTTGCACTGGAGCTTGCTCATCAGGGTGTTCTGCCGCTCCAATAATTGGGCAGGTAGCTAACCAGAAGATTAAACAGTACACCATGCGATTCATAAGTTTCCCTCAGTACTCTTTGTAGAATTATTTGATCCAGCTTAATGGATTTTGTGGTTTGCCTTTATATCGAATCTCGAAATATAAACCAGGTTCCGAACTGCCACCACTTCTCCCCACCGTTGCGACAGGCTCGCCTGCTTCAACCCAGTCCCCAGTAGACTTAAGCAAACTCTCATTCTGTCCATAGAGTGATAAGTAACCTTGACCATGATCGATAATAACCATTAGTCCAAACCCGCGCAACCAATCTGCAAAAACGACTTGACCATTATGAATCGACTGCACAGTTTGGCCTGATGATGCATTAATGACAATGCCGTTCCATTTCACTTTGTTTTCAAATTTATTACTGCCAAAGCGATGTTCAACGGTTCCTTTAACGGGCCAGTTCAATTTGTTTTTGTGCTTAGCCAGTCCTTTGAGAGATTGCTTTGGAGCAAAGTCTTCGAGGGTTTGTTGTAGTGAGGAAATAATTGACTGCAATTCCTGTTCGTCTTTACGAAGTTGTGCCAGACGAGTATTTTGATTTTGGTATTCTTGCTTAAGCTTTTTGAGTGCATCCGTTTGTTGCGATTTTAAAGAAAGCTGCTGCTCAACTTGTTGCTTTTGTTTTGCTTCAAGTTCGGTTAACTCAAGTGTTTTGGAATTAATCTGTTGTTCAACCTGCTGTAGTTCTTGTAAGGTTTTCTGCAAAGCTTCAATGTCGCGAATTCGTGCTTCGTTGAGGTAGCGATAATACTGCAACATACGAGAAATTTTTGCTGGGTCTTCCTGATTCAAAAGGAGTTTAATGTATTCTTCCTGGCCGGCAATGTAGGCACTGCGTAACTGGGAAGATAGCTGCTTTCTTTGCTGTTCTTTAAGGATGTTCTTCTCGGTTTTCTGATTTTGCAGCTGGTTAAGTTGATTTTTATTCTGGGTGATTTTGTTTTGGGTATCGCGTAATTCTTTGCTGACAGAAGACAGTTTAACATCGATTGCCTGAATCGCTTTTTCGGTGTCGCTTTGCTGGCTACGGTTTTCCGCTAATCGTTTTTGTAGCTGACTAATGACCTGCTTTAACTGTTGCAGTTCCTGCTCTGCTCGTTCCTGATTTTGTGCTGACAATGCAGAAGATGAGAAAAACAAAGCCAACACCAGCAGTAGACACCGAGGCGTTGACTTAACAGAAAATAAAACGAAAAAATCAGTTAACTTCAAAGATTGGACGCCCCGTCATTTCTTCAGGAATGGATAAGCCCATCAAGGTTAACATGGTTGGAGCTAAATCAGAGAGAACTCCATCACTGACTTTAACCGTCGCTGTTCGCCCAACATAAAGAAGAGGGACTGGCTCGCTGGTATGTGCAGTATGGGCTTGGCCGGTTGAGGCATCCGCCATCTTTTCAGCATTACCATGGTCGGCTGTAATTAAAGCTTCGCCGCCAACTTTTTCCAGCGCTTCGACGATGCGACCAATGCAAACGTCCAATGCTTCAATTGCTTTGACGGTGGCATCGAAATTTCCGGTGTGGCCAACCATGTCCGGGTTGGCAAAGTTACAGATAATCACGTCATAGCTTTGATTTTCGATGACTTTAACCAGGTGGTCTGTGACCATGGCCGCATTCATTTCTGGTTGCAGGTCATATGTGGCAACTTGGGGCGATGGTATAAGCTTGCGGTCTTCGCCAGCAAATGGTTCTTCGCTACCGCCATTAAAAAAGAAGGTTACGTGAGCATACTTTTCGGTTTCAGCGATACGTAACTGCTTCTTGCCAAGCTTCATTAAGTGTTCGCCAAGCACATTGGTCATAGCAATCGGCGGGTAGGCGGTGCTTGTTGGAATGTCTGACGCATATTCGGTCAGCGTCACAAAGTCAGCAAGTTGCGGGCGAACCTTGCGGGTAAAGCCAACAAAATCATCATTAACGAAGGTTTTGCTTAACTGGCGCGCGCGGTCAGCGCGGTAATTCATAAAGATAACGCTATCGCCATTTTCAATGGCTACTGGTTCACCGATGGTGGTGGCTTTTACAAACTCATCGTTTTCATCACGCGCATAAGCGGCTTGTAAACCATCGACCGCATCATCGGCATGATAAGTGGCTTTGCCTTCAGTCAGCATTTGATAGGCTTCTTCGACACGCTCCCAGCGATTGTCACGATCCATCGCGTAGTAGCGACCGATGATACTGGCAATGCGACCGACGCCCTGCTGTTGACAGACTTGCTGCATTAGTTTCAGGCTGGCTTCGGCGCTGCGTGGTGGCATATCGCGGCCATCCAGAAAAGCGTGGATATAAACCTTTTTAGCGCCACGCTGATGACACAGTTTCAGCACTGCGTGGAAGTGTTCTTCGTGGCTGTGCACGCCGCCAGGAGAAAGCAACCCCATGAGGTGCACTGCTTTGTTCTGCGCAACCGCTTTATCAATTGCCGCCACCAAGGTTTTGTTTTCAAAAAAGTCACCGTCGACAATGGCTTTGCTGATGCGGGTGTAATCCTGATAGACCACACGACCAGCTCCCAGGTTTAAATGACCCACTTCGGAGTTGCCCATTTGGCCATCGGGCAGACCAACGTCTGTTCCTGAGCCTGAAATCAGGGTGTGGCTGTATTGTTGCCAATACTTGTCCCAGTTGGGTGTGTTGGCAGCCATGATGGCGTTATCGGTCGGATCTTCACTGTAACCCCAACCATCAAGGATGATTAAGGCCATCGGTTTTGGCGTATTACTCATGGATTCTTGATTTAGCATGAAAAGTTGGCGCTATTGTACCTTTTGGCTGAATGCTAAGCCAGTCGACACCAGCAAGTTTCAATCTCCTTATCAAAAGTTGGTTACATAAAAACAATTGATCTCATTAGGAAACATTCCCTATAGTTATGGGCCAAAACAATTTCAATAACAATTTAAGGAGATATTCATGGAACTGGGTTTAATTATTGGGTTTGCGGTATTTATCGTTTTTTTATTATTTTCTGGCGTTAAAACAGTGGTTCAGGGATTTGAATATACGGTTGAGCGCTTTGGAAAGTATCGCAAGACCTTGTCACCAGGTCTGCATTTGATTGTGCCCATTGTTGATAAAGTCGGTGCCACAGTTAATATGAAAGAGCAGGTACTTGATATCCCTGCACAACAGGTCATTTCACAGGATAACGCGACTGTCACCATTGATGCCGTGTGTTTCTTCCAGGTGATCGATCCGATTAAAGCCACCTATGAAGTGAATGAATTGCCTCGTGCCATGCAAAATCTGGTACAAACTAACATTCGTACTGTGTTGGGTAGTATGGATCTGGATTGGATGTTGTCTAAGCGTGATGAAATCAATGCGCGGATACTGACTATTGTGGATGAAGCGACCAATCCTTGGGGCGTGAAAGTTACTCGTATAGAGATCAAAGACATTTTACCACCACGTGATTTGGTTGATGCAATGGCACAACAGATGAAAGCGGAGCGTTTAAAGCGTGCCCAGATTCTCGATGCCGAGGGTACCAAGCAGTCTGAAATTTTGGAAGCTGAAGGTATGAAGCAGTCCTCTATTTTGAGAGCTGAAGGTGAAAAAGAAGCGGCATTCCGTGAAGCGGAAGCGCGTGAGCGTCAGGCGGAAGCGGAAGCGAACGCAACTCAAATGGTGTCGAAAGCGATTGCTGAAGGTAATGTACAGGCGATTAACTATTTCGTAGCACAAAAATACGTTGATGCACTGGCTAAAATTGCCACTTCGGATAATCAGAAATTGTTAATGCTGCCTTTGGAAGCTTCTTCAATCATTGGCTCGGTAGCCGGTATTGCTGAAATTGCCAAAGAGTCATTCGGTAAAAAGTAAGGGGTAACCATGGAGTATTTCCTACAAATTGAATATTGGCACTGGCTGGTTTTCGGGCTAGTGCTTTTAATCCTGGAGATATTTGCTCCAGGCGCCATTTTGCTCTGGTTTGGGGTGGGTGCTTTGGTTGTTGGTGTGTTGCAGCTACTGATGCCTGGAGTAATGCCTCCTGAGGTACAATGGCTTGTTTTTTCGTTAATATCGGTTGCTAGCCTGGTTCTTTGGAAGCGATATGCTAAAAAACACAAGCTGGATCAGGACGATGATTCGGGTTCGCTCAATCAGCGAAGTAAGTCTTTGATCGGGCGAGAGTTCAATCTTAGCAACGCCATTGTGAATGGTGTGGGTAAGGTTAGAGTTGGTGATTCTTACTGGCGTGTGGAAGGGCCTGATTTACCTGAAGGCAACAAGGTTAAGGTGGTTGGCTTTGAAGGAGCGACTTTAAAGGTTGAAGCAGTTAACCCTGAAGCTTAGCAAACTTTTATATTTGCGATAGGAGTGGAGGCTCAGGCCTCCATTTTGTCATATCAGTGGCTATATTTTTAATCAGGCATCCTTATAGACTCTAGGTCTTGGTGCTGTTTTGTGTATAATGCGCTGTCTCTATTTTGTGAAATCCAAAGGCTTATCAGCAGATGCAACAACTACTTGAGTTTTACGGTAATCACCCAGTTTTGGGTACTGCCTGGCTGGCATTTACCGTACTAATTATTATTAGCTTGATTAAAACCGCAACCAGCGGCTCTAAGTCATTGACTCCATTAATGATGACACAAATGGTCAACAAGCAAAATGCAGTGGTAGTTGACCTGCGTGCGATTGCGGATTTCAATAAGGGTCATATCCCAGGTTCGATGAATATTCCTTTTGGTAAGCTTAAGGACCGCATTAAGGACCTTGAAAAGCATAAAGAAACCCCCATCATTATGGTCTGTAACGCCGGTGTGCAAGCAGGTAATGCTGCGATGCAACTCAGAAAACAAGGTTTCACCGAAGTACATAAACTAAAAGGTGGTATCCAGTCCTGGACTACAGAAAACTTGCCTTTAGCGAAAGGCTAAGCTAAAACATCCAACGATATTTGAGAACTACAATGTCACAAGTAACCATTTACACCACTCGTTACTGTCCATTCTGCGTCAGAGCGAAATCGTTATTAAATGAATTACAGGTTGAATATAAAGAGATTCCTGTCGATGGAGATGCTGAGCTTCGAGCTCATATGGAATCTTTAACCGGTGGTTATACGGTTCCTCAAATTATAATTAATGAGCGTGCAATTGGTGGTTGTGATGACCTGTATGCATTACACCGAAAGGGTGAGTTATTACCACTTTTGCAAGACAACAATGAATGATTAGTTAAGAAATTAAGAGAGAATATTATGGCAGAGCAAGATCAAAACATCGGAAATAATGGCGAGCAACAAGTTGAAACTCCGGAAGGAGCGCAGCTTGTAATCCAAACAGTTTATGCAAAAGACGTTTCTTTTGAAGCTCCTAACTCACCAGAAATCTTTTTGGAGCAATACAAGCCAAGCATTGATGTTAATCTTAACAACAAAGTTAAGGATTTAGAAAACAACAGCTACGAAGTTGAATTGCAGGTAACTGTAACCGCTAAAAATGGCGAGAAAACTGCTTATATCACTGAAGTGAAGTACGGTGGTGTGTTCGGTGTTAAAGGCCTAGAAGATGAAGTTAGAAATCGTATGCTAAGAACTTTCTGCTGCGAGCAGTTGCTTCCCTATGTTCGTGAAGCCGTTTCAGAAACTATTTCTCGCGGTGGCTTCCCACGTTTTACTTTGCAGCCGATTAATTTTAATGCTTTGTATGAGCAGGCTATGCAGCAAGCTCAACAGCAACAGGCAGGACAAGGCGAAGCGAACGCTTAATGTCTACACAACTTTCCTTTGCGGTTCTTGGGGCAGGTTCTTACGGAACCGCATTGGCAGTTTTGCTTGCCCGTAACGGACATCGTGTTCAGTTATGGGCTCGCAATTCTCAGCATGTTGTTGATATGCAGCAGGCAAAACAGAATACCAAATACCTTCCTGACGTCACTTTCCCTGACAATCTATCAGTAACCGATCAAATTGATGACGCTTTAGAACAGCATCCTATTATTCTGGTGGCGGTTCCAAGTCATGCATTTCGCGATACGTTGCACCTGATTAAGCCTCTTGTAAATCAAGACAGCAAGCTAGTATGGGCGAGCAAAGGTCTCGACCCCGAGAGTGGTGATTTACTGGGTAATGTCTTGAAAAATATTTTAGGCGATAGCATGCCGCATGCCATTTTATCAGGGCCAACTTTTGCTAAAGAAATGGCTATTGGCATGCCCACTGCCATCACTCTGGCAGCGAACAATGATGATTTTGCAGAGCAACTAGCCTTGGCCTTACATAATGACCGCTTCAGAGTCTACACCAGTGACGATATCGTTGGTGTACAAGTTGGTGGTGCTGTTAAAAATGTGGTTGCCATCGGAGCGGGTATTGCTGACGGCTTAGGTTATGGCGCGAATGCCAGAACAGCCTTAATTACTCGCGGCTTAGCTGAAATGACTCGCTTAGGTGTCGCCGCAGGTGGAAAGCAAGAAACCTTCAATGGAATGGCAGGCATGGGCGATTTGGTTTTAACCTGTACTGACAATCAGTCGCGTAATCGCCGCTTTGGTTTAGCCTTGGGTAAAGGCGCTAATCGAGATGAGGCAGAGCTGGCTATTGGTCAGGTGGTTGAAGGTGTGCGTAATGCTAAGGAAGTCAAAATGCTGGCGGAGCGATTAGGAGTCGAAATGCCAATCAGCGATGCGATCTATCGCATAATTTATGAAGGTGTTGACGCCCGTCAGGCCGCACATGAGTTATTAACTCGTGACCTTAAATCAGAAAGCTTAGAATAGGCTTATTCAAGCGAAAGAATTGCAATAACCCCCTTAAAATTAAATACAGATACTAAGTTAATGCCGCCACAGATAATGATAAAAACGATGGGGTTGCACCTGATTCTTATCAAAATACTGTAAACAATCGCCAATGCCATCTTAAAGCTTAAAAATACCCATATCGGCCACCAATTAAATCCCCCAAATGGGAAGTCGCTTAAGTGATGAGCATGGCGTATGAGATAAATATTCATCAATATATAAATCAAAAAAGCGGCTGTAACTAAGATATTGGCCAATGTCTTGGTTTTACTGAAGATATAAACAAGAAGAGCTATCAGCCAAGGTAGAGTTAGCACAGTCCATGCAATTATAGAATAACTCGTAGAGCCTATCTCTAGTCCCACCATCTTCCCCTTACAAAAAGCCCTCAAATTCTCTCTGTCGCAGCACTTCGTAAGTCACAATGGCCACGGTATTAGAAAGATTCAAACTACGGCTGTCGGGCCGCATAGGGACTCTCAGCAACCTGTCACCCATGTCTTCCAAAATGTGATTGGGCAAGCCGCGCGTTTCTGGGCCAAACATGAAATAATCACCGCTCTGATATTCAACCTGATGAAAAAAATGTTTTGCTTTGGTGCTAAGCCCGAATAATCGTTTGGGTTGCTCAGCATCGAGAAACTGTTGATAGTTTTCATGGATTTTGACTTGTGCCCACTCATGATAGTCCAGCCCTGCGCGACGCATGCGTTTATCATCAATCTCAAAGCCAAGAGGCTTGATTAAATGAAGCTGAAAACCTGTGTTGGCGCACAACCGAATGATATTGCCAGTATTCGGCGGAATTTCTGGTTCAAATAAAACGATATGGTACATTCAGTCGTTATCCTGCTGTTGCCATTGTTGAAGTTTACGGGTCAAAGTATTACGTCCCCAGCCCAAAAGCTTGGCTGCCTTTTGTTTGTGCCCTTGAGTCAGGCGTAGCGCATTGTCGGCGATAAAGCGCTCAAAATCATCTTGAATTTGTTGCAATATTTTAGTTTGCCCTTGGTGGTAATGCTGCTCAATGGTCTTGTGGATCTGTTGTTGCCATGCCGGTAAATGGGTATTAGGTTGCTGATTATCCAGGGCTTTGCGACAAATGTTGATAACCTGATTAATATTGAATGGTTTCGGCAAGTAATCAAACGCCCCCAGTTCATGGGTTTGGCTACCAATATCGGTATCGGCATAAGCAGTGATCATAATAACCGGTAGACTCGGATGCGATTGATTGAGCTTTTCCAGTAGTTCCAGTCCGCTCATGCCTGACATTTGAATATCAGTAATCACAATATTGGGCTGGTGTGTGTTTACCAGCTCAAGCGCCTCGACTCCGTTATCACAAGAAATAACTTTATACTCAGCATTGTGTAGTGCTCGCGCTAGCACCCAGCGAATGGAGCTATCGTCGTCTACTACCAGTATGGTTGCTTGCTCACTCATCGTTGTTCAATCCTGCTTCTGCTTCTGCTTCAGTGTTAATCACGGGCAGGTATATGGAAAAGGTCGTACCGGAAGGGTCACTGGTAAACTCAATGATGCCCTCTTGCTGCTGTATCAGACTCTGTGCGATACCCAGTCCTAGTCCGCTGCTGTGCTTTCCGCTGATAAGGGGCACGAACACATTAGGCTGAAGTAGAGGATCGATTCCTGGTCCATCGTCTATCACACTGATACGGATAGTGAGTGGGTATTGTTTAGTACCAATGCTATGGCGCGGGATAGCGCGAGTTTTAATCGTGACTGTTGCTTGCTGCTGCTCAGCGCATGCATCAATTGCATTTTGTACAACATTGAGTAGAGCTTGATAAACCGACTCGGGAGCAATATTCAATTCGGGCAGGCTGGGATCATAATCTCTTATCAGCTGAATATGGTTGGTTAAGTTTATAGTGCAGAAGTCATAAACCTGTTCGGTGATTTCATGAATGTTGAGGGATACTTTGCTCGCTTTTTTACCACCAAGTAACATGCGATCTACCAGCTTAGAAAGCCGCTCAATTTCATGTTGAATAATAGCTGTAAATTCCTGCTGCTCAAGAGGGAGCTCCTGAGCAAGAAGTTGCGCTGCTCCGGCAATACCGCTTAACGGGTTTTTGACCTCGTGGGCCAGTTGCGCAAGCAGTTTATTATTGATCTGATTTTGTTGCAGAATACCAAGTTCGTTTTGATAGCGCTTGATGCTTTGTCTGTCTTGCCACTCAACCATCAGGTACGGCTTGTCCAGATGAATCCAATGTCCTGTGAAGTTGGCGATAATGTTACGACCATTAAGTAACTCTAACCTTAGATCGTCCTGAGCAAAGCTGCCATTGTCTTTAAGCGTTTTCAGTAGTTCACGCAACGGTAGGCTATCGCTGGCGATGAAATAACCGTAGCGCTGTCCTAACAGAACTTTGGATGTGGTCATCAGGGCGCTTTCTGCAGTTTGATTCAGGTAGGCAAAGCGACCATGAGTATCAAATAGCATGACGGCTGTGGAGAGCTGATCAAGCAGAGCTTTGGTATTCATTGCAGGAGTGGTTGGTAGAGAAGACGATTAGTATAACAGGGGAAAACCAATGGCGCACCATTTTGGTGCGCATAGGCATCATTATTACGATAGAGTTAAATTAATTACCAGAATAATAGAAGGTGATGGGCTTAGATGTCTGTATAACGCCCTCTGTTTCATCATCGACAACGATGGCTGTAAGTTCCTGAGAACCTCTAGCGATATTCGTTAAATTAAAATAAGGAATTTTTTGATCTTGTCCTACCCGAGTGCCGTTAATGTGTAGTCGAATACTGTGATTGGGGCGTATTTGAGGCGTGATACCAACTACAATATTGATTGAGCCATCCTGTGACTGGATACTTTCACCATTACTGGGACTATCGATAGAAAAAACATCGTACTTAATTGTGGCAGGATTTTTGGGATCATCCTTGGCGGCGGATTCATTGCTGACATTTGTACGAGGCCCTGCAATCACATTTCGATTAGACTGTACAGTTATAGCTTCTGCATCATCACTAGGCTTATCGGTAAAAATAACTTTGCCATCTTTATCGATTTTTTTGTAGAGTACGGTGGCATCAGCTGATGAAAACCATAAGCAACTTGCCATCAGAATAAAAAATTTCAATAAGTATGAAGCTTTAAATGACATTAAAATTTCCCTGTAAATAATAATTTATCAATTAGACAAAGTATTAGGCAGTTAGTGCTCAGTGTCAAAATAAAAAAGCCCAGCATGTGCTGGGCTTCGTATGTTGCATGGCTTTTGATTACAAGCTGTAGTACATATCAAACTCAATAGGATGAGTAGTCATGTTTAGAAGCTGTATATCAGCACGTTTCAGTTCAATATAAGCATCTAGCATGTCATCAGAGAAAACACCGCCACGAGTTAAAAACTCACGGTCTGCATCAAGTGCGTCAAGAGCCTGCTCTAATGACTTAGCAACTGTTGGAATTGCTTTTGCTTCTTCAGCTGGTAAATCATACAAATCTTTATCCATAGCGTCGCCAGGATGGATTTTGTTTTGAATACCATCTAAGCCAGCCATCATTAATGCAGTAAATGCCAGGTATGGGTTAGCCATAGGATCTGGGAAGCGAACTTCGATACGACGTGCCTTCGCGCTGGTTACGTGCGGAATACGGATTGATGCCGAGCGGTTTTTAGCTGAGTAAGCCAACATGACCGGTGCTTCGAAACCAGGAACCAGACGTTTGAATGAGTTGGTTGAAGGATTGGTAATAGCGTTTAGTGCACGAGCATGCTTGATAATACCACCAACGTAATATAAAGCTTCTTCAGAAAGCCCCGCGTATTTATCACCGGCAAAAAGATTCTTTCCATCTTTAGCTAATGACATATGAACGTGCATACCAGTACCGTTATCGCCAACAATTGGCTTTGGCATGAAAGTAGCAGTTTTGCCATAAGCGTGAGCAACGTTATGAATCACATATTTTAAGATCTGAACTTCGTCGGCTTTTTTCATTAGCGTGTTAAATTCAGTTGCGATTTCATTCTGACCGCCTGTGGCAACTTCATGGTGGTGTGCTTCAATGCGCAAACCCATTTGCTCCATTACTAAACACATTTGCGAACGAATATCTTGTGATGAATCAACCGGGGGTACCGGGAAGTAACCGCCTTTAACACGTGGGCGGTGAGCATAATTGCCGCCTTCGTAGGTCTTGTCAGAGTTCCATGCTGCTTCAGGGTCGTCGATTTTGACGAATGAGCCACTCATATCCGTTTTAAAACGCACATCTTCAAACATGAAAAACTCTGGCTCTGGACCAAAGTATGCAGTATCAGCGATGCCGGTTGACTTTAAATACTCTTCAGCGCGGCGTGCAACAGAACGTGGGTCACGGTCATAACCTGTCATAGTGGACGGTTCTAAAATATCACAACGTAAATTAAGCGTGGCGTCTTCAAAGAAAGGATCCATAACTGCAGATTCAGCGTCAGGCATTAATACCATGTCCGACTCATTAATACCTTTCCAGCCAGCAATTGAAGAACCATCAAACATCTTGCCTTCGGTTAGCATTTCTTCATCAACTAAACGCGCGGGGATAGTCACGTGCTGTTCCTTGCCTTTAGTATCGGTAAAGCGAAGGTCAACAAACTTAACATCCATTTCTTCAATCATTTTAAGAACGTTTTCAACTGACATTACTCTTGCTCCAGTGTGTCAAAAGGAATTTGATGGTGGCTATTATAAGCAGGTGACAAAATGAAAACTAATACAATGTACGGGCAGGACCAAAAGTGGTGCACCAAAC
Source organism: Kangiella sp. (assembly GCF_048265365.1). Taxonomy (NCBI): domain Bacteria; kingdom Pseudomonadati; phylum Pseudomonadota; class Gammaproteobacteria; order Kangiellales; family Kangiellaceae; genus Kangiella; species Kangiella sp. The sequence goes on from NZ_JBLXBT010000001.1 coordinate 725,582, forward strand.
TGGTGCAAGTCGGTTGTCAGATGAGCTATATTGGCTGACAGGACAAAAACAAACAAGAAGTGAAAATACGTTGGTTAAAAAAGAGCCAATCATAAATATTTTTTGAGACCTGATATTAAGCCGCAGGCCAGCCCCTATAAGGGATAATCAAGCCTAACTCTATAGTCACTTAAATGTAAAACTTGTTGACCAACTATAGAAAATTATGATAACTATAACATTCTCCAAGGCTGTGTTTGGCCGTGGTACTTTATTGTGGCACTATAAAATGCAGTTTTGGGTACAAAAGAAAGAAAATTTACCAACTTATCTATAGGTAGGATTTTATGACTAACAAGACAATGATAGCTAAAGCAGTTAAGTACGCTTTATATAGCGGCTTTGCAGCTTCAATGGCTGTTGCAGCTCCAGCATCTTTCGCTGCGGAAGAAGAAGCTGAAGACACTGAAACAGTTGTTGTAACAGGTTCTCGTTTAAAGAGAACTGACGTTGAAGGTGCAAACCCAGTTACAGTAATTACACGTGAGCAAATCGAACTTTCTGGTGAGATTTCAGCGGCTGAATTACTACGTAACACAACGTTTAATACTACAGGTTCATTCCGTCCACAATCTGGTTCGTCAGCGCAAGGTGTTGCGATGATTGACTTGCGTGGTATTGGTTCTTCTCGTAGCTTAGTGTTGGTTGACGGTCGTCGTTTGACTATGTCTCCATCAACAGGTTCAAGCCAAGATTTGAACTCAATCCCAATGGGCGCAATTGAGCGTATCGAGATTTTGACTGATGGTGCATCAGCAATCTATGGTTCTGACGCAATCGGTGGTGTTGTAAACGTAATCACTCGTAAAGATTACAACGGCGCTGAAATCAGCTTACAAAAAGGCGAGCCAAGCATTCCTTCTGAAGGCGGCGAGCGTGAAGCTGGTAGCGTAATCTTCGGTTCTTCAAATGACACGACTAGCCTTTTAGGTGGTGTTTCTTGGAACAAGCGTGAAATCGTTTTCCAACGTGCATTCCCATGGGTTGAGCCAGGCGCTTCTATTTATGGTAACAACTGGATCCTAACTGACTTCTCTAATGGTTTCACAGCAATCCCAGGTGGTTGTGAAGGTGAAAACTATTACAGAAATGGTAATGCTTGTGCGTATAACTTCAACGCAACTAATGCGAATGAAGCTTCATCTACCAATGAGTCTTTGTATTTAAAAGCTACTCACATGATCAATGATGATTGGCAGTTGTATGCAAATGCTAACGTATCTAAAAACGACTCATTTGGTCGTTATGCTCCGGGTCCAGACAGTAACTTCTTCTATGGTTTTGCAATCGCAGAAGACAGCTACAACAACCCAACCAACCCTAACGCGTGGATGTATGATGCGAACAACCCTAACTCTGTAGCATATGATGCGGGCATTGGCGCTAACGTACCTGTACACTTGTTCCACCGTTTTGCAGCTACCGGTAACCGTGACAATGAAGTATTCAACGAAAACGTTGACTTCTTAGTAGGCGCTACAGGTTTTGTTGGTGACGTTGAGCTAGACTTCAGCATGCGTCGTGTACGTAACAACACAACTGAAATTGGTAACGGCTACATTGCTGGTTTAACAGCATGGGGCTTTATTAACGATTTCAACCCTGGTTATGACTCAACTGGTACTACATACGATCCAGCTACTTACCGTTATGGTTATGACATCCAAAACCCATTCGATAACCCTGATGAAGTACTTTCAGGTTCTGTAGTAACAACTTCTCGTGTAAGTGATTTCAACTTCGACGAAATTTTTGCTTCTGCGGCATTTGATTTGGGTGAGTTAGATGGCGGCACAATCCAAATGTTCGTTGGTGCTGATCGTCGTGAAGAGTACTACAGTGATCAATATGACTCGCAATCAGAAGCTGGTCTAGTTGGTGGTTCTGCTGGTAACTCAGCTGGCGGTGGCCGTGACGTAACTGCTGCTTATTTCGAAACATTGTTGCCTTTCACTGAAGAGTTTGAAATGTCTATTGCAGGTCGTTTCGATGACTACTCTGACTACGGTAATGATTTCTCTCCAAAAGTATCTATGCGTTACCAGCCAATGGATGAGTTAACACTTCGTGCATCTTATGGTGAAGGTTTCCGTGCTCCAACATTGGATATTCTGACACAGAAAACAGCATTCTCTGCTGACCCTGTACAAGATCCAACTACGTGTGTTGTTTTCGGTCAAGCGCCTGATTGTGAAGTTCAAATCAACGCTTACCGTATTGCAAACCCAGACCTAGAGTCTGAGCAATCAAAACAGTATGCATTTGGTGTTGCTTATCAGCCTGCTGATTGGTTTAACTTCACAGTAGATTACTATAACATCGCAGTAGATAACCGAATTGCTTTCTTTAGTTCACAAGGTTTGATTAATCGTGAACTAGCTGGCGATCCAATCCCTGCAGGTCTTGGTGTAAGTCGTCGTGCCAATGGTTCGATTGATGAAATCTTGACTGGTTATGGTAACGAGGGTGACCTTGAAACTGACGGTGTTGATGTAAACGCTCGTTTCAACTTTGACTTCGAAGATGCAGGTCGTTTGGCAACAAACTTCCAAGTTTCTTGGATCAATGACTTAAGCATTGACGGTGGTCGTAACCTAGCGCGTGACCCAGGTGTTCCACAATGGCGTGCAGTGCTACAAAACGTTTATAACATCAGCGACTTCACTATCGCTTGGAACGTAAATAGTATCGGTGGCCAGTACACTGATGTTGTAGCGACTGCTAGTCCTGATGATGATGGTGTTGGCCGTTCTGGTGACATGGGCGTCTGGACTACTCATGACCTACAAGTAAGCTATAACACTTCTTGGGATGGTCAAATCTCAGTTGGTGCTCAAAACGTTTTCGAAAAATATCCAACTATCGAAGACTTTGATGGACGTGAATATAACTACTACTTGTACAATGGTTATGGTCGCGTAGCTTATGTTCGTTATACTCAAACTTTCTAAGTTTTAGTATAAATAAGCGAAATAAAAAAGGCGGGGTTTTCCCCGCCTTTTTTTATGCCTGCTAATAATCGCTATAGAATACTAATAGACCATGCAAAAGGCCGGTTATCGATAGTGAAGGGAGATATCTGGCTACTACGGCCTAAACCATTTATCTGCTGTTCTAAGGCGTTAATCTTCGTATCTGTAATGGTTGCCTTAAGTTGCTCTTCTAGACGCGTGCGGTGCTCCTCTAGAACCTTAAATTGCTGTGCAAGATGGGCACGAAGCTTCTGTGGATCTTCTGTTGCAAGATTCTGTAGTACAGGAATGACTCTATTGAAAATATCTTGTAGCCAAGCTTCATGCTTATCCTCGTTAAACTGAAATTTAAGAGTATCTAATATCCATTTTATGGTCCTACTGATAGATTGATTGTATGGGTTTTGTTTCCAAGACTGATATTGCCCGGATGCTTTAACCTGTGTCGCAATGTCGAGTAGTAAATCAACTTGTAAAAATAAGGGGCTAGTATGAAGAATATTTTTGAGGAGATGTTCGCCAATTTCAGTATCTTGGGATATTGGAGATGCAGGGTGATGAGCCATGATGTTGATAGTGCCATTTTCAGTCAGTGAGTTGACACACTGTATTGTTGCTTGCTCAAAATCAGCATACTCAAATCCAAACTGACTGATAAACATATCGATAGATTTAGATTCGAACGGAAGCTTTTCAGCGGGAGTAGCGGGGTGAAAAGTGATCTGTTTCAAAAGCTTCAGAACTTCTTTCTCGGACTTCAAGCTCTGTAGCGGGTTGATATCAGCTGCGTCAATGCCATGGATATCAAAATGCAGATTGTGCATTTCACTGTACTCAGCGGCAAGACAAGCTAAGGCACCGTTGCCACAACCGATGTCTACAATACGGCTTTCGGGTTTCAGTGTAGAAAAAACATTAAACCAATAGTCTTTGATGGCGCCGGTGTAACCTTTAGAGGCTTCAGACTCAGCAAAGCTATTAAGTGTATTTGATGTTGTCCAATAATTTGACCAGTGCTTCATAATTAGAGATAGTAATTGTCCAAAATGAAACTCAGTATAAGAAAGAAAACTAGCAATGAACACACCAAAAAATGAAATCATACCAATGTTTTCCGTTCCATTGGGGGTAGCCCAGTATTCAAAACATATTGAACTCAATGAAAAACTATCCGGATTGTTTAGACATAAGGCCCAAGACACTAAGCAAGATCAGCACGGCTTTGTGAAAAAAAACAAACAGGTTTTTGAAAGTGAATTTAATTTGTTTGATTGGAAAGATGACTGTGTCCAAGAATTGCAAAATTTTTGTTGGGCCCAGTTGTACCAATTAATTGGCACGTTAAACCAGTATGATGTTGATACCCTAAGGAAGCTGCACATTGCGTGTGAGAGCTGGTACCACATTACCAAAAAAGGTGGCTATTTCGGTATACATAACCATCCAATGGCTGCCTGGTCAGGCGTATATTGTGTCTCAGCAGGAGATAAGGTTGAGGATGATCCTGATAGTGGGGGGTTAAACTTTATCTCACCACATATTAGTACAACCAGCTTTATTGATAAATCGTGCTCAAATTTGCGTGGACAGTTTAGTCGAGGTAACAAACTGGTTCACCTGCAGGAGGGGCAGCTGGTTTTATTTCCTTCGTGGCTATTACATGAGGTCAAGCCTTATTTTGGAGAGTCAGATAGGATTACGGTAGCATTTAATAGTTGGTTTAAATATTCTGGCTAATAAAAAAACCGCTAATCAGCGGTTTTTTTTATGGTGAAGATGATGGTGCGCTCTTGTTCTTTAGTCTCAGTGACTTCCTGCTGGTTGATGCGACACCAGGTTGGTATATCACTTAAAGTACCAGGGTCGGTACAGGTAACCTCCAGAATATCGCCGATCGCAAGTTCTTTTAGGGCGTTTTGGGTCCTTATGACTGGCATTGGGCATAGCAAGTTTGAGCAGTCGAGTTCATGTATTTTACTCATACGTGCCATTCCTCTTTGACTTCATGGGCTGCCATTGGTGGGACATCCATGACATATGAAGTGCCATTATAGTTTTCGACCTGGACGGTTACTGACTCTGCACTTTTACCACCAGAATAGCGCGCGGCGATTTGTGCGGCTAATTTGATATCATCTTTGTCAAAAGAGCCGTCAAGAAGGGTTAGAGGACCGCCATGACTTACAGTATGAATGCTAGTGAATTGTTTTTTATAACCGGTTAAGAAGTTATTTTCTCCCTCTTCGCGGCTAACGATAAGCTTGAAGTTAGGTTTTGGACGAATATGACGTCCAACCTTGAGTAGCATAATATCGTCAAGTTCGTAGCGTCTTTCGCCGCGAGCATCCCACAGATCAGCAAGTTTTGCGGAGTAATTGGCATCCGTTAAGAAGCAACATCCGCCAGCAGGTTGTGCAAAGTCTTCAAAACCAAACTGCTTTGCCAGCTCAAACTGTGGTTTGCGGCTTCGGCCTGAAAAGCCGTAAAGTTGTTCGCGATCGACCCAGCCTTCACGCTCAGGAAGCGTAGGCATCAGGTTTTTGGCGCACAAAGGGCGCAACAGGCGATCATCAGCACCTGATTCACGAGCGATAATCGGCATTGTTTCTTTACGCTGCGATTTAGGGCGCTGTCCAATCACTTCACCAGTGATAATGAAGTCAAAGCCATTCTCTTCGGCCCAGGCCCACGCTTGAGCTTGATTGACCATAAAGATCTTGCAATCTAGGCATGGATTAAGATTAGCCCCATAGCCATGTTTCGGATTGAGAACGATATCTTTGTATTCTTCCGATATATCAATAATGTGCAGTTTAATGCCAAGTTGTTCTGCGACCCACAATGAGTTATTCCGCTTCTGCTTATCCTTATCTTTTTTTCGAATGGCGTGGGTGTGGCCTTCGACACAAAAGCCAGTATAGAAATTAATGCCTTCAACATGAATGCCTTGCTCTTGAATCACTTTCGCGGCGAGTAAGGAATCTAGGCCACCAGAAATTAAGGCAACAGCTTTACGCTGTTTTTGTGGGGCTGTTGTCGATTTTTTTACAGAATTAGCTTGAGTCATAGTCAGAAAATCAATAAGTTAGGTACTAAAGGGTGCTCAAAAAATGGACAGCGATTATATATTAGCAAGCCACTAGAGGCAAAGGCTCAGCGGTTAAAAGTACTTAAAATATAAAATAACTAGATTAAGAGTAATGTTATGGACTAGTGAAAACACAAAAAAAGTTTGGTAAATCAGTAGATTAAGTTACCATGGGGTTGCTAGCAACAGGAGGCAATTCTGGACACTAGAAAGACCAAACAAGAAATTTATACCGAACTTGGCTATGCATCAGCGTATGGCCTAATCGCTTTATTGCTCAACAGTTACGCTATTGTTCATCTCTACGGCAACCTCAGTCTGCATTTCGGACAAGTGTTTGTTATATTCTGCCTACTCTCTAGAGGTTTGTATCCAGCAGCAATAGCGGCATTGATAGGTTCTGTTGGGCTGTATATTGAGACACATAATCCTGCCTTCTTTATTAATTCATTAGTTGAAATTATATTTTTGTATTTGCTCAGTCGAAAAGGCTGGGTGCTATTGGTTGCCGATGTTGCTTATTGGCTGGTCATCGGTATACCTATCACTTATTTCTTCGTTATCTATTTTTATGGAATAACATCCAGCGATTTTATTCAGGTGATCATGTTGAAGCAGTTGCTCAACGGAGTGCTGGTTGTTTCAATAGCTTCACTATTGAAGCCCTTCATACCAAGAAAGTGGAGCAAGTTTGATATAAAAACAAGGTTACCTAAGCTTTCCTATCGAATATTTGAATTATCGATGATTAGCATTGTTTTGCCTTCATTAGTGATTACCCTAATCCTTTCTAATAACTCGGCAAAAATTGCAGAACAGCAGGCTAATGATTTATTGGGAGTGCAGGCGGAGCATTATGGTGAAATTACCCATAATCACTTAATCTATCATCAGCGGATGGTTGATAATCTGGCGAATACGCTAAGCTGGAGAGCCTATAATGAAGAGCAGAAGTTAGAGTTATTGCTGGATTCACACAGCCAGTACCCAGATGTTTTTTCAATGTTAATTACTGACCCAACAGGGTTTGTGACTCACGGGGCGCCTAAAGAGTTTGAGGAGACGTTGCAAGGACTGTCACGTGAGCAGAAAATGGTTGATGACCGGCTGTATTATCAAGTACCACGCTCTAGAAATACGCACTTCATATCAGATGTGTTTCAAGCAAGAGGTTATGGAAATGACCCTATTGTGGCAATCAGCTCGCCCTATTTTGAAAGTGAACTTTTCGCTGGGATAGTTCAAGGTACATTAAACTTGGCAAACTTTAAGAAGTTTGGAAGCGGGGTGACAGAAAATCACAATGTAATGGTGATAGTAACTGACTCTAAGGGCAAATTGGTTTATGCATCTAATCCATTAAACCTTCAGCCTTTGTCAGAATTTATAGCGAAGGAGTCAGAGCAAGTTTACACTGATGAACTACCACTATTAGAAATCGATAACAGTTATTATCTATACAAGAAAAGTATTACTGACAGTGGCTGGAAAATCTTTGCATTGAGCCCCCCTGATGCATTAATAGATGCCTACAAAAATGATTTCTATAAATTGATAATAAGTTTATTAATCATTGCTTCCATCGTGTTATTGGTCACACAGAAATTCTCCAAGCAGATAACTAGACCTTTAGAAAATATCGTTAAACATTTCTCAGCAAACGAGCCAATCCCGGAAAAAGCACGGTCAATATATAGCAGCCAGGAAATCGAATCGGTAAGAGACCAGCTTCAGCAGGCTCAATTCTTCATGTTGGAATATCAAAAAACGTTACAACAGCAAGTTGAAGCTAAAACAAAAGAGCTTACCGAAGCCAATGAGAAGTTGGCCCTCGTCAGTGTGCAAGATGAGTTAACACAAATCTACAATCGCAGAGGTTTTAATCAAAATGCGAAAAAGGGGTTTGCGTTTGCCTTACGTCATGCCACTCCAGTTACGATGGCAATATTGGATATCGATCATTTTAAACAGGTCAATGACACCTGGGGTCACTCAGCTGGAGATGAATGTATTATTATGGTTGCTGAGGAAATGAAAAAGAGATTTAAACGTGACTCTGATTTTGTGGCCCGCTACGGCGGAGAAGAGTTTGTCGTATTCGTTGCTGGCGGTGATTGGGAAGTGCACCAGCGAATGCTTGAAGAATTGAGAGTTAATATCGCCAATCGTGAAGTGTATTATGAAGATAAGATTATTTCTATTACAGTAAGTATTGGTTCATACAGTGTCTTTAATGATTTAGATATCACCTATGATGAGCTAGTCTCTAATGCCGACAAACTGTTATATCAAAGTAAATCATCGGGTCGAAATAAACTGACTACTGATAAACAGTAGATTATTGACCAAGGAACGTTCATTGGAAAAAAGCGGACAAACAAAAATTACTAGTATGGGGCTGTTGCTGGGTGGCTTGTATGGGTTGCTGGGCCTGATAACCAATACCTGGTTTATCATCCCGCTATATGGAAATCTCAGTCTCCACCTTGGTGAAGTGTTTGTAATAACCTGTCTGATTACACGTGGCATATCCCCAGCGATCTTAGCATCATTACTGGCTACTTCAGGACTTGTTTTCCATACGGGAAATTATGTCTTTTATATTTCTGCGCTGCTTGAATTATTTGTTTTAAGCTTTTTCCTAAGGAAGGGAGTATTGCTGTTATTAGCAGATGGAATCTTCTGGCTAATTATAGGCATTCCAATTACCTATGTAACAATAATCTATATTTACGACGTTACCTCTACAGATTTTATCCAGGTTATTCTCCTCAAACAGGCTGTAAATGGCGTATTGGTAGTATCCATTGTAGCTTTATTAAAACCTTTTATACCCTCTAAATGGTTTTCCCCATGGGTATATTCTGATGTGCCAAAGCTATCCGATAGAGTATTTGAGCTCGCATTAAATAGTATTTCCTTACCGGCATTAATCATATCATTATTCTTATCAGACTCATCTGCTGATAATACTGAAAAACAAATGGAGAGCGTGCTAAAAATTCGCACAGAACATTATTCTAGCTACTTGAATAATTATGTCGATTATCATTTGAATTCGCTTAGAAGTCTGGAGTCAGTTGTTTTAAAAAATGAGTTGTCAGAAAATAAGCGCGATGCACTGCTTAATGAATGGAACAAGATATACAGTGGATTTATAACAATGATCGTCGCCAATCAAAATGGGTTGATAATTAGTGGTTCGCCTGAAGAGTTCTATAAAAAGTTAAAGGTTGAGCCTGAAGAAAAAAGAACAATAGTTGATAGGGATTACTTTAAGATTCCTAAAGCAGAATTAGTAGAGTATGTTTCTAAGGTTTTTCGTGGGAGAGGTTTTGGTGATGAACCTATCGTTGCCATAAGCGTACCAATTATAGATGATAAGCGAAATTTTTTAGGTATTGTCGAAGGTTCCCTGAATATTCCAAAGCTTGAGTATGTCGAAAAAAGCATGCCGGTATCGGATGGACATATTATTATCAAGGACCAAAACAAAAACATTATTTATTCTTCGCCAGAACTTGACTTGGAGACATTGGAGCACTTTGAAGTTGTTGATATTTCTCCTACTTTTACCAATAGAATGAAAGTCTTCGCGTTGAAGGGAAATCAATACCTATACCACTCTGAATTAACTGATTATGGTTGGCGGGTGATTGCTCTTGCAGAACCTTCTTTATTAATTGGTTCCTATGGAGATAATTTTTTACGACTAAGCGTTATACTACTCTTTATTGCCGTACTATCTCTAGCCGTTACAAGACGTTTTTCAAAACAAATTACTAAGCCGCTTGAAAGCCTGGTGAAAAACTTTGCTGCTCATAGACCTATACAGAACCCACCAAATAACATCCAAACGAGTATAGAAATTGAATCAGTCAGAGAGCAGTTAAAAGAGGTCCAGTATCTCACTCTTGAGTACCAGGAAAGTTTAAAAAAAGAAGTTGAAATAAAAACAGCTGAGTTAATGAAAATGAATGAACAGCTGCAAAAGATGAGCGTAGAAGATGAGCTTACTAAAGTTTTCAACCGCCGAGGTTTTGAAAAGGCTGTTTATGAGATTTTTAAATTGGCTTGCCGCAACAAAACACCAATAACCTTTGCCATTATCGATGTTGATCACTTTAAAGTGGTTAATGATACCTGGGGGCATTCGGTCGGTGATGACTGCCTGGTAATGATAGCCAAGGAATTAAAAGAACACTTTCAAAGAGAGACTGACTTCGTTGCTCGCTATGGTGGGGAAGAGTTCGTTGTATTTCTATCGGGCGGTAATATTGACAAGCACTGTAGAATGCTTGAGGAATTTAGAAAGAAAATTGCTGGTCGGAAAGTACCTGTTAAGGGCGAGTCTGTAAGTCTTACCATAAGCATTGGTGTTTATAGTTTGGAAAACAATTTTAATATTGGTTATCACAATTTGGTCTCAAAGGCTGACGAACTGTTATATCGAAGTAAGAATAATGGTAGAAATCAGATTACCTGTGGTGGTCAGTAGAATTGCTGCCATCTTTGCAAACCACCATTGTAAACAGAGTCATCCTATCTAACTGAAATCTATAGACAAACTTTCTTACTACCTACAGATCTAAAATTAAATTGACTATTTTCTGTGCGAATGGCGCTATCTAGTATAGAATGTGCGCCATTTTTCCCCTTTGAGAGATTTATGATCGATAAGTTACGCAATATTGCGATTATTGCCCACGTTGACCACGGCAAAACTACTTTAGTTGATAAGCTGTTGGAGCAATCCGGCACTTTGGGCGAACGCGCTGGCCCTCAAGAGCGTGTGATGGATTCTAACGATCTTGAAAAAGAGCGTGGCATTACCATTTTGGCTAAAAACACCGCCATTAAGTGGAATGACTACCGTATTAATATCGTCGACACTCCAGGACACGCTGACTTTGGTGGTGAAGTTGAGCGTGTTATGTCGATGGTGGACTCAGTTTTATTGCTGGTTGATGCCGCTGAAGGACCGATGCCGCAAACGCGCTTTGTGACGCAAAAAGCATTTGCTCAAGGACTGAAGCCAATTTTGGTTATCAACAAGATTGATAAGCCAAGTGCGCGTCCTGACTGGGTTATGGATCAGGTGTTTGACCTGTTTGATAACCTTGGAGCAACTGACGATCAACTAGACTTTGAAGTGATTTATGCCTCAGCACTAAATGGCTGGGCAAGTCGCGATGCGGAAACAACTGGTACTGATATGCAACCACTGTTTCAAGCTATTGTGGATAACGTTGCACCGCCGCCAGCTAATGCTGAAGGTGGATTCCAGATGCAAATTTCTCAGCTGGACTATAACTCTTACGTTGGCGTGATTGGTATTGGCCGAGTAACCCGTGGCAGCGTAAAGCAAAATCAGCAAGTTACTATTGTCAGCGCTGACGGGACTAAGCGAAATGGTAAAGTTGGCCAGGTACTTGGCTATCTAGGTCTTGACCGTCATGAAGTGGATTCAGCCGATGCAGGCGATATTATTGCCATTACCGGTTTAGGTGAGTTGAAGATTTCGGACACAATCTGTGACCAAAACGCGGTAGAAGCGTTGCCACCTTTGTCGGTTGATGAGCCAACCGTAACTATGACATTCCAGGTAAATACATCACCGTTTGCTGGTAAAGAAGGTAAGTACGTCACTTCGCGTAATATTCTTGAGCGTTTGCAGCAAGAGTTAGTACACAACGTTGCCTTGCGTGTCGAAGAAACTGATGATCCGGATAAGTTCCGCGTTTCGGGTCGAGGTGAATTGCACTTAGGTATCTTGATTGAAAATATGCGTCGTGAAGGTTTTGAGCTTGCAGTTTCGCGTCCAGAAGTAATTCTGAAGACTATTGATGGCAAGCTTCAAGAGCCATTTGAAACGGTCACTATTGACGTCGAAGAACAGCATCAAGGCAGTGTGATGGAGCGTATGGGTACGCGTAAAGCGGAATTAACCAATATGTCTCCAGATGGTAAAGGCCGTGTTCGTTTAGACTTCATGATGCCAAGCCGTGGCTTGATTGGCTTCCAGACTGAGTTTATGACGCTTACCTCTGGTTCTGGTTTGATGTACCACTCTTTTGACCATTACGGTCTACACAAAGGTGGCGATATTGGGCAAAGAGCGAGTGGTGTTCTGATTGCCAACATGACCGGTAAAGCCTTGACCAATGCATTGTTTAATTTACAAGAGCGTGGTCGTTTGTTTGCCAAGCACGGCGATGAAGTGTACGAAGGTCAAATCGTCGGTATTCACAGCCGTTCAAATGACTTGACGGTTAACTGCCTGAAAGGCAAGCAGCTAACCAACGTGCGTGCTTCGGGTACTGATGAAGCGCAGGTTTTGACTCCACCAGTTAAGCTGACTTTAGAGCAAGCATTAGAGTTTATTAATGATGATGAGCTGGTTGAAGTGACACCAAGTAGCATCAGACTGCGTAAAAAACATTTGTCGGAAACTGACCGCAAACGAGCGAGTCGTCCGCCGAAAGCGTCTTAAGTTTTAAAAGACTTTTAAAAGCCGTTAGCTGCCTGGCAGTTAGCGGTTTTTTTATGCCTGTGATTTAGCAAATTAGGTGAATGAGTTAGCAATAAGCCAATAAAATCGTTACACTTTTTTGCAGAAGGCTAAAATAATTGCAACCATTTGCAGTCAAGCCAATCAGATACACCATAAAATACAAAAAGGTCATCTATGAAGCAGATTAAGTTGTTGGCGCTGTGCGCCTCATTGGTTGGAGTAACCGCTTGTACTACAACGCAAGGCACCGATGCAGTAAAGGCGCTGAGTTACTTGTTTGGAGGTCAACCGCCCCGGGCGCAGATGCTTGATGCCACTGTTAAAGAAGCTTTGCAGTATGAGTTTGATCGTTGTATGAGCGATCAGGAGCTTACTGCAGAAGCTCAGTCAGAATGTATCCAGACCGCATACGCTACCGTCAAAGACGATATGAACCTTGAAGAAAGACGTGGAGAAGATGGTCGTGTGATTATAGAGCGCGTGGATGACGACATGATTTATGAAGAGAATGACGAGCAAGAGAACGATAATCGATAAGAATAGAGTAATTAACAGATGATAGCTTTATTGCAGCGTGTGTTGGAGTCAAAAGTGGTTGTTGGTGGCAAAACCATTGGTTCGATCGATCAGGGATTAATGGTTTTATTGGGTGTTGAAAAAAATGATGACCAAGCGATTGCTGATAAATTGCTCCAGCGTATCTTGAAATACCGAGTGTTTAGCGACGCAGAGGAGAGGATGAACCTATCTTTACAGGATGTGAGTGGTGGATTGCTATTGGTGCCACAATTTACATTAGCAGCTGATACCCAAAGTGGTTTGCGGCCAAGTTTTTCATCAGCTGCACCGCCGCAACAAGGCAAAGAGTTATTTGATTATTTTGTAGAACAAGCTCGTACTCATTATGACAAGGTTGAGTGTGGCAAGTTTGGCGCTGATATGAAGGTCCATCTGATCAATGATGGACCTGTGACTTTCCATTTAAAAATTTAGTTCCTTTTAATAATCAATTTCACCATTTAGTTTGTCTGGGTTGGTACTTTCAATGAGCTTCTTCAGGCTTTCAAGATTCGACTGACTGACATCTTCGATACTGCCTTGGATTAAGAATAAAATAGCATTTTGTATAATTCCATTACCTGAGTATTGTTGCACCATCGTCATCGACGTAGTGTTGTCATCTACCGCTTCAAAAGTAATAACCGTCTGGCCGTTTAACCATTCGTTGGCATAATCATAGCCAATTGTCTGATTAGCAACGTAAGTCGTCAAAGTGTGTTGCATCTTAATTAAGCTACCCTCGGCAGATTTGTAATTCATCGTCCATTCACTGCCCACTTCATTCAAAGAACCGCTAACATTCTCCAGTGAATGGAATTCTGCCAGCCAATGATTGAGTAAGAGAGGGTTGTTATAGACTGAAAAAACCTGTTGCACCGGGGCTTCAATTGTCACGCTAGCTTTACTATCAAAATCGCGCTTAAAAATACCAATAGCAATCAACACCAAAAACAGAGTGCCAATAAGGATAAATCCATACTTTAAAAATTTCATACTGTATAAATCCTATTAAGGTTTGTTATTACGAAGCTCACTTACCACTTCCTGTAGATACTCTTTGGAAACTTTTTCAGGTTCAATAGGTTCGCCAACTACTAATGTTACCTTGGTTCTGAGTCGTTTTAAACGATCAATAAACTTATTCACTGTTTTACGACTGAACAGGCTCTGCCAAAGCCCCTGTAAGGCGATAGGAATTACAGGCACCGGTGATTGCTCAATGATTCGTTCAATGCCTGACTTAAAAACATTCATCTCACCATCTGAGGTTAACTTCCCTTCAGGGAAGATACAAACTACTTCGCCGTTATCAAGCGCCTCAGCAATTTGATACATGGCGTTGTTCAAAAGCTCTTTATCCTCATTAGCACCAGCGATAGGAATTGCTTTGGCTGTTTTGAATATGAAGCTCAATATCGGGATTTTAAAGATTTTATGGTACATCACAAAGCGCACAGGGCGGCGAATACATCCTGCAATGATCAACGCATCTACATAGCTGACGTGATTACAGACCAGAATTTGTGCACCATCATCAGGAATTGTCTCCAGCCCTTTCTTTCGGACGCGGTAAACGGTATGGATTAGAATCCAGACCAAAAAACGCATTAAGAACTCCGGCACCAGGGTGAAAATATAGATCGCTACCAGAGCGTTCATAATAGCGACTAGCAGGAAGAATTGAGGAATGGTCATGCCATTACCCAGCAATACCGCACCTAATACGGCAGCGATCACCATAAACAGCGCATTGAGAATATTATTACCCGCAATCACCCGCGATAAATGCGAGCGTTCGCAACGTTCCTGAATCAGCGCATACAAGGGCACAATATAAAAGCCACCAAAGATGCCAACAAAGGCACAGTTCAGCAGAGTTCTAATAGAGCCGTCCTGACCGAGGTATTCTGTTGGTGATAGCAAGCCTTCATAGCTGCTATGCGGATTAGCGAGAAAAATGTCAATCGCGAACCAGGTCATACCGATTGCACCAAAAGGAACCAAACCGAGTTCTACTTTGCGGCCGGAAAGTTTTTCACATAGCACTGAGCCAACTCCAATGCCAACAGAAAAACAGGCTGAAATTAAAGTCGCTACCAGCTCATTACCATTCAGGCTTACTCTGGTGAAGTTGGGAATTTGCGTCAGGAAAACACTTCCATAGAACCAGAACCAGGAAACCCCCAGGATGGATAGGAAAACTACTTTCTGTTTGCGAGCAAATTTAAATGTTTTCCAGGTTTCTGTTACAGGGTTCCAATTAATTTTAAGGTTTGGCTGAGCTAAGGGAGTTGTAGGGATTCTTCTGCTAAAAAGATAGCCGATAATAGCAATGGTTAACAATAGGACGCTGAGGACTTGCATGCCACTGGCGCCTCGCTCCATTAGAACCCCGCCAATTATGGTACCGATAATGATTGACAGGAAGGTGCCCATTTCGACCAGGCCATTACCACCCAATAACTCATTGTCTTTAAGATGTTGTGGCAAGATACTATACTTGATAGGGCCAAACAAACTGGACTGAAAGCCCATTAAAAATAGCACAAACAATAAAAACCAAATGTTATTAAGGTAAAAACCAACCGCTGCAAACATCATTACTATAATTTCAAACAGTTTTATTTTTCTGATCAAGGCAGACTTTTCAAATTTTTCAGCAATTTGTCCTGCGGTCGCGGAAAAAAGGAAAAAGGGCAATATGAATAAGCCAGCGGCCATATTCGTCATAATGTTTTCACTGAAATTGATTTCAGAAGCTACTTTGAATGATATTAATATAATGATTGCTTGCCGGAAGATATTGTCATTCATAGCCCCCAGTGCTTGCGTGACAAAGTAGGATGAAAAGAATCTTTTCTTGAATAATGAAAACTGATTAGCCACAACGTTTCCCTTCTGTTAAATATGAATCAAGACGTGAGTCCAAAAAAATGTTTTGCATTGCGATAACTGATATTCGCAATATGCTGCAGGCTCTGCTGACGACAGTCAGCGACTTTCTGCGCGATATGAGGTAGAAATCTTGGCTCATTACGGCCATCTTTTGGTTTTGGCTTTAAATCTCTAGGTGTCAGCCACGGAGCATCGGTTTCAATCATTAGCCTGTCGTCCGGTATCAAGTGCACCATGCCTGCAAGCTCCCTTCCGCGCCTCTCGTCGCATATCCAGCCAGTGACGCCAATGTATAGGCCCAACTCTAAATATCGCTCCAGCGCCTGCTCAGAGCCAGTGAAGCAATGGATAACGGCTGGAGGTAGCTCAGTTTGGTAATCCTGCAATATCTCCAGCATGGTATCGCTGGCATCGCGTTCATGCAGAAACAGGGGCTTTTGCAGCTTACATGCCATTTCCAATTGCAGTTTTAATACCCGAATCTGGCTTTCTGGCGTTGAAAAATTACGATTAAAGTCCAGTCCGCATTCGCCCACTGCCACCACTTTGTCCTCTTTATGCAATGTTTTAATGACTTCCAGGTCAGCATCGGTCATGCGCTCTGCGTCATGCGGATGGCAACCGGCGGTGGCATAGCAGTGCTCATATTGCTGAGCTAATGTGAGCGCTTGCTGGCTCTCGCGAGCATTGGTGCCGGTTATGATAATGGCTTTCACACCAGCCGTAAGCGAACGTTCAAGAACCTGCGCTCGATCCTTATCGAAGCGATTGCTGGTTAGATTGACCCCAATATCAATAAATTGCTGTTGTGCAGATGGCGCCATAAAAGTTTGATTGGCATTAGAAAAAACCTTGTAAGATGTTATAAAATAAATCAGCCTTAAATCAAAGAGATAACAAAAGGGAATACCATGTCAACTGAAACGCCGAAAGTGACCAATGCATTGGTTGCGATTGCTGCGACTTTTCTTATTATTGCGGGACTAAAATCAGCCAGTGGTTTTGTTGTGCCTGTCATATTGTCATTATTTGTGGCGATTATTTTGGGCCCACTTTATTTTTTCTTTGCAAAAGTAAAGCTGCCCATCATTAAAAAAGATATGCCTGATTGGCTGGCTATTATTTTGGTTGTGCTCATCATGAGTTTGTTCTTTTTTGTGATTGGAACGCTGGTGGGTAATTCTGTAGAACAGTTTTCCAACAATTTGCCTCGTTATGAAATGATGCTACGGGCAAAATTTGAAGGTGTGGTTATTTGGTTGGCAGGGCATGGCATTGATGTGCCGCAAACGCCATTGGCAGAGAGGTTTTCTCCGGGCGTTATGATGAATTTGTCGGCGACTATCTTAAATGGCCTCGGTAGCGTGCTCAGTAATACCTTCTTGATTATCCTGACCTCAATTTTCCTGTTGATGGAAGCCAGTATCTTTGGTGACAAAATGAGACGTGCTTTCCCTGATGTGGAGAGTAAAGCGCATCTTGGTTTGGGGGAAGTGATTTCAAAAATTAAACGTTATGCCTCTATTAAATCAGTAGTTAGTTTATTTACCGGTGCCATTATCAGTCTATGGTTATGGCTTATCGGGGTCGAGTATCCCTTCTTGTGGGGTTTGATCGCATTCATGTTCAACTTCATTCCGAACATCGGTTCGATCATTGCCGCGATTCCAGCGGTCTTGTTAGCCTGGTTAACCTCAGACAGCTTATCAACGCCGTTACTGGCCGCCGCTGGCTATTTAGCTGTTAACTTCCTCATTGGTAATATTGTTGAGCCTAAGTTTATGGGTAAGGGCCTCGGACTATCCACATTGGTGGTTTTCTTATCGTTATTATTCTGGGGCTGGGTGTTGGGCCCGGTTGGGATGTTGCTCTCGGTTCCCTTGACCATCATCGTTAAAATCTTTCTGGATGCAAATAAGGAAACGCAGTGGATCGGTATTATGCTGGGGGATAAATAATTCAATAAAAAAGCCCGAGTGAAACGGGCTTTTTTATAACCTATGGGTGCCAGATTTACTGCGTCTCTAGTAATGCAGTATCCCCACCACCTAATGCTTTATACAGGGTGATGATATTGGCTAAACGGGCGCGTTCGCTTTCCAGTTTAGCCTGTTCTGCAGCAAATAGATCCTGTTGTGCGCTTAGCACTTCAAGGTAGCTGGCTAGTCCTGCTTTGTACTTAGCTTCCGCTAAATACAAACGACGCTTTTGAGCCTTGACCAGATCAAGGTTTGCGTTCAGCTCTTGATCAAAACTCTTGCGGTTAATCATCAGTTGATAAACCTCGGCAAAAGCCTGTTGTATGGTTTGCTCATAACTGGAAATCATTTGTTCTTTCTGCGCTTTGGCAACATCAAGTTGTGCATTTAGGGCATTCCCAAAAATGGGCACTGATATTGATGGCATAAAGGTCCAGGTTTCCGAGTCGCCGTCAAACAGGTTATCTAGCTCATTGCTGGCAAAGCCAAAATCACCGGTTAGCCGCAAGCTTGGAAAATAAGCAGCCCGAGCAGCGCCGATATTGCCATTGGCTGCATACAGTTGATGCTCTGCGGCCAACACATCAGGCCGGCTCAGTAGCACGTTTGAACTGATATTGTCGGGTAATTCAAGACTCATTAAATGTGGCATTTGTTGATTGTCAGTCAATGAGACTAGAGAGAGAGGTGTGCCAATCAAAAGCTCCAGGCTGGTCTTTGATACCGCATACAGGCGCTCCAGCTGGGATTTGCGTGCTGATACTTGTGCCAAAGCTGCCTGGGCCTGCGTTAAGTCTAGATCGCTGGCTATGCCATTGTCTTTGCGCTTTTGAATAAGGTCCAGACTTTCTTGGCGACTATTAAGCGTTTGCTGAGCGAGACTCAGGTTTTCTTTTGCTGACAGCCAGGAATAATAGGCGTTGGCGGTTTCTGCGATGACAGAAATTTTAACGAAGCGTTTCGCCTGTTCAGTGGCGTAAAATTGATTTAAAGCTGCGTCGCTCAATGAGCGGATACGACCAAATAAGTCGAGCTCGTAAGAAACGAGTCCGACCGATGCATCGTAGCGATTGAACATTACGCTACCACCGGTAAAGGTTGATAAATCTCTGCCCCGAGTCTGGCTAACCTCACCACGGAATCCGGGGACATATTCTTCCCACTGTATCTGGTAACGACCCTTAACCTCTGCTACACGTGCTGTCGCTATCCGTAAATCACGGTTATGCTCCAGCGCCTGAGCAATCAGTGCCTTAGCATTGTCGTCGGTAAAGAAATTTTGCCATTCCCTTAAGACTACCCGTTCGGCAACTTCTGTTTCATGTTCAGAAATAGCAAGGTTTTTTGCGACCGGTAACTCTGGCCTCTCATTATCAGGCGCCATCGACAGACAGCCCGATAAAATGAATAGTGCCGCTAAAGGCGTTAAACTTTTTTTAATCATCATTAATCTCCATTCCTCTGGCTGCCATCTCATAGTGCTTGAGTTTGCGAGGGAAAATCTTCCGTACCAGTAGATAGAATACTGGCACAAATATAATGGCGAGTATTGCAGCTGAAATCATACCACCAACCACACTGGTGCCTATTGCTTGGCGACTGGCTGAGCCAGCTCCGGTGGCCAGCACCAGAGGTAACACTCCCATGATGAAGGCCAATGAGGTCATCAGGATGGGCCGCAAACGAAGTCTACAGGCTTCAGTTACTGCTTCCAGTGGGCTCTTACCTTCTCCTTCGGCCTCACGGGCAAATTCAACAATCAAAATGGCATTCTTTGCGGATAGGCCGATGATAGTAATCAGTCCAACTTTGAAATAGATATCATTGGGTAAACCGCCAATAAATGCGGCAATGATCGAGCCCAGGATCCCTAGCGGTGCGACAAGAATCACTGATAGTGGCACTGACCAGCTTTCATATAACGCAGCCAGAACCAGAAAGATCACCAGGAATGACAGGGAAAACAGCAAGGTGGTTTGATTACCCGCCACTTTTTCCTCTAGCGATTGCCCTGACCATTCGTAACCCAAGCCTTTGGGGAGCGCCTGTGCGAATTCTTCCATCAGCGCCAGTACTTCACCTGAGCTGACCCCAGGTGAGCCGCTACCGGTTATAGGTAGCGAGGGTGAGCCATTATAACGAGTGAGCTTGGCCGGTGCTTCTGTCCAGTGGGCTTTAGCCACTTCTGAAAGGTTAACCAGATCACCTTGATCGTTACGCACTTGCATGCTCAGGATTTCATCGGGGGTTGAGCGTGTTTCAGCGTCTGACTGTAACCAGACCTGACGGACTTTCTGGCCTTCTACATAGTCGTTGATATAGGCTGAGCCGAGAGCAATTTGTAACGTGCTATTGAGTTCGCCAATATCGATTCCCAACGAACGCGCCTTAATGCGATCTACTTCAATGGTCAGTAATGGAGCCGGTGGTAATGTGTCGGGGCGTATTTCAGCAAATTTTCCTGACTGCGATGCCATACCTACCAGCTGAAATGCGGCGCCCATAAGCTGGTCGGTACCAACTCCAGATTTATCCAGAAGCTGGAAGTCAAAGCCGCTGCTGTTACCAAGACCCGGAATGGGTGGCATGTTGAAAGCAAAAGTCGAACCTTCTGAATATTTCATAAACTCAGCAGTAGCGGCAGCCGCAAATTCGTCTGCGTTACGCATGCCTTCGCGCTCAGCCCAGGACTTAAGGTTAACAAAGGTAATCGAGGTGTTCTGGCCGGTACCGAAAAAGCTGAAACCGGCAACCGTAATAATTCGCTCGACTTCGGGTTGTTGTAAAAACCAGGCATCAGTCTTCTGGGTTAATTCCAGAGTACGGCTACGGGTTGACCCTGAAGGCATCAAGGAAGAGGATACTATGAAGCCTTGGTCTTCCGAAGGTACGAAACCAGTGGGCATACTGGCAAAACGCCAACCGACAAGCCCGCAGATGACTACAAAAATAGCCATCGTTATGAGCTGCCCGCGTTTGTTGAACAGTTTCTTTTCCTGGCTCATATAGGTTTCAGTGAACCAGTTAAACCCTTGGTTAAACCAGCGGAAAAAAGCCCATTCCTTTTTTTCTTTTTTGTCTGTTTTTAAAAAGCCTTGCGCAATTGCGGGGCTGAGGGACAGTGATAAAAACGCTGAAATGGAAACGCTTAATACGATGGTTAAGGAGAACTGCTGATAAATGCGACCAACTGAACCAGAGAAAAATGCCATCGGTATAAAGACAGCAATTAGTACTGCGGTGGTACCGATAATGGCGCCAGAAATCTGTTTCATGGCTTTTTTGGTTGCCTGATAAGGGCCAAGTTTTTCTTGATCGATAATCCTCTTGATATTTTCAACCACGATAATGGCATCATCGACCACGATACCAATCGCAAGGACCATCGCGAACATGGTTAGCATGTTGATGGAGTACCCTAATAAGTAGAGTCCCATGCCGGTACCAATTAAGGATACTGGAACAACAATGAGTGGAATGATGGTGGTGCGCCAGCTCTGTAAGAACAGAAACATCACCAAAGTGACGAGAAAGACTGCTTCAATCAAGGTTTGAAAAACCTGGCCAATGGACTCATCTATGAATATTGAAGTGTCGTACGGTACAACCCAGGACATATCTTCAGGAAAGTACTGCTCGAGTTCCGCCATCTTGGCTTTGACCGCTTCAGCAGCCTCTAAAGCGTTACCTGTATTACTTAGCTTTAAGGCAAATGCTGCTGACTCCTGACCATTCAAAAAGGCCTGAGCGGTATAACTGTTAGCCCCACGCTCAACCATTGCTACATCCTTAAGTCGGACTATGGCTCCATCTGATGAGGAACGTAGGATGATATTGGCAAACTGCTCAGGCGTATTCAGCCGAGAGGGGACTAGGATGGTAGCATTGATTTGCTGGTTGTCTGGTGCTGGCAAGGAACCGAGCTCGCCAGTAGCCAGTTGCGCATTCTGGTTACGGATAGCTTCTGCTATCTCGTCAGCAGTAATTGCATAAGAGGCCATTTTTTTCGGGTCAACCCAAATGCGCATGGCATAAGTGGCGCTGAACAGCTGTGCGCTACCAATACCGTCTATACGGCGCATTTCACCCAGGATGGCACGGTCAATATAATCTCCCAGGTCGGTTGCGTTATGGCTACCATTGGGTGAGTAGAGTGAGACTACCATCAAGAAATCGGGGCGAGTTTTGTCAATATTTACCCCCTGGGTGCGAACGGATGAAGGTAGGCGTGCTTCCACTCTTTTTAAGCGGTTCTGCACTTCTACCCCAGCAATATCAGTATCAGTACCGGTTGCGAAGGTCAGAATAATGGTCGAGGTACCGGTGCGCGAGCTTTCCGATTTGATATAACGTAGTCCCTCAATGCCGTTCATCTCTTCTTCGATAACGCTGGTGACGGTATCTTCGATCACTTTGGCCGAAGCACCCGGATAGGTGGCGTTGATGGTGACCTGTGGCGGTGAAATATCTGGGTAAGCCATGATCGGCAGATTTTGTACTGCTAACGTGCCCCCCAGCAGAATTAATAGCGAGATCACCCAGGCAAAAATGGGCCGGTTGATAAAAAACTGTGCCATGGTCTAGTATCCCTATTGTTGTATATGCGAGCTATTTGATGGGGCGGACATCGCCTGTACAGGGGTTCCTGGTTGCAGAAACTGGGTGTTGCTGGTGATGATTTGATCGCCAGCTTTAAGGCCGCTTTTGATGACCCAGTTCTGACCCATCATAGGTCCGAGCTCAACAGGTTGGAAAGCGAGCTTTCCGTTCTGAATGACTTTTACTACAGCGCCTTGCCCGGTTAATTGGACTGCTTTTTGCGGTACCTGTACTAAAGTTGTTGAGTCGGCTACGGGGGCTTTGACTCGTACAAACATACCGGGTAGCAACTGATAATCAGGGTTTTTAACCGTTGCGCGAAGAGCAACCGAGCCTGTATCCGGATCCACTGATAAACTGGAAAACTCTAACTGTCCCGGATGGCTATAAGGAGTACCGTCAGCGAACAGGATTTGCACTTCTCTTGAAGCTGCATCTGTTGCTTCAGAATTAGCAAAAAGATCACGCAACTGATTGATTTCAGTGGCTGAACGAGTGAAGTCAACATACACTTGGTCCAACTGTTCAATGGTGGCTAAATGAGTGGCTGAACTAGCGCTGACCAGTGCTCCTTCGGTCACCAACGCACGACCAATACGGCCAGAAATAGGAGCCTCAACGGTGGCATAATCCAGGTTGATCTGAGCTTTTTGCAATTGTGCTTTAGCTTGTTCAACCTGAGCATCGGCCTGCAGGCTTTGTGCCTGGTAGGTATCAAATTCCTGCTGGCTAACTGCGCCTTGTTCTAACAATTGCTTATAGCGCTTGAGTGTTTGTTTGGTGAGCTTTTGTTGTGCCTTGGCAGTATTCAGGTCTGCGCGGGCAGCAGCTAGATTGGCTTTCATGATTCGATCATCAATTTGGAACAGTGATTGACCTTTTTTAACGTCCTGTCCTTCTGTAAAAATACGTTTTTCCAGAATGCCATCAACACGGGCACGTACTTCTGCGGTACGAATTGCCAGGACGCGGCCGGGTAGATTTTCCGTTAAAGTGGTTTTTCCTGCGCTAACTTCCGTAACTTGCACTGGTACTGCTTGCTGAGTCTCGTCGGCAGCCATTGCATTACCTACAAAAGTAACAAGTAGTGCGCTAATAATTACAGCATGTCTCATGGGGGTAAATCCTTCAGTGATTCCAATTTTTAATAGCGGCCCAAGCGAATTCGACCATTTGTTCAACCAGTGACTCATCAATTGACTGATTATTGAGATATTGCCAGTGCATAAAATAGCTAAAGCCGCCATAGATCTGGATGTGGGTATCAGGAATGGTATTTACACGAATGATTCCCTGATCGTAGGCTTCCTGGTAGAGCTTGATGAAAGGCTCAAACACGTGGAGTAATTGATCCCGAGTCTTATCTTCAATAACCGGCGATAATCCATAAAGGTGACTGAAGCGGAAGTAAAGGCAATTATCAAGCATGAACTGGATCGTTGAACGATAAAGTTCCTTAAATCTTTGTTCGTAACTGTCTTGCGAATGATAATGCTCAAGTAGAAACTCTGCTTCGCGTTTCTTCACATATAAAAAGATTTCATTGATGAGTTGCTCTTTACTTTCGAAGTAATTGTAAACGCTGCCAGTAGCCACATTAGCCTCTTTTGCTAATAGTGACATGGAAGTGCCTTGCAGACCTCGCTCTACGAATAAGCGAATTCCTGCCTCCAGAATTTGTTCTCTTTTAGACATAGAATAGGAGAAACACAGTATAAAATGAACGTTCATTCATTTTACATGGGTGACAATAGAAATAACAAGCTTAAATCAGTCAGTGAAATGTAAAAAAGTGTTTGTTTGAGATTAAATACGCACTCAATCAACAACAAATACCTGATTGCCCAGTTGTTTGTTGCTTTATGCATTGCCTGATCGGCTGCCTGAATCAGCTTGAGTACCGTGTTTCCATGGAGGGATAAAGTGCAATGCAAATATGACTTAATGCTAGCCTATTTTTTTAATAGTTCCCAAGGAATATATTGGTAGCGGCTACCTGGGACTAGCTACTTGCTGGAATTATTTACTGTATACAGCTCATTGAAGTGATAAATATTATGTTAGGATTTCCAGAGTTTCTTGAATGGCGATCGACTCTCTGGGGGAATTAAATGAAAATTACAGCGCGATTATTACTAGGCGTTATTGGTTTGCTGTCTCTGCATACGCTTGAAGGTAAAACCTTTGAGCAAGGCGTAAACAAGGTTGAAGTTCCACAAGTGCTTGCTCATCGAGACAGAGCAGAGCCGATTAATCAGATGCTGAAGCACCGACTGGATGTCTTGTTACCTCAATTGATGGCTGAGTCCGATCTGGATATGTGGCTGGTTATCAATAGGGAGTACGGTGAAGATGCGCTGTTTTATACCCTGGTTCCTGAACCGACTTTTGCCGCGCGAAGAACGACACTATTGGTTTTTGTTAGAAGCGATAAAGGAGTAGAAAGGTTTAGTGTGAGCCGCTATCCAATTGCGGGCTTTTATGAGAGCCGTTGGCAGGGTGGTAGCGATGAAGAGCAATGGCAACGTTTGGCCGAAATCATCAAAGATTATAATCCACAGAAGATTGGTATTAATGTGAGCGAAGAGTGGGCGGTAGCGGATGGCTTATCGCAGGGACTTTACAAAACATTAATGAGTCACTTGCCGGAGGATTTTGAAAAGCGTTTGGTAAGCTCTGAAGAATTAGTCATACGCTGGTTTGAAACGCGAACCCAACCTGAAATAGAGGTCTATCCGCAGATAGTAGCCATTGCAAGAGGCGTTATCGGCGAGGCTTTTTCAACCAAAGTCATCACTCCCGGGGTGACCACCGATAAAGATGTTAGTTGGTATATTCGTGAACGTTTTGAGGAGCTTGGCTTAAGACCCTGGTTTCAGCCTTATGTCACCGTCCAACGCAAAGGTGACAGCAATGAGCCTGACTCGCCATTCTTTGGCAAAGGTGACAGAGTGATTATGCCGGGCGATATTATTCATACCGATGTGGGTATCTGCTATTTAAAACTGTGTACTGATACCCAGGAGATGGGGTATGTGGCCAGATTTGGTGAGTATCAAGTGCCGCAAGGACTAAAAGATGCTTTGGCGCAAGGTAATCAATGGCAGGATATATTAACCGATGAATTTAAAGCAGGCAGCACGGGCAACCAAATCCTTAAAGCAACTCAAGCGGCTTCTAACAAGCAAAAGCTTGAGTCGAGTACTTACACACATCCATTGGGATATGTTGGACATGCTGTCGGCCCAACGATTGGCATGTGGGATAATCAAGGACCGACGCCAATAAAGGGGGACAGAAAGTTGTATCCAAACACAGCTTATGCGATTGAAGGGAATGTTAAAGTGGCATTACCTGAATGGGACAATCAGCTGATTCAGATTATGCTGGAGCAGTCCGCTTTATTCGATGGCAAGGAAGTTATTTATCTAGCAGGAAGACAGACTGAGTGGCACTTTGTTCGGTAGAGTTATAGTGGATGTTGTTCACAAGAGCCGGCCGTCAACTAGTTGGCTCTTTAGTTTCTAGCTTGTGTTTTCAGGCTGCTTTTTAGCAATATGAATAGTCTTCCATACCTTGGCGATGAGCAGGCCATCTTCATCATGAATATCCACTTCGAATACAGGTTCGATCACATCCTGTTCTTTGAGTTGTAAGTTGATATCCAGTAAGTCTTGTTCGGTCAGTTTAAACTCGGCAAATACATCTTTACGGCCCGGTTTAATAAATTTGATTTCTGCCTTTTTGTCCCACACTACATAGTCGCGTCCTAGTTTATGCAACAGCAGGAGCATATAGAAAGGATCGGTCATCGAGAACAGTGCGCCACCGTAATGAGTGTTGACGTAATTACGATTGAACCAGTACTTGCGTAGACGAATTTTGGCATATTGCCAATCATCATCGAGTTCTAAAACTTTAATGCCTGAGCCCCAAAAGGGTGGCCATAGGTTCATTGTTAGTTTAAGTTTCTTGGCGCTTAACTGTTTCATATCGTGACTTACTCTTTAGGCTCATCTGTGTTTTTCTGAGCAGCTTTGGGAGCATACAGCTTGGCAAATATGAGTCCTAGTTCAAATAAGATCCACATAGGGATGCCGAGCAAGACCTGAGAGATGACATCTGGTGGCGTTAGTAGCATGGCGAAAATAAAGACACCAACCACAATATAAGGCCTTTTGTCACTGAGTGACTGATGACTGACCATGCCTGACCAAATCAATAACATGGTGGCGATGGGAATTTCAAAAGCTAATCCAAAGGCAAAGAAAAGTTTGAGTGCAATAGATAACACACTATTAATTTCTGGTAGATAATTAATACCTTCAGGGCCAATGCTGGATAGGAAACCAAAAATAATAGGGAAAATAAGAAAGTAAGCAAAAGCAATCCCTGCATAAAAGAGGAAGATACTGGATAGTAGCAACGGAATGGCGAAGCGTTTTTCGCTCTGATATAAGCCCGGTGAAATAAACATCCAAATCTGATGAAGTACATAAGGCATGGCAATAAAAAACGCGGTGACAAAGGCTAACTTAAAGGGCGCAAATAATGGCGAAGTGACATCAGTGGCTATTAAGCTGGAACCGTAGGGTAGTTGTTCAATAAGTGGTTTAGCCAGCAAAAGATAAAGCTCATTGGCAATGAAGGCTAGCCCAATAAAAAGGCAAACGATCACTAATACGATGCGCAGTAGGCGATTACGCAGTTCAAGTAAATGGGCAATTAAAGGTTGTTCGGAATCTTGGCTCATCAGGATGGCTTATCTGAACTTGGCTTAGATGACTGGAGTTTTTGCTGTTCGTTAGTCAGAGCTTGTTCACTTTGTTTTAATGCCTGCTCGGCTTTAGCAATGGTCGCTTGCGCCTCTTCACGCAAACGCTGTAGCTCCTCATCGGATTCCGCCTGCTCCATGATCTTTTTTTCATGTTCAGCAATGCGCTTTTTCATCTCTTCAATCTCGAGTTCACGAGTGACCTGCTGATTGAACTGGCTAAAGCCACGCTTGGCTTTGCCTACCCAGCGCCCAACCGTGTGCATCGCTTTGGGTAGGCGTTCAGGGCCAAGTACCACCAGCGCGATGACCACTATCAGTAATAGTTCGAAGAAACCAATATCAAAAGGCATAAGTTAGATTTTGGCGGTTATTGATGAGACAGTTTCAGGACTTTTTGTCTTGGCTTTTATCTGCAGAGCCCTGCTCAGCTTTTTCTTGCTGTGTGCGATTGCTATCAAAGTCTGCATCTTCAGATTGGTCTTCGACATTTTTAGCATCAGCTTGCTTATCTTCATCTTTGACCGCTTTTTTGAAGTTCTTAAAGGCAGAGCCAATATCGCCACCGGCATTGCGCAATTTTTTAGTGCCGAATAGCAACAAAATAATAACTAATAGTATGAGTAATTCCCAAATACCAGGTTTCATGCTTTTACCTCAAGCTTAATAGCTTATACAAATGGCATGCGACCAGCGCCGCCTAAAATATGAATATGGATATGATACACTTCCTGACCGCCATCATCACCTGTATTTATGATGGTTCTAAAGCCACCGCTTAAACCTGCCTGGTTAGCTATCTGCGGAACTTTAATCATCATATAGCCCATGATGTCAGCATCCTGCTCCGTAACCTCAGCCAGGCTGGCAATATGCTGCTTAGGAATCATCAGTAAATGTGTGGGTGCCTTTGGGGCTATATCCTTAAACACCAGAATTTTATCGTCTTCATACACCTTATCGCTAGGTATATCACCGGCAATAATCTTACAAAATAAACAGTCACTCATAACGTCTCCTTTGTCGGCAATGATCAATCATTTAGTGGGCCACAGGCTCTTAATCATGAACCAAGCGGCGCCTGCGCCGAGAATGGCTGCTGGCCACCAGTCATGGGGTACTGCAAGATAACTAATACCGCTTAATATGGCCAGTGAGCCACCAATAAAAGCATGCTTCAACGCATATTGCTGTTCTAGCTTATGGCGTTCAAGCTCTGTGAACTGAGCTTTCAGTTGCTCAAATTGATTCAGGGTTTGTCCAATACGGTGAAAATTATCGAACAATAGACCTGGCAATTTAGGGGCCTTATGTAACCAATCGGGGAACTGACGCTTAATATCCTCAAACATGGCTTTCGGCCCGACCTGTTCACGCACCCATTGCCTTAAGTAGGGCTGGGCAGTTTGCCATAAATCCAGTTGTGGATATAGCTGACGTCCAAGTCCTTCAACATAGAGTAATGTTTTTTGCAGTAATACCAATTGAGGCTGAACCTGCATATTAAAGCGACGCGCTGTTTGAAAAAGCTGGATTAGGAAATGACCAAACGAAATTTCAGCCAGTGACTTACCAAAAATGGGTTCACAGGCAGCGCGAATGGCTGACTCGAACTCAGGAATCGAAACATCGGCGTCAATCCAGCCAGATTCAACATGTAACTCAGCAATACGACGGTAGTCCCGATCAAAGAAGGCAAGGAAATTATCCGCTAAGTAGCGCTTATCGTTTTCATCGAGCGTGCCCATAATGCCACAGTCAATTGCGATATATTGCGGCTCTAATGGGTTGGTTACATTGACGAAGATATTGCCAGGATGCATGTCTGCGTGAAAAAAGCTGTCACGAAAAACCTGAGTGAAGAAAATCTCAACGCCACGATCTGCTAGCGCCTTCATATCAACACCGCTGGATTTAAGTGCTGCGATGTTGCCGATTGGGATACCAGAAATTTTTTCCATCACCAGCATTTTGACGCGAGTATAGTCCCAATAAATTTTAGGGACGTACAATAGATCAGAGTCTGCAAAATTATGGCGAAGGTGAGAGGTGTTGGCAGCTTCTATACGTAAATCGATTTCACGAGCTAAGGTGCTGTCGTATTCTTTAACCACCTCGATAATTCGTAATCGCCGCGCTTCGCTGGAATATTTTTCTGCCCAATTTGCCAAAGAGTGCATCATCTGCATATCACGAAGAATCTTACGTCGTATGCCGGGGCGCAGGATTTTAACCACAACTTCTTCGCCATTATTCAAAGTGGCTTCATGAACTTGAGCGATTGAAGCCGATGCCAGCGGAGTATCATTGAAGCTGGCAAAGAGCTCAACAATCGGTGTATCTAATTGTTTTTCGACGATTGAGCGAGCAACAGCTGAGTCAAAAGGCGGCACCTGGTCTTGCAGCTTTGCTAGTTCATCGGCAATATCCGGCGGAACCAGGTCGCGGCGAGTAGAAAGCATTTGTCCAAGCTTGACATAAATTGGACCAAGTTCAGTGAGTGCCAGACGCAAGCGTTCACCGCGAGATTTGTCTTTTGCCTTGCGACGTAGGCTCAGCGAAAAGAGTTTTGCCAGTGGGCGAAATCGAGCCAGGGGAGTCGGGGCTAGAAATTCATCCAAGCCATAATGCACCAGCGTTCGGTTAATTCTTAGAGCATGGTGTAATTGTCTAATAGCATTCATGCTGTCTTCTCATATATCAATATAGGGTTCATCCGGATGAATCTGATGAATTGTTTTTAGCTATCCTGAGAGAAATGCGCTCAATTTTTTGTTTCAATATCTCGCTATCTGATTTTAAATCCGCGATATCATCATAAAAATTTTCGAGCTCAATTGTTGCTGGCGATAATTTGGCTTCGAAGCGAATATATTCGCTGATATTTTGCTGCGCTGTGGCAGCTGCTTTCTGCAACCAGTCACCCACTTTTCTGCTACCACTTGCCATCTGGTGAGCGACAATATCGCCAGTATATTGCGATAGGTGTTCTTCCCAATCAATATTAAGTTGTTTGAAGAAGTTTTGAAAGTTTTGTGCCGTGCCGATGTCGCCCGCAAAATGTACTTCGCCTTTAAAGATAGAGTCAGAACCTTTTTCGCTTACAGCCAGATTAAAGAAACTGGAGGAAGAGCCGCTAAGCTCGGCATTGGGTTGTTTATTGATGTCTGGCTTAACCAGGATTAAGCTGTCTTCAATGACAATAAAAAAACTGCTATTTAAATCGGTCAGTATCACTTTTATGATTTTATTGTCTAATGATTGCAAGCGAGACTGTGCATCAGGGTCAAGCTTTATGGCCTGGTTGATGAGCATTTCGATGGCTGGTGCAAAAAGTGGCAAAATCATATGCTAATTCATTTATCTTATATATTGGGGGAGTTTAGAATTTCTTGCCAATATGTAAAGCGACTATACCACCCGTTAAATTGGTGTATTCAACCTCATCAAAACCTGCTTCCATCATTAATTGTTTTAAAGTTTCCTGATCGGGATGCATACGAATGGATTCAGCCAGATATTTATAGCTTTCTGCATCATTGGCCACTACTTTACCCATTGCTGGCAGCAAGGAGAAAGAGTAGACGTCATAAACTTTAGAGAGTGCAGGAAGGGCTGGCTTGGAAAACTCAAGTACCAGTAGTTTACCGCCTGGTTTTAAGATGCGATACATTGATTCAAGAGCTTTCTCTTTTTCGGTCACATTGCGTAAGCCAAAGGCGATAGTAATTCGGTCAAAATAGTTATCAGGGAAAGGCAGGCATTCTGCATTTGCCTGGACATATTCCACATTACCAACAATGCCGCTATCGACTAGTTTGTTACGGCCTACTTTGAGCATCGACTCGTTAATATCGGCTAATACGACCTTACCAGTCGGGCCCACAATCTTAGAAAACTTTGCGGTTAGATCACCAGTGCCACCAGCAATATCGAGAATTGTCTGGCCGACTCGTGCTGCGGCACGTTCAATGGTGTAGCGTTTCCAGATTCTGTGGACACCGAATGACATGAGATCATTCATCACATCGTACTTGGCGGCTACCGAGTGAAAGACTTCAGCGACTTTAGAGGCTTTCTTGCTCTTCTCCACCGTTTGGTAACCAAAGTGAGTAGTGTCATCTGATGTTTTCTTATCGTGCTCTGTCATAGTATTAGGCTTTGTTAATTAATTACCGTGCTTGGGGTCGAAGGTCTTAACCGAAGTATCGTTACCTCGCGGGAGACCTGCAGCTTCCAGGCGTTTTAAATAGTGGTGCCAGTTCGTCTGGTAATCACGACCCAGCTCATAGAGTGTTTGCCAAGTATACAGGCCACTGTCATGGCCGTCATCAAAGGTTAGCTTAATTGCATAGCGACCTACCGCTTCGATATCGGTTATTTGCACATTCTTTTTGCCACCAATCAAGGTCATTTCCTGATTGCCATGACCTCTGACTTCTGCTGAAGGTGAAAATACACGGAGATATTCGTAGGGTAATAAATAGCTATTACCGGGAAATGTAACTTCCAATTGTTGGCTTTTCTGGTGCAGTTTGATTGCAGTTGGTATCTGACTACCTGTTTGGGTCATTTTACTTAAGCTTAAGTGGCTATTAAATTGTTTCGATTGTATCAGAAATAGAGTGGGCAGGCTGTAATGTTAAATGCCTGTAGCGTCAGTATTGGGGATTTTAAAAGGTATAAAATTAAAGACAAAAAAAAGCTGACCCGAAGGTCAGCTTTTCAGTTATCGCCTGAGCGATAATTATTGCCAGTCAACCTGTAAAGTTACACCTGAATAAGCTGTGTAACCACGGATGCTGATGTACCAACGGTCTTGAGCTGGGTTAGAGAAAGAACAGCTCTCGTTGTTACCATTGCGGTATGGACGACAGTCATAACTTGAAGTCGTTGGTTGTGCACCGCGACGGACATACAAGTCTGCGTCACCTGAACCACCACTGATTTGAACATCAAGGCTGCTCATGCCAGCTGGAAGGTCTACATAGTAGTGAGTGAAGCTACCTGAAGCACCTGAAAGGTTTGGAAGCGTTGCGCTACCGCCTTCTGGTGGTGGCTCTGTGCTACCGCCGCCATCATGCGTTGCTACCAAGTTAACATTCGAGTAGCTAGTGTAACCACGAACCATTACATAGTAAGTACCAGTTTGCGCTGTGAAGTCACAAGACTCAGTATTACCATTGCGGTAT
Organism: Kangiella sp.; assembly: GCF_048265365.1. Taxonomy (NCBI): domain Bacteria; kingdom Pseudomonadati; phylum Pseudomonadota; class Gammaproteobacteria; order Kangiellales; family Kangiellaceae; genus Kangiella; species Kangiella sp. Next base: position 758,195 of record NZ_JBLXBT010000001.1, read on the forward strand.
GGGCGACAGTCATAGCTAGACGTGGTTGGCGCACTGCCGAACTTAACGTATAAGTCAGCATCACCAGTGCCGCCTGACATATCGAAGCTTACATTAGAAGCATCAGAAGGAACTACAAAGGTGTAATCGGTTTCTGAACCAGAAGCACCTGAGAAGCTTACCGATACACCATTTTCTAGCTCGTTACCGCCTGGAGGTGGTGGTGGTGGTGGAGTTGAGCCGTCAAACAAGCTGTATAGTAACAAGTTTGGCGAACCTGATTTTGCATCGCTTACTTTACCAGTTGATGCAGCGCCTTCGATAGCAGCTTCAACTTGGCTTGGAGTAGCACTTGGGTTGTTTGCTAAGTATAGAGCAGCAACACCCGCTACGTGTGGAGAAGCCATTGAGGTGCCACTGATAGTGTTAGTACCACCGTTTGACCATGCTGAAGTGATGCTTGAACCTGGAGCATAGATGTCCAAACAAGTACCATAGTTTGAGAAGCTAGAACGAGAATCGTTAGAAGCAGTTGAACCTACAGTGATTGCGCTTGGCTCACGAGCTGGTGAGTAGTTACACGCATTGCTGTTGTCGTTACCCGCAGCAACTGCAACTGTTACGCCTGAAGCAACAAGGTTAGCAACCGCGTTGTCAGTAGCTGATGAAGCACCACCACCTAAGCTCATGTTGGCAACAGCAGGCTTAACGTGGTTGTTAGCAACCCAGTCAATGCCCGCGATTACACCAGAGTTAGAACCACTACCGTTACAACCTAGAACTTTTAGGCCATAAAGCTTAACGCCTTTAGCTACACCGTAGGTAGAACCACCTACAGTACCAGCTACGTGGGTACCGTGACCATTACAGTCATTTGGGTTGCTATCGTTATCAACGAAGTCATAACCACCCATAAAGCGACCACTAAACTCACTGTGTGAGCCTAAGATACCAGTATCGATGATGTATGCGTTTACGTTGCTTGCAGTGGTGTTGTAAGTGTATGAACCACTTAATGGAAGGTTACGTTGATCAATGCGGTCAAGGCCCCAAGTGGCATTGTTCTGAGTAGCATTGATACTAACGATTTGGTCTTCTTCAACAAGAAGCACGTTAGGGTCTTGAGCAAGCTTTTGTGCAGCTTTGTCAGACATGTTGAATACGCCGCCTTTAACGGCTTTGGTAAAGGTACGCTGAACTTGAGCTTGATATTTACGGCTCAAGTTGTCGCTTACCATAGCAATAGCTTGTTCAGAAGCATTGCTTGAGAATAATCCCATATTAGCCGCCACTGCATCGTCCTTGAGAACAACAATGTATTGTCCTTTGATGGCTTTTTCAGGTTGAGCTGCTGCTTTGAACTCACCAGCATATGCGCCAGTTACGCCCGTAGCTAGCAGAACACCTGCGACTACTTGGTTTAATTTCATGTTAAAACACCCCTTAGTGTTGTTTATTTTATATACCTCGAAAATCGAGGTCTTAGGACTCTATAAAATTCAGGAGTTCGGAACAATATAATTTATGCATTTTGGGTGAGCTAATAAGTAATTTTTGACGGCCGTCTAATTTGTACAGAATGTTACAAATGTATTACAAAACAATTGTTAGTGGTTACTATCTACAAGAATGTTGATTTCAATGCATTTGTGACTGTTGAACAATGCGCTGGAGCTTTTTGCTGAAAAGTGGGATTGCCCCGGCATTTATCTTAGATTGAATCTATTGGATTTAAATTCCTAATTAAAAACCTGAGTTTCATAAATACTAAAATTATCAAGGTGTTGGGGTGCTCTATCCTGTGTTAGAGAAGAAAGCACCGTTAACGGCCCCGCTGATTGATGATAGGAACTGTCAATCAGAAGATGACGGATAAGAACTAGTTTTAACCTACCTCATCAGATAGTTATGTGGCATGGGTAGGCCGGTAAGCTAAAAGTAAGCGGTTTGCCGTAGGTGTTATGAGCTGTAAAAGATTTTAGAAGGGTGGGCTATGTATCAATTAGTCGCTATTTGAACAATAGCCATAAAAAAGCTGGTCCGAAGACCAGCTTTAAGGGTAATCACTATTTGATGATTACTTCCATCCTTACTCCCACTTAACGTATAAGGTTACGCCAGCGTAAGAGGAGTAGCCGCGTAGGCTGATGTACCAACGGTCTTGAGCTGGGTTAGAGAAAGAACAGCTCTCGTTGTTACCCCATTTGTATGGGCGGCAATCGTAGCTTGAAGTTGTTGGTTGAGCACCACGGCGAACAAACAAGTCTGCGTCACCAGTGCCACCACTGATTTGAACATCCAGGCTGCTCATGCCAGCTGGAACATCAATGTAGTAGTGTGACCAGCTACCTGCTGCACCGTAAAGGTTTGGCAATGTCGCTTCGCCACCTTGGCCGGGATCTGGTTCTGGGTCTGGATCAGGAGTGGTTCCTCCATTATGGCTCGCGACTAAACTTGCATTGGAGTAGCTAGTATAGCCATAGACAGTGACATAATAAGTACCGGCCTGAGCATTTAACTGGCAAGACTCATTGTTACCATTTTTGTAAGGACGGCAATCATAGTCGCTGGAACTGGGTTCGCTACCGAACTTAACGTACAGATCAGCATCACCGTTACCACCTGACATATCAATGTTTACCACAGTAGCATCAGCCGGAACTTCAAAAGTGAATTCTTTTTCTGAAGCTTGAGCACCAGATATTTCAACAGCAACCCCATTTTCTAACTCACTCCCTGGGTTTGGCTCTGGATCTGGATCCGGATCTGGAGTTGAACCATCAAATAAGCTATACGCCAATAAGTTCGGTGAACCCGATTTTGCATCGCTTACTTTGTTGGGTGTTGCAGCATTTATAATTGCTTGAGTTACCTGACTTACAGAAGCGCTTGGATTGTTTGCTAAGTATAAAGCTGCAATACCAGCCACATGAGGTGAAGCCATTGAGGTTCCACTCATGGTAGTTGAGCCACCGTTGATCGAGGTAGAGCGAATGTTCGAACCTGGTGCATAGATATCTAAACAGTTGCCATAGTTAGAGAAGCTAGAGCGAGAATCGTTAGACGCTGTAGAACCGACAGTGATCGCACTTGCCGCGCGAGCTGGTGAGTAGTTACAAGCGTTGCTGTTGTCGTTACCTGCAGCAACCACCACAGTAACGCCGGCATTAGTCATACCTTGCACCGCATTATCAACCGAGCTTGCAGCACCACCACCTAAACTCATGTTGGCAACTGCGGGTTTGCTGTGGTTTTGTGCCACCCAATCCATACCTGAAATAATGGCTGAGTAAGAGCCACTACCCTGGCAGTCAAGAACGCGAACGCCGATCAGGTTAACGCTTTTAGCAACACCGTAAGTGGAACTACCTACCGTGCCTGCAACGTGAGTACCATGGCCCTGACAGTCACTGGCATTGCCATCATTGTCAATGAAATCATAACCACTGGAAGCTCGGCCACCAAAATCACTGTGGTTCATATTAATACCTGTATCAAGAATATAAGCATTAACGTTTGAAGCACCAGTGTTATAGGTGTAAGTACCGCTTAATGGAAGATTGCGTTGGTCGACTCGGTCAATACCCCAGGTGGCATTACTTTGAGTAGCGTTGATACTAACGATTTGATCCTCCTCAACCAACAATACATTAGGATCCTGAGCAAGCTTCAGTGCAGCTTTCTCAGACATATTGAACACACCACCTTTTAATGCCTTGGTATAGGTGCGTTGAACTTGTGCCTGATATTTACGGCTTAGGTTATCGCTAACCATTGCGATTGCTTGCTCATTGGCATTACTGGAAAATAATCCCATATTGGCCGCTACCGCATCCTCCTTGAGGACAACAATATATTGTCCTTTGATAGCTTTTTCAGGTTGAGATGCAGCTTTGAACTCGCCAGCGTATAAGCCAGTTGCGCCCGTAGCTAGCAGAACACCTGCGACTACTTGGTTTAGTTTCATTTTAAATAACCCCTTAGTGTTTAACTTAAATGTTTTTATACTTTCTTAATTAGAATATTTAGAAAGCCAAATCAGACTAGAAAATATATCTGAGATTATCAAATAGATAATAACTAAGCTCTGGTCTGATAAGAAAGGGTGTTTACTGATTGAAGGGGTTGAAAATCTTTTATTTTCAATTGGGTTGGCGATGGTCTGACCTGCTTGTTAGGAGGCTCTAATATAGCCAAATATTCTAAGGAAACACTGGAAACTGTCAGATTATTTTCCAGATGAAAGCGAGATGCTATTAGTTGTACCGGTTTGGATAGTGGTGAGCATTGAGCCGATAAGATCAATAAATAGGGAGTTTATCGCTGAAAGAGGCTGATTATTTGCTTGCGGTAATAAATAAGCCCAGCTAAAACTGGGCTTATTGGGGGAGCTAGAATTATAAAATAAATCGACTTAAGTCTTCATCATCAGCCAGCTCAGAGAGCTGTTTAGTGACATAAGCATCATCAATCAATAAAGTCTGGTCATCTTCACTGGCATCGAATGACACTTCATCCAGTAATCGCTCCATAACCGTGTGTAGACGACGAGCACCAATATTTTCTGTGCTCTCATTGACCTGGAAAGCGTATTCAGCAATTTTTTCGATGCCGCTTTCGTCAAACTCTATGGTCTTTCCTTCAGTAGCTAATAACGCTTGATATTGTTTAGTTAGCGCAGCATCAGGTTCAGTAAGGATGCGCTTAAAGTCATCCGGGGTTAAAGCTCGCAACTCAACACGAATGGGTAAACGACCTTGCAACTCAGGAATTAGGTCAGAGGGCTTTGATAAATGGAAAGCGCCTGACGCAATAAAGAGTATATGGTCAGTTTTCAACATGCCGTACTTAGTGTTGACTGTGCAGCCTTCAACCAACGGCAATAGGTCGCGTTGCACGCCTTCGCGCGATACACCGCCATCATTCTGTTCGCCACGCTTGGCAACCTTATCAATCTCATCAAGAAAGACGATGCCATGCTGTTCAACCGCTTCCACAGCTTTAATCTTTAATTCTTCTTGATCAATCAGTTTGGCAGCTTCTTCTTCGGTTAGCATTTTAAGCGCATCTTTCACTTTCAGTTTGCGCTGTTTGCTTTTGCTCGGTGACATGCTCTGGAACATGGATTGCAACTGGCTGGTCATGTCTTCCATGCCGGGAGGTGCCATGATATCGATGCCAACCGCCATTTGGGCAACATCAATTTCGATATCTTTATCATCAAGCTCGCCTTGACGCAGTTTCTTGCGGAAAATCTGGCGAGCGGAAGAGTCTTGAGCCTGCGGTTGTTCATCCCATTGGCTGTCGCTTGATTTGCGTGGCGGAGGCAATAGTGCATCCAACACTCTTTCCTCTGCTGCATCATGGGCGCGGTTCTGCACTTTAGCCATTTCCTGTTCACGTAGCATTTTAAATGCCGCATCAACCAGGTCACGGATAATTGACTCAACGTCACGGCCGACATAACCCACTTCAGTAAACTTGGTGGCTTCGACTTTAATAAAAGGTGCGTTAGCAAGCTTGGCCAGGCGACGGGCAATTTCAGTTTTACCAACACCGGTTGGGCCAATCATTAAAATATTCTTAGGGGTGATTTCGTTACGCAGATCTTCGTCGACCTGCATTCTGCGCCAGCGATTACGTAAAGCAATGGCGACTGAGCGCTTGGCATCTTTCTGGCCAATGATGTGTTTATCCAGTTCATGGACAATTTCTCGAGGTGTCATAGACATAATTAAATACTCTTTTTTAATGCGCTATATTTAATACGCTTTAATTCTGTTGATTCAATGCTAAACAAAGGATAGCAATAGCCATTAATAACTCAGCTCTTCTATGGTCTGATTATGATTGGTGTAGATGCAAACATCGCCTGCGATGGTAAGCCCGGTCTCAACAATTTCACGTGCGCTCAAATCCGTTTTTTGCATTAAGGCCTTCGCTGCGGACTGAGCAAAGGGACCGCCTGAACCAATAGCAATCAAATCATCTTCTGGCTGAATGACATCACCATTACCGGTAATGATGAGAGAGTTCTCTTTATCTGCAACTGCCAACAAGGCCTCAAGGCGGCGCAAAGCTCGATCGGTTCGCCAGTCTTTGGCTAGTTCCACCGCTGCGCGCATCAGTTTGCCACCATGCGCTTCCAGCTTTTTTTCGAAACGCTCAAATAAGGTGAATGCATCGGCGGTGCCGCCCGCAAAGCCTGCGATCACCTGATCGTTATATAAACGGCGTACTTTGCGTGCGTTTCCTTTCATAATAGTGTTGCCCAGAGAAACCTGGCCATCACCACCAATCACTACAGTGCCATTTCGACGCACTGATAAAATAGTTGTTCCACGATATTGTTCCAAAATTGTCTCCGGATTCTGTCTTATTCTTGGCAATAGAGGCTAGATGGGGTCTGAGGCAGTAAATTCAAGGAAGATTTACAGTTCAGCGATGGTGGTAAATTGTAACAAAAAGCCCGAATCAGTCGGGCTTGTATGTGAGCTTTGAAAAGGGTCTGCGCAGTATTTATATTAAATTAACCTGTGTTACCAGATGCGACAGTCCTGATAGTTATTGTCTTGTAATTTATGGCGGTCGCTTTCTGCGGCACGTTTGGTGCTGTAGGGGCCAAGGCGAACCCGATACCAGCCGTCTTTTTCTTCAACATTGGCCTGAAAGCCGATAAAAGCCATTTCAGCTTTTAAAGATTCCGCATCTTCGCTAGTTCTAAATGCACCGCACTGCATGATATAGGTCGTATTGCTAGTGGTTTGCACTGCTTGTGTACCATCTACTTTGATTTCTTTGTTGGTCAAAGTTTCATGGTAAGTAAAGGTGGGCTCTGAAGAGGATTCTTCGACCTTCACTTCTTGCGGTTTATCTTCCGCTTTAACGGTTTGACTATCTTCCTTGGCAGGGAGGACTTCTTTTATGATTTCAGGTTTTTTGACCAGTACCCACAAAAATACGGCAAATAAAGTAAGCAATACGCCGCCAACAAAGATAAGAATCGGCGACATCGGCTTGCGGGAAGGTTGGCTTTGACGTGAGCTACGCTTGTTGCTTTTGCGTGCTGTTTTACGTTTTTTGGCGTAATCCTTGGTCATTCTTAAACTCTTTTATTGTGTACTTGAAATACAAAGTACGGTCTTTGGTAATGATTGTTGATTAAAGTCAGCAAGCACGAAAGTAAAATATCCTAAAGTGACAGTTAAACTCAGTTAGGAGAAATATTATCAATGGCGGATATTGTAAGGGCTATTCAGTGGATAGCCAACTGGCAATATGAAATGTGTGAGCCGGTGCTACTGTAATATTTAACCTACTCACTATTTTAAAACGGATCCTGTGGGTCAATATCGATTGACCAGCGAACTTTCCGTGCGCTGGGTAATTGTTCGATGATGGAAATGACGGGCTTCACTGCGCGCTGTATCAAACCGCGCTGTTCGGCCTGACATAATAGTTGCGCACGCATTTTCCCGGCACGTTTGGCCATTGGTGCTGGAAATGGGCCAAAGCAATCAAGACCGGGAACTTGGCCTAATTGTTTTGCAACCTCGTTTAAAAACTCCATTGGGTATTGCAGAGTGCTGGCCTCGGCGCGAAAAAGTGCCATAGAAGTGTAGGGTGGCAATTGACCAGCCTGGCGCTCGGACAAGATTTGTTGACTCAGCGACTGATAATCCTGAGTGAACAGATTGAGTAATAAGGGGTGCTCTGGATGATGGGTCTGGATGACCACCTCTCCAGGTTTGTCGGCTCGACCAGCGCGTCCGGCAACCTGAGTCAGCAGTTGTGCGGTGCGTTCAGTGGCCCGGAAGTCAGCACTGAACAAGCACCCGTCGATATCCACCACTGCGACCATGGTCAAGTTTGGGAAATGATGTCCCTTGGCCAGCATTTGAGTGCCGACCAAAATATCGACCTCATTATTCTTGATGGCGGTGACGTAATCTTGCATGGCCTGCTTACGACGAGTACTGTCTCGGTCGATACGAACCACCTTCTTATTGGGGAATGCTTTAATTAAAGCTTGCTCCAGTCGTTCGGTTCCGAGACCAATGGGGAACAGTTCGGGCTCACCACACTCTGGGCATTTTTTTGGCATGAAAACCTGCTTGTCGCAGTGATGGCAGTGGAGGCGCTTTTGCTGTAAATGCAAAGTCATATGCTTGTCGCAACGCTGGCAATCGGCAATCCAGCCACAGTTGTGGCACATCAAACTGGGTGCAAAGCCTCGACGATTAAGGAAGACCAGGCATTGGTTACCGTTTTCGAGGTGCCGCTTCATGTTGTCAAGCAAAGCTTGCGATAAACCGTTCTCCAAATGACGCTGGCGAATATCGAGAACTTTAATATGTGGCGGCTTAGCGTCTGCTGCTCGCTTGCGCAAAGTCAAATGGGTTAGTTTGCCCTGATTGACATTGTGCATCGACTCCATTGAAGGGGTTGCACTACCAAGCACAATCGGCGCTTGCTCATCACGTGCGCGCAGAATCGCCAGGTCACGGGCAGAATAACGGAAGCCGTCTTGTTGCTTATAAGACACATCATGCTCTTCATCGACCACGATTAAACCCAGATTTGAAAAGGGCGTAAAGAGAGCTGAGCGTGTGCCAATAACGATCGAAGTGAGTCCTTGCTTCGTCTTTAGCCAAATATTCAAGCGTTGTCTGTCAGTTAAGCCAGAATGTAGCATGGCGATATCGCAATTAAAGCGACGTCGAAAGCGCTGTACGGTTTGCGGTGTCAGCCCGATCTCTGGAACCAGCACCAGTACCTGTTGCTTCTTTATTAAGACCTGCTCAATCAGTTGCAGATAAACTTCTGTCTTGCCGCTGCCGGTCACGCCATCTAACAGAAACCCGTGAAACTGACCAATCGACTGTTGCATCGCACTGACGGCACTTTGCTGTTCTGGATTTAAGGTCAGCGGCTGATTGCTCTGAGTATAGGGCTTGGCGTTAAGCTCCACTTCTTTTTTAATGAACCAACCTTTTTCCGTTAACGGCTTAAGTTCACTGGGAATCAATTCCAGCTCATTAAGATGTGCTGGGCTAATAATACCCTGGTGCTGTAAGGCCCAGTTAAGAATTTTATGTTGTTTAACGGCATTGTTGCTGAGTTTGTCAAAAGCCTGCTCGCCTTTCTCGGTTAGCTGCCAATAGTATTCGGGCTCTAACACGGCCGGTTCGCCTTTATTCAGTAAACCAGGCAAACAGGTATTAAATACGTCGCCTATCGGATGCTGATAATAGTCAGCAGCCCACAGTAGCAATTTGAAAAGGTGAGAAGGTAATAAAGGTTGGGCATCTATGGTTTCAAGGATGGGTTTAAGCTTATTGGCAGGAGTGGTCGATTCTGTAACATGGTCGATAACCACCCCGACCAATTGTTGGCGCCCAAACGGAACTCGCACCCGTGCTCCAATGGGTGGAATGGCAGTTTGCCCTACAAGATAGTCGAAACTACGACGCAAAGGCGTGGGCACTGCGACTTTAAGTATAGGCTTGGCTTGGGGCATGAGATGATTCTTGGTTGAAGTTGGGCTAAGGATAGAAAGACTGGACTGTGAAGGCAACACTAATTTCTGAGCTATAGATGGTGAGTAACATTTGTACTGGTACGACTTGTGTTCAAGAAAAAGTCTGCTAATGTAGCAATGGTTACAAGATTTGCTAACAACAATGTCGAAAGATACAAGATATAGGCAAATACAAAATGTATATCAATCAAAATATCAATACAAATGGGGGTAATCTATGAAAATCGGTACTTTAGCTTTTCTAGCAGGTTTAGTCATCGCGGTCATTGGTGCATTTATTAATGTGGAATGGTTTCCGTGGGTTCTAGCAGCGCTAGGTTTGATCGTGGGGTTCTTGAATATTTCCAGTGGTGAAACTCGTCGATTCCTGATCGCAGCGATTGCATTCATGATGTCAGCCTATTCATTAGATTCGTTGCCAATGGTTGGACAAACGATTGGTGATATCATGCATAACATTGGTTACTTTGTCGGAGCAGCAGCATTATTGGTGGCTATTAAAGCTCTGTTTGATCTCAGCAAAGACTGATTACTACCTGAGTTATACTGAATTATTCTTATAACAGTAATAATCGTATATAACATTTAACGGCCTCTTCGGGCCGTTTTTTTATGTAAAAACCTGTCAAGTGGATATTTTGTAAGCCATTCATATTTAACAAGTTCGCAAGTCAAATGTGACTTGGGCATGTGGTGCTTAAGATTTTGATTTTTCAGAAATGTATCAAAATGTATCAAAGTGACGCTACAAAATTCATACAAAAAGTAATGCGTATGTGACTCGATCTTTTGTTGGTTTCCGTGATACAGTTCACAAAATTCGACTCGATAGAGGTTTCTCCCATGAACTATTTGAAAAGAACTGCTTTAACGTTTGGTTTGTTACCAGCTTTTATGGCTGCTCCAGTGACTAACGCAGCTTCACTTAATGTCGATGTAGACATTGATCTACCTAATGTGGTGATCCTTTATGGATACACAGACATTGATTTGACTATGACTGCCGATCAGTTTGGTCCATTGCTTGATTCGAACTGTACAACGGATGATTGTTCTGTGGCTGATACCGCACCTCAATCAGGCGTATTAAACAACGGTTTAGTTGACCTGGCATTTACCAATAATGCTGCGGGTACTAACCCAACAATTACTTTAGACAATAGCTGGGGTGTTCGTAGCTTTGGTTATACATCTTTGGCACCAACCATTACTGATAATGGCAGCGATGCACCAGTCGGCAATTTAGCTATTGAGCAAATTACTACGCCATCTGCATCGTTACAGACTGGTTCTGTATCATTTGACTTAGATTTGTCACAAATCACTACTGACAGCGTAAGAGCTAGCTACACTATCACAGTTGTAGGCTCTTAATATCGAGTTAGCAGGTATATTTCAAATGTTTGCCTGTGCAAAAAAGCCGAGCATGAGTTGTTCGGCTTTTTTTGTCTTAGCAACTATTTCAGCTTTCGGCTTGTTGAATACTGAAGTAGCTCAATCAGCCCAGCAGGAAACTGCCAGGTGTGAGTCTTCTCGTTTGTCTATTCAGCTAAGACGGGGTGATTTATCAGGTACGGGTAACAACAATACCTCTCAGTCAGTGGGGATTAATACCGCAAAAACGGGTCAAATAACCATTGGCACTCCCATCGATCTCAACATTGCTGCTGATACTAACACTAGCTTCAATGGTATTGTGACTACCGATACTAGCGATTGGGTTTGGCGAGCTACCTCCAGTAGTGGCGGCGGCTTCAAGGGATTCCTTACTGCAGAGTTCCAGTTCAGTGGGTTAGCTATTGGAGACAACAGAATCTGCAGTAGCCCGAATTCATGTCTAACGGTGACGAACGTTGAAAGTATCATAACGCCTTTGCAATACAAGCAGGGAAGTGGAAAGTTACTTTCCGCGGAAGGGCGTGTGCGTCTTACTGTGGATGTTAGCCAGGCTAAAGAGTCAGGCAATTATAGTTCGAATTTGTCGGTAAGCATTTATGACAATTGGAACGGTAATCAAGCACTGATAGACTGTTTATAGTTTTCCAACCCTGTGAGCCTGATATGAATTCCTTGTTTTTGAGATTAAGCACATTACAGACAGCTCTTCTTATTGCTATAACTTTATTGTTTACCACAGAAGTTAATGCCGCTCAGAATTTAGAGCCGAAGATGGCCATTTCTCCATCTCGCATCGAAATCTCTCCTGAGAAAAAAGCCACAGAAAGTATTACGGTTTTGAATTTAGGCAGTAAGCCAATGGAAGTTGAGGTTAATGTGCAAAACTGGGACTTCGATAATAATAATAATTACCGAGCATTGCCGCCTAATGAGCAAAGCCTTGATCAGTGGTTGATCATTAATCCAGTCCGTTTAACAATTCCAGCTAAGAGCCAGCAGACAGTGCGCTTAGCTGTTCGCCCCCGAGTAGAGCCTGAAGCCGGTGAGCATCGAGCTATGATCTTTTTCCGTCAGCTTAATGACCAAGGCAAGGATATCAATTTCAAATTTAATGTTGGCGTGCCTATATATGCCTACTTTGGTGAAGTGAAGCGCGATGCTGAGTTGATTGGTATGGAGTTTGACCCGATTAAATTGCAGTTTGTGTTTGATATTGCCAATAAAGGAAATGCTTACGTTCGTCCAGAAGGTGTCTTTATTGCGATGAAAGCAGCGGATGCCGGCACTGATGCTGAGCTACTTGAACGCTTAGATTTAAAAAAAATGAGCGTTGATAATTTGCAAGCATTGGCGGGCGGAAAGTTGGCTGCGAAGCCTGTTTTTGCTGGGACTCGGCGTCAGATTACTTCACCTGTACCGATTAAAGAAATTGTAAATGAGTCCTATGTAGTGGCCATTAAAGCTACTATCGGCGACCGTGCTATTGAAGAGATATACCGAATTAACATTGGGGAATAAATTTAGCCTTGAAAACGATTTTATGGACAAAATTGATTTTGTCAGGTGTGCTATTGTGCGTGCCTTTGCTGGCATATTCCCAAGCGCAAAAAGATTCCTTCATTGAAAACTCAGCAAAAGACCCTCTTGATCTTCATCGTCCAGTAGACGTGCAAAATGCTTTATTTGACGCTTCAAGCCAAGGTGCTGGAGGCGGTCGCTCTTATGGGTTTCGAAAAATTCTGGTTGGGCTTGAAGTCAATAATCAGGAAGTTCTGGTGTTGGATATTGTCCAAACAGAAAGCGACTATTTAGTTCCTATCAAAGAAGTATTTCCCGTTATTCAAGCAAACTACACTTTAGAGCACGGTGTGTTGACCATTCGTGTGCCTGGCAGCGAGATCGAAATGTCTTCACGCGTAACCTACCGCATTGATGGTGAGCTGTGGGCTTCGCTGGGTACTTTGAATGAATATTTAAAAGTTAATGCACGTTTTGACCCAGCCAAATATGCAGTGACATTTCTGCCTCCTTGGCAAGAAGAACAAAAAAAAGGCGAAGCGCCCGCAGAGTCCTTGGAGGTCGAGTTTGGTCCCGACCCTTTCAGCGTGCGTCAGGTTCGTTTGTCGCATGAAGTGTTAGGGGTTGAAAAGGATGACGAAGCATTAGAGTTTGATGTTTTTACTGAGCGAAGTGAGTTAGTGGCAACTGGTTCTGCATTTGAAGGTTCATGGTTGGTTGATGCTGAAAAATTAAATGATGATGAGTGGAAGCTCGATGATTATTTCTGGACTAAGCGAACTGATAATCATCAGTGGTTGTTAGGTAAGCAAACTATTAGTCCTTCCGTTATTTCTCCAGCGGTTACCGTAACCGGTGGGCAATACTTTTACAGTAACCAGTCGATTCCTTATAACGCTTATCAAGACATCTCTCAGTCGAGTTTCTTCCGCGAGCTAGGCAACTCAGTTCAACGGATCCGAGGCACTGCTGAGCCAGGAGCTATTGCTGAGCTCTATGTTAATAATCAACTGGTTAGCGAAACCTTTGTGCGACTGGATGGTACTTATGACTTTGGTGAGTTTAGAACTGAATCGAGTTTATTTAATGAAATAGAAGTTGTCATACTTGATCCGGTTAACCGTTCGGAGTTGGAGCGACAATTAAAAACCAGAGCCAGCTCGGATTATTTATTAAACGAGGGCCAGGTTGTCACCAGTGTGGCTCTTGGTCGTAAAGGCAACTGGCTCGATCCTGACTATGTTAATCAGGGTGAAGCGGGAATGTTTTTGTATCGTTACGGGATAACGGATAGAACCACAGTTGAGGCTGGCTATTTGCTGGACGATACATCAGTTACTACCACTGGGATAGTATCGTCATTAGGGTATAATTTTGTAGGCGCCTTGCGCAGTGCAAACAGAAATGATGCTACTTCGACTCAGTTAGAACTGGATGGTTTTGGAAAAAACTGGCGGTTGGCCACTTATGTACGACAAGAAGAAGCTAACTTTTATGAAGGCAAGGATGAGAAAACCACATCCGCTAATGGTTACTATTATTACACGCCCGATCCGTCATTACGTTTAGAGTTGTTGGGACGGTATCAGGAAACTGGCGATGAAGTCAGTTATGTCAAGCCCGGTATTTTTTATAGCCCTACTTATAATTTCTCGATTGGTACGCGGCCAGACTCTGATGGCGATTATCGTACGGAGCTTTTTTATCGTCCATCTCAGGATGCGCGGTTTCGTATTACGCACAAACCAGAAGAACAGACGGGAAGGTTTGAGTGGAATGTTTCGGAAAATGTAAATGGTTACATGTCTGGTCGCATGTATAAAGATACGATAGCGGAACGGACTGATGAAAATACCATTATTGAAAAAGCGGTAGGCTTTTATTGGTATCCTAAAGATTGGACAGATTATAAACAATTTCGGTTTGAGTTAAATCACTCCAATGAGTATGGGGTAGGTGTTTTCACTGAGTATCGTACACAGTTAATGCCGGGTGTTTATTTCGATTTGAGACTGCGTGATGCTGATCCTCAATTTGATGGCGGGCTATCAGCTTTTGCCAGAATTTCAATGGACTTCACGGTAGCAAAAGGTAGCTTTGTGCCCAGCAATAATCGGCTTGCTTATAATACAGCAGGAACCATTGCCGGTACTTTGACAACAGATGGTGATTGTTCGCAGCTGGAGCATGTTAGTGTATTACTGAATGGCGCTGCTTATAAGGTTCCAGTAAAAGCCTGTACTTTCTATCTGGATTACGTTACTCCTGGCTTATATAAAGTCATGTTGGATGGCGAGTTTATGCCCATTGATATGGTGCCTGACTCGACAAGTCATGTGATAAAAGTGGCACCATCTGCTGTGACTCATGTTGAATTTAATGTTAAATCTGAGTACAGCGCTATGGGGCAACTGAAGTCAGCAAATGGTCTGGCTTTATCCAATGTCAGGTTGACGCTATTTAATGAAAAAGATGAGATCATGACCGAAACTCTGACCGACCAATTTGGCTATTATCGGATTGATGGCCTTACTAATGGCAACTATAGGGTTAGCGTGGTAGGTATTGGTGGTCAAACACTGGCTGAGAGAACCTTTACTATTGATGGCGATTTCCTATTTGGGCTGGATATTCTGATGCCGCCGTCGCTGTCCAGACAGTAGTCGAAGAGTCAATTAACCGGCGTTAAGGCTTGATCTAAAGGGCCTCTAGGCGTATGATCCCGCTTCTTTAAATTCTTGAGTGGTGTTTGGCGCAGCAATAAGGCTGTTGCCCGAATGGCGACTCGTAACAAGAGATCTATATTATGAAACAAGGTATTCACCCAGATTATAAAGCGGTAACTGCAACTTGCAGTTGCGGTAATGTTATTGAAGTTGGTTCAACCGGTTCAGACGTAAACTTGGACGTATGTTCAGCCTGCCACCCTTTCTATACTGGTAAGCAGAAGATGGTTGATTCAGGCGGCCGTGTAGATCGTTTCCGTAAGCGTTTCGGTAGCCGTAAATTAAACTAAGCAAATACTTGCTTGATCGTTTAATAAGAAAGCTAAGACAGTAAAAAAGGCACTTTAGAGTGCCTTTTTTTATGCTTGGATTTTATGCTTCAGAAACATGAGGGTTAGAAAATAGAACCTGGGTCTGCGGGTTCTTCCTGGTCCTCTTCTTGCTGCTCTTCAGCTTCATTCAATAGCTGGTTCAACTCTTCATCCAACTGTTTTTCCAGCTCTTCTGTTGATGAGTTTTCTGGAGTGGCCTGTCTATCTTCAATCAGGCGCATCAGCTCATCATCAAACAGTTCATCCATCGGTTGCCGTTCTTGCTGATTACTATTGTAGATAGTATTAAAGTCCTCAGTATCTTGTGAGGCAACTTCGGTCGGGACATTATCATCACGGAAAAACTCAAAAATACCATTGCTCTGGCCTAATGCTGCCAGTTTGCCTGTGGTTGGGTCAATTTTGGTTGATACAACTCCCGGTGGTTGTATCATTTCTTTTGATGGAGTGCCCTCTAGAACCTGCTCCATAAAGGTTGCCCAGATAGGTAAAGCTGCACGGCCACCGTATTCATACTGGCCTAGGCTACGGCGGTGATCGGAAAAGCCAACCCAGGCGCTAGCAACCACTTCTCGGTTAAAGCCGGAAAACCAGGCATCTTTATAGTCATTAGCCGTTCCGGTTTTACCGGCAAGATCATTTCGCTTGAGTAGCGAGCTGTTGCGGCGTACTAATTGAGTGGTTGCGGTACCGCTATGAATAACATCCTTCATCATGTCGTAAATAATGAAGGCATCTCTGGGGTCAACTACTTGCTTGGCAATCCGATCTTCGGGCATGGGCAGGGCTGGTTCATTACGAATTTCAGGTGAGAATCTTTGCTCACGAATTTGATTCTCGATACGTATTTGTTCACATTCATCACACACCAGCATCGGACTAGCCTGGTATAAAATATCACCGACCGAAGAACCAATTTCTTGAATATAGTAGGGGTCAACCTGATAACCGCCATTGGCAAGAACAGCGTAAGCAGAAGCCATTTCCAGCGGAGTAAAGCTGGCGGTGCCCAACGCTAAGGATTGGTAGGGGTCCATATGCTCATCTGGAAGGCCGAGTTTAATAAGGAACTGTTCCGTGTAGTCTGCACCAATGGCGTCAATCAAGCGGGTTGAAATAGTATTGATTGAACGCTTTAATCCCACTCGTAAACGCGTAGGGCCATTATATTTTAGATTATCATTCTGCGGACGCCAGACTTCGTCAATTGACTCATTGACCCGCACATAAGGGGCATCGTTAACCAGACTCGCCGCGGTAAAGCCTTTTGAGAAGGCTGCAGCATAAATAAAGGGCTTGATGTTGGAGCCAGGTTGACGACGAGCTTGTGTTACCAAGTTGAATTTATTGGAGGAAAAATCAAAGCCACCAACAAGAGCCGTGATAGAGCCATCATGTGGATTAAGAGCGACAAAGCCGGCAGAGGCCTCAGGGATCTGGCTTAAATGCCACTCTTCTTCTGATACCTGAAGAACCCGAATGACACTGCCAGGGCTGACGATATCTGCCGCCTTTTCTGGCTTATTACCAATGCGTGAGTCGCTAATAAATTTTGCTGCCCATTCCAGACCTGCCCACTCGATAGTCAGAACTTGATTGTCCTTGGTTAGCACTTCAATAGATTTGTCAGCAACATTTAGCACCACTGCAGGGATTAAAGGCCCAACCGTAGGTGTGCTTTCAAGCAGGGTTAACAGCTGGTCGGTGGCATCCACATCAAAATCTTCTATCACCAACTCTGGACCTTTGTAACCATGACGGTGGTCATACTCGATAAGCCCTTGTCGCAAGGCTTTTTTGGCAACTTTCTGTTGCTGAGAGTCAATGGTTGTTTTAACAATCAGGCCCTGGTTATAGGCAACATCACGGCCAAATTTGTTGATGACTTCAATGCGGGCCATTTCTGCAACATATGGCGCATTTAAATCAAGATCGGCGGTATGTTTGGTCGCGGTTAGCGGGGTTGAAATAGCCTCTTCGTAGGTTGCCTGATCTATATAGTTCTCGTTGAACATACGATTTAAAACTAAATTACGACGCTGAAAGGCTCTTTCAGGATTTGAAATCGGATTATAGGCAGACTCACCTTTAAGCAGTCCGGCCATCATGGCTGCTTCGGGTAAGGTTAAATCAGTAAGTTCTTTACCGTAATATACTTGTGCAGCAGCTCCCAAGCCGTAGGCTCTATGGCTGAAATGAACTTTATTTACATAGATTTCAAGAATTTCTTCCTTGCTGAGCTCTTCTTCCATTTTGATGGCCAAGAACATTTCCACCAGTTTTCTCTGCAGACGTTGATCGCGAGTTAAAAACATATTTCTCGCCGTCTGCATAGTTAAAGTGCTGGCACCTTCGGAAAACTCACCACTAAAGAGTGCGACTTTAAGGACCCGCAATAAGCCTTGAATATCAACACCACTATGTTCAAAAAAACGTTGATCTTCTGTGGCAATTAGCGCATTAATAAAGTCTAGGGGAACCTGTTCCAGTTCGACTGGAATTCGGCGGACGTCACCATATTCACCGATCAGTTTTCCATCGGCGGTATAAATGCGCATTGGAGTCTGAAATTTTACATTCTTTAAAGAGTCAATCGCTGGTACTTGAGGCGCTGAAAAGAGGTAAGCGCCAAGAACGATTAAAACCATAAATATTGTGAGTAGACTCACAAAAAAGGCTGATTTCTTCAATATATTGATGGTCATTTTTTCAGAAATATTTAATGTGGGCTGTAAAAGCTCAGGAAATAATTGAGCACCAGTATACCTTTTTCTAAAAAAAAGGCTGAATTTTTTTGTAAATCAGTGTAAATATAGTATCTTAGAGACGTTAGTTAATAAAAAAGTTTAACTTTCGTGTTGAAAAAGTATTCGATTTTTGGGGACAAGTCTAAGATAGATAACGCATAGGGAAGATGTTGAACCAACTGAATGAGGCATAGGATTTATGGTTCTGGGGTTATTCAAAAAGAAACAATTACCGGTAATCGGTATCGATATCAGTTCGACTGCTGTCAAAGTGCTCCAGCTTGGAAAAGTGGGAAATCGCTACAGAGTTGATAGATATGCGGTAGAGCCATTGCCACAAGGCGTGGTTGTTGAGCGTGATATTCGTGATACTGAAGCTGTGGGCAATGCGATCAAAAAAGCGGTCGATAAAGCACGCACCACCACTAAATATGCTGCAGTAGCCGTTTCAGGCTCTGCGGTAATCACTCGTTCTATCCAGATGGAGAAGGGCCTAACTGACCAAGAGATGGAAGATGTCATCAAGGTTGAAGCGGACCAATATATTCCTTATCCGCTGGAAGAAGTTAATCTTGATTTTGAGGTTTTGGGTGATTCAGATGTCAATGACAACCAAGTCGATGTGTTATTAGCTGCGTCTCGAAGCGTGAACGTTGATTCTCGCATTGATGCGTTAGAAATAGCAGGTTTAATACCCAAGGTAGTTGATATTGAGGCGTACGCTATTGAGCGCGCATATCAATTAACTAAAAAGAAAACAGTTGACCATATTGAAAACTCAGTGGTGGCGATTGTTGATATCGGCGCAACCATGACCAGTTTGAATGTATTGCGTAACGGTCAGGTTATTTATAACCGTGAACAGTTGTTCGGTGGCAACCAGCTAACAGAAGAAATTCAAAGTCGCTATGGCCTGTCATATCAAGAAGCAGGTTTGGCCAAGAAGCAAGGCAGTTTGCCAGACGATTATGAAACTGAAGTGTTAATTCCTTTTGCTGAAATCATTACTCAGCAAGTGGGTCGAGCTTTGCAGTTCTTCTTCTCTGCAAGTGAGTTTAACTCAGTTAACGAAATTATCTTGGCGGGTGGCTGTGCTTCAATCGATGGTCTTGATGGCATGATTCAAGAGCATTTGGGAACCCCGACACGTGTTGCTAATCCTTTTGCTGAAATGTCGATATCTTCTCATGTGAATACTCAGGCTTTAAGTGCAGACGCTCCAGCAATGATGATTAGCTGTGGACTAGCACTAAGGAGTTTCGACTAATGGCACGTATTAACTTACTCGATTGGCGTGAGGACTTGCGCCAGGAAAGACAAAAAGAATTCATTATCACTTTACTGCTAATGGTCATTTTGGCAGGCTTGATTTGGTTCTTGGTACATACCGTAATGGCATCAAGAATAGAAGGTCAACAAAATCGTAATGAGTTTCTTCAAACTGAATTAAGACAGTTAGATCGTCAGATTCAGGAGATCAACAAGCTTGAAAAGCAGCGTGAAGAGTTGATTAAGCGGATGGATTTAATTCAAGGCTTACAACAAAGTCGCCCGGAAGTAGTTCGTATGTTTGATGAATTAGTTCATGTTGTACCAGAGGGGATTAATTTAACTACCTGGGAACGTAAAGGAACAAATCTAATTTTCACGGGGCAAGCTGAAACTACTCCTCGTATTTCTGAGTTAATGCGCCAAATGGATGCTGCTGAAAGATTGAATACTAAATCTTTAAAAGATGTGAATAAGGATAATAAAGGAATACCTGCACAAAACTTTGTGTTGGAAGCTGAGCAACAAGTGCCAGGCGAAGAAAATGTTCAACAGGAAGGAGGTCAATAATGGCTGATTTAAGTCAATATCAAGACTTTAGTAATATTGGGTCGTGGCCACTTCCAGGCAAAATTTTTGTTATCGTGGCTGTAATGCTGGTTGTTTTAGGATTAGGTTACTACTTTGATACTAGCAGTCAGGTAAGTCAGCTTGATTCTGAGCGAAATAAAGAGACTCAGTTGCTCGAAGAGTTTAAGACTAAGTACAAAAAAGCTGCCAACTTACAGGCATATCGCGATCAGATGGCTGAAATGCAAGAAACCTTTAAAGGTTTGTTGCAGCAATTACCTCGCAATACAGAAATTCCGGGACTTCTGGATGAGATCTCGTATGCTGCAACAGGTGCTGGCGTGGAGTTGATTTCACATAAGTATTTAAATGAGGTAAAGCAAGAGTTTTACATAGAAAAACCAATCCAAATTTTAGCGACTGGTAGTTATCATCAAATTTCAGATTTTGTCAGTCGTGTTTCTGGTTTGCCTCGGATCGTGACCTTGCATGATTTTAAAATTGAACCAGCAAGTTCAATAGCAAGTGGTAGAGGAGGTTCACAACCAGATTCAGGGGGGGCAGAGCGCTTAAGCTTCAGTGTACTTGCCAAAACTTATCGTTATGAATCAGAGGATGAGCAGCAGTGAGTTACCGTAATAACAAATTAACAGTCCTTATTGGATTGTCAGTGATGATGGGGATGCTTACGGGTTGTGAAGATGCTGATTTATCCAGCCTTCAAGCACAGGTCCAACAGATTAAGGACGACACACCAACTAGCGTACCTCCGTTGCCAGAAGTAAAGCCATATGAGCCGTTCACTTACTCGGCAACGGATATGCGTAGTCCGTTCGCAAGGTTAGATCCTGAATTTGAAAGTCGCCTTCTGCAAATTGATGCAGATTGTGTTTCAGATATTAAGCCAGATCCAAATCGTCGCAAACATGAGTTAGAAAAATTTGGTCTTGATGCATTGCAGTATGTGGGCCTGATTTCCAATAGTAAAGAGCACCGCGGTCTGGTTAAGATTTTAAGTGGTGACAGTGCAGGCGTAATACAACCTGTCCATGAAGGTGAGTATCTTGGCTTAGATGATGGTCGCATCACTAAGATTGATAGCAATCAAATTACCATCGAAGCCATCGTTCCCAATGGCCGTGGGTGTTGGGAAGCTCGCACACAATACCTTGTCTTAGGGCAGTAGGGGGCTGAACTATGAATAATACAAACCATTTATGGACAAACAAGTCACAATTAGGTAAATCGACTATGTTGACAAAGACTACTACATTTATGAAAAGCTGTTCAGTGTTCGCTGTTGCGATGCTCATATCCTTTGGTGTTAATGCCAGTCAGCTTGAATCTATTAATTATAATGTTCTGCCGGGTGATAAGGTGCAGCTGAGAATGTCCTATTCAGATGTCCCGCCTATGCCTCAGGAGTTTACAACAGCAAATCCTGCGAGAATTTCTATGGATTTTGTAGGTGTTGATTCTGGCTTGGACTTTAAGACTAAAGACATTGGTGTCGGTGCTGTGAACTCTGTAACAGCGATCCAGGCAGAGAATAGAACACGAGTGGTGATTAACCTTTCGCAATTGGTTGCTTATAATAGCCAGATTGAAGGTTCTGACTTTGTTGTGACATTAGACCAGGGCTATGTCGCTTCGTCTGACTCATCGAGCGGAGCGCCAAGTCGTCAGACTAGCTCGGGTTCCGGTTATGATATTTCAAGCATCGATTTCCGCCGAGGGGTGGATGGTGAAGGTCGTGTTTTGGTTAATCTTGGTAACCCGAATGTGTCGGTAGATTTGCGTCAAGAAGGCCGAACCGTTATTGCTGACTTTGTGGGGGCCGATATTGACCCTGCCTTTGTCCGTCGTCTTGATGTTATCGATTTTGGCACCCCTGCCCAAATCGTTGAAACATCGACTCGTGGCAATGCTGTAAGACTAGCGATCAGAGCGAATGACAGCTTTGAGTATCTGGCGTATCAAGCAAATGATCAATATACCATTGAATTAAAGCCACTTACCCAACAAGAAATTGAAAAGCGTGAGCGTGAGAAGCCAACCTATACAGGTGAAACTTTAACTCTACAATTCCAAGATATGGATTTAAAGGCTATATTACACACGCTAGGGGACTTTGCTGGAATTAATATTGTTATCAGTGACGATGTTCAGGGCTCAATGGCACTTAATCTGGTCAACGTTCCTTGGGATCAAGCGTTAGACATTATTTTGAAATCGAAGGGTTTAGGCAAGCGTCAGGAAGGTAATGTCATGATGATTGCTCCTGCCGATGTCATTGCCCAACGTGAACAGCAAGAGCTTGAAGCAAATAAGCAACAGGAAGAGTTAGCCCCTCTTCGTAGCGAGCTTATACAGGTCAATTATGCTAAAGCCTCTGAGATTGCTGCTATTTTGCAAGCAGGCTTAAGTGGGTCGGACGATAGTAAAGCGGTAGGAGTAATGTCAGAGCGCGGTTCTGTATCTATTGACTCAAGGACTAATACAATATTAGTTCAGGATGTTGCGTCAAAGTTAGAAGATGTTCGCCGCTTAGTGGGGCAACTGGATATTCCTGTTCGCCAAGTATTGATTGAAGCAAGAATCGTCACAGCCGATGATGGCTTTGCACGTGATCTTGGTGCTCGCTTCGGTGTTAGCGACTCTATGAACTCAGGCGAAGTCGGTGTTTCAGGTAACATTGTGGATGCTGGTCGAATTAATGGCTCTGTTTCTGGCGATAGAGTGCAGCGAGACGGTCTCAACGTAAATCTGCCGATTGCCAACCCTGCTGGTTCTTTGGGGTTGTCATTTGCTCGCTTGCAAGATGGCATTATTGTCGATATGGAGCTATCAGCGTTGGAGTCTGAGAACCGTGGTGAAGTTGTTGCTAGCCCTAAGGTGATCACTGCAAATCAGAAAGAAGCTTATATTAAGGCTGGTGAGGAGATTCCTTATCAACAAAGCTCTGGCGGTGCTGGTAGCCAAACAACTATTTCATTTAAAGAAGCTGTACTTGAGTTACGAGTAACGCCTCAAATTACTCCAGATGGCAACGTCATATTGGATCTGTTAATTGTCCAAGATACTCGAGGCGACTCATTGATTTTTGATGGTGTAGCGGCAGCTCCTGCAATTAATACTCAGGAAGTTGGAACTCAGGTATTAGTTGAGAATGGTGAGACTATTGTTCTAGGCGGGATTTTCCAGCATAGAACAACCTATGATGAGACTAAAGTACCCTTGTTAGGGGATATCCCATTGTTGGGTTGGCTATTCAGAAGTACTCAGCGTGAGGACACTAAACAAGAGCTGCTTATTTTCGTAACACCAAAAATTATTGAGCAGGGCTTGAAAAACTAATCCCTCGTACCCAATTACTGAAAACCCAGGTATAATTCGCACGCCTGGGTTTTTGGTTTTTATCTGTTTTGGTAATCGAAGAGTTCAAAAAATACAATGAAAGGTAAGCGCAATATCTTTTTAGTGGGCCCTATGGGTGCCGGTAAAACTACAATCGGCAAGCAATTGGCCGAAATTTTGAAACTGGAGTTTGTGGATAGTGACCATGAGCTTGAGGAACGTACCGGTGCGCCTATTGACTGGATCTTTGATATAGAGGGCGAAGATGGCTTCCGTAAAAGAGAAGAAGCTGTACTGGAAGAGCTGACGCAGCGCCAAGGCATTGTATTAGCTACTGGTGGTGGTGCTATAGTTTCAGATAAAAGTCGCAACTTTCTGGCGGCCAGAGGGGTGGTGGTTTACTTAGAAACCTCTATTGAGCAACAATTAGAAAGAACTCGACGTGATAAAAGACGACCATTGATTCAAAACGATAATCCACGCGAAACATTAGAGGCATTAATGAAAGAGCGTGAGCCACTGTATTTGGAAATTGCAGATTTAACCGTTGCAACCAATATCAGCTCTGTTAAGTCTGTGGCTAAAGAAATCGTTGAATTGATGGAACAACCTATAGCTTAAAAGCCATAAGCCATTGAAAAACATTGACTTATCTTTTGCAACGGAACAATCTCATTACAAGATTCTCATTGGTGAAGATCTTTTAAAACAAGAGATCTTCGCCGACATTTTAAAAAGCGATACTGTCTTTATAGTTTCAAACGATACCGTCGCCCCTTTCTATTTAAATACCCTCAAGCAAGCCCTTAGTGGCTATAAAGTCCACACCTATTTATTGCCTGATGGTGAAGAGTTTAAAACATTAGACTCTTGGCAAATGTTATTGCATCAGATGATATCAGTTCGTTTGCGTCGTAATGATACGGTCATTGCCCTCGGCGGTGGCGTCATCGGTGATATAGCTGGTTTTGCGGCAGCCACCCTGAATCGTGGAATGGCGATTATCCAAGTTCCAACTACTTTATTGTCCCAAGTTGACTCATCGGTTGGAGGCAAAACAGCCGTCAACCACCCTTTGGGCAAAAACCTTATTGGCGCATTTCATCAGCCAAGTTTGGTTGTCTCTGATATTTCAACTTTAAGCAGCTTGCCTAAGAGAGAATATCTTTGCGGAATTAGTGAGATCATAAAAGCCAGCATAATTGCGGATAACAGTTTTTTTGAGTGGTTAGGAGATCATGCGCAATCTATTTTGTCGCTTGAGCAGAATGTATTGGCTGAGATGATAGAAAGGGCGTGTAGAATAAAAGCTAATATCGTTGCTCTGGATGCCAAGGAGCAAGGAGTTCGTGCCTGGTTGAACCTGGGACATACTTTTGGGCATGCGATTGAAACCTGTGCCGGATACGGAGAACTACTACACGGAGAGGCTGTAGCGATTGGAATGTGTCTTGCAGCTAAATTCAGCCATCAACAAGAGCATTTGTCATTATCAGACAAACAAAGGATCGTCAGTTTAATCCAGCAGTTTGGATTGCCCACAACGATCCCCGGACATTTAGTTGCTACCGAACTGGCTAATGCAATGCGCTTAGATAAAAAGAATACCAGCGAAATGTTAACCCTTGTTTTGCCTGAAAAAGTGGGGCAGGTTATGATTGATAGAACTGTACATATCGAAGAAGTAGAACAGTTTTTAATCAGAGAAATGAGCTAAGCGATCCTAACCATGGCACTTCAACTGACAAAAAATAAAAATCCATTTGCTAAAGAGCAAAGAGTCCTGTTTTTACCGGACAGCTGGAAGCGGTTAATTTCCGTGATCCGCCATAAAGCTATGAACAGCGGTTATACTTTAGTGGAAGGCGAGTTTGGTGCAGGCAAAAGTACCTTTGGTTTGATACTTGAGAAGCGTCTGTTATTGGATGAGTCTGTTGATTGCCAACGTGTACAAGTCCATCCTTTAAGTACCTTTGACCAGATTTATAACCAGTTGCCAAAAGAGCGTAAAAGACCCTTGGTAGTTGTGGTTGATGATGTGCATGAGGCTTCAACCAGCCTTTTGGTACATTTAACTGAGCCAAATGATAATGTGTTCTGGCTGTTACTGGGTGAAGCCGGAACCAGTGAACGAGTTTCTGACTTTTATAATAATCACGTCATGTTGCCGCTGTTTACTAAGCAAGACTGTTATGAATTTCTTTTAAAGCAATTGCATGACTGGCCTAAGATGATGCAATTATCGCAAATGCAGAGTGATACCATCTGGTATGCTTCAAAAGGCTTGCCTAAGTTTATTATTGAGCAAGCAGAGAAAAGTATGCAGCGACTGGTCAGTGGATACGAGAGTAATGAGTCGTTCGAGAAAGCGGATAAAGGCTGGTGGACGACTGCCGTATTGGCTGTTGCGGCGGTAGCGTTTGTCATTGCCCTTTTCGTGACTGATTCAGAAGAGCCTAAATCAACCAATCTACAGAATCAGAAGTTGCAGGTCATCGAAGAAGCCCCGGTGGATAGTCCCGCGCAAGAAAGTGATGCTAACGAGCCTGTCTTGGATTCAAATGAATCTGACCAGGTTGAGTTAGAAAGTGAAACGGTAGATCCGATTGCCGAGATAGCTTTGTCAGACCCTGAGCCAACCCCAGCAGAGCTGGTCGTTGCTGCAAAGCCAGAGTTTGAAAAGTGGTTCGATTCGCAATCGCGCGATCACTACAGCGTTCAACTTTACTCAAACTCCAGGCAAGTAGCTGCTGATGAGTTTCAACAATCCCTGGATCTGGCTGACAGCTATGTCTACAAGGCCACAGTCAATAATGAAGTGCGTTACAGGGTACTATGGGGTTCTTATGCAACTCGCGCCGAAGCAGAGCAAGCCATTTCGTCACTTCCTAAGCGCATCTTAAATCAGCAACCCTGGATTAGACCTTTTTCAGCGATTGCCACTGAGATAAGTCAGTAAAATAGAATATTGGGCTGTTTTAGCTTGTTATAATCTTTATAATAGCTCCCATGACAATGGCTAACTGACAATACTATGAGCCACCCGCTAAAAAACGATCGTTACCTTAAAGCCTGTTTACAACAACCCGTCGATAGAACCCCCATTTGGATGATGCGCCAGGCAGGACGCTATTTGCCTGAATATCGCGAATTACGTGCCGAGGCGGGTAGCTTCATGGATTTATGCACCAATCCTGAGTTGGCGTGTGAAGTGACACTGCAGCCATTACGCCGTTATCCTCTTGATGCCGCCATTCTTTTTTCGGATATATTAACCATTCCGGATGCTATGGGTTTAGGCTTGTATTTCACTCCTGGAGAAGGTCCGGCTTTTCGTAATCCCGTAAGAACAAAAGCGGATGTTTCAGCATTACCTATTCCGGATCCGAATCAGGAACTCAAGTATGTCACAGATGCTGTGACAACCATTCGTCGTGAACTTAAAGGCGACGTGCCATTAATTGGTTTCTCTGGCAGTCCTTGGACACTGGCCACTTATATGGTCGAAGGTGGCACCACTAAGAATTTTTCCGAAGTTAAGGGCATGATGTACAGCGAACCAGCTGTGATGCATCAACTACTGGACAAATTAGCCGATTCCATTATTTTATATCTTAACGCCCAAGTTGAATCGGGCGCACAAGCCTTGATGATTTTTGACACCTGGGGTGGTGTTCTAAGCCCGAGAGATTATCAGGAGTTTTCATTGCGCTATATGCAGAAAATTGTTGATGGGTTGAAACGTGAGCATGAAGGCCATAGGATCCCAGTAACCTTGTTTACCAAAGGTGGTGGTGCATGGCTGGATCTGATGGCAGCAACAGGGTGTGATTGTCTGGGTGTGGACTGGACCACAGATTTAGCTGATGCAAGAGCTAAAGTGGCTGGTAAAGTTGCACTGCAGGGCAATATGGACCCATCCATACTGTATGCAGCTGACGACCGTATTCGAGAAGAAGTAGCGACAATTTTGGAGAGTTTCGGTAAAGGTTCTGGCCATGTATTTAATTTAGGTCATGGTATACACCAGACCGTTAATCCCGCTAAAGCAGGCGTGTTTATTAATTCAGTGCACGAATTGAGTAAGGCATATCATTCATAACAGCAAAGTAAATTAGTATGCGCAAGGAAAGTGACTTCAATCCGCCATGGTGGCTTAGCAATCGTCACCTGCAGACCTTCTGGGCTCCACTGAGCCCAAAAATCCCATTACCTAAGCTCCATCGCCAAAGAGTGGAGCTTGAGGATGGTGATTTCATTGATATCGACTGGTTGAACCCCAATCGCAATGCTCCAACGGTTGTTTTGCTGCATGGTCTGGAAGGTGGCATTGATTCACCATACTTGCGCAGAATGTTGTTTAAAATCCATCAGCGTCGTTGGCGCGGCGTGTTGGTTTATTGGCGCGGCTGTAGTGGCGAAATGAATCGACTTGATAAGACTTACCATTCAGGACGAAGCGAAGATCTACATCAGGTCTTGCAGCATGTACAAGCCGAAATTAAATCCAAGCAAAATATTGAAAAGCAAAACGACAAGATATTTGTTACCGGCTATTCTCTAGGTGCCAACGTGCTATTGAAGTGGTTAGGTGAACAGGGTGATAGAGCTAATATTACTGCTGGTTGCGCTGTTTCAACGCCGTTTGACTTATCCATTTGCGCTGATTCAATCGATCAAGGCTTCTCCAAAATTTATAAGCACTACCTTCTGACCGCGCTGAAACGCAAAATTGCGGCCAAATTTGAACCTGACCAGTTATTAAAAAAACTCAATTTAACCCTAAAAGACTTGATGCTGATTGGTTCATTTAGAGAGTTTGATGATCGCGTGTCATCAAAACTTAATGAGTTTGAAGATGCAGAAGATTATTATCGCCAAGCATCGAGCATTAATTATTTAAAAACTATTACCAAGCCAGCTTTAATTTTGCATGCTCAAGATGACCCTTTCATGTCACCGGATATCATCCCAAGCGATGAGCAATTGGCTGATTGTCTGGAATTAAGAGTAAGCTCTCATGGTGGCCATGTTGGTTTTGTTAACGAAGCCAGTATTGGCAATGCTAGCTTCTTTCTCGAAAAAACAATTCTTGATTACTTTGATCGTTTCCTTTAGTCGGCTTCCTTTAGTCGGTAATGTGAAGTTCCTCCTGACCTAAATTGCTTATAGATTTCCATCGAAAATTTGCTATGCTGAGTTCATTATAAATTATATGAAGCATAGCAATGGAACAGGTGTTTAACCATTTCAAACAATTAGCCTTTGAGCAGCCCTATCCTGCTATTCAAGAACGACGTAGAGTTTTAAAGCAACTTAAAAAAATGCTACTCAAAAATGAGAAGTCAATTATTGAAGCAATCAATAAAGATTTTTCTTACCGTGAACCATTTGAAACCCAGATTGCTGAAATATTTCCCTCTATAAAAACCATACAACACGCTTATAGCAATATCACAAGCTGGATTCGACCTGAAAAACGAAAGGTCAGCATTTGGTTTAAGCCGGCAACGGCGAGCATTATGTATCAACCGCTAGGCGTGGTTGGCGTTATCGTGCCCTGGAACTATCCGCTCTATCTTGCCATTGGCCCCATTGTGGCAGCCGTTGCAGCCGGTAATAGGGTGATGGTAAAGATGTCCGAGTTTACTCCGAGTTTTAGTCAGTTATTTGCAGAGCTTTGCAATAAACACATTGCTAAAGGATGGATTAGTGTAGTTAATGGGGACGCTGAGGTTGCAGCCCATTTTTCTGCGTTACCTTTTGATCATATTCTGTTTACTGGTTCAACCGACATTGGCAGGAGAGTGATGGCGGCTGCCAGTAAGAACTTAACACCGGTTACGCTGGAGTTAGGTGGTAAATCGCCAACTGTAATTGATGAAAACTATCCGCTTGAAAAAGCCGTTGAAAAGTTATTGTTTGGCAAGTTACTGAATTCCGGCCAAACTTGCCTGGCGCCAGATTATCTTTTTGTTCACAAGTCTCACCAAGAAAGTTTTGTTGATAGCTGCCAGTCGGTCGCTAGAAGATTTTATCCTAACTGGAAGCGTAGCAACTATACGGCAATGATTAATAATAAGCAGTGGGAGCGCCATCAAACACTGCTTGATGATGCTAAAGAGAAAGGTGCTGATCTGGTGCCGCTGTTTCGTGACTCTGAAACTACCGGTAGAAAACAGCCGCCACACTTGGTACTTGCTGCCAGCGACGATATGTTAATCATGCAGCAAGAGATATTTGGTCCATCTTTGCCTGTATTTTTCTTTGATTCGATCGATGACGTTATCAAGTCCATTAAGCAACGACCTCGCCCGCTAGCACTGTATCTACTCTCGAATAATAAAGATAACTATCAGCGGCTGATGACCGAGACTCATTCAGGTGGCGTCACAGTAAACGATACTATCCTGCATGTTAGTCAGGAAAATCTACCTTTTGGTGGTGTTGGTCCGAGCGGAATGGGCCATTATCATGGCATTGAAGGATTCAAAACTTTTTCTCATGCGAAAAGTATCTTTAAGCAATCTCGCTTTGCCAGTTCTAAATTGATTTACCCGCCTTATGGCAAGCTCAGTAAATTACTTTATCGATTGATGAGAGGTCGATAATAGAAGTTGATGATGAAGAAAAACGATAACGCTAAGGTCAATAATACTCGCCGCACCATTCTTAAAGGTACTTTGTGGGGCAGCCTTGCCATCGCCTCGGGTGTTAGCCTGTGGCAGTTGTCATTAACGGAGTCTGTCGAAGTCTTGGAAAGTGACGACTATCCTTATCGTTTTTTGAATCTTGATGAGCGATTATTGTTATGGGCCATTATTCCCGCTTACCTTTACCCTGCAGTACAGCCTGGCGATGAAAAGTCCAAGTTTGTAGTATTACGAAACATCGATGGTGCTATCAGTGGTTTGCCACAATCGACACAGGATGAATTAAGACAGCTCTTCAGCCTGCTTAGCTTTCAGTTAAGTAAGGCTCTAGTTGCGGGTATTTGGACGCGTTGGAATAAAGCCAGCATAAACTCGTTACAGTATTTCTTATCCAGTTGGCAGGAGAGCTATCTGGCACTGCTTCGCACCGGTTACCTCGGCCTGCATCAAATTATTATTGGCTCCTATTATGGTGAGCCAATGAGTTGGGAGTCGATTGGTTATCCTGGTCCTCCTCAATTCAATTTACCCGAATCCTTTTATGAAGATTTCTAACGCCATAGACGCTGCAGAATTGCAACAGGAAAGCCTGTCAGCCGATGTTGTGATTATTGGCAGTGGTGCAGGTGGTGGGGTTAGCGCAGAAATCTTTGCTGCAGCCGGTTTCCAGGTTTTGCTGATTGAGGAAGGCCCACTTAAGACGGCGCGTGACTTTAAAATGCGCGAGAAAGATGCTTACCCACAACTCTACCAAGAGTCAGCGGGGCGTAAGACCATAGATAAAGCGATCAATATTCTGCAAGGGCGTTCGGTTGGCGGATCAACTACGGTAAACTGGACTACCAGCTTTAGAACACCTGAGCAAACCTTACTTCATTGGAAAAACAATTTTGGCATAGAGGCTAATAATCAAGAGTCGCTCACTCCCTGGTTTGAAACAATGGAGCAGCGATTGAATATTGAACCTTGGCAAGTACCAGCCAATGCCAATAATCAAACTATTGCAAACGGTGCCGAAGAGTTGGGCTGGTCTTATTCAACTATTGCGCGAAATGTTAAAGGTTGTGCCAATCTGGGTTATTGTGGATTGGGCTGCCCGATTAATGCGAAGCAATCAATGCTAACAACAACTATCCCTGCAGCGTTGAAATCTGGGGCACGGCTAATTTATAAAGCCAGGGTCGAACGTATTGATTACAAGCAAAATAAAGTGACGGGTTGTCAACTGGTGGCAATGGATGACTTTGGGCAGCCAATGCAAAACTCCAGAATTCGTGTGCTAGCACCACTGGTCATATTAAGCGCCGGTGCTATTGGTTCTCCAGCTGTTCTATTACGTTCACAGGTTCCTGATCCCCATAAACTGATTGGGAAAAGAACATTTCTGCATCCGACAGTCATTAGCGCAGCAATTATGCCTAAAGCAGTTAATGGTTATGCTGGAGCTCCGCAAAGTATTTACAGCGATCATTTCTTATGGCCTGACAATGACGAGATGGGTTTTAAGATTGAAGCTGCGCCACTTCATCCGCTATTAACCTCAACCGTATTAACAAACTTTGGCCAGCAGCATTTTGACTTGATGCAACAGTTTCCGCATATTCAGGGCTCGATTGCGTTGCTACGAGATGGTTTTGATGAGCGCAGTGTCGGCGGTGAGGTGATGCTGGATGACTATGGTTATCCAAAATTGAATTATGAGCTCAATGATTACTTCTGGCGTAGCGCACGCAAAGCATTGCTGACAATGGCTGAAATGCAGTTTGCAGCGGGCGCAGAGCAAGTGTTACCTCTTCACTTATACTCGCAGCCTTATAATGACTGGCAGCAGGCAAAATCAGCCATAGAACAGTTGCCGATGGAGTCTCTTAAAGCTCTGGTATTCAGCGCTCATGTTATGGGTGGTTGTGCCATGGGTAGTGATGAAAAGCGCTCTGTGGTTGACGAGACAGGGCGTTTTCATCAACTTAAAGGCCTCTATATCTTTGATGGCTCAATTTTTCCGACCAGCATAGGGGCTAACCCACAATTGTCTATTTATGCACTGGTGGCAAAGCTAGCCAGTCAGTTGGCTGCAACCTCTAGGATTTCATAGAGCTTTTCAGTAAGATGGCCTTTTGATCTTGTGTCAATATTATGAAGAAAACCGTTTTATACCCAGGGACTTTCGATCCCATCACTAAGGGTCATATGGACCTGGTGGAGCGTGCCTGTCGCCTGTTCGATAAGGTAATTATTGCGATTGCCCATAGCCCGTCCAAAAAGCCATTATTTAGTCTGGATGAGCGAGTTGATATGGTGCGTATGATATTTGCCGATAACCCCCAGGTGGAAGTTTTAGGCTTTCGTGGGCTGTTGGCAAATTTTGCTCAGGAGAATAATGCGATAGCGATTTTGCGTGGCATTCGAGCTGTCTCGGACTTTGAGTTTGAGTTTCAACTGGCCAATATGAATCGTCACCTTGATCCTGACCTGGAATCTATTTTCTTAACTCCATCTGAGAAATACTCTTATATCTCCTCTTCTTTGGTGCGCGAAGTGGCGTCTTTGGGCGGTGATATTTCTGCTTTTGTTGATGAGCGAGTTAAGCAGTCCTTGTTAGAAAAGTTTGAATCTTGATTGGTGACTTCTTTATACAAAAATATTATGGCTTGAATACTCGAACTTGAGCGTTATATAAGCGATAATGGCAGGGCGACTTGCGTAATAGAGATTAAAGATCCTTATGGCATTAAAAATTACTGACGAATGTATCAATTGTGATGTTTGTGAGCCTGAATGTCCCAATGAGGCCATTTATCAGGGCGAAGAGATCTATGAAATCGATCCTGATAAGTGTACTGAGTGTGTGGGTCATTATGATGAACCACAGTGTCAGCAGGTGTGCCCGGTGGATTGTATTCCATTGGATGAAGAACACCCAGAAACTAACGATGAATTGATTGTTAAGTACGAAAAGCTAACGGGCAATAAATTCGTTGGTTAATGTTACCTGTGTAGAAATTAGAAGGCGACGAAAGTCGCCTTTTTTGACAGATTTTCTCCGAGTGAATTAATACCCTCAATGTCTAATTCCCTTCTAAAAGAATGGCTTGCGGAGCAACCATTTACCCTGACTCTCTCCTCAGGCTTTTTCGGCTTTTTTGCTCATGCTGGATTAATGCAGGCCCTGGAAGAAGCTCAACTGTTACCGCAAAAATTAACCGGTTCCAGTGCCGGCGCTCTGATTGCCGGGTGTTGGGCGGGCGGAATGAGTTCAGACGATATTAAATCGCTTCTATTTGGTCTTAAGCGTTCGGATTTTTGGGACCCGGGATTAGGATTAGGTTTGCTAAAAGGCGATAAATTCCGTCAGCTGCTAAAAGACTCTTTGTCGGCTAATGATTTCTCTGACTGTCGTGCACAGTTGGTGCTGTCAGCCTACTCAATGGAAAACAAGCAGACGCGAGTCTTACAACATGGTGACCTGGTTTCGTCGATATATGCTTCCTGCGCGATCCCCTTTATGTTCCAGCCCATTGTTATTGATAGTCATCGTTTGCTGGATGGCGGTATACAGGATCGACCGGCTCTTGAAGGAACGGAGCAGGGAGAACGGATTTTTTATCATCATATAGCCTCAAAATCACCCTGGCGCCGTAAAAATGATTCTGCGATACAGGTTCCGGTGCGCGACAATTTAACCAGCCTGGTTATCCATGACTTGCCTCGCTCAGGACCATTCAAGTTAGAGATTGGTCAAACAGCCTATCAGAAAGCATATGCTGCAGCGAAGCGCGCTTTGGAGATGCCTATAGCGGATGGTGCTATCAGTTTGGCATCTTAACGATTTTTTGTTGTTAATGCCTTCAGCTACTGAAAGATTTGTAGACAGAATTCTTTTCCCTCATTTAGAATAGCTGTTCCTTTTGTTGTGTGTCTGTTTGGCGTTCTGTTAAGCGATGAGCACGAATCCTTGTATTACCTGTGGCGCATGTTGCGCGACCTTTCGAGTATCTTTTTATTGGGGTGAAACTACTCTGGCACCCTATGGCAAAGTTCCAGCAGAGTTAACTGAGAAAATCAGCCCACAGCGAGTCTGCATGTCGGGTACCCAAGCGTCAAACCCACGCTGTGTGGCATTGGTCGGAACCGTAGGCCAAGATGCAACCTGTAGCATTTATAGCGATCGGCCAAGTCCTTGTCGAGATTTTGAGATTAATGTTGATGGCGTCAACTCTGCCTGTGACCGTGCGCGAGCGCGTTACGGACTTGTGCCTATTCATGTGGTGCAGATTGAACCTGTACCTGTTAACGGCGAAGTTGAAATTGTTGCCTAGTGGTATTGTGACGGTTAAGGAGAGCTGTTAGCTCAAAGAAGGAGGGATGTTAAACAGGCTCTTGTGGTGACTCCATTTCAACAATGATCGGCCAACGACCTTGCATAATGACGTGGCCCACATAGCGCTTGGCACCGTCTGTGGCAAACTCGAATTGATAGCGTCGAAGAAAGCGCCATTTGCCCTCTGAATTTTTGTCGAAATACACTTTCTTTAGTGCAACGTAGCCATCAAGGTTTTGTACGTAAGCATCTTGGCAGGCTCTTAGCGCAGCCTTGTGTGCCTGCTCGCTAATGCGACTGTTGTAAAGCCAAAAGCCAATACTCAGGGCGATTGCTAAAATGACGAGTAAATTCAACATTTATGGAACTTCTGTTGTTAGATGGTGGGCTTAGATAAGACGCTTATAATAAAAGAAAGGCGGCTAATGCCGCCTTTCTTTAAACCATAAACCGCAGATTATTTGGCAACAATCCATTTTGCGACGTTAACTTTAGTTACGCCTGCTTCTTTGGCTTGGTCGACCGCAGCAATCAGTACTTCGTTATAAGCATCTTCATGCACACGCACCAGAACTGGTGAGCGCGGGTCTACAGCCAGTTGTGTTTCGATATTGGCTCGAATAGCTTCTTTATCGATGGTACGTTCGTTCATAATGACATTACTCGCATCATCAATTGAAACCACAATCAATGGTGGAGGGTTTTCCGGTGGAGTCGTGTCCTGGTTGGTTGTAGGACGCGCTATATCTACCGCTGCCTCTTTAACAAATGAGGTTGTTACGATGAAGAAAATCAACATGATAAACACAATGTCTAGCATCGGTGTCATATCGATGGAGGTTTCATCATCTTCTCTATTTCTTTTATTACGCATATGTCTTTAATCCTATCGCTCTGCCTGTTTGTATGACTAAGCTTATTCAACAAAGTCAGCCCTACAAAGTTACATTTGGGCGACAAATTCACCAATTCATTAAGTATAGCTGGCACATTAAATGTGATCCAGAACTAAATGTCTAGTGTAAATTTAGCAAAATCCAATTCAGTTATGATGCTTACCAGCGTGTAACGCTAACCTGTTGAATTCCTGCCTGCTTAGCCTGGTCTAAAGCACCGATAAGCGCTTCATGTTGAGCCATTTCATTGACACGAATTAGCAGTGAAGCCTGTGGTGAATTAACCAACTGTCCTTCGATATTGGCACGAACGGCTTCTATGTCTATGATTCTATTGTCAAAAATAACCTGACTATCCTCATTAATACTGACCAGTATCGGTTTTTCATCTCGCTCACAGTTGGCTTTACATTGGTTGCTTGGCTGCGCAACATCGACCGCCTGGGTCTTAACAAAACTGGTGGTAACGATGAAGAAGAGTAACATTATGAAGACGATATCCAGCAGGGAGGTCATATCCACTTTCGCTTCTGAGCTTGTTGCTTGATAAGTTTTGTTTTTTGTCTGCTTTAACATGGCTTGGCTCCTTGTATCTCTGACTGTAGCGCATAAAGCCTTTTAGACGTCTACTTAAAAGGCACGCCTTCAACTTAGCAGAAGTTTTACAAGGAAGCTAGCGTTCCGGAGCCGCATTAGCGCCTGGTTTATCGTTGGCATTTGGGGCAGTAGAAGCTAGAGCGTTGGCCTATGACCTGTTTTTTGATGACGGTGCCACATTGATTACAAGGCAAGTCAGCACGACCATAAACATTGAGCTGCTGAGCAAAGTATCCCGGCGAGCCATCTGTTTGTGTGAAGTCTTTTAAGGTTGTCCCACCCTCACCAATTGCTTTTTGCAGCACGCTTTTGATAAAGCCAGCCAGCAAATTGCAACGTGCCAGACTGACTTTATTAGCTGCGCGCTTAGGATGTATACCACTCATGAAAAGTGATTCACTTGCGTAAATATTGCCGACGCCAACCACCACTTTATTGTCCATAATGGAGTTCTTGATGGCCCCTTTGCGCTTGGCTAACATCTGGTGCAGATATTTCCCATTAAAATCGTCGCTTAAGGGCTCTGGGCCGAGCTGGCTGAGTACGCTAAGAGTTTCGCCTTGCGGTTGCCATAGTATAGCGCCGAAGCGACGTGGGTCGTTAAAGCGCAAGGCGCTATTATCATCAAAGACCACTTCAAAGTGGTCATGCTTCTTTAGGGCGGTTTGAGTACTCACTACGCGCATGGTGCCCGACATTCCTAAGTGCATGACTAAGCTACCGGTTGAAAAGTGCCACAGCATATATTTAGCACGTCGTTCTATCTCACCGGACACGATACCTACTAATGCCTTAGCTTCTTCAGCAATAGGCCAGCGTAATTGTGGCTGATAGATATTAACGGCTGTGATCTGTTTAGCAACGATATGTGGTGCCAGGCCATTTTTGGTAGTTTCTACTTCGGGTAATTCAGGCATTAGATTTCAAAGGGAGCTGTTTCATAACCGATGGGTCATAGTAGCGATTACAACGCAAAAAGCCCAGAGTAAACTGGGCTTTTGTGTACACAGAAGCGTTTTCTTGGAGGCAGAAAACTTAAGTGATTACTTAAAATAACTTAACGATTCTTTGAAGAACCGGTTAAGCGAAATTACTTAATTTTTGCTTCTTTGTAGATAACATGCTGGCGAATAGTTGGATCAAACTTTTTGATCTCCATTTTACCTGGCATGTTTTTCTTGTTTTTGTCTGTAGTGTAGAAGTGACCGGTACCGGCACTTGATACTAAACGTATTTTATCGCGCATCTCTATCGCTCCTTATACTTTTTCGCCACGAGCACGCAATTCAGTAAGCACAGTATCGATACCTTTTTTATCGATAACGCGCATACCTTTTGCAGATACACGTAATCTAACGAAACGCTTCTCACTCTCAACCCAGAAACGGTGAGAATGCAAATTAGGCAAGAAGCGACGCTTGGTTCTGTTCTTAGCGTGTGACACGTTGTTACCGGTCACTGGGCGCTTACCTGTTACCTGACAAACCTTAGCCATGGATAGCCTCCAAAAAATAACTCAAAAAAAACGGTTTAAGGGCACGATGTTGGATATTCGGACATCGCAGCTCTTCAAATTGGGCGCACTTTATACCAGAAAGCAGCCTGCTTGACAACAAAACTCAGATCAAATGGCCTGTTTCCGAGCTAATTTGTTGAATTTAGTCATTTGCGACTGATTTTAGGAATCTGTAGTCGTTCGATCATTAATTATAGTAGCCCGTGCTCGGCAAAGGAATAGCTACCGCCTTGGGCGACGATGATATGATCGAGTGTGCGGATATCCAGCAAGCCAAGCGCTTCTTGAATCTTATCAGTGATATGTCGATCAGATGGGCTGGGTTCAAGTGAACCGCTGGGATGGTTATGAGCCAGAATAACCGCAGCTGCATGATAAGTCAGGGCTTTTTCGACGACCACTCTAGGATGCACTTCGGAGCTGTTTATGGTGCCCAGAAATAGGGTTTCTGAGGCTAGCAATTGGTGTTGGTTATTGAGGAACAGAGCAACAAACTGTTCACGCTTGTGATGGCTCAGCAGACTCTTTAAATAGAGTTTAACGTCATTAGGGTTGCTGAATGACTGGCTGTGTTGCAAGTTCTCCTGTAAGTAGCGCTTGGAAAGCTCTAAACAGGCCTGTAATTGACAATATTTGGCACTGCCAAGGCCAAGGTGGCTGGTGAATTTTTTCAGGTCAGCTTCAAGCAGCGCGCGTAAGCTACCAAATTCTCCGAGAAGATGACGAGCCAGATCAACGGCATTAAGGCCTTGTGTTCCTGTGCGCAGGAAAATGGCTAAAAGCTCTGCATCTGAGAGGCTTTGCGGGCCCTGGCGTAATAGTCGTTCTCTTGGCCTTTCATCCTGCGGCCATTCCATTATTTTCATGGTATTCCCTGTTCTAGTGGTGAGTTTTGAAAGTGACGAATGATAAATAGTCTGTGCAAAACTGTAATTAGGATTTTCGCTATAAATTTTGTGCGTAAAGGCGTAAACTGTGCCAAATATTATAAGTTAAGTTAAATCAATCGGTTAGCATGAAGTTGCAAGGAAAAAAAGTCCTTCTGGGCATTACTGGTGGTATCGCTGCGTACAAGAGTGCGGAGCTTTGTCGTAACCTGAAAAAAGCAGGTGCTGAAGTACGGGTTGTGATGACGAAAGGCGCACAAGCTTTTATCACACCTTTGACGCTGCAGGCGCTCAGTGGAAATCCTGTTCATCATGATTTACTCGATCCTGCCGCTGAAGCAGCGATGGGTCATATCGAGTTAGCCCGGTGGGCGGACTTTATTATTATTGCGCCAGCCTCTGCCGATTTTATGGCGCGCCTCAACGCCGGTATGGCTGATGATTTATTGACGACTCTGTGTTTGGCTACTAACAGCTCAATTGCTGTAGCGCCTGCCATGAATCAGCAGATGTGGGCAAACCCTGCTACTCAGAATAATGTTCAGCAACTTATCAAGAAAGGCTTCGAGATTTGGGGGCCAGACGAGGGTGATCAAGCCTGTGGCGATGTCGGTCCTGGTCGAATGTTGGAACCTGCCGATTTATTAAACCGAATTGATGATCACTTCAACGACAAACCATTACAAGGCCAACGCTGGTTGATTACAGCAGGCCCAACGGTGGAGCCTATCGACCCTGTGCGTTATCTAGCTAACCGAAGTTCAGGCAAGATGGGATTTGCTATTGCTGAAGCAGCAGCTAAGGCCGGTGCTGAGGTGATTCTAGTGACGGGGCCTGTGAACCTGATAGCTAGCGCTGTAATCAAGCGTATCGACGTACAAACAGCACAGCAAATGTTTGAAGCTGTACAAAGTGAGTTTAAAGGTATCGATACTTTTGTAGCCTGTGCGGCGGTATCGGATTACCGTCCGAAAGAAACTGCTACGCAAAAGCTAAAGAAACAATCTGATAATGGCTTAACCGTCGAGTTGACCCAGAACCCGGATATTCTGAAGTGGGCTGCGGAGCAAAATACAGCATTTTGTGTCGGTTTCGCAGCAGAAACTAACAATATCGAAGAATATGCAGAAGCTAAGATGGCCAAGAAAGGCATAAATGTTATATGTGCTAATGATGTTAGCCGCAAAGATATTGGATTTTCAAGTGACAATAATGAAGTGAGTGTTTACTATAAAAATAATGGAGCAATGCAGGTAGAGCAATTAGGGCCTGCGCTGAAAACAGTGATAGCACAACAGTTGGTGAGTTTCTTACCTGGTTTAAAATAGTTTATCGGCTGTTACGGTTGAGATGACTGATCAGTGTTGTTATCAGCTCTTTGCTTCATCAATGCAAACAATGAGACCGCGAAGGATCTATAAGGGGGATGCATGGGGAAAGGTAAAAGTCTGGTTAGCTTTTTTCTACTACCACTAATTATTGGCTTGGCTTTATTGTGTGTGGTTGGGGCCGTGCTGTATTATCTCGGCATCCAGCAGCCACTTGAAGTACAAGCAAAGCAATTAATCGGTTCGCAGATTGAAGAGCGCGCTGATCTCATCGAGCAAAAGATTAATCAAATCCAAAGCACTATTTCTGTCGCTAGCCAAAGTGGCGGTGACACTGATGAAGCCCAGTTAGTTCGTGACTTAAAAGCCTCGATCCCACAAGCTGATCAGATTCAATTCTTTTCTCCCGAAGATTTTCAGGTCAATCTGGACAGTCGTCCAGTTGTGACCCATGTGGTGGTGGACTTACTTGGCAAATCCTTTGCAGGTGCGAATGTTCCTCCTGAGCTGATTTTGAACAAGGGACAGCCTTCTTATGTTGCCTTTGTCCATAAGCTAAATGCTCAAAGAGTAGTAATGGTTACCGTTAAACCTAGTGAGATGGTGGGTCTGTTGGGAACTGCTGACCCGGGAACCTATTTTGAATTGCGTCAGAGCTTTGCCGGGACACATCACACCATAGCGTCGGTGGGTACTAATCCAGGTGCAGGTCAACCCTTAGTTGTTTCGCCAGCGTTTGGTGCTAATTGGTCGATAGCCTTCTGGCAAGGTACGGGTAACTTCCTGGCGACAGCTGGTCTACTGCCTATTCTATTAATGTTGGGCGCTGTTATAGCGCTGTTAATTGCAGCTTTAATGCCGATGCTGAGTCTACAGCGTTTATTAAATAAGGATGCTCGTGATTTTATTCAGGGCATTGATGATCAGCACATGCCAAATAACTTCAGCCTTAAGTTCTTTAATGATATGGCTTCAAGTTACCGTCGAGTCGCTGGTCTTAAAGAGCCGGTTGAAGAAGTACAGAGTGAGGAAGTGGAAGAAAGCGGACTGGATATTGAAGATGAAGCTGGAGAAGAGGAAAAGTCAGCCAAGCCGGAAAAACAAGCCTCCCTAAGTAATGGAGATTATGACTTAGAAACTATTAGCCACGAAATTAGTGCGGATATATTCCGTGAGTATGATGTTCGTGGACGAGTGGATAAGGATTTTGATGCTGGTGTCGTGTACGCGTTAGGATTGGCAATTGGCAGTGAGGCTTATTCACGTGGTGAGCAAAATGTGGTGGTAGCCAGAGATGGCCGGCTTTCAAGTCCAGATCTGCATGAAGCACTAAAACAAGGTTTAGTTGATAGTGGACGTGACGTTATCGATCTGGGAATGGTGCCAACACCGTTACTTTATTTTGCCACTCACAAGCTGGACACCCACTCTGGAGTGATGCTGACAGGTAGTCATAATCCGAGCAACCATAATGGCCTTAAAATTGTTCTAGCGGGAGAAACCCTGCATGGTAAAGATGTAAAGGCACTTTATACGCGAATTCGCGAGCAAGATTTCTTAAGTGGCAACGGCCAGGTTACTGAACATCAAATTGAACAACAATATCTTGAAGAGGTTGCCTCTAACGTTAAGGTTGATAAACCATTAAAGCTGGTTATTGATAGCGGTAATGGAGTGACAGGTAATATTGCACCACGCTTATTTCAGGCTCTGGGTTGTGATGTGATCGGCCTGCACACCACCATCGATGGCAATTTCCCTAATCATCATCCCGATCCCAACCATGCTAAAAATCTGCAGGATGTTATTGCGATGGTATTGCAGGAAAAAGCGGATGTTGGTTTAGCCTTTGATGGTGATGGTGACAGGTTAGGTGTTATCGATAATCAGGGTAATGTGATTTGGACTGACCGTCTGATGATGTTGTTTGCGATGGATGTACTGTCGCGTAAAAATGGTGCTGAAATTATTTACGATGTTAAGTGCACGCGCCATCTGCCAGAAATCATTACTAAACATGGTGGACATCCGATTATCTGGAAAACGGGCCACTCACTAATGAAAGCCAAGATGCAGGAAACGGGTGCGCAGCTGGGTGGTGAGGGTAGTGGTCATATTTATTTCAAAGAACGCTGGTATGGTTTTGATGATGCCTTATACGCGGCAGCTCGCTTGTTGGAGATTCTCAGTAAAGATCCACGGTCATTGGCCGAGGTGTTTGAGCCGTTACCACAAAGCCTGGAAACTGAAGAAATCAATGTGCCAGTTGCTGATAAAATTAAATTCAAATTGATTGAGGTCTTAATTAAGAAAGCTCAGTTTGGTGAGGGACGAATCTCGACGATTGACGGTATTCGTGTCGAATACCCTGATCGCTGGTTATTAGCTCGAGCTTCGAATACGACGCCGAGCATAGTGGTTAAATTTGAAGCAG
The DNA here is from genome assembly GCF_048265365.1 of Kangiella sp. Taxonomy (NCBI): domain Bacteria; kingdom Pseudomonadati; phylum Pseudomonadota; class Gammaproteobacteria; order Kangiellales; family Kangiellaceae; genus Kangiella; species Kangiella sp. The sequence goes on from NZ_JBLXBT010000001.1 coordinate 800,264, forward strand.
ATTCCAGCGAGGGGCTAGAACAAGTTAAGACACTGTTGAGGGAGCAGCTATTAGCGATAGCACCGAAGTTGAAAGTTAACTTTTGATGCATTTACATCAATACAAGTTTGAAAAGATATAGAGAGTATTATGACAACCAAAAAAAATTCCAAGCGAAAAGAAGAGATCTTACAAGCTTTAGCTTTGATGTTAGAGAAAGGTCCAGGGGAGAGAATTACTACGGCAAAACTAGCTCAGGAGGTTGGTGTTTCAGAGGCTGCGTTGTATCGCCATTTCCCAAGTAAAGCGAGAATGTTTGAAGGGTTAATTGAATTTACTGAGGAAGCATTATTCTCGAGAGTTAACCGCATTAGCAAAGAGCAGGAAGACATTCGTGAACAATGCTATCAGATTATGACGTTGGTCCTGACCTTTGCCAGTCGAAACCCTGGAATATGTCGTTTACTGACTGGCGAAGCTTTGGCTGGTGAGCATGAGCGTTTGAGAGGGCGGATTAGTCAGTTATTTAATCGCATTGAAACGCAGCTTAAACAACAGTTACGGCAGCATGAAGTCGCGGTTAGTGGCAAGTTTACCCCGGATGTTGCTAGTCGCGCTAATTTATTGATGGCAATTGTTGAAGGTCGTATTCAGCAGTATGTTAGAACTGACTTCTTACAATCGCCATTGGCGAGTTGGGAGCAGCAATGGCCATTACTGCTCGGCTTAGTTTATTTAGAGTCTAACTAAACTAACCTTATTATAAGCTTTCTCTTTCAGTCAGGTAGTTGATAAATTGATTCTTTAGACTAATCACTTCCTGACTGCTGCAAAGCTTGGTCCCCGCTTCCGAGGTGTGACAACCTACTTCCATAACGATTTGCATACTGTCAGCTTCGCCTGGGATACGGGTAATCGATAAAGATATTTGATTATCACTTTGTGCCTTGCCTGTAACAATCAATGTATCAGTAACGATTTCCAGCTTGTTAGAAGCATTCTCATGGGCAAATATTTGTGCGAACTTCCAAGCTTTATCACAGGCTGGTTTATCTGGGCAACTGTAAACTGAGCTATTGCTGGCGCTATTGCCATTGCTACGATTACGCTCAATCAACTGTAGTGCCTGGAGTTCTTTGAAGCGAATCAGATCCTTTTGAAACTGTGCTTCGATTGCTTTAATTTTATCTTCATACCTGACTATTGATGCTTTGTTGGTTTCTATTTGAGACTTGGTTGCTTCGATTTCATTCAAGATATTTTTCGGCACGGCTTTGCCTTGACGCTCAAAGTCTGCGGCACGTCCCTGTAGCTGCTCAAGCTTTTTAGTCAGGCTTGAGTTATGTCCATCAAGCAGATCAATATTGGCCCGTAAAGCTGCGGTTTGATTCTTTTCCGTTCTCTGAATATCTTCTGTCGTTTTATATTGGCGAATCAATAAAATATCACGACGCCTTTCTTCCATCTGCTTCTTCTGCAATGCTTCCATCTGCTCTTGTTTGATTAGCTCAGCTTCTTTTTCTTCAGCTGTCAATGCAGCAGGCACTCGTTCTAGTACCCGGCCTTCTTCGTTGACGACATCATAACCGACAGTGACCGCTTCTGAAGGAAGGTAGTCTTTAACGATCAGGCGACCATTGCTGTCTTTGTAGCGATAAAAGTTTTTGCCTAAAGCAACCTGGCTAACAAGCAACAGGGATAAAAAAAGAAGCAGGTATTTTTTCATAAAACTCCAGTGAGATTAAATACTGTGGCTAAACGCCGTAAGTTTGACGATACTCAAGTACTTTATCATAGAAACTGCCAAATTCTGTGTTGTGCTGCAAATAGTTGATGAGATCGGCGAGCTTGATAATAGAGTAGACTGGGATACCGTAATCACGTTCGACTTCCTGAACGGCTGATAGTTCACCCTGACCGCGCTCCTGTCGATCCAGTGCGATTAATACACCACAAGGTTCTGCACCACTTTCTTTAATGATATCAATGGACTCACGAATTGCTGTTCCCGCTGAAATGACATCGTCAATAATTAAGACTTTACCATGCAGTGTGCTACCGACAATATTACCCCCTTCACCATGGTCTTTCTTTTCTTTGCGGTTAAAGCTGTATGGGGTATTGATATTATGATGTTCTGACAGGGCGACAGAGGTGGTGCTTACCAGTGGGATGCCCTTGTAAGCTGGCCCAAATAACAGATCAAAGGAGATCTTCTGGTCAACAATGGTTTGTGCATAGCAACGACCAAGTTGAGCAAGGTCATAGCCACTGTCAAACAAGCCTGTATTAAAAAAATAAGGGCTTAAACGTCCACTCTTAAGAGTGAATTCACCAAATTTAAGGACGTTTTTGCTAAGTGCCAGCTCAATAAATTGCTTTTGGTAATCTTGCATGAGTGAATGTAGTTTCGAATGGAATATGGCGCTAATAATAGCTTGTTCGAGTTAAAAAAAACAGGGCCATAAAAAAGGGCAGCCGCAGCTGCCCAATATAGGTATGGAACAAGTTATTCAGGATTTATTCCCAAACAGCTTCCAAGTTTACGCCCGAATAGGACGTGTAACCACGAATACTAATGTACCAAGTACCTTCTGCAGGATTGCTGAAGTTACAGTTTTCGCTGTTACCATTTTTATATGGGCGACAATCATAACTAGAAGTTGTGGGTTGGCTACCATGCCTAACGTATAAATCGGCATCACCTGAACCACCACTCATGGCAATATCAAGAGCACTCATATTAGCACCAACGTCAATGCTGAAATGCTTCCAGCTTCCTGAGGTTCCGCTAAGGTTGCTTTCGCTTAAGCTACCGCCAGCAGGTGGCTGTGAACTGCCGCCGCCATTGTGGCTAGCTACCAGGCTTACATCAGCATAGGCGCTGTATCCATAAACCATGACATAGTAAGTGCCGGTCTGTGCTGTAAAGTTACAACTTTCGCTATTACCATTTTTATAAGGGCGGCAATCGTAGCTGGATGTTGTCGGCTCACTACCAAATTTCACATACAGATCTGCATCGCCAGAACCGCCTGACATATCAAAGTTTACATCGGTTGCATCAGATGGCACTTCGAAGGTGAAACGAGTTTCTGTGTTTCTAGCGCCGGAGAAAATTTTAGCAACATTATTTTCCAGTGCATCATCACTTGGTGGTGGCTCATTGCCGCCGCCATTTCCATCACAACCGTTATTGGTAATGTAATCTACTGCGGCTTTAGCTTTAACTAATCCAAAACCAGTTTTGTTATCACGACCGGCAGCATCTACATCCTGAGCAGTATTTTGCAATACGTTACGAATTTCTGCTGCACTACAACTTGAATGGTGGCTCCAAACTAAAGCCGCTACTGCAGCCACGTGTGGAGAGGCCATAGAGGTGCCGTTGTAGTATGACCAATTCTGGCCTCCGTCTTTAGACATGGTTACGCTCTGACCCGCTCGATTAGCAAGTTCAAGACCGGTAGCTCGGTCAACTGAAACGACTGGCGTATTGCCAATCTTGCTATTGAAGTCGATTAAGAATGGATGCTGCAAACCTGGACGTGCTGCATTACTGTAAACAACAACACCTGCTGCGCCCGCATCCATACAAGCGTCAACTGCACGGTATTCCGGGTAATTATTTTCTGTCGAGCTGGTATTGTCTGCCTGGTTCTCACCACGCTCAACTAAACACACTTTGCCGACCATACTTGGACAGTTATAGCTGGTTCCTGATGTTGAACAGACACCCAGCGTGCCTGAAGCAGAGCCAACGTTTGCGCTATTGTCGAACTCTAAGCTGCTGTTATAAAAGTTTTGTGGCACAACGCCGTTATCGAAATAATCAGTGCCGCCTACTACGAGTTGGCCCAAGTAACCATCACCAATACCTACAGTCGACAAGATGGCCTCACCCGGGCCGGATAGTTCTACTTGATCGGTGCGTTGTGAGAAGTTAGCGTGCTGATTGGTTGAATCCAGCGCGGCGACCGATACTACAGTATCGTAGGAAGCAGGATATGAATGAGATGTGTCCCCTCCATTACCAGCAGCAGCAATGCTTAAAACACCATTATTGTAGTGGTTCGCAAAGGCGTTGCCTTCTGTAGTCGATGAACCGCTTCCACCAAGACTCATGTTGATGACATTGGCGCCAGCGTTAACACATGTATCTACAGCAGAAATCAGGCTTGAGGAGTAACCCCAGCCACTTTCGTTAAAGACTTTAACAATGTGCAGGTTAAGATTACCGTTAGGTAGGACGCCGACAAGACCAGAACCATTATTTACCGCAGCAATAGTACCGGCAACGTGAGTACCGTGTGAGCCACCGGGCTCATACCAATTACCGGTTCCTGAGTTGTTAGTACCTGATACGTTGTTCGAGCTCAAGTCAGAATGATTGATATCGTAGCCAGAATCGATAATACAGACGCTACGGTTACCGCCGTTGTTATCTGAAACAATATCCCCTTCAACGCGGGAGATGCCCCAAGGCTCAATTTGAACAGTGTTTAAGTTAGTAGACGAGAAGTGTCGTTTTTGGTCGGTTTCCACGTACTCAATATTCGGGTTTTTACGCAGGCCTGGCAGAGCTTGTACTGGAACTTCTATAGCAAAAGCTCGGTGTTGCGGTAAATCAACTTTCAGGTTGCCGCCAGTTTGTTGAGCAAGTGCTTTCATAGCATTGCCTTGTCCGGGACGGAATTTAACGATAACACGCTCTTTTGCTTTGTTACCGCCGCCAGCGGTGGTTTCAGTTGAAGTCAGTGCTGACTCATTCGCATTGGCAGACACGCCAAGTGCTAACAAGGTAGCTGCGCAAGCCATATTGATTTTAAAGGACATTTTGTCTCCCCCTACCCATTACTCCATATTGGCAATGGTTTTGTGTATTTTAGATGCAAAAAACTCATCGCCCTCAGACAGGTAAGTTAGTACAACTGTCCTTGGTACGATGAGTTCCGGCAATAAAACTAACGCATTAGTTTAGCTTGGTCAAATGATTAGTTTTATTTATTCATAAAAATGTTTCGAACGCTCAATAATCAGCCAGTTATAGCTCAAATGTATCGCTATGTATCGTATTTTATAGTTTTCTGTCGTGTATGCTTTTAAAAGGAGAGGCAAGAGTGAATATCAACAATGCATTTTTGCATTAGTTATTTTTTTATAATTCAGGACAGGTTATAGACTGCCTAAATCTACATTTCTCTGAAAATGGGAAGGTAAATTGTGTCAATACCTCTGTCAACGACCAAGCGAGATATGGTCGGTACACTTCTCTGGAGCGGGTGATTTTTGTGAAATGTTGTGTGTAGAAGCGAGTGTTTATACAAATTCCAGCGCAATCTTCTCGTCATCAATTCGAACAATACGCATGGCATGTAGAATCATCTTGCTTTCGTCCTCACCGAGGATGCCTTCAATATGAACCTTAACTACATCGCCTGAATTGACTCTATCGCCGAGATTGTTTTTGATGAGAACGCCACCTTCTGAAATGTCGAGGCTTTCTGTTAGAAATACCTGCGAATCATGCTGGCGAACAGCCACTGGCAGGTGAACAGTTACGCGGTAAAAACGACGTGCATCTTCCATATAAGGTACTGTGTTAGGTTTCATACTCATATCCTTGAGTGATTTCCATAAGTTCCATAATAATCAAAGTCGCTTATGCTGTAAAGGGGCAAAATTCTTGATCAAACAAGCACTTAATCTGCTTGATTTAACTCCACTTGACGACAAATATCTACAAATTGAGCCAACGAAAGTTGTTCTGCTCGTTCGGTGGATTTGATATCCAGTTGCTCTAAGCCGGATTCATCAATAAAGTTCTTCAGGCTGTTACGCAAGGTCTTGCGGCGTTGGCCAAATGCGGCGGTAACGATGTGGTTCAGGAGCTTTGCATCTTCAACCGGAAAAGGGAGTTGATCGTAAGGTTGTAATCGGACAATCGCAGACTCGACTTTAGGGGGAGGTTGGAAAGCCCCGGCCGGGACCAGAAACAACAGGTCGGCCTGACAGTAGTATTGAGTCATAACGCTTAAGCGGCCGTATGAGCTGGTACCTGGTTGGGCGCAAATGCGTTCTACCACCTCTTTTTGCAACATGAAGTACATATCTTTGATGCTTTCACGTTGATTGAGAAGATGGAAAATCAGTGGTGTTGAAATATTGTAAGGCAAGTTACCGACGACTCGGATTTGTTCACTATTGGCTAGTTGGCTGAAGTCGAACTTAAGCGCGTCACTATGGTGGATTGTGAAATTATTATGTTGGCCAAATTTTTGCTCTAAGCGCGGAATAAGATCGCGATCGAGTTCAACCACATGCAGCTCGGAAACCTTATCGACCAAGTGTTCGGTTATAGCTCCAAGACCTGGGCCAATTTCAACCAGTCGGTCACTAGCCTGGGGAGCAATCGACTCAACAATACGCTGAATATAGTGATTGTCTGAGAGGAAATTCTGACCGAAACGTTTGCGGGCCTGATGACCCTGAACCATACGAGATTTTGCCATGAGTTAGTAACTTAAGTGATTAGTTCGATTTGCTGTTATGAATCAATTGCTGAGTGAATTGTAGCGCATATTGCATGCTACCGATATCAGCAAAGCCTTGTCCTGCAATATCCAGACCTGTGCCGTGGTCAACTGAGGTGCGAATATAAGGCAGCCCGAGAGTCAGATTAATGGCATTGCCGAACCCTTTGTACTTTAAAGTCGGCAGGCCTTGGTCATGGTACATTGCCAAAACGGTATCCACCTGCTCTAACCATTTGGATTGGAAGGCGGTATCAGCGGGAATAGGGCCAATCAGCTCGGCATCGAACTGAGTGCGCATCTTTTCGAGAGTCGGAATAATGGTATCAATTTCTTCGCGCCCTAAATGTCCATCTTCGCCAGCATGAGGGTTCAATCCACAGACTAAAATCTTAGGGCGCTTAAGGGCAAACTTGTACTGTAGCTCGCCAATAAGAATCTCAATAACTTCATGCAACAATTGAGGCGTAATGGCATCAGGAACATCTTTTAATGGCAAGTGAGTAGTCGCTAGAGCTACTCGTAATCCTTCGGTCGCCAGCATCATAACTACTTTGCTGACATTGCTTTGCTCTGCAAAAAATTCAGTGTGCCCAGTGAAGGTTAAACCTGATTGATTAATAATGCCCTTGTGAACCGGGCCAGTAAGAATGGCATCAACCGTACCATTGAAGGCCAGCTTATGCGCTGTTTCAAGAGTGTTAATCACATAAGCAGCATTAGCCTGATCAAGTTTACCGGGTGCCACAGAGGACTCTAGATCAACTGGAACCAGCCAAAGGTGACCGCTTCGATGAGCGAGGACTGTTTCATTGGCATTAAACTCGGTAAGTTGCAGAGGAAGGTTTAATTGCTGGGCGGTATCTTTAAGAAGTGCTGGAGAGGCGCAGACAATCAGTTGGTCACTGTGAGGCAGTTGTGCCAGTTTGACGATAATTTCAGGGCCGATCCCGGCAGGTTCCCCTGCCGTAATCAGAATTCGTGCCGGTTGGATCAAGCGTCTTCTTCCACAATTTTCTTAACGTAAGCTTCGTCGCGTAATTCGCGAATCCAGTTTTCAACTTCTTCGCCAAACTTACGCTGTTGTAGAATGCGCATAGCTTGTTGGCGTTTCATCGCATCAGTTTGATCATTGGTGCGACGGCCAAGAAGCTGAACGATATGCCAGCCAAAACTAGACTGGAATGGTTCGCTGATTTCATTATCGTCAAGCCCTGCTAAGGTCTGTTCGAATACTGGGTCATACACACCCAAGTTATTCCAACCTAGCTCACCGCCAAGTTTTGCTGAGCCCGGGTCATCTGAGTGTTTCTTTGCTTCGTCCCCAAAGTCTGCTTCGCCTGCAAGCACGCGTTGACGAATATTTTGTAACTGCTGTTTAGCGTCTTCTTCGGTAGTGATAGCGTCAGGGCGGATTAAGATGTGTCGAGAGTTGGTTTGCTGAACTAAATGCTGCTGCTCGCCACGCTTGTCTTTAATCTTTAGGATATGAAAACCTGAAGGACTGCGAATTGGCTGTGAAACATCGCCGGTATCCAAGAAGCTCACCACATTAGCGAATAGTGTAGGCATGTTGCTTTCTGTACGCCAGCCAAAATCACCGCCTTCTTGTGCGTCAGGGCTATTTGAAACAGCTTTCGCAGTTTCAGTAAAGTCTGCACCAGCTTTAAGTTTTTTCATGACTGCTATAGCTTTTTGTTTAGCTTGGTTTTCAGTGTCTTCATCCGCATCTTCAGGTACTGAAATCAGGATATGTCCAAGATGATATTCGACCTGGTTTTGTGCATTCATGGATTGAATGACCGAGTCTATTTCTTTGTCACTGATTTTTATCCGGCGAGACACAAAAGCATCACGCAATTGACCGGTCAAAATTTCTTTGCGCAAGTCAGCCAGGAATAGTTCATAAGAAATTCCTTGCTGTGCCAGATTCAAGCGGAACTCATCCAGCGTCATGCCACTATTTTGTGCGACTTGAGCTGCATACTGCTGTAGTTCAGCCGGTTGAAGTTGCATGCCAGAGCGTTGGGCCATCTGATATTGCAAGCTTTGAATAATAAGCTGCTCAAGCAATTCTTTGCGTAGAATATCTTCAGGAGGCAATTGCCCGCCGCGTGAACGAATTTGTTGCTTAGCTTGAATTACTTTGCGATTAAGCTCGCTTTGCAGAATCACATCTTCATCCACATGCGCAATAACTTTATCAATGACTTCTGCCTGTAGAGAAAATGCCGCAAGGCATAAAGTAAAACCAATTAATGCTTTTTTAAGAATCATAGATTATTTGCCTAATAAATCTTCGTAACCGTAAATGCTGTCTTCTAAAAACTCTGTGGTACTGCCGCGCAGACTACCAATCCCTTTTAAGACAAACTGTAAAAAGACGCCGGAGTTATGTTCATCGCTTTGCCCCGGCAAGATAAATCCTTCACTATCGAGCTGAATATTCAAGTATCGTCGTGCCACTAAACGCACTGCCCAACAACATGACTCATACTCTAGACCAAGAAAGGAGTCATTGGTTCGATTTTCCACCAAATCTTGGTTGTAACGGCCTAAAAGGCGCCAATTATCTTTGATCGGCCAGGCAAAAGCCAGCTCTGCTTCTTCCTGCCTTCTATCCAGGCGTTCGCGGTAACGGTGGCCTAAATTGATAATGTGGTTAGGTTCTGGTTCGTAGTGCAAATTGATCAAGCCATGAGTGGTATCGTTGGTCTGATCATCCCATTCTACAACCGATTTCACTTCAAGCGAGTCGGTCCAGCGCCAGTTGACTTCGGCAAGTAGCCCCGACTGCTTTTCAGTCTCTCGGTCTGTGGTGTCTATCAGTTGCACCTGACGATCAGCCAAATAGACAATTCGACCTAATGACATGGAAACCTTTTCGCGTCCTTCAGAGTCTAGGATTCGGCTGGTTAATGCACCGCTGATTTGATTGGCGTCACCAATGCGGTCAATTCCGCTGAATCGGTTGGTGTTAAACAGTTGAGTAAAGTTGAAGGTGGGCAAGCTGGTGTCATAGATACCAATATCACTTTGTGCTTCGTAGGGCGTATAAAGGTAGAACAGTCTCGGCTCCAGGGTGTGGGTATAGCGTTCATCATCCACATCCATAAAGCGCTCGAAATACAGGCCCGTATCCACAGAGGCGGTAGGCAATGTACGAGTTAAGTGGTCGACATTGCCAGTGAGATCTTTCTGCTGATAGTGGGTTACTGCATATTTAACCTGTGGGCGGAAGAAGCTGTATAAGGTTTCATGGCTCCAGCCAATAGATGGCTCAAAATGATAGCGGTTGGCGGTAATCTCATTATCTTTATCGAATCGAGTCAGCTCGCTGTGAATTTGTGCATGGAAGCCGTTTTCATCTGGCTCGAAAAAGCGAGTCATTTGTATGCGTGGGGCGATGGTATAACGCTCTACCGGACTATTCAGCAATTCCCAATCTTTATACTCAGTGCGGAAAAACCAGTCCTTACTGCGGTGTTGAACATATAAGTTCTGCGATAAAATATCCTGGTTACTGTTTTCCAAACTGCCGCCAAAGTCCTGATAATAGCCATCATCGCTGACGTTGCGGGCATTGATGCCGGTGGTCCAGTCATCGCCAAGGTCGGTCAAGTGTTGAACTTCGTATTGCCAACGCTTATCACCCAATGCATTGGGGTCTTTATCGTTAGGCAGATATTCGAAAAACAGTTCGCCATTGCTGTCTTCCGTTAAATAGCGAAACTCTGAACCCAGCATGGAACCGCGTGAGGTCATGTAGCGCGGAGTGAGCGTTAAATCATAATTGGGTGCCAGATTAAAATAATAAGGCACACTAATATCGCGGCCATTGCGATCTGAGTTACTGAATGATGGTGGCAAGATTCCGCTTTTGCGACGGTCATCAATTGGGAATGTAATGTAGGGTAGCCAGAATACCGGCACATCCGCCACTTTAACGACACTGTTGTAAGCTTTGCCCCAGCCACTTTCCCGATCAATAACAATTTCGTCGGACTCAAAAGCCCAGCTTCGTTGATTGGTCGGGCAGGTAGAAAATTCAGAGTCCGAAAGGGTTAAAACCTGGTTGTTATCAATGGTAATGGTCTCCGCTGAGCCGTTACCATTGTTGCTGTATAGGTGAAAACGCGTGTTGCTGATTTCAGTTTTACCTTGTAGAGCCTGGAAGCTCAGGTTATCAGCACCGACCACGAAATTCTGATTAGTGAATAATAAGTCGCCTTCCGCTCGGTAACTTTGCGTCAGGTTGTCGGCTGTCAGGCTATTGGCAGTCAGTTGCTGGCCATCTTGAGTGACCACCACATTGCCATTTAAGTAGGCTCTATCACCTTCGCGCACGGCGCTATCAGAATAGACTCGAATTGGACCGGTTTCTTCATTACGAACAGCTTGATAACGAATAGGCTCCATCGGCTCACTAGGGCAGGTGTAGAACTCTGGAAACTTAAAGCCAACATCTTTACTGACTAAGTCATTCTCTTCGGTCTGCTCAATAAGGGTTTGCTCAGAGAGGTTATTTTCTGAAAGAGCTTCTTCTGAAAGAGTTTCCTGCGTGACGGTTTGATTTTCAGCAGCCAAGGCAAGCGCCGGCACAGAAGATGCCGCAAACAGGAAGCCAGTCGCTAAAAAAGGGTGTACCCAAGGAGTTTTCTTGCTTACCATGTATCCGTTATTTTACCTTCCGCTATTCGCCACCAACGCTTTGTTACATAGGTTTCAAGGCGCGGAAAGTGACCAAGTGATAGAATGGCACAATGATAAACGCTTATTTGCAAGAATGAAAACCTATAATGGAAAAAGATAGCCGACAAGAAGCTCTTAAATTCTGGGCATACGCCAAAATTCGCACTCTGAATCCTCATGTTGCAACACTGCAATGGAGCATGGTGTCCGGTGATGCCAGCTTCCGCCGTTATTTTCGCTGGGGCAATGACCAGCAAAGCTGGATCTGCGTTGATGCGCCACCAGAGCACGAAAACTCCGAACAATTCATTAAAGTTGCTGATATGCTCAAAGTAGTCAATGCCCCGCAGGTATTGGCCTACGACCTTGCTGATGGCTTTATGTTGCTGTCAGATTTAGGCGACCAGCTGTACTTGCCACTACTACTCAATCCTTCCGAATCGGCTCCAAGTGCTGATGTTCTGTATAAAAGCGCAATTGATAGCCTGGTCACCATGCAGTCGATTGATAATGCCGATTCACTTCCTGCTTATGACAGCACTCTATTGAATACTGAGATGGAGTTGTTTCGTGAGTGGTTTTTAGGTCGTTATCTGAATTATCCGTTGTCGGAGCAGGAACATCAGTTACTGGACAAGACTTTCGAGCAACTGACGGTCAGCGCACTGGAACAGCCGCAAGTATTTGTGCATCGCGATTATCATTCTAGAAATATCATGTATATCGAAGGGCAGGAGCCCGGCATTATTGATTTCCAGGACGCGGTTTATGGTCCAATAACCTATGATTTATTGTCATTGCTGCGTGATTGCTATATCCAATGGCCGCAGGACAAAGTGCTGGACTGGATTGACTATTTTATTGAGCAGTCGCCGTTTCCACTCGAAAAACAAACCTTTCTGAAATGGTTCGACTGGATGGGCCTACAGCGCCATATCAAGGTTGCTGGCATTTTTTCGCGCCTGAATTTCCGGGACGGCAAAGCGGGTTACTTGAAAGATATCCCACTGACCCTCAACTATATACTTCAGCAAGCAGAAAAATATCCTGAAATGGCTAATTTCCATCAGTGGTTACAAGACACCATTATGCCGCTCTATCGTAAGCGTATTGAAGAAGATGCATTAGGGGTCGGTGTATGAAAGCCATGATATTGGCGGCTGGTCGCGGCGAGCGGATGCGTCCGCTGACGGATGAGCGACCCAAGCCACTACTTAAAGTCAATGGCAAAGCACTTGTTGAGTGGCATATCGAAGCGCTCAAAGAAGCGGGCATTGACGATATTATTATTAATACCTCATGGCTCGGTGAGCTGATTCCTGAATACTTGGGCGATGGTGCTTATTGGGGCGTGAACCTGAGCTTCTCACCCGAAGAGCAGGCACTGGAAACAGCCGGTGGCATTCGCAAAGCGTTAGATTTTTTTGAAAACGAACCTTTTATCGTGGTCAATGGCGATGTCTGGACTGACATCGACTATACGCCTATTGCAAAAGAACCTGAGGCGAGCGCACACATTGTTTTAGTGCCAAACCCAGAGCATCATCCAGAAGGTGATTTTTGTGTTACCGAAGGTGGCAAGGTGAAGTCAGAAGGCGAACCTAAACTGACTTTCTCAGGAGTGGGCGTTTATCACCCCAAGGTGTTTGCGGACTTGCCTGAAGATGAGGCGATTCCATTAGGCCCGATCTTGCGTCAGTTGATGGAGCAGGATGAAGTGACCTATGAGTTATATCAGGGGCGCTGGCACGATATTGGAACGCCTGAACGTTTGCAGAAACTAAACGAAAGTTTTCAGCGTAAACTGAAAACCATTGAATTTAACTTAGAGAACGATAAAAACGTATGACTTGGTTTGGAAAATTACTGGGTGGTGTCATTGGCTTTTCGCTTGGCGGCCCTATCGGTGCGATTTTGGGTGGTGTGGTTGGCCATCAAATTGATAAAAAAGGTGAAGAGCATTTAGAGCCAGGTTCGCAGGAACGTGTGCAGGCGGCATTCTTTACCGCAACCTTTTCGGTGATGGGGCATATCGCTAAAGCCGATGGGCGCGTCACAGAAGTAGAAATTCGCCATGCCGAAGAAGTGATGCGTCGAATGGGTCTTGATCAGACTGCGCGCAAATTGGCGGTTGACTTATTTAGCCAGGGCAAAGCGCAGGACTTTGATCTGAATGGCGTGTTGGAGCAATTTAAGCGCGAGTGTCACAGACGGCGCAACTTAATGCAGATGTTTATGGAAGTGCAGATCAGCATGGCGATGGCCGATGGCATTGTGCACGAACGCGAAAGAGCTGTTTTGCATTATGTCGGCAAGTCGCTTGGCTTTGCAGCCTTCATGATTGACCAGCTGATCAAAATGGTGCAGGCTCAGCAAAGGTTTTATCAACATTCGCAACAGCAGGGCGGGCAGCATCACGGTGGATATAGCCAGGCAGATGTGAGCGGGCCCAGTGTTGAGCAGGCCTATCAAGTGCTCGGTGTTAAAGCCAGCGATGACCAGCAAAGCGTAAAACGTGCTTACCGTCGGCTGATGTCGCAGCATCATCCTGATAAACTGGTAGCTAAAGGGTTGCCAGAACAGATGATTAAGATGGCAACTGAAAAAACGCAGGAAATTAAAGCAGCCTACGAATTGATTAAACGCCATAAAAACTGGTAGTTTGAATGTGTGATCGACAGTTAGGTATTGTCATTCCCCAATAGCGGGGAGTTTATAAAGTATTTAAGGAAATGTTATGCCAGATAAACACACCATGATTAGACAAATTGCAGTGATGCTTGAAATGCAAAACGCCATGAATGCCAAAGTGAATGAACAGTGGTTCGAACAAGGTTTCGAATGGTATCGCGCGATCTGGATTGAATGTGCCGAAATGTTGGAGCACTACGGTTGGAAATGGTGGAAACATCAAAAGCCGGATGCGGATCAGGTGAAGATGGAGCTGGTGGATATTCTTCACTTTGGTTTAAGTTCGCGTATTGATGGTGAAACCTCGTTCGAAGCCATTGCTGAAGAGCTTGCCAATGAAATGTTAGAGCCAAAAGTTAAAGATGACTTTAAACAAACGCTTGAAACGATGGCAGCTCAGGCTGTAATGTACCAACATTTTGATGGCGCCAGTTTCGCCGGTTGTATGCAGCAAATGGAGATGCCATTTGAAGAGCTATTTAAAAGTTATGTGGGTAAAAATACCTTAAACTTTTTCCGTCAGGATAAAGGCTATAAAGAAGGTACCTACATCAAAGAATGGGATGGCCGTGAAGACAATGAAGTTTTGGTCGAAATTCTGAATAAGCTGGATTCTTCAGAAGAAGATTTCAGACATCTGCTTTATCAGGAATTGGCGGATAATTATCCACGTCCTGATAGTAAATAACCTGCTATAGAAAAAATAGCTCAATGGAAATCGAGCAGGAAGTTCTCGATCTTATAGAAAACGCCAAACGTGTCTGTATTTTAACAGGCGCCGGTGTCTCCGCTGAAAGTGGCATCGCCACTTTTCGCGATGCACAAGAGGGTAAAGGACTGTGGAGCCAATATGACCCACAGCAACTAGCCAGTATTGATGGTTTCCTCAACGATCCGCAAACCGTCTGGCAATGGTATCAATGGCGAAGAGACGTCAACAAAGATAAAGAGCCTAATCCAGCCCACCTTGCCATAGCGCGCTGGCAACAAAGATCACATCAAGACGGCAATCAGCTTGTCAGCTTAATTACCCAAAATGTCGATGGACTGCATCAAAAAGCAGGCTCAAGTCCTGTTACTGAACTACACGGTAATATCTGGCATAACCATTGCTTGCAATGCAACCAAATTCACCAAGCATCCGTTGAAGGGTTAGAGGCTGTTCCCGAGTGTACTTATTGTGGCGGCCAGGTTAGACCCTCTGTCGTCTGGTTTGGCGAAGCCCTTCCCGAACAAGCCTGGCGCGAAGCAGAAAGCGCAGCTTATTCTTGTGACCTCTTTCTATCAGTAGGAACATCCAGCCAGGTCTATCCCGCTGCAGGACTCGCAGCACTGGCTAAAAGTCAAGGCGCAAAAGTGTTAGAGATAAACCCAGATCCAACCAATAGCTCAGTGGTGGATTATCAGATCGCAGGTAAGGCGGGAGAGGTTTTTAAGCGCTTTAATATATGATCTGTCATCTTGTGATATCCGAGGCACCTCCTTTAGGGTGCTCCACGTGTATTTCCTTCCGACACTTGCCGCAGGATCGAGTAACTATTTAAATAATATTAAAAACATTTTAATCAATCATTAAATTATCTTTACGGTGCTGTTCAGCAAGACTGATTCAACTATTCGATGGCTCCATGCATGCTCTTATAAGTCAGACATTACTCTACGATTGGTTGAGATAAGATCCATAGACTTAGCATGGTATAGGCAATCATTAACAATAGCAGTGGGATTTGACTCATTAGCGTTTGTTTGTGGTTTTGGTAAATCTTTATTGCTGAATAGTGAGCTAGTACGACTCCTATAACATGTCCAATTATGATTGCGTATATGGAGATAAACCAAACCGTTTTAACGTTGATCATTCCGATATCTATAGCATAATTTTGAGTCCCAAAAATATCCCATCCGTAACCAAATGGATCAGAAGCAAGAGGAATGATTTGTTGTCCTGCAATCATTAAGTAAAAAATGTAATGAGCTATATGATATGCCAGCGCAATTGGAACCAGTGATAATACGTAATGTCCTGCAGCAACTGTTAGTTGCATTTTGCTTCTTCCAGCTTTAACGCTTAGATAACAAAACATTAAAAAAACCACTAATAAAAGGCACGGCATGATTAATAGGGCCAAGCTCTTGGTCAATATTATGATATCCACGCCACTGGCTTGTAGTTCTATTAGTAATGGCCTTATTAATTGATTTTCTGAAATATAACTGAGCAGGTCTTTCCATAATGGTGTTTCTAAAATCCCGTCAAAAGATACAGTTGAAAGAAGTAAGATCACAAAGAATGTTTCAGAAAAGTGTAATGGCTTGTCATGAGCAAGTCCGGAGCCAGGGACACGAAGTGTTATATTATTACTTTCTAGATTGAAAAGTGAGAAGCGACCGAATAGATTGAAAAAATGACTGAAAAGATCGGCGTTTTGTAACCAGTTGTTGATCCCGAAAATAGCCATGCCTATCCAAGTATATAAACTGTAGATTAGGATTAACCAGAAGAGTGTATTGGGTATTTCTGGTCCTTCGGCTATGAGTTCTAACCAGGCAAAAATTAGAAAGGTTATAACCACTGGCCAGGCACCTAGCTTTTCGGGATATAGACGTCGCTTTTCTACCTTAAATACACGACTCCACAGTGCAAGCGTTCGCCAAGGATTAACAATTGGCCATACATTGGCTATCAGAGCGACGATAAAGGTAAATCCAACCCACCAGATGACCCAAACAAATGTCGGGGAGAAATTATTGAAGGTCTCATTATCTCCAAAGTAAGCTGTTAATAATGTTAAGAAAAATAGCGCGACACCAAGAACCTGAACAATAACTTTAGTGATTTTTCGACTTATTGAACCAGGTGGTAGGAACCAGCTAAGCTGGATAGAGGGTGATAGATTGACAAGCTTTGATTGGCGTAAAAAGACTGCTGCGATTATAAAGGAAATCAGTACGACTATAGCCGCTGACGTTAGATACATGGATAACGGTAGTGGAAGATCATATCGTTCGCCAAAGGAGTGAGCATACAGAGGGTCGCTAATTAAGGCACTAATGCCGAGTACAGCTAAGAATACACAAGTAAATTTAACGCTCTGAACCTTCATTCAGGGTAAATCTCAATATAAAAAATAGCCCCATGACTATCACCGCCATGAGCATCATGCTGAGTGACCGCAAACCTTCCTGCGGTCACTGCATCAAACTCTAATATGGCCAACTCGTTTGCTTTTAAATTCAAAGTAATATCATACCCATGCACATGAAGCTCCATAGGTTTATCTGAATTGATTGTAATCGCGACCTTCTCGTTTTGGTTGTACCTTAAGGTATCTACGCCTTCTATCTTTCCTTGAACAATATTGACCAATACATCGGCAGTTTTATTCCCGGCATGAAGCGATATCGGGGTTAGAGAAAGTATTAAAACGAGTAGGGTGAGGGACGCAGTTTCGACTATGGATGAAAGTTTCATATGACAGCTCCTTTGCTTGGTTAAAATATAAACAAATTTGAGGTGAAATGCACCACTTTAGGATATAGTAATTAGTTCCTCATTTAGAGTAGAACAAGGAGTTGTTTATGTTTAAGTTAGCTATAACGGTAATTATTGTGGTGCTTGGAGCCTATTCCAGCACTAGCCAAGGTGAAATACTGGCCTTAATCAATTATGAGAGCAAGCCTGCAGACTCATTGAAATCCCTTAAGCTTTCTGGACCACAACAAAGGGAAGAAGGTATCGCAGTCATGGATGTAGACCCAAAATCAGATGCTTTTGGGCAAATCCTAGTCGATATACCCCTACCCGCTGACTTAGTGGCACATCATATCTTTTATGACAAAACAATGACCAAAGCCTATATCACTGCCCTTGGCAAGAGTGAGTTACGGGTTATGGAGATGAATAAATTCCCATATCGACTTAAGGTTATTCAGCTTGATAATTGTAAGATGGGTGAGGATGTTGTCTTTTCAGCCGATAACAGCAAGTGGTACCTAACCTGTATGGGTTCAGACAATGTTTATGTTGGAGATGCTAAAACAGATAAGGTGTTGGAAGAGCTTAAAATGCCAAAACCTTATCCACATGGAATTGCAATTAATAATGATATTGACCGAATTTTAGTGACCAGCACGGTCAGTCCAGATATGACAAAAGCTGGTAATTATATTTCAGTGATTGAAGCAAGTACCCACAAGGTGATGGATTCCATTAAGGTTTCTAACAAAGAAGAGCCTGCTGGCGAGGCGCCGGTTGAAGTTTTATTTGTACCCAACAGCAACCCTGTTGTTGCTTATGTGACAAATATGCAAGGTGGTACTTTATGGACCTTAACTTGGGATGAGAAAAAGAAAGATTTTGATGCTGCTGAAGTATTTGATTTTTCAACTGAGGGAGCAGGAGTGCCGCTTGAAATCTATTTTAGCGATGATGCAAACACTCTGTATGTTTCTACTGCAAAACCGGGAAAAGTGCATGTTTTTGATATTTCAGAAAACAGCGCGAAACCCAACTTGGTAAAAACATATGTGACCGCCGAAGGGGCTCACCATATTGCTTTCACAAAAGACGGTAGTTTAGGGTTTGTACAAAACTCCTTTATAAATTTACCGGGGATGAGCGATGGTGAAATAACGGTAGTGGATATGGTTAATAATGAGGTAACTCATAGGATTGATACTTTTAAAGCCAATGGCTTCAATCCAAACTCTATCGTGTTGTTACCCGAGTGGAATCATCTTGCAGGACATTAATTAAGAGTGGCGACTCGTGAGAGTCGCCACTTGTTATATCCGATTAATCAACCAGTTTAAATTCGTCTTTTAAGATCTGAACGATTTCTGCTTTAGGATTATCAGACAATTCGATTTTCTTGCCGGTAATCTTTTCAGCAATGCCGATGTAGGTTCTAGAAACATCCATCAAGGCATCAACAGGAAGGGCGTTGTCACGAGCTAACGCTTGACGTTCGTCCATGCGATCTTTATTGAGTAGAATGTCTGAATCTTCGAAGTGGTTTAACAAGAATTGGCGGAAGCCTTCTTTTGAGTTTTCGACCACTTTGCCTTCTTCGCGGAATGCTTTGCCGTCCCAGATGCGCGATGAATCGGGTGTGCCGACTTCGTCCATGTAGATTAATTTTTCGTTACCATCTTTGTCGGTAACATAGCCAAATTCAAATTTGGTATCAACGAACATCTGGTCTAATTTTTCCAGTTCGCTGCTGATGACGTCGAAACCTTCTTTCAACAACTTCTCGTACAAGTCGATGTCGTGTTGGTTACGGAAGTTGAAGGCTTGATAGTTGTCGTCAATGTTTTGACGTGTGATGTTAACGTCGTCTGCTTCAGGTACGCCTGGGATGCCTTTCAAAATACCTTTGGTTGATGGCGTGATCAGTAGCTCATCAAGTTTCTGGTCTTTTTGCAGGCCATCAGGAATTCGAATGCCGCAGAATTCACGTTCGCCTTTGGCGTAGGCGCGCCACATGGAACCTGTGATGTATTGGCGGGCAATCGCTTCAATCATGACTGGACGTGCTTTCTGTACGATCCAGACGAATGGGTGTGGAATTTCCAGAATATGGCTGTCTGCCAGGCCGTTTTCACGGAACAGTTTAAACCAGTGGTTAGAGATGGCGTTTAGCGCTGCACCTTTACCTGGTACGCCATTTAAACCGTCTTCACCGTGCCAGATGGCATCGAAGGCAGAGATGCGGTCACTGATGACCATAATGGCCAGTGGCGCGTCAGCGGCTACGTTATAGCCACGCTCTTTAATTAGCCGTTTGCTGTCTTCTTCAGTGAGCCAATAAACGGAACGAACTTTTCCGCTATGGACAGGTTGGTTTGTACGAATGGGAAGGTCGTTGTTAACTGCTAAAACTTTTTGTGCAAGGCTCATACCAAGGTGTCCTATTCCAGAAATTACGAAGCCAGTCTCGCTGTGGAATGGCTGAGTGAATTTAGAGCGCATATGATACCAGAATCTATGCTATAGGCTAGTTTTCGCGCACTTTGCATCCGATAAATTAAAACTATGACAAAGGGATAATAAGCACACATTTTACGAGGGTTTATTTCCAAACAGGGGAGGAAGTGCGTTATAGTGATGGTTATATAACTGTCTGATTTAACGATCAATTAATGGATAGGGAGAGAATAATGAGCAACATATCATCAGATTGTAAGCAGCAATTAAAGGTCGGTGGAAAGGCTTTTGATATCTGGAGTTTGACTGCTTTACAAGATCAAGGTCATGCCATCAACAAGCTTCCTTTTTCAATACGAATTCTTTTAGAGAACGCTCTACGTAACCGTGATGGTCTGGGCGTTACCGATGAGCATATTGACACCCTAATGAACTGGGAGCCTATTCCAAAGCAAGAGGAGGTTCCCTATAAACCTGCGCGGGTTTTGATGCAGGACTTTACCGGCGTGCCAGCGGTTGTCGATCTGGCTTCAGTACGTCAGGAAGCAAGCCGTCATGGCGTGGATGCGAAAAAGATTAACCCGTTAATCCCGGTTGATTTGGTCGTGGACCATTCGGTGCAGGTGGATTTCTTCGGTAGTAAAACATCTCTAGAGCAGAATATTGAGATGGAATATGAGCGGAACCGCGAGCGTTATCAGTTCTTAAAGTGGGCACAAACAGCGTTCAATAATTTTACTGTAGTACCACCGGGAATGGGGATTTGTCACCAGGTCAATCTTGAGTACCTGGCGCAAGGTATTGTTGAGCGTGATGGCGCTTTATTTCCTGATACCTTGGTCGGCACTGATTCGCACACGCCAATGGTTAATGGTATTGGTGTGGTCGCCTGGGGTGTTGGCGGTATTGAAGCAGAGGCCGCCATTCTGGGTCAGCCGATTTATTTCATAATGCCGGAAGTCGTGGGTTTGAAACTAACTGGTAATTTGCCGATAGGCACAACAGCCACCGATATGGTGCTGACCATTACCGAATTGCTGCGTAAGCACGGTGTGGTCGGTAAATTTGTGGAAGTGTTTGGTGATGGTCTGGATAACCTGACGGTGACTGATCGCGCAACCATTTCCAATATGTCGCCAGAATTTGGTTGTACTGTAACCTATTTCCCCATTGATGATCGTACCCTTGATTACATGCGCGATACTAATCGTGATGAGGCGGTCATTGAGCGCGTTGAGACTTATTGCAAAAACAATATGCTGTGGCGTAAAGATGAAGACCAAATCAAATATAGCAGTGTGGTTGAGCTGGACTTAAGTTCGGTGGTACCCACCGTATCCGGACCTAAACGTCCACAAGACAAAATTGAAGTGACCAACCTGAAAGCCAAGTTCAAGTCATTGATGGAACTCAATTACGGGCGTAAGTATCAGCTTCTTGAAGAGCGTTCTCCTGCTGATAACGACAAAGGTATTATTAAAACAGTTGATGTCCCTGGCGAAGATTATCAGTTGCATGATGGGTCGATTGCGATCGCGGCAATCACTTCCTGTACCAATACTTCAAACCCAAGCGTCATGCTGGGCGCTGGTCTGGTAGCGAAAAAAGCCAATGACTTAGGGCTTAAAGTTAAGCCTTGGGTTAAAACGTCTTTAGCGCCTGGCTCGAAAGTGGTCACCGATTATCTGGAACACTCAGGTCTGATGGATGATCTTGAAGCGCTGAAATTCTTCTTGGTCGGTTATGGTTGTACTTCTTGTATCGGTAACTCGGGCCCACTGCCGGATGCAATCGGCAAAGCGGTCAAAGAGAATGACATGATCGTATCATCGGTATTGTCAGGTAACCGAAACTTCGAAGCACGCGTTCACTCTGATGTGAAGATGAACTTTTTGATGTCACCAATGCTGGTCGTGATTTATGCGCTGGCAGGTCGTGTTGATATTGATTTCGATAGCGAGCCAGTGACTTACACGGTAGATGATAAGCCTGTGTATTTTAAAGATTTATGGCCGTCGAATGAGGAAATCCAGAAAGTCATGAGCGATGTCTTAACGCCTGAAGACTATGCCAGAAACTATGGTGAGATTTTCGAAGGTAATGAGCAGTGGAAGAATCTGGAAGTTTCAAAAGACAAAGTCTACCAATGGGATGATAAGTCCACTTACATCAAGCAGGCGCCATTCTTCAAGGGTTTGAAACCGGAGATCGAACAGCCCGGCAATATTGAAGGCGCGCGAGTTCTGCTTAAGTTGGGCGACTCGATTACTACCGACCATATCTCGCCAGCTGGCGGCTTTCCAGAAAGCTCGCCCGCAGGTCAGTATCTTGTGAGCAAAGGTGTTGAAAAACGACTCTTCAATTCTTATGGCTCTCGTCGGGGTAACGACGAGGTGATGGTGCGCGGTACTTTTGCTAACGTTAGAATTAAAAACCAGTTAGTGGACAAAGAGGGTGGTTACACACGTTTTATACCAACGGGCGAAACCACGACCATATTTGATGCAGCGACAAAATATCAGGAGTCAAATACACCTCTGGTAGTGTTAGCTGGTAAAGAATACGGTAGCGGCTCATCGCGTGACTGGGCAGCCAAAGGGACAACCTTACTTGGCATAAAAGCGGTTATTGCAGAAAGCTACGAACGGATTCACCGCAGCAACCTGGTCGGGATGGGTGTGCTTCCATTGCAGTTTAAGCCCGGTGAAGATGCTGAGACCTTAGGTTTGAGAGGTGATGAAACCTATAATATTCGCGGCTTGGATCAAGGGATTTCGACAGGGCAAACGCTTCAAGTAGAAGCTGTTGCCAATGACGAGTCTGGCAAAGTCATCAAGTTTGAAGCGGTTTCACGTCTCGACTCTCGCGTTGAGCTGGAATACTACAAAAATGGTGGCATTTTGCACTATGTGCTGCGTCAGTTTATTAATCAGGCGTAATAGAAACTCGCTGAGTTAATAGCAATAACAGGAGTTTTATGACTGAGTCATCCAAAGCTCAATCAAAGCAATCCTCAAATGAAACCGCCTCAACTCTAGAGGCGGTTTATCAATCTCTCACTTCAGAAGATGATGGTCGCGTCTGCAAAGACATTCCCGATGCAGCTTGTCGCCATCAACCGAAAAATGTGGTTACTCATGTTATCTCTCTGACATCAACCAAGATGGCGGATGGCTTGATTGATCCAAAGCTGATCTTAAGTTGGTTGTTATCGGTTTTGGGCGCATCATCGTTCATGATTGGTCTGTTAGTGCCAATTCGAGAGGCGGGTGCTCTGTTACCACAACTTTTCACCGCGGGTGCTTTACGTCGCATGTCCCAACGAAAGTGGGCTTGGGCAGCCGGTAGTTTTGTGCAGGGCCTTTGTGCCATAGGTATGGCATTAAGTGCTCTTTTGCTGGCACCAGAAATAGCCGGTTGGACCATCCTGGGTTTACTTGCTGTTCTCGCAATCGCTCGTAGCGTGTGTTCGGTTTCCTATAAAGATGTGTTGGGAAAAACCGTTTCAAAATCCATGCGTGGACGCACTACGGGCTTGGCTGCATCGATTGCCGCTGGTGCCGTGATTGCCTATGCCCTGCTGTTAAGTTCAGGCTGGCTCGAAAGGCAAAGCTTGGTGCTCGGTGGTTTATTGGTGGCTGGAGCATTATGGATATTTGCCAGTGTTATCTTTACCAGTTTAGCTGAAGAAAAAGGGGCTACTGAAGGGGGAGGAAATCCATTAACCGTCGCGCGTGAAAATCTATCTTTACTGGTCAAGGATAAACAGTTGGTTCGCTTTATTAGCGTACGAGGATTGCTTATTGCGACGGCTCTCGCACCTCCTTTTATGGTGACTCTCGGTGAAGAGGGTGAGGGGGGCGATGTGTTAACGGGCCTCGGTTCGCTGGTTCTAGCGTCGGCATTAGCTAGCCTGTTAAGCAGTTATGTCTGGGGGCATTTGTCGGACCGATCGAGTCGTCGTGTACTGATGTATTCAGGACTTTTTGCTGCTGTTGCTTTAGCTCTTACCGCTTTATTTGACTGGCAAGGTTGGCTACATCAATCCGTTGTACTGCCTGCATTATTGTTTATCTTAATGATTGCTTATCATGGTGTCCGTCTGGGTCGTTCCACCCATCTTGTGGATATGGCAGATGCTGACAAGCGTGCCGCCTATACCGCACTTTCCAATACAATTATTGGCATACTGCTATTAGCCGGAGCAGTGTTTAGTGTGATTGCTGAATATTTTGGTTTGCGAACAGTGATGATAGTAATGACGGCAATGTGCTTGCTGTCGTCATGGATAGCGATGGGGTTGAAGGAAGTGCAGGACGAATAATAAGCAATTGATATATCGATGAATCTTAAGGTATAACAAGAGGGTTATTAAACAATAACAGCTATAACAATGGGGGAAATTATATGAATAAGTTACCTATGTGGTTCTGGGTTATTGCCATACTGTCTTTGGTCTGGAATCTGATTGGAGTTTATCAATACATCAGTATGCGTTTCATTACGCCAGAAGCTTTTGCGCAAATGGATGCGGCAATGCAGCAACTGCATAATGCTACTCCTGCCTGGGTCACGGGGGCTTTTGCAACCGCTGTTTTTTCAGGTGCTTTAGCCAGTATTTTACTACTGCTTAGAAAAAGTGTCGCTCAATTATTCTTTTTGATATCGTTAATCGCGGTTTTGGTTCAAGCGAGTTATATTCTGTTTATGAGTAACAGTATTGAGCTCATTGGAACCCAAGCAGCAGCGTTACCTGCGGTGTTATCGATTATGGGAATATTCTTACTATGGTTTTCGAACTTTAGTAAAAGCAGAGGTTGGTTATCATAATCTGAGTTGTCATATTAAAAAAGGCACGTGATGTGCCTTTTTTAATGGTTAAACTTCCTCGGCTGGTTAGAGTTCTTAAGCAACAATCTCTATAATACGCGACCACAGCCATTCTAGAACTTAGTGTTCGCTTGATATGAATTATCTTCAGTTTGTTAAATCCAATAAATATTTACTGCTATTCGGTTTTCTCTGTGTCTTTTTGGGCAACTTGGGGCAGACCTTTTTTATCTCACTATTTAATAAGGATTTGATCACTAACTTATTGTTAGAAAAGGATAATTTAAGCCTGGTCTATTCTGTCGCAACTCTGATTAGCGGTTTTACGCTATTTTTTGTCGGAGCCAAGATCGATGATATTCCAGTCAAGAAATTCACCACCTTGGTGGTGATTGGCTTGGTAGCTGCCTGTGTGGTTTTTGCCAGTAGCACCAATTTATGGATGTTATTTATTGCTTACCTGGGCATTCGACTCTGTGGCCAAGGACTTATGACCCACATTGCAGTCACTACTTTGATGCGCTACATGCCGAATCATCGAGGTAAAGCCGTGAGCTTGGCGCTGCAGGGGATGGGCGCAGGTGAAATTGTGTTGCCGATTATGGCGGTGCATTTGTTGCTGAACTATGGACACACCAGTAGCTGGCACCTATATGCTTTAGTCAGCAGTGTTGTGATGTTCCCCCTTATGATGTGGTGTTTACACAAAGCCAAGCTGGAGCCGATTAAGCGTGATACTGACGGTGTAGATGAATTAGAAGAAAATAATGACTGGACTCGCAAGCAGGTTATGAGAGATTGGCGTTTCTGGTTAATTCTGCCCGCTATTATTGCCCCAGCTTTTTTAATCACCGGGATATTTTTTCATCAGACATTATTAGTCGATAGTAAAGGTTGGCAGATTGAGTGGCTATCCGTTACTTTGGCAATTTATGGTGTTATTCATGTGGTCGGTGCCTTGGTGACAGGGCCTTTGGTTGATGCCAGTCATCCCCGCAAGTTTTTACGCTGGTATTTATTGCCATTAATTATAGGCGTTGCCTGCTTGTGGTACGGTCAAACTGACTGGTGGCTGATGGCCTTTATGATACTTGCAGGGATGACTGTTGCGGCCAATGGCCCAGTGGTCAATTCGTTTTATGCGGAAGTATTTGGTAATACCCATCTGGGAGCGATTCGTGCGTTGGTGTCCGCTGTTATGATTATTTCAACCGGTATTGCACCGTACCTGTTTTCGTTATTCGATGATATCAGCAACTTCCTGGCTTTTGCTTTTGCCTATGGTGTTATCTGTATTCTATTAATACAGAAAAAAATATTGGCTGAGAAGTCATAATGAGAAGTCATAAAAAAGGCGCTCAATTGAGCGCCCTTTTTACTCTCTGGGCTCGTGTTATTGATTAGCGTTCTGCTCAATGTATTGCTGCACACTCTCCGAGTGCTGCTCAACTTTCGCAATACAGAGCTCGATACTTTCAACGGCCTGCATGAAGGAGCGCGGCGCACCTGGGAGCTCTTCAACAATCGGTTCAAAGAAAGTCACAAAGTCTTTCTTCTTCTCTTCTGAACAGAAACCGTTGCCAATCACTGGTAATCGATTTTGGCCGAAAGGTGGAATGCGTGACTTTACGCCGTCGATGTTTTCTTTAAACCAATCCCACATCGCATCTTGTAATTTTGGGTCGTCCATCTGCCCCATTAAAATGTAATAGATTTCATTGTCACGCAATGACTCGGACAAAATCAGCTCACGTATTTCTGCGGCATACTCAGAATCTTGAACGGAGCCTAGCCCGGCTAACATGCGACCACGCACGGTTCCATCGTTTGACTCGTTCAGCTGCGACAGTAAATGCTCAGCGAAGGGGACGCCCAAGTCTTCTACCGCAACGACCATGGCCGTATTGATGACATTACTATCGGCTTTATCTGGGTGTAAGCCGCTATCCTTTTGATAGCCAGTGTAATCGGTGGCCATTTTGGTTAAGTAATGACGTAAGTTTTTGTCTCGCCCTTTGTCCGCTAAAAAGCTCACTAGAGCATTACGCATTTGAACTTCATCAACAGAGTCTTCTTTGCGGGTCACTAGTCCAAGCTCATCTAATTTCTTTTGATAGAGCTCACGATTTAAGCTGGCAAGAATAGCTTTGTCGTCTTCAGTATTAGCGACCTTGTCGTAAGCAAAGCTCAGCATATCGGTTGGCGCCATTGCAACTCGTGGCGATTCGGTATCAATGATTTCAGGAGCAACCTCAATCAGGTCGAGGAAATTTAGCTTGCCGGCATTGATGGCAGCGGAGAAGCTGTCATTTACTGAGATCATATCTTCGGTGGAAAGCATGTCTTTATGCTTCAGCAAACTCTGCCAATTCTCACCAGACATTGAGAAACGATAGTATCCCGCGCCTTCAGAATTGGGCATGACGTAGTCAGGGCAGCCGGCTTCAGGAAGCTCAATGCTGAATTCAGGCGTGTCGATTACGCTACAGTATTCGTGTTGGTTGCCATCAATAGCATATTCAATACAGGCTGGAATTTCCCAGTTTTGCTGACTCGAACCTTTTGAACCAATCGGTAAGTAACGTGACTGCGTTAGATCCAGCGTGGTTTTATCGTCTTTACAGTTCACCTCAATATGCAGGTAAGGTATACCCGGCTGCTCGAGGAAGCTGTTAAAAGCTGAGCGAATGGTTTCGACCGGTACTTTAGTTGATTTTTCACCGATAGCTGTAATGAAGTCATTGGCAGTAGCGGTTCCGAACTCATGCTTTTTCATATAATGCTGAATACCGGCACGAAACTCTTCGGGGGTCATGAATGACTCAATCATGCTTAAAACGCCGCCACCTTTTGAATAGGTGATACCATCAAAAGCTGACTGAATATCGTGGTTGCTTTCGATCGGTTGGCGAATCTGGCGCGCATTAATCAGGCTGTCCTGACGCATGGCTCCCAGCGAGCGTTCTAGCAAGGTCTGGCGGAATTTTTGCTCAGGATAAAGGTTGTTATTGGAGACATGAGCCATCCAGGTCGCAAAAGCCTCGTTAAGCCAAATATCATCCCACCATACTGGGGTGACCAGATTTCCAAACCATTGATGCGCCAATTCGTGAGCATGAACATTCATGTAAGCACGCTTTTGGTCCAATGAAATGGTGTCATCGAATAACAGCAATTGTTCACGATAGATAATCAGGCCAACATTTTCCATAGCGCCAAAATTGAAATCGGGTACTGCAACGATGTCGAGCTTGGCGTAGGGGTAGGGGATCTGGAAATACTCTTCCAGAGAATTCAAAATATCTTTGGTGTTTTCTAATGCATAGGTTAATTTTTTACCCTTGCCCTTAGTTGCAATACCGCGCAATGGAATTTCCCGAGCACGCACATCGGTTGTGGGAATGGCTTTCCATTCAACGACATCTAAATCACCGACTGCAAAAGCCACAAGATAGGTTGGCATAGGCTTTGAACGAGCATAGACAATTTCCTTCCAGCCATTATCCAGGTTCGTTTCTGTCACTGCGGGAGTATTGGTAAAGGCTTTATGGTTGGTACGCACTCTTATCGTATAGTTAAAAGGTACTTTAAATGCTGGCTCATCAAAACCTGGGAAGGCCAGACGCGCAGAGGTTGCTTCGAATTGAGAAAAGGCATAATTCAAACCGCCGTCATTCACACGATATAAGCCTTCTAAAGACTCGTTGAAAGGCGCTTGATAGATGATAGTTAGAGCAAAGTTACCAGCGGGCAGCGGCTGCTTAAAGCCAATTTTAGCAACGCCTGTCGGGTCGACCTCTTGATAAGTACCTTTGATAGACTCACCACTACTGAGCTTGGCTTCAACTGACTGAGCGGTGATGTCCTTACCATGTATCCAGAGGTGCTGAGTTGGAGTTTCCAGCTCTACATTGATTTTAACCGAGCCAGAAAAAGTATCCTGGTCAGGATCAATGCTTAAGTTAAGCCAATACATCGTCGGCCGTGCCAGCTCGGGCAGGCGACCCGTTGGAATCTCGGCAGGATAATCGCTTTCAAATTCTGCAGCATCGGGCAAGTCCGAGACTTCTTCTGGAAGTTCAGATTCAGCGATAGATTTAACCACGGTCTCATGTTCAGAAACCTGAGTTTTGCGAGAATCCTCTTGTTGCTGTTTGTCATCAGGCTGGCAGCCAAATGTTAAAAATCCGGCCAAAAGATAAATAGTGGCCAAATATGATTTACTCATTACTATCCCCTTAAGTGTTATCAACCTCATTTTTGGCTAACTCGCTATTATTAAGTACTTTTTCGGAGTTTAGCCAGACCCTCTTGTCAGCATAATACTCTAAAGGTAGCCAAATTAGAGAGATTTCTTAATATCCTGTTACAATTCATGTCCGAGAACCTACCTGTGACATTAGGGATTTACAGTAAAATTCAAGGTTTTAGGGGATTGCTCAGCTGCCGTATTTCACGTTTTATTCATAAATGTGGCTTATAGTGACTCACAAATCTCGAAAGGTGCGATTTGCTGGCGTATACGATTAGTCGTTTAGCAAGCGCTCATTGATATTTTCATACTCAGTCCGAAACCACTATGACAACACAGAACCAACAGCGCAAAAAGAAAGCCCTGCTAACCTACATACTGCCACTAGCGATTTTAGTGGTGGCTTCTTTTGTTACTTACAAAATGCTTAACAGCAAGCCTGTGGCATTTAACCGGCCCAATATTGAGCAGGTTGAAACGGTGGACGTAAAGGCATTAAAGCTGGTCGATCATCAAATATTTGTAGACTCTTACGGCACAATCGAGCCGACGACTTCCGGTAATCTGGTTGCCCAGGCCTCTGGTGTTGTCACCTGGGTCGCGCCTAATTTCGAGAGTGGTCGCTTGTTTAGCAAGGGTGATACGTTACTCCGAATTGACCGTCGTGATTATGAGATTGAGGTGACTATCGCTGAATCGGAAGTGGCTAATGCTCAATTGGCATTAAATGAAGAAATCGCTCGCTCCGATCAGGCGTTAAGAGACTGGAACAAAATCAATCCAAACCGTGAGGCCAGTGCTCTGGTTTTACGCCAGCCACAAATGGCCTCCGCGCAAGCACAACTGGCGGCAGCTAAAGCACGTTTGGCTAAAGCCAAATTGAATTTAAGTCGTACTAACATTCAAGCGCCCTATGACGGCTATATCGTGCAAAAGCTGTCTGATTTAGGTCAGTTGGTTAATTCTAATATGCCGGTTGCCAGTATTTTCGCCAGTAATTCGTTAGAGGTACGTTTGCCGGTTGCTAGTAACCGAGTGGGTTATTTGCAGTTTGGTGATGAAGAGAATAAACCTAAAATCCGTTTGATTGCCGATTTTGCGGGCGAGCAGAAGATTTGGTTAGCGGAACTGGATCGGACTGATAGTGTTATCGACGATACGACGCGCCAGTGGTTTGTTACTGCAAAGTTACCCGGTTCTATCTTGAAAGATGAGCCTTATCTTAAAGCGGGGCAGTTCGTAAGCGCACAAATTGAAGGCCGCCTACTGCAAGACGTTTTCGTCATCCCATCTAAGTTGATTTCGCAAAATAACGAGGTGTTTATTTTTAGCGAAGGTCAGCTGCGTAGACAAAAAGTCGCGGTTCTCTGGAAGGGCGAAGATAAAAGTGTTGTAGATCCCGAGAATTCTGGCGAACTGGTCAGGGAAGGTAACTTGCTGGTCACCAGCTTGTTGAGCTTTGTTGCGGATGGCGCTAAGGCTCAGGTTCGTGGCGAGTCAGCTAACAAAGATAGTAAAGAACCATCAGGCGGTAAGCGGGAGGCTAAACTATGATCGCATGGTTTGCCCGCAATCCTGTTGCGGCCAATTTGTTGATGGTGGTGATTTTAGTTGCCGGTATATTCACTATCTCGCAACGTGTTCCCATTGAAACTTTCCCCACCACTGAGCTTCAGTATATTAATGTTACTGTACCTTTTCGTGGCGCAACTCCGGAAGAAGTCGAGCAAACCATTTCAACTCGAATTGAAGAGGCTATCTATGATCTGGATGGGATCAAGCAGCTGACCTCTCGCTCTTCGGAAAATGTTTCCCAAGTCACGATTGAAGTTGAAGATGATTTTGATGTTAAAGAATTACTAGATGAAATAAAGAGCCGTGTTGGTGCAATCAATACTTTGCCTGCCGAGGCGGAGCGACCGATTGTTCAGCAGGTTGAGCGCCGCAGAGAAACAATCAGTGTTGTGGTCAGCGGCGATCTCCCTGAAAAAGAATTACGACAATACTCTGAAATCATTCAAGAAGAGTTATCGTCCTTACCCGGCTTAACCCAAATTGAAACTTCAGGTGCGCGCGCTTTTGAAATCGCCATAGAGGTGAACCAGAACCTGCTGAATGAATATGGCTTAACCTTGCAAGAGTTAGCCAACGCAATCAATAGCCGCTCGTTGGATTTATCGGCGGGGCAGGTAAAGTCAGAGCGAGGTGAAATTTTATTACGACTCAAAGCGCAGTCATACACCCAGGATGATTTTTCGCAAATTCCGGTGTTAACCAGACCAGACGGCACTATCTTGATGCTTAGCGATTTGGCGGTTATCAGGGACGGTTTTGAGGAAGAAAGTCTAAATACTCGATTTGATGGCAAGTCTTCGGTTGAGTTAGAGATTTTTCGAACCGGTGATCAAAGTGCGATTGATGTTGCGCAACGGGTCAAAGATTACGTGGCTGCGAAACAATCTGAGCTGCCCGCAGGAGTCAGTTTGTCGATTTGGCGTGACCGCTCTAAGAGTGTTAACGCGCGCCTCAACACTTTGGTCACCAGCGCTCTTCAAGGTGGCTTGTTGGTCATTATATTGCTCGCCCTGTTCCTTCGTCCAAGTATTGCGATGTGGGTTAGCCTTGGTATTCCTATTGCTTTCGCTGGCGGTATGGCGCTAATGCCCGAGATGGGGGTGACCGTTAACTTAATCAGTTTGTTTGCCTTTATTCTGGTGCTCGGGATTGTGGTCGATGATGCTATTGTCACCGGTGAAAATATTTACAGTCATTTGAACCGGGGCGATGATCCATTAGAGGCAGCCATTAACGGAACCAAGGAAGTGGCGGTGCCGGTTACCTTCGGTGTCATTACCACTATGGCTGCCTTCGTTCCCCTGAGTTTCATTGGTGGTGGTTGGGGTTCATTCTATTCGTCTATTCCACTGATCGTTATTCCAGTTCTGATTTTTTCATTGGTTGAGTCGAAACTTATTCTGCCAGCTCATATTGGGCACATGAAAAAACTTAACGCAAAAAATGATAATAAGCTGGTGCAGTATCAACAGAAATTCGCCAAAGGCTTTGAAGACTTTGTGCTGAGGTTTTATAAGCCAGCACTAAAATTTGCGTTAGCCCATTGGCAGTTGTCATTAGCAATATTTTTAGCATTTGGACTATTTGTCTGGGCTGCCGTTTCCAGTGGCATGACCCGTTTTATCTTCTTCCCACGTATTCAATCGGAAATTGCTCGGGCAACGGTGGTGATGCCAGAAGGTACGCCGTTTGAGCTAACCGATAGTTATGTTCAGCGTATGACAGAAGCAGCGCTTGAGTTGAAAGAAAAGTATCGCGAAGAGGATGGAAAGAGCATCGTTGAGCATATTTTCTCAGTCAGCGGCTATGGTGGGGGCGGTGGTGCTGTCAGCTCCAGTAATGGTTTGGTGATGTTTGAGATTACCGCGCCCGAAGAACGCGACAGTGAAATAACCAGTGCAGAGCTGGTCAACGAGTGGCGAAAATTGATTGGCCCATTGCCGGGTGTGGAAAGTTTGACCTATCGAGCTGAAATTGGTCGTAATCGTGATCCGGTTGATGTGCAACTTAGAGGTTCCAATATTCAGCGATTGAGTGGGGCAGCACTTGAAGTCAAAGAAATGTTAGGTGGCATTGATGGAGTGTTCGATGTTTCGGATAGTTTCTCTAAGGGTAAGCAGGAGATCCAGTTCCGCTTAAAGCCTCAGGCAGAAACCCTGGGCTTGACCTTAAGTGATCTCGCGCGTCAGGTCAGAAGTTCATATTTTGGTGTTGAGGTGCAGCGAATTCAGCGGGGGCGTGAAGATGTTCGTGTGATGTTGCGTCTGGCCAAAGAGGAGCGTAGTACTCTGGATGGACTCAACGGTTTGCTGATTGAAACACCAGTTGGAGCAAAAGTACCACTGGAGCAGCTAGCAGATTTATCCTACGGTAACAGTCCTTCAAGCATAACTCGGATTAACCGTCAGCGTACTTTGAACATAACCGCGGATGTGGAAAAAGAAACTGCAGACATTGAAGCAATTAAGCGACGCATACATCAGGAAACCACTGAAATTCTCGAGAGTTATCCTGGCGTTTCTTATTCTCTGGAAGGTGAGGCTCGTGAGCAAGAGGAGTCCACCAGTCGTCTAACCATTAGCCTATACTTTGTGCTGTTTGCCATTTATATTTTATTGGCCATTCCATTTAAATCTTATATTCAGCCCTTTATTGTGATGTCAGTGATTCCGTTTGGTGCTTGTATGGCCATTGTGGGCCACTGGATTATGGGCATGTCGTTAAGCGTGATGAGCCTTATGGGCATGTTGGCGTTAACGGGTGTGGTGGTAAATGATAGTCTGGTGTTGGTCGATTATATTAATCAACAGCGACGCAAGCATGGAGAAAGTTTGCTCGATGCGGTGCTGCATGCAGGGGTGAGACGTTTGCGTCCGGTGATGTTAACCTCATTGACAACATTTGCTGGCTTGATGCCATTGATCTTCGAAAAATCAACTCAGGCACAATTCCTTATCCCGATGGGCGTCTCTCTAGGCTTCGGTATTTTATTCTCAACTTTGGTGACGCTGGTGTTAGTACCACTGCTGTATTACAAAGCGGCACAGGTGAAGCACTATTTTCAGAGACAACTAACCTAAATTGAACTCGGTAGTTCATTTGAACTACCGAGTTTATGACGCAGCGCTAGTTAAGTAGAGGTAGCAAGCGTATCATAGAAGGTTCAAGTGAATGGACCAGCTCAGCTAGTTTGAAAACCATGGATGTTTCAGCCAATAATATTTTTGCCTCTTTTCCTGCTTCGTTACAGAAAAGACTCAACACCTCAATAACTGTACACAAATTTCCCGCCGGAAAAGTACTTTTCGGCACTCAGCAAGCTATTAGTGCGCTTTATTTCCCCATAGATTGCGTTATCAGTTCGATTTACGAAATTTATGATGGCGATGAGGTGCAAATAGCCTGCCTTGGTAGCCATGACATTTGTGGTGATGCGATTTTTTGGGGACATAAACAATCACCGCTCAGGGCTGAAGTGCTGTTTCCTGGGCAGGTTTTAATGCTACCTGCCAAAGAGGCGCTTTATTGGTTTAACAATGATAGGGACTTTCGTGAGCTTATCTTAAAAGCCAGTACAAAGACCAGTCATCAAATGCTGCAGAAAATCGCCTGTTACCGATTTCATACAATCCAACAACAGCTTTGTTACTGGTTGCTTGAGGTGGCCGATAAGATAGATGCACCTATTCTGGACGTGACTCATGAACAGATCGGTCACTTATTGGGCGTTAGGCGAGAGGGTGTTTCAGAAGCTGCCCATAAGTTACAACTGAAGGGTATCATCGATTATAAAAGAGGGCATATAAAGATAGTTGACCGGAAGCGTCTAGAGCAACTTACCTGTGAGTGCTACAACGACTTAAAACAATTAAATAGGCTGATAAATTAAACACCCCGAAAGCGAACTTGCGGGGTGTCAAAAGGTTTAACTATAACGATCGAATGATATTATTTCTGATCGCTACGACCAGGAGCACCTTTTTTGATGTCTTGTCGCTTATCTTCACCGTGTTTTGGATTGGCTTGTTTTTGTTCGCTTTTTGTTGGTGGGGCTTGCTTTTCTTTATTGGGATTACCGTTATTATTACTCATAAAATTTTCCTTGTAGTTCACGAGTCCACAACGTGCAGCAGAATGCTACGCGTTGATACAACCACTATGTGCTTAACTGAAGTCTTTATCTGTACGCTAGCGAACTAAGATAGAACGATACTAAGAACTATGACTCATCTTAAGCATATAACTATTCCATAACATCTTAAGCATTGGCTTTTCTTGGCTTAAGGGTGAGTCGGACAAAACAAGGTGTCAGTGAATAGTTGCAATCTGAGAAAGCAAAACGCCCCGAAAGCGAACTTTCGAGGCGTTAAATTGTTAGATTAAGCTAATGAACAGAATTATTTTTTACCGCTACGGCTAGGAGCGCCTTTGGCTGCATTTTGTTTTGGAGCAGCTTGCTTAGGTGCGCTTTTGCTAGCAGGAGCTTGTTTCGCTTTATTACTCATAGGATTCTCCTTAAAGGTCATGAGTTACCGGCGAACAACACCATGCTGAACGCCGATGTGCATAATGTGTTCCTATTTTAAATTCTGATCTGTACGGTGGCGCACAAAGCGAATAAAAATTTAACTAATTTATGCAAGGTAGACTTCAGGTAGATGTAACGGCTGAGTACTTGTTTGCACTCAGCCAGCTTTCACAATCAAAGATGGTATAGATTAAGGCCAAGGGTAGTAGCCGTAGGCTTGCTCAATAAGTGGTGGCAAAGGTTCGGTCGGGCTGGTTTGGCTATACCCGCCTCCCAAAGCATCTTCGTATTTAACCCCAATAAGATAATCAACAAACCCATCAGGGAATTGATTAGACTCAATTTCTAAGCCTATGGCATTAAACATATGTGCGTCAGAAATTGGGAAAGGTGTTGGCAAGTAGATAGTTCTTTGGCCATAGCCATGCCAGTTTGTAACCAACTTAAATCCAGCTCCATCCATCTCTGACTTGGCTCGTTTAAACAATTGGATCGTCATGTTCTTGCCATCAAGCAGGATAGTTTCCTGATCGACTAGAACATCAGGTGTAACATCTTGAAGAAAACCGTTAGCGTCATAAATAGATGGGCCTACGCTCATGTTGACATCATCGAGCACACCTTCCAGCTCAACAACATTGAGTGAGATATAAACATCCTCATTGGAAACTAATGGTTGCGGAGCCATGACTTGAACTAGTATTTTACGATAGACCCAAACATCCTCAACGACAGCTTTATAGGAGCCGTTAGTATATTTGAAGTTGCCTGCCTTAAAGTTGGTAGCATTTTCGAAAACAATTTCTAGCTCGTCGATTTGCATCATCGGATCATGATAAGAATTCGAGGCTTTAATTTTAATTTTCTTAGCGTAACCTAAATCGAGACCTGGGTAGGTTACACTAGAACCTCCTGATGGATAAGGAATTTCAAATTGAAAGTCTTCAGCTTGGGTGGTGGTGGTAGAAAAAATGGTGAAAATGGTGAGAAAAGCAATAATAGCTTTCATAAATTTCTCCTTCATACATTATTTGAATAATTAGTCCTGAATTGTGAAAGCACCAGAATGCTAGCACAGCAGATAAAGTAACAACAATATGTAAAGACAATAATCAATGAAGACGATGATTGTTCAGTTTCGTTGTGGAAGTATTGTTGATAGACAAGCTGGTTAGAATTGATACAATCAATTAACCGATGCAAATATGACTTGAGGCAAGTGTATGGTTATGGTGGCTCAGATTAAGCTAAGAACGATAATTATCATCACCTTGCTATCATTTTATTTTTTGTCAGTTACGTCGCAGGCCGCGGAGCCAGAGCAACAGATTACGTTAGAAGAGTTACAACAACTACCAGCTTTCCCAGACGAGTATACAGTTCGTACATACTATGCACGAATCGATTGGCTTAATACGCAAATCGAACAGGATAATAGCGACGTTCTGGACTATCATTTAAAGCGAGAGTTAGCCTTTCAACATTTTTCCCAGTATAAGAACAATCAAGCGCATGAAGTCTGTCAATACAATCCTCCTTTAGATTTTGATTTAAGATATCGCTTTATTTGCATTGCTTCTAACAATCAGGGGTATGAAGAGCCGATTCAGAAACTTTGGGGTTTATATAATGACGCCATGGCGGCTGGTTGGAATGACACAGCCGCACATGCCTTAACTACGATGGGGTGGATGCAGTCGAGTAATGGCGATATTGCTTCGGCATTCCAGAGTTATGAGCAGGCACTAACACTGGGTGAAGACATCGATATCTTTAGTATGACTGATATCATGATTAATACTGCCACACTTTATATCGTGCATGGTGATGAAGACTATATGCAGAGAGGTTTAGATCTTCATAAAGAGTCACTTCAAAAATTAAGGGCTCAGATAGAAGAGCAGCCGGAACAAGCGAGTCGTATCGAGTCAAACATTGAAGTTGTACTTTATAATCTTGGTATTGCTTACACTTTACACTTCGAGGATTATGAGCGAGCGCTGGAATGGTTTGGTAAAATCACGACCAACCAAACGGGCATCGAGAAAGCAGCCTTAGTTTTCTCGGCGTTGGCAGCTGTAGAATTGGGCAAAGAGAAGTTAGCTCAACAATATTTAAATGATTCTTACAGAGTAGCCTCTAGTGAACGAGTTGATACTGAATACTTGAAGTGTTACCAGCAATTGGTAGAAGTAAAACTAGGTCGTTCTGAAAGCCTTGAAACCTGCAATAATCTTAATGAACTGACTCCTCTAGAGTCTGAACTTGATATCTATAAGCGCATATCCAGACTTGACGATCCAGAGTTACGGTATAGTGGGCTCGTGAATCTTTATACATTATTTATCGAAGAGCTGGAGCCTCAGCTTAAATACAGTTCCTCCAGAGCGGCATCAACGGCTGAGTTAAATCGTCTACAACAGGAATCGAGATTAAAAAGCCAATTGATTGAAAAAGAGCAGGCACTCAAGATATCTGAGAAAGAAAAAAGTAAAGGGCAGATACGACTCGCGATAGCAATCACGTTAATTTTATTGATGGCAATTCTGATGATTGCTATTCGTTTAAACCAAAAACGTAAGCTGGCTGAACAATACGAAGCGTTGAGTGTGATAGACGTTTTGACTGGCCTTCATAACAGACGCTATTTCGAGCAAAATATTAAACGAGAGCTAAGCTTTGTCGAGCGCTCAAAGAATAATGGTTCGCAACAAGCGATCGGAGTTTACCTGATAGATATCGATCACTTCAAAAAAGTGAATGATACATACGGTCACGATGTGGGCGATAAAGTACTGACTGAATTTACCAGTCGTATTCAATCGGCGATACGTGAAACCGATATGTTCATTCGTTGGGGCGGTGAGGAGTTTCTTTTGGTCGCAAGACTGGAGCAGAGCGAGGATCATAAATTTATTGCTAACCGAATTAGTAAAGCGATCACTGATAGCCCATTCGCTGTGGGGGCTGACACCACCATTAACGTCACTTGCACGATAGGTTCGACTATCTATCCATATGCTTCAAATCAGGATACAGCAACTCATTGGAGCAATCTGGTACAGCTGGCAGACCTCGCGCTTTATTATAGCAAGAGAAAGCAGCGAAACTGCTGGGTTTGTATCGAAGGAGTTGTCGTTGATAAATCGTTAGATGAAATATTAAATCAGGATCTTAAGGTTTCTCTGAAAAGTGGAGCGGTCAGTATTAGCAGTTCGTTCGATTCAGGCCAAAGTGAGTAATGAGTCCGTTTAAATTTTGTATCATATTGCTTTGAGCATGCGACAGGGTATTATCAGTCCAAAGTATCTCACTCATAAAATATTAATGAAGACTTATTATAAAGTTGCCTTGCTCATCGTCTTAGTCCTGATTTCAATCCAAGCTAACGCCAACGGCTCGATATTAATAACCAACACTAAAGTCATTGATTCTGAATTCACTTTAGAGAAAGCCGATGTGCTTATCATCGATGGCATCATTGAAAAAGTTGAACCCAATATCAAAGTTGAAGCCAGTATTAAGCTTATCGAAGGAACCAACACCACACTCATTCCCAGCTTTGTCGCTACCCACAACCATCTGCATATGCCCGGTGCAACATTTCTTGGTGAGGCTGGCGCGAGACTCTACCTAGCCGGTGGTGTAACAACCATGCAGACTACTGGCGCTGCTGAACCACTAAAAGAGTTACAGCTCAAGCAGGATATTGAGCAAGGAAAAGCTGCAGGCCCAGATATTGTGGCAACGGGCCCATACTTTACTGGGCCTGATGGTAATGCCGTTATGTTGCGCATTACCGATACAGAAGCTATTGATAAAGAGATTGGCCAATGGGTCGATAGAGGTGTGAGCTGGTTTAAGGTTTACCGCCACACTACTGAAACACAACTGAAAACCATTATTGAATCTGCTCATAAGCGAGGAGCGAAAGTTACCGGTCACCTGTGCAGCATCACAATGCAGCAGGCAGCGGAGCTTGGCATTGATGCGATTGAGCATGGTTTCATTCACGCCTATGATTTCGCAGAAGACAAATCAGCCGGAGAATGTGGTGGCAGCAACAGCTATCGAAGTTCGCTGGATATTCAGGGTGAAGCGCTAGAACAGTTACACGAGACGTTGATAGCGAATGAAGTTGCGATTAGTTCGACTCCCTCCATATTTGAAGCGCAAACGCCGAACACTCAGATTAATCCAGCCTACAAAACTTATCTTGCGCCGCATCTTTTGGAGCGTGCTGAAAACTATCTGCAAAGGCGAGAAAAAGCAGGTGACAGCTGGTACTTTAAACAAGAGTGGTTGGAGAGAACGCTAGAGCATGACTTATTATTCCTCAAGCGAGGCGGCTTACTCACCATAGGCCCCGATCCAGGCTTGCACAGTATTCCAGGCTTTGCCGACCGACGAAATTTCGAACTGCTGATTGAAGGCGGCTTTACCATTCAGGAAGCGATTCAGGCGATGAGTGCCAATGGTGCTAAATTGTTAGGCTTTAATGATAGAGGTTATATCAAAGAGAGTTATCGAGCTGACCTGATTATCGTAAAGGGCGACTTAGAAATCACGCCGCAAAATATTAATGACATTAAACTGGTTATTAAAAATGGCGCGGTATACACGCCGAAAGATTTACGCAAAGGTTTAGAAGGCCAATTAGGAAAAGGATCAGGAGAATGAACATTAAAACAATTGGAATGTTATTATTAGTCTCTTGTATAGCTTTCTACTCAGCCCAGAGTCTGGCTAAAGACAGCAAAAAAATTGCAGTAACCATTGATGACCTTCCGTTTACAGCAAGCACTCAGAAGACGCTAGATGAAAAGACTGAGCTGACTAAGCAACTACTCGCCAGCCTAAAGAAGCATGACATTGAAGCCGTTGGCTTTGTGAATGAGAAAAAGTTGTTGGTAGAAGATGAAGTCGATGGACACATTGCCATTCTTGAGCAATGGCTAGAAGCGGGCATGGAACTAGGCAATCATACCTTTGATCATTCAGGTATGAATCAAACCTCACTAGACGCCATGAAAGAATCTGTGATTAAAGGGCGAGTCGTCAGCGACTGGCTATCCAAAAAATACAACAAACCCTATCGTTATTTCAGGCATCCCTTTACCCAGACCGGCAATAGTGTTGAAGATAAAACAGAGTTCGAAAACTTCTTGAAGCAGCAAGGACTCAAAGTCGCACCATTTACCATCGAACATACCGACTACCTGTTTTCCTGTGCTTATGATAGGTCTAATGGCTCTGAAGAAAATATTGCTCAAATTAAAGAAGACTACCTCCTGCATTTAAACGATGCCCTAGATGCCTTCGAAACCATGAGCGATGAACTTTTTGACAGACAGATCCCACAAATTTGGTTGATACACGCCAACGCCATTAATGCAGAAACTCTTGATAAGCAATTGGGACTACTCAAAGCCAGAAACTATGAATTTATAACTCTGGAACAAGCTGTGAAGGATCCTGCCTATCAAATTGAAACGGCACCCAGCAAACGCTTCGGCCCCTCATGGTTAATGCGTTGGGCGAAACAACTCAAGGAAAAACTGTCAGTATATGGTCAACCTGAACCGCCCGAAGGAGTAATGGGGCTTTATAAAGAATTGTGTCATTAAGAAATCAATTAGGAATTAGTGGTTTCTAGA
Source organism: Kangiella sp. (assembly GCF_048265365.1). Classification (NCBI taxonomy): domain Bacteria; kingdom Pseudomonadati; phylum Pseudomonadota; class Gammaproteobacteria; order Kangiellales; family Kangiellaceae; genus Kangiella; species Kangiella sp. Next base: position 840,930 of record NZ_JBLXBT010000001.1, read on the forward strand.
AAGTAGAACTTGGAATTATACCAGTCTGGTTATTTGCAAAACTGACATTCACTGATTAGTATGACCTGAATAACATGAAGAAATATAGCCTGACAGGCTTTATAGATTATTATTCAGGACACCACATGAAAACTAAATATTTTTTAGCTCTTCTTCTGGCTTTGCCACTTTACTCCAACGCAACATCCGTTATTTTTTCAAGTGAATTACGATTCGACAATTGCAGTACGCCCAAGGATGTACCAATTGTTTACTGCAAAGAAGCCGATGATAAAGCGATTATTCAGCTAGGCGAAAGTAATGTGTTAATGGGTCTTGTCCTGGGTGAAAAAGAGGCTCGCCCATTCTCAGTTAAGTCTGTGACAGAAAATGGAGCAACAAATTATTACAACCTACTCAGTGATGAAGTCTACGAGGATGTTGACGTTCCCGAATACGAAACTCCGAATACTATATTTAAGGCGCTTACCAACCATTCAAATAGTCTTAGCAGCAATATTGAGACAGCAAAGCAAGAACAACCTGAGATTGTTAGTGATCTGACTGCACTACAAGAGCTTATTGCTGAGCATACTCAAAGATTAAAAATGTCGGTTCCCGAAGCTAGACGATTTTTGTGGGTGTATTCAGAGGAAAACGGCAACCAAAATTGTGAACAACTGAATTCAGGCAAGTGTCCATTTTTATCATGTGGCGATAACCACTATCTTTTATACGATATCAACAGAGGGCTCTTCCTACCCATAAGCTATACTCGAAATAATAAAGGCGAAGCTAAGTTCACTAAAAATGACCCAACTGCTTTGATTGTTCGAGGAATGTATACCACCTTCATACGTTATAATGAGGAATTCAAGCATTCTCGCCTTACTGATGCTCGCAAGGTTCCTGAAAATCTACAGAATAATGTCACTGCCTATTTCACTTTCCAGGATGCCGACTTTAGCGAGTATCTTAAGGACATCATTCCACAGTGCCCATCAAGTTTCAAAGATGACATCATATCTCTGGGCGTTCAGACCAATGAAGAGCGCTCAGCACTGCAATTTGTTCACCTGGTTGAGAAAGTAAACGGTAATATCACCAGCCAGTATATAAACAAGGCATTCCTACCAGCCGGTATTCGACGCAAAGATAATACTTATTACACGCACGAAGCCTTAAAAGATATGTCCAAATTTGAGCCGGGATCCGTTAAGGCAATATCTGTAAACAAGGCCAAAACGCTTTTCACAAAAGCTAAAGCAATGAAAAATATGGCCTGGTCACAATCTCAAGATGGTGCTTTTGCACGGACTGAGCTAATGGTGAATATGTTTGAAAAAGAAGGAGTCATTGCTGATAAGGCGTGGGCTTCCGGTTTCCTAAAAAGTAAAAATATTCCATATCCATGGATTTATCATGTTGCACCTGTTGTCTATGTTGAAGGTAGCAGCGGAAAAGTTGATAAAATGATCATTGATCCTCTTATCGCTGATCAGCCAGTAACAATCTCTCAATGGTTGTCATTGATGGGCATTACTAACCCAGATACCGTATATAGTGTCGGATTCCCCGTGTCTTTGGATGCCAAAGATGTGGGAAAGATTTCATTTACCATCACAAATCGTGACGCATTCCACCCGACAGTAGTAAAGAGTTTTTCTAAAGAGGAAAGGCTAGAAGAAGCGCGCAGAGTGCTGGCTAACCTGGAGAAAGGGTAATCACGCAGTCCATAATAGCTTGCGGGTACCGTCGAACAGTCAAGCACGTAAGACTAACGGGTTTATAGTAACTGATAGTTGGAGTTTATTTGTTTAGGTTCTCTGAACTCATAATTCTAAAAGGAGTTTGAAATGCCTTACAAATCGAATGACGAACTACCTGATAGTGTTCGGAATAACCTGCCAAAGCATGCCCATGAGATTTACCGAAAAGCTTTTAATTCAGCTTGGGATGAATACAAGAACCCCGAGGATCGCAGGGGAAACGACAGTCGCGAAGAAGTTGCTCATAAAGTCGCCTGGTCCGCAGTGAAGAAAGAGTATCACAAGGAAGATGGGAAGTGGGTTCGGGATGAATCTTAAAAATAATGGGGTGGGTTATCGTTAATGTACTCTCACCCCATTAACTGCTATTAATTCATATTAAATAACGCCGAGTTAAGTAGTGTGCAACGCAGCCACTCAACCTAAACCATTACACCTTAAACACAAAACTCAATTTGAACTGAGAATGCCACGCGTTGCGAATCTGCCTTAAACGCTTTGTTAGCTTGCTGACTTACGTTTTTCGTCCCAAGTTTCAAGCACAAACATCGCTATTGTATGCGCAGAGTGAATTGCCAAACGAGCATGACGAGGCTTTAATTTATACATAACTCGACCCTCACCATGCGCTGAACTGGCGTGTGTGCGAAACGCTCCAATACCGTCAACAATTGACAGGATGCCTGATAACACTCTTTTTAAGTCATCATCTTGAACCAATTTAGGATCGAAACCTAAATCACCACGCACAACTTTCCAAACGTTTTGTAGATCTTGCTTTTGAGGTTGTGCTAATTGCTCGTCAGCAATATATACCTTAAATATGGATTCCAAAATGTTGCAAGCTGCTGACACTGATTCTCTAGGTTCAGAGTTTACATTTGTTAGCGCTCTTGTAAATTCAGCTTCAATTGAGGGAATGTCTCTACCTTTAATTAAGTCAGACAAGGAGCGACTTAGAGCTGAGCTACCATCAGATACAATACCGCCATTAATGTAAGTTAGATTGCACTGCGCAAGTATTGACTCAAGCTTTTCTTTGAATTCCTTTTTATGATTTGTAACGTTAGTTCCCCACAGGAAAACCTCTTTCTCTTCTTGCTTTGGTAATTCCATATACGTTTCAATCAACTTACCAAGGACTTTTAATGGTTCGCCTGATTCTTTGTTAATTCGTCTTAGCCACGCTTGAACTTTAACGGACTTAGAACCTTCAGGCGGCTCCCCTGGAGCATTAGCATATAAGAATAGGTTATCGAGACTTGCATGAGTTTCGAGCGCAGATAAATTGTCTGATAAAACCGCGATTACGGGCGCAGGAATGTCTTTTCTCATATTGCCTCTTAATTAAAAAATGATGATTGCGAGCTAACGCCTTGGGTAAGTCGCCTGGACGAAGCACAGCGTAGTACCGATCGGCATCACCCTCTGGTTAAGCACTGTTTCTCGCAGTATCTGAGAACCTTTTTTCAAAATCACTATATACATGGAAAAGTCGACCTCTCGGCGGAGGCGCAGAAAAAACTCTTTCAGACACTGAATGTGCTGCAACAGCTGCTAGCCCCCTAAGAATCTGAATAGATTCCTGCAAATACTCCTCAGTTATTTTTATCTTATTCCCAATAGAAACGGAATTATCACCAGTTTCCCGGAGATATTTCCTATCTACACGCCCACCGTTATGAGCATGAATATTCCGTCTCGCTATTATTTCTGAATAAATTTCTATATTTCTTGTGTGATTATCTTTGAACAAGCTTCCAAATTGAAGCTTTAGCTTTTTATCTTTTAGGAAGAAATCGACTGGGTTTCCATAAAATATACCTCTCACTTTTTCCTCAATAAGCTTCTCCAATATTTCACCCTTGTCTTCACTTTTAAGAATAACATCAATTACTTTATTTACCCTTTCTGGAGAATCCTTAGACTCTCCACCAGATAGCTTTTCAGGATACGCCGTATAAACTGTCTTAACTAAGTCTTGAAGAAAATCTTCAGTTAAAGCAACTGCTGTAATAAGAGACCTTTCTGGATTCACTTTTTTCAGGATATGATCTATATACCCAAAAGTCTTATTCTTATCTAGTCGGTTCTCTACGCCATCGGTACTAGCAAGAGGAACAACGGAAAAAGGGGGGATGGTATCGTCTTTCACTAACGAATGAATGTGGGATAAGTACTTGTTGATAAAGTTATATGACTCCCAAACATCTTTCATATCGCTACTGTAGGTCTTAAAGCGCCTCGAAATATTCTTGGAGTAGAGCTCACTATCCATATCTTCCTCAAGTATTGTAGTGCTTAACATTATATTACCGGACATCACCGGTAACTTTTTGATTTAAAATGATTTATTTGTAATGTCCGTTTTTCAAGTTAATACCATATAAAACCGGACATTCCTGTTCTGGTATCCATTTTTATAATGAGTTTGCAGGTACCATGGTCAATGACCTACAGGTCGTATAGTAATTGGCTCCTTTGTAATTGCAATGCTTTTTTAGTATGCAGTTGAACCCGACAAACAGGACAAGAAGTTTCTGGTTTAACTTTTTACGGCTTGTTCGAGATAATCTGTGTTCAAATTAGTTCTGCTAATAAAACTAGAAGGGTCGCCCGTATTGTTTAAGTAAAAGGGGGGTGCGGGCACGAAAAAAGTATTGTTGATTTTGTTATTGAGTAAATGTGTGAGAGAGGGTAAAGAATTTTCAGGAAAAATGGTGGGCCTTCCCAGACTTGAACTGGGGACCTACCGATTATGAGTCGGGTGCTCTAACCAACTGAGCTAAAGGCCCATTTTTCCATGTGTAGTTAATCAGGCGGTGCCTAATTGTTCTACAAATTTAGGATGTGTTTCTTGAAAAAGAACGCGCAGGAGTTTACGAGAAATCTCCTGCGCTTGCAATATTTATGCTTTGTTTTATTCGTCTAGATAAGTTCTAAGCTTCTCCGAACGGCTTGGGTGGCGTAGTTTACGCAGTGCCTTGGCTTCGATCTGACGAATACGCTCACGGGTTACGTCGAACTGTTTGCCGACTTCTTCGAGAGTGTGGTCTGTGTTCATATCGATTCCAAAACGCATACGCAAGACTTTCGCTTCGCGTGCCGTTAGACCCGCCAGGATTTCATCAGTGACTTCTTTCAAGCTTTCGCCTGTTGCTGCGTCTACTGGTGAATCAATGGTAGTGTCTTCGATGAAATCACCTAAATGCGAATCTTCATCGTCACCAATCGGCGTTTCCATGGAGATCGGCTCTTTAGCGATTTTTAGCACTTTACGGATTTTGTCTTCCGGCATTTCCATACGCTCTGCCAATTCTTCAGGCTGTGGCTCACGGCCCATTTCCTGTAGCATCTGGCGAGAAATACGGTTCAATTTATTGATGGTTTCAATCATGTGAACCGGAATACGGATGGTGCGTGCCTGGTCAGCAATCGAACGCGTGATTGCCTGACGAATCCACCAGGTGGCGTAAGTCGAGAACTTATAACCGCGACGGTATTCGAATTTGTCGACCGCTTTCATCAGACCGATGTTACCTTCCTGAATCAGATCCAGGAATTGTAGGCCACGGTTGGTGTATTTCTTAGCGATAGAGATAACCAGACGTAGGTTAGCTTCGACCATTTCTTTCTTGGCGCGACGGGCTTTAGCTTCACCAATCGACATTTCGCGGTTGGCTTCTTTAATTTCCAGCACGCTTAAGCTACAGCTTTCTTCGATCAATTGAAGTTTACGCTGGGCTTTTAGAATCTCTTCGGCGTGTTCGGCCAAAGGTTCTGAGTATTTGCTTTTCTTTTTAACGTGTTGCTCGATCCAGCTTGGATCGGTCTCTGAACCTGAAAAGGTTGAGATAAAGGTTTTACGCGGCATACGAGCGCCGTTGACTGACAACATCATGATGTAACGTTCTTGCTCACGGATGCCGTCCATTTTCTGACGCAAGTTAGTGACCAGAAAATCAAACATTCTTGGTGCCAGACGAAGTTGCATGAACAACTCTTTCATGGCGTCCAGTTGCTTGATAGTCGATTTATGCGTACGGCCGTATTTCTCTACAGCTTTGACGGTTTTGTCGTATTGCTTTTTCAGTTCGCCGAAACGTGCTGCTGCTTCTTCTGGATCTGGGCCAGTATCCACTTCAGTTTCGTCTTCGTCGTCATCGTCGTCGTCTGCATCATCATCGTTATCAATTTCTTCGCTAGCATTGGCTGCGATTTGCGCCGCCTCGGACTCTTCCTGAACGAACTCAGCTTCTTCACCATCAGAGAAACCAGTGACGATTTCTGTTAAGCGTACCTGCTCTTCTTCGTAGAGCGCGTACTCTTCTAACAGAATGCGGATAGTGTCTGGATAGTTGGCGATAGCGCCTAGAACCTGGCGGATACCTTCTTCGATACGTTTGGCGATATCAATCTCGCCTTCGCGAGTCAGTAGCTCGACACTACCCATTTCACGCATATACATACGTACTGGGTCAGTGGTGCGACCGAATTCGCTGTCTACGTTAGCTAATGCAGCAGCAGCCTCTTCAGCGGCTTCTTCATCAGTTACGGATTCGTCATTCATCAATAACTCATCGGCATCAGGTGTTGTTTCATAAACCTGAATACCCATGTCATTGATCATGCGAATAATGTCTTCGATTTGCTCGGGATCAACGATATCCGGCGGTAAGTGGTCGTTCACTTCAGCGTAAGTGAGGTAACCCTGCTCTTTACCTCGAGCAATTAGTAACTTTAATTGTGACTGTTGCGAATTCTCTGACATCTAGAATAACCTTTGTAGGGCCCGCAAGACATTTTGCGAGTCAAAAACCAAGCGACGGCTTGCGCATAGCGAACCGCGAATTATACAGAATTTGCCCCTTCTACAGCAAGCGCTACTTATTTGAGCCTTGGCTGCCGGAGCCTTGTTTGGCCAGCAATAGTAATTGCCGGTATTCAGACTTTTCCTGATTGGTTAGACCTTGTTCCGCCGCTTTTTGTTGCAAATAGTCCACCCGTATCTTGCGGGCGTAGACTAAGAGGCGATTAATACAATCTTGTAATTCCTGCTGCTCATTACCTTGGATACGCTCTTCGCGTTCGCTCATGGCTAAACTGGCCAGCCGATCATACAGCTTGGTATTGTCGCGCCAGTGCTCAAGCAGCATACTTGTATTGATCTTGGGGGTTTTGTGAATAATTTCAAGTAATTGGTGCAAAAGTTTTGAGCCTTTATCAGGCAGTGTCTGCAACCAGCCGTAATTATTGATGCTCAATGCAAGGCTGGGTTGCTGTAATAATAGGGTGATAGCCAGTTGCAGGGTTTTATTGGCCTTGGAGCTCTGTGGTGCGCTTGGCTTAGGTTTGTGCGCCTGTTGTGGCTGTGCTGGAGCCTCGATAATGGCGGCCAGCTTGCTCTCCGAAAGATTGGCTTTTTCGGCCAAAGCACTGCTGAAGAACTCGTGATATATGGGGTCTGTGATTTTGTCCAGATACGGCTTTGCCAGGTGCACCAGTTGACCACGACCCGAAACCGAGCCTAAGTCGACCTGAGAAGACAGGTGCTCGAGGATGAACTCAAATAATGGGGTGGCTTCGCTAATCATGCGTTCAAACTGTTCTTTGCCGACTTTACGGACCATTGAGTCCGGATCTTCGCCATCGGGCAGGAACATCAGGCGAATTTCACGCCCTTCACGCATCTGCGACAGGCCGTGTTCAAGGGCGCGTAACGCGGCATCACGACCCGCTCGATCGCCATCAAAGCAGAGCACCAGCTCACGGGCGGCGCGGAACAACTGCTGTAAATGACTGGTTGTGGTCGCTGTACCCAAGGTTGCGACCGCATAGTTGATGTCGAACTGAGCCAGCGCCACCACATCCATATAGCCTTCGACGATAAGCAGACGACTCAACTTTCGATTGGCCTGGCGCGCCTGATATAAGCCATACAGCTCATTGCTTTTGTGGAAGATGGGGGTTTCAGGTGAATTGAGGTACTTGGGCTCGCCTTGACCCATAACGCGGCCACCGAATGCAATCACACGGCCTCGTTTGTCTTTAATGGGGAACATGATGCGATCGCGGAAGCGGTCATACAACGACTTATCCTTACGGATCAGCATGCCGCAATCGACCAGCTGTTGTTGCAGTGTCTTGTCTTGCTGCAACTTAGGGAACACTGTTTCCAGGTTGCGCCATTCGCCCGGCACATAGCCAATAGCAAACTGTTTAGCGATTTCGCCACTCAAACCACGACTTTTCAGGTAATCTATCGCAGTTTTGTTACTTTTTAGCTGCTTTTGGTAGTAGTTGGCGACTTTTTCCATTAAATCATAAAGTGAGGTGTCGACTTTCGGCTTGTTGGATACCGTCTCTTCACGCGGCACTTCCATGCCCATCATGGCAGCCAACTCCTCCACCGCATCGGGGAATTCCAGGCGATCGTACTCCATCAAAAAGCCAATCGCGTTGCCATGCAGACCACAGCCGAAACAATGGTAGAACTGCTTATCCTGACTGACGGTAAAGGAAGGTGTCTTTTCACCGTGGAAAGGGCAACAGGCTTTATAATTAGCCCCCGCTTTTTTTAGCGGCACACGAGAATCAATCAGGTCGACAATATCAACCCGAGCCAAAAGTTCGTGTATAAAATGTTGCGGGATCAGGCCCATTGAGTATTTATAATTAGGTAAGGCTTAATTGGGCAATCATAGCAGAGCTACTGGTTTTTATGTAGCGACTTATGATCGTATGATTTATTGCTGGTGGAACGATTACAGAGACATTAACCCAGGCGGCTTTTGATTTTTCCGCTGACTTGTCCCATATCGGCACGGCCTTGTAATTGTGGCTTTAGAATGCCCATTACTTTACCCATGTCTTTAATGGATTCTGCACCAGTACTGCTGATTGCTTGCTCGATAAGTTCGGCAATTTCGTCATCAGTTAGTTGCTTTGGAAGGAATTCTTGAAGAACTTCTATTTCGGCGTGTTCGACGTCGGCCAGTTCTTGACGGCCAGCATCTTCATACTGCTTGATAGACTCACGACGCTGTTTGACCATTTTATCTAAAATGGCAAGGATAGCGGTATCGTCTAACTCAGTACGGGTATCGACTTCAACTTGCTTAATAGCAGACAGGACTAAACGTATGGTTGACAGGCGGGCCTTTTCTTTGGCGCGCATGGCATCTTTCATGGCTTCTTTAATTCGATCATTTAGAGCAGACATGTGTTAATCCTTCTATCTAATAGAATTTAGGCTTTTGCCCGGAACTAATCCAGGAAAAAGCCTAAAACAACTATTAATACAAGCGGATGCGACGAGCGTTTTCGCGAGATACTTTTTTCGCTGCACGCTTTACTGCCGCTGCTTTTTCACGCTTGCGTACAGATGTTGGCTTCTCGTAGTATTCACGCTTACGAACTTCAGCCAAAATACCTGCTTTTTCGCATGAGCGCTTGAAGCGACGTAATGCAACGTCAAAAGGCTCGTTATCTTTTACTCTTACGCTTGGCATTAAAAATCACCTAACCTTAAAATGTGGGTTTATTAAAAAGTAATAAAATCAAAAAGTTACAATTGGTGAGACGTGAGAATCACCAAGAGGGCGCAAATTTTAATCATTTTTTGATCAAAAAGCAAAGAGAAAGCCATTAAATATTGATTTAATGCTTGGTTCTGGCCATAACAGGAATGTGCTACAAACTCGCTAAATGAAGCAAACTCGATTAAAATTGCCGATCTTTGCTGAAAGAACTTGAAGTCAACGCTTGTTGAAAGCGCGGTTTGCTACGACAGCTAGCGGAATTATAAGGTTGTAACTTGATGAAAATACTGGGTATTGAAACCTCCTGCGATGAAACCGGCATTGCTATTTATGATAGCGAGCGGGGCATCATTGCGGATGCGCTATACAGCCAGGTGAAGTTGCATGCTGAGTATGGCGGTGTGGTGCCTGAACTGGCTTCGCGTGACCATGTGCGTAAGACGATTCCGCTGATTAAAAAAGTGATGGCCGAAGCAGGCTGCACTCAGGATGACATTGATGCGATTGCCTACACCAAGGGCCCTGGTTTGATTGGTGCGCTGTTTGTCGGCGTTGGTATCGGCCGTAGCCTGGCTTATGCGTGGGATGTTCCGGCTATTGGTGTTCATCACATGGAAGGTCATTTGTTGGCACCGATGCTGGAAGAAGAGCAGCCTGAGTTTCCATTTGTAGCATTATTGGTGTCAGGTGGGCATACCTTATTAGTGGATGTGCAAGGTTTAGGTCAATACACCATTCTAGGTGAATCGATTGATGATGCGGCGGGCGAAGCGTTTGATAAAACCGCCAAGATTATGGGCCTGGGTTATCCTGGTGGGCCTGCGCTGGCGAAGCTTGCCGAAAAAGGTCGAGCAGGTATCTATAAATTGCCGCGTCCTATGACCGATCGTCCTGGACTGGATTTCAGTTTCAGTGGTCTGAAAACGGCGGTGGCTAATTTATATCGTGGTTCTGATAAGTCAGAACAGGATTTGGCTGATATTGCTTACGCATTCCAGGAAGCGGTAGTCGATACCATTTACATTAAGTGTCGTCGCGCGCTGGAGCAGACTGGTCATAAGTATCTGGTGGTTTCCGGCGGAGTGAGTGCTAATGTTGCGCTACGCCAAAAGCTCTCAGATCTGCTGCAAAGCAAAGGCGGTAAGGCTTACTACCCACGGCCACAGTTCTGCACCGATAATGGCGCCATGATTGCCTATGCCGGTTATTGTCGCTATAAAGCGATCCTTAATCAGCAGGGTGAGTTTGAAGAGCCAGTGATTCGTGCACAACCGCGCTGGCCGATCGCTGACTTGAGTTAGCGGTTTGGGCTAGTAAGCTTGAGTTAGGATGTTGATGGGTTACGATTAGCGCCGGTTCTGCCCTCTTGGGTACAAATTATCCTAGTAAGTTAGTGCCTGCTCGATCGGCAAATCCCTCTAACATTCGCTGATGGACTCTAAATGCTGGTCCAATTGCGAAGTCTTCTCGGTTTCTGTTTCTCTGGTGTCAGCTTTAAAACCTGCTCGGCAGTCAGTCCATTCAGAGGATTGCTGGCTGGTAGCAAGCTGTATTGTTTTTGCAGGTAGTAGGTGTGTTGAGCATAGTCGACGGCTCGATCAAATTGTTCGATAGATTCTTCATCAACTTGTGAGCGTACTTGACTAAGACTTTCGGTATATAGTTGTTGATTGCTGGTATCAATGCGAGGCTCAGCTTCCTGTTGTTGACAGCCTGTCATTGCTCCGAGCTTTAATATTCCCAAAGTTATTATTGTTCCTGCTAGCGCAAGCCTTCCTAAAGCTTTCATGCTGTTTCTCCATTGCTATATGTTAATCGCTCTCTTGCTGTTATGTTTTATCGCAAGTTTGTTATTCCGTTATGTCATTTTTATTGTCATTGTATGCTCCACTAAAAAAACCGACTCTTATGAGCCGGTAAGTTAAGTAGTCGAGCATCGGGGGCTATAAACTATCTTATTGCTTTGTTACAGCTAATCCTATTTCTGGACCAGTGTATGAGTTTTACGAGTGTTGATATCTTTAATCACCCACTGCAGGCTCTTATCATTGGCGCGCATATAATCTTCAGCAGTTAATTCAATCGCAACATCAGGGAATACTGCGTCCATGTCTCCGTCTTTAAAGCGGTACATTCTTTTTGAGTAGGTCACGATAAGACCTGAGTTAGGCAAGCTGAACTGCCACATGTCTTGATAGCCGGTAGGTTTTGAGCCGGTAGGCTGACCGACCAGGGTTGCATTCAATAGTTGAGCATACTGGGAAGCATTCGACATAGCCGCTGAGTAGGTTTGGTTATCGATCATGACGTAAACGCCTGACTTCCAGTTAATGCTGTTAGCAAGTACTAACACCTGTGCTAGCTTAAGTCCTATAAAGAAGTCTCCACCCTCATTACCGCGTAAATCAATAATGATGTTTTCAGTTTTATAGTGATTAATGAAGCGCAATAACTCAGCAGACATCTCATCCATTTTAGTCATTGAGCTGTATTTCTCGAAGTTGACGTAAACCGTTTTACCTTTGTCGGCAGCGCCGTACCACAGATCATCATCAACGCCACCATAAGGTTTGAACGGTAGCTTCTGTTTGAAGTTGATGCGCTGAGTAACCTGACTATTTTGGTTGGCCGATAAGTGGTATTTAAAACTTTGTCCAAGATTGCTGAAAGTGAACTCAACTTCGCTTTCATCATTGATGATACCAAAGCCACGTAGTAGCTCAGCTGTCATCATATATTCAGCAACGCGGATAGGTGTGGAGTAGTCATTTTCAGCAAAGGGTACAACTTCAGCAAAGAGCTCATAAACACGTTTAATGGGGGTGCCATTAATAGCAACCAGCTCATTGCCGATTAAACTAACGTATTCATTGGATGAGCCTGTGACTAGAACTTCATCATTGATGACTTTAAGTTCCAGTGGGAATTTGTGGTATTTCTGATCCCATAAAGGAATAGTGGTGTGGCCATCGCCGACTTTGTGGGTCAGACGCATGAGCTCAAGAACTATCTCTTCATGAGTTAATGAAGGAAGCTGGCTTTTAATGGTGTTGATTTCACGTTCGAAATCCTTATAGGTCAGCTGGTGATAGAGATCGATATGCTTTTCTTCAAGAGTTCTCCAGTAGGCATCAATGTCCTGGCTCCATTTCTCAGCATCTGCCTGACTAACCGCAACTGCAGTATGAGAAGTAATAGCCGCTAATAAAGGTAGGGCTAAAAGGAGCGAAAATGCTTTTTTGCTGAAAATCTTCATTTGGACCCTCCTGGTCGGTATCTATTGAAGAAGTTGTATTAATCACTAAAACTGTCAGGATTTTTTACATCTGTCTGATGCCCATAATATACCTGTCAGGATTTTTTACAACTAATTCCATCCTTAAAATGTAAAAAAGTTTGACACTATTCTCAAATTTCTCTTATTGAAGTTGGATATTTGTCTAATATTTAACCATATATGCATTTATTTAATGTGAATATCAAATGAACTTTGCTACCCAAATGTAAAATTTGAGGGGGGCAACATAGAACTTGGCTTGTTGCGGGATGATTTTTTCAAAAACAATGGGTTAGGTGAGATGTAAGTGGCGTCTGATTAATTGAACTATCATGACGATAGCGACTGAACCGAACATCAAAATCGCGAAATTGAGTGGTGTTCCATCAAAAAGTAGAGCCAAGATCGGCCCAGCAAGGGCGCCACTACCAAATCGTAGGGTGCCAATAACAGCGGTGGCGGTGCCGGTTTGCTGAGGAAATTGATTGAGTATCAAGCCGTCAGAATTGACGGTTATCAGCGCCAGTGAGCCAATTAGAGGAAATAGAGCAGCAACCGTCCAGTAGAGTGACCAGCCAAAAACAGTGACCAAAAGCAAGCTGAGGGCGAAGAAGTTGGCAATCACGGTACCAATCATCAGCATTCTGGCAGACCCTGCGCGCTCAACCACTCGGCTATTGATAATGTTGGTGATCATCAAAGCAACCACATTGGCGCCAAACAGAATACTGAATTTACCCTCTGAAATGCCGAAATACTCAATATAAACAAAGGATATGGTAGTGATATAGCAGAAAAAACCAAAGGAACCCATCATCGAACTGATGATATTGAGTCTCGAGGCGGGATGGCTAAAGACCAGTTTATAGTTGCTGGCAAACTCATGCAGCCAGTTGCGGTCCGAACGTAAAGGCAGCTTGCGTGGCAGTTTCCACAGCACCAATAATAGAATCAGAATGGCATAACCGGCAAGGCTCAGGAAAATGGTGCGCCAAACTGACAACTCTAATATGAGACTGCCAATCCCGGGAGCGATCATCGGCGCCACCATCATGATCAGACTGACATAGGATAAGCCTTTAGCAGTGTGTTCTTTATAGAGGTCGCGAATAATACCGGGTACCACCACAGTTGCGCCGCTACCAAAGGCGGCTTGTAGAAAGCGGTAGCTCAGGAATTCATTGATGGATTCAGTAAAGGCCAGTAATAAGGAAGTGATGATAAAGCCCAGCAACCCCACTAAAGCCACTTTACGGCGACCAATGCGATCGGCGATGGGACCGAACATCATCATGCCCAGGGCATAACCGGCCAGATATAAACTCAAAGAAACCTGAATCGCACTCGATGTGGTCCCTAACTCTTTGGCGATGATCGGCATTGCCGGCAAATACATATCAATTGCCAACGGCGTAATCGCCACCATTGAGGCCAGCAGAGGTAATAATTGAGCTACATTAATTTTGCTACGAGTCATGCGGTTTCTTATCAGTAATTTTTCGCTCGGTACCATTCCATAAGTTACGAATATTGCGGTGATGTCTTGCGGTCATAAACAGGAACATGGCAAACAGCGGGAAGAAATACCTATGATCCAGATAAAAGCCGAATGCGGCAACAGCAAAACTGGATAGTATGGATGCAAGCGATGCATAGCGAGTAAAGAATGCTGTGATGAGCCAGGTGACAATACAGTAAGCCAATAATAAGGGTGATAAAGCGACTAAGGCGCCGAAATAGGTGGCCATGCCTTTACCACCACGGAAGCGAAAATAGATGGGATAAAGATGACCGATAAAGGCCATGAAGCCAACCCAGCCCAAATTTCGGGTGTGTAGGTCGAGGGCATAACCAATCAGGATGGGGATGATGGCCTTGAGCATATCGCCGATCAGGGTAAAAATCGCAGCCTTCTTACCACCCAGTCGCAAAACATTAGTTGCGCCAGGATTATGCGAGCCGAAATCACGCGGATCGGGCAAACCCATAATCCGACAAACAATCACTGCACTCGAAATTGAGCCCATCAAATAGGCAAACACCCATAGGCCAGCAAGCTGCCACTCCATGGTTAACACTTATCCTTAGCGCAGTTTTTAATTACAGCCACACCTGACATTAACGAAACAAACTCCATCTTATTAACAAACGTTTGGTTGAAAACCAAAACGTCAGCGGATTTGTTATAGGATACTGTTATTTTTTAATCAGGTCATGGGAAAGTCTTTGATTTGTGTAATCAAATGCCACTTTATTTGCTATCCTATGGCCCACATCAAATTTAAAAAGCACATCAAGAGACGCCTGTGGACATCGTTTTTATTGAAGACTTAAAAGTAGATACGGTTATTGGTATTTATGACTGGGAACGACAAATCCGTCAAACCATCAGCATTGATCTGGAAATGGCGCACGATATTCAGCCAGCGGCGCAGGAAGATACCATTGATAAGTGTCTTGATTATAAGTCTGTGGCTAAGCGGATTATTGGGTTTGTTGAGGAGTCAGAATTTCAGTTAGTGGAAACGCTGGCTGAGCGCATTGCTGAGCTTGTGCGTAATGAATTCAATGTGCCGTGGTTAAAATTAAAACTCAGTAAACCGGGCGCAGTGCGTGGCTCGAAAAATGTCGGCGTTATTATCGAGCGTGGCAGCAAGTAACTTATGGCAACCATTTTTATCAGTATCGGCAGTAATCAGGATGCAGCAAGGCAGATTCGTTTTGGCGTGCAGCGTCTTGATGAGATGCTCAGTCATTTAACGCTGTCGAAGGTCTATGAAAGTGAAGCGGTGGGTTTTGACGGGGATAATTTTTTAAATCTTGTTGCAAAAGCCGAAACTCAAATGACGATTTCTCAGGTTGAACAGGTTTTTAAAGCGATTGAGAAAGCCGCGGGACGTCGTCGCGACACCCCCAAATTTAGTGATCGAGCTTTGGATATCGACTTGCTGTTGTATGACGATATTGTTTGCGACAAGCCTATTCGATTGCCTCGTGGTGAGATTTTGCATCATGCTTTTGTGCTGCAACCCCTGGCGGAAATCGAGCCTGAACGAAAGCATCCTGTTGTGCAGAAAAACTACCGAGATTTATGGCAGGCTTTCGATAAAAAAGACCAACAAAAGCTGTGGGCCATTGAATTCGATTGGCAACAGGCATAAAGGTAACTATTCATGAGTCAGCAGAAAGTCGCAATCATAACCGGTGGTGCGGTTCGAGTAGGGCGAGCCATTGCGCTCGAACTGGCCAAGCAGGGTTTTGCCATAGCGCTTCATTATAATCATTCAGCCGAGAAGGCCCAGCAAACCGCTAAAGAGATTGAAGACTTAGGCGTGTCGGTCAAACTGATTCAAGCCAACCTTGCTGTCCCTGACAGTTGTAACGAGATCATTCGACAATCTGCTGAGCTGGGCAATTTAGCGGTCTTAATCAACAACGCAGCAATTTTTCCAGACAATGATACCTTGGCCGATGACCTGTCCCATTGGGATCAGGTGATGAATTTAAATCTACGTGCGCCTTTGTTGCTCAGTCAGGCCTTTGCAGCAAGCAATCCTCAACAGGCGCATATCATTAATATTCTCGATGCTCGAATTAATCATCCTGCCGGTGACCATATAGTTTATCGACTGTCGAAAGCAGGTTTATGGCATCTGACTGAGTCGTTGGCGCGAGAATTGGCGCCACACATTCAGGTTAACGGATTGGCGCTGGGCGCGATTTTGCCGCCACCGGGAGCGGATGAGGATCACTTCAAGCGGATGGCGGAACAGATTCCACTCAAGCGCACCGGCAATCCGCAGGCGATAGCCGACACCGTTGCATTTCTTCTTGGGCAGTCATTTATCACTGGCACAGTCATTCCGGTTGATGGTGGCGAGTTCCTATAATCAATATCTAGAACGAATTATTAATTAGAGAGATATGGTGCATTTTTTAAAGGATTATCCAACCTATTTTGACTGGCTGACGCAGCAATGCCAGAGGCTTAAAATTCCCTGGGTCAATGGCATGCAGGGAAAAGTCAGTTATAAATTAAGCCAGACTATTGCCGGTGAAATTGAAAAGACTGATAGCATTCCGTTCAGTCAATTTATGCATCATGCGCTTTATGAGCCCGGTTTAGGTTATTACAGCGCGGGTAGCCACAAACTCGGGGAAGGCGGTGATTTTGTCACTGCGCCCGAACTCTCGCCATTATTTGCGCAAACTTTTGCTAAGAGCTTTATCAAAATTTTCGAACAAAGCGCAGCCAAAGTTTTAGAACTGGGTGCGGGCACAGGAACTTTTGCAGTCGACTTATTGAAAGAGCTCGAAACGCAGGGCAGCCTGCCGGAGCGATATTATATTCTGGAAGTTTCCGCAGATTTAAAGCAGCGACAACGACAAACTATCGAGCAGAAAATCCCTCATCTGGCCAATCGCTTTGAGTGGCTAAATCATTTGCCGAGCGAATTTTCTGGCGCTATTTTTGCTAATGAGGTGGCCGATGCGCTACCAATTGACCTTGTGAGAAAACAAAAGGCCGACTTGCAAAAAGCCCAGGTCAAACTGATCGACTCAGGTTTCAGGCTCAGCTGGCAGGATACCAGCTCATTGCTGGAAACGAATCCGTATGTCAGGCAATGGCCACATGGCTATACCACAGAGCAACATTTACAAACTGATTTTTGGCTGGCTGGTCTGGTCGAGTGTTTAACAAAAGGTGCGATTATTCTGGTCGATTATGGCTACAGCGCCGACGAATATTATGCACCGCAAAGAACCGACGGCACTTTGCAGTGTTACTACCGACAGCACAAACATAATGATCCACTCTTGCTGCCAGGCTTGCAGGACATTACCGCATCGGTGAACTTTAGCCAGATAGCTTATGCTGCCCATAAATTGGGTGCAGAGATTGTTGGCTACTGTGAACAGGCTCTGTTTCTAATGTCCAGTGGCATCGAAAAAGAAGCAGCAGAACTAGCTGAAAAGCTCGGATCTGATACAATGGCGCAGGTTAAAATCAGCCAGCAACTGAAGAAATTGCTGATGCCTGACGAGATGGGCGAAAACTGTAAAGTTCTTATCGCCGCTAAGAATTGTCCTATCCAATTACAAGGTTTTGCATTGAGCAATAAATTACACCGACTATGAATATCATCATTAGAATATGTTTTGCTATCGCGCTATTGGTACTGCCACAACTGGCCTTCGCCGCTAGCGGCACAGATAACTGGTACTGGCTGGCGTTAGTTGCCGTCATCAATTCTGTCATCGTTTCTACGATCCTGGTTTGGAAAAGTAAAAAACTCGATACCCTCGCCACCAAAGCCGTCGGCTTCGGAGCCTGGTTTTGGTTTTTGATTTTTATTCAGGTGATGTTGTATGGGTTTTATGTCGGCTTAACTAAATAGTTTTGCTGGTTATTTTGTGCTTAAGCTTTGTTGGAGTAAAAAGTTAAAAAAGTCATTTATTAGAATAAACTCCTTTTTTATCCTTTTTCCTCCGCCGCGCCTAAGAACAAAATCCCTCAGCAAAATGTTTCACGATATGGTTTCTTAGAAAAGTTTACACAGATATTAACCGGATAAAGATATGGATTGGCTTCAAGCATTATTTCTAGCATTAATTCAGGGCTTAACTGAGTTCCTCCCGATCTCGAGTTCTGCACATTTAATTCTGGCGTCGAAGGTTTTGCAGTGGCAGGATCAGGGTTTGGCGTTTGATGTGGCGGTGCATGTGGGGACGCTGACAGCTGTGTTGGTATATTTCCGTAAGGAAGTAGTTGAGATGATCAGTGCCTGGTTTAAGGCGGTGCTGGGCGGTAAGCCGACGGCAAATTCACGCTTGGCTTGGGCGGTGATTTTCGGCACGATTCCGGTGGGGTTGTTTGGTTTATTCCTTGAAGCTTTTGATATTGTGGATTTGTATTTGCGTGAGACTTATGTGATTGCGATTACGACCATTATTTTTGGTTTGTTGTTGTGGTATGCCGAGCGTCAATACAAGGGCAAATCGCCTGAGCAGTTTAAGGATGAGTATCAACTGCGCTGGCGCGATATTTTTACTATTGGTGGTGCGCAGGCATTGGCTTTGATTCCTGGCACATCGCGTTCCGGTATTACCATGACTGCTGCTGCTTTATTGGGTTTTTCTCGCACCGCTGCAGCCCGTTATTCTTTCCTGTTATCGATTCCGGCGATTGTCTTGCCCGGTGGCTTAAAGGGTATTCAACTGGCGCAAGAAGGCGCTAAGTTTGATTGGGACTTTTTGATTTTAGGAATTGTGGTTTCGGCGCTGAGTGCTTTTGCCTGTATTCATCTATTCTTGAAATGGCTTGAGAAAATTGGCTTTATGCCATTCGTCTGGTATCGCCTGATTTTAGGTGTGGTTTTATTCGCTATCGTGTTTATGAGCTAAACATTCCTTGATGGCTTTTAGTCGAGCTCGGTCGATGGCTTCGCCGAGCTTGGCTCCTTCATATCCCTTTTCGATCAAAGACTGAACATCAACCGTTTCAGATACCTTGAAGCATTGTCTTAGCAGGTCACCCTGCGGATAAGGCTTATCTTCATTACCCAGACGCCCATTAAAATCTGCTTCGCAGGTTAAAATAAATGCTTCTAAAAAGTTAGGGTTGCGATAGGCGCTTAAGCCTTTCAGCATTTTCAATACGGTACTGGGGCGTAGCTCAAACATCTTATGGCTATGCAGATGATAGCGAGATACTTGTGTGGCCAATTGTTCATAGATTTTGGGGATTTTCAGGCGCTTGCAGAGTTTTTTGATGATCGGTACGCCTGACTCTTCATGCCCGCGGTGTTGCGGCCATTGCTCGCGTGGTGTAGCCCCTTTACCCAAATCATGAACCGTAGCCGCAAAGCGAACGCGTAGATCGGATGTTTTGTTTGCGGCTTGAGCAATGACCATCAGGGTGTGAATACCGGTATCGATTTCGGGATGCCATTGTTCAGGGTTGGGAACTCCCCACAGGCAATCAAGCTCAGGCATCAGGACTGCCAGGGCTCCGCATTGGTGAAGTACGTCAAAATAGACTTGTGGTGACTGAGTGGCCAGGGCTTTTTCCGTTTCTGCCCATACCCTCTCAGGAGTTAGGTGCTTCAGCTCATCACCAAAGGACAGCTCCTGCATTAGAGCAAAGGTTTCATCGGCGATAATAAAGCCCAGATGAGCAAAGCGAGCGGCAAAACGAGCCACGCGCAGCACACGTAAAGGATCCTCGGCAAAAGCGGGGGAGATGTGGCGTAAGGTTTTGTTTTGCAGATCTTGTTGCCCATTGTAAGGGTCAATAAGATTGCCCTGTTCATCCTGAGCCATGGCATTGATGGTTAAATCACGACGGATAAGGTCTTGCTCTAAAGTAATGTCTGCCGAGAAATCGACACTGAATCCCTTGTAGCCTTTGCCAGACTTTCGCTCGGTTCGGGCTAAAGCGTACTCCTCACCGGTTTTAGGGTGTAGAAAGACTGGGAAGTCTTTACCGACCTCCTTAAAACCTTTGGCCAGCATTTGCTCGGGCGTCGCTCCGACCACCACATGGTCTTGGTCAACAACATCAAGCCCTAAGAGTTTGTCTCTAACTGCGCCACCGACCAAATAGATTTGCATACTTACCTTATGAGTTAACGTGTTGAGTTGCCTTGCATCATTGTTTCTTAACGCTATTTTATACAGCTTCTAGCATCTTTATTTTGTGCTGCACACTTTAACAAAGCTTGCTCATCAGGTTGTGCGTTTTTACAATTATCGGGAGCAGTAATTCTTTTTAAATCATCCAACTTGGCTAAGCCTTGCGCAAACTGTTCATCAGTAATCTGCTTTTTGGCAAGCTTTTCTACCAGCTCACCACGGTAGAGTGGCTCGGTGTTCTTCAAGTTAGTGGTGGCAGTCTGACATACCTTTTCTGAAAGAGGGGTTACTCTCTGTGAGCGAGGCATGCTGGTAATGGTTAGCTTGCTTGAATCTATCTTCTGCTCTTCAGCTTTAATCGATTGATCTTTGGGTGGTTTATCCGAGAAGTGGATTTTGCCATTCTTATCAGTCCACTTGTAAATTTTACCTTCAAAAGCCTGACTTGCCGCTGTGAAGGAAAGCATGATAATCAAAGTAAATGTTAGTAAAAGTCCGTGCATCTTCACACACTATCCCTTAGATTGAGAGGTTGTAATTTATAGGTCATAATATGCAAAGCACAATAACTATACAATATTCAATAGGGAACTTTGGGAAATAGAGCCTAATATGTACAACGATTTCTTCGGATTAAAAGAAACACCGTTTACCATAGCGCCGGATCCTCGCTATTTATTCATGAGTGAGCGCCATCGCGATGCTTTGGCGCACCTGTTATATGGCATTGGTGCCGGTGGTGGTTTTGTGCTGCTCACTGGCGAAGTAGGGACCGGAAAAACCACGGTCTGCCGCTGCCTGCTGGAACAGTTGCCTGGTAATGTGCGTCTTGCTTATATTCTCAACCCTAAGCTGAACGCCATCGAGTTAATGGCGACCATGTGCGATGAGCTGGGTATCGACTACGATGTCAAAGAATCGAGCCTGAAGACCTTTACCGACCTCTTGAGCCGTCGGTTGCTGGATAATCATGAGCAGGGTTTAAACACTGTGTTGATGATTGATGAAGCGCAGAATTTAAGTGTTGAAGTCTTAGAGCAGATCAGACTTTTAACGAATCTTGAAACCAATCAGAAAAAACTGCTGCAAATCATCTTGATTGGCCAACCTGAATTACAGGAGTTGCTGGCCAAGAAAGAGCTACGTCAGTTAGCGCAGAGAATTACTGCTCGTTACCACCTGCGCCCTTTATCCCTTAACGAAACGAAATCGTACCTTGAGCACCGCTTGCGAATCGCAGGTGTTATGCGGCCTGTATTTAAAACCAAAGCGATAAAGTTGATTCATAAAGCCAGTGGCGGCATACCTCGCCTGATTAATGTGATCAGTGACCGGGCCTTGCTGGGAGCTTTTGCAGATAACTTGCATCATGTGGATACACGGACGGTCAATAAAGCGGTTGAAGAAGTGCTGGGTCATAAAACTGAATACCAGCAAGCTGTACCAACCGTCCAGTATTGGAAGTGGGCTGTTCCGGTATTGCTGGTTGGACTGACCCTTGGCGTTGCGGCATGGTCATTTGGGCTGTTTGATAAAGACGCTGATCAGTCTGTTGTTAAGGCTACTGAAAAGCAAAATCCGAAGTCTAATTCTATCGCTGGCATTAATGATTTCAGTCTTAATGCGATTGAGCAGACGCCGGCCAAAGTTGAAGTTAAGAAAAGCCCGAGTGAATTAGCAGAAAGTTTCTGGGGCGAGCAAAGCTGGGATCGTAGTGGCGTTATTGGCAGTCAGAATTTGCTGGCTTTATGGGGTGTTTCCTACTCGCCATTTCAATCGGTTGATGCCTGTAGTTTGGCTGTGACTTATGGTTTGGGTTGTGATGAAGGTATGACCGACTGGAAGTTTTTAAGTCAGCTCAATCGGCCCGCAAACTTGAAATTCTCCACGGTGCAGGGTGGTAGCTTTTGGGGAACATTAATTGCTATCCAGAATCAATCGGTGGTTATGCAGTTTGGTGATAATCAGGTGACCATTGAGCGTAAGAAACTTAACCCGCTATGGACTGGCGAATACCGACTGTTCTGGAAGAAGCCGCCAGGCTTTAATGACCCAATAGGAATTGGTGGGCGTGGTAATGCGGTTAGTTGGCTAACGGGTTTTATTGAAACCAATGAAGGTCTTGTGATTGAGCCTGGTCATGTTTTTTCTGAACAGGTGTCGGATTGGTTGGCGCTGTTCCAAATGGAACATGGCTTAGTCTCCGATGGTATTCTGGGCAAGCACTCGATTATGGTGATTAATAATTTAGCTGAACCAAGCATCCCTAAACTTTTGTCAAACAGTTTACAGGCGGGTAACTAGATGTCTTATATTCTTGATGCAATCAAAAAGACTGAATCAGGTCAGAAAGATGGTGAGGTGCCAAACCTCAACAGTGAACATCAACACACGGCCTTTGTCGAAGAAGATGAGAGTAAGCACTGGTTGCTACCTATACTCGCGGTCATCGCAGTCTTGTTTGCAGTGGTGATATGGTTACTATTAAAGCCCGCACCGAATGACATCAAAGCTGACATAACTTTGATGAACAATCAGCAAGAGAGTTCGACGCCGGGACTATCAGCAGCAACTGAAGCTACTGACGGTAAGGTAAAAAATAACACTGCTGATGACAATCGTGCTGAATCAATTAATGACTCCGAGACAGCTGGCTTGGTTATCAAAAAAGCTCCACTTGAAGTGCAGCAGCCGGTGGTTCAAAGAAACCCAAACCCAGTTGTTGAAGCGGTAAGCCGACGCCCAGTTACTGAAGTTTTGGAGCAGGCCGAAGCACAGCAACAGACGCAGGCTCGTCAGTCAAGCAGTAGCAAACCGGTATTTTTAGCAGCAATTGATCACGACCATTGGCCAACCTTGATTTATACCACTCATATTTTTGCCACTGACCCTGAAGATAGATTTGTGATGCTGAACGGTAAGGCGTATAGCATAGGCGATACAATTTCGAAAGGAATGGTTGTAGAGGATATTTTGGAGAATGATTTATTGGTCAATTATCAGGGACAACAAGTGATTGTCCCTGGATTGACCGATGTTAATCCGTAATAGCCTGCTCAGCTTCTTGTTCGGCCTTATTTACGATATCGGTATCGTCTTTCGGCCGCATAATGCTGGTAATTAGATAACTATCTTTGAACAGCATATTTGCCGTATTTTGAATTTGCTCTGTGGTCACAGTATCTAATCGTGACATGTAATTGGTGAAGTAAGAGTAATCAATATCTTCACGTTCATACAACAAAATTTGTCCCAGCCAGAAGTGATTGCTCTGTTGCCCTTCGGTAAATGACATGCGGCGTTGCTGTTTGATCGTGTCCAGCTTATCTTGTGGTAATGGTTCTGCCAAAGTCTGCTGAATGACTTCCTGAATGGTATCTATCAGTAATTGCTCGCGGCCTGGCTCTGCATTAAAACTGATAGACAGGTTAAACCATTCTGTTGGGTAACGGTCAACACCCGAGCCAACTCCTATTGAATAAACTTCACCAAGTTCTTCTCTTAATTTAGCCTGTAATTCCTGTTGCAGAATTTCTTCATAAAGCCCCAAGCGGAATCGCGTTTCAGAAACATACTGATCAATAGGCTTATGGTAGTTTAAAAAGACTTTCGTTTTTTCATCTAGCGCGGTGTCACGTGCAAAATGAATGTCGCGCTGGACCGTACGAATATTTTCATCTTGCCATGTTTCCTTTTTGGCATCTGCAGGAAGGCTGGCAATGTATTGTTCGATCAGCGGCTCCACTTCTTCTAGCTGGATATTTCCGACAATGACAAAGGTAAAATTGTTGGCCTTTGTAAAACGATCCTTGTAGAAATTCAAGGCGATCTCTCGGTCGATCTTTTGTGCTTCTTCAACCGACCAGGGCTGCGTTCTTGGGTGGTTGTCAGTCATTAACCGATGAAGCTCGTCAGCGTACTTCTGCTCAGGATCATTCAACCTATTCCTTTGATACTGGATAACGGAGTTACGGTAATTGTCTGCAACATCCTCATCAATCTTTGGTTCGGTAAAATACAAATGTACTAATTGCAACATGAGCTCCATATCTTTCGGGGCGCTGCTGGAGCTGATTTGGGAATAGTAACGTCCGATGTTTAATTGCAATTGAACCGTTTTGTCATGCAGCTTTTTGCCGAGGTCAGTTCTGGAGTAACTGCCGATTCCTGAAGCTGCCACTAACTTAGCGGACTCCATAGCGGAGCGCTGTTGCTCAAGTGTGGCTAGAGAATAGCCACCAGGTGCGTATGCCGACAGGAATACTTCGGTATTGGAAAGGTCACTCGGTCGAATGATAACCCGCGCGCCATTACTCAAGCGATAGTCAATGGCATCAACTGCTTCAATGTCACTTTTATCAATAATACGCCCTTTCTCGGGTAGTGTGGCCATGAGGGGATCGGCTAAGTCTGATTCTGAATAGGCGGCAAGCTTTGTGTCTTTATTGAGTGCTGCGAAAAGTTTCTCTTCTAAATCTGCGCCAGGTTTTTCTTGCTCTGGGGCATAGACAATAATTGAGTGACGGTTACTGGCCAGTAGTTGATTGAAATGTTCAGAGACTTCCTGCACGCTAATGGTAGGCAGAATGGTTTCCAATAAAACATGACGCTGGATGGTAGAAAAATAATGTTCGCCGTATAAAAAGTGAGACATATAACGATCTGTAAGACTGCGAGAGTGGATAGAATCCAAATCTTCAACAGCTAATAAGCTGCTGTTTAATACTTCCTTACGGTAGCGTTCAAGTTCGCTGCTAAGAAAGCCGTGCTGCTCGACTCGTTCGATCTCCTCAAAAAAACGCTGATAACTTTGTTCAAAAGCGCCATCTTTTGGGGTGACTGAAAAGTTAAACAATAACTTGTCATTGCCTAATTGCGAATAGCCTAAGCTAGCTCCTTCGAAAGGTTTCTCTGCACCATCTGACAGTTCATACATTCTGCTATTAAACAGGCTAATAATCATCTGGTTTAACAGTCGGTAACGCAGTGCATCGACACTATCGAGTGTCACGCTATGAGTTTGGTAACGAACATTGATAGAACGGGTCAGGATTTCTTGATCGGTTAAGACTTCATAAGCCGGATTGACTCTGCCCGGGATTAAATATTCCTGTGGTTTGAGGTCATTGGATGACTTGATCTGACCAATAGTGTTATTGAATAACTTGATGGCGTTATCGGGTTTAACATCACCGGTAATAATCAGTGCCATATTATGCGGTTGATACCACTTTTCATAAAAAGCTTTAAGGTCTTCTGCAGACATTGAACTCAATGTTTCATCAACACCAATCGGCATTCTGTCAGCATGACGAGCGTCGCCATAATTGATTGGGTTAAGTACTTCAGATAATCTTTCGCCCAATCCTTTGCGAGCGCGCTTCTCGGAGAGAATAACTTTGCGCTCCTGCTCAACATCTTCTGGGTCAAACTTGATACCAGTGATCCAGTCGTCAAGAATCAAACTAATCGTAGACCAGTTTTCAGTATCATCAGTTGGAATTTCCAGATGATAGCGGGTGCTATCGAAGCTGGTGAACGCATTGATGTCAGAACCAAAAGTCATACCAAGGCTTTCCAGTGTATTGACCAGGTCGTTTTTATTAAAGTGGGTCGAGCCATTAAAGGCCATATGTTCAACAAAATGAGCTGCACCGCGTTCTCGTTCCTCTTCCTGCAATGAGCCAACATTGAGCAATAGGGTGATATAGGCGCGTTCTTTAGGTTTACGGTTTGGGTGAATATAGTACTGAATACCATTATCCAGTTTACCGCTGGTAACTTCCGGGGACAGAGGAAGCTGGTTGGCTCTTTCAGTTGGGGTTAGTGTCTGGCAAGCAGCTAAAAAGCCAAAGACACATAAAAAAACAATGGTCTTACATTTCGCTAAGTAGGTCATCACTTGTTTCATCAAATGTTCCACAATCTATATCAATGCCGACAGTATTTAAAAAGAGGCAAACGGATTGTCCTGTACTAAGTTTCGAGGCAACGAGTTTTTTAACTTGTTGCCCAGATTTTTAGCCAGCCCAATCACGGAGCCCTGATAAACAACTGCCACTTCGCCTTTTTTCAGGCTGTCAGACTTCTCAATACTAATATCACGCCCTTGATAGTACTCGACCGCTTGTAGGCTATTGAGTTCATAAGTTTGCTGTTCGAATTCATGCCCAAACGTAGTGGCGGCCTGATGCTGCAGGCGATACCCGCTACGATGGCTTTCAGCCAGTTTAACACCAATTCGACTCATGCGTAGCTTGCCAATCAGCTTTTCAATACCTTGTGGGAAGAACCATATTTCGTTAGAACGTTTCCACAGTTGCTTTTTGTGCGGCTCTAATGACCAGCCCAAAGCTGCACAGTGCTGCTCCAGTTCTTGATACTCCTTGTTGGTTAAAGGAGAGAAGGGGAAGCGAGAGCCAAGCGCGCTATCATGGGCTGATGCATCGGTAACAGGTGCTTCTTTTTTCTTAAAACAGGCGACAAAGAAACCTTCGCTATCGAAAAGATGCGGGTATACGTGCAAATAGCCCTCAGGCGTCGCGACTTTATCGGCATCGTCAAATAATGAGTTTAGCGGGAAGATTTCAACGTCATTGGAATGATTTTCCAGCAAGTGCTGACACACTAACTGATTTTCTTCTTTGGACAGGGTGCAGGTGGAATAAACCAGAGTACCGCCGGGCTTGAGTGCTTTGAAAGCGTTAATAATCAACTCTTTCTGTAACTCTGAGATGCTCAAAACGCTATCTAATGACCAGTTGCTTAATGCCTCAGGATCTTTACGCACCGTACCTTCTCCACCACAGGGTGCATCCAGCAAGATAGCATCAAAGGTTTGCTCGGTGGATTCACCGAACTGCCGGCCGTCATGGTGACACAGGATGGTATTGCTGACTCCCGTACGCTCCAGGTTGGCATACAGGACTTTGAGTCTGGATGAGGATAATTCATTGGCTACAACCAGTCCGTCGTTATTCATGGTCGCTGAAATCTGAGTGGTCTTAGAGCCAGGAGCCGCTGCTACATCGAGCACCATCTCTGGGTCGGGATGAGCTGCAAACAATGCAGTGACGGGCAACATGGAGCTTGATTCCTGAATATAAAATTGTCCTGCCAAATGCGGCACAACTTTACCAAAACCATCTGCCAGCGGCTTATGCTCTTCATCAATCCAGAAGCCATCATCACACCAGGGGATCGGATCCAGCTTATAGCCAGCTTGCTGCCATTGGCTGATCACCGCCTCTTTATGTGCTCTTAAGGGATTGATGCGAATGCTCTTGCGTAAGGGCTTCTGGCTGTAGTTCAGCAAAGCCTGCAACGCATCGGGGTCGTTAAGCTGCTGGGCAATGTGAGCAATAAAGTCTGGCGAAATTGTGGTCATGGCAGGCTAATAATAGTTGGTCATAAAAAAAGGGCATTACTACCGAAGTAATAATGCCCTTTAGTTTACCTTGAATTGAATTAATCGCCTAACGATAGCAAGGTAGCATTACCGCCAATTGCAGCAGTGTTGTTGGTGCGTGTATGCTCGGTCGCAAAGCGGTGCAGATAGAATGGACCGCCTGCTTTCGGACCGGTACCTGATAGACCCTGACCCCCAAACGGCTGCACGCCAACGGTTGCGCCAATCATATTACGATTGATATAGACGTTACCGACGCGGGCACGCTTATCGATGTAAGTAGCGGTGCTTTCGTTACGTGAATGAATGCCCAGCGTCAAACCAAAGCCATAACCATTAATCTGGTCGATGACCTTATCCAGGTCTTTTGCTTTGTATTTAATCACGTGCAAAATCGGGCCAAACCACTCTTGTGTCAAGTCATTGATATGGTTGATAAAGAATGCTGTTGGAGCCAAATAGCAGCCTTTTTCCAGACCAGCAGGCATTGGTGTTTCAGCAATTAAGTTACCGGTTGCACGCAATTGCTCAACATGGCCAGACAACTCTTCACGCGATACAGCATCAATCACCGGACCAATGTCAGTAGACAAGTCGGTTGGGTCGCCCAGTTTTAATTCCTGCATCGCACCTGCAAGCACTTCCAGAATTCGGTCGGCTACATCTTCCTGCACATAAAGCACGCGTAGCGCTGAACAACGCTGACCGGCGCTGGTGAAGGCTGATTGAATGACATCCGCAACTACTTGCTCAGGTAATGCCGAGCTATCCACGATCATGGCGTTCTGACCACCGGTTTCAGCAATTAGCGGCGATAACATGCCATCGCGAGTTGCTAAAGTACGGTTGATGATTTGAGCAGTTGAAGTTGAGCCAGTGAAGCAAACACCCGCAATGCGGATATCAGACAAGATAACGTTGCCGAAAGTAGAACCGCGGCAAGGCACGAATTGCAACACGCTGGTTGGAACGCCAGCCTGATGCATCAATTGCACCGCGCGGTAAGCCACCAAAGTGGTTTGGTCAGCAGATTTTGCCAGAACCGTGTTACCGGCAACCAAAGCAGCTACAACCTGACCAGTGAAGATGGCCAATGGGAAGTTCCATGGGCTGATACAGGCAAACACACCGCGGCCTTGAAGATAGAGGTGGTTGCTCTCGCCCGTTGGGCCAGGCAGGGTGATTTCCTGGCCGAAATCTTTACGCGCGTTATTGGCATAGAAACGACAGAAATCTACTGCTTCGCGAACTTCATCAATGCCATCCTGCATGGTCTTACCGCCATCGCGACTACATAATGCAATCAATTCAGCTTCGTTTTCTTCGAAAACGTCCGCAATTTTCTCCAGGATCTGAGCGCGCTGTTCAACCGGTGTCATGTCCCAGGCAATAAAGTTTTTGTGCGCGATAGTTAAGGCATCAAGAGCCATCTCTTCGCTGACTTTGTGTACAGTGCCGATCTGATGCGAGTTGTCATACGGGCAGAAAACGGCTTCTTCGTTAGTGGTATGTTCTTTACCATCAATAATGGGCTTGGCGTGCCATTGATTGTCTAAATACTGTTCTACGTTGTGCATAAAAGGCTCGATCTGGCTGTTAATGTGGAGATTAGTACCTGATGAGTTGACGCGATCAGGACCATAAATATGGGGTGGCAATGGAATGCGATCATTGTGTAAGGTTGGGTAACGCTTAAGCACAAGACACGGATGCTCAACCAGGCTCATCACAGGGGTCGCTTTATCGACCAACTGATGAACGAAAGAAGTGTTGGCACCATTTTCCAATAAACGACGCACCAGATAAGGCAACAATTCTTTGTGATTGCCCACCGGCGCATAAATACGACATTTTAAACCGGGGTAGCGCTCCAGTACCTTGTCATACAGAATTTCACCCATGCCGTGTAAGCGCTGGAATTCAAAGTCTCGACGCTGGCCTGCCATTTCCATAATACTAAACACCGTTTGCGCGTTATGAGTCGCAAATTGCGGGTAGAAGCTGTCCTGGGTATTCATGATGAAGCGCGCGCAAGCCAGGTATGACACATCAGTGCCGGCTTTACGGGTAAACACTGGGTAGTTGCTCAGGCCTGCCTGTTGCGACCACTTGATCTCCGAATCCCAATAAGCGCCTTTGACCAGACGAATCGGAATGCGGCGGCCATGTTTGCGAGCCAGTGCATCAAGCCATCCTAATGCTGGCAGGGCACGCTTGGAATAGGCTTGAATCACCATCCCTAAACCGGCCCAATCCTGGCAAATCTCAGAAGTATAAAGTGCTTCGAAAATATCCAGAGATAGCTCAAGACGGTCAGCTTCTTCGGCATCAATAGTCACAGCAACGTCTAAGTCACGAGCTTGTTTAACAAGCTTCAACAGAGTATCCACCATTTCGGTCATGACGCGATCTTTTTGACCCACTTCATAACGCGGGTGAAGCGCTGATAATTTGATTGAAATACTTGGTGCTAATTGGCCTTCTTTAACTTTGACCTGACCAATTTCTTGAATCGCTTTACTGTAGGCTTCGTAATAACGGTGCGCATCATGAGCGGTATAAGCGGCTTCACCCAACATATCGAATGAGTGGGTATAACCTTTCTCAACGCTTTTAGCACCACGCTTCATGGCTTCTTTGATGCTGCGGCCGAGTACGAATTGGCGGCCCATTAAACGCATCGCTTGATTCATGGCCTGGCGAATCACCGGCTCACCAAACTTGGCGATTAGTCCTTTTAATAAGGTATCAGGTTTACCGTCACCATCTTGATCAACGTCGACGATTTTACCGGTTAGCATTAATCCCCAGGTCGAAGCATTGACCAGAATCGATTCACTCTGACCGGTATGCTTTTTCCACTCAGCAGCGCTAAGCTTGTCACGGATTAACGCATTGGCAACATTGGCATCAGGAATACGCAACAGCGCTTCCGCCAGACACATCAGAATCACACCTTCCTTGGTACTCAGACTGTATTGTTGCAAAAAGGCTTCGACACCTTCTCGCGACTTGCTACTTTGTCGGATTTCTTCAACCAGCTGGGAGGCCTGGTGGGTAATAATATTGACGGTTTTGTCGTCAGGGGTAGCGAGCTCTAACAATTCTTGTAAGTAGCCCGACTCGTCGACAGAGTAGTTTTGGGTGATGATTTCCTGCCACTCGCTCAGCGAGAGTTGCTGATAGGAATCTGACAGGATTTTACTGGCTTTAAACATTACGGCAATTACCTAATAACAATGTACTGACAAGGATTAATTGAACCTACAGTACAACCTAAAAACGTCAACGCCAACCGGAGCGCTGACGGCGTTTCATGCTAAAGCGGGATAGAACCCAGCTGATTAACATGCCCACTAGCAGGACAAATGCACCTGCATAAAAAACATCTTTGTGAAAACGACCTTTCAACAGTTCGTTTTGTTGGCGCAGGGTATCCGACTCATTTTGCAGTTCGGAAACCTGTTGTTGCAGCTGATCATTCAGCGTAATCACATTCTGTTTGTCCGCGACTTGCTGCTTGGTATCGGACAGCTCTTGTTTCAGCGCTTCGTGCTCAGTTTGTAGTTCAGCATATAAGGCGCGAACCGTTGGTTGATCAGTGATGTATTGGGATTGGATCCAGCCTTTTTCACCATCAGCGGTGCGAACCTGGCTACTCTCGTTCGCAGTGTCCGATGCCAAAACTTCAATAGGTGTTCCGGCAACTAATCGACCAGTAACGCGATAGCGATTGGTCGGGCCGCTGCGCATGATGACTCCAATTTCATCGGACACATAATACTGGCTTTGGGCATCAGTGTTTTGAGCTGGATCAGCTGCTTGAGCAAACAGATTCGTGGTCAGCAGTAAAAACACTAAAAGTAGACGAAACATAATCAATCCTAACGGTTAAATTTTGAGCTTGATCGTAAATAAAGGGGCAAGTATATAGCAGGTCAAAGAATGGGGGAAGACTTGTCGTTAAGACTAATTAGCATATTGCTTCAGGTGAGCTTGTCAGACATAAAAAAACGGCTTTAAGCTACTGATTTAGAAGGCTTAAAACCGTTAGTTATGAAGTGTTAATTAGCCCACAAAGGGGCTAATTAGTTGCACTTATTGAAGCTATTTTAGGGATTAAAAGCTGAATAGTGCCTTAAAGATAAAGAAGAATATCACTGACAGTATTGCGCCGGCAGGTAGCGTTACAACCCATGATACGAGAATGTTACGTACAACGCCGAGATTCAATGCCGCAATACCGCGTGCCATACCAACCCCTAAAACTGCACCAACCAAAGTCTGAGTGGTTGAAATAGGAAGGCCTGCACCACTGGCAATAATGACCGTTGAAGCAGCTGCTAACTCAGCAGCAAAACCACGGCTTGGTGTTAAGTGAGTAATCTTTTGTCCTATGGTGGCCATAACGCGGCTACCCAATACAATTAGACCGATAACAATACCGATTGCACCAACCAGCAAAATACGCGGGTCAACAACTGCTTTAGCACCGATATCGCCACCGTTTTGAATCACGCTCACAATCGCAGCCAATGGGCCAATCGCGTTAGCGACGTCATTGGAACCGTGGGCAAATGCCATGCCACAGGCTGTTACAATCATCAGTATGGTGAAGACTTTTTCAACGCTGTAGAAGTGGTAGTCTTTATCAGCTTCCTCTTCAACTTTAATTCGACTGATAATAACCGCGCCTATAATTGCAATCAAAGCTCCGAAGGCAATAGCTATAAGGTAGGTTTCGGTCATGCTCAAGTTAATATCATGGTCCTGAAAGATATGCTTTAGACCTTTCATAATGGTTACTAACGCCATCACAAAGCCAGTTAAGAACATGTAGAACGGAACGTAGCGTTTGGCCATTGCAAATGGATTAGAGCGGTTAAGTATCAGCTTTTGCACGCTCATGACAATCAGGAAGGCGATAGCACCAGCAATAAAAGGGGTAATAACCCAACTACCGACGATAGAACCAACTTTGCCCCAGCTAACTGCGTCAACGCTAACACCAACTGCCGCAAAACCAACGATAGCACCGATGATGGAGTGAGTAGTTGAAACTGGCCAACCGAATTTAGAAGCAAGAACCAGCCATACACCCGCAGCCAACAGGGCCGCCATCATGCCAAAAATTAATAGCTCCGGTGTACCTTCAAAATAAGCTGAATCAATAATTCCCTTGCGAATGGTCTGTGTGACCTGGCCACCGGCTAGATAAGCACCGGCAAATTCGAATATGGCAGCAACGAAAATTGCTTGTTTAAGGGTTAATGCCTTAGCACCAACCGATGTCCCCATGGCGTTGGCAACATCGTTGGCGCCAACACCAAAAGCCATTAAAAAACCAAATGCTACTGCTATCCAGATAAAGGTATCTGCGTTTTGTAATATGAAATCCACGACTCCCCCCCGGTTTATCGAGCTATCATCATTTCAAGGCGCGAACCGACGCTTTGAGCGCTGTCAGCTAAATCACCGATTTGTTGTACTACCTTATACATGAACATCACTTGTACAGGGGGCAGTTCGTTTTCCTGTTCAAAAATTTTGAACAATAATTCGCGTTGTAAATCGTCTGTATCGTTTTCAATCATATCCAGTTGATCGATCATTTCCTCAACCAGACTGGCTTCGCGGCCTCTAAAGCCAGTCGCCAATAACTCATCCAGCTCGTTGATGGCTTTAAAAGCCTGCGCTGATGCATCGATCGAACGCTGAATCAAGCCCATCAAGTCTTCATTAACGCCAGCTGGGAATTGCATTTTACGACCGTAGACCAAGCCAGAAATATCGCGTGCTATGTTGGCAATTTTGTCTTGTTTGCTCAGAAGAGCGAGAAGGTCGGTACGAGCTACCGGCAGGAAAAGGCCTTTAGGTAGATGCATTCGTAAATCATGCTTCAAGTCGTCAGCTTCATTTTCAAGCTCACGAATATGGGTTTTAAGCTCATCGGCTTTTTCCCAGTCGCCTTCGATAGTTGCTTTAAAGAAGTTTTTCAGTTCAGAGGCACACTCATGAACTTTCGCCATATGATCTTGCATAGGACGAATAGGTGATGACGCAAAAAGGTCAAGAATCGAATTAGCCATGTATCCCCCAATGGATTATTTGGGCCAACAAGTAAAGGTGCACATTATAAGCATGCGAGCACTCGCATACCAGACTTAACGATTGGCAATTTCCGATTCGCGCTGTAAACTGCGTTGAATGACTCAAACCAAACTGAGTAGAAATTAAGGCATGTCGATCGAAATAGAAATAAAACTATCAGCGACGCCCGACAAGATAAGCGATATAAAACAATGGGTTAGCGATCGGTTCTCGGACAGTGGTGGTTGGCAGGAAAAGCAATTGGCCAACACCTATTTTGATACTGAGAATCATAAACTCAGAGAGATGGAAATCGGGCTACGAATCCGCCGAGACGGTGAAAAATTCATCCAGTCGGTTAAATCCGCTGGTCGAGTGGTCGGTGGCCTGTTCCAACGTAATGAGTCTGAAATCGAACTCCCTTCCAAAGAATTAGACCTACAGGCCGTGGCCGAGCCCTATCTGATGATATTGCTCGAAGAAGCCGAAGAAGAAGATGGCCCATTCAAACCAGCTTTTAATACTGATTTTTTAAGACTCCAGATGGTTGTCACAGAGAGCGACAGTCAGATCGAAATTGCTTTGGATGTCGGTTCAATCCGGTGTAAAGAAGCGAAGAAGGATATATGTGAAGTCGAACTGGAGCTTAAAGAAGGCGAACCAGCTGTGCTGTTTGCCTTATGCCAGGAGCTCATTGAAAAATTTGATCTGGTATTAGACAGTGAAAGTAAGGCTGAGCGTGGCTACAGCCTGTCGCAAAAACCATCTCCCTATTTAAAACAACTTAGAGTAGTCGAATTAAGCGCTAAATCCTCAGCCGAAGCGGCTTTTGAAACCATCGCGCATACTGGGCTTGGTCATTGGCAGCACTACATCAAGCAAATGAAGCGTGAAGTAACGTTGGATAATGTTTTGCAACTGAATCGTGCTTTGATGTTCATGCAGCATATGTACTCAGTGTTTGCACCCATGATACCGCGCCATGCTTTAAGCAGTTTGCGCAGTGACTGGCGCGAAATCACCAAAAACTTTGCCAAATTGTTAAAAGTCGCACAAGAAATTAACTGGCTCAACAACGGCAAACTCTATGGATTTAAGTACGCCGAGTTAGAAGACTTCGAGCAGGGGTTGCGCAAAGCTTTCAAGCGCGAAGGTACTCAATTTGTCGAATACCTTAAATCGCCTTCCTATAACCTCAAGCTGTTGCATTTCTCTCGCTGGTTGTATCTTAAAGAATGGCGCCTCGCCTTCAAAGAAGGTGGTGGCCAACGCCTGAAAAAAGAAATCTTCCCCTTTGCCATCCGTCAACTGCAACACCAGTTGTTTGACATCAAACGTCATTTAACCGGCAAAGAGGAACTGACCGAAAACGACTACCTGGCTTACCTGCCCCGAATGTATCGAACCCTCGATATTGGCCTCTTCTTCGGCAGCCTGTTCGAAAACAAGAAACGTAAACCTTACCGTCAAAGATGGGTAGACCTGGTCGCCAGCATCGAACTTTTCAAGCAACTCGAATTCATCCGTCGCGCCCTGAAAACTGAAAACCAAACCGATGAACGTCTGGAACGCACCGAGAAAGATATCCTTGAAGCATTGGTCACCATGCGCACTAGAGCGCTGGAAGAAAATCCGTATTGGAATTAGTTGATTGCGGGTCGACAGAAGTCTCCCCCAGAGCATAAACAGACGTTCCGGCTGTTATCGTGTCGAATAATATTCTGAGCGAAGTCAGGTAAATATAATCTTGGCTTCCTTGCCATAATATTAGCGCTGCCATTAATATGGGCGCTTTTGCGCAAAGCAATGATCAACGATAATAAGTATTCATCCTTAAACTCTGTAAGTTATGAATTAAATTTACTCTGCTCGATTAATTATAGAGCTAAAAACATAGCACTTCGTTATTTGAGACTGTCAATTATTATAAGCGGTTAGCTTCTTCAACAATTGTTCCATTTTCGCGAACAATTATTTTTACGATGCTATCTTCTCCATCATCTATAAACTCAAAGGTCAATGGTGCTTCTGGGTGTCGAAACAGGGTTTCTGATACGGGATATAACACTGCATTCATTTTCCCAGCTTGTATGCTTAACTGGTTGTTACTTCTGGAGATGATAACCGTTCCTGTGTTGGGTGCATGATACTGCCCAATATAAGAATTTAAAGCTTTATCTGATAAGTGAGTTTCCGAAGTTGACATAGACTCTGATGGTGGCTGGTGGTCATAACTAATCATTCGTGACATTTTCCAACCATCATTACTATTATTCCAAATGTGTGTGAATTGGGCAACTTCATGCAAGATTTGATGTCCGTTTTCAACTCGATAAAACGCGTGTTTCCCGCTAATAATGGCTCCGTAATGATTTAAAGGAAATACTTTGATAGTTTCTTTGATTGCCTTTCGCTGAAGTTTTGAATTGCTTTCTCCGCATAAATTCTCACCTATAGATGCCATAAACTTTTCGCGTGAAGAGGTTAACCCTGATTTGTCATGATA
This sequence comes from Kangiella sp., assembly GCF_048265365.1. Taxonomy (NCBI): domain Bacteria; kingdom Pseudomonadati; phylum Pseudomonadota; class Gammaproteobacteria; order Kangiellales; family Kangiellaceae; genus Kangiella; species Kangiella sp. The sequence continues at coordinate 877,135 of NZ_JBLXBT010000001.1, forward strand.
AAATTCCATATCCTTCGTGAAATAGTTTCTCATTTCAGTCATGTTGCAGGTGTTGTAGGTTTGCCAGAACTCATTATCTTTTTCTAATACCGTTGCTGTAAGGGAATTCTCCCCTGAGGCTGTTAGAGATGTTAATACAGATATAAAAACTAACCCAATATAACTCATCGACTTAAACATGATTCACTCCATTTTTTTGATTGTATTGGATAGTTAGACGCTAATGTTTTTGAAAAGGTTTAAATTGATAAGGTAGAAAATTATTTATTCCGAGAATTTCTGGAGAGTAATGAGGGGAAATAGGAAAGAAGAATAATGGATGAAAATAATGGGACCAGAGTACATTTCAGCTAATAGCTCACCGGTTAATGTACTCTTACCCCATTAGTTGTCATTTCTTTTCTTCTGCCAGCTCTTGTTGCGCCTGTTCCAAGGTCGGTGGAATAGGGCAGTTTAAGCACTCGGCGATGGCACGTAGCAGTTCGATTTCCTGGGGGTGTACTTTGCCATCATAAGATACGGCGTCTTCAAGCGCTTGAATCAATGGCTTTTTCAACATGGGTGTTAGTTGATTGAGGCGTTTTAAGGCTTGATGGAATGATTCGGCATCGAATGTTTTTTCAATCAGCGGTGCTGTTTCTTTGACAAAGGGTTTTATCAGTTTGGTGTAAAGTTCCTGCTTTTCTTCATCGCTTTGGCCGGTGCTGTGTACCGTTGCAGAAAGGATTACCTGGATTTCGTTTGCCACTCCGTTGAAGCTCTTGATGCTGTTGCTTGGCGGCTGTTTGATATCGCTGAGGTTCTTTTGCAGTATGGCGTAAAGCACATATTCAAATTCCGAAATATGGCTATCCAGATGAATGGCTTCTCTTAATAAGCTTAAAAACTCTTTTCGTTCTTTAGCGCCTAATCGTTTCAAGCTTGGTATTGAAATATCCAGCATGGTTAAACGTAAGTGGCGTTTATCTTTGGTGATGTGTTGCGCCAATTCTAGAACCTGGTCGGCTTCTTGCTGACTGGTTTTATTGGCAATTAGTTCTAGAACAGGTTCAGAAACTTGATGGTCGTCGCTGAGCAATAAAGCCAGCACTAAGTGCGTTGCATTGTAACTGGAGTTTTGGCTGCGGGCGGCCTGGCGAATAATTTCCGGTAATCCTAGCAACAAAGCGCCAGCAGCGTGTTGGTGCAGGGTAGTCGGTTGACCGATGGTGTCAATTATGGCGCCAAATCCGAAGTCAGCAGCTTGTTTGTTTTCAGGTTCCAGCTCAATATCTTCATGCTGCTGTTCTTGGCTCATTTTGCGCAAACGCTCTTCTTCGATTCGTTTGGCAAGATTACGCCAGCCGGGCATGATGGCTGTCAGTCGTTTTTCAATCGGCGGGTGTGAAGCAAGGCTGTCTAAGTTGAGTTTGATTGGCTCTGAAATACACATGTGACTGGTTTCTTCGGCATGGGAGTTTTGTAGCAATGAGCCTTGCTGTTTAATTTTAATAAACGCACCAGCCAAACCTTCGTTGTCGCGGGCATACTGAACGGCAGAAGCATCAGCGAGATATTCTCGTTGGCGCGAGATAGCGGACTTAATTAAGCGGCCAAAGAATAAGCCGATATAGCCAATAATGAACAGCGACATGCCGATAACGAATACCGCAACCACTGCACCGCCGCTTTCTTTATTGCTGCGAATATTGCCATAGCGGATAAAGCGCATGACAAAATAACCGGCCTGACCCAGTAGCAAAATGCCAGCCAGTATCGCGATTAAGCGCACATTGATACGCATATCGGAATTGAAGATATGACTGTATTCATGTGCAACCACGCCTTGCAGTTCCTGACGAGTCAGGTTTTGTAGAGCGCCTTTGGTGACCACCAATACCGTATCGCTGGTTTCAAGTCCTGCCACGAATGCGTTAATTGATTCTTCTTCATCCATCACATACACCGTAGGTACGGATGTTCCTGAGGCGATAGACATTTCTTCTACTACATTGAGCAAGCGTCTTTCTAATAAGTCATTAGTGTCCGGCAAGACCTCGCGAGCCTTAACCATAGAGGCAACTGCTTTGCCGCCAGCGCTGAGCTGGAACCAGCGAAACAAAGAACCCAGCAGGATCAACAGTAGCGTTCCAAAGGTAACAGCGTAAAACCATGAATGCTGGAACCAGTCGGTAATGCTAAAAGGCATTTCGGGAGATGTTTGCGTTCTTATTAGCATGAAGCCAATAAAATTGAGTGCTGCAACAATTAAGACCACAGCCATTAGGAAGTAGAAAACGAGTAGCCGGGTTTTCTTCCTGGCTACTTCTTGGTGTTCAAAAAAATCCATTGTTGTTATTGCTTATTGTTTGATGAAAAAACTGAGGCTTAGTCAAAAGATACTTTAACAGCTTCTCTAACCTGCTCATCTTCAACTTCAAATAACTCGGCTTCCTGGAAACCAAATGGATTGGCGATAAAGTTGTTAGGAACTTGCTCGCGATAGGTGTTGTATTGCATGACGGCATCATTATAGGCCTGACGTGCAAAGGCAATTTTGTTCTCGGTGGTGCTTAACTCTTCCATCAATTGAGCCATGTTTTGATTGGCTTTTAAGTCTGGGTAGTTTTCCGATAAGGCAAATAAACGGCCTAATGCACCAGTTAATTGACCTTCAGCCTGATTAAGGTTCTTGATGGCATTCGGATCTTCTGGATGGTCGGCTGCTGCCTGGTTGGCTGAAACCGCAGTGTTTCGAGCATTAATAACGCCTTCTAACGTTTCGCGCTCGTGTTTCATATAACCTTTGGCGGTTTCAACTAGATTCGGAATTAAGTCGTAGCGGCGGTTAAGTTGCACATCGATTTGTGCATAAGCATTTTTGAAGCGATTGCGCAGGTTAACCAGCTTGTTGTAAATCCCGACGATAAACAGGATTAACGCAACGATGATGACTAAAGTGATGATGATGCCCATTCTTAAGATACTCCTTATTCATTGTTATCGGCCTATCCTATCAATGTTTGTCGGACGGATAAATTATTAGTTTGCATTAAATTGTAATAAATCTTACAACATCAATAGCTTAAAACACCCCAAATACGATAGCATAATCCTCTTCCAGGCCAGTAAATACGACAAAAGTTGATTCATTGATGACGCAGATAGCACCTATTCCAGAAACTTTGCAAGCTGAAGCAGAACAGCGGACCTCACAATGGCTCGAGGCTTTGGGCACGGCTTATGCAGGAGACATGGGACAGGTGGCAAGAATTTTGTGTGGTAGCGATTACCTCTATCACTGGGCAAAACGCCAGCCTAAATGGCTAGTGGAAGCTTTAGCGGCCGATTTGAGTTGCTTGTCTGCCAATATTTTAAGCATTCAACAAAATCTGGATCTGTCCTGGCCAGAATACGATGTGAAACAATTCTTACGCCATCAACGTCATTATTGGTCGATGCAAATTGCGGTGGCCGATATTCTACAACAACTGCCGATTCGCCAAATCTGTTACCTGCAATCTATGCTGGCTGAGCAGTTGATCAATTGTGCGCAAGATTGGAGCTATCAACAAACTTGCCAGCAGTACGGGGTGCCAGTATCCAGTGAGGGGGAAGAGCAACATTTGCTGGTTCTGGCGATGGGCAAACTGGGCGGCGAAGAATTAAACTTTTCATCAGATGTGGATCTGATATTTGGTTATCCGGAAGATGGCGAAACACGAATTGGGGAAGGTCAACGCAAGTCGATTGAGAATCAGATGTTCTTTATGCGACATGGGCAGAAACTGATTAGCCTGTTATCGGATAATACGGCGGATGGTTTTGTGTATCGAGTGGATATGCGGTTACGACCTTATGGGCAAAGTGGCGCACTGGTGGCCAATTTTAATGCTCTGCAGGATTATTATTTAGAGCAGGGAAGAGAGTGGGAACGTTTTGCCATGATCAAGGCACGGGTGTTACAGGCACATCACCATTTTCGTGAGCAGTTAGCGAATATCATCCGCCCTTTTAGTTTTAGACGTTATATTGATTTCAGTGTGCTGGAATCTATCCGTCAGTTAAAACAAAAAATCACCATCGAACTGCAACGAAAAGATGCACAAAACAATATTAAGTTAGGCGATGGCGGTATTCGTGAGTTGGAATTTATTGTGCAAAGTTTGCAGTTGATTAGCGGCGGTCGTCACCCTCAGTTGCAAGCTAAAAACTGGTGGCAGGCTCTCGAAGCGTTAGTGCAACAGGGATTACTCAAAGAAGAAGATGCTAGCGGCTTGAAAAGTGCTTACGAGTTTTTACGCAAGCTGGAAAATAGTCTACAAATTCATGCGGATAAACAAACGCAGGACTTGCCGGATAGCGACGATGAACAACAAAGGATTGCTCTGTTGCTGGGCGCTACGGATTGGGCAGCGGTTGAAACCGAATTAGCCGAACATCAGCAAGTGGTGGCGCGTTTCTTTAAGGGATTATTCCATGACCCCAAAGAAGAGCATGATCACAATGACGAAGTGCCCGTTCTGAAAAAGTTAGTACAAGGTCAGTTAGACAGCGAGCGCCAGGCGGACGTGTTGCAACAGTATTCTTTGTCAGAACAGGCCTTGAAAGAGTTGCAAAATTTTCGGCAGGAATTTTCTGAGCGAAAAATTGGCTTGCGCGGTTTTGCGCGAATAGAGCAGCTATTGCCGCATCTGGTGATTCAGGCCAGCAGGCAGAAAAATGCTGATAAAACTATATCGCGTTGCCTTGAAGTATTGCAGGGTATTGGTCGCCGAACGGCTTATTTTGAAATGCTCGCTGAAAATATTCCGGTGCTTGAGTTTCTGGTTCGATTGGTTTCGCGTTCAAGCTGGCTGGCGCAACAGTTGGCTATTTATCCGTCGCTGCTGGATGAATTGTTGTTCCCTACTAATTTTGGCAAACAGCTCACCAAAGATAATTTAACCAATCAATTGCAGCAAGCCATGATGCGCATAGAAATGAATCAAACCGAAGAGCAGTTGCTGGCTTTGAGTCGTTTCAAGCAATCCAGTCAGTTTAAAATTGCAGCCGGGGATTTAACTAGGCGCTTTGACATCAGCGAGGTGTCACAACAGCTGACCGATCTTGCCGAAGTCATCATGGAATATTTGTTGCAGCTGGCCTGGAATGAAGTGACTAGCAAGCACGGAAAGCCAAGGCAGGATGCGGGCGAATTAGTTACCGACTTTTTAGTATTGGGTTACGGTAAACTGGGTGGTGATGAACTGGGTTACGGATCTGACTTGGATCTGGTTTTTTTATATCAGGGCGAACCTGATGCCATGACACAGATATCCGGCGAGCAGGGCAAGCCGTTGGAGTTACATCAATTTTATACTCGACTGGCGCAACGCTTGGTGCATTATCTCGGTACTCGTACTCAACAAGGCATTATGTATGAAGTGGATACACGTTTGCGCCCATCGGGGCGCTCCGGAATGCTGGTCAGTCATATTGATGCCTTTGACAAGTATCAGATGAACGAGGCCTGGACCTGGGAGCATCAGGCACTGGTTCGAGCGCGCCCGGTTGCAGGCGATACGAGTCTGAGAGATCAGTATTTGCAGTTGCGTAATAAGGTACTGAGTTGTGATAAGCGCGAACAACTCGGCCAGGATGTTGTTACCATGCGTAAAAAAATGCGCGACAATCTTGATAAAACCGACACCCGACTTTGGGATATTAAACAAGGCAATGGTGGTCTGGTTGATATAGAATTTTTAGTACAGTATTGGGCTTTGAAATATTCGAAGTCATTGCTGGAACAATGCTCGGTGGACGAGTTACCGTTTAACAATGTCGACTGGTTGCAGCTGTTGGCCGGGGAAAATCTACTGGAAAAGAGCACGCGCGATTGTATGATGGAAAACTATCGACTACTCAGAGATATCGCTAACTCAAGAGCATTGCAAAACCAACCAGCATTGCTGGCTAAAGAAGAACTGACCGAGCAAAGGCAGGCAATTGTTGAGGTCTGGCAATCGACTTTTCAACACAGCGATGTAGAATGAACATATAAATTAAGCATTGAGAATAGTGGCATTTAAGGAGCCAGTTATGAGCAAGCAGATGGCCAAGCAAGTAACAGAAAAGCAAACGGACAATAACGATAGTGCTAAGCCTGAACAAGTGGCGGTGATTACAGTCAGTGATAGTGATATGCCAGTAGCTTGTCCTATGCCCGATCAAACTCTATGGAATCAGCATCCGCGAGTCTTTATGGCATTTGATGAAGACGGTCGCGCCAGCTGTCCCTATTGTGGCAACCGTTTCCAGTTAGCGAAGTCATAGAATCATCCCTTCACTTCATTCATTTAATACGAATCATTGGTTTAAATATGACAGATCAAACACATCCATGGGTGGTATTAAAATTTGGTGGCTCCAGTGTGTCCAGTCAAGCGGATTGGGATAACATAGCCGCGATTGTAAAAAGTAATCTTCAGAGTGGAAAAAAAGTAGCCGTTATTCATTCGGCTTTTAAAAACGTCACCAATGAACTCGAGGCAATCGCTCAGTTAGCCGTAACCGATGATTGCGAAGATGCGTTGCATCAACTTTTGAACAAACACAAAGCCATGGCGCATGAGTTAGAGGTGGATGCTACTTTGCTTGATCCCTGGTTTGAGTCATTGCAAATTGCGCTGGCTGGCATTCGTCATAATGAAGCATTAACTGCGATGGATAGAGCGCAAGTTGTGTCGCATGGTGAGTTGTTGTCTTCAGTGTTAGGTGCAGAGTTTTTACGTAAAGTGTTAGGGCAGCAACATAGTGTAGACTGGTTGGATGCGCGCGAAATACTCTCCTCAGAATCGAGTCACCATCAGAATGAAAACGATTGTTATATGAATGCGGTGTGTCATCCACGACCAAATCAAGAGTTAGCGGAGCAGTGGGCTAATCAAGCTGACGTAGTTTTAAGCCAGGGTTTTATTGCCGCCAATGATGAAGGACAAACTGTATTACTTGGTCGCGAAGGGTCCGATACTTCAGCTGCTTATTTCGCATCATTGTTGCAGGCTGATAAGCTTGAAATCTGGACCGATGTAGCAGGCATGTTCAGCACTGACCCCAACAAAATTAGTAGTGCCCAAAAACTGGCAGCTATCAGTTATAATGAAGCATTTGATATGGCGGAAGCAGGCGCTAAAGTATTGCATCCAAGATGCTTAAGCGCAGTTATGGCTTATAACATCCCCATCGAAATCCGTAATACTCATCAGCCTGATGAAACGGGCACAGTTATTACCAACGACTATCAACCCTCAAAATGGGTTAAAGCCATTGCACTAAAACAACAAATTCCGATTGTTACTTTGTTGCTCGGACGTCGTGGCCAACAACCTGATACATTGCAGAAAGTTTTTAGTGTGATTAATGAGTTTGGTTTGAGCAGTGAATTGATGGCCTCTACCAAAAACTCATTGGTCATGGCAATCGAAACCAACAACAGTATTTACTCCGATTCAATCCTGCAAAAGCTGTCTGAAAAACTGGCCGAAGTCTGTCGCAGTGTTTTCACTTCCCACAGCGCCATGTTGACTCTTATCGGTTGCGAAGCCAGCCAGGCCCTGTGGCACTTATTACAAATCGATGCGCAATTGCCAGAGCAATGGTTACTGTTAAGTCACGCCACAGGCGATCATCATTTATCGTTTTTAGTGAACGATGATGATGCTTTAAAAGTATTGCAATTGCTGCATGATAATTTGATTAAATTAAACTAAATTCCGGTCTTTATTCTAATAATAAAAAAGGCGCTTAAAGCGCCTTTTCTTTTATGGTGATTGATTACCAGTTTAGTAATAAGGATTTTCACCTTCATCGTGTTCGGTGACGTCTTTAACGCCTTTCACTTCTGGAACACGTTCAATTAAGGTTTTTTCGATGCCTTCTTTCAAGGTGACGTCGACCATGCCGCAACCTTGGCAACCACCACCGAATTGTAGTACTGCGATGCCGCTTTGGGTGAATTCAACCAGTGATACCTGGCCGCCGTGGTTGGCGAGCTCTGGGTTGATTTCGGATTCCAGGTAATAACGAATGCGATCCGTAGCCGGTGCGTCGTCATCAACTTTACGCGCTTTTGCGTTGGGTGCTTTTAGCGTTAACTGACCACCAGTTTGTTCTTTCGAGTAGTCAATTTCGGCTTCTTCTAAATAAGGAGCACTATCTTCGTCGATAAAGGCTGAAAAACCCTCGAATTTCAATTCAGTGTCGGTATCTTCAATGGCGTCTGGTGGGCAGTATGAAACGCCACACTCGGCATGACTAGTGCCAGGGTTAACCACAAATACACGAATGCCGGTATCAGGCTCTTCCTGACCGGCTAATAAACGGCGAAAATGCTCTTGAGCAGCTTCTGAAATAGTAATCATAATAACGTTCAATGCCTTAGCATGTTGCTTTGATGGGTTCTATTATAACCTATGATTGGGCTTGCAGCTAAATTTACAACCTATAGAATGGAGAAAACCACGAAAAACTCAGTCTCATGAAACAATTATTGCTTGCCACATTTATTGTCGCTTCTGCTAGCCTTTCGCAGACTACTTTATCACAAGAAAGTAATACTTCTTTTGACTACTATTTTAACCAAGCTATTGATTTTAGGCAGGATGTTGTAACGCCTAATCAGGTTTTTGGTAATCCAGTTGGTGAATGGCATGTTCGTCCTGATCAGTCTGCATATTTCTTTAAGGCATTAGCGGAAAGCTCTGAGCGTGTGAGCCTCAGTGAAATAGGGCGCAGCCATGAAAATAGGCCATTAATCACCGCTTACATTTCTTCGCCGGAGAATCTGGCGCGTCTTGATGAGATTAAAGAGCAGCGTAAAAACTTAACTGAATATCAAGGGCCTGCCATTATCTGGCTCGGTTATTCGGTGCACGGCAATGAGCCTAGTGGCACTAACGCGGCCTTGTTGGTGGCTTATCGCTTGGCAGCTTCTGAAGAAGCGTGGATTAAGCAGTTATTAGAAAACACCATTGTCATGATTGATCCTATGCTTAACCCGGACGGTATGGATCGTTTTGCGGGCTGGGCTAATCGTTACAAAGGCAAGCAGTTGGTTGCAGACTCTGAGTCAATTGAGCATAACGAGGCTTGGCCGATGGGGCGTACCAACCATTACTGGTTTGATTTGAATCGTGACTGGTTACTGCTACAGCATCCTGAAAGTCAGGCGCGTGTGAAACATTTCTATGAATGGCGCCCGCATATTGTCGGTGATTTTCATGAGATGGGAACCAACGCTACTTATTTCTTCCAGCCCGGTGTCCCTACTCGGCAGAATCCGCTGACTTCGGACGAGAATTTTGAGCTGACTGAAAAAATCGGTCGCTTCCATGCCAAGGCGTTGGATGCGATAGGTTCACGCTATTACAGTCAGGAAAGCTTTGATGATTTCTATTATGGCAAAGGCTCAACGTTCCCGGATATTAATGGCGGTATTGGTATTTTGTTTGAACAGGCGAGCTCGCGCGGGCACTTGCAGGAATCAGTCAATGGCGATGTCAGCTTTCCGTTTTCCATTCGTAATCAGGTTGCGATCTCGTTTTCCACCCTGCAGGCCGGGCTTGAGTTAGGCGATGAGCTGCTTGAGTATCAAAAAGATTTTTTCAATCAATGGCCAGTTAAAGCCAGTCGCGACTCAGAAAAGGGTGTGATTTTCAGTTCAAATGATCAAGGTCGAATCACAGAGTTTTTGCGCATTCTAAACAGCCATCAAATTGAAGTGCAGCAACTTGAAGGCCCTAGAAAAATTGCCGGCAAAGAATGGCCAGCTAAAACGTCCTATGTTGTGAATTTCAAACAGCAACAATATGGCTTGATTAAAGCCATGTTCGAAACGCGCACCGAGTTTACCGATAATACTTTTTATGATGTATCTGCCTGGACCTTCCCGTTAGCCTTTAACTTTGATTATCATCATTTAAATAAAGATGAGTTGCAGCGTCTGCCGCTTGAACAGTTTGAGCTCAGTGCTTCCAGTGAATACATCGGTAGCGGCAACCCTGTGGCTTTGTTGATTGAGTGGCAAGATTTTCAGGCGGCAACTGCCTTGACGCGACTATTGGGTGATGAGATCGATGTTAAGTTATTAGAGAAAGGCTCGCGCCTACCAGTCAATGGCGAGGCTCACGAGTTTATGGCTGGAACCGTTACGGTGCCATTGCCTGCCGCTGAAAGTGAGCGCGATGCATTGATCGAGCAAGTGAATTCTCATGTCTCAGATTTAGGACTAACGACTTATGGCGTTGACTCAGGTTATAGTGGACAGGGCGCTGACTTAGGTAGTCCCAATGTAAGTGACCTGGAAATGCCGAAGCCATTATTGTTGATTGGTGATGGGGTTTCTTCTTATGAGGCAGGAGAGGTCTGGCATTTGCTGGACACGCGCCTTGAGTTGCCGGTTTCCATGCGATACGGCAAAGATCTCGGCAAGATGGATTTATCAGATTACACCCATGTTCTGATGGTCAGCGGTCGTTATCCGGCTCTGGAAGATGATGAGTTGGACTATATCAAAGCCTGGTTGCGCAAGGGCGGTACTATTGTGGCTTCACGTAGCGCTAATCAGTGGCTGGTGGAGCAGGGCCTGGTGGACTTTGAGTTGCTAGAGTCTGAGCCTTCGGAAAATCAGAGTCGTCCATTCTCCGAGCGAGATGATGCCCGTGCCGAACATATTATCGGCGGCGCTATCTATGAAGCTGATCTGGATCTGAGCCATCCGCTTGCTTTTGGTTTGGAGCTGGAGCAGTTGGCCTTCACCAAAGCCGGCACTATGGCGTTCAAACCAGCCAGTAAAGACTTTGTGACCGTTGCAACTTATACCGGAAGTCCGCTGATTGCGGGGTATTCGTCACAAACCAATGTTGATCGTATCAAAAATACGCCAGCAATCTTGGCTCAGAGGTTCGGGCGTGGCAGTATCATAATGTTTAGCGATAATCCTAATTTCCGAGGATACTGGCTAGGCTCAATGCGCCCGTACATCAATAGTTTGTATTTTAATAAGGCGCTATAAGAATTTAATTTAAATTACGGTAGGGAATAAGCCTATGTTAAAAGCTGTTCAAGGTCTGATTGGGGGAGTTTGCTTATTGGCGGTTATGATCACTGCTAATGCGGCAAGCTGGTCTGAAATTGAAAACAAAAGCCGTCGCGTTAATGGCTTTATGCCGTATTACCTGAGTTCGAATGAGGGTAAAGTTTGGCTCGAAGTCAGTAAGTTTGAGCAGCCTTTTATAATGTATACGGGATTGCCCTACGGTATTGGCTCTAATGATATTGGGTTGGACCGAGGGCAGTTAGGTCAAACGCGCCTGGTACAGTTTGAGAGCTATGGTAATAAGATTTTGCTCAAGCACTTAAACACTCGTTATCGAGCTGATACCGAGAATCAGGCCGAAAAAAACTCAGTTAATGAAGCCTTCGCCAGCTCGGTGTTGCATGGCTTTGACATTGATGCCCGTTCAGGTAACCGTTATCTGATTGATTTAACGGCTTTCTTGCAACAGGATTTGCATGGTGTCAGCGATCGATTGAAAGCTACTCAGCAAGGTAACTTTGGTATTGATGCCAGTCGCTCCGCTCTAGTAGCCGGTAAAGTTAAAAACTTTCCCAAGAATACTCTGTTTGAAAGTGTCTTAACTTTTAAAGGTTCTGATGCGGGCAATCATGTAAAGCAGGTTGTGCCGACGCCTGATGCTATTACGGTTCATCAGCACGTGTCTTTTGTGGCATTACCGGACGATAAGTATCAACCTCGTGTGTTCCATCCGAAAAGTGGTTTCTTTGAATTAACTTATGCCGATTATGCTTCACCAATTGATGAGCCGATCGAAAAGAAACTGATTTATCGCCATCGCTTAGAGCGTGATAAAGACGGCAAAATTAAACCGATTGTTTATTACCTTGATCCTGGCGCACCTGAGCCGGTTCGTACAGCGTTGTTAGAAGGTGCTCGCTGGTGGGAACAGGCTTTTGCTGCGATTGGTTTGGAAGGTGCTTATGAGGTTCGAGATTTGCCAGAAGATGCTGATCCAATGGATGTGCGCTACAACGTGATTCAATGGGTGCATCGTGCGACTCGAGGCTGGTCTTATGGCATGGCGATGTCTGATCCACGTACTGGTGAAATTATAAAGGGCCATGTGACTCTAGGTTCACTACGTGTCAGACAGGACTTATTGATTGCCAATGCGTTGACCGGTGTCTATGGCAAAGAGGGTGACAAACAGGCGGCCATGGATATGGCGTTGGCGCGTATTCGTCAGCTCTCTGCTCATGAAGTGGGCCATACTTTAGGGATTGCACATAACTTTGCCGCAAGTCCGAGCAATCGTGCTTCAGTGATGGATTATCCACATCCTTTGGTAACGCTTGAGGGTGAGGCTGTTGACGGTAAGAAAGTCAGCTTAAAAAATGCTTATGCCGAAGGTATTGGCAAGTGGGATATTGAGGCTGTGCGTTATGGTTACACTGAATTCGCTCCGGAATTAGAACCAGAACAGGAAGTTGAAGCGCTGCGTAAAATTGTTCGAGACTATAGCGCGAAAGGACTGATGTTTATTTCGGATCCTGATGCGCGACCAGCCAGTGGCGCTCATCCATCAGCGCATCTTTGGGATAATGGGCAAAACTCTGCTGCAGAATTGGCGAGAGTATTAGAAGTGCGTAAAGTTGCGCTAGCTAAGTTTGGTCACAATAATTTAGCGGATGGTATTCCTTATTCCGAGCTTGCTGAAACTTTAGTACCGCTTTATTTATTCCACCGCTATCAAGTGGAAGCCGCAGTCAAGCTGGTTGGTGGCGTGAATTATGAATACAGTGTTAAAGGCGATACTTACCGTCCCATTCGCCCTGTTGAGGAAGGTCTTCAAAAGCAGGCGATTGGTGTTTTGCTTTCAACCTTGGCTGTTGAACAGTTGATGATTCCAGATTCGGTACTGCAAGGAATTCCTCCTAAAGCATACGGTTATTACAGAAATCGTGAAAGCTTTAATGGTTATACGGGTTTAACCCTTGATCCAGTGTCTATGGCCGAAGCGTCAGCTAAACATACCTTACAGTTATTGTTAAACCCAGAGCGGTTAGCGCGTTTGTTGCAACAAAAAGCACAGATGCCAGAGTTGCCGGGTCTTGAAGAAGTGGTGTCTCAATTGTTAACCACGACCTTGCGTAGTCCGGAGCAGGCAGGATTAAACGGCTTAATTCAACAGCGAGTGGACTATCTGACCGTTATGCAATTACTCACAGTGGCCTCAGGCAAAAACGCATCACCGGAAGTTCGCGCGCACCTGCATCATGAAATTGGCAAGCTGGATGGTTGGCTGACAACTCAATCAAAGCGCAACTCAGTTCGTTATGCATGGCTAAAAGATTTAGTGGTTCAATATCTAAATGGTGACTTTGTACCCAATGAAGAAGCGCAAAGCTTACCGATTCCACCGGGTTCACCGATTGGTTCTTAATTGAGAGCAGGGTTAGTCGTTAGGAAACAAAAAAGCGAGCATAGAACTCGCTTTTTTGTGGATAAAAACTGACCCTGGGCTCAGGAGAGGAAGAGTAAACACTAAGGGGTAATTGTGTTTAGTATGCCCAGGGTCAGGGGGAAAGTGTTACCAACCTATAACGCTACCGAGGATGATGCCTACTGCCAGTGGCTCCCAATAACGGTGGCTGCAATAATGTGTATGCATGTGACCACGTGGATAAGGGTGGTAGTAGCCGCCATAGTAGTACCAGTCCTGACCTAAGTAGAAAACTGTGGTTGGGTAGGTTCTGTATCGTGGGTAATGTCGATCATGGTACACACGATAGTTTGTATGTTTTGATCTTGGGCGATAATGATCGCGGTAGCGGTCGTGTGAGCCATAGTGGCGATCATGTCCACGAGAGTCGCTGTGTCGATGGTTGTCTCTACGATTGTCTCTGTGGTTATCACGCCAACGGTCATCACGACGATGATCGGCTCTGCTATCGTGACGTTGCTCGAAGCGATTTGAATTTGAGTCATGACGTTTTTCAACCGCGTTGCTACGTGCTTGATTGGATTGCGGACCTTTGTGCTCTTTGGCAAAACCAACTTGAGACAAACCAAGGCTTAATGTCATGATCAGTGCTGTGGTTATCATTTTATTCATGGATAACTCCTTAGGATTCTCTATAATACCAACTGAAGTTATATTGGGCGTTTGAGGCTCAATAACGTTCATTAGTCACAACTTTACCGCCTGTAAACTGAATTGTTACTGAATACCTGAGAAAAATCGCATAAGGATACTGCTTTGAACATCAAGACATGTGAAATCAAAGACTTAGACCAGCTCGTACCTGCTTTCGATAGTTATCGTCAACGCTATAAACAACCCTCTGAACCACAAAAGATAGAGCAGTTCTTGAGACAAATGCTGGACCAAGAAACTTCGGTGATTTTACTTTCTTATGAGGGTGATGAGCTGACAGGTTTTGCTCAACTGTACCCGTCTTATTCCAGTATTGGACTTGCCCCGATTTGGACCTTGAATGATTTCTATGTGTTTGGTGGAACTGGCCGCAAGCAAACTGCTGAGGCTTTGTTAAACGCGGCAAAAGATTTGTGCGAAGAAACGAATGCTATCCGAATAGAAGTGACCACCCGTAAAGAGAATCATCGGTTACACAAAATATATCGTGAATTTGGCTTTGAGAAAGACTTCAAATACGATTATTACTTCTTACGCATTGATGAGCAGGATATTGCTTCGAAAATGCTGAAATAGCATTTGTGATTGTTAATCAAATTAGTGTTTAATCGACAATAGTATTGGCCCAGCTTCTACGTTGCCAAAGCCAGATAAAAGCTCCGGTTTGTAGAATTCGATAGGCGGCATAGGCAAACCAGATGGTCAATAAGCCGAAGCCAAAATAGGGGCCGAGCAACCAGGCTACCGGCAAGAAAAGCAACCACTGAGATAACAGTGAAACGTACATCGGTGGCTTGGTGTAGCCTGCTCCATTCAGGGCGTTCATGAACACTAAACCCATCGCATCAATGATAATGATGCCGGCTGAGAGCTTGAAGGGCCAGTGCGCAATTTCAAGTGCTGTCTGTTCCGTCAAGAATATTCCCATAATCGGATCGGTAAATATAAAGAACAGCGTTGCCAGACTGATGGCGAAGATTAAAGCCATCTTGGCCACATCCCATCCCCACAAATACGCATCCTTCGGATCTTCTCTTCCTAACGCCTGACCGACCAGAGTCGCCGCACCTATACCCAATGCAATGCACGGTAAAATAGCCACCAGCATGACGTTGGTAATAGCGTTAGCGGCAGCAAGCTGGTGCGTGCCGACCATGCCAATAATCCAGAACAGCGCAGTGAAGCCGCCGGCAAAGAATAACTGGTGAATGGATGATGGAAATGAAATTTTAAAAATTGATTTAATAGTGGCCCAGGCCGCTAAGCGTTCCATATAACCAAATTGCTTAGTGTGTTTAGTCGCTAACAGGTGATAGTAAACGGAGCCAAGCGCCAAGGAAATACTGGTGCCGATACCTGCTCCCAATGTGCCAAGCTCAGGCATACCAAAGTTACCAAAGATCAACGCATAATTAAGCACGATATTGAGCGAGTGCATAACCAATAAGGTGCGCAGATAATAGCCTGTTTGTTTAATAGCGCTCCAGTAACTGCGGTAACTGAAATTCAGACCAATGGCCAGAATCCCGGCAAAGCGTGCCTGAAGATAAGGAGTGCCTTCTTCTAATAATTCGGGGTCGCTATTGAGCAAGCTGAGGATATCAGGTGCAACAAAGAATAAAATAATACTGGTCGGCAGAGCCATCAAGCTAATGATTAATAAAGCGGCATTTAGTGGGTAGGCGGCTTCGCTTTGTCGGCCTTCACCCATGCGGCGCGAAACCATAGCCTGAACACCCGCGGCAAAGCCAATAAAAAAGGCCACCGCCATAAAGTTGATGAAGCCCGCAAGACCAACCGCTGCAATCGCCGCGCTGCCCTGAGTGCCCACCATGGCGGCATCGACCAGGTTCAGAATATTCTGCGAGATCATGCCACCGACAATCGGCAATGAAATCTGCAGAACTTGTTGTGAACGGTCTTTATTGAGCAAAATCGAGTGTCCGAGCGCAGCGTAATCTAATGATGCGCATTGTATCAGGTATTGCTTAAAGGGCTAGGGCTTGTTTTAAATAGAGGCAGGTGGTGGTGTGGATTTAAGCTGCATCCCTGCAGGCTATAAATTTTAGTCTGGGCTTTTACGTAACCAGCGAACATTATCGACGACTTCATCAAAAAAGCCTCTTAGTGTTTCACTACTCATGCTGTAGGGATCGAAGTTGGCATCGGACGAATATTTTAGAAAGAGCTGCTTATTATCGTCAGTTCGACTAATCAGTCCCATCGACCATTCGCTGAATTGGCGTGCTGTGATTTCTTGGTAATCGAGAATAGCAGGGTCTTTATGGCGCGAGTCCTGCAGGATTTTATGATAGACACGATTAACGGTATTGCGGTTGCCTTCGAGAATTTGCAGGAAAATTCCGTTCGACAGACATAATGCGCCAGTAACTCCGTCGGCCTGATTGTTGGTTTGAGAACGCTGAAGGATATTTTTGATATCCTCCGAGCCTAGCGTCTTACTAATTCGGCTGGCGTAGGTTAGTTGCACAAGCATGGTTATCTCCTCGTTGTTTTGACTAAGCAAACTGTAGCCGCTAGGAGATGAAGAGATTGTGAAGACTTAAGAAGCGTCCTTTTTGACCATACTTTTCCAGACATGCTCGCCGGCAAGGCTGTGTATTAAGACGGCACCAACATGCAGTATCAGGAATAACGGGATCAGTGCTTCGCCAACTTCATGCCCCTCTTCAAAGGCCTCAAAAACTGCGGACCCCGTGCTGTTTTGCAGCAAAAAGATTAAAGTACCGGAAACTGCCATCCATAAAAATAATAGCAAGCCTGCAAATTGGACAAGCCCTGCGATACCTTCATGTATCTTTCTGTGTGGCAGTTTGAAGCGGACTAGTTGTCCAACATCCTGTACAGCAAGTCGCCATTGATGCTTGTTAAAGATCGTCCAACCCTGAAAGCTGAGTTTTCCACGAGTAAATATGCCAGCGCCAAAGCGAGTCAAGACAAATACTAGAACTGCAAGGCCTAAATAAAGGTGTAACAGGAAGCCATTGGTATTAAAGCCATCATCGGCATTTTCACCTGTTAGCCATGCAGCTATACCAAATAAAGCTAATCCCCAGTGTATCAATTGAGAGCTGCGAGAGTAGGTTTCTGTATTCATGGGATTGTTCCATTAAATGGATTCAACTTCAATCTAGGAACTATAGGTCAATACTACAATGGACAGATGTTCGGGGGCTTGAGCGAGATCAGGAGGATTTGCAGACAAATGTACTTAACGCGCATTTGTCTGCTGCAAAGTCAGGTCTTGGCTAAACACCAGACATCAATCCGCTCTACACCATGTTTTAGGCATTGCTTTGAGGCTTCCTGAATGGTGGAGCCGGTGGTGACTACGTCATCGACCAATGCAATATGTTTCGGCATGGTTTGTTTGATCTCAAAAGCGCGTTTGAGGTTTTTGCGGCGTTCAATTGCCTTGAGGCCAATCTGGTGTGGAGTGTCTTTTACGCGGAGTAGTGCATGGTCGAGTAGAGGCACTTGCAGTTTGCGGGTCAGGTGTTTAGCAATTAGCTGTGACTGGTTAAAGCCACGCTCACGCAGACGGTTGGAGTGCAATGGAATCGGCACTATGGCTTCTGGGAGCTCTTTATTCTGATAGTGGTTATTGATTTCTTCAATAAGCAAATTGCTGAAACTGCGAATATGATGCAGTTGTTTCTCGAATTTCATTTCGCTGATAGCGTGACTAACCGGGAACTCATAATGAGTTGCAGCGACTAGCTTCTGGTAGCGTGGTGGTTTTCTCAGGCATTGACCACAGGTAGCGCCAAAAGGTTGTTTTCCCAGGCTATTACCGCATTGTTGGCAGTATTGGCCCTGGCGTTGTACCGCTGATAAACAGGGCTCGCAAAAGCCTAAATGTTCAGCGTTTAAGCCACATAGGGAGCAGTTGCCAGTGAACTGCTGGGTGCTCTCGCGAACGATTGAAAATAGATTGTAAACCATAATTCCCTTTATTTGGTTGACAGTGAGTGATGAAACCGTAAACTTCACGCTATTCTTCCTGAATATTGCAGCGCGCGAAGCCATAGACTATAAGGGTTTTTAAAACAATGAGCAATCACAAAAGCGGTCACACATTAACCAGTTTGGAAAAGTTGAATAGCGGTCAGGTTCGTCATGACTGGACTGTGGCGGAAATTGAGGCGATATATAATCAGCCTTTCAATGACTTACTGTTCGCTGCACAGAATGTTCATCGCCAACATTTCAATCCGAATCAGGTGCAAACCAGCACATTATTGAGCATCAAAACCGGTGCTTGCCCGGAAGATTGTGCCTATTGCCCACAGTCAGGCCACTACAACACTGGCTTGTCAAAAGAGCAGTTAATGGCGGTTGAAGAAGTGATCAGCAAAGCGCAACAGGCCAAGAAGAATGGTGCGACCCGTTTTTGCATGGGCGCGGCCTGGCGTTCGCCACGCGAAAAAGATTTAGATGTAGTGCTGGAAATGGTTCGCCAAGTGAAAGACATGGGCCTTGAAACCTGCGTTACCTTAGGCATGTTGACCGATGAGCAGGCGTTAAAATTGGCCGATGCCGGTCTGGATTATTATAACCATAACCTTGATACTTCGCCTGAATACTATCAACAGATTATTACCACTCGTACCTACAAGAACCGTCTCGATACTTTGCAGAATGTTCGTGATGCCGGAATCAATGTGTGTAGTGGCGGTATTATTGGCATGGGTGAAGAAACCAATGATCGTTATGGCTTATTACAACAGTTAGCCAATATGCCAGAGCATCCGCAAAGTGTACCTATCAATATGTTGGTTGCGGTTGAAGGCACGCCATTGGGTGATGTCGATAAGCTTGATTCCCTTGAGTTTGTACGCATGATTGCTACCGCACGTATTATGATGCCACAGTCTTACGTGCGTCTTTCTGCCGGTCGCGAAGACATGAACGAAGAAACTCAGACTTTATGCTATCTGGCGGGTGCTAACTCGATCTTTTATGGCGAAAAATTATTAACCACCGCCAACCCAGAAGCGGAAGCAGATATGTTGCTATTCAAGCGCCTAGGTATTGAGCCTGAGCGTCGCGACTTGGATAAAGAAGAGCTGGCGGAAGAAACACCTAAAGTTGAAGAGCAGCAACCGGCTAAGCCATTATTTTACGACGCGACCAAAACGCATTAGCAGGAAATAGTTGCCATGTGGCAAAAACTGCAAGCCAGACTTGAGCAACGCAAAGCTCAGGATTTGTTGCGTCAGCGCCTAACCCTTGAGGGAGCGCAAAGCGTACGCATTCGGGCTGAAGGTCGCGAGTATCTGAATTTCAGTAGTAACGACTATCTTGGTCTGGCCAATCATCCAAAATTAATAGAAGCGATGCAAAAAACTGCCAAGCAATATGGCGTTGGCAGTGGTGCGTCGCATTTAATTATTGGCCATAGTGAACAGCATCATGCGTTGGAAGAAGAGCTGGCTGAATTCTTAGGAGTGGAGCGAGCGTTATTGTTTTCAACCGGCTATATGGCGAACTATGCTGTTCTGACCTGCCTGCCTGATAAAAATGATCTGATTATTCAAGACAAGTTGAATCATGCGTCATTAATTGATGGTGGCATGGCGAGCCCTGCCAAAATGTTGCGCTATGCTCACGCTGATCTGGAATCCTTTGAGCGCCAGATGAAACAGCCTGCGGAAAGCCGTCTAGTAGTGACTGATGGTGTTTTCAGCATGGATGGTGATATTGCACCGCTCCCTAAACTGGTGACGAGTTGCAAAAAACATAAAGCATCATTGATGGTTGATGATGCGCATGGTTTTGGCGTGCTGGGTGAGCAGGGTAAAGGCAGTCTAGAGCACGTTGATTTAGCACAGCAGACAGCCGATATTTACATGGCCACTTTTGGCAAGGCGCTGGGTGGCTTTGGTGCTTTTGTGGCTGGAAGTGAGTTGCTGATCGAAAGCCTGATTCAGTTTGGTCGCAGTTATATCTACACCACAGCTATGCCTGCAGCAGTGGCTGCAGCCAATCGAGCAGGTCTGAAACTGATTCAGCAAGAGGCATGGCGACGTGAGCAGTTGCATAAAAACATCGTCTATTTCCGCAGACTGGCCAGTGAATACCATATTCCATTGATGCCTTCTGAAACGGCCATTCAGCCAGTGCTGATAGGGCGCAATGACAAAACGCTGGCCATCAGTCGTACCTTAAAAGAAGCGGGTATTTTGCTAGTGGCTATCAGGCCACCAACGGTACCGGAAAATAGCGCACGTCTGCGCGTGACCTTAACCGCTGAGCACACCACTGACGATATTGATTATTTATTAGAACAGCTAGCGCTTCACATCAAGCAAGCTAAACACAATGCAGAAAGAGGCAACGGGTGAGTAAGTTACAACCTTATATTGAATCAAGGGGCCAGGGGCCCGATCTGGTTTTGTTACATGGCTGGGGATTGCACTCAGGCATCTGGGAAATGTTGGCTGATGATTTGGCTGAGCATTTCACCTTACACATGATTGATTTGCCGGGCTTTGGTCGTTCGCCGATTCCTGGCGATCCTTACACGCTTGATTTGTTGACTGAACAGGTACTCAAAGTTGCTCCAGCAAATGCACACTATCTGGGTTGGTCATTAGGCGGCCTGATTGCTACCAATATTGCCATTGAGTCACCGGAGCGAGTGAGTAAGCTGATCACGGTGGCCAGCAATCCGCGTTTCGTGCAGCAGGATGACTGGCAGCACGCCATGAAGGCCAACATTATGGATAGTTTCTGCCGTTATCTGGAAGAGGATTACCAAGGCACAATTATTCGCTTCCTGGCGATTCAGGCGATTGGTAGTGAAACACAGAAAGATGATATACGCCGATTAAGAGATACCGTATTTATCCATGGTGTACCTGCTGGTAAGGCATTGCGTGGAGGTTTGGCATTACTCAATGAGGTGGATCTGCGTCAGCAGTTGAGCAGAATTAATGTGCCGATGTTAAGACTCTATGGTCGACTCGATTCTTTGGTACCAGCAAAAACAGCCGAGCAAGTGGCGCAGTTGATTCCACACAGTCAACATAAAGTGTATCCAAAAGCGAGCCACGCACCATTTCTGTCCCATAAGCCTGTATTCGTTAATGATGTAAAAGAGTTTTTGCATGAGTAATTCTATGCGTCAAAAGATTAACCAGATTGCTAAGGCCGATATTGCCCGTTCCTTTGGTCGTGCTGCAAAAACCTATGACGAGGCTGCCTTTTTTCAGAAGGTTGCTGGAGAGCGATTATTAGAACGCCTACAGTATTTTAAATTGCAACCAAAGCATATTTTAGACCTCGGTTGTGGTACCGGCTTTTTTACCCGCGAACTCAGCAAGCGTTATCCGGATGCAAAAGTTACGGGCGTCGATCTGGCGCAGGGCATGATTGAGTATTGTGCTGCTCAGTCGCAACAGGAAGAGTATGTATGCGCCGATGCGCTGAGCCTGCCTTTTGAAAGTGAAAGTTTTGACTTTGTGTTTTCGAATCTTACTTTTCAATGGATTGATGAGTTACCGGAGTTATTTCAGGAATTAAACCGTGCTTTAAAACCTGAAGGGTTACTGCTGTTTACTACCTTGGGTCCTGATACTTTGTATGAACTAAAGCAAAGTTGGGCGGCGGTGAATGCTTACCAGCACGTGAATAATTTTATTGATATGCACCATGTGGGCGATGCCATGCTAAGTGCACGACTTTCTGATCCGGTAGTGGATAGTGAGCCAGTTGTGATTGGTTATAACAAGGCGCTTGAATTGATGCGCGATTTAAAAAATATTGGTGCGCACAACATTGACTCGAGCCGCAACCATGGTTTAACCAGTCCGCGCCAATTGCGCCAACTGGAACAGGAGTATCAGCAATTTAAGTTAGATGATGGGCAACTGCCAGCGACCTACGAGTTAGTGTATGGCCATGCATTCGGGACAGAAGTTAGCCCAGCGATGGGCTATCATGATTACGCAGTTGAGATAGGTTAAGATTAACCAGTTGATTGTTGTTGAAAAAATCAGCTAACTCTTTTTGTTTTCGAAGTTAACGATTTTTTCTTTCAGCTCCTCTTGTTTATCTTCGAGCGTTTGCTTGCCGTTTTTCTTTTGTGCTTCATGCAGGAAGTCACGCAACGTTTCAAATTCGGTGCGATAGAAATCACGCTCATCGCGTAGATTATCGATATTGCGACTTAGGGTAGCATTCGCCTGAACCAGGCGCTTATGGCTTTTCTTAAGGTGCTCGAACTCTGAACCAAGGCTTTCTTTGAAGCGTTCTTTTTCTTCCAGAGCATCCTGACGAATGGTGCGCACACGACTGTCACATTCTTCGCGTAGTTGATCCATTTCATCGTCAAGTTCGCGCTTAGTATCAGAGATGGATTGTAGTGCGTTGAGATAGTTTTGTTGGGCTTCCTCATACGAGCTTTGCGTTTGTTTGTATTTGCCCTTCAGCTCGCGATGCTCTTGAGTTAGCGCAGTATTGCGCTCAGATAAGCTTTGTAGAGAATTTTTTAGATCTTCACGGGTGGACTCAAGCTCTTTAATACGTTGAGCTTTGCCAGCGATATTGCGAGTGTTTTCTTCAAGAACTCTCTTGAGTTCTTGGTTTTTAGACTCAAGCTGTCTAACCAAAGCATGCTTTAAAGCAGCAGTTACTACTGCTACTAATAGAACAGCCAAGGCTACAATAGCCAATGTCAGTATGATAGTGTTATCGCCAGCCAAGTAAGTCACCAATGAATGTGGACTATGATTATATGCTACGCCAATATGTAGCACTTTTGTATCGAATTATAGCGCAACCTGTGTCGTATGTTGTGTGCGAGGGGTAACAAATTAGACAATATGAAAGAAAAATTATTCATTGCCGGCACTGATACCGAAGTCGGAAAAACCTTTATAACTCAATCGCTTATTAATGCACTGCTGCATTATAACAAGCAGGTTTTTGGCCTGAAACCGATTGCTTCCGGTGCCGAGTTAATTGAAGGGCAGTGGGTTAATGAAGATGGGCAAAAAATTCTCGACTTATCCCAAAAAAGCCCAGGTTTTGCACTAATTAGCTATTCGGAAGTCAATCCTCTTTGTTTCGAACCTGCTATTGCACCGCATATTGCGGCAGCAGAAGCCGGCGTTGATTTATCGGTTTCTGAGCTCAATCGCCTGATTCAGTTTCCACAAAGTGAGTACCTACTAATCGAGGGTGCTGGCGGTTGGTTAACCCCACTGAATGATACCGAAACCTATGCCGACTGGGTTGAGCAGAAGGGGTTGGATGTGATTTTAGTGGTGGGTATGAAGTTAGGCTGCTTAAACCATGCCATGCTGACAGTCAGAGACATTGAGCGGCGTGGGTTGAAACTACGAGGCTGGGTAGCTAATTTTGTGTTTGGTGAAATGAGTCGTAGCGAACAGAATCTGGATTGGCTTACCAAGAATATTTCAGCGCCTTGCCTAGGAATTATCCCGCATCAAGAAAGCTCGGAACAACAAGACGCTGATATCAATACTGCCAGTGGTTTATTGGACCTGAAGACTTTGCTCTGAGGCTACACACTGGTTGTTTACACAGCCGACACTGGGCTTTGGAGTGACCACACAAATTCCCATGATCTGATTCTCTTTGAAATAATCCTGGCGTTCCTTTTTGTAGGCTGCTGCTAATTCTTTCAGCTTCGCTTCGTCAACGTTGGGCTTTGCATAAGGCTCATAAGTTTCAGGGCCTCCGCAAGGTTTTGCGCCAACTTCCACTAAAGCACAGTCGTCATTAGTATTACAGCTTTTGTCAGCAATGGCGGCTTGAATTTGTTGCTGGTAGTTTGCACTTGGCTTATCGGTAGTCTCGGAATGATTGTCGCTGTTGACTTCGGAGCAAGCCACCAATGGTGCCAAAAATAGAATTGATAGGTATTTTAAGTGTCTGATTTTCATAGAGTTGCCAAATTTTGTCAGTTTGCCGAAAAGATTAGCATACAGTACTATCAATGGATAAGCCCAATTTATTAAGTCAGTCACAATGTCGCTAATGAAACCCGGAAAGACAGGTATTCCCCGTATTGTTGATGCTACCAAGTATTCGTGGAAGGGCTTAAAAGGAGCATGGCTTAGTGAGGCGGCCTTCCGCCAGGAACTTGCTCTAGCCGTACTTTTAATACCGTTGGCTTTTGTATTAGGTGGAACTACCGGCGAGATAGCCATTATGTTGTTAACATTAGGCGTTGTTCTAATGGCAGAATTGGCAAACTCAGCAATTGAAGCAGTAGTTGATCGCATTGGCCCAGAGCAGCACCCGCTATCTGGCCGTGCTAAAGACATAGGCTCCGCCATGGTCTTTATAGCGTTACTCTTTACCGGAATTGTCTGGGGTACTATCTGCTACTTTAACTTTTTCTCTTAAAAGCTATTCCTTAGTTTTTTGTTAGAGCTGGGCCAATATAAAGTTCTGGGCCAGCTTTGCAGTCGTTTGCCAGCTTTGCTCAGTACTTACCTCTGAGCGCTTCAGGGTTTCTAAACTGTGATTGCCATCCACCAGCCAGTTAACATCAATCTTCGAGGATAACTCATAAGTCGCCACCTCTTCAGGTTTGCCAAAAGGATCGCGGGTTCCCTGTAGAATCAAAGTTGGCGTTTTAAGATCTCTCAAATGATCTGTTCTGAGGTTTTCAGGCTTACCCGGTGGGTGAAAGGGATATCCCATACAGATCAAACCGGCAACCTGTTCTTCATCCGCAATCATACTGGCCACACGTCCCCCCATCGATTTACCGCCAATAAAGACTTTGCGACCTTTTGCCTGCTTTGCAATTTGTTGCTTATAGGCTTCGATAAGCTTTGGCATTCTATCCGGCGGCGACTTCTTACCCGTCTGTTGGCGCTTGAGCATGTAAGGGAAATCAAACAGAGTGACTTCAATGTTTGGATGACCGATGAGCTTGGCCATGCTTTGCATAAACTCCGAGCTGGAATCGGCTCCGGCACCATGAGCAAAGATAAAGACCGCTTGGCTAGAGTCTGTAGTGTTGGAAGTTATAGTGTGAGTCATGCTTATCCTATCAGGGCTGTTGTTGAATCAATTTTACCTTTCATTCGTGATCGGTTTTGATACACTAGGCAGCAATTGTAAGAATAAAAACCGATTATGTCTGCACTAAAGCCCGCTTCCTATCAAAGACCTTTCCTTAAATGGGCGGGTGGCAAGTTTCGATTATTGCCGCGAATTCTTAAAGTTTTGCCGGAAGGCAATAAACTGATCGAGCCTTTTGCTGGTTCTGGCGCACTATTTCTTAATGCGGATTATGACCGCTATTTATTGGCTGATATAAATCCAGATTTGATTGATGTTTTTAATCAACTTAAAAAGGGGAAAGCCTCCTTTATCGATTACTGCTCTCAATACTTCACCGACCAATACAATAATCAGAAAACTTTTTACGAATTACGCGAGCACTTTAATCGACTTAAAGCGGGAAAAGAGCGAGCTGCTTTATTCGTCTACTTCAATCGCCACGGATACAACGGCTTGTGCCGCTATAATCGTTCGGGAGGCTTTAACGTGCCTTTTGGAAGGTATAAAAAACCCTATTTTCCTGCACGTGAAATGGAGTTTTTTGCCGAGAAAGCCAAGCGAGCGGACTTCCGCTGCCAGAGCTTCAGCAAAACCATGACGCATACTCGACGTGGTAATGTAATTTATTGCGATCCGCCTTATTTGCCATGGTCATTAACCGCCAACTTCACCAGCTACAGCCAGAAAGAGTTTTCACTCGATAACCAGCAAGAACTCGCTTTAGAGGCACAAAAGCTATCCAATCGAGGTGTGCCTGTAGTGATCTCCAACCATGACACCGACTTCGCCCGCCTGATCTACGCTAAAGCCAAAGACCTGCAATCCTTTCCTGTACGACGCTTTATCTCCTGCGATGGCGCAGGACGTAATAATGCTCAGGAATTGATAGTGGTTTATCGGAAATAGGCGCGACTTGGCTTGGTAGGGGGCGCTACCTATGTGTGCGCCCTTGGTAATATTTAACCTCGTATTCTAAGGGGCTAATCTACTGTCCCGCGCTTTCCAGTGCTGAGTTTACAAAATAGAGGATGGTAAAGATAAATACGATGGTGAAAACCACGCCGCCGATGATGAAATGCAGGGCGCTACCTTGTTGAAAATCTTTCTGTCGTTGTGCTTCAGACTGGACGCCGAACATGGCGCCAACAATACTTTTTACAGTTGACCAAAAGCCGGTGCCTTGTTGGGTTGGCTCCTGCTGGCTGTCACTAGTTGGATTTTGTGTGTTGCTGTTGGAATGGTTTTGTTGGGTATTGGAGTGTTGCTCGCTCATTCGTCACCGCCAAACAATTCTAGAATATCGATAAAATGCAGACTTGGCATTGTATGAGATTCTGTTAGCCAAGAAAACCAGCTAACTGACTGTTCGGATTTTTTTTCGTCTTTTTTGGTGTCTTGCTGAGGAGCTGGCTGAACCAGTTCAGGATCAAGTTGAGTGAGAATGTGAAGCTGGGTGTCGTCAATTGGAGAGTATTGAACATCAGAGCACATCTGGGCATTAGCAAATGCCTGACCTGACAGGAAAGAACCCGCCACAAAAACTGATACGGCTACGTATTTTTTAACAGCATTAGTCATTTTCATCATTGCTCCTCATACTATCCATCTGGGTTGAACACGCTTTCCATAGGGCTAGTTTACCTATTAAGGCAAACGAATCTCCCTAATATACGTGAACATTTGGTTACAACTCAAGAAGATGATACGTGTTTTGTGTCAATTTTATGTAAATGTTGCTGCTTTTCTTCAATTGAATCAATTAATTCAAAGACCTGGGCGGCATTTAAGCGCGGATCGACCAGGCTGGTATAGGCTTTATCCAGTTCCTGTTCGGTAACGCCATAGCTACCGCCCACACATTCCATTACCGCTTCAGCAGTCATTTCCAGGTGTACCCCACCAAGATGACTACCATGGGCTGCGTGAATTTCAAAAGCCTGCTGCAATTCACTTTGGATATGCTGGAAATCTCGGGTTTTAATGCCATGGGCGCTTATGCGAGTATTGCCATGCATAGGATCGCAGCTCCACAGTACTTTCAGTTCGGCTTTTTGAATAGCCTCAATCATTGGCGGTAATACTTGAGCAATGGACTGATGACCAAAGCGTTGAATCAAGGTCAAACGGCCCGCTTCATTGCTGGGATTGAGCACTTTACAGAGCTGCACCAGGGTTTCTGGCGATAAATCTTTGCCTACTTTGATGGCAATAGGGTTGGCTATACCGCGTAGGTATTCGATATGGGCACTGTCCTGAATGGTGGTGCGCATGCCAACCCACGGATAATGAGTCGATAGGTTGTACCATTTGCCATTATTCGCTTTGCGGGTTAGCGCTTCTTCGTAATGCAGGTGTAAGGCTTCATGGCTGGTAAAGAACTCAAGCCAGTGGCGGCTGTTGTGTTGTGGGCCATTGGCCTGATGAAACAGACGCATCGCTTCACGGAATTGATCCAGGCTCTTATGCAGTTTGGCATTGGTTTTCAACGACAAAAGGTTCTGCGATTCCTGCTCAAGCTGGAACAGGTCGCTGATATCGCCTTCAAGCAAAGAGCGGATATAGTTCAGAGTTAATGAAGCATAGCTGTAGCCCTGCAACATGCGCGCCGGATCTGGCATACGGGATGACTCACTAAAATGCACATGGTTCACCAGATCGCCGCGATAACTGGGCAAAGTGGTTTCATCTTGAGTTTCAGTCAGTTCAGAACGAGGTTTGGCATATTGACCAGCGATGCGGCCAATTCGAACAACAGGTTTTTGCGTCTGTTGGCTGACCAGCAAGCTTAAGCTCATTAGTAAGCGAACTTTTTGTGAAATGGCTTCAGCATTGCAGTCCGAAAAGGACTCAGCGCAATCGCCACCTTGCAGAATAAAGGCTTTGCCAGCCTGTGCATCCGCAATATGGTTTTTTAAGCTGTCCACTTCGCTGGCTGATACCAAAGGCGGTAACTGTCGCAGTTTTTCAATAACCTGCGCCAAGGCTTCAGTACTACCATATTTTATTTGCTGGCTGACTGGTTTACGCTTCCAGCTATCGGGCGTCCAGTCATCAGCGGATCTGTTGCTCATGATTAATATCAGAAATCTACTTCAATAAAGCTATTCTATCTCATAAGATAGGCGCTGGCGAATAGAAGCGCATTTCGAACATAAACTAAAAAATGCAATGATATACGACATTTTCTAACGCAAAGATAAGCGATCATGTTCAATCAGTTAAATGATTAAAGTTAAGCATTAGAAAAGTTGAGATAACGCTAATCAAGGCAAAACCCGACGAAATCGCGGAGCTGATGTAACATCATGTGAGCATATTGAGGACGGGTGCAACCGGCACACCAATAAGAAAACGGACTGAGCAATCGTCTGACGAGGCAGAATGGGCGTGTTTGAGGAAGTTTATAAACAATAAATGACCGAAAGCTAAGCACATTCTAACAAAGTCAGACAGACGATCAGGCCGTTTGGAAGTAAGGTAATTATGGGAAAAGTAAAAACGATTTATGTTTGCCAAGAGTGCGGCAGCGAAACCCCACAATGGGCAGGTCAGTGTGGTGCCTGTAAGTCATGGAATTCATTGGTCGAACAGGTAGACGCCAAGAAAGCTAACAGCTCTAAAAGCTCACGCTTTACGGGATACGTCGGGCAGGCGACTAAAGTGGTCAAGATGGACAAGGTGGACTTGTCTGAATTGCCACGCATGTCATCCGGCCTGTCTGAACTTGATCGTGTTTTAGGTGGTGGTCTGGTTCCTGGCTCAGTGGTCTTGATGGGTGGCGATCCGGGTATTGGTAAATCCACCATTTTGTTGCAAAGCTTATGCAAAATCAGCGAAACCGATTCGGTATTGTATGTGACCGGTGAGGAGTCGTTGCAGCAGGTGACCATGCGCGCGCAACGTTTAGGATTAGCCACAGGTGACTTTTCGTTACTGACCGAAACCCAGGTTGAGCAAATTACTTCTCAGGCTTTAATACAGCAACCGAAAGTGATGGTGGTGGATTCGATTCAAACCATTTACACCGAAATGTTGCAGTCTGCACCAGGTGGTGTGGCACAGGTGCGCGAAAGTGCCGCTCAATTGGTACGTTTTGCCAAACAGACCGGCATTACGTTGCTGGTTGTTGGCCATGTCACCAAAGATGGTGCGTTGGCGGGGCCGCGTGTGTTGGAACACATGGTCGATGCTGTTCTTTATTTTGAAGGTGAGCGTGATGGACGCTTGCGTCTATTGCGTGCCGTCAAAAACCGTTTCGGTGCAGTCAATGAACTGGGCGTTTTCGCGATGACGGATGAAGGCTTGAAACAGGTCAAAAACCCATCGGCAATTTTCTTATCAAAGTATCAGGATCCGGTAGCGGGTAGTGCAGTGATGGCCACCTGGGAAGGCACACGTCCGATGCTGGTCGAGATCCAAGCCTTGGTGGATACCTCGCATGCGCCACAACCTCGTCGTATTGCGGTCGGTCTTGATCATCAGCGCATAGCCATGTTGCTAGCGGTACTCAATCGTCACGCAGGTATCGCGACTTATGATCAGGATGTCTTTGCCAATGTGGTCGGCGGTGTCAGGGTGATGGAAACCAGTTCCGACCTGGCGTTAGTAGCCTCGATCATTTCCAGTTTACGCAATCGCCCTTTAGAAGCGCATACCGTGATTTTCGGTGAGATTGGTTTGGCTGGAGAAATTCGTCCGGTGCCGAATGGGCAGGAACGGTTAAAAGAAGCAGCCAAGCATGGCTTTAAACGTGCCATAGTGCCGGAGGGTAATAAGCCACCCAAACCAATGGATGGCTTAGAGGTGATTGGGGTAAGCCGGATGGATCAGTTCATCCAGCTCATTTAAGGATATTTTTGCTAGGGGACGGGATGTTAATTTTGTGCGCCGAAATCTTCTGCTAACTTAAGCCAGAACATGCCCCGCAGCTCGCCCTCTTTAAAGCCGGTGGCTTGATCATTCGGGTACTTTTCATTGATAGCAGTTTGTACTTCAGGTGCAATATTTTGACCATGACAGGCAAGACAAACTTGCTGGGTATAAATCGGCTCAACATATAGCCATTCACCGCTAGGCAGTTGCGTAATCTGTCCGCTTGTTTTCTCACCCAGGCGTTCCATCTCAAGATAATAATCAAGCGGAGCTTGCAATAAATCGGTCGGTTCATTATCTGGATTGCGCACACGATGGCTGGTACGACCAACTTCAACACCTTCAGAAACCTTTGCAGTAATTTCGGGTGCTTCCAAATTACAGTAATCAATAGCCTCAACAACTCCTTGCTGCATCCCGCCCATAAGAGTTTCTTTAAACTGCATTTTTATTGGCTTCAGGGTCTCTTCTGCAAGCTGGGCTTTTTCTTCCCACAGTTTAGTTTGTGCTGCTTGGTATTGTTGCCAGCCATAGTAGCCAACGCCGGCAATGGCGAGCAAAATGAGAAGAATGATCAATACTTTTTTCATGGCGTTTCCTTTACCGTTAACAATAACGCTTTATACTACCCCTTCTTAATGTCATGTAAAGGTCAACAGACCCTATGTCAGCGAAATCTAATATATTATGATCGATATCAACTTGCGCCAGTTTAAGCCTGAAAAATTGTTTGCTCCAAGAGGCTTTACAAAACCTGAAATTAATACGCCTCAATATTTAGAAATTGGCGCCGGGCGGGGGAAACATGCATTGATGTTTGCTCAGAACAACCCCGATAAATATTTAATTGCCATCGAACGCACACGAAATAAATTCAATGACTTTGCTGATAAATCTCAGCAGTTATCACTTAACAATTTATTGCCTATACATGCCGATGCCATTCCCTGGGTGGTGCATGCCTTAGAGCCGAGCAGTCTGGCTGGAGTTTTTATTCTATATCCTAACCCAGAGCCGAAAAACCCAAGCCAACGTTGGCTGAACATGCCATTTTTTGAATTTCTATTATCGAGAATGCAAGACAATGCCAAGTTGATTTTGGCTACTAATATTCAATCTTATATTGAAGAAGCGGAGCAGCAGGCTAAAGACTTATGGCAATTAACACCAGAAGTCTCTGAAGTAGATAAACAATCTGAAAGAACACACTTTGAAGTGAAGTATTTAGCGAGAGGGGAAACCTGTTGGCAACTGGAGTTAGTGAAACCAAATGGCTATAAGACTCGCTTTGATGAGTGGGCTGTGGGCTAAAGATAGGTTTCTTTGCTAGTTTTCTTTTTCTTCTAGCTTGGTTTTCCAGAGCGCGTCCGACTCTCGATGTATTTCATCAGGATCATCATTATGCATACCGATGATGGTTCTCAATTGCAGCATACTATCAATATCAATCTCTGAAGTTCTTAAGCCGTATTGCTGGTCTTGATGATGAACAATTTCAGCCGTTAAGTGAATGGCCGGTGAGAACTCATCAATAATGATTTGAACATCGACAGGTTTTGACTTATCCAGTTTTGATTTTGCGTCAATAAGAACACCATTAAGCGATAACTCAATAACAGAGCCCACTGATTTGTGATCTCCCTGCTCAATGAGTACTTTGGCATTGTATTCAATGCGCGAAAAGTTTCGTCGTTCCTGTCCTGACACTCAGTGTCCCTGATTCAGTAATGTATTGATAAATCTAAAGTAGCAGATGGCTTTTGGCTTGTCTAAAGGAATTTTAGAAGGGCTGGATTATCAAGTTCAGGAATAGTTTGGTTTGCTTGTGTTGGGCGAAGGCCTGCCCTACACAAAGTTAGGCATTCATTTCAGGTAGGGTGGGCCTTGGCCCACCGAAATAAAGACTATAGGCTAGTGTTGGGTTGCGAGGCCGAAGCCTCTAACCCAACCTATAGAGATAGCTAAGATTTACTTTGATATCTTGCGATATTTAATACGATGCGGCTGATCGGCTTCGGCACCAAGGCGGCGTTTACGATCGGCTTCGTACTCTTGATAATTACCTTCGAACCAGACGGTTTCACTGTCGCCTTCAAAAGCCAGGATATGGGTGGCAACACGGTCAAGGAACCAACGGTCGTGCGAGATGACTACCGCGCAACCTGGGAAGGCTAGCAATGCATCTTCTAGCGCACGTAAGGTTTCTACGTCGAGGTCGTTGGTCGGCTCATCCAGTAACAGGACGTTGCCGCCACTTTTCAGTAGCTTGGCCAAGTGGACACGGTTACGCTCACCACCTGATAGCTGACCGATGCGTTTCTGCTGGTCGGTGCCTTTGAAGTTAAAGCGACCGACATATGCTCGCGATGGCGTGGTGTAGTTGCCGACGGTAATCAAATCTAATCCGTCTGAAATTTCTTCCCATACAGTCTTGCTGTCGTCTAATGAGTCACGACTTTGGTCAACATAGGACAGTTCAACGGTTTCACCCACCTTTAGTTCGCCTGAATCCGGCGTCTCTTCACCAGTAATCAATTTAAACATAGTGGATTTACCCGCACCGTTAGGACCAATCACACCAACAATGCCACCTTGCGGCAGGTTGAAGTTGAGATCGTTATAAAGCAACTTGTCGCCATAAGCTTTAGTCAGGCCTTTGGCGGTAATGACTTGCGTACCAAGGCGTGGGCCAGGCGGAATATACAGTTCTTTGGTTTCATTACGCTGCTGGAATTCTTTACTCGACAGTTCTTCAAAGCGTGCCATACGGGCTTTGGATTTCGCCTGACGACCTTTAGTATTCGAGCGAACCCATTCCAACTCTTCTTTCATGGTTTTCTGGCGAGATTGTTCCTGTTTCTCTTCAATCTCTAATCGCGCAGACTTTTGCTCCAGCCATGACGAATAGTTGCCTTCCCATGGAATACCGTGGCCACGATCCAGCTCAAGGATCCAGCCGGCGGCGTTATCAAGGAAATAACGATCGTGGGTAATCGCTACCACGGTGCCTTTATAATCAACCAGGAAACGTTCAAGCCAGGCTACCGATTCGGCATCCAAGTGGTTGGTAGGTTCATCCAGCAATAACATATCAGGATGCTCAAGAAGCAAACGACACATGGCCACACGTCGACGCTCACCGCCCGACAGGTTTTTCACTCCAGCTTCCCAAGGTGGTAAGCGAAGTGCTTCAGCGGCTCGCTCTAAGGTGTTGTCTAGGTTATGGCCATCTGCGGCCTGAATGATAGCTTCCAGCTCACCTTGGCGCTTTGCTAAGGCAT
The DNA here is from genome assembly GCF_048265365.1 of Kangiella sp. Lineage (NCBI taxonomy): Bacteria > Pseudomonadati > Pseudomonadota > Gammaproteobacteria > Kangiellales > Kangiellaceae > Kangiella > Kangiella sp. The sequence continues at coordinate 910,553 of NZ_JBLXBT010000001.1, forward strand.
CAAAGTCAGCATCGGCGTCGGCATAGGCCGCATAGACCTGATCCAGTTCTGCCAAGGCTTCTTTAACATGAGTGACCGATTCTTCAACGATTTCAAGAACCGTCTTGCTGTCGTCAAGTTGCGGTTCCTGTGGCAAATAACCGATTTTAATGCCGGATTGTGGACGCGCTTCACCTTCAATATCGGTGTCGACACCAGCCATGATTCGTAATAAAGTCGATTTACCTGAGCCATTAAGACCTAAAACACCAATTTTGGCGCCAGGGAAGAATGATAGGGAAATATCTTTTAGAATAGTTTTATTCGGTGGAACAATTTTGCCCACGCGATTCATTGTATAAATATATTGAGCCATTAATTAGAACAGGGTTGATCAAAGTTATGCGCATTTTACATTGCCTCACTGCACTAAGCCACCATAGCAAGCTCGCAAAACCACTCTCGCTCGCCTTTTTCACTCTATTTTTCGCAGGCTGTAGCGTTTTGGCTCCTAAGGCAGCGCCTTGCGTAGAGTCGCAGGTGTTGTATCGACTGGCTGATATGCGACAAATCAATGAGCCTGCTTTCAATAAGGCATTGGCCTGTGACAATCTTGAGACTGTGGAATTAGCGCTAATTAATTTAGGACGGATTGGTGATGAGCAGGCCAGCAACTTGATTCTCCCTTTTCTCAAGCATTCTAATGCCAGGGTGCGCGAAACTGCGGCCTTTGCTTTGGGCATCAGTTTGCATAAGCCTGCAACTGCCAGTTTAATCGAGCAACTGGAGCAGGAGAAAAATAGCAAAGTGCGTGCCGCCATGGTATTGGCGATTGGTAATTTAGGTGGTGAAAATTCAGTGCCAACCTTGGCGCGTCTCATTGAGCAGACCGAGGATGCTCAAGTGGCCAATGCCGCCATGCAAGGTTTAGGCATCATGTCGGTATTTCATCGTCACTTGCTAACCGGTGATACCGAAATTGAAGTAGCGCGTGTCATTGATCGATTGCGTGATAAGGATACGGCGCTAAAGGCCAGCTTCCTGTTGGCGAGAGTGCCTTTGCTAAGAGATCCCCATGTTCCGGAAGTTATTAGCATAGTGCGCGACAATAATGGTTCTTTGGATAGCGCAACACAGGCTTTTATCATTCGTGCATTATCAAAACTTGGGCATAAAGACATCACGCCACTATTGGTGGAAAAAATTACCAGTAGTGATAACGCCATTCAGATTGCCGCTGCGCAAGCTTTGTCCATTAGAACACTAACCAGGACAGAACATATCCAACTGCTAAATGATTTAGCTTTGGTAGAAAATCCTGCGCTACAAGTGACACTATTACAGTCAGGTCGGCGCTGGATGACGCCGCAGACTCTGAAAGTTCTTCGAGACAGTGATAATACCTGGGTCCAGTCGGAAGCTTTCTTGGCAACCAATGACAAGGCGCAACCCGAAGTACAGAAGTTAGTAAAAGCCTGGTTGGAATCAGATGACCCGAATCATCAACGAGCAGTGATTCAATACTTTGTTGAACTGGATATGCCGCCGGTGCTAAAACAATTAGCAAAGAGTGATAAAGAGATTATTCGTATCGGTGCTCAGCGGGCTCTAAAAACTTATCAAGAACCTAAAACCGAACCCATGGCAACGCCTACAGAATTACCATTTTCATTAAAAGAGGGACCGGCTCTAGTAAAGCTCACCACCACTCAGGGTGATATTATCATTAGACTGTTTGCAGACACGCCTTACACATCGGCAAACTTTCTGCGATTAGTAGAAAGTGGTTTTTATGAAAACACTTATTTTCATCGGGTGATCCCAAACTTCGTTGCGCAAGGTGGCAGCCAACTGGGCGATGGCTCTGGAAGTGTCGGCTACAGTATTCGCGAAGAACTCAATCAGCATTCGCACCGCAAAGGAACTATTGGCATGGCAACCGCAGGTAAAGACACCGGTGGCGCACAATTCTTCTTTAACCTGGCTCCGAATCTACACCTTGATAGCAATTACACAGTCTTTGGTGAAGTCGTCGAAGGAATGGACATTGTGATGTCACTTGAGCAGAATGACCAAATCACTCAGGCAGAAATTATTAAAAATTAAAAGGCATTAATTTATGGAACTACTAACAATTGAAAGTTTATTAACTCTAGGAATGCTGATTGTATTACAGGCCGTTCTTGGTTTTGACAATTTGCTGTATATCTCGCTGGAGTCAAAACGAGCCCCGCTTGAGAAACAAAAACAAGTTCGACGCCTCGGTATAGGACTCGCAGTTGTATTGAGGATCGTGCTGCTGTTCACTTTGGTTGAATTGATTAAATATGTGCAAGGTGAATTGTTCACCATTCCATGGTCCGGTGTGATTGAAGCAACCTTTACTTTTGAAAGTATTATTGTCTTATTCGGTGGTGTTTTCATTATGTACACCGCAGTCAAAGAAATCTGGCACATGATGGCGATTGAAGCTGGCGATGCTAACGAGCGCAAGCCGCAATCAGCTGCTAAAGTGATCACCTTAATTGTCTTGATGAACCTGGTCTTCTCATTCGACTCTATTCTTAGTGCAATGGCTCTGACCGATAATTTCTGGATAATGGCCATAGCAATCATAATTAGTGGTGTACTGATGATTTGGTTAGCCGATACTGTTTCTACCTTTTTGCAAAAGAACCGCATGTTTGAAGTGTTAGGATTATTTATCTTGTTGGTCGTCGGTATCATGTTACTGGCTGATGGAGGGCACAAGTCACACCTTCTGCTGTTCGGCTATCCAATCGAGCCAATGAACAAAGCCACCTTCTACTTTGTTATTGCGATTATGGTATTAAGCGACATCGTACAGTCACGTTATCAAAAACGTATTATCAAGAAACAACAAGCATCGGCTAATGCACAAAAAGAATTAGAAGCTCAGGAAAACATACTTTAAATAATCAAGGTAACAAAACAAAAGCCCGCATCTAGCGGGCTTTTAAATGATGATAAAATCACTTCAATAATGGTTTTAAATATTTACCCGTATAAGACTGTTTGACCTTAGCGACATCTTCAGGTGTTTCAGTCGTGATAAGCTAACCATATTTAACGGGCTTTTTGAACTTTAGAGCTGTCGAATACAGTAATGGCAAGTGATTTCCCTGTAATCTTTATAATGTTTTTCTGCTCTGTTTTTTCGAAGGTCCATTTAAATTTGTCGGCACTAATATTGTATTCCTGAAGTTGTTGTCTAATGTTCTTGTGCTTTTTAATATACTCAATTGGGGAGTCAAATTTTTCTATATCTGATTGGTGACCGTAAGAACCTAGTGTCAGGGTTCGTTTTTTATGAGTGTAAGCATTGGTCATAAGGCTAGAATAAGGTAGTTCTAGTGCCAATTCCCAGGGAAGAGTGTCACCGTACTCTTTACTAAATGCTTCCAGAAAATCATTAGTAGTATATTCGGTTGCAAAGGGTAGCGTGATTTCTAATACAGGAACTTCTGTTTTGAAAAACTGAATATCAAGTGCTGGTTCATTGTTGGTATAGTAAAAGAGCATGTAGCCGATAGGCGCTTTAACATCAGGCTTGGTTCCATCTTTTGCTGAGTAGTAATTTTCTAATACATCAAGAAGAATAGTGTTTGAACCAATTGCACATCCCTCAACGGTAATAACTGGATTTGTACTATAAGCATTGGTATTAACTTGGGGTTGTTTATCGCTTAGGAAGTTTAGTAACTGAGTACTGCTTGTTTTACCTTGGGTGTTACTAGTTAATGGGATGCTCAAGCCAGACCAATGTGATGCGTGAGATACTAGAAATACTTGAGAGACAGGCTTGCTTTGGCTATTGATAACTGCAATGGTTTCTTCAAGTGACTCTATATTGCGGATAATGGTTATATTAGGATTACTTTCTTGTTGTTGGCGGTAATAGTTAAAGGCTGCTAGATAATACGGTTGATTTAAGGAACTATCACTTTTAAAGATAAAGACAAGAGTCAGCCCTCCTGCAGTTTTGCTGTAGGCAGAAGGGCTGTTATTTATTAGTAAAGTAAAAACAAATAGAATTAAAAAAGCTCGTAGAGTTCTTCGCATGTATTTATTGGCTTTTCCTTTAGTTTAAATTGTATTGCTTTACCATTTATATTCAGAATAACATCTTCAAGTTCCATCAAAATATCAACTAAATGAGGATGAGTATCTTTCAAGCAAACTAGGCTTTTAGAGTTAAATTCTAATACATTTTGTATATTTGACTTCTTAATACCTAGCTCAACCCAGGTTTCTCCATTTAGAATCATCTCTCTGGAGTGTATGATCTTGGTTTCTGGCTCAACTCTACTTATCGGAAGCTCAACCTCCGACTCATCGAAACCAAGTCCTATAGATGGCTCTTGAGGTGGCAGATTTTCAGCAGCCTTCTCAAGTTCACCACTTGGATTTCTTATTACTTCATCAACAGCTACGAAAGAAGTATAAGCTGTAAGTAAATTATACTTTAGACCTAAAGCAATAATGGCCTCTCTAAGCTCATCTGTTGTGCCTGTTACTTCGTCATAGTCGGATAAGGTTTTTAATCGCTCCCTTGCCCATAGGTATTTGATGGCTTTATTGTTTTCGTTGGGCGTACCATCAACAGTAATCGTTTTAGAATATCCACCGTTATAAGTGTTACCACTAATCTCTACTGGTTTTGATAGATCGCCTTTCCACTTCCCAAGGACAACCAGCGGCCTTTGAGTAAATATATCAGGGTAAGTATCATTGATGAGGTCGTATACTTCCATATTTCCAAAGTCGACTTGAATATTGGAAAGTAGCGGTTGACTAATATAATCCACAAAAAGCGAAATCATACTCTCGATGTCTTTGTCTGAACTAATCAGAATCGGGTCTGTTTGACCAATTCTAGCCAATCCTTCGATTAAGTATTCATTTGAGCCATAACCTTTTTGATCGAAAACACCAAAAGAAAAAAGGTTTGCTTGCCCCAGGTTGCTTCTAACAAGATCAAAAGCTTCCTTTTCAACATTAACTAAACCATCTGTCATTACTACAACTGAACGGTTAAAACCATCTGGCTTTGGAGAACTCAGTGCTTTATCTAAAGCAGGTAAAATCTCTGTCCCCCCATAACCTTCAGCCTGCTCAATAAAAGCAAATGCCTGATCTAAAGTGTTCTCATTGACTGGTAGCGACTGATCGGCTAGAGATGCAGTTCCTCCTGCAAATTGGTATATATTAAACCTATCTTGAGGCTTAAGTTCATATAACAGCTCTGCCATCATCTTCTTGCAGGTTTCAGTTGGCATTCCATCCATTGAACCAGAAACATCAACGATAAAAATATATTCTCTTGGGAAGGTATTTTCTACCCTAGGTTGTTTGGGTGGCTGTGTCATCAGCATGAAGTATTTTTCTTCACCATCATCATATACCTGCAAGCCACTATTGAAGGACTCGCTTCTCAAACTATAGTCTAAAATAAAAGGTTGTTTAGAGTCGGTAAATGATGAAGAAACAGTTGTGCTATAAAAGCTGTTTTTTATTGTAGAGTCATGATGTTTCGTCGATACATCACTTACTGGGAGAGCTGAGTAGATATCTACAATTATAGAGTTTTCGAAGTCTTTAGGGATTGCTGTAGTACTAGCGTCACCATATTGGGGGCCTATTGAGACTGGTAATTGAAACCTATAATTACCACTTTGGGTCACCAATTGTTCAACATAGTTCAGCTCAACCTGTATCGAATCCCCTGGAAGGATATTGGCGACATTCATAGTAAAAACATTTGGCCCCTCTTGGACCAGCAACGATGCACTTTTACCTTCGCTCTTAGCAGCTTCATAAGTCTGCCTAGCTTGAGCTTTTTCCTGTATTACGGCTTTAGTTATTCTGCCATTAACGTTGAGGGTAAGACCGTATACAGCAGCAGATGGAGAAGCTGGAAAAACGTAAACTGCTTCGATGGCAGTATCACCCTCATTTTTATAGTATTGAGTAATGGATACGTCAGCAATTATGCCGACAATTTCAGCATTAACTTCTGTCTTATAGAGATAGAGCTGTTGCTGTTCTGCTTGAACTCTCATGTAGGGAGATTCTACATATTGATGTTCAAAAATACTGGCTAATGCAGATTGTGAAGATAGTAAAAGTATGAAAAAAGCTAGAACTATTCTTATCATTCTTATTCCCCTAATATTTATATTGTTGTCAGCCTTAGTTATAACTGATAACTAAGGCTCAATCTAGGGGGAGTTACTATTTCAATAATGGTTTTAAATATTTACCCGTATAAGACTGTTTGACCTTAGCGACATCTTCTGGTGTGCCGGTTGCGATAATTTGTCCACCCTTGCTGCCACCTTCAGGGCCAAGATCAACAATCCAGTCAGCGGTTTTAATTACATCAAGATTGTGCTCAATGACCACAACGGTGTTGCCATGGTCGCGCAGGCGATGCAGAACTTTGAGCAGTTGATTGACGTCGTGGAAATGCAAACCGGTAGTTGGTTCATCTAGGATGTACAAGGTTTGCCCGGTATCGCGTTTGGATAGTTCGCGCGATAACTTCACACGCTGTGCCTCACCGCCCGAAAGAGTCGTTGCCGCTTGTCCGAGTGTGATATAAGAAAGACCAACGTCCATCAGAGTTTGCAGCTTACGAGCAACAGCTGGAATCGGATCAAAGAATTCACGCGCATCTTCTACGGTTAAATCCAATACCTGGTGAATATTTTTTCCTTTGTATAAAATTTCCAGCGTTTCGCGGTTGTAGCGTTTGCCTTTACACACATCACAGGCCACATAGACATCAGGCAAGAAGTGCATTTCTACTTTAATGACGCCATCGCCCTGACAAGCTTCGCAACGTCCGCCTTTGACATTAAAACTGAACCGTCCAGGTTTATAGCCGCGAGTTCTTGACTCTTGGGTTCCTGCAAACAGTTCTCGAATCGGCGTGAAAATTCCGGTATAGGTTGCAGGATTTGAGCGTGGTGTACGGCCAATCGGGCTTTGGTCAATATCGACCACTTTATCGATATGGTCTAGACCTTCTATCGATTGGTAAGGTTTGGGTTGCAAGCTGGAACGATTGATATCGCGGGCAACGATGGGATACAGGGTGTCATTGATCAGGGTTGATTTTCCTGAACCCGAAACACCAGTAACACAAGTCAAAAGCCCAATCGGAATTTCTAGATTAACTTCATCAAGGTTGTTGCCCGTTGCGCCGAGTACTTGAATGGTCTTCTTTGCATCATAGGGCGTGCGTTTTTCTGGTACTTCAATTTTAAGCTCACCCGTCAAGTATTTAGCCGTTAATGAGCCTTTGGCTTTTTTAATATCTTCGAAGGTACCTTTGGCGACAATTTCACCACCATGCACGCCTGCACCTGGTCCAATATCCACAATATAGTCAGCAGCACGAATGGCATCTTCATCGTGCTCAACAACAATCACAGTGTTACCTAAATCGCGTAGATGTGTCAGAGTCTGTAACAAGCGATCATTGTCGCGTTGGTGTAAACCAATCGAAGGTTCATCGAGAATGTACATCACGCCCACTAAGCCAGCGCCAATCTGGCTGGCCAGACGAATACGTTGTGCTTCGCCGCCTGATAAAGTATCGGCGCTTCTTTCCAGCGTTAAATAATCGAGTCCGACATTGACCAGGAAGCTCAGACGCTGGCCAATTTCTTTTAGAACTTTTGAGGCAATCTCACCACGTTGGCCAGGCAAATCTAGAGTGCTGAAATAGTCATGCGCCTGTTCGATTGACCAATGGGTCGCTTGCGGCAACGAAGTGCCATCAATGAACACATTGCGTGAATCTTCATTCAGACGGGTGCCACCGCAAGAACTACAAGACTGGGTGGTCATGTATTTTTGCAGTTCTTCGCGCACCGCGCCGGATTCGGTTTCATGGTAACGGCGCTGCATATTCGGAATGATGCCTTCGAAGCGATGCTTGCGTTGGTATCTGTCACCACGGTCATTGCTGTATTCAAAATCAATTTGTGTTTTGCCACTGCCGTGTAACACCACATCCTGAATCTTTTTAGTCAAGCTGCTCCATGGCGCCTCAACATCAAATTTGTAATGTTTAGCGAGTGATTGAAGCATGTGGAAATAATACACATTACGACGATCCCAGCCGCGCACCGCGCCACCAGCTAACGAGACATCTTCATTAGTAATGATTTTCTCAGGGTCGAAGAATTGATCGATGCCGAGGCCATCACAAGTTGGGCAGGCACCGGCTGGATTATTGAAAGAGAAAATGCGTGGTTCCAGCTCAGGGATTGAATGACCACAAGTTGGGCAGGCGTACTTGGCTGAAAAAACCATATCTTCCAGACCGGCACCTTCATCCATTGATGCCACACGGGCAATACCATCGGACAGCTCAAGCGCGGTCTCAAAGGACTCGGCCAGACGCTGCTGCATATCCGTTTTCACTTTAAAGCGGTCGACGATAACTTCGATGGTGTGCTTTTTATGCAGCTCCATGGCAGGTGCCGCGGATAAGTCGTGTACTTCGCCATTGATACGGGCACGAACAAAACCTTTCGCCTGTAGCTCCTGCAACAGCTGAATGTGCTCGCCTTTACGATTTTTAATCACCGGCGCTAACAGCATTAACTTGCTGCCTTCCGGCTGATCCAACACATGATCCACCATTTGACTGACCGTTTGTGCTTCGAGGGGCAAATGGTGAGTGGGGCAATGTGGTGTGCCAACGCGAGCGAACAGCAAGCGCAGGTAGTCATAAATCTCGGTAATGGTACCCACCGTGGAGCGTGGGTTATGCGATGTGGATTTTTGCTCAATGGAAATTGCAGGCGACAGGCCTTCGATGTGTTCTACATCCGGCTTTTCCATGAGCGACAGAAACTGACGTGCGTAAGCAGATAATGATTCCACATAACGACGCTGACCCTCAGCGTATAAGGTGTCGAACGCAAGAGAAGATTTGCCCGAGCCGGAAAGGCCGGTAATCACGATTAGCTTGTCGCGAGGTAGGACGAGGTCAATGTTTTTAAGGTTGTGGGTCTTGGCACCGCGGATGTCAATGTTGTCCATCAGTTTCCTATATTTCGTTTGTGTGAGCTAACAGAAGTAACGCTGTATTATGCATGTGTTTTGTGAATTTAATGCCAATATCTTGGTCGCTATAAGCTATTTGAGAGATTAGCTAGAAGCTATCAGGCGCTACTTTAAAATAAATTTGGGTTTTGCGGTTTAAAGTGAGAAAATCGCAGCCGTTAACTATAACGTGAATTGCCTTAAACAGAAAAGGTTTGTTAGGGCTTAAAGTCAAATACTAGCTGACTAAAAATTAAACGAAAAGCCCTAAGCTATTGGATTGTGTATGAAATCGTCTTCACTGACCACGCTAGAAAAAAAATCCGCTATTTCGCTAGCCAGCATTTTCGCATTGCGTATGTTTGGCCTTTTCATGCTGTTGCCGGTTATTCGAGTACTTGGCGAGGGTCTGGAAGGTGCAACATTACCTCTATTGGGCTTGGCGATTGGTATTTATGGTCTGTCGCAAGCTATTTTGCAGCTTCCGCTTGGACTGCTTTCCGATAAGATTGGCCGCAAGCCTGTGATTTACGCTGGCTTGCTGGTTTTTATTATCGGTAGTCTAGTAGCCGCTAATTCTGAAACGGTGTGGGGATTAATTTTTGGTCGTGCCTTACAAGGTGCGGGTGCAATTGCCAGTGCAGTGATGGCACTGGCCGCGGATCTAAGCCGCCCCCATCAGCGCTCTAAAGTTATGGCCATGATTGGCGCCAGTATTGGTTTAGCCTTTGCCTTGTCGCTGGTTCTTGGCCCCTTGCTATCAAAGTGGCTTAGCTTACAAGACTTGTTCTATGTGATTGCTGTATTGGCGTTTATCGCGCTACTGGTTGCCATTTTTGTGGTCCCCAGCGTGCGCTCACTGGATATGCCGAAAATCGATTTGAGCTTCGGCGAGCGCTGGCGTTACGTCACGGCGAAGGGGCGTATCTTCGTATTGGCGCTATCGGTGTTTGTAATTCATTGGGCGCTGGTGGCGGTATTCCTGGTTGTGCCCGACAAGATGATTGCCAGTGGTTTTGAACTGTCGCAGCATTCATGGATCTATCTGGTGGTATTGGTGATATCAATCGCCATTATGCTGCCGATGATGATCAATGCAGAAAAGAAAGGCTGGCATCGTCAGGTAATGCAGGCGGCTTTCGTGTTACTGGCCTTGTCATTATTAACCTTGCTAAGCAATTGGCAGAGCTTATGGTTCTGGCTGGTGGTGCTAACCTTATTTTTCGCTGGTTTTAATTTATTGGAAGCCAAGCTGCCTTCCACTGTATCCAACCTTTATGGTGCACAATATCGTGGTACGGCATTGGGTATCTTCTCAACCAGTCAATTTTTAGGTGCTTTCCTGGGCGGTAGCGTGACAGGTTATCTGTTGCCAAGTCTGGGCTTCACTGGCGTCATCTGGTTGAATATTGGCTTGATGGTTGTCGCAGGATTGGCGCTTAGTTGGCTGGGTAAACTCCCCGAAGTGAAACGCTGGGTGTTGGAACTGAATGAGGGTGATACGGCCAAAGCTGTGCAAGAATCCGTATTAAAGCTGGCTGGAGTCATCGAAGCCATTGCGGACGACCATAAAGGCAAGGTATATTTGCGAGTGGACGACTCGACCATCGAGCGTGAAGAATTAGAAAAGTTAGGCCGAATTGAAGCCTAATGTATTGATAATTAAAGATTTTAGTAGATTAAAAGACAAAGACAGGAGTAATCAATGGCCAGTCGCGGCATTAATAAAGTCATTTTAGTAGGAAATTTAGGGAAGGATCCGGAAATTCGTTACACACCAGACGGTAGAGCGATTGCCAACCTTACGTTAGCTACTTCTGAGACCTGGAAAGATAAGAACACCGGTCAGCAACAAGAAAAAACCGAATGGCACCGCATTGTCATTTTCGGCAAATTAGCTGAGATTGCTGGTGAATATCTGAAAAAAGGCTCACAAGTTTACTTTGAAGGTAAGCTACAAACCCGTAAATGGACTGATCAATCAGGCCAGGATAAATACACCACTGAAGTTGTGATCGATATCAATGGGCAAATGCAAATGCTTGGTGGCCGTAGCGGTGGCGAAGCCTCTTTCGGCGGCAACAATAATCAAAACAATCAAAAACAGAATCAAAACCCACAGCCAGCTCCGGCCATGGATGATGATTTTGATGACGATATTCCGTTCTAGCCAGAAAGCGGATTTCGTTAAATAATCTAAAGCTTAAACAAAGGAGACATTGATGAGCTATCAACAAACAGAAGAACAAGTTGTTGTTCGAGGTGGACTAGGTGATCGCGCAAAATTTATCACCAAAACTTATAACCATTTATTGGGTTCGATTTTTGCATTTGTCCTGATTAGTGTTTATTTCTATCAATCAGGTATTTCATTAGCCATCGCACAATGGGTATTCTCATTCGGCGCAGGCTGGATGGTTTTATTGGGTGGTTTTATGGTTGCTTCCTGGGCGGCAACTCGTATCGCTCATACTGCGCAGTCGAAAGTCACTCAATATTCAAGCTTGGGTGGGTTTATCATTGCTGAAGCGATTATTTTCGCTCCTATGCTTTTGATTGCTGCAACGTATCACCAAGGTGTCATTAAAAGTGCTGCAATTGTAACCTTAGCAGGTTTTGGTTTACTGACAGCGATTGTCTTTTATACTCGTAAAGACTTCTCGTTCTTGCGCAGTGTCGTATTGTGGGCTGGTGGTATCGCTCTTTTAGCGATTGCAAGTTCGTTTATTTTTGGCTTCCATCTAGGCACATGGTTCAGCGTTGGCATGATTGCATTAGCCGGTGCTGCTATCCTGTACGATACCTCTAATGTACTTCATCATTACCCAGAAGATCGTTATGTGGGTGCAGCACTTCAGTTATTCGCCAGCGTCGCCATGATGTTCTGGTATGTATTACGCCTGTTTATGGCTAGTAACGACTAGACTTAAAATTACAGGTAAAAAAGCGGCCTTGGCCGCTTTTTTTCATATTAATTTAGTAACTATTTGAGGAGTGATAGGTAATACTAATCCTCACCTTTTCCTTCCTTATTTAACTCTGTTTCCGCAATAACCAGCTGCTCTTTAAGCGATTCAATCTTTTCTTTAGTTTTCTGTTGCTTGGCTTTTATTTTTTCTTTTTGATCATTATCTTCAGATTCTTTGAGCGCCTTAGACATTTCTTCAACGGTTTCTTCGAGCTTATTTATCTGTTGGCGTGTCTGGTCCAGTTGTTCGGCTTTATTGGCTTTGTCAAAAATAACCGCTTCAGGCTCTCCACTTTTGGACCTTTTGGCGCGGGTGGCTTTAGTCTTGACTGCTTCTGGAATAAAGGTCTGGCTATCCACCATCCGCTGATTTCTAAAGGATGGTGACACGATCTCAACACCGGCCTGATGTAGGCTATCAAGGACACCGGCGTTTAATTTAGAGCGACTTGAGAGCAATGTATTAATGTCGGTTGCTAAGCCATGGACTTTATATACTATGGCGTGGTCGAGGAGTTTTTCGATATAAACGAATGGCTTTTCCAGTTCCGCTTTTTCCGCGGCATCGATCAGTAGTGGCTCAATTACTTTATGGTCAACATTGTAACCAAGCGAAATTTCCGTTGAAATAATGGTGCCATCGCTGTGCATAACGGTGACTGGATTGGTCGCCAGAAACAGGTTCGGCAGTGTGATCAAATCACGCTCACGATCCTGTAATTCAGTATGTAATAGTCCACGGCCGGATACTCGCCCAAACATGTTTTGCACTTCAATAAAATCACCGAGTCTAAAATTGCGAACTGAGCGAAGCCAGATACCTGCCATGATATTGCCGAGAAAAGTTGCTGAGCCTAAGGCAATTGACGCTGAGAGAACGATACCTATCAAACCGATAATTTGATTTTTGAGAGTATCTTTGATGGGCAACACCAATACAAAAATAATGATTAATAGCAGCATAAAGACAATGTTGGTGAGTTGTCTTTGTAAAACTACATTGGTATTTTTATTTTTACTTAGAGCAAAAAACTTTTGTAAAAGCTGGTAAGCAAAGAAACCGATAATGAGGGTTGCAATTGGCCAGAAGAGGCTGGTCCAATCAAAGCCGAGAAAATCTGACATAGTATTCGCTCCTTGGTATTTGCTCTTATCATAATTGTTTACAGGTGTGATGCAAGGAGGACTAAGATATTAAGATAGGTTAAAGATATATACGCAAATCCAGCAGACAATAAAAAAGGGCGCATTGCGCGCCCTTTATCACGGAAACTAACTTAAGAGATTAGTCTTAGAATACGTATTGGAAACGTACTGCTAAGGCGTCACCATCTTTATCGATGCCGCCTTCAGTCATGTCAGCTGAAACATAGTTCAGGCCGATACGAACTGCATCATTAGCGTAATAGTTTAAACCTAGAGTGAAAACTTCTGCTTCGTCAGCACCTGGCTCATAGTTGCTGTAACGACCGAACACTTCCCAGGCACCTGCTTCACCATTTGGTTTAACACGTTTGAATACGCCTTTGCTGTATGGGCGTGATTCACCAGTCAAGATATAACCTGCTTGCGCATAGTAGCCTTCGATGTTTGTATCAGCAGTCCAGTTACCACCGTCAACTTTACCATCGAAGTATTCAGCCTGGGCGTGGAATGGGCCAGCTGCGTAGGCAACTTCTAAGTTGTAAGCCATGATGCTTTCGCCAGCAATTGAGCCTGAGCCAATTTTCTCGTCAGCGGTGTGAATTTCCAAACGCTGATCAGCTTCACCGTAAGTGTTACCTGCAAGGCGACCTTGGGTATAACCAAAACCTAAGTGGAATACTTCATCTTTAGTGGCGATTGGAGCTGTTGTTACACGACCAGAGAAACCTGTTGCGATGTTGTTACCTTCTTCGCCGCGATCGTAAATACCGAATTTCCAGGTAAAGTCATTGCTACCGCCACCTAATGACACACCATAGTTTTTGCCGGGAGATAAAGCATTTGTGATAGTTGTACGTTCGATAGCTGTAATATCTTTAGAAGATGTGTTTTCTTCTAGGCCGAAAGGCTCTTTGTGCTTACCAATTAGTAAGTCTGCGCCCTCCATGCCAGTATATTTTACATAAGCATCTTCAAGATTGGTTTCGCCACTGGCGTCATTAAAGTTTGCTTCAATTTTACCTGACCAGTCTTTAGCGATCTTGCCAGAAATACCGATACGGCCACGACGAATCTCAGAGTCAGAACCTGATTCGTCAGCATTAGAGAAAGCATTGCCATCCCAAATATCGACGTCATATTGAACACGACCGAATACTGAGAAGCTGACATCATCAGTTTTAACAGTAAAACCACTACCAGCTTTGCCAGAAGTTTCGGTTTCGGCAAATGCCGGAGCAGAGATTACAGTAGCTATGGCTACAGCGATTAGTTTTAATTTCATTGTCTTCTCCATTAAAGGGGTTTAATTAATTGACGCTGGCAATTTTACGGAGATTTTATGACATTTCCATGACAGAAAAGCGAAGGGTTTGTGAAACTCTTCATTGTCATGAAACTTTTTATAAACAACTTGTTTATTATAGTAGTGAAATTTGACTGTCACATTACCGTCCCTGCCTCTATGGAACCTTAATATAACTGTAATATTTCATCTCTATACTAACCTACATCAATTAATGGTTAATTAGTCATGAATACATCAGTTAAAGAGACCACGCGCAAACTTTTGGATCAGCAGACCCAGAGTGGCAAACATAAACGCCGAAAAATCAATGACTTAATTGCTCGCTACAGTATTGCACTGGGTGGGCTTTCGGTGATCGGAGCGGTTGGACTTATCTGTTTTTACCTGTTCTGGGTAGTGTTTCCGATATTTAAGCCTGCCAGCGTCGAGTTACAGCATGATTATAGCTGGCAACAGACCGAACCGCAGTATATGGCGGTAGAAGAGTATGGTGAAATCGCTTTTTCTATCAGTAAAAGTGGTGATCTTGGCTTCTTCAATGTGAGCGATGGTGAATTGATCGAGAAGGCTCGCTTTTCACATGACGCCCAGCCTACGGCCTTTGCTGAACTGGATTTGAAAGGCTTAATGGCTACCGGTTTTGCCGATGGTAGCTTTCAGTTGTTCTCACACAAATACAAAATCAGCTATCCCGATAATGAGCGTCACATTGAACCACAACTCTCATATCCCTTTGGTGAGGTTAGCTTTGAGTTAGCCGATACCGAGATCACGCGATTATTCGGTAGCCGTTGGGAAGATGGCATTGTCATTGCCTCAGTGGGTGCCGACCAAAAGGTGACTACAGTTACCTATTCGATAGAACAAAACTTTCTGACTGAAGAGTTAACCCTTGAGGAAGAATCACGCGATAGTTTTGATATTCCTTTTGCGCCTAAATATGTTCTGACCACCCCTGGTCCGGACTGGCTTTATATAATCAGCGAGCAGGGCGACCTGATCTCATACCGACATATTGATGATGAGTGGGAGTTTCATGAAAGTCAGTCATTGCTAAAAGATGGCAAGACGGTCAGTGAGGCAGTGTTTCTGCTAGGTCAAACATCGCTGTTGATTGGTGATAGTGATGGTGTGGTCAGCCAATGGTTCCAGGTGCGCGGTGACGATGGTTTTAATTTACAAAAAATTCGTGACTTTAAATTATCAGAGGACGCCATTTCACAAATCGTTATCGAAAGTCGTCGTAAAGGATTCATTGCCTCGGATACAAAAGGCAAGATGGGCATTTTTTATACCACATCAGAGCGACAGCTAGAGGAGTTTGATTTCGGACAGGAGCTACAAGCCTTGGCCATCAATTCTCGTAGCAACACTTTAGTTGGTATTGGCAGCGATGGTAAAGCGACGGTGTTTGCGGTAGAAAATGAGCACCCTGAAATTTCATGGTCAGCGCTGTGGAATGAGGTCTGGTATGAAAGCTATGAAGAGCCAACATTTACCTGGCAATCATCAGCTTCGACCAATGACTTTGAATCCAAGTTTTCCTTAGTGCCTTTAAGTTTTGGTACCTTTAAGGCTGCCATGTACGCCATGCTATTCGCTGTTCCGCTGGCGATATTTGGAGCAATTTTCACGGCCTACTTTATGGCACCAAGAATGCGCTCTATGGTCAAGCCAACGGTAGAAATTATGGAAGCCTTACCAACCGTTATTCTGGGTTTTCTGGCAGGCCTGTGGTTAGCACCATTAATTGAAGAGCACTTGGCCGGTGTGATTCTGCTCATTATTCTACTGCCTATTGTGACTGTGCTGTTTGGTTTGCTTTGGGTTAACTTGCCCGGCGCCATTAAGCATAAGGTACCAGACGGTTGGCAGGCCGCTTTGTTGTTTCCGATCGTTATCTTCGGAACCTTTTTTGCTTTCTGGTTAGGTGAGCCAGTTGAGTCTGCAATGTTCAATGGCAATATGCCAGCCTGGCTAAACGAGCAGGGTATTACTTACGACCAACGCAATTCTTTGGTGGTTGGTATCGCGATGGGTTTTGCAGTTATTCCAACCATATTTTCTATCACTGAAGATGCAATTTTCAGTGTGCCCAAACATTTATCAAATGGTTCATTGGCATTAGGCGCCAGTCAATGGCAAACATTGACCCGTGTGGTCATTCCGACGGCCAGCCCAGGTATTTTCTCAGCGCTGATGATCGGTCTCGGCCGTGCCGTCGGTGAAACCATGATTGTGTTAATGGCAACGGGTAACACGCCGATCATGGATATGAATATCTTCGAAGGTTTCCGTACTTTGTCCGCCAATATTGCGGTGGAAATGCCAGAGTCAGAAGTGGGAAGTTCGCATTATCGGGTACTCTTCCTGGCAGCATTTGTGCTCTTCCTGTTTACCTTCGTGTTTAACACTGTTGCGGAAATTGTGCGCCAGCGTTTACGTAATAAGTACGGTTCACTCTAAACCCAATAAGAATTGATGAAGAATATTAAGCGAGTTGAATGATGAGTAAAAAATTCTTTCAAGGCGGACAACATTGGGTTTGGCTCAATGCAGGCGCGATCAGTATTTCGATATTGATGGTGGTCGGGCTTTTACTATTAATCGCCTATCGAGGTTTGATTCACTTCTGGCCAGCGGATGTGCAAACATTTACGCTCAATGTTAATGGCCAGCAGGAGCAGGTGTTGGGTGAAATCCATAGCCACGAAATAGACATGCTGGATGGTAAAGAACGCGAGCAATACCTAATCAAAATGGGTAATCGCGATATGTATGGCATTGACTTTCGTTGGTTAAATTTAGATAGCATTAAAGGTACTGAAGTCCATGAAGATGTGGTGGTGGTTGAGCGTCGTGAGTGGGGTAATGTATATGGTTTCGTCAAAACGGTAAATTATGACGGTAAAGTGCTCAAGGGTGATTTTGATGCGCTGGAGCAAGTTGTAGAACGTGCCACTGATTTGCATGAGCAGATTCGTGATATCGAAAGAGATGATATTGGTGGTATCAACTACGACATTGAGCAACTACGACTCGAAGAACGCCGTCTTGAAATTGATGGCAACCTGACAGAAGAGGCCAAAGCTGATATCGCGCGACGTAAGCAAGAGCGCCAACAGGCATTTTTGGATTATCAAGCGCAGCTTAATGATCTTTATGGTCAGATTCAGCGAGACAGCGCGGTTTTTGAATTAGTGGATGGGCGAACAATTAGCGTAACCGCCAATAATATGGTGCGAGCATTCCAGCCGAATAACATGGATGCGCTGGAGAAAACCGGTCATTACTTTGCCAAATTAGGCGAGTTCATTTTTGATGAGCCGCGCGAAGCTAACACTGAGGGTGGGGTGTTCCCAGCAATTTTCGGTACCGTCATGATGGTATTACTGATGTCAGTTATCGTTACGCCGTTGGGTGTCATCGCTGCCGTTTATATGCGCGAGTATGCCAAGCAAGGGCCTTTGACTCGCACCATTCGTATTGCCGTCAATAATCTGGCCGGTGTGCCATCGATTGTATACGGTGTGTTCGGTTTAGGCTTTTTTGTTTACTTCCTCGGTGGCTCGATTGATGACCTGTTTTACCCCGAAGTTAAACCTGCGCCCATGTTTGGGACACCCGGTTTGATCTGGGCCTCATTAACCTTAGCCTTGCTGACCTTGCCGGTAGTGATCGTTTCCACCGAAGAAGGCTTGTCACGAATCCCTAAATCAATTCGTGAAGGTAGCTTGGCGTTAGGAGCTACCAAATTCGAAACTCTTTGGAAAACCGTATTGCCGATGGCCAGTCCAGCCATGATGACAGGCTTGATCCTTGCGGTGGCGCGAGCAGCGGGTGAGGTGGCGCCTTTGATGTTGGTTGGCGTAGTGAAACTTGCTCCGACCTTGCCGCTGGATGGTAACGCACCGTTCCTGCATTTAGAACGTAAGTTTATGCACCTCGGCTTCCATATTTATGACGTTGGTTTCCAGAGTCCAAACGTCGAAGCAGCGCGTCCATTGGTTTATGCGACCGCTTTGTTGCTGGTACTGATTATTATTATTCTCAATATTGCAGCTATTAAAATCCGTAACAATTTGCGCGAAAAGTATAAAGCGCTAGAGCAGTAATGCTAGAGCAGTAATGCTAGAGCAGATACTCATACTTTTCGCAAATATAGGTGACAGACATGACTGAGCAGACACAAGACAGTACACAAAAGATGAATCAAGATGTTAAAACAGTTGCTGATAAAACGGTAAAACATTCTCCTTTGGCCAATGAAAAGATCGCCATTGAGGTGGAGAAACTCAACTTGTTTTATGGCGACAAGCAAGCGCTTTACGATATCGACCTGCACATCCCTGAAAAGAAAGTGACAGCATTTATTGGCCCATCCGGTTGCGGCAAATCGACTTTATTGCGCTGCTTTAATCGTATGAATGATTTAGTGGATATTGCACGCACTGAAGGGCAGATACGTCTTGATAACCAGAACGTCTATGGCCCTGGAGTTGATGTTGCTGAGCTACGTCGCAAAGTTGGTATGGTATTCCAGAAGCCCAATCCATTTCCTAAGTCGATTTATGAAAATGTCGCATACGGTTTGCGTTTGCAGGGTATTAATAAACGTCGTGTGCTGGATGAAGTGGTCGAGTGGGCATTGAAAGGTGCAGCATTGTGGGATGAAGTTAAAGACCGCTTGCAAGAAAATGCACTTGGTATGTCAGGCGGTCAGCAGCAGCGCTTGTGTATTGCACGCGCGATTGCTGTGCAGCCGGAAGTCTTGTTGCTGGATGAGCCTGCTTCGGCATTGGACCCCATTTCAACCTTGAAAATTGAAGAGCTGATTGCTGAGCTTAAAAATGATTACACTATTGTTATTGTAACGCACAATATGCAACAGGCCGCACGTGTTTCGGACTATACTGCCTTTATGTATATGGGTGACATGGTAGAGTTCGATAATACGGATAAGATTTTCACTAACCCATCGCAGAAGAAAACCGAAGACTATATTACTGGTCGTTATGGTTAATGTGCGGTGCTGATAATTGACGATAGATAAACGAGGTTAGTTATGATGGATACAGAACAGTTAGGAACGCATATCTCCAAACAGTTTAATACTGACTTGGAAAACTTGCGTGAAGAAGTGTTAGCAATGGGTGGTATTGTTGAAGAACAAATTACCTTAGCTCTGGACGCTTTCACTAATAATGATAGCGATATTGCTGATAAAGTTATTGCTAATGAGAAAATGGTTAATGCCAAAGAAATGAAAATTGATGAAGCATGCACCAAAGTATTAGCCAAGCGTCAACCAGCGGCGGGCGACTTGCGCTTGATTGTCACCATTTTGAAGACAATTACTGATCTGGAACGGATGGGTGATGAAGCAGAAAAAGTTGCTCGCATGGCCAAAGCGCTAGCGAACAAAGAGCTCGCTACGGCGCATGTTAAATTACATTATGGCGCTTTGTTGCATTTAGGCAATCACGTCAAAAAAATGTTGCATGATTCGCTGGATGCTTTTGCACGAATGGATGTCGAGTCGGCTATCAATGTGGCCAAGTTGGATAATCAGGCAGATGAAGAATACAATGCCATTTCGCGTCAGTTGATTACTTACATGATGGAAGAACCGCGTCGCATCTCTGAAGTATTAGACTTTATGTGGTCCGCGCGTGCGCTAGAGCGCATTGGTGATCACGCCAACAATATTTGCGAGTATGTTGTGTACTTGGTTCAGGGTGAAGATGTTCGTCATAAAAGCTGGGATGAGATGCAGCGTTTGGCAAAAGACGAATAGACGGATTATGCGTTGAGTAAAAAGAATAGCTGAAGACACAAAGGAAACGATATGAATGCAAAAGTTTTAATCCTCGAAGACGAACGCGATATCCGTGAAATGCTCGCCTTTTGCATGCAACAAGCTGGTTACGAGGTTGAGCAGGCAGCTACTGCTGAACGGGTCTTCGGCTTGTTAAAAGAAGGATTTATGCCCGACATTATGTTGGTGGATTGGATGCTCCCCGGTGCTTCTGGCGTAGAGCTAACCAAGAAGATGAAAAAAGATCAGGCCTATCAGGACGTACCTGTGATCATGTTAACCGCGCGTGGCGAAGAAGATGACCGAGTGCAGGGTTTGGAAGCTGGCGCTGATGACTATGTAGTGAAACCCTTTTCGCCTAGAGAGCTGTTAGCGCGGGTGCAAGCAGTGCTTCGTCGCAGTGGTCGTGGTGGCAATACTAGCGAACAAATCAGTCATGGCAATATCCAGCTAGACACCGCAGGCCATCGCGTGCAAATAAACGGTGAAGAAGTTCATCTGGGGCCAACTGAGTATAAAATTCTACACTTCTTTATGAGTCATCCTGAGCGAGTTTATTCTCGCGGACAGTTGCTTGATTCGGTGTGGGGGCAACAGGTAGTGGTTGAAGAGCGCACGGTGGATGTGCATATCCGTCGCTTAAGAAAAGCATTGCAAGAGTATAATGTAGAAAACTATGTGCAAACTGTGCGAGGATCAGGTTACCGTTTCTCGGCAAAATAATTAGACAATAGGCGCACTATCATCATGTGGACGAATCGTTACTGGCAAACTGAAGTATGGACTCTAGCCTTTATTATTCTGGTCGTTGGTCTGATTGGCTCATTGTTTGATCGTGCTGCCGCCTCTATTGCCGTTGTTATCTTCGCTTACTTATTTTGGAATTTGATTCAGCTGTCCCGCCTGTATAAATGGCTGGTCAAATCGCGCGCGCTTTACCCGCCTTCCGCCCCGGGAATCTGGGGCGAAATTTTTAATCACCTGTATGTGTTGCAACGTAAACACCGTAAAGAGCTTAAAAAACTGAAGGGTATTATTTCAGAGTTCAGAGCCTCTACCTCAGCCTTAAAAGACGGTGCCTTGATCATCAGTAATCAGGGAGAAATTCGCTGGTTTAATCGCGCTGCTGAACGATTGTTGGGACTCAAATCCAGCACCGATATTGGGCAGCGACTGTTTAACCTTTTGCGCCATCCTAGCTTTATCGAATACGAACAAACGCGCGATTACAATAAACCTTTAATCATCAATTCACCTGCTGACGAACGCTTGATTCTTAATATTCGGATTACACCTTATAACGATGATCAACGCTTGGTTATCATTCGCGATATCACTGAGAAGCAACATCTGGAAACCGTGCGCCAAGATTTTGTCGCCAACGTGTCGCATGAACTAAGAACACCGCTAACGGTGATTACCGGCTATCTGGAAATGCTTGATCCGGAAAATAATCCACAATTGGAATCAGTGGCAAAACCATTGCAAATGATGCACCAACAGGCCTTGAACATGGGGCATCTGGTGGATGACTTATTGTTGCTATCGAAACTTGATGCTAAAGCTGATGAGAATGGCAAGCAGCAGGTGGACATCAACTTAATGCTTGATAGTATTTGCGCGGAAGCGCGATCACTCAGCGGTGACAAAGAGCAAACCATTCTCTACCACTCGCATACTAACGCCAATCTTTTGGGCAGCGAAAAGCAATTGCGCAGTGCCTTCTCAAACCTGATATTTAACGCGGTCCGTTATACCCAGCCTAAAGGCCGAATCGACATCTTCTGGAAAGAAACCGATGCAACCCTGATGCTTGAAGTACAGGACAACGGCCCTGGCATCGCCGAAGAACACATCCCAAGACTAACCGAACGCTTCTACCGAGTCGACAGCGGACGTAATCGTTCACAAGGTGGAACAGGTCTAGGTCTTGCCATAGTCAAGCACGTCCTCGAAGGCCACAAGGGTAAACTCAAAATCGAAAGTCAAATAGGTAAAGGCAGCACCTTTAGTTGCGTATTCCAGAAATAAAAACTTAGTATCACTGTAGGTTGGATCAGGCCCAGCCTCCATCGGGGCAATCTACCTTATGTTAACTGAGCAACATGATGTATTTATAGGTTGGAGGTATCCAAAGGGGAGGCGAGCGAAGCCAGCTCCGTGATTGTAATCAATCAAGAAGTGTAAAAAATCTTGACACTTGCTCCGTTGGTTGGTACGTTTTTTATACGATAGTACGCTAAAAATTGCAAAAGCGTGGTATTAATGACTCTGTCTATGGCAACGATTCCATGTACCGAATCATTCAGACCAAAATCACTAAAATAAACTCTCAGACTAAAAGGAAATCTTGTAAACTTTATGCGCAACTTTTCCCTGAGAACACTTCTGACAGTGCCTTTCCTCCTGCTTTTCATTGGCGCAGTGGGCACAATTAGCTGGATTTCCTATCACAACGCGCAACAAGGTACCGAGCGCGCGGCACGATTGTTTGGTGCTGAACTTGGGGCGCGCATTGAGTCGTACTTGAAACAGTTTTTTGCCACCCCAGCCACTTTAGTCCAACTCAACCGGCAGCATGTGTTGCGCGAGCGTCCAGACCAGGGCAGTGTCCGCGATCTAGCACCGATGCTCTACGATCAAATACAGCAATTACCTTATCTAACTTTCATGACTGTGTCGTTTGTTGACGGGCGTTACATCGGTTCGACCCGCAACCCCGGTGGTGAGACGGCGGCACATCTGATCTGCAACATTGCCGATACTCCTCTGATGATTGCTCACTTTACAGCTAACCAACAAGGCCAATGCGGGCAGCGTACAACCGAACCAGAAAGCTACGATCCGCGTGAACGCCCCTTCATGATCATGGCTAGAGGTCGCCAACAAGCTTATTGGTATCCGGTTTATCGACATAGTACTTACAACAGTCTGGGTACAGGGATCGCGGCTCCGATCAGAGACGGTCAAGGAAAACTAATTGCCCTCGCTGCTGTGGATCTCTCGTTGGACCACATCGGCAAGTTTCTTCAATCACTGCCTGTTGGGGAGGGCGGCCTGGCCTTCGTCATCGAGCCTAGTGGCGCCATGGTGGCCAGCTCGACCCTGGAGCCGATCTACAATGGGGACCGTAACCGACTGCAGCGCATCACTATCGAGGATCACCCTGACGCACTTCTACGCGCCGCCGGTGGCAAGTTGAGTGAAGTGGAGGATAACCTTCAGGCTACTGTCGAGCATGAAGGCCACCGTTACCTGTTTGATCTGCGTCGCTTAAACGACCAGTACGGGTTGGAGCTTTTGGTCGGCGTGGTACTACCCGAACGCGCCTTCACTGCACCATTAGCTGATGGCGCCCGTCAGAGCTTGATCTTCACTTTGCTTGCAGTGGTGATTGGCACCGTTATCGGAATGATGCTGGCTCGGCGAATAGCTGCTCCTGTGGAGCGGATTAGTAGGCGTGCTGATCGAATAGCATTGGGTGAATTGGAGCAGCAACTCGAAAATGACAGCCCGATCCGTGAGGTCAATCAGCTCGG
This sequence comes from Kangiella sp., assembly GCF_048265365.1. NCBI lineage: Bacteria > Pseudomonadati > Pseudomonadota > Gammaproteobacteria > Kangiellales > Kangiellaceae > Kangiella > Kangiella sp. Next base: position 934,393 of record NZ_JBLXBT010000001.1, read on the forward strand.
TCAGAGCTTTTCCAGAATGGCGGGTGAGTTACGGCGTTTAATCAATAATCTTGAAGCTCGCGTGGCCGAACGCACAGAAGCCCTGCAAAAGGCCAACGCCGAGCTGGAAGGGCTATCTATGCTTGATGGCCTAACTGGTATTGCTAATCGCCGGCGATTCGATGAGGTATTGGAGTCAGAATGGCAGCGTTGTCGGCGCGAGCAGACGCCACTGTCACTGGTGATCTGCGATATAGACCATTTTAAAGAATTCAACGACCACTTCGGTCACCAGTGTGGTGATGAGGCGCTGAAAGCTGTCGCTCGCTCCCTAGAAGCTAATCTGCATCGCCCAGCCGATCTAGCTGCGCGTTACGGTGGTGAGGAGTTCGCCTTGATCCTGCCTAATACCGAGCTAGACGGAGCATTCAAGGTGGCTGAGGCGGCTCGTGAAGCGATCCGTCAGCTTAACATTCAGCGCAAAGACCTGGACGGTCACGATCGCGTGACAATAAGTCTGGGAGTAGCGGTCGCCATTCCAGGTGCCGAGAATGAGCCAGATCAGCTGATCAACAAAGCCGATCAGCAGCTCTACCGTGCCAAAGCAGCTGGCCGCGATTGCACTATGGCCCAGCCAGCCGACTAGACGATACATTCAGATTACCAGATTAACCACATTGGCTCGCCCCTACCAAAATTATAGGGCATAAAAAAAGGGCGACCAATGGTCGCCCTTTTAAAGTAGATGTGAAGCTTATTGGTCGTACTTTTCGAAGACTAGGCAGGCGTTGGTGCCGCCGAAGCCGAAGCTGTTGCTGAGGACGCGTTTGATTTCGACGCTGTCTTCGCGTTTTTGAACGATTGGCATACCTGTGGCATCTTCGTCCAGTTGGGTGATGTTGGCAGAAGCAGCGATGAATTTGTCGCGCATCATGATTAAGCTATAGATGGCTTCGTGTACACCGGTTGCGCCTAGTGAGTGGCCGGCCAGTGATTTTGTTGAGCTGATTTTCGGTAGCTTGTCGCCAAATACTTCTTTGATCGCTTTCAATTCTGCTGTGTCGCCGACTGGAGTACTGGTGCCGTGGGTGTTGACGTAGTCGATGTCACCTTTAACGGTTGCTAATGCTTGTTGCATACAGCGCACGGCACCTTCGCCGGATGGAGCGACCATGTCGTAACCATCGGAGGTTGCGCCATAGCCAACTAACTCAGCGTAGATTTTTGCGCCACGTGCTTTGGCGTGTTCGTATTCTTCCATGACCAGAATGCCACCGCCGGATGAGATAACAAAGCCATCACGGGTTGCGTCATAAGGACGGGATGCGGTTTCTGGCGTATCGTTATATTTACTGGATAGCGCGCCCATTGCGTCAAACAATAGTGTTAAACGCCAATCTTCTTCTTCACCACCGCCAGCAAATACGATGTCCTGTTTGCCCATGGCGATTTGCTCAAACGCATTACCAATACAGTGTGCACTGGTCGCGCAAGCAGAAGTAATGCTGTAGTTGATGCCTTTGATTTTGAATGGGGTCGCTAGACAGGCTGAGGTAGTACTGCCCATGGTTTTAGGGACGGCATAAGGACCGACACGTTTTACACCGCGCTCCAGTGCAATATCCACCGATTCGACCTGGGTACCTTGTGAACCACCGCCAGAGCCGGTGATTAAGCCGGTGCGGACGTTGGAAACTTGCTCGTCGCTGAGATCTGCATCTTCGATGGCTTGTTGCATCGAGATATAGGCATAGCCCGCAGCGTCACCCATAAAGCGGACGATTTTACGATCAATGTGATCTTTAATGTCCATATCCGGCTTACCGGCAACATGGCTGCGCAAACCTTTTTCTTTATAGATTTCTTTGAATTTAATTCCGGACTTGCCTTGTTTTAATGACTCGGCAACTTCCTCAACATTGTTTCCTAAGCATGAAACGATGCCCATGCCTGTAATAACGACTCTTTTCATAATGTTCTACGATTATCTTTTAAGATCTGTTCGATACTGAGTTTTGGGTTAGAAGGATTCGACGCTGTCGAAAATCCCGACTTTTAAGTCTTCCGCAGTGTATATCTTCTTTCCATCTACAGAAACCGAACCGTCGGCAATAATCATTTTTAATTTGCGCTGAATCACACGTTTAACGTCAATACGATACATGACTTTCTTGGCCGCGGGTAGCACTTGACCAAAGAATTTAATTTCGCCGGAACCTAGCGCACGGCCTTTGCCGAGACAGCCAAGCCAAGATAAGAAGAAGCCAGTTAATTGCCACATGGCATCTACGCCCAGGCAACCGGGCATAACGGGATCGCCCTTAAAGTGGCAATCGAAAAACCAGGATTTGGGCGAGATATCGAGCTCTGCTTCGATAAAGCCTTTGCCAAATTCGCCACCTTCATTGGTGATCGTTGTGATACGGTCCATCATCAGCATATTGGGTAAAGGTAAAGGCGATAGTTTGTTGCCTTGAGGTCCTACCAATTCACCGTTGCCGCAGGCAATCAGGTCGTCGTAGGAGTATTGATTAGTTTGTAGCATGAAACACCTTATGTGATGGAATTTACTTGTTGACAGAATATGTCATTCGGTTGGCATTATGCCTGTTTATGAAGAGGATACTGGTATGACCTTACATGATAAGGGATAACCGATCATTGAATCGTTGATTGAAGTCATATAATGAGGGATGGGGTAGGGTAACTCATGAGCTGTCTATACACAGGGTTCAGAAATATTAGTGCAATCGCAGGTTGTTCCTACGGGATTGGTAGGGGCGGACCGGTGTGTCCGCCCGAAATAACCTCAACAAAAAGTGGGCCGAGGCATACCTTACTCAAACAATGATACTAAAAGCTCCAAACCACGCTGGCAGCAACGCTGCGACCGGGTTCTGCCAGTAATGGTAGTGTTGGATCATTAGCCGGATAGTTGGCGACATTGCTGTTGCGCCAGTAGGTCTTGTCGGTCAGATTGAATACTCCTAAGCTTAATTGCAGGTTATCAGCTAGAAACCAGCGAGTGATCCAGTCGTAGCTGGTATAGCCGGGTGCTGAGAAGAGCGGATTGTCACGGGCATCGAGCAAAGCTTTTTGTGACTTGCTAGCCGTTGCAACAAGGCGCGTTTCCCAGCTCATCGAGGTTGGCATATAGCTAAGCTCAACAATAGCCATCGGTGGGCGCACATCCGCAATCGGCTCGCCGGTGTTTTTGTCTTCACCACGAATATATTCCAATTTTACATCGGTCGAAATCGTATCGGTGAAATAGTGCTTCAGTCTAAACTCGCTACCTTCAATGATGACTTTATCGCGGTTAATGGATTGGAAGATCATGGTGCCTGCATCAAATCCGACAAAGGTGCGGCTTTGGATAAAGTCACTATAACGATTGTGGAACAGAGCGAACTCAGCTTGTGTGTCCGCGCCACGATAACGTAGCCCGGTTTCAAAGGTATAGCCTCGCTCGGATTTCAGGTCAGGGTTGGAAATGGCACGAATGTTAAACATCGGTATATCAAGACCAATATTAACGTCAGCAAAGGGTGGCGCGCGATGCCCACGAGCATATTGGCTGAACCATTCCATATCATTGCCAATCGGCATAAGTAAGCCAAGCTTGGGTAACCATGCGTCACTGGTCAAACTGGTTTTATTGGCATCCGGAAACTGGCTGTCGAATAGTAAATCATTTTTGGCTTTCAGTTCGTAGTGTTCATAACGTAAGCCAGGACTGATGACCAAGCCGTTGCTCCACAGTTCAATTTCATCATGCAGATAAACACCTAGCTCGCGCACGGTACTTTTTGGAAAATCGCGCAGTGGGAAAACTTCGCCGAGCACAATATTGGTCGTATCGTTGGTGTTGAGATTGGTTTGCGAAGCATTGCGCAGTTCAGTTAACTCAGTTTCGCTGAACTCGAAGCCGTAACCCAGGCGTTGCGTTAAATCACCATTAGTGATGCGTGTTTCGAGATCAGTGCCAAGACCTAAGGTTTTATGATCATAATTAAAGTGACGTACCAGACTGATGGGGGTTGGCGCGAGCAGACGTTCTTCGAAAGTAACCTGCTCTGTTTCGCTTTGCTGATGCCATAAGCGCCAGGTGCCCTGATCAACAAACCCAAGCTCGGTGAAATGATGATCGAGTAAGACGCGGGTTTGATCGCGACTATCATCACCTATCATCGAGGTGGTGTTGGCAAGACGGCCTGTGCCTAGCACAGCATTGATATCCGTAAGGCGTTCGTCTTCGAGGCCGTCAATGGTCAGGCGGAAACGTCCATAATCGGTATCCAAACCTGCGCGTATCATGCCTGCGTGCTGAGTTCTATTTTGTTCATCAGCGGTCGTTCCTGCTGGCAGGTTAGCGACATCCGCTTCATGACCGTATTGTTTTGCACCAGCGATGAGTAATGAAAAATCATCTTGCTCAAAGGCTGTTGCCAGCGCCAGGTTGTAGCGGTCACTGTCAGTGTTATAACCTGCCTTAAGCCAATTGGCCTGGCTTTCTCCGCGTAAAACATCCGAAGCATCCAGCAGGTTCATGGCGACTACGCCGCCGAGAGCTTTACTGCCATAGAGAGTTGATGCTGGGCCGCGTAATACTTCCACGCGACTGACTAAACCTAACTCAAATAAACCGCGCCCCGAGTTAGCGAAATTACCAACACTGTAATTATCGGCAATCGGTACATTATCCACTACAGTTACAGTACGGTTGCCGCCAATACCACGAATCCTGAAGCCACCATAACCAAAGCGGGTACTGCTGTCGTCCACTTCAATCCCAGGCTCGTAGCGCACCACATCGTCTATACTAAGCGCAATGTTACGCTCAATATAATCCTGATCCATGATGGTAACAGTGCCGGCCACTTGTGAAATATTGCGTGGCTGGCGGTGGGCGACAATGGTGATGACTTCAGCGTCATCACTTGCTTGAGCTGTCTCAGCCGGAGTCTCATTGTCATTAGCAGGATCATTTTGTGCTGCATATAGAGTGATTGGGGTGGTGGCTAATATTGAGCTTATGAAAGTGGTTAGATAAAGCTTACTGGTAGCTTTTTTCAATACTTCTCTGTTCATGAATTCTCGCTTACCCTGATGCGCGGGAGTTTTAGCTAATTCGAAAAAAAAGCCAGCTGATGAAACCCTTTTTATTACGAGATTTCAAGCAGCTAGCTTTGTCGACACTCTTAGTAAATTTCGTTACGAGTGTTGTAGTTGTTGAACTTGCCTGTTGGAGTCACGATTTTTGGTCCTTTGATGACATGTTTCAGTTTACGGGTTTTGTCATCGACAATGACAATCGCAGACTCTTCTTTCATACCGCTCCAGACCGAGAACCAGACTTCGTCACCAGCCTTGTTGTACTCAGGTTGCACGATACGTTTTGGACCGGGACCTAAGTCTGCCCATTCGGCAATTGGGAGTGTTTCAAAGCCAGCATCAAGGTTATTGATATTAAACACGGCCACTGACTGACTGACATTGGTATCAGGGTTCAATGGAGTATCCACCCACAAGTTATTTGATTTAGGGTGAGTTTTGATGAATAACGAACCACCGCCTTGACCTTCAAGAATACGCACCACTTTAAAGGCGTTATCTTTATGGTTTTCAGGGTCAGTTCCAATCAAGGTAATGTTAGCGTTACCGAGTGCGCTGGTTGCCCATACTGGACCATTTTCAGGGTCAATGAAGTTAGCACCACGGCCTGGGTGAGGAATACGCTCAACAGGAACTAGAGCTTCCAGTTCGCGGTCTTGCGCATCAACTACTGCAATGGTGTCATTTTCGTTGGCTGCAGTCAGGAAGTAACGCTGTGTGCTATCCCAGCCACCATCATGCAGGAATGGTGCCGCATCAATGGTAGTCACCTGCAAGTTATCAATGTCAGAGTAGTTGACCAGTTTGATTTGACCAGTTTCTTTGACGTTAACGATAAACTCAGGGTGTTTGTGCGAACCCACAATTGCCGCTACGCGTGGCTCAGGGTGATATTCCTGAGTGTCCACTGTCATGCCGCGAGTGGAAACAATTTTCTTAGGCTCCAGAGTTTCACCATCCATCAAAACATAGTGCGGAGGCCAGTAGGCACCGGCAATGGCAATCTTATCTTCGTAGCCTTTGTAGCGTGAGTTTTCAACGGAGCGAGCTTCCAGACCAATTTTGATGGTCGCAACCACGTCAGGTTTCTTCATATAGAGGTCAATCAGGTCAATTTTGCCATCACGACCAATCGTAGTGAAATAGCGACCTGAGCTTGAAGCGCGCGAAATATGTACCGCATAACCGGTTTTTACATAGTTCAGCACTTTCTTGCTTTTACCGTCGATAATCGCAACTTCGCCAGCGTCACGTAAAGTCACCGCGAACATATCATCAACATCATAGTTATGCTGTGGTTTCTTAGGACGATCTTCTGGTTTGACAACAACTTTCCAGCTGCCTTTCATTTCAGGCATGCCCCATTCTGGTGGCACTGGAGGTTCGTGTTGAATGAAACGGGCCATAAGGTCAATTTCTTTTTCGCTTAGTTCACCCGATGTTCCCCAGTTAGGCATACCGCGTGGCGAACCGAAATTGATTAAAGCCTTAAGATAATCAGTACCTTTTTGCTGGGTAATATCTGTCGTTAGCGGCAAACCTGTGGCACCTTTACGTAATACACCATGACAACCTGCACAGCGTTGGAAGTAAATCTTTTGTGCAGTTTCGAACTCTGCCTGGCTAATTGGAGGAGCACCAGGAGTGACGACCATTTTGCTGCCATCAACAGTCGATGGTGCGCCTTTATAGGCAACTTCAGCGGCTGTTGCTTCGGCATGCGGTTTGCCGGCTGAGCGATCACCAAGACCTGCACCAGAGCGCACTTCTTTGACGTCATCTTCGCTGACTTTGCCGAGTTTATTGCCCCATGAATTCAAAACATAGTTTGAAATGTTGGCAATATCTTCGTCTGACAAATGCTGCATAGGGGGCATGACAGCGTTGTATTTCTGCCCCTTAACCTCTAATGGGCCTGACTTACCTTTGAGAATAGTTTCGACCACATAATTTGGTGATAGATTGGGGTTATCGGCAAGAGGAGGAAAAGCGCCAGCTAGACCCTGTCCCGTAGGTTGATGACAGGCCTGACAATTTGCCTCATAAGCTTTTTTACCATCATCAGATGCCTGAGCTGTGTTGCTTGTAAAAAGCATAAGTGCTAACGCTGAACTGACAAGTGATAGCTTGACTGAGAGTGATTGGTTCATTGTGCCCTCCTTAGGACAATAATCTTCCTGATCCCACTGTTATTCTAGAGAATGTGCATCTGGTAACTCTGATCTAAATCAAACAACCCCCAACAATTCTATCCTATTGTTTTATATGGGGGCTTGACTTTTTATTGTGCAAAACTCGACGTTATGAACATGATCCATGTTATTAGGGTGCCATAAGATATAATGTTGTTCAAAATGTATACAGCTTTATTGTGAAATCAATCACTTATAGACCAAAAAGTGTCAGTCAAAAAGCTGTCATCAAAATGACATATCTCCTGTTTAATATAGCCAATAATCGCTGAAGGGTGAGTTTTAAGGAATGCAGAGGGTAGTGCTGTCGGTATTCATATTAAGACGATAAGCTGCCGGTAAATGTCATTAAAGCGTCATATTTAAGTCATATCCCTTTAATAAAACCTCAGCATAATGACCAGCGTTAGTTAATGAATGGTATCAAAAGCCCCCTTAGTGACTGATACCCAATAATAGTTAAGTTGGAGAAATGATATGAATTTATTTAAGAAAGTTGCTTTAGTAGCTGCAGTTTCAGCATTCTCTGCTGGCGTGGCGCAAGCTAAAGTTGATGAAAAGCTTCCTGTGTATGAAAAAACCAGCGGTGTTTCGGGCAACCTTTCCAGTGTGGGTTCCGATACCTTGGCTAATCTTATGACCCTCTGGGCGGAAGAGTTCAAACGTCAATATCCTAACGTCAACATTCAGATTCAAGCGGCGGGCTCTTCTACAGCGCCACCAGCATTGACTGAAGGTACCTCAAACATTGGTCCTATGAGCCGTTTGATGAAAGACAAGGAATTGGAGTCTTTCGAAAAGAAGCATGGCTATAAGCCAACAGCTATCGCGGTAGCGATTGATGCTTTAGCGGTTTATGTACACAAAGATAACCCAATTGAAGGAATGACCATTGCTGAAGTTGATGGCATCTTCTCTTCAACTCGTAAATGTGGTGGTGACGATATTTCTAACTGGTCAGGTTTAGGTTTGGCTGAGCTTGGTGATATGCAAATCTATGGTCGTAACTCAGTATCGGGAACTTACGGCTACTTCAAAAAACACGCATTGTGTAAAGGTGACTTCAAGAACAGCGTCAACGAGCAACCCGGTTCTGCATCCGTTGTTCAGTCGGTAGGTCTTTCTAAAAACGCTATCGGTTATTCCGGTTACGGCTACCGCACATCAAGTGTTAAAGCAGTGCCATTAGCGAAGAAAGCGGGCGATGAGTATTACGAAGCTAACGCTGAAAACGCGATTTCTGGCAAATACCCGCTAGGTCGTCAGTTAGTTGTTTACGTAAACAAGCACCCTAACAAGCCACTTTCGCCAATTGAATTAGAGTTCATGAAAATGGTACTTTCTAAAGTGGGGCAGGAAGTCGTAGTAAAAGACGGCTACATACCATTGCCAGCCAGTGTTGCTGAAAGAGAATTGCAAAAATTGATTAAGTAATAAAGTTACAACCCTGTAGTAAGTAACAATTTTAGCCGGCTCAATTGAGCCGGTTTTTTTGTTCTGTAACATTCCAACTGAGTTTAGTCATATTGTTTGGTGATGTTATAGTGATAATAAACCCAACATGGATTTTGATGTGTTAAACACTAACCCTTCAGTTTGTCATAAAGTACAAATGCCTTTTTTAGCCCAAAATAATATTGATCTAGAGATTAAACGCGATGATTTGATCCATCCGGTTGTGTCAGGTAATAAATGGCGAAAATTAAAATACCTTTTGATGGATGCGCAGGCTAAAGATTGCAAAACATTAGTCTCAATGGGAGGCAATTGGTCGAATCATTTGCATGCGCTGGCTTATGCTGGAAAAGAACTGGGTTTTAATACAGCAGCTTTTGTGCGAGCTCACGAAGGGCAACGATTAACGCCAACCCTGGAAGATTGTCGCCAATGGGGTATGGATTTGATCTTTACCAGCCGAGTGGATTATGCGCAGCTGCGACATAGTTTTCAGTGGAATCATTTTGCTGAACAATTTCCGCAAAGTTATTGGATCAGTGAAGGCGGTTTTAGTGAGTTAGCGATTAAAGGGGCTGAAGAAATTGGCCGGGAACTTGAGCAAGAGTATGACCATATTTTTGTCGGAACAGGTTCTGGGGCAACTTTAGTGGGGCTGGCTAAAGCTTGCCCTGAAAGTTTGGTAACAGGGGTTGCTTCTTTTTCTGGGGCTGAGTATCTGCATGCTCAGCTGGAGCCTTTTTTGAAGCCGCAGAGCAATTGGCGTATTGACTGTGAGCACCATTGCGGTGGCTTCGCCAAATCGAACTCAGAACTAGACTCATTGGTGGAAGAGTTCCATCATCATAATGATGTGCGGCTGGATAAGGTTTATAACGGTAAGTGCTTACTTGCGGTTAAAAGTGCTGTGGCTCAGGGGAGGATTAATCAGGGTAGTAAGGTTTTAATGATCCATACCGGCGGCTTGCAGGGAATGCGGTAGTTTCGGTTTTGGTAGGGGCAGCCCCTACCATTCGGTATTTTTCTAACGTGATAAGAAAATCCTAAACCTGATCCTTTTTCAATAAATCACGAATCTCAGTAAGTAATTCCTGCTCCACTGTCGGTTTAGGCGGCGCTGCTGGCTTTGCTTCTTCTTTTCTTGATAAGCGATTCATGGCTTTGATCATCATGAAAATGGCGAAAGCGACGATAATGAAGTCTATTGTGGACTGGATAAAGTTACCATAGTTGATGGTTACTGCGGCTTTTTCACCGACCGCTTCTTTTAAGGTGTAAGCCAAAGATGTAAAGTCCATTCCGCCTAACAGAACTCCAAGTGGTGGCATTAACACGTCGTTGACGAAGGAGCTGACGATTTTGCCGAATGCTACACCGATGATAATACCGACAGCCATATCGACCACATTGCCTTTCATGGCAAATTTTTTGAATTCATTGATCATTTTCATAAGTATGTTTCCCCTTTCATTCGTAGGATTATTCTTTAATTCCCGGTAACTCAATGAGTTACAGTAATGGTAATAGCACAACTTCTGGAATCTGGGAATTAATCTTTGCTCGAATCGCCTACTTTGTATGCTATTATCGGGCAAATTCGTCAGTCAATGAACGGGGTGGGCTATGCGTAGTGGACAAGAATGGATTGCGGAATATAGCGAAAGCCATCGTAATCCAACCAACAAATTATTGCACTGGATCTGCGTGCCAACCATTATGTGGACAGTTCTGGCGTTCCTGTGGGTAATTCCTGTGCCTGACGTGATGCAGGTCCATCCGCTGCTCAATTGGTCGGTGATTTTTGTCGCTGTGGCGCAATTGTTCTATATCAGTTTCGGTTGGAAAATTTTTAGCGGCATGTTGCTGGTTTCGATCTTGATGCTGTGGTTTACCCATTGGCTGGAAAGCGTGGTATCGATACCCTTGTGGCAAATCGCTTTAGTTGTCTTTATCATAGCCTGGATTGGTCAGTTCATCGGTCATCATATCGAAGGTAAAAAACCTTCATTTTTTAAAGACTTACTCTTTTTGTTAGTCGGCCCTGCTTGGGAAATGAATTATTTCTTGCGTCAAACTGGCTGGCTACGTTAATTAATATTGTTTGATTTTTAACCAATTTAAAGTTTGGGGATATTATAATGGCAGTAACAGAAACTACTGAGAAAGTAGCTCTTATTCAATCAGACGCTGTGACGTTTGGTTTAATAATGGCGGTTTTGGGGTTAATTTTTTATACCTCCAGCCGTGGACAAGGCTTCTGGCACAAATTTTATAAACACATTCCGGCATTATTGTTATGTTATTTCATACCGGGTGCCTTGAATACTTTGGGCTTTTTTGAGAAGTCCAGCGCAGACAATATTTACTATATCGCTTCTCGCTATCTACTACCTGCCAGTTTATTCCTCCTTACCTTAAGCATTGATTTTAAAAAGATTATAGGCCTTGGCTGGCGAGCTGTGGCGATGTTCTTCGCCGGTACTGTCGGTGTCATTATTGGTGGTCCTTTGGCGGTGTTATTATTTGCCTTTATCGCTCCTGAATGGGTAGGTATTACTGATCAGGTGGTGCCAAAAGGTGAGGAGATCTGGGCGGGATTAGCCACAGTTGCCGGCAGTTGGATTGGCGGTGGCGCAAATCAGGCCTCAATGCAGGTGTTGTATGAAGTGAGCGATACTTTATTTGGTACTATGGCTGTAATGGACGTATTGGTCGCTGAAATCTGGATGGTTGCCTTGTTGTTCATGATCAAAAAATCAGACTCAATTGATAAGTGGATGAAGGCTGATAACTCCAGCATTGAAGAGCTTAAAGTTACGGTTGAGAAATACACACGAGAAAATGAGCGTATCGCCAGCTTTGAAGATTATAAAATGATTCTTGGTCTTGCTTTTGCGGTTGTCGGCGTCGCTCACTTGGCCAGTATTTACTTTCCTACCTGGATTTTAGGTTCCGTGGAAAAGGGTAGCACAGCCTACACTGTATTCGACAATATTGGTTTTGGCAGCGCTTTCTTCTGGATCATTATTGTTAGTACAGCAATGGCGCTGATTCTGTCGCAAACCAGAATGCGTAAAATTGAACACGTTGGTTCAACCAAGATTGGTACTGTCTTTATCTATATTCTGGTAGCCAGTATTGGTATGAAGATGGATTTGACCAAGATCTTCGAACATTATCAGGTGTTCTTCATTGGTCTGGTCTGGATGATGATCCACATCATTATTCTGTTTGTGGTGGCTAAGCTGATTAAAGCGCCATATTTCTTTATCGCCGTCGGCAGTAAAGCGAATATTGGTGGTGCAGCATCTGCACCAGTGGTGGCAGCAGCCTTCCACCCATCATTAGCACCTGTTGGTGTATTGCTAGCGATTCTCGGCTATGCAGTCGGTTCTGTAGGTGCGATTGCAACCGCGATTATGATGAAAGCGGTGGTTGGAGGCTAATATACTTTAGCTTGAAACTACTTTTGATCGAGAGAGCCCCTCCAAGTGAGGGGCTTTTTTGTAGGGCGGAAAAAAAAGTTATTGAGGTAATCGAAATGACTTACGATTTCGGCAAAAAATTCTCTGCCAGCATGCAGCGGGTGCCGCCGCCGCCAACTCGTTCGATGGTTGGGATCGGGCAGGGCAATAGTTTGCCATGCTTTTCAAGTTTGGCTTTCTGTTCTTTAGTGAAACCTCGATAAGCATTGTCTGACATGACAATAATCTTGTCGCCTTTGCTGTTGTGGAGTTGCAATATGTTGCCGCAAAAACTCTTTTCAGTTTGCTCAAAGCTGATGTCGATGACTTCTTTTTTAGTCTTTGCAAAGGTGTCCAGTAGCAGTTGTTTCTGCTCTTCATCAGCTATTGAGTCCAGGCAAATCACCACAAAATGCTCTCCAACACTCATCATCACATTGGTGTGATAAAAAGGTTTGCCACTACTGCTTTGGCTGTTAAAGCTGATTGGGGTATAGCCTCGTAGTTGGCAGAAGTCTTCGAACAGCGCTTTATTGCAACGCTCTGAGATGGCAGCGTAGGCGATCTGATGACTGTGGTCGAAGATAATGCAGCCTGTGCCTTCCAGTATTTGTTGATGATTTTTGTCGACATGTTCCGTTTTGTTAACTTGATAACCGTTACGATTAAGCAAAAGGGTCAGCTCGTCAGGGCGGACTTCAGCGCGACGATTGGGCGTCTTCATGGGGTAGAGTGTTAATGTGCCGCTATTTGAGGTTGAGAACCAGTTATTGGGGAACACCGCATCAGGCAGGTCAGGCAACTCTTGGTGACTTTGAGCATGTTTATTTAGTAATAAAACCTCAATATGCTCGTCACGTAACAGGTTTACCATTTCATTGAATTCGCACAGAGCATCTTCACGAAGGTGTTCGTTTGGTTGTTGTGGCTTATTTTGAAATTCGTTATCGGCGCCGGTTTGCTCGTTAAAGGCAAAATCAGTCGGCGGTACCATGATGACAGAGCTGGTAGTGTGGGTTCGTTTGGTGGTCATGAGCAACGGGTTCTTTTGGGTGGTGTGTTAGCAAAGCAGCAAGATAAAAAAAAGGCTTGCAAGGTGCAAGCCATTTATTAGCAATCTGCGAAACATAAGGACCAAATGGGGGTAGGTATATATATTAATGCTCGCTCGCTAAACAAAGGAGTCAGTCAATGAAACTAAAACCAAGTTACCAACTTACAGGAGTTCCTCCCCTGTGGACTTAAACAATGCTAAGTCAAAAACTGTCTTCACAAAATTTTACAAAATGCATTAAAAAAATTTTACAAAGTGTTTGCCTTGAGCTACTAAGGTTTGTCAAAATAGTCGCATTCGATGCATATTTGACTTTGCAGAATCCTTTAAAAATAAAGGTTTTCTGAAGTAGCTCCTTGAGACAGGTCAAATATTAACCACTTGTTAGACCAGGTTCAAACGATATATTTTTATGCTTTATATAAAAAAAACTAATGCAAGGAGAGGCGATGTCTAGACGTTTACCACCGCTCAACAGTTTGCGAGCTTTTGAAGCGGCTGCGCGACACTTGAGTTTTACAAAAGCCGCAGAAGAATTATTTGTGACTCAGGCAGCAATTAGCCACCAAATCAAGGCCTTAGAGGACTTTTTGGGTGTGCAATTGTTTATCCGCAGAAATCGTAAGTTGCTTCTGACTGATGAAGGCCAGCTCTATTGGCCGAAGATTCGAGATATTTTCGAGAAGCTGGTTAATGCTACTGAACAGGTTAAAGCTCAAGGTGCGACCGGATCCTTGACGGTTTGTGTCATTCCAACCTTTGCCACTTTGTGGTTAATCCCTCGATTAGCAGAGTTTGGCGAGCTTCATCCTGAGATAGAAGTTCGTATTAAGGCATCTGATGTGGAAGTTGATTTTGTGCGAGAAGACATTGATATTGCCATTTATTACGGTAAAGGTGAGTATGACGGCCTATGCTGTGATGTCCTATTTGAAGAACACTTAACGCCAGTGTGTTCGCCAGACTTCCCGCATAAGAAGAATTTAAAGACTCCAGAAGATTTAAAGAACGTTACTTTATTGCATGATGCGACCACTGAAGAATGGCGCACCTGGCTAAAAAGTGCCGAAGTGACTGGAGTGAATCTGGATCATGGTCCAGTGTTCAGCCACTCTGGTATGGTACTTCAGGCCGCACGTCACGGTCAGGGTATCGCCATGGGCCATAGCGTCTTATCGCAAATGGATATCGAAACAGGCCGCCTTATCGCACCTTTTGATATCGTTGTGGATAGTGGTCATTCTTATGATCTGGTATGTCCTGAGAATTCCTATGATCGTCCTAAAGTCGTTGCTTTCCGGGAGTGGTTACTCTCGAAAGTAAATGAAGATATGGATGACGATGTGATTTTTTAATCTCAATATATGTTGCCCAAATGAAAAAGCCCCGGCATTTTGCCGGGGCTTTTTTTATCCTACCAGGTTACTCTTAGTCTCTTACCGTAAAGTAATCCTGAGTGCCGTGGGCTTCGATGGCTTCCCCGATTTTGCGCATGGCGTGGGTGTAAGCAGCGTTTCTCATGCTACGGCCTTCGTCTTGCGCTAGATCCCAGATGCGGTTGAAGCTTTCTGACATGATCTTTTCGAGTCGTTCATGGACTGTTGCCAGATCCCAGGCATAGCCTGAACGGTTTTGTACCCACTCAAAGTAGGATACGGTGACACCCCCGGCATTGGCTAGTACGTCCGGAATGACATGGATGCCTTTGTCATGCAATTTGTCGTCCACATCACTTATGACAGGCCCATTGGCAACTTCCACAATATATTTTGCTTTGATGTTGTCGATATTATGTCCGCCGATAACACCATCCAGTGCTGCTGGGATTAAAATATTCACATCAAGCTCTAGCAATTCTTCATTAGTGATGGCTGTATGCTCGACCTGCTCACAAACGGAGTGGGTACAGTAAACCGCTTTAACTTGTCTGGTTGCTTGCTTTTCTTTGTAGATACTAGGTACGTCAAAACCATTGCTGGAATAGATTCCACCTTTTGAGTCGCTGATGGCGACAATTTTGTAGCCGCGTTCGTGCAACAGGCGTGCAGCGTGATAACCGCCGTTGCCAAAACCTTGCACCGCAACCGTAATCTCTTCAGGCTTCCAGTTATGTTTTTTCTCAAGCTCTAAAATGCACAGATAAGCGCCGCGACCAGTCGCATCATCGCGACCGACACTTCCGCCCAGGCTTAAGGGTTTGCCGGTAATCACGCCTGGTGCTTTTTTGCGGGTGATGTATTCGTACTCATCCATCATCCAACCCATAATACGCTCATTGGTATAGACGTCTGGAGCAGGAATATCGCGGTCTGGACTAATCACATCTGCCATTTGGCGAACATAAGAACGCGACAGGCGCTCAAGTTCCATACGTGATAGCTGTTTCGGGTCAACAGTAATACCGCCTTTGCCGCCACCATAAGGCAAGCCAACCACTGCACACTTGATGGTCATCCACAAAGCCAACGCTTGAACTTCTTCCAGATTGACATCGGGGTGATAGCGGATGCCGCCCTTGGTAGGGCCGAGCGCATTATTATAACGGCAACGGTAAGCGGTGAAATATTGCGTGGAGCCGTTGTCCATACGGACAGGTAGAGAAGCAACCATGGTGCGCATAGGGTGCATTAAGGCTTCGATAACCTCATGATTGACACCGGCACTTTCACCGATACGACGGACACGAGTAATCGCATCTTGATAGACTTGATCAGACATTGAAAATCCTATGTTGGTAGTAATCTAGAGTTGAATTCCGTAAGTCTGGAGGTTATAGCACGTCAGAAAAGTGATGTGAAATTCGATTCGTAAAAATCAGGAGTGGTCGGAGCTATCATTTTTGGTTATAAAGAAGCATAAACTCTCAATAGGGGCACTTATGAGCAACCACAATCATTCCGCATTCCAGCATAAGACGGTATGGGTAACCGGGGCCTCTTCAGGGATAGGAGAAGGACTTGCTTATACGCTCGCTAAAAAGGGGGCGCGTGTTATTTTATCGGCACGCCGACTGGATGAACTGGAGCGGGTCAAAGTCAATTGCGAGCATTCTGAGCGGCATCACTGCGTTGAGCTTGATTTGGCACATAGTGATCGATTTAAATCTTTAGTCGAGCAGGTGATCAATGAATACGGCCCGATCGATATCTTGATTAATAATGCTGGCTTGAGTCAGCGTTCAAAGGTGCTGGAAACTAAGCTGGCGGTTCACCGTCAATTAATGGAGATTAATTATTTTGGTACGGTACAGCTTACACAGTGCTTGTTACCTCATCTGTTAGAGAGACAGCAGGGTGGGGTGATCACGGTAAGCTCGCTGGTGGGTAAGTTCACCACGCCACAACGTTCGGCTTACGCTGCATCCAAACATGCAATTACGGCTTACATGGACAGTCTACGTGCTGAGCCACATGGGCAAGGGGTACAGTTCACGACGATATATCCCGGTTTCATCAAGACCAACTTAACCTACAAAGCGCTATTGGCAGACGGTTCTGAGCAGAACAAAATGGACGATGCGCAGGCTCATGGTATGAGCCCTGAAGTATGCGCCGAGAAAATTTTAAAAGCCTGGCAGAAAGGGAGGGCAGAAGCTTACGTCGGCGGCAAAGAAACCTATGGTATTTACCTCAAGCGTTTCTTCCCGAGGTTGTTTGCACGAATTGTGAGAACAGCGAAAGTCACTTAAACGAGTTCGGTCGTTCGGCCATAGTCAGATGTGGATATGGCCTTTTTGATTAACTTTGCCGTTGACCAGGATCTGATCCGCTTGTTCAATCATTTGCAAAGCAGTCACCATGTCCGATACCTCAGCAACAAAAGCTCCAATCGTGATGCTAATTTCAATTGCTTGTCCGTCTTTGGTAATAACAGGATTTTCGACAATTGATTTATGAATTCTTTTGAGTAACTGCGTTGCATTCTTTTTATCAGAAACCTCAGCTGCCACAATAAACTCATCACCGCCATAACGCCCTAATAAATCAAAGTCACGTAAAGAAGCGCGAGTTCGATTAACGACTTCCTGCAGGACCAGATCACCGACTAGATGGTTAAACTCATCATTGATTTGTTTAAAGTTATCAATATCAACCAAAGCCACTACAAGCGATTGGCCTGTGCGATGGATGCGATGAATTTCTTCTGCTAATCGTTGTTCGAAAGAAGACCGTCTCAGGCAATTGGTTAAATAGTCATAGGTTGCGTGCCGGTAATAGAGCCAATGCTTATGGATTAAAATAAAGGTGATGGCGATAAAAACGATGATTAAAAATATCGGTGATAGTAGTCCGGCAATACCGCTAACAAATAGTGGCAATAATTGTTGATCGATAGCAAAGTCGATAACCGCGGTAATGATATAAAGCGCTAACACCTGGCTCATCAAGCTGGCGTAGGGCATTTTTTGGCGATTAGCTTGATAGAAAATATAAAAATAAAAAGGCACAAGGATCAGCACACTCATCAACTGGATTGCCAGCAGGATATGATAAATCCAGTCAATCGGTAAAACTGTCACGCTGACAATCCCCATCAGAAGTGTTAAAGCCAGCACGCCTTTTATGAGCCAAGGAATTGATTGTTTAAAAAAGTAAGAAACGAATAAAAAGAAATTCACGGTCAGTATCGAAAATAGCAGAATATTGATACGGAAAATGCTAGTTAAATTTATGCCAGAGTCGAGTACTGATTGTGAGTAAGTTAATAAGTAAAGGGACTCAAAAATACAGAGTACCGCAAACAGCAAATTCTCGCGATGCTCAGGCTGTGCCAGGTAATAAAAAATTTGTACCGCGGCGATCAAAAGAATCATACCGATGAAAATCATCAGTAAAGCTTCTTGGGTTGCCGTAATCTGATAGATATTGTGTACGCTATCGATTATGGGTGCGCTGACACTGATACCACCCGGACGGGCATGGTTATAGACTTTAATGATCAGCTCATTGCTCTGTTCATAGTTGAGAATATTCGAGGGGATGGGGTACAGTCGCTGGTAAAGAGTTGCCTTTTCAAACTTAGGTGCGAACTGTCCCGTTTGACCGATCAGGTGGCCATTAATAAAGAGTTTGTCAGCATCACGAATCTGTCGAATGTAAATGGCTAAAGGTAGATGCTGAAATTTATCAGAAATGGTAAAAGTGGCTCGATAAAATGCTAAACCATCAAACTCTGGGAATGTTTGTTCAATAGGACCGGGGACACTGACAGAGCTACAGTCGTAGCGATTATTTTCTGGCGTGGTATAGCGACATACCTGCCAATCGCCGTCAAGGTCGGCAGGCAGTTGTTCAACCGAAAACTCCTTGGCAGCACTCAGTGAACATGAAAACAACAATAGAAAAATAAACCGCAACAAAAGCCCCTCCTCATTGAGCTAATACCATCAATTCCTTCGACTAAAACTGGGTTGCTTATTGCTATATGTTTTTTATTCTATAGGTCTACTATACCAGCTTATTTGTTGGGTGGTAGTGGTTAGTTATGAATCGAACAAAAAAGCCCAGAGCATGTCTGGGCTTTTTTGATGTTTGAACGGCTTGATTATTTAGCCATGCTTTCATCGCGAATGGCTTTAAATTCAGTGCCTTCATACCAGTTTGGATAATCGCCACTGTTGCTTAGAAGATAGCCTGCTTCAAAGAAAACTTTGACGTCATCTAAAGCTGCCTCCCAAGCCCAGTTTTCCTGGTACTCATCGCACACCTGGTGGTAGCATTCGCCACGCTTTTTGTTGTGTTGTTCGATCAGTTCCATGTCCTGCCCTTCACGGTATTCTGTACCACCGCCGGCATAGATTGCTGGAACACCTAATTTAGCCAGACTGAAGTGATCAGAGCGGTAATAACCACCACGCTCTGGGCTGGCTTCTGGCACTAGCTCACGTCCTTGGCGCTCGGCTGCTTGAGAAACATAAGTTTCCATTTCTGATTTACCGAAGCCAACAACGGTCAGGTCGGTAACGCGGCCACTGATGTTCATGCTATCAATGTTGAAAGCGCCAACAATTTTGTTCATCGGCACAGTTGGATTAGCTGCGTAATATTTTGAACCGAGTAAGCCTTGCTCTTCAGCGGTAACGGCAATAAAGGTGACGCTACGCTCCGGTTGCTCTGGAAGTGCTTTGAAAGCTTGAGCAATGCTGATGATGCCGGCGGTACCGGTGGCGTTATCCACTGCACCATTGAAGATTTGGTCGCCTTCAAGGTGCGGATTCATACCCAGGTGATCCCAGTGCGCCATATAAACCACATGCTCATCCGGCTTGGTTTTGCCCGGAATGGTAGCGATCACGTTAGGCGATTGTGACTTTTCAATGGTATTTCTAACGGTTACCGATGCGGTTGCATCGATCGGCACTGCTTTGAAATCAGGTTTCAGGGCAGCTTCTTGCAGTTCATTTAAATCCAAGCCTGCCTGGCTGAATAGATTTTGCGCCTGGTCATAGGTAATCCACATTTCCACATCAAGCTTAGGGTCATCGCCTGCTTCAGCAAGATGATACTGTGGGCCAGACCAGCTGTTTGAAACCACGTTCCAGCCATAGGATGCAGGAGCTGTGTCGTGAATGACGATTGCAGCGGCGGCACCCTGACGAGCGGCTTCTTCGTATTTATAAGTCCAGCGACCATAATAGGTCATGGCTTTACCTTGGAATAGTTCAGGATCCTGAGTGTGGTAGCCTGGGTCATTGACCAGAATGACAGCCGTTTTACCTTCCATATCAAGGCCTTCATAGTCATTCCAGTTATATTCCGGAGCGACCGTACCAAAGCCAACAAATACCAACTCAGACTTATCCAGGCTGATGGTGTCGACCAGTTTGCTGCTGTTAGCAACGAAGTCTTCCGGGAATTTCAAGGTGTTGTCACCCAGTTGAAGTTCCATATTGGCATCGGCTTCGATGCTGGTTAATGGCACTTGCTGTAGATAGCTGTCACCGTTGCCTGGCTCTAATCCCAGCTTTTTAAACTCACTGGTCAGAAACTCGACTGTTTTACGGCCACCGTCAGTCGCTGGACTACGACCTTGGAAATCGTCAGTGGACATGGTTTTGACGCGTTCTTTAAATTGCGCCAGATCGATATTGTCATAGGCGGTTAAGAAGCTATTTTGTGGCTTGCCACTTGCTTGCGGTTGAGCCGGCTTTGTTGCTACTTCTGTTTCTGCTTTGTCAGAAGCGGGTTGCGCTGATTCCTGTTGCTTGTCATCGCAAGCGGTCAGAAACAAAGCAGCTAAAGATAGAGTTATTAGGGATTTTTTCATCATCTGGTCCTACTCTTTGAGCTGTTATTAAGGTTACGAGTGGACATCATATTACCCATGCCGAGGGATTAACTCAACTTCGAGCCTTTTGTAGCCATTGAAGGTGAGTTAAAGAGAGGCCTGGGTAACTTTCCTTTACATCGCAGGACTTGACTGGCGGGCTCGTCTCGGTAAGCTAGTTGCACTTGTTTTGTAGAGTAGAGAGTCTCATCCATGAAAAAACAACAGATAACCCATAGGCTTCTGAAGTCAGTGCTGGGTTGTGCACTATTACTATCTGCCAGTCTTCAGGCAGAACCCCTAACGTTAAATAAAGTCATGTCCGATCCGGACTGGATAGGCAATGCGCCCGAAAATGTCTATTGGCACGCTGATGGCCAGAGCATCTATTACCAACAGAAAATTGCCGGTAATAAGGAAAAAGCATGGTACCAATTAGATCTTGCCACTAAGCAAGCACAAAAGCTAAGCGACAAAGAGTTGCTTGAGCGAGATGGCAATAATGGCGTTTTAAGCCCGAATAAAACCTTAAAAGCCTATAATCTGAACGGCGATTTATACGTTCGCTATCTTGAGTCGGGTGAGGTTCGCCAGCTGACTAAAACTTTGGCCAATGAAGGCCAGCCAATGTTTATTGGTAATCAGCAAGTGGCTTTTCGTGAGGACAACAGTTTCTATAGCATTAATCTGAATGATGGCTTGATCAGTCATATAGTGGATGTTCGATTAGAAGATGACCCAGACAAAGATGAAGATAAAGGTTATCTGGAAGAGCAGCAAACTCGGTACTTTGATTATATCCGTCAGCAACAGGAACAACGCGAGCACGATAAAAAACGTAAGCAACAGATTGCTGAAAGCTCTGAGCGAGGAGCTCCCGAGCCTTGGTTTTTGGGTAAGAAAAAAGAGATTCATACTTTAAGCCTGTCGCCTAATGGTCGCTATGTGATTGTCGGTACTTACGACAAGTCTGAAGACAATGGCAAAGCAGATAACATGCCGCGTTTTGTGACTGAAGATGGTTACGTCAAGAATGATGAAGTTAGAGCGCTAGTCGGTACTTCTGAACCGCGCCATGAAACGCTTTATTTGCTGGATCTCAACACTCGCCAAAAATCTGAATTAAGTTATGAAGATCTGCCTTATATTGAAGATGATCCATTAGCAGATATTAAACGCGATACGGCACGAAAGTTGGATAAAGAATATGAAGCACATAAAGGTATTCGTAGTGTTTCTTTGTTTGACTGGACTCCAAATCGTGGTATTCAATGGTCGCCAGATGGTAGTAATGCTTTGTTGATGTTGTATTCAGCGGATAACAAAGACCGCTGGATTGCCAGCATAGATTTTGACGATAAAGAGTTAGCGAATCAGCATCACATACGTGATGAGGCATGGGTTAATGACTGGAATTTTAATGATTTTGGTTGGGTTGATAATAAAACCATTTACTACACTTCAGAAGAAACTGGCTTTAGCCATCTTTACACCAAGTTACTAACCCGTGGTGACGATGCACTGACCAAAGGTCGTTATGTGGTGGACTCGATTACTTTGTCGCCCGATAAAAAGTTCTTCTACTTTCGCGCCAATAAAAAGCATCCAGGAATTTTTGAAGTGTATCGT
Organism: Kangiella sp.; assembly: GCF_048265365.1. Lineage (NCBI taxonomy): Bacteria > Pseudomonadati > Pseudomonadota > Gammaproteobacteria > Kangiellales > Kangiellaceae > Kangiella > Kangiella sp. Next base: position 956,547 of record NZ_JBLXBT010000001.1, read on the forward strand.
GTTGCTGTGGGTGGCGGTGATTCACAGGCGGTAACAGATATGGGTGGTTTAAATGACTATGTATTGTCTCCAGACGGTACCAAGGTCATCATCGAGCATTCCGAAGCTTTAAAGCCGAAAGATTTATATTTAACCGCTGCGACTGGTGGTGATGTGGCGCAATTAACCGATACCGTATCGGAAGAGTTTAAGACTGTCGCCTGGAGCGAACCTGAATACATCGAAATTCCATCGCGTGAAGCGGATATGCCTATCCACGCACGCTTATACAAACCGGCCGATTTTGATGCGGAACGTGCAGAACAATATCCTGCCGTGATTTTTATCCATGGTGCGGGTTATTTACAGAACGCCCATCAGGGTTGGTCAAACTACTTCCGTGAGTTCATGTTCCACAGCTTTTTGAACCAGCAGGGTTATGTGGTACTCGATCTCGATTATCGTGGCTCGGCCAATTATGGTCGCGACTGGCGTACTGCGATTTATCGCGAGATGGGCACACCTGAAGTAATTGATTTACAGGATGGTGCAAACTGGATGGCCAGCAATGCCAATGTTGATCGTAGTAAGGTTGGAATTTATGGAGGCTCTTATGGTGGTTTCCTGACCTTCATGGCTCTGTTTACAGCGCCTGATGAGTTTGCTGCTGGTGCTTCCTTACGTCCGGTTACCGACTGGGCTCATTACAATCATCCTTACACTTCAAATATTTTAAATACGCCAGAAGTGGATCCGGTTGCTTATGAGCGCAGCTCACCGATTGAGTTTGCGGAAGGTTTGAATAAGCCATTATTGATTGCGCACGGCATGGTTGATGACAACGTATTCTTTAAAGATACGGTTCGTCTGGTGCAGCGTTTGATTGAATTGGAAAAGACCGAATATTTCGAAACCGCGATTTACCCGATTGAGCCGCATGGCTTTACCGAGCCATCAAGCTGGTTGGATGAATACAAACGGATTTACTTCCTGTTCGAGCGTCATCTGAAGTGAGTGTCCCTGCATAAAACAAAAAAAGGCTTCCGATTGGAAGCCTTTTTTGTGGTTGAGGAGCGAGCACTACTCGTCCCTACAGTGTAGAACTACAACGTATTTTTGGATTTCTTAACATCACCCAAATAGATTTCGCGGTATGAAATATAACCGATCCCCACCATTACTGGCATAAGCACCGCGGCTAGCAATGTGCTTAATAATAGATCCGCTGCAACCGGTGGCAACACTGCTGAAACAAGTGCTCCAATGATCATTGATATTAATCCAACGGCGATTCCAAGACCTATTAATACCAATATCAAAACAATCATTGGAAGTAGGTTTTTGATACCAGCAATAAAGCTATTCAGGAGTGCTGATAATGGACTCTGTTGCTGGAACAAGATCAGGTTTGGGGCAAACCAGTTGGCCAATGATAAGGCAATGAAACTGAGGAATATCCACAGAACATAAGGTCCGATCAAATCAGCAAAGCCTTCCAACTCAGCTTGCACGGCCTGTGGATCCGTTCCTGCTTGTAGGGTTGCCCAATCAATTGCGGCTAGCTCTTCTATACCGATGGCGTTGAAAATTGCGTAGGCAACGCCTCCACCTAGAACGGCAAAAATGACGCAGTAAATAAGTAAGCCTAATTTTCGCGCGTGACCAAACCCCTCAAAAAATTGTTGTGGGGTTATATCACCATTTTTTTCCTGGATTTTATTGGCACCGATAAAGCCACCGGCAAAAAATAGCGGATTTAATATCAATACCAACATGGCCAGAACCACGCCCATCATTGGGACAATAGTGGTCACTATGCTATAAATTAATCCAGCTAAAAACCATTTACCAAAGTGCGGTACGAAGATTTCTGAAAGCGAGCGCTCAACCCAGTGATAGCCACGGCCAGGTGAGACAACCTGGGCCTGACCATTAGACGGCGGGGGCGACTGCTCCTCATCAACATGAATAAATTCGTTGTTATTATCCATCATTTTTCCTTGTTTCTATCAGACGATATTAGTCTTTAGATGATTTTATTGGCTTCATCAAAGTCCAGGCGCGGGCTGCGCGGGAACAGATCTTTTTCTGAACCATAGCCAATATTACAGATAAAGTTCACTTTGATGCTGGTGCCTGCAAAGAAGGTTTCATTTACCATTTTCTGGTTAAAGCCAGACATTGGGCCGCAGTCTAATCCAAGCGCACGTGCTGCCATAATAAAGTAGCCACCTTGCAAAGAGCTATTGCGGAAAGCGGTGGATTCGATGAACTTCTCTTTGCCAACGAACCAACTTTTAGCGTCAGTGTGTGGAAATAGTTTAGGTAACTTTTCGTAGAACTCCATATCCATACCGATAATCGCGCAGACTGGAGCTGACATGGTTTTTTCCTGATTACCTTCCATCAGGCAAGGTTTTAACTTTTCCTTCGCTTCTTTGCTTTTGACGTATATTACGCGCATCGGACAGCAGTTGGCTGAGGTTGGTCCCATCTTAACCAGATCATCAAGTTTATGTATTAACTCGTCTGAAACATCCTTATCTTGCCAAGCGTTATAAGTGCGAGCGTCGAAGAAAAGGGTATTCAAGGCTTCTTGAGAAAGCGGTTCATTAATATTTCGTGACATAAAATCCTCGTGATTTACTGTGTATGGGGTGCATTTTACGCATTGTTTGTCGATAATACAGTCCGATTTGCTATTTTGTGCCATAGGTTTTGTGGCTAATCCCTGATGGAGTCATTCTTGTACATGGTAATTTCACCTCGATGAAAATGCTGTCAAACCTTAAGTTATCGCTGGTTTTCCTGTCAGCGGGGATTCTTATTGCCTGTAGTGCGTCCGAAGAGGATATTTTGCGTTGCGAGCAGCATTTTCATGCTAAAAGCTATAAGGTTGCCGAGCAATATTGTAAGAAAGCAGCTAAATCAGGTGATGAACAGGCTCAGTATTTATACGCCATGATGCTGTTTCGTGGGTTAGGTGTTGAACTTGATAGTGAGCAAGCGACAAAGTGGATGTCTCGCTCAGCAGAGCAGGGTTATGAAAAGGCGGTATTCCATCAAGCCATTTCTCACTTAACCAGCAAGCACCAAAGCGTCAGTATCAAGCAAAAAGAACAAGCTCTGAAAACCATGCAAACCTTCGCAGAAAACGGTGACAAGGTTGCTCAGTATTGGATGGGTAATACTTTTTACTTTGGCTATATCGATGATCGCAGGAGTTACAATGAGGCGGTTTACTGGTATCAGCTGGCGGTTGAACAGGGTAGCTATCAAGCGATGAACAATCTGGCCTGGATAAAAGTGGTTAGCCAGGGGTCAGAGTTATTTGATCCTGAGCAGGGGCTTATATTGGCGGAGCGAGCCGTGGCAAAATATCCAGAGAACCATGGGTATCTCGATACTTTAGCTGCAGCCTATGCTGCTAATCAGCAATTCGATAAAGCTGCTGCTACTCAATTAAAAGTCATAGAGTTGGCTTCCCACGATGACTGTCAGAAATGCGACAGGCTGGTTGATTACTATCAAATCCATTTGCAGACCTATTTAAACAAGCAGGCAGTTATAAAATCTTTCGAACATTAGAGCTTTGAAGATCAAGCGGGGTTAGGTTAGGCTTAAGGAACATTATAAAGTCATCAGTAAAGCAAGGATTTGAGCGATACGCTATGTCATTGAACTCACCGCTAAAACGAACTCTACCAGCTTTAAGCCTAACCTTGCTGATTACATCCTGTGCAAGCACCTCCAACCTAGACCCTGACAACTCCGAAAATAATGATTACTGGTATTGCGCACCCGGTGACCAGAGAACCTGGCGTTGTGCAGAAGAGAAAGAATCGCTGGGACTAAGCTATTATCGTTTCTGGAAAACAACTCTGGACCCCGAAGCTGAGCAGTTTGAGTCAGAAGAGTCTAAGCAAACTGCTGATGACCCGATTATGGTTCAGGGAGCAAAGGTTTCAGTTGTTGAAGAAGTATCACCAGAAGTTGCTGATGAAGCAGAAGATGAGGCTGCGGATATGCCTGAAGAACCGCTTAGCCAACAGCGTATTGAACAACCAGCCGCAAAGACTAAGCCAACTTATGCTCAGTATGAAAAGCATGGAAAGTACGGGAAGGTTCTTCAACTAGCAGCCTACCATTCACAAAGTCAGGCGCGGTCATTTACTGATTCTCTCGATGAAAAGTTGTCTCAAAAACCAAACCTTATTAGAACACGGGTTAGCGGTCAGATTTATTACACCGTTGTTTTTGATCTGCTAAGCTCGCAACAGGAGGCGGAACAACTCACCGCTGAGCTGGCAGAATTGTTTCCTACCATGCAACCCTGGTTAAGAAGTCGTGCTGGATTTGAAGCGTTACGCGCGGACTAATGTTGACTGCCCACAAACCATCTTAATGTAAGATATTGACCAAATCGGTCGCTAAATCCTGTTCAGGCTTTTCAATAATGCGTCCCAGTTCTTTACCTGCTTGAGATACTATAATCGTCGGAGTGTAAAGGATATCATTGGCTTTGGCACGACCTTGAGGCTCTTGTTTTTTCATGTCTAGTGCAATCAGTTGATAACTGATATTGGGGTTGCTGACTTCATCCAGCAAGCGCATCAACTCAGGAACTTCACGAATACTGTCATGACACCAGACACCAAAAAAGACGGTTAAATGAGTTGCTTCGGAGACAGCTTTCAGCTTCTCGATAGACTCTGACGGCTCTTGTGCTGGGGAATTAGACCTTTGGAAATAAGGATAAGTCTTCACTACTTCTGAGTAGCTAATATCGCCTAGCAGAATAGTTGGTTTTTGCTGATTATCGGTGGTCTGGCAAGCGCTTAACAAAAGTAAGAAAATGACGCACAAGAGAGTTGCTTGAATAATAGATTTCATAGTTACTGTCACTTAATAATGAAGTTTGCTTAACGGTCTACTGGTTCAAAGTCCAGACTGACTGAGTTCACGCAATAACGCTGACCGGTGTCTGTCGGACCGTCATCAAATACATGCCCCAAATGCGAGCCACACTGTGCGCAACGAATTTCAACGCGTTGCATATTATGGCTGGTATCAGTCAGGTAGGCTATGGTTTTATTATTTTGTGCTCGGTCGAAGCTTGGCCAGCCGCAACCTGAGTCAAATTTTCCACTGGCGTCAAATAAGACGGAGTGACAACACACACAGCGATAAATGCCGTTTGCTTGATGCATATTATATTGGCCGGTAAAAGGGCGTTCGGTGCCTTGTTGTTGAGTGACATGATAAGTCAGCTCATCAAAATTCTTGGCTTTGGTTTCTGCCTGTTTTTTTAATGGCGGGTACTGAATATGAAACTGGCTCCACAGTGCCCAGTGATGAGGCGCGTGAAAAGTCTTGGCCTGGATCTGATCCAGCAAATAGCCATTGATGGCGTCAATTTCGGTAATTTGCCCAGCCATCACATCCTGATACATGGATGAGTAGTTATCGGCAGTTTGTTCAATCACATCGAGAATGATGGTTTTTAGATCGTCTGCAAAATCAAACCCCATGCTTTGTGCAAACTGGCGACTCTCATTAATTAAAGCCAAAAGCTGAGTCTTGTGCTCTTTTTTGAGCAGGTCACCATTTTTACAGCGGTGTATAGCTGTTAATGGGTTAATGACTGCATTGATTAACAGTTTGCGCCACAGCACGGGTTGGATGTTATCGATCCATTCAAATGCCAACGCGGTATCCGCCTGAGTTAACTGATTAAACCAATCGGGAGTTGCTTGCTGCTCTAAAGCACCAAGCACGATCTTGCCCGTTCCCGCATAAACCAGGCTCTGATTCGACTCGCGATAGGCGCCATGGGTGTTACTGGCAAAGAATATATTCTGCTCAGCTACATACCGGCTGGCGATTTGGTCATGCCCCATACCATTTTGAAACAGCACTAACTGGCTTTTCTCATGCAAACGATGCCTGATAGAGTCTAGCGCTGATTGCAGTTGCGGTGCCTTAACGCAGACAAAGACCAAATCCAGCGGTGATGAGTCTTGTTGATTAGAGCCGTGGCCAGAGCTTTGCAGCTGCTTAGTGCTGACTTTCTGGTTGAGATCGCGAAACTGCCAGTCGGGCGAGTCGTATTTGTCAGAATCGCTCACAATAAGCTGGCATTCAACCGAGGCATCAGTTAGTTTATGGGCTAGCAGTTGGCCTATAGCGCCAGCGCCCAGAATTGAAATCATGCTGAAAATTCATTAACCAAATAAAAAACTATCTTATAGTGAAAAATAGCACAATAAAACTTCAATCTTATGCAAAGGGCTTCGTTTACTTTCATCCGGAAGTGATCCGCATGCTGTTGCTGGGCTTTTCAGCTGGCTTGCCCTATTTGTTAGTAATGGGGACTTTTTCTTGGCTGTTAAAAGACGCGGGAATTTCAAGAACCGATATTGGCTTTGCATCCTGGATTGGCCTGGCTTATTCGATCAAGGTGTTGTGGTCACCGCTGGTCGATAACTTAAAAATTCCATTACTTCATAAATGGTTTGGTAAGCGCCGCAGCTGGTTATTTGTGGCACAGGTTGGCATTACATTGTGTTTGCTGGCGATTGCTACCACCGATGCCGGAACTCATACTGCACGAATCATTAGTTTCGCATTGGCGACTGCTTTTTTAGCAGCGACACAGGATATCGTAGTTGATGCCTTTCGGGTAGAAAGTGTTGATGAAAAGAAGCAAGGTGCTGCTTCTGCAATGTATATTATGGGCTATCGCTTAGCCATGATTGCTGCCGGTGCCGGTGCTTTGATGCTTGCCAATGAAGAGGTTGGTGGTAGCTGGCAATTCAGTTATATGGTCATGGCGCTCTTGATGAGTGTCGGTCTGATTGGTTGGCTACTGTCGCCAGAGCCACCTCATGTGGAAAAGGAAATTGGTACTTCAGAACTGGATCATAAAGTGACCAACCGCTTACTGACAGCAGTGCCCACTACTCAGGAGAAGTTGCGAAGGTTTATTCAGTCTAGCTCGATTTCTCAACATATCATCCGCTCAATCATTTCTCCTTTTGTAGATTTCATTATTCGTTATCGCTGGTGGGGACTGGTTATTATTGCCTTTATTATGGCGTTTCGGGTTAGCGATTTGGTGATGGGGGTCATGACCAACGTCTTTTACGATGACATGGGCTTCAGTAAAGATGAAGTGGCTAAGATCTCTAAGATTTATGGTCTTATCATGACCATTCTAGGGGCTTTTATTGGTGGCATCGCAGTCAATCGAACCAGCATTCTTAAGTGTTTGCTCACAGGCTCCTTGTTAGTCATGCTGACCAACTTGCTGTTTGCCTTTATGGCTACCCAGGATAAAAGTAACACTCTTTTGATTGGAGTCATTAGTGCGGATAACTTGGCAGGAGGTTTTGCTCAAGGGGTCTTAATGGCTTATTTCGCTACTTTGGTGAATAGAGAATTTACTGCAACTCAATACGCGCTATATACCTCGTTGATGACTTTGGTGGGTAAAATTCTTGGAGGTTTCAGTGGCGCAGACATTGATCGTTGGGGGTATGAATTTTTCTTTATTTACACCACTTTCTTAGGGATTCCAGCGGTGTTATTGGTACTGGCTTTGATGTATCGAGAGAAACAACTTCAAGCAAAGGTACTATTAAAAGGTAAGGGCGATTCATGAAGCGCCCTTACGTCTGATGGTTCAAGATATTTGATTAAAACAACTAAAAATGGAAATTTAAGCTAGCGTAATAACCGTCAAAGGTAAAATCACTGGATAAATCATCAAAGTTATCGAATTCGACCGTGAAGTTACGGTAACCGACTTCAAAGCCAAAGCCCGTTTCACCTTCATAGCCAAAATACATGGTGTAGTCATTAATTTTGTCATCGGTGGTTTGGCCGATATTCACGGTTGTACCAACATTGAAACCGGTTAACGGTAAATCAAACTGTGCTTTACCATAAAGCATAGGAACTGTGCCCGTGAAATCCACTCGTGATGTGATTGGGCCGCCCGTCGTCACTTCAACACCCACATCCATATAACCATCAAATTGCTTACCCGTAATACCCAAATCTAAATTAACCCAATTATCCAGGATTTCGTAATAAAGCGTGTAATCAATGTTGCTAAAATCGTAGCTTGAAACCGTTGGAGTGCCCGTTAAGAAAGGAACAGAACCGAAAGTGTAGTCCTGACTGGCAGTGCCTCTGGCACTTCCTTCAAGATTGTTTTGCTGGATTTTAATATTAGGTAATACAGGGATGGGGTGTTCTAAGGCAACAAAATAGCTGTTGTCATCGCTGTCTTTGTAGCCTAAGTCATCATTGAAGTCGATATTTTCTGAGCCGGTTCTAACATAACCGTCAATATCGTAATTCCAATTTTGCGCACCGGCATATACACCAACCACATCGGCAGACGCGATGCTTGAGGTAGCTAAAATGGTGGTTGCCACCAATAATTTATTTAATTTCATAGTTTACCCTCTAAACCTATGGTTGTAAGTTAGCGCTATTCTAAGCATTTTATTGTCGAAAGCCTACAGATAAGGCTATCAGTGTGTTAACTAATCGACGCATCACTTGCTATAATCGTGACATCATTCTTATACCAACAACTTTTGTGGACAATCGATTTGGCGGAATCGCCCGACTTTATGGGCAAAAAGCATTGGAACAATTTCAGCAATCTCATGTCTGCGTCATAGGTGTCGGTGGTGTTGGCTCCTGGGTGGTAGAGTCATTGGCACGATCTGGCATTGGCAAGATCACCATGATCGATCCCGATGAGGTCAGTGAATCCAATCTCAACCGTCAATTGGTGGCGCTTGAAAATACCGTGGGTCAGGGTAAAGCCGAGGTTTTAAAAGAGCGCATAGCTCAAATTAATCCTCATTGTCAGGTCACCATTATTGAAGATCTATTGAAACCGGAGAATGTTCGGGATTATATTTCAAAGGATTTTGACTATGTCATCGATGCAATTGACAGTGCTCGCAGTAAAGCGGCTCTGATTCGTTTTTGTAAGCGTAATAAAATTCGCATTGTTTGCGTGGGTGGCGCTGGTGGACAGATTGATGCAACGCAAATTACTATCGCCGATCTGACTCGCACCCATAACGACCCCTTGCTGGCTAAAACTCGCTCCATTCTGCGTTATGACTATGCATTTTCCAGTAATCCTAAACGCAAATACCAGGTTCCTTGCGTTTATTCAACAGAACAACTGTCCTATCCATTGCCGGATGGCGGCATCACTCAAGCTAAGCCAGACTCGGAAAGAGCACTGCGCATGGCCTGTGATGTAGGTATGGGATCTGCAACGCATATCACAGCCACCTTTGGTAATTTTGCGGTAGGTTTAGTTCTGCAAAAGCTTGCTGAAAAGAAAACGTAAAACAACATTAATGAGAATAATCTCAGATAGATTGTGTGTTGAGACAATCCCAGCAATAAGCGGACTTGAATTGATACAAAAGCAAACTATACAAATACATTGAATCACTTTATTGTGGGCAAGTTTTATAATTCAAACAATGACCAGAGGAATGTCATGAAACAGCTTTTTAAATTAGTATTTACTTTGGCTATTGCGCTTTTAATATCTGGCGCTGTTCAATCAAAAGTTATTCCAATAGAAGACTTCGCCAAAAAATCGCAATTCAAGAGTGCCAAAGTGTCGCCTGATGGTGAGCATGTCGCTTTTACTTATGAAGATGGTTCAGAAGTTAAGTTAGCAGTTATGAGCGTTGCTGATAACAAGATTCTGACTTCTTTTGAGGTCGGTGATGAGCGTGAAGTTGTTTATTTTCACTGGGTGAACAACGAGCGAGTACTTATGTTGGCTGCGAATATTACCGGCCATTGGGATGGTGCTTCCAAAGAACCAAAGCTTGTCGCCGGTAATATTGATGGTACTAAGCGCGTTCAATTATGGGATTTTCAACGCTCTAACCTCTCATTTATTAGTCGTTTACAAAATGACGAGAAAAGAATTCTAGTTGGTAAGTCACATTGGTCCGAAAAAGGAGGAATGAAACTCCACAGAATGGATGTTTATACAGGAGAGCTTCTTTATAACTCAGACTCCCCGAAACCTGTGGGTGGCCCCGATTCAGTTATTACTTCCATTGATGTTGATTTAAATGAAGAGCCGAGAGTTGCAGTTGAGTGGGACCGTGTAAATAAAGATGATTTGTATGATGATAAATATATCATTCATGTTAAAGATCCCAGAGGTGACTGGACAACTTTAGATCTTCCAGTAAAGCATGATGGTTTCCCAAAGCTGAAAAAAGTTGGCTTTAATATTACGAATGATAAATTTTACTTTGTATCCAACCACGACCTAGACCACCAAGGTGTTACTGGACTCTTTGAGCTTGATCTGAAAACACGCAAAATAAAGTTTTTATACCGTCATCCCGATGTTGATATAAAGGAAGATCGATATGGTGATATAGAGACTATATATGGTGCTAATGGAGAGGTTATCGGTGTGATTTCCGAGCCTGGTTATCCAGAGTATTTCTATTTAAATGACGACTCTGTGTCTAACGAAGTTGCTTTCCACAAAGCACTAAGAGCTAGTTTTAAAGGCCAAGATATTATCATGACTAATTATAGCAGTGACAATAATTTGGCTATGGTTAAAACCTATAGTGACAAAAACCTGGGTGATTTTTTTCTGTTTAATCGTGAAACCAACAAAGCAAAATACATTGCCAGTTCCATGCCACATCTAAAACCAGAGCTGATGGCATCGGTTGAGCCATTTGTTATGACTGCTCGCGATGGACTGAAGATGTATGGGCAATTAACTATTCCTAATGGTGTTAAACCTAAAGACCTTCCTCTTATCATTTTCCCTCATGGCGGTCCTTATGGAGCAACTGACCGCTGGGGATTTGATTGGCGGGCACAGCTATTAGCCAATCGTGGGTACCTCGTACTACAACTTAATTATCGTGGCTCAGGTGGTTATGGTAAAGATTTTGAAAAGGCTGGCTCTGGTGAATGGGGAGCTAAGATGCAAGACGATCTTACCGATGCTACCCTGTGGGCAATAGAGAAGGGCCTCGCAGATAAAGACAGAATCTGTATTCATGGCATCAGCTATGGTGGTTATGCTGCGATGCAAGGTGTTGTTAAAGAGCCTGATTTGTATCAATGTTCGATTCCGGAGGCAGGACCTTACGAAATTGACTTGCAGTGGGCAAAAGCTGACAGTTTCAGAAATAACCATAAGATGGGTGAAAACTATAAGCGTTATTCATTCGGGTCGGAAGAAGGCGTCATTCGTGAGCGTTCTCCTGTTTATCATGTTGATAAGTTGAAAGCGGCTTTATTGATTGTGCATGGTGAGAATGATGTCCGTGTACCAATCGACAACGCTTATCTGCTTGAAGAAAAACTCAAAGAAGCGGGTAAAGAGTATGACACCTTCTATAGGAAAGACGGACATGGTTTCCAGAAGGTTGAGTATCGAGTTGAGTCGTTTGAGAAGATTTTAGACTTCCTGGATGAACATATCGGTAAGTAAGCCTTTATTGAGTCATATTAAAATAGCCACCTTTCGGTGGCTATTTTTTTTTGCCCATAATAATATTAAAAGAATACTTGAAATATTTTCAGGTTATCCCCAAATAGAATTTTGAGCACTAAGTCTCTGAGAGATTAGAGCTCATTAACGTTAACAATATATTGCTTCTATTGGAGGATATGATTATGAATAGAATAGATTTAAGTCCACTATACCGTAGTAGTGTTGGTTTCGACCGTTTAGCATCTTTACTGGATAGCTCATTGCGTGGCGAACAATCTACTGGTGGATACCCGCCTTACGACATCGAAGTTCTAGATGAAAATAAATATGCAGTAACCATTGCGGTTGCTGGATTTGATCGCCATGAGCTGGACATACAGGTTGAAAAGGGTGTGCTAACCATTCGCGGTCGCAAAGAGAATACGGAACAGGAACGTAAGTTCTTGCACCAAGGCATTGCTTATCGTGCCTTTGAACGTAAATTTAACTTGGCTGATCATATTGAAGTGGTTTCAGCCGATATTAACAACGGTTTATTGACTATTAACTTGAAGCAGGAAATACCTGAAGCAATGAAGCCTCGTACTATCGAAATTGGCACTTCAGAGAATCCAGCTGAAAAAGTCTTAGAGCACAAGAATAAAGCAGAAGAAGCTGCTTGATTTTTGCTGCAAATCTTAGGCGCTGTATTGGTAAGCGGAGCTTGAGATTTGGCTAAGACTAAACCGTTAGTCATAAAAAAGCAGTAGTCAATGGCTACTGCTTTTTTCTTGTCCCGATAACTTATAAACGCTCCAGAATCCAATAGCCTCCCATGAGTGCAATTAAAACCGCAAGGGTCGGTACTAATCGATATTGCAGCACTTGAGTTTTTCTCAATCGAGTCAATAGCGGGTAAAGTAGAAAGATGATGGCTACCTGTCCTATTTCTACTCCCAGATTGAAGGCTACTATGCTTGAGATTCTGTAGGTTTCACTAAGCCCCAGTTCGGATAAAGCACCAGCAAAACCCATTCCATGCAGTAACCCGAACAGGAAAGTAATGACCCCAAGTCGCTTGACCCAGTGAGTAATAATATTAATGGCGGTAAAGGCAACCGAGATAGCAATACCAATTTCTGCCCACTGAGAAGGAATTGACAGTATCTTCAATGCAGTCAGTGTCAGTGTGATTGAATGAGCCAATGTGAAGCTGGTAATGAGTACTAACAGGTCTTTAATAGCTAGCTTCTTTGTGCCAGAAAAACGTCCTTGCCGAAAGCGCAACCAGGCAAAAGGTAAAATCAGCGCTAATACGAAGAGAACATGATCTAGGCCAAACCAAATATGGATGACACCTTGGTATAAATAAAAGTTGATGGTATCCAGTAAACTGGTTTTGACAAAAGCTAGTGTTGCTGTCTGATTTGAATCATCAATAATAAAGTAGCTTTCTCCACTCTCCTTATTTTCCCCATCATTGAAATTCCAACTCAATAACAATTTATGGTCATTTAAGTGCTCGAAAAAAGCGTTGTACTGTACGACTAATTCCTCAGCAGAGATAGACGATAGTGGACAGCTTACCGTTAATGGAATATGCAGTAATGTTTCGCCATACAGTTCTGAAAGCCTTGGTGAGTTGGACCAGTTAAGCTGACAGCTTATTACCGAATCGGATGTTTTTTGCGAAATAGTAAAGCGCTCATTTAGATAGAGTTGAATGACAGGTAGGCTTTGTTTCACTTCCTGCCATAATAGTTTGCCATCATTATTTGGATCGATAGACTGTGCTTGCTGAATATCCTGTAACGATAATGCTAAATATCCCTTATATTGTTTTTGTCCGCTTGGCTCAAGTTTAGCGTGGGCAGTGCTGAATTGGTGAGCCGAGCTGGCCGGTGCATTCAATAGCATAATTGCACTTAAGAGAAACACTGCAACAAATGAGCAAAGTTTAAATAAGTTTTGTAAACTTAAGATTTTAATGTTGCTCATGAGTAACTCCTTGCTGATTTATTTGTCGAGCAAGCATCAATAGTTCGCTATCTGCTGGTTCCTTCACTGATTGCCAGTTTTTTTCTGCCCAATACAAGGCTTGTTCAGCTTGAGGGTCAATGTGTAGGTAATAATAAGCAATGTCGGCGGCATGCAGTCGATCATTTCGTTTAACTCTTAATTCAATTCGTTGCTTAGCCAAACTTTGTAATTCGTTATTGTTGCCAAGAATTTTCTCGGCTCTGGCCATTCTAATGATCAGCCCATCTTCCAGTTCAATATCAGGATTGTTCAGTTGTTTCATTTTCGTTAGCACCAAATTGGCATTGCCATTACTCAGTGCCATATCGGCCCATTGAAACCACTGGCTATTAGGAGCTTGATCTAAGTTAAAAGAAAAGTGCTGCTGAGCGTCGAATGTTTTACTTAATATTCTGGCAATTGATCCTGCAACCTGGTGATACCAGTTAAGCACTTCTTGTGAGCTATGGGCGTATTGTGGTTTAAAGTCACCAAGTAACTTATAAGTTTTTTCCGGTTGTCCTGCTAATGCTTCGGTTTCGATTAAGCAAAGCTGAGCAAATAAGGGTAACCTTTGATTGAGCAGTTGATTGCATGATTGTCGAGCCTTGTCATACTGCCCTTGAATATGATGGATGCGTGACTCAATCAATATCTTCTGAGCATACAAGTGAGTGTTTTGCTTGATGCCTTTTAGCTCCAGTAATGCTTCTTTAAAACGATGCTGTTTTTGTAACAGTTGTGCCTTGAATAGTTTTAACCGTGAAGCTTCACGGGAGGATAATAGTGTGGGATCGTTTTCAACAACATTTGCCCACTGAAATACAAGCTGTCGAGCTTGCTGTTCGAGATGACTTTTTCCAGGAAGACTCGATTCAATCAATAAATTCTGTATTACAGGTTCTAGTTTTTTCCAGTTATTGCTTGAGTAAACTTCAGTTTTTTCGTTTGCAGCAATCTTAGGATTGGGTTGGTAACTGAGGACCAGCACATGGTCATTCTCAGGGAGCCAGGTATTATTTTCAGCATAGCCTGTGTTTGAAATAAAAAGCACTGGCAGGGCAATAAGCCCTGACAGTACTGTGTTAAGAGAAGTTTTAAGGATAGAGTTCTTCATCGATCATTGTTCTCCTTCAATGACCAAGTCCTGGTAGTAGTCGGTACTATCGACATCGAATATGAACTCACGGCCATTAACACCTGATGGTTCATCATTTTCAGCTTTGGAATAAGAATCTCGGCTGTAAGAACTGAACATCTCCTGTTTCACATTGATAGTGATATCGACGATAGCTGGATCGGATGTAGCACTGCCATCGCTTACAACAAAGCTAAACTCATCACTACCTGTGTAACCATTATCAGGCGTATAACTGAAGCTTCCATCAGAGTTAATGCTTAAGACGCCATACATCACATCTTGCGACACGCTGAAGGTTAAGCTATCTCCATCAGCATCTGAGCCTTGGAGCTGCCCATCAACTGTGGCGTCAGTTTCAGTTATGATGCTTTGGCCTACGGCCTCAGGCTTAGTATTAACGGGAGGATCATCTCTGTATGATGGCCCATCGCTATCACAGCCACCCAATATGAGTGCGCTTAGTAACAGCACACTTAGCAAGGGGATGGGCTGCATATATTTTGCAATATTCATCAGTTCCTCCTTAGTTTGGTGAGCCAGCTAATGGCGTGCGTAAGTAAGGGAATTGCTCATCAATATCCGAGGCTGATAAAGGCGCGCCGTCGGTGAATGGAGCTGTACCCACATTGGCATCTTCAGGTTGGCATAAACCCAGGTTGGTTGGCGTGCCACTAACCGGAATATCATGACACAAGCGACCCATAACAACGCGTAAAGCAATATCCACTACGTCATCACCAGGGCGACGTCCATTTGGGAAGCCTGCCAGATCATCACCGATAACACCAAGAGGCGATTGATTCGCAGCCGGTGTGGCTGGAATAGCTGTATTCAAACGCAGCATTTCTGAAGGGGTCACAGTTGCCTGTTGGTTGACGCCTGCAAAACCGGTCAGGAAGGCAGCGATCAGATCATTTCGCGGGAAGTTAGTTGGTGCGATGGTTTCAAAGTTCGTCCCTAAAGTCGCATTGACCGCATCACGGAATAACAGGTCAAGCAGTGCCGGGAAGCTCGGGTGGGTCACATAGTCTGCGAACTGGATATCTGAGTTAGGATGAGCGGTAGAGAATGTGTCCTTGTCAGGTAAACCAATGACCACTTCGTTGACTAATGGAGCACTCAAACGCGAGATTTGCACCATAGCACCGCCATTAACTTCTGGCTTTTCGAATGTCGCATTAGGGTTCTGAATACGAGCTTGTGGCAAGCTGGCTGTTGTCCATGCACCAATTACGCCATTGCCATCACCGACTAAACAGCTGGCTGGCACCTCTAATGCCAGAGTAGTGACATTCTTGTCTCTCAGATCATCATTAGCGACATCCTGAGTGATACCACCGGGGAAACCACCACCATCTCCAGCACCTGGTTCGCTATCACCTTCGACAGGAACATAGTTCACTAAGTCAAAGCTTTCGCCAAGATTTACCGCAAAGGGGTCTTTACGCTGACCAACAAAAACACGCCCCGGCTGCGAGCAGTTTGGAAGAGTGACATTGTATACGTACTGATCCGCATAAGCCTGATAATCGGCTGCCGAGGAAAATGTTTTATCACCAATATAGTCCCAAGGCTTGGTGAAGGTTGAATCTCCCATATCACTGTTTAAGGTTGTTCGTGTTCCAGATTTAACAGGGCCTTCAATTTGTGTCAGGTTATAGGATTCAACAAAGTTTAAAGCTGAGTTATCACCTGCGGCAATCCCACCAGCATTTTTTAGAGGGATGGCTACCTGTCTCTGGTTACCATCAGGTCCGATAGTCAACTTGATGCCTTCTCCATTAGCTGCCAGCGTATTGGTAAATTTAAATTGATAAGTGAGATCTTCAATCGCATCACCATCACTATCGATATGGATGTTATAGGCAGCAGCCGGATCCATTGCGAAATAATTGGGACCGCCATAAGCGTCTTGCAGCGGGATGTAGTTTGCTAAAATAGTGACATATCCAGCTCGCTCAGTTTCATAGCTGTTGAAAAGATAAAAATCTGTTGAATCAACCGTTGGATAACGGGTGATATTCGGAGCTTCGCGGTGACTGGATGCCTCCGCAGCTTGATACATGAAAGTGCTGGCTATAGTGAAGCAAACAGCACTGGTTATTAGTTGTTTTTTCATAACGAGTTACCTACCTTCTTTGTGTGTGTAACTCGTATACGGTTGGAAGATGCAACTGGATGCAAAAAAAATGATATTTTTTTACATCCAGCTGAAATAGCTAGCTTTTAATCTCAATCCACTGGGCCGTAAGAATCACTGGGCCGGTCGGTGCGCCAGTTGGCGAACCATTTTCAGGTTCAATACTCACCGCCAATCCTGATTGAATGAGATTTGAAAGCTGTGCTGGAATGACCAGTTCTTTATTACCTGTTTTAGGCAATAAACCTAAAGAAATAGGGGCCTGACCATTGGCTGGTAGCATCCACAGCTCAAAATCCTGCTCGGCTTGTATCTCTGGCAGGCTTTTTACTGTAACCGATAGCTTATCGTCAGTTTGTTGCACAACCCATGCAGGCTGGTTTGCTTCTACCTGAAGAATGGCCAATGCCTGTGGAGAGGATGGCTGCTGCGGCGTAATTAACGGCTGTGCTGTCCACAGGTAGGCGACTATTAACAGACTTGCAGCTGTCGCTAGCCAGCCCGAGATTGTCCACCATGAGGAAGCCTTGGATTTGCTATCCCAACCAAGTCTTGCAGTGATGCTCTGCCATACCTGCGGATCAGGATCTATTGGCGCAAGTTCTTCAGCCATGGGATTTAAAATTTGCTCCCAATGCCATACTGCTTGCTGTAAGTGGCTATGCTTAATGATTAATTTTTTGAAACGACGGCGAGCCAGAGGCGTCATAGTGCCAATCACATAGTGTTTAGCCAGTTCGTTGGAGAGCTCTTCGTTATGATATCTCATGACTTGAGGCACCTTTTCAGCGCGTCAAGGCCGCGTCTGATCCAGCTTTTAATAGAGCCAAGAGGTGCACTTAAATAGCGGGTGATTTCATGATGGGTATAACCATAAAGGAAAGCCAGCTGAATGGTATGTCTTTGTTCGCCCTTCAGTAAACGCATACATTCATCAAGCTTAACATTGGAAGCATTCATGTCCAGGTCAAGTTGCGGACTAATATCCGTAGGTTCAGGCATCTTGTGCTGATACTTTTGCTTCATCTGCGAGTGGCGCAGCTGATCAATGCATCGGTTGCGTAGAATACTGATCAACCAAGTCATTACACTACCACGTTCAGAGTGATACCCTTCTGGATTGTGCCAAACCTTAATATAGACTTCTTGCAAAACTTCTTCCGCCAAATCTTTTCGCCCAAGCAATTTAGTTGCTATGGCCAGTAACTTTCCCGAGGAGTTTTCGTACAAGCTTTGAAATGCTTGTCGGCTTCCCATCGACATATCGTTTAACCAGGCAAGGTGTTGCTGGTCAATACTCTGTTGCTCAGACATGTTTACCCCATTTGTTTGAGTAACATTACTGTTACGGTTATTTAAAGCTTTTGGATGCAGTTTTTGCACTTATTAGTTTCAAGCTACTCTCGGTAACGTGAATATTATGTGTATATGATGGCCTGACCAGAAGGAAAAGTATGGCAGTGGTCACAAAAGTGCTTAAGGAAGATGAAAAAAATCAAATAAGGTGAGTTCAGGAAAGTTTAAATGCTTTCAGGCAGCCCTTGAAGACTGCCTGTGGTTAGAATGCAAGGATTATTCTTTTAGTGATACTTTGTCATTGGCTATCTTTAAAAGAGTAGCAAGCAGCAAATTTGAGCCTTGTTCGACATCCTGCCAGTGAGACCACTCATCAGGAGCGTGGCTTACGCCGCCTACACTGGGTATGAAGATCAAACCGGTCGGAGTTAGATCGGTGAAGAATTGAATATCATGCCCTGCACCGCTCGGCATCCGCAAGTAGTCATAACCAAGCTCTTCTGCTTGTTGTTCAATTATTTCAACCAGTTTTGGGCTAAAGTATTTCGGACCCATCCAGCTCATTTGTTCGTACTCGAAGCGAAGTTTATGCTTGCGTGCAATAGAGGAGAGAACTTTGCCGCAGCTATTGGCAATTTGATGCATCACTTCCTCACTCATATCACGACCAACTAAGGTAAAGTGAGCTTCGCCGGGAATGGTGTGAGCATAGCCTGGTTTTAAATCAACGCGGCCTATGGTTAGGCGACTTTTATCAGTTCCTTCTTCATCAATAATACGGCTAATTTCATGTGCAAAATCGGCGACACCCATAAAGGCGTCACTGCGCATATCCATTGGCGCTGTACCGGCGTGATCGGCCTTACCTTTTAATTTGACCAGCCATTTAAAGACGCCAGAAATACCATCAACGACTCCGATAGATTTTTGTTGTTTTTCAAGCACTGGGCCTTGTTCAATGTGCAGTTCTAAAAAAGCTTTCATACTGCCTGGTTCGCGACGACAATGCAGTGCATTGTGAATATCCAGCCCACATTTCTGCATGGCATCTTTTAAGAATTCGCCCTTGGGATCTTTGGCACTTTCTAACCATTGAAAATTTAAATTTCCACTTAAGGCTTGCGCACCCAGCATGCCGCCAAAACGACCTTCTTCTTCACTGGTGCCAATAATTTCGATAGGGTGGTTCGGTTCGATATTGTTTTCTCGAAGTACTCGAATGCATTCCAATCCGGCAATAACACCAAGCGTTCCGTCGAACATACCGCCCGCAGGAACTGAGTCTAAGTGCGAGGCGATGATGATTGCGGGTTTATCCGGATCACCTAAACGACCGCACACGTTTCCCACTCCATCCATGTGAGTTTGCAATCCATTCGCTTCAAACTGTTGCATAACCCAGCGACGAGCTTGCATATCGATGTCGGTTAAACCTTGTCTATAAATACCTTTGTCTTTTTCATTAAAGCCAAAGTTTGCTAATTCATATAAATCTTTTTCGATTCTATCGATGTTAACGGAATAGATAAGCTATACCTCTTCTTTGCGTTATTGTTTTACCTTATCAAATTCCAATAGGTTAATGTAAGTGTTTAATCTTTAAACAGCTAATTTGATCTAAGTCCTGAGCTTTGCTAAGGTTACTTGTCTTTGCAAAGACAATGTAAATTTTTATGGCCTTACAACTGATTGCGGTCATTTTTTTCGTTTTTTCACTAAATAGCGCGGCATTTAGCGCAGAAAACTCTTCAGTTTGTGAAGGAGTTGGCTGCGAGCTGCAATTAGAGCCATCCGAGCAAGACTCTAATGCTGGTTACTTTAGTGTCGAATGGAATCGTTCTAATACAAATCAAATTGTTCCTGAGCAAGTCTTAATTGACTCTGCTGGCAAAACTCCCCTTTATCTCCAATTATCAACCAGTGAGAGTTTCTCTCCAGAGTTGCAACGGTTAGATGTGACTCATCAGGATAAAGTTCACCTGACGGGTTACGATGACGGGACCTATTTCCTTCGTCTGCTGGATGAACAGCAGAACGTCTTAAGCAATGTAGCCAGTGTTACCGTTACTCACCATTCATTTGCCCGTGTGTGGTTGGTGTTTGGAATTGGCGCGGTAATGTTTACTATTCTAATTGGTTACATGATTTCTAGAGCCTTTCGATCGAAAGAAACTTCAACAGAAGACTAAATCATGGACTTTAATCCTATTTCTATAACGATGGCGGCAAGCCTTTTGGTGGCTTTTGGCGTGATCTGGATCTTCTTCGGCTGGTGGTTGGGCCGCAAAAACAAAGATCTCGATGATTTCATGCTGGCCGGACGTAATGTGGGTTTTGCTTTTGCTTCGGCAACTGCAATGGCCACCTGGATCACCAGTAACACGACCTTAGTTGCTCCACAGTTAACGTACCAGTTTGGTATCTGGGGTATGGTCGGTTATTCAATGGCAGCGCTGGGCTTGATTCTGTTCGCGCCAATGGCAAAACGCATTAAAGAACTCATGCCGCAAGGTTATACCTGCGGTGACTTTATTCGTGTGCGCTATGGAAAACCTGCCTGGGTCATTTTCTTAGTGGTGTCATTCTGCTATGCGCTCGGCTGGTTAGTAAGTCTTGGCATGGCTGGTGGTGTATTGCTGTCCACCTTGAGTGGATTAAGTTATCACCTTGGTATGACTGCTATTTTAATTATCTGTGTTGGCTATACCTTGCTGGGTGGACTGAGGGCGGTTATCGCAACGGACTATGTGCAGACTTTGATTATTATTGTCGGTGTGTTAGTGATTGGTTTTGTCTGTTATCAAACCGTTGGACTGGAAGAAGTGTATGAGTCGGCTAAACAAGAACACCCACAGTTGCTTAATTTATTATTCCCAGCAGCGATTATGTTTTTGTTTAACAATATCTTTTTCGGTATTGGTGAAATTTTCCATTCCAATGTCTGGTGGTCACGCGCATTAGCTTTCCGACAAGGTATTGGTAAGCGTGCCTATTTGATGGCAGGTTTGTTGTGGTTACCAATTCCGATTGTGACTGGATTTATCGCATTGGCAGCGCCCGCCTTAGGTATCTACCCGGCCGAAGCAGATATGGTTGGTCCAATGGTGGCGGCCAAATTGCTTGGCTCCATGGGTGCTATTTTTGTATTTGTTGTAGTCTTTTCCGCTCTTGCATCGAGTCTCGACTCATTGCTGGCAGCGACCAGTGATTTAATCACTAAAGATATTTATAAAGGTTTTATTAATAAAGAAGCTGACAATAAAAGGCTGGAAAAAGTAGGCCGCAATGTCATTTTATTATTAGGCTTTGCAACCTGGATTATTTGCTTGCCAAGAGTCGGTACTTTAGGCGAGGTCTTGAACTTGGCCGGTGCCTTTGTGGCGAGTGCTATTTGGCCTATTATTTTAGGCCTGTATCAACAACGACTGTCTGGAAAGTTTGCCGGTGCTGCGATGGCGTTAGGTACAACTTGTGGACTGATCGGGTATTTCAGCATCGGCTTCTACGTTGGCGCGCTGATTAGTTGCTGCGTTTCGTTTATTGTCTGTATGCTAGGACTCTTGCTCGAAGACGAACGTTTCGATTGGAACCGATTAGCGAATATGGAGAAGTAATATGCTGATGTCTTTTGATGCACTTCAATTCTTAATTCTCGCGGCGATGGCAGTGACCTGTCTATCGCCAATCATCCTCATAGTGTTACTCGTAAGAGACTGGTTAAAGGACCAATTATGGTAGACCAAATGAAAGATGAAGATCTGGTTTTTTCCAGAGTTAAACCTGATGTATGTGGTGATGCTCATCCTAAAGCATTGCTGAAAACAATCCAGGAAGATGGTGATGCGCTAGTAAAATTAGCGAATCAACATATTATTACCTGCGATCAATTTGACCGCCAAACGATTTTGCAATTATTCCGTTTGGCCAGTAAGTATGAAAGTAACCCTAAGCGTTACAATAATCCTTTACAGGGAAAGATATTGATCAGTGCCTTTTATGAACCGAGCACGCGTACTCGCCTGTCATTCGAAAGTGCATGGCATCGTTTGGGGGGGGATATTATGTCGATTACCGACCGCTCAACAACCGGAATTGCTAAGGGTGAATCGCTTTCTGATATTGGTGAGATGTTTAATAACTATGGCGATTGTGTGGTGTTGCGCGAATCGAACGAAGATTCGGTAAAAGAAATGACGTCGACGTTGCGTATCCCTATTATCAATGCTGGTAATGGTACTGATGAACATCCAACGCAGGCAATGGCAGACCTTTACACTATTTTCAAATGGCGTCCAGAGTTGTTATTGGACAACCCTAAGAAAATTCGTGTTGGTGTGGTCGGGGTACCTAGCTACATGCGTACGGTTCGTAGCTTGTTAAAGATATTTGCTCATTTTCCGGAAATATTTGAAGAAATTGTGATCATTCACGATCAAAAAGATGATGATATTTTTACAGAAGGACAAAGAGAGCAATTGGAGCAGGCGGGTTTAAACTTGCGTTTGACTAACCGTCTCAATAAAGAGCTACCAGAGCTGGACGTGGTATACATTAATGCCATCGCCTGGGTGGATAATGGTTTTGAATCACATGGTGATAAGTTTGTATTAAACGCCGAGTCACCTTTAAAAGATGACGCTATTATTTTGCATCCATTGGCACGCGGTGATGAGTTAGCAACTGATTTGGATGGCACACCACATAACTGGTATTTTTCACAAGCACGGGGTGCAGTTTTTTTACGTATGGCGTTGCTAACCTGCATGGTAGAAAGAACCGAATTGGTTATGGATGTGATCTAGTATCACCAGCCTCTAGCCACAACCTGATCTATTACAGCTGATCGGGTTGTCCCACTAGAAGAAGCTACCTAACCTTATATTTCTAAAATTTAAGATAAGATTCCAAGGAGAATTTTTATATGTGCGGTATTGCCGGTGTCATTCATCGAGACAAAGATCGAAACATTGATGCACAAACGCTCGTTAACATGGCGGCCATCCAATATCACCGAGGGCCTGATAACTTCGGTTATTACAACCCTGAAGGTGTGGGAGTAGGGTTAAGCCATGCGCGATTGACGATCATCGATCTGGATGAAGAGCGTGGGCGACAACCACTAGTCAGCGATGACGAGCGCTATATGATGGTACACAATGGCGAGTTCTATGACTTCCAACGCATTCGTGCTGACATGACAGCACAAGGTGCGCGCTATCAAACTAAAAGTGACTCAGAAATTGTATTGCAAATGTACCCGCACTACGGCATTGAAAAGACGGTAGAAAACTTGCGCGGTGAATTTGCTTTCTCGATTTATGATCGTGAAGAAGAAACGATGTATTTGGTGCGCGACCGTTTTGGGATTAAGCCTTTATACTGGACGGAAACTGAACATGGCGTAGTGTTTGGTTCAGAATTGAAAGTGTTGTTTGCTCATCCTGAGGTTAAGCGTGAGATTGACTCCGAAGGTTTATACCATCAGCTGATTCAAGTGATGATTCCAGGTTCTACTGCGTTTAAAGGCGTTAATCAAGTTCCACCTGGTCATTGGATTAAAATCCAACGCAAAGATGGCAAACTGGAAATTTCGCAGCATAAATATTGGGACATTGACTTCCCACAAGCCGAAGCTCATTTAAATGTTAAAGATGAGCAAGAATATATCGATGGGGTTCGTGAGAATTTATTGGAGGCGGTGCAGCATCGTTTAAATGCGGACGTTCCAGTTGGTGCTTATTTGTCGGGCGGTATCGACTCTTGTTCTATTATAGGTTTGTCAGCTTCAGTACGTCAGGATCCGGTCAAAGCCTTTACGATTGGCTTTGATGATGCGGACTATGATGAAACACCTATTGCTCGGGAAATGGCGGAGATGGTTGGTGCCGAGCAAATTATTCTGCCGCTGTCGGCTGAACATCTGTATGACCATTTCGAGCGCACTATTTGGCACACAGAAAGAACCATCTATAACACGCTAGGTGTTGCCAAGTTATTGATGAGCCAGAAGGTTCGTGAGCAAGGTTACAAAGTCGTATTAACAGGTGAGGGTAGCGATGAACTATTTGCTGGCTATCCGGCATTCCGTAATGACATGTTCCTATATGGTCTGGATGACTTACCAGAAAACCTCCGTAAAGAGATGCAATCTACTCTGGCCGAATCAAACAAGCTGTTCAAGGGTGCCATGTTGCCGCGCGAAGCATTCCGCTCCGATGCGATTGACGCCAAAGTCGGCTTTACACCAACCTGTATCCAGAGCTGGATGGGTTGCGATGGCTTTGCCCGTCAATTAATGAACAAAGATCATCAGGCCAACATCAGTGATTATGATCCCGGCACAGCAATGGCCGAGCAATTTGATGAAACTCAATTAGAAGGTCGCCATCCACTGGATAAAGCTCAGTATGTCTGGATCAAAACAATGTTAGAAGGTCAGATTCTGACTTGGGGCGGAGATCGAGTGGATATGGCCAACTCAATGGAAGCGCGCCCACCATTCCTTGATCATCATCTGGCAGCCTATGCGGTCAATATTCCGCCACAGATGCGTATCAAAGGTCCTGTAGAGAAATACGTATTGAAAGAAGCGATGAAAGGACTCTTGCCTGAAACTCTATACAAACGTCAGAAGTTTGCCTTTATGGCACCGCCAGCGCATACCGATAAGAAAAAATGGAATGCCCTGATGGAACTGATGGAAGAGTTCGCCAGCGAAGAAAAAGTCGCTGAAGCAGGCCTGATTGATTATGGTGCTTTGCAAGATATGCTCAGGAAAAATGATGATCCAACGATTCCGCGCGAAGATAAAGTTCAGATGGATGCCATCCTCAATCATGTTCTAGGCGTACAGCTTCTTCATCACCACTTCATCGAAAATGATGTACCTAAAATGGCCGCCGCCAAAGCCCATGAATTAGGGTGGGTTGCTCACGCATAAAAAATAGCGATAAAAGATATAAACGGCAACTTCAAATGTTGCCGTTTTTTTTATGCCTTTCGAAAGGGTTTTTATCTTCTTGCTCAGAGTCCATGAGTTTTTTTTACGACTAATAGCTGCTATTTATCACGCCAACATAAAGCTTCGATTGCAATTATTGGATACTGTTGTAAGGTTTGATAATAAAATTGATTCATGAAGGAAAGTCTTATGTCGAATGAAGTGATTAAATGTAAAGCTGCGGTTGCCTGGGAGGCGGGTAAGCCTCTGTCTATCGAAGAAGTTGAGGTGCAGCCACCGCAGAAAGGCGAGGTGCGAGTTAAGATTGTGGCAACGGGCGTGTGCCATACTGATGCTTTTACTTTGTCTGGTGATGATCCTGAAGGTGTTTTTCCGAGTATTTTAGGTCATGAAGGAGGTGGTATCGTTGAGTCGGTGGGTGAGGGCGTGACCAGCGTAAAGCCCGGTGATCATGTGATTCCACTCTATACGCCTGAATGTGGCGAGTGTAAGTTCTGTCTGTCTGGCAAAACCAATCTGTGTCAGAAAATTCGGGAAACTCAGGGTAAAGGTTTAATGCCAGATGGCACCACGCGTTTTTCGATTAATGGCAAGCCGATTTTTCATTATATGGGTACTTCGACTTTTTCTGAGTACACGGTTCTTCCTGAGATATCCCTAGCTAAAGTCAATCCAAAAGCACCGCTTGAAGAAGTCTGTTTGCTTGGTTGTGGCGTCACAACGGGTATGGGCGCAGTGATGAATACTGCCAAGGTGGAAGAGGGCGCGACTGTCGCTATTTTCGGTTTGGGCGGTATTGGGTTATCCGCAGTGATTGGTTCGGTGATGGCTAAAGCCAGTCGTATTATTGCAATAGACATTAATGAGTCAAAGTTTGAACTGGCTAAGAAACTTGGAGCTACTGATTGCGTTAATCCAAAGAACTACGACAAGCCGATTCAGGAAGTGATTGTTGAGATGACTGATGGTGGTGTGGACTATTCTTTTGAGTGTATCGGTAATGTTAATGTGATGCGCTCAGCTCTTGAATGTTGCCATAAAGGTTGGGGCGAGTCTGTAATTATTGGTGTGGCTGGTGCCGGCCAGGAAATTAGCACCAGACCCTTCCAGTTAGTAACCGGTCGCGTATGGAAAGGCACTGCCTTTGGAGGAGTAAAAGGTCGCTCTGAATTACCGGATTACGTTGAGCGTTATCTCGCTGGTGAATTTAAGCTGGATGACTTTATTACCCATACCATGCCGCTAGAAGATATTAACCAAGCTTTTGACTTGATGCATGAAGGTAAAAGTATCCGTAGCGTGATTCATTACTAAGAGGTTGATATGAGTATTAATGAAATTTCAGCCAATAAAAGTTTTGCTGGCTGGCATAAACAATACAGCCATTCTTCACAAGTGCTCAATTGTGATATGCGCTTTGCGGTGTATCTGCCGCCGCAGTTAGAAGAGGGTAAAAAGCTACCTGTGTTGTATTGGTTGTCGGGGCTGACCTGCACCGATGAAAACTTTATGCAAAAAGCAGGCGCACATCGCGTAGCAGCTGAGCTGGGTATTATTATCGTAGCACCAGACACCAGCCCACGCGGTGATGATGTCGCGGATGATGATGGTTATGATCTTGGCAAAGGGGCTGGATTTTATGTCAACGCCACTCAGGAGCCTTGGGCACAGCACTATCAGATGTATGATTATATAACGCGTGAATTGCCACAGATTATCGAGGGTAACTTTTCAGTATCCGATAAGAAAGCAATTGCTGGACACTCGATGGGTGGACATGGCGCGCTCATGATTGCTTTACGCAATCCGGATATGTTTGTTTCAGCTTCTGCATTCAGCCCCATCGTTAACCCAATGAATTGTCCCTGGGGGCAAAAAGCTTTTACTTCCTATTTAGGTTCTGACAAACAGGAATGGCAGCAATATGATAGCTGCTACCTTATGGAGCAAATCGAGCAACAAGTTCCCATACTGGTGTCACAGGGTGAGGCGGATCAGTTCTTAGCTGAGCAACTTAAGCCAGAAAAACTGAAAGCCATAGCCAGTAAAAAATCCTACCCTCTAATCCTCGAACATCATCAAGGATATGATCACAGCTATTACTTTATCGCCAGCTTTATTGAGCAGCACTTAAAGTTTCATTCCAAGCATTTGGCTTAACAAGGGCTCAACATTTTTAAGCAAAAAAAGAGGTGCCAATTGGCACCTCTTTTTTTTGCAGAATGTTATTAGTGTCTTAACATCTATGCGCCTTCTTCAATAGGCTTACCAACTGGCTTAACACCTTCAGCTGGTTCACGTAGTCCTTTAATCACCTGCCAGGTTACTGCTAGAGCACCGACGATAAAGACGACGTCACCAATGGTTCTAATCCAGCGCAAGGTGTATAGGAGGTCGCTTTGCATAACGGCTTCGCTACGCGCATACCAGAAGCCTTCGCTGACGCTGGCGTAGAACTGAATCAGACCAACAGGTAGCAAGCTGGTTAGTAACATCATCATCAAACCAATGTTTAACCACCAGAAACCTGTTTTCATTAGCCTTTCATCGAACACCATGTGCGGACGAATGTAACGCAGGATGAGTAGGGCAAAGCCAATCGCCAGGAATCCATAGACCCCGAACAATGCTGCGTGCGCGTGGGTTGGAGTCATGTTCAAACCTTGCACGTAGTAGAGCGATACAGGTGGGTTGATCATGAAGCCTAATACACCGGCACCGAACATGTTCCAGAAGGCCACCGCGACAAAGCACATAAGTGGCCAGCGGATTCTGTCCATCCATGCGGCACGGCTTTTCAAACGATAGTTTTCCCACGCTTCATAACCCAGCACAATCAATGGTACAACTTCCAGCGCAGAGAAGGTTGCGCCCACTGCCATGACAGGTGTTGTGGTGCCTGAGAAGTACAAGTGGTGGAAAGTACCTGGAACCCCGCCGAGCAAGAACAATGAAGCTGAAGCAATACTTGCAGCCGTTGCTGTTGAACGATTGACCAGGCCCATGCTGTGGAAAATAAAGGCTAGTGATACGGTAGCGAACACTTCGAAGAAGCCTTCAACCCATAAGTGAACGATCCACCAGCGCCAGAATTCCATCACAGAGATGTGAGTTCTTTCGCCGTAAAAGAAACCTGCGCCGTAGAATAAGCCGATGGCAACTACTGAAGCAGTTAATAGCACCAGTAAGTTCTTATCGCCAGGTTTTTTCAATGCTGGAGTGATACCACGCAACATTAAGAACAACCAGAAGACGATACCCAGGAATTTACCCCACTGCCACAGACGGCCTAAGTCCACGTATTCGTAACCCTGGTGACCTAACCAGAAGCTCAAGTTCTCAGGTAGGATTTGTGCGATAGCTAAGTAGTTACCAATAAAGGTACCCGCGACTACTGCAACCAATGCCCAGAACAGAATGTTTACGCCGAGTTTCTGGTGTTTAGGATCTTTGCCGCCGTTAATAATCGGAACCAGGAACAAACCCGCTGCCAGGAAGCCGGTGGCAATCCAGAACATGGCTGCCTGAATGTGCCAGGTACGCGCTAATGAGTAAGGAATCCACTTAGAAATTTCGAAACCGTAGAAACCTTGACCTTCAACCGTGTAGTGCGCGGTGAGACCGCCGACTAACACCTGGAAGGTAAAGAGGGCAACGACCACAAACAAGTATTTACCCAATGCTTTCTGCGAAGGGGTCAGTTTGAACGTAGTGATCGGATCTTGATCGGGAGCAGGAGGATCTACTTCATCGTGTTTACGCATGAATGACCAACCCCAAACCAGACCACCGATCCCTGCGATTAACAGGATGACACTGATGATCGACCAAACAATATTTTCAGAGGTTGGTACGTTATCAATCAATGGCTCATGTGGCCAGTTGTTGGTGTAGGTTGCTTCACTACCGGGACGGTTAGTAGAGGCTGCCCAGGCTGTCCAGAAGAAGAACTGATTCATGACTTCGCGACGCTCTGCTTTTGGCAAAGTATTTTCTTTCATCGCATAGTTGTCACGACGCTGACGATATTCTGGAGCGTCACTAAACAGCTTGTGATAATAAGCGTTCACTTCAGCCATTGCTTTAGCACGACGTTCGGAAACAACCGCTGTGTCAGTGGCAAGATCGTAAGTGTTAGTGCGGTAATCTTGCTTTAATCGATACTGCAAGGTTTGTTG
Organism: Kangiella sp.; assembly: GCF_048265365.1. NCBI lineage: Bacteria > Pseudomonadati > Pseudomonadota > Gammaproteobacteria > Kangiellales > Kangiellaceae > Kangiella > Kangiella sp. The sequence continues at coordinate 985,773 of NZ_JBLXBT010000001.1, forward strand.
CTTTTCGCCATCAAGATCTGCGTAGTTAACACCAAACTCTTCTTGGGAAGCCAGTTCTAGCCAAGCTTCCAACTCACGGTGTAACCAGTCGGCAGTCCAGTCAGGCGCCTGATAAGCACCGTGACCCCAAATCGAACCTAACTGCATACCGCCAATAGATTGCCAGGCAGTTTGACCATCAAGAATCGATTCATTGGTCATTAATACGCGACCATCGGTTGTTACAATTTGCTCTGGAATAGGGGGCGCTTCGCGATACACTTCGCGGCCAAAATAACCGAGGATAGTGAATGTTACCGCTAATACGCCTATCAGGGTAAACCAGAGTTTGCGATATTTACCCATAGTTAGTGTCCTCCAAGGTAGTTATCAATGCGTTCAAATAAAATATTGTTTTCGAGGTGAATATGGTTCATCAGATCTTCCTTGAAGGCGGCAAGCCCGGTGTAAAGTGCTTGCCAGGTATTGCAGGCTTCCGCCGGTAGCTGGAAGTGGTGTGCAAGTTGTTCCAGGCGAGCTAAAGACTCACCGTGATCATCGTGTTCCATGCGCATCACCGCGACTGGGCTTTTCGCCAAACCACCCATGCCACGCTGAATCATTGGAAATAAAATCTGCTCTTCTTTTTGCATATGCGCTTCCATTTCTTGCTCAACATTAATTAGGAAGCTGGCAAGACCGGTAGGGCATTCAGGATGGCTGCTATGAACCATCTCAACTCGCTGTGCCAAACGAATTAACTCAGGCAGCTGTTCACGATGGACTTCATGGTAACGCTCAAGAATGTGGTTAATAAGCTCCTCATTAGGAACAAATTTAAGGCTGTGCTCTTCTGTTTGCGGTGATGTCAGTTGATTAAGCTGTGCCAGCACTGCATCAAGATCCAGATTCTTTGCTTTAATACTGGTGGCCAACCCTTGATGACCACCGCAGCAGAAATCCAGGCCGTGTTGGAAAAACACTGCACTGGCGCCAGGGATGTCGCGGGCAATTTCTCCGAGCGACTTATCCAGTAAATCAATATCAAATGCTGTCATGGCATTGACCTCTTTTAGCATGTGGGATCATCGAAGCGGCATGAGTCACTGTCGCAGATGGTTCTGTGATTGGTTGAGTTTTGCGTACTTGCTTATGCGCAGGTTTCTTTTGTCTAGACACGTTTTGTGAAGATGCTTTTTGAGTAGAGAGTAGAAACACCGCCAGTGCGAAGAACGCTGCTGACCAAGAAAGGGCCGAGAGCCACAACAAGTTAGGTCCTGTCAGACCAGGAGAGGAGTCAAACATGGCTCCGGCCAAAACTCTAAATACTGTCGCTAGGCACAATAATCCCAAAATATTGGCAATCATTACCGTAGGCTGAGGCAGATTTTTAAATTGATGCAGGCGAGATTTGATCATCACTGAGGCTGATAGAGTGCCCATCGCGCCAACAGTAATGAAATGCAGGATTACATTAGTAGCTAGTGCAAAGAAGATGGCAAAGCCTAGGGCAAAAGTTCCAATCGCCAGCCAGCTGTAACCAATACCAAGTCCTATCAGGTCAGCGCGGTCGCCGCAACGCCAGACTTTCCATCGGACCAGACGTACTGCAATAACGATTGCTACGATAATAGATAATACTCCTGCTACCTGCGAAGCGCCTGGGATCAGGGCAGATATGGCACCCGCAGGTAGAAGCAGAAGTATTAAAGCTTCAAGACGTGGTTGCACACGAGCTTGTTGAGTAATGCCACGTTTTTGCATTTCACCGGCAACTGCTGGAGCAATTATCCGCCCTCCGATGAAAGCCATTAACATGACCAATAAAAGAATCATGGCCTGAGATAGTTGGCTTGGCGATACAGGCCAGCCCATTTCTCGCAAAATTAACCAGCCTAAAGGTACGCTGCAAATAGCCATTAACAGCGGACTGATCATGCGGTTGCGCCATTTTTTCGCAGCGAAAAAGCGAGGAACAATTTTCCAGGCCAACGCAATAGCAAATATTGGGCTTGACCATTGACCAATAGCTCCTGCTGGATCAACCCAGTATCCAATGCGGGCAAAAAGCCATAAACCGAAAAGAATCCACAACCAGTGCGCTTCGATCTGCCCGAGGGTATAGCCTGCGATTAATGCCAATGCGAAGCCAAACAGCATTTCATGGGCATGGCCCAATCCAACAAATGCCATTAACCATTCGGAGCTGAACTGATAGGCAAACACAGTTAAAACCGCGGTAATCGCTGCATGAATGCAGGCCGCGGGGAAAAATAGACTCTGTGCGCTAACTTTATTCACTTTGTTTGCCCTGATCGTCTTGTTAAAATCTTAAAGATGTATTTTGCATACATATTAAAAAGTAAAAGCTAAGACGTCAACTAAAAAACACATTATAAATACATCTTTAATGGTGTGGACGCCCTTGTTGAGTCCTATAGTAATGATAAATATGCTTAATACCATGATTTAGATCAATATATGTCTCATATCCTTAAAGGTGTATTACAAATATTGTTTAATTGATCTACAATAAGAGTGTGGGAAATATCCATAGCTGCTTAAAGTTGCTGTTACGAGGTGAGTTTTAATGAAAATTTCGGTGGTCAGTCATAATCGTCAAGACAGATTCTATAAGCGATTGCTTAGTCGCCAATTGGGTTATCGCTGTCTGGCCTTATTCTGCACCGGTTTAGGAATGATTGGTGTTGTTTTACCCCTTTTACCCACAACCCCATTTCTGATAGTCGCTGTCTGGTCTGCCAGCAAAAGCTCGCCTCGTCTCGAACAATGGTTATTAGAACATCGTCAGTTTGGCCCATTACTCAAAGGTTGGCGTGATAGAGGTGCTATTCCCGTTTTCGCAAAATATCTTGCTGGCTTTATGTTGGCCTCAAGCTGGTCGTTATTATGGCTATTAGATATGAAAACTGGGGTATTAATCTTTTTAGCAGTGTTTTTCTCAGTGCTAATGACCTATATAATCAGCCGACCTAATGCTTAGAGCTTGTTTAAAATGCTTAGAGCTTTAAGTACTTTACGGAGACGATAGATGCATATTACCCGTTATACCGACTATTCATTACGTGTTTTATTATTCCTGGCATTGGAAAAAGATCGGCTGTCTACCATTCAGGAAATATCCGATAGTTACAACATTTCAAGTAACCACTTGATGAAAGTGGTGCACGCGCTCAATAAAAAAGGCTACATCGAAACCGTACGCGGTAAAAATGGTGGGATGCGCTTGCGTCTTACCCCAGAAGAAATTCGTATCGGTGTGCTGGTTCGCGAAATGGAACCCGACATGAGTCTGGTCGAATGTTTCTCTCCTGATAATAAATGCATCATAACTCCTGTCTGTGGGCTAAAATCGGTTTTGGGCGAAGCTCTTAAAAACTTCTTAGCCACTTTAGATAAATATACTTTGGAAGATATGTTGCCGCAGGAATATAAACCTCAATTGGCCAGGCTGTTGAAGATTACCGAAGTTTCCTGATTACAATTCATAAGTATTTGCTGGACGTTATAAAGCATTTATAGCGTCGGTCACTTTCTGCTAAAAAACTCCTTAATAAAATCAACTAGTTATGAAGCAAAAGGCTAACAAGCTTAAAATTTTGCTTGACGACAAGAGAATCACCAATAAAGATAGTAACTAATTACTATCTTTATTGGGCTGGTTATGAACATTTTTCAATCAAATTTTCGGGATGAAAAAGGCTGTGATATTGCAGTCGAACAAATTGCTGAATTGATAGATAAGTTAAGCTTTAATCTATCAGTCACAACAAGAAGAAAAAATCATGCCGCAGCTCCATTAATTGAATTGTTATTTAGTAGGGGCCAAATATTGAAGGTAGGTATTAACGAAACAATTAAGAGTGCAACCCATTTTTTCTATAGTTTAAATGGTGGCTTTAACAAAGATACTAATGCAGTAGCAGAGGCTCATTTTTTTAATGAGTATACACATAGTAATGTGGTGGATGTGTTTTTCGGAGTGACTACATGAGAAGTTATCTGATGAATTTTGTCAGGAAGAGTCCAGTTATAACAGGCATAGCTTTAGGTTTAATGCTAATAATCATTTTTGTTGTCAGTCAACAATCTCCAGTGAGAAATGACGAAGAAGAAAAGGCAATCGAAGTTACTGTCTTTAAGTCTGGATTATTGCCTTTTAGAGTTGAAGCAAGAGGGTATGGGGTGGTTCAACCTTCTGAAACTTGGCAGGCATTTGCAAGTGTTGCTGGTAAAGTTGTTAGAAAGCACCACAACTTAGAAAGTGGTGCAACCATATCGGAGGGCGAGCTACTGCTAGCATTAGATCCGAGTCGCTATGAGTTAGCAGTTGCAGAAGCCAAGAGTAGTATAAATAATCTTGAGGAAGAGTTATTAAAACTAAATGTTGAGCAAAAACATACTGAAAGACTTTATGAGCTAGAGAAGGAGCGACTCAAGTTATCGGAAAATGAATTGAACCGTATGCAAGAACTGTTCCGTTCAGGAGCCGTTGCTCAGTCAAAATTCGAGGAGCAGCAGAGGGTTACTATTTCACAACGACAAACTGTTGAAAAGTTAGATAATACATTAGTCCTTTTCAAAAATAATCGAAATCAGGTTCTCTCTCAACTGGAACGTGGTTACATACATCTAGCTCAGGCTGAAGAAGACCTTAAAGATACACGCTTTATTGCTCCTTACGATCTGCAAATCGGTGATGTGGCTATTGAACTTCATCAGTTTGTAAAGACAGGACAACTTCTGTTTAAAGCAGATGATTTAGAAGCCGTAGAAATTGAGGCGCGTATTCCATATTCAGTTATGCAGCGCTTAATCGCGAATTTGACAACTCGCCGGGAACCAGTATCAACCAGCAGTGAAAATCTTGACTTATCAAAAGTCATTGCAGAAATAACGCACGCTGAAACTGATGAAGCTTATTGGAAAGGAAATGTGATACGTGTTGCAAATGGTTTGGATGCTTTAACACGTACTGCTCGAGTAACTGTTCGTGTAGATAATCCTCAGCATGGTGCTCATTCTCACGCTCATCAAGAACTGATTAAAAATATGTACACCAAAGTTGTGCTTTCGGTGCCTAGTATTGTCCCGTTGATGGCTATACCTGTTAGCTCTGTGCATCAGGGAGAAATATGGTTGGTAAATGATGATAATCGCTTGATGCGTCGTAAAGTTAAAGTTGAATTTGAACAGAATGGGTTAGCTGTCATTGCTTCGGGGCTTGAGCCTGGAGAGCTAATTATCACCGATGACTTACCATTGGCGATAAACGGAATGCTATTAGATCCGTATCATGATGAGAAGCTGCAACATAAAATAGAAGTGATGGCTTTAGGAGAGCAGCAATGATTCGTTGGTTTGCAGGACATCCAACTGCGGCTAATCTGTTATTGTTGCTGGTACTGGCTGCAGGTCTTTTTTCAGCGCCTCACCTAAAACGTGAAACGTTTCCAGACTATCGCCCTACAGAAGTATCAATTGAAGTTGTTTATCGAGGGGCTAATGTAGCCGATGTGGAAGACGCTGTTTGTCGTCGGCTTTACGATGCAGTAAAAAGCGTCGACTTTCTTGATGAGTTTTCATGTGTTGCACAGGATAATGTGGCCAGTGCTACAGCAAGCATGGAGCCAAAGGGAGACTCACTTAGATTCATTAACGAATTGGAAACTGAGGTCAGCGCGATAAAAGATTTACCGGTTCGGGCCGACGCACCCGTACTGCGAGAATTACACTTGAGTGATCTAGTTGCCGCTGTTGCTATAACGGGCGATATGCCTGACGGTCAGTTGGAAGATTATGCCTTACGGTTAGAACAAAAACTGATGTTACTGTCTGGAGTGACGAAAGTAGAAATAAAAGGTAGCTCGCAACGGCAATGGCAAATTGAAATTCCGAGGGAAGTGTTAAACCAATATGGTTTGTCGGCTCGAGAAATTGCAAGAAGGATTTCAGCCCAAAGCCTTGATTTACCATTAGGTACTTTGGAAACTCCGGATAGAGACATTTTACTTCGATTTACAGAGCAACGACGTTCACTGTCCGAACTGTCATCTATTGTGGTGCTTTCTGAAGCCGATGGTGGGAGGGTAACTCTTGGTGAGATTGCAACTCTCAGTGAAATGGGTGAGAAAGCAGAAGAAAAAATTCTATTTAATGGTAAGCCTGCTCTAGTACTAGAAGTACATAAGTCACTTAGAGATGATGCTTTATCCGTTAAAGAGAGTTTGGAGCAACTAATAGGAACAGAGAGTGAGCGTTTTAACGGGCATATCGAATTAACTCTCACGCAGGACATGACCAGCATTGTTAAAGATCGGCTTGAGATGTTGGTGGGAAATGGAATTGTTGGTTTTATATTAGTATTGCTGGTGATGAGTGCATTCTTCCGGCCACGCTTAGCCACTTGGGCAGTTTTAGGATTACCAGTTGCTTTTATGGGAGCCTTTATTGTTATGGCTCTTACTGGCTTAACACTTAATATGATCACCTTGGTCGCATTATTAATGGCAATTGGTATTGTTATGGATGACGCGATTGTGATTACCGATAACATTGCCGTTCATGCCGGAGAAACTGATAGTCCCTTAAAGGCAGTGGTGGAGGGAACTCGGCAAGTGTTATCTGGTGTTTTATCCTCATTTCTAACCACAGTAGCTGTGTTTGCCCCCCTTGCCTTTTTAGCCGGAGAGTTAGGGACGGTACTAGAGGTATTGCCAGTAGTACTAATTGCATCATTAGCAGCAAGCTTAATCGAGGCTTTCTGGATTTTACCACACCACCTTAAATCAAGTATTCCAAGAATAAGCAGTGACCACAAGTCAGCATTACGACAGCGCTTCGATCACGGTTTCGAAATTTTTCGTGAGAGGGTGGGTAAGATTACTGATAAGTCTATCCAGCATAGGCGTTGGGTATTGGGAGGGGTTTTTATGATAATACTTGGCTCAGCTGGTTTTGTTGCTGGTGGCCATATAGGTAACGAAGCCATGCCCGATATTGATGGCGATGTGCTGGAGGCACGCATATTGATGCCTCAGGGTACTCCTCTCACACGAACGGAAGCAGTGGCTGAACAGGTTGAAAAAGCCATTGAGCGATTAAATAAGCGCTATACTCCTGAACAACCTGATGCAGCTCCTTTAATAAATGCTGTTCAGATCCGTTTTAATTACAACCCAAGTGCTCGTGAGGCTGGTCCTCATGTCGCAACAGTAGTTGTAGATTTGTTAACAGCAGAACAACGTACTGTAACTTTGGACGAGATTACTACTGAATGGCTTAAAGAGATTGGTAGTATTGCAGGCATTCAGAGGTTGATCGTCCAGGAGCCAGGATTCGGCCCAGCAGGTATCCCAGTTGAGGTGCGATTACAAGGTGAAAATTTAGATGAATTACATTCAGCCGGTCTTGATTTTATTACTTATTTAGACAGCTTTGAGGCGGTGTATAACGTTATTGGTGACCTGCGCTTTGGAAAACCCCAGCGCACTTTTTTTGTAGCTGATAGTGGGTATGGATTAGGCTTATCAGCGGAAGAGATCGCAACTCAACTGCGAGTAGCATTTCTGGGTGAAATTATAGATACCCAACGCATTGGTGAGCACGATGTTGAAATTCTTATTCGTGAAAGCTTGTCAGATAGAAACAGTCTTGATGATCTTGTAGATAAAACACTAACACTTCCAGATGGAAGCCAAGTGCCGCTAGATGTTGTGGCGAGAATACAGGAGACGCGAGATTGGGCACGAGTAACACGCATAAATGGGCGTAGGACTCTGACCATTGAAGCAAACGTTAATGCTCGTCTTTCAAGTGGGCAAGCAATTGTGTCAAGTATTCTTGATGATAAGTGGTTCGGAGAATTTACATCTCGCTATCCCAATATTGAGGTCAGTTTTGAGGGGCAGGTAGCAAATTCAGCAGAGACGGGAAGTTCAATAGGAAGAGGACTGTTGATAGGTTTAATAGGCATCTTTCTCATTTTGTCATTCCAATTCCGAAGTTATATTGAGCCACTGATAGTCATGATTTCGATTCCTCTTGCTTTCATTGGTGCGCTCTGGGGGCATGTGCTAATGGGGTATTACTTATCCATGCCATCTTTAATTGGTGCGGCCTCTTTGGCTGGAATTGTAGTGAATAATGCTATCTTATTAATACAGTTTATAAAAAATAACAGGCAAAATGGATTAGGTGTAGTACGTGCCGCAGGATTAGCAAGCCGTGATCGGTTGCGGGCAATTATCATCTCATCCAGCACAACCATTGCAGGATTGTTACCAATACTGGCTGAAACGAGTAGTCAGGCAGCTGCAATAAAACCTCTAGTTATTTCTGTAGTTTTTGGATTACTTGCTGCCACAGTGTTGGTAATTATTGTAATCCCGGCTCTTTATGTCTTGTTTAATGATTGGGGCTTGACTCAAGATCCGCACTAGCTTTCTCAGTTTAAGGCTAAATTTGGTAGGTGACTGGTAAAAATTGAATCTTTTTTACCGAATGAGTGAGGTTTAGCTTGACGAAATGAGTAAATTAAGAAAAGATAGTAATTGATTACTATCTTGTTGTGAGGCGTTGAATTGTGAAAACTACTTCAAAAAATCTGCGAGCTGATGAGCGCCGTGAAGTCACTGTTCAAACAGTGGTTGAACTAGCGGGGGAGCAAAACCCAAGCGAGATTACTACAGCAGCGATTGCAAAGAGAATGGGGGTGACTCAGGGCGCTTTATTTCGTCATTTCCCGAATAAAGAAGCAATTCTTTCATCGGTCATGGAATGGGTTTCAAAACGTCTATTAGCGCGCATTGATAAAGCCATCAATAAGAACTCGTCGCCTTTGGCGGCACTAGAGGCCATGTTTATGGCGCATGTTGATTTTGTTTGTAAGCATCCAGGTGTGCCGAGAATGCTTTTTGGTGAGTTGCAGGGCGCAAAAGACAGTGCACCTAAGCGTATGGTTCAGCTGATGATTGAAGGGTATAGCTTCAAGTTAAAAGCTCTGCTTGAAGAGGGAGTTGCTAATGGCGAATTGAATCCTGAGCTAGACACTCAATCAGCTGCTCTGTTGTTCATTGGCACAGTACAGGGTTTAGTAATGCAATCTTTATTAGCGGGCGATGTCAAAAAAATGCGTAAGGATGCGCCGGGAGTTTTTGCCATCTATCAACGTGGTATAAGAGGTTAAAGATGAAGCAGAAATTGATTAAAGGCCTGTCGCTTAAAAAGCTCTTTGAGCACAAACGCACTATGGCACTGATTGCGATCATGTTGCCGTTAGCATTGCTATTTCTCTACGTGATTCTGCGCTCGGGACCTCTTTCTCCGATTTTAGTCACCGAAACGAAAGTAATTCAAACCAGTCTTTCACCAGCCTTATTCGGAATCGGTACTGTTGAAGCGCGTTACCGATACAAGGTTGGGCCAATTGTGCCTGGTCGAGTGAAATCACTAGAAGTGGATATTGGCGAGGAAGTGACAAAAGGGCAATTATTAGGTGTCATGGATCCGGTCGATCTTGAGGAGCGGATGACTGCCCAGCAATCAGCCTTGATGCAAGCAAAAGCGAAACTAAGTGAAGCCGAAACACGCTATCAATTTGCTCAGGATCAGTTTAAACGATACCAGAATTTATTAGCTGCAAGTTCAGTAAGCAAGGAGCAATTTGAAGTTAAACAGCAAGAATTACGCATTGCCGAAGCAAGTTTCACTGCTGCTAAACAAGAGTTGTTGAGACAACAAGCCGAGAAAGAAGCGATGAAGGCTCAGAAACAAAACCTTGAGTTGATCAGTCCGGTGGAGGGTTTCATTGTCAGCCGTGGTGCTGAGTCTGGCACTACGGTGGTGGCTGGCCAATCAGTATTAGAAATCATCAATCCTTCGGATATCTGGCTTAATGTTCGCTTCGATCAGATTCACGCAACGGGACTGAATGCAGGCCTAAAAGCCCATATCAAGCTTCGTTCGAAATCCAACCAGGAATTGCTGGGTGAAATTTATCGTGTCGAACCTATCGCTGATGCGGTAACGGAAGAGTTCTTAGCCAAGATCACATTTGATGATTTGCCAGAACCATTGCCGTCAATCGGAGAGTTAGCCGAAGTAACCATCGAACTGGAGGTACTGCCTACCAATGCTGTGATACCTAATGCGGCAGTAAAAAGAATTGATGGCGAGCTGGGTGTCTGGAAGATTGTAGATGGCGATCTTGAGTTCGCACCTATCTCTATCGGGGCGACAGATTTGAATGGACTGGTTGAGATTAAAAGCGGACTGTCGGTGGGCGACTCTGTGGTGCTTTATAGCGAAAAAGTACTGGCTGCCAACAGTCGTATCAAAGTCGTAGAAAAACTGGCCGGTGAAGCAAAATGATCAGTCTGGCTGGTCGTGACATTCTGCATTCCTGGGGCAAGTTTGTCTTTACAGGATTTGGCCTCGGTTTGTTGATCGGCGTTACCTTGATTATGGCTGGCGTCTATCGGGGCATGGTTGATGACGCCAAGGTTTTGTTGGACAACAGCAGTGCTGATCTTTGGGTGGTGCAAAAAAATACACTTGGACCCTATGCAGAATCATCAAGCATTTATGATGATGAATGGCGTGGTATTCGGAGTATGCCCGGAGTAGCCCGCACCGCAAATGTGACTTATCTAACCATGCAGGTCAGGCATGGAAACCGAGATGTACGCAGTATGATTTCGGGTATTGCTGCAGGGCAGCCAGGTCAACCCGGCTGGCCACCTTATTTGATTGATGGTCGACAAATTACCCGGGGGCATTATGAAGCTGTGGCTGATGTAGCAACGGGTTTTAAACTAGGCGATACCCTACAGATACGTCGTAACCAATATAAGGTTGTAGGCTTGACTCGCAGGATGGTGTCATCAAACGGCGACCCAATGGTCTTTATTCCCCTTAAAGATGCACAGGAAGCCCAGTTCTTGAAGGACAATGATGCCATCCTCGAGCAACGCCGCCGTAATGCACAAAACCCTGAGTTTTCTCAGCCGGGTGCTCCGGGATTGTTGGATGCTCTTAATAGTTCGCAAACTAATAACCCTTACGTTAACTCGGTGCTGGTACAGGTTAAACATGGCTCTTCACCCGAAGAAGTTGCTCAGGCAATCGAACGGTGGAAGCGGTTGACGGTTTACACTCGTGAGGAAATGGAAGAAATACTGATTGGCAAAATGATAGCAACTTCTGCTAAGCAAATTGGCATGTTCCTGGCGATCCTGGCGGTAGTCAGTGCCGCTATCGTAGCCTTCATTATTTACACGCTGACGCTGGGCAAGATTCGCGAAATTGCAGTATTAAAATTAATTGGCACTCGTAACCGAACTATTGCCGGCATGATATTACAACAGGCCATTGCGCTGGGAGTGATTGGCTTTGTGGTTGGGAAAATTTCAGCGACTTTTGGTGCGCCGGCTTTTCCTAAATATGTGTTGCTGGAACCTATGGACTCGGCAGCAGGATTTGTTGCTGTAGTTGTTATTTGCATTTTATCGAGCATTATTGCCATTCGGGCCGCACTAAAAGTTGATCCGGCAGAAGCGGTGGGAGGTTAGGATGAGCGGTAAAGGTATTCGTATCGAAGGATTAAGAAAGCGATATGGTTCAGGTGATACTGCTGTGGATGCGCTAAAAGAGGTCAACATGGTTGTTGCACCAGGTGAGGTGGTCGGGTTAATAGGTCCCTCCGGTTCGGGGAAAAGTACCTTGCTTAAATGTTTGGGTGCCGTGATTGAGCCTTCGGCAGGAACCATGACTCTGGGCGATGAAGTTATTTACGATAACGAATGGAAAGTAAAAGATATTCGAGCCTTGCGACGAGACAAAATTGGCTTTGTGTTTCAGGCTCCGTACCTTATTCCTTTTCTGGATGTGACCGATAATGTTGCACTGCCACCGATGCTGGCTGGAGTTGCCAATAAAGAAAGCAGAATGAGTGCGTTAGCACTTTTGGAAGCGCTCGATGTTCAGCATAGAGCCAAAGCCATGCCGTCACAATTGTCCGGTGGTGAGCAGCAAAGGGTTGCCATAGCCAGAGGTCTGGTTAATCGCCCCCCAGTGATTCTGGCGGACGAACCCACAGCGCCACTGGACAGTGAGCGGGCATTGGCTGTGATAAAAATTCTTAATGACATGGCGAAGAAGTTTGAGACGGCCATTATTGTAGTGACACATGACGAAAAAATTATTCCGACATTTAAACGAATCTACCACATTCGTGATGGCGTCACTTATGAAGAAAAAGGCGAGGGCAGAGCCTTTGATATATAAACGATGAGGACAGTAATATGAATAAATTAAATGTAGCAACGAGTGTCAAAACACTGCTTATCAGTGTGACGATTGGCTTAAGCAGTCTTCCTATGCAGTTGAATGCTATGGAAACAGCTGATGAGGGGAAAAGTGATGTTGAGCCAATGGCATTGCGATTAATTATGCAGGACCTAGAGCTTAATATGCAGCGTATTGCCAGTGCCATTATTCGTGAAGATTTGGTTGCTGTGGCAGATCTTGCGCCGTTGGTTGCTGATCACGAGCAACCGCCTATGACTGAGAAAATGCGCATCTTATCTTTTATGGGATCAGACGCTGGTACATTTAAAAGTCTCGATGGCGTGACACATGATACTGCTATGACTTTAAAAGAATTGGCAGAAAATAATGATGGTGATGCAGTCATAAAAACCTATGCAGACTTACTGCAGTCCTGCGTGGCCTGTCATCAAAAATTTAGAAAACCTTTTGTGGCTCATTTTTATAGGTAGGGACTGATGAATATCCGCTTTCCATTTGCTTTACTTCTAGTCTTAACGGTAGTTTCTTGTGCTGTGACGCCAGATTTCAAAGAACCTGATCCACCATCGGTATCTCAATATACCGGTAGTGATGATGCGGTTGTGGTTGGTCATAATAAAGAGCTGGCCACCGGTCAAAAATTACAGTGGGTTGAGGCAACTGAGCAGCAGTGGTGGCGACAATTTCAATCAGACTCACTTAATCTTTTAGTCGAAAAAGTGTTAGTTAAAAACCCAAGTTTATTAGCTGCCAGTGCACAGTTACGCAGTGCCGAAGAGTTGTATCAGGCACGTGTTGGCACGACTCGCTATCCTAAAGTTGATGCGAATATCGGCGCACAAAGGCAAAGATTCAACCCTGGAGTTTTTGGACAGCAGGGCTCACCGCAGGAATTTAGTATTTACAATGCGGGCGTAGATGTTAGCTACCAACTGGATTTGTCAGGTGGCAACAGTCGTGCTTTGGAAGCACTGGCCTCTCGAGTGGACTATCAGCGATATGAGTTGGAGGCAACTCAGCTAGCTTTGGTGGCAACGGTAATTAACACCGCATTTAATCAGGCTAAATTAAGAAGTCAGCTGGAGGTTACTGAGCAGTTAGTGGCAAAGCAGGAGCAGCAATTGGACATCGTTAGGCAGCAACTTGAGTTAGGTCAGGTTTCAAAACATGAGGTTCTGATGTTGCAGTCTGAAGTTGAGCTCACACGTGCCAATATTCCAGTTTTGCGTAATCAAATTCAAAAGACCGAACATCTGTTAGCCGCCATGGCTGGTGAAACTCCTGACTCTGAAATTATTGCTGAATTTAACCTGCAAGATTTTGGCTTACCGGAAAGCCTGCCATTGATTGTTCCATCGGAACTGGTTCGGCAACGACCTGATATTCAGGCTGCTGAATCACTTATGCAGGCTGCCAATGCTGAGTATGGCGTAGCGATTGCCAATATGTACCCAAGCATTAATTTGAATGGACAAATAGGTTCGCAGGCACTATCAACTGGTTCGCTGTTCAGCAGTGAATCTGCGGTGTGGTCTTTGATAGGACAATTAACACAACCTCTTTTCAATCCTGGGTTGCCGGCTGAAAAGCGGGCGGCTCTTGCAGAATTTGAGGCGGCGACCAGTAATTATCAATATGTGGTTCTGGAGGCATTACGTGAGGTTGCAGACACATTACGTCAGCTTGAGAATGATGCGCAAAAGTTAGAAATGCTAGCCCACTCTAGCCAGAGCTCAGAAGAAGCCATGAAGATTACAGGAAAGCGCCATGAGTTAGGAGCTGCAAGTTATATTGAGCTGTTGTTAGCTCAGCAACAATACTTAGCGACAAAAATGCAGCTGATTGATGCTCAATCGCAACAACTGATAAACAGTGTTTCTCTTTATTTGGCCATGGGAGCACACTCTAGTGTTCAGCAAAAAGATTTAGAGGAACACTAGAGGAAAACTGACTGAATCAAGTAGGTGGTGTAACCACAATAGGCAAGTAGCAGTATCGAACCTTCAACCCGGTTAATGCGTCCCGGGCCTTTAAAGCCGTAACCGATTACAAAAATAGATAAGGTCAGCGCACCCATAAACATGGCATCTCGCCACAGAACTTCGGCGTCTACAGTGAGCGGATGAATGACTCCTGCAATGCCTACAACAGCCAGAGTATTGAATAGGTTAGAGCCAATGATATTACCCAGGGCGATATCATGTTCACCTTTTCGGGTGGCGATAATTGAAGAGGCAAGCTCAGGCAAGGAGGTGCCAACGGCGATAATGGTTAAACCAATGATCAAGTCGCTCACGCCAAACATTTGTGCAATTTCAACCGCTCCCCAAACCAGAATACGCGAGCTGGCGATTAACACCAACAGGCCTACTATGAGCCACAAGACAGCCGATTTTAGCGGCATGCTGTGAGCTATCATTTCCTGCTCAACTTCACTGGCGAAAGCATCTGCTTTCCTCTGTAAGCTTTGCCAGATTGACCAACCAATAAATCCGGCAAAACCGATCAAAAGAATAATGGCGTCGAGTCTGGATAAGGTTAAATCCCACATGATGGCAATGACTAATAAAGTCGCGACCATTAACAGAGGCATCTCTTTACGCAAGATTTTCGATTGAACCGCGATGGGGCTGATGACTGCGGTCAGGCCAAGAATTAAAGCAATATTGGTGATGTTAGAACCGAAGGCATTACCCAATGCGATGCCTGGATTGCCCTGGCTGGCAGCAAGTGCCGAAACGACCATCTCTGGAGCCGAGGTACCAAAGCCAACAATAACCATACCAATGAGCAGGGAAGGCATACCGAAGTGACGGGCAGTCGAAGCCGCTCCATCAACAAATTTATCTGCGCTCCAAACCAGCAAAGCAAGACCGGCAATAATCGCTAAAATCGCAACAAGCATCAATGTCCTTAACTATGTTTTGAGTGGGGGTGTTAGTGTGAGAGTATCCATGATTGAGGGTATTGTAACGATTTCATGAAAAAAATAACAAAAGTTATTGTAAGTTAGTGTGCTTGGGAGGATGCTAAACCTATCACAGCTATATAAAACAATGACTTTTCGCGTCTTATTGCAAGTGCTATTATCAAAGTGGCGCAAATTTGATTAATAGAATATCACGAGGTTTCCGGCCACCCTGAAGGGGATATCCTGAGGGAAATATAAAGGAGTCACTATTGGAACGAGAACAGATAAAAAACAACGGTATCAGATTGATAGCAGTCTGGTATAACCGATTACTGATTATCTTGTTAGCCTTCCTGCCTTTGTCCTTGATTCTCTATATCGATTACCAAACTTCGGCCGAAGATAAATTTGTCGCCCATGACTTTCATGTCATAGCCATTGGCTCATCCACTCTTTTCAGCGCATTCCTAAGTTACATCACCTGGCGATGTTATAAGGCAACCGGTGAAGAACTTCTTAGATGGCTAGTGTATGGTTTTCTGGGGTTTACATTTATCTACGCACCTCATGGTTTTCTGACTCATTATTCAATGGATAATATATGGGTGTTTGTCCTTTATGGTCCTGCTTCTCGTCTGGTTTTAGCTTTCTGCTTCCTGGTTGCGATGTTGAATTATGGAAAAATGGTAACGCCAGAAGCAATTAAGAATAAAAAGCTGTATTTCGCTATAGCGATTTTTATTGTAATCAATGTTCTGGTCTTTTGGGTTGCTCATTTAACCTCAGTCAATCTGAACTGGTGGCGACTATTAGCCGAATACCTGTCTATCAGTATTTTTGCAGGTAGTGTTCTATGGATGCTGGTGCAAAAAATTCGAGGTTACATGTCGGTGCTATACGCAGTGGCCATGATTTGGTTTGCCTTGTCTTGTTTGTCATTCACTGTAGCGAGTGTCTGGGATCATCAGTGGTGGCTGGCACATATTATATTCAGCGGCGGGTTCCTAATCCTTAGTTATGGTGTGGTTCAGGCATTCTTAACCACTGGCTCATTTAAAACCATATACAGCCAGAATGAGCTATTCCAACAAATCATTCATGAAAAGAAAAAATCTGAGCAAGCGCTAATTGAGTTACAGAAAGTAAATCAGCGGCTCGAAGAACTTGCGGCGACTGATTCACTTACTGGCGTTGCCAACCGTCGAGAGTTTACAAGGCGTTCTGAGGAAGAGATGTCACGCTCTTATCGCAATAGAACGGATCTTTGTTTGATGGTTATTGACTTTGACCACTTTAAAGAAATCAATGACCAATATGGCCATCAGGCTGGCGATAAGGTCTTGAAAGAATTTGTTAAACTGACTAAAGAAATTATGCGACCATCCGACTTGTTAGGCCGTCTCGGCGGTGAAGAGTTTGCCTTGCTACTTCCTGAGACCAACCTTCGCTCGGCGCTTAAAGTGGCAGAAAGGTTGCGTCAATATATTGAAGGAAACTCGATCGCAGTTGGCAAGCAAAAAATTAAGCTGACAATCAGTATTGGTGTGGCTGAGTATCAACCAAAGGTTGATACTGTTAAAAAATGGTTGCACCGTGCGGATGAGATGCTTTACCAGGCTAAGGATAGAGGAAGAAACCGGGTCGAAGCAGATAGCTCGGAGCAAAAAGGGGAGGAGCATGGTTTATAAAGTAGCCATAAGTGCTATTTTTGTCGGTTTGTTAACGCTGGCGATGCTTTGGAACTTTCAGGGTTCGAATACTGAGAGTGCACGAGAGGTTAGAGTTGGACTCTACCAAAACTCACCAAAGATATACCGTAACAAACAGGGTAAGCCGGATGGCCTCTTTATAAAGCTCTTAGAAGACATTGCGAATGAAGAGGCCTGGAAATTGATCTATGTGGATTGCGAATGGAGTTATTGTCTGGATAACTTATCGAACAAAACGATTGATTTGATGCCTGATGTGGCAATTACTGATGAACGTAATCGCAAGTTTGATTTTCACACAATCGCGGTGACTCATAGTTGGTCAGAAGTTTGGGCTCGAGAAGGCTTGAATATTTTAGGGCTGCCCGATTTGCGAGGTGTTCGAATTGCAGTGTTACGCGAGTCAGTCCAGGAAAATGCGCTACAAAAAGTGATGATGGGTTATGGCGTCGGTTTTAAGTCAGTTCCTGTTAGTACATATGATGAAGGTTTTCAGGCGGTGATTGATGGTAAAGCCGATGCTGTTATTACCAATGTCCATTTTGCTGATATTCATGCTGCCCAGTTTGGTTTACGCAAAACTCCGATCATGCTCAATCCTGCCAGCCTGTATTATGTGACCGCTGCTGGTGAAAATCATGACTTGTTGGAAGCTATTGATAAGCATATTGAGGCCTGGAGAACCGATCCAGACTCAGTCTATTACGAAGCGTTAAAGAGTACCATGGTTCCGGTCCAGGAGCCGGTCATTCCAAAGTTCTGGAAGTGGGTGTTAACCATTGGATTGGCAATGATAGTGTTAATGTTTTGTGCTAACGGGATATTAAGATGGCAAGTGAGAAAACGTACAACACTGTTAGTAGAAACTAACGTTCGCTTTAACCATCTGCTTAAGGCTAGTCCAGTGGTTTTATACCAACTCAAGCAAGATGGAGCTGGCTACAGACCTTTTTGGGTAAGCAAAAATGTTAAACGGTTATTTGGCTATAGCCCTGAGCAGCTGTACAGCCATGATTGGTGGATTGGTGTTTTGCATGAAGAAGACCGGCAGAAAACCTTAGATCAATTTAAAGAAATCTTTAACACAGGCCACATGATTCATGAGTATCGAGTTCATGATGCTGAAGGCAATACCCGTTATATTCGCGATGAGCGGCAATTGATACCTAAAAGCAATCATGGCGAAACCGAAATTGTAGGCACCTGGAGTGATATGACGGATGTGTATGAGAGAGAAGATGAGCTTAAATTCTTATCTCACTATGACCCTTTAACGCACTTGCCAAACCGACAAAAGTTAGAGGAGCGAATAGCAGAGTCGATAGAGCGTAGTGATGAATTGAAAGAGAGTTTCGCAATTTTGAGTATTGATATCGACCGCTTTAAAAAGATCAATGAAACCTTGAGCTATCAAGTGGGTGATGCGGTTATTGCACGAGTCGCGGAACGTTTAAAGCATATTTTGAACGTGGATGATGTACTGGCCCGAGTGGGCGGTGATGATTTTGTACTTGTCATTAATGGCAAGATCGATATTAACAAAGTATCTAGTATTGCACGTAAGGCTCTAAAACGATTTGCCGTTCCCTTGAGGATCGATGAACATGAACTGATGGTTACTGCGAGTATTGGTATCGCAATGTTTCCTGAAGATGGTCGTGATCCTGATACTTTGTTGAAAAATGCAGAGATTGCGCGGTATTCGGCAAAAGACAAAGGCAGGAATAGCTTTGAGTTCTTCAATGACCAACTCTCCAAAGGAATGCATGAGAACCTCTTGTTGGAAAGTGCTTTACGAATGGCCGTCGAGCGAAACGAATTGGTTCTTCATTATCAGCCTCTTGTGTCCTTTGATGATTTTACAATGGTTGGGGTTGAGGCTCTGGTTCGTTGGCAACATCCCACTAAGGGGCTAATCCCACCGTTTAAATTTATTCCGTTAGCTGAAGAAACGGGGCTCATTGGAGAGATTGGATTGTGGGTTTTACGCGAAGCTTGCCGGCAGATGGTTGAGTGGGATAAAGCGGGCTTAAAAGTCGGCTGTGCTTCGGTTAATATTTCAGTTCAGCAGATTGAGGCAGGTCTTTTACCAAAGCAGGTTAATGAAGCCTTGCAGCAAACAGGACTGGCCGCCGAGCGACTCTCCCTCGAGCTAACGGAGTCCACCATTATGCAGGACCCGCACCAAGCTTCTTTGGCGATGACTCAGTTTCAAAAGATGGGCGTTAAATTGGCGGTAGATGATTTTGGCACAGGTTATTCCAGTATGGCTTACCTGAAACGATTGCCGTTGGATCGTCTTAAAATTGACCGTTCATTTATCAAGGATATTGGTACGGATACCAATGATGAAGTGATATGCAGGGCTATCGTCCAATTAGCTAATTCACTCGGGCTCGAAACCGTTGCGGAAGGTGTTGAAGAAGAGTCGCAAGCAGAGTTTTTAAAAGGTTTAGGGTGCGATGTTGCTCAAGGGTACCTCTACAGCAAGCCGGTACCGGCATCTGAACTAGCCGAGAAATGGACTAGTCTTAATAAGAAGAAATCCATATAAGCTATATCAAATATACGTCTTTGTAGGCGCGAATGTTCTATAAGCTGAGCTAATGCTTATGCCTCTCAAAATCATATTATCTGTTTATACTAATAAAACCCTATTTACTTTATGGTTTTATCCCATCCAGTGAATTTGTTCACAGTAACGCCTACTAATTTTAGTTAAAACAATCAATACCTTACATTATGTTTAGGGACATTTGTCCCGTAAGGCATTTATAGCTGGGACTAATAGTCAATCTGTTCTAGAGCATCAGTGAATTATACTGATCCAGATCAAGTAGCAGATTCTTCATTGCTTCATACTAACCTAAAAATAAGTATTATTAATATTGGTTAATAAACGATCTCAGGAGATCATTCTTATGTGGACACAAGCGCTAGTTAAAAAAAGTCTATTGGGTTTGGTTGCAGTTGGTTTGATAAACAGCGCAGCAGCCAAGGGTTTGCCAGAAGAGCAAGCTATCCTTACATCACCTCCCGAAGTGCCACCTGCCATCGTGCGTGAGCATAATGCCAAAGTGGTTGTGGAGCTTGAAACGGTTGAGAAAGTCGGCACTATGGCCGATGGCGTTGAATATGTTTACTGGTCATTTGGTGGCACTGTACCGGGTAGTTTTATTCGTGTTAAAGAGGGCGATGAGATCGAATTCCATCTGTCTAACCATCCCTCTTCAAAAATGCCACATAACATTGACTTACACGCAGTAACAGGTCCAGGGGGCGGTGCAACTTCATCTTTTACAGCTCCAGGGCATACTTCAACCTTTGCCTTTAAAGCACTAAACCCAGGCTTGTATGTTTACCACTGCGCAACAGCGCCTGTGGGTATGCACATTGCCAACGGTATGTACGGTTTGATTCTGGTTGAGCCAAAAGAAGGTTTACCAAAAGTTGACCGTGAATACTATGTCATGCAAGGTGATTTTTATACTAAAGGCAAGTATGGCGACCCTGGTCTCCAGCCTTTCGATATGCAAAAAGCGATTGATGAGCATGCTGATTATGTTGTGTTCAACGGCGCTGTCGGCAGCTTGACAGGTGACAAGTCGCTTAAAGCAAAAGTCGGTGAAACAGTGCGTCTATATGTCGGTAATGGTGGTCCTAACCTAGTATCGTCATTCCACGTGATTGGTGAAATCTTTGATAAAGTGTATGTCGAAGGTGGCAATCTAGTGAATGAAAACATTCAGACTACTTTAGTTCCTGCAGGTGGCTCAGCTATTGTTGAGTTTAAGGTAGAGGTTCCTGGTAACCTGATTCTTGTTGATCACTCTATATTCCGTGCTTTCAACAAGGGTGCTTTAGGTATGCTGGCGGTAGAGGGCAAAGAAGATAAAACCATTTATTCCGGCAAAATTGATGATCGTATTTATCGTCCAGAAGGTTCAGCAGTGCAAAGCGTTGACAAAAAAGTGGTTGAGGTAAAGGCTGCTAATCTCGAAGAGAAAATTAAGTTTGGTAAACGTGTATACGATGCTAACTGCATGGCATGCCACCAACCTAACGGTCAAGGTATTCCTTCAGCATTCCCACCAGTTGCCAAGTCTGATTATCTAAATGAAGATCCTTTGCGAGGTGTTCGTGCCATTGTTCATGGCCTTGAAGGTCCGATCAAAGTCAATGGCGAATCATTTAACAGCGTTATGCCTGCTATGCAATTAAGCGATGACGAGATTGCTAATGTAATGACTTACCTGCTTAATAGCTGGGATAACAAAGGTGGTGAGATCACCGTAGAGCAAGTGAAAAAAGTTAGAGCACAAAAGCCTCACTAATCACTATTGTTAAAGGTTAAAGCATTATGCTTAATCATCAACTAAAACTATTGGTCGTGTCACTGGCTCTTTTGGGAGTCAGTGACAGCGGCTTATTGTATGCGAAAGATGTTGCCAAGGCTCCAGAAGGCATGGAGTTGGTAGAAGGTGGTCAGTACCGCCCGTTATACATGAGTAAAGACAGTCCGATCCAGCTGGTGGATGATTTCTTGCTTGACCAATCCCCAGTGACCAATCAGGACTTCCAAGCATTCATCAATGATAACCCTGCTTGGTCTAAAAGCCAGGCTCCTAAAGTGTTTGTAGAGAAACATTATCTACAGCACTGGCAATCGGATACAGATTATCCGAAAGAGATAAGCTCCAGCCCAGTGGTCAATGTTTCCTGGTTTGCTGCGGATGCGTACTGTCAAGCTCAAGGCAAACGCTTGCCAAGAGTGAGCGAGTGGGAGCTAGCAGCTTTAGCCAGCGAAACACAAGCTGATGGTAGTATTGAAGAAGGTTATAAGCAAAAGATATTGATGTGGTACAGCAGACCAAGCCAGAAACAACTATCGGCAGTCGGACAAAATCAACCCAATTATTGGGGGCTGTACGACATGCATGGCTTGATTTGGGAATGGACTGAAGACTTTAACTCAGCGTTAGTAACAGGTGAATCACGTGGCGATAGTACCATTGATACCAAATTGTTCTGCGCCGGTGGCGCAAGCGGTGCGGTAGACCCGGGTGATTATGCGGCCTTTATGCGCTATGGATTTAGAAGCAGTCTGGAAGCCAAATTTGCACTGCCAAATTTAGGGTTTCGCTGCGCTGCTGATGTCAATCAGCAATAAACAAGAGAGGCAATCATGAACAAATGGCTTCAGGTTAGTTTTGTAATCTTGACGTTCGCATTAAGCGGACAAGCTTACACAGACGACAGTAAAGTAAGTTTACCAGATGACTCGATTTATCATTTGGACAGTGAGTGGGTGACTCAAGATGAGCAGACTATTAATATCCAGTCACTATCAGGTAAACAGCAAATGGTCAGCTTGATATACACACACTGCATGCACACATGCCCAACTATTGTGGCAACCATGCAGAATATTGAGAAAAAACTGCCTCAAGACGTCCTAGATAACACCGAGTTTGTCCTAGTGTCACTTACTCCAGCAAGTGATACAGCGAAAGTACTCAAAGATTTCGCTGAAAAAAGAAAGTTAAATCAAGACCGATGGACATTATTAACAGGCGATCCTCAAGATATACGTAGCCTCGCCATGGCACTTAATATTCGCTACAAGAAAAGTGACGATAATGAAGTTGCTCACTCCAATGTATTTACTCTGCTTGATGAGCAAGGCCGAATCGTTTTTCAGGAAGTTGGTGATATCAACAAAGTTGATGAGACGGTAGCGAGAATCGTTAGCCAGTAGTCTTGATTGCTTACTAAATATGATTTGTGTAGGGGCGGACCGCGTTCGCCTTTTTATTAATTAGGAGGGGGCGGGAATTGCTCGGCTCATCCATGAGCCTCGCCTTCGCTAAGCTCAGGCGAGTTAAAGCTGTCAAAAATTGTTCCGAGCTAGACATTAGTTCGTAGAAAATTGCTCCTGCATTTTCACTCTCGAGTCATAGGGTGGGTTAGGCGCTAGCCGTAACCCATCAAATACATTGTAAACAGACGGCGGGAATTATTCGCACCATCCCTGGTGCTCACCCCTTCGAGTCCATCGTCGCAAGCACCGATGTTCCAATTTACTCCGGGCAAATTGGTCGAACCCGCTCCGCGGGCTCAATACCAACAATCTATAGCCAATAAAAAACCCCAACTCTTGCGAGTTGAGGTTTTGTATTGGTGGAGACGGCGGGAATTGAACCCGCGTCCGCGAATCCTCTGCTCAAGGGTCTACATGCATAGGTCCATCTTTAATTTAGTCTTTGACGTGCCGATGGGCAAGCATTCAAAGACGATCTCGAGGAAAGTTTAACAGTTGGCTGCCGAGCTCAGTTACCTGCGAGTCCCTGTATTGACTGTCTAGCTCCTACCAAGGACGCTCAGAGTAGACAGTTAGCCTTAAGCGGCTAAAGCGTAGTTGTCTTCGTTTGCAACTATTAAGTTTCAGCTTTGATTTTACGAGATTCGCTGACATCTCGACATGCACCAGGAGGTTCGTAATCCACGTCGAATCCAAATCGTCCCCAGATTCTTTTCCATTATAGTGCATTATTGGGCCAAGTACATTAATATCAAGGGTATAGGTCAAGATAATTTGTGGCTTGGTTAACATTCATTTTAAGATCAACAGGCTACACTCTTTTGTAGAAACAGGAGGGGCAATGAGTAGTATACAAATGTCAAAAATACAGTTTGCCATGCTGTCGCATAAAGGGATGTCGCGCCAAAATAATGATGACAAGGTTTTTGCTTCCACTGAGTTGGGGTTGTGGTTGTTGTCTGATGGTGTCGGCGGCCTTAAACAAGGCGAGCAAGCTAGTCAATACGCAGTCGAAGAGATTTCAAAGTCGATCAAGAAAGGCTTTAATTTGCATAGTGCGGTGCACTCGGCTCATTCTGTGATCAAGGCGCATAACAAGCATGAACAGGAGGATCGTGGAGCAACTGTGGTTGCTGTGCATTCCAATGGTTTGGACTATGAGATTGCCTGGGTGGGCGATAGTCGAGCCTATCTTTGGAATCAGGAAACGGGTGAGTTGGCTCAGTTAACCGAAGATCATACCTTGGTTCAGAAGCTGGTGAATGCTGGCTTGCTAGAGAAGGCTGAGGTTAAAAATCATCCTAAACGTCATGTGATCACTCAATGCTTAGGTATTGAGAATGAGAACCAGCTTAATATTGGTTCTTTGAAGCGCGAATGGGGTTATGGGGAGTCTTTATTACTGGCAAGTGATGGTCTTTACGAAGAGCTTTCGAGACAAGAAATTGTTGCTGCTTTAAAGCTTCCTCGTGATAATCAGGCTAAGGTCGAATATCTGGTTGAGCTAGCATGTAAGAATGGGGGTAGCGATAATATTTCTTTAATGCTGATTTCATCGCCTGTAACTGAGCCCAAGCCACAGAAAAAAGAAACGCCGATTGAAAAGTTTATAACAAAAATCAAAACAATCCTTAAACTAGGTTAATGTGAGGTAGGTATGTCTTCTGAGAAAAATCCTTCACAACACAAGTCTGAATTTCGTGAAGATAAAGCGGGACCACAAGGAACACTGGTCTTCGATTCGAGTCAAGTAGAAAGGATGATTAAAGAGGAAATTCAAAAGTTGGAAGATGATGGGACTAAGGTTCCAGCTTTACTTGCAACCACTAAGCCTCACGCTGGGCAGGCATTCTTGCTGGAGTATGGTAAGAATGTTATTGGGCGCGGAAAGGGTAATAGCGTG
The DNA here is from genome assembly GCF_048265365.1 of Kangiella sp. Classification (NCBI taxonomy): domain Bacteria; kingdom Pseudomonadati; phylum Pseudomonadota; class Gammaproteobacteria; order Kangiellales; family Kangiellaceae; genus Kangiella; species Kangiella sp. Next base: position 1,010,426 of record NZ_JBLXBT010000001.1, read on the forward strand.
ACTTTGTATGATCCAGCTGCATCATCAACCCATGCTCAGATTACCTTCTCTGACGGGCAGTGGCGCATTCTAAATTTGTTGTCGTCCAATGGTACTATCGTTAATGGTGAGAAGGTTTCGGAGCGAATTATATCGTTTGGCGATAGAATTCAAGTAGGCCATACCGAGTTCCTATTTACATTAGTTGATAGCAATGAAGCTCAGCTACAAGAAGACAAAGAAGAAATGAACTGGATGTTGATCGGTTCATTGGGAGTAGCAGCGGTTATTCTGTTGGGAGTTCTTGCCTGGTTGTTCCTGTAATCATCAATGACTCAAGATAACGAACTGCGCATCGGGCGCTACAAGTTAGTCAAAGAAATTGGCCGTGGAGCTATGTCTGTCGTTTACCAGGCAGAAGATCCAGAAATCGGTCGAATGCTCGCGATAAAACTCTTAAAACACGAACTAGTGGAAAAAGAGGAGTACCGCGAGCTTTTTTTGCGCGAGGCAAAAGCTGCTGGGCGTTTAGGTCATCCTGGCATTGTCACTATTTATGATGTGGGAATCTGGCAAGAGCGTCCCTTCATTGCGATGGAGTTGTTGGAAGGTGAAAACCTTGATGAGTACCTACAACAAAATGGGATTTTGAGTTTAGAGCAAGCCTCTGATCTTGCTAAGCAATTGGCCCTGGCGCTTGACTACGCTCATCAAAATGGTGTGATACACCGTGATTTGAAGCCTGATAATATTTTGGTATTGGATGGTGGCCGCCGGTTCAAAATTACCGACTTTGGTATTGCTCATGTTGAGCACCTCTTTCTTGAAGATGAAGGTGGTAAAAGCAAAGACAAAATAATGGGAACACCTGCCTATATGTCGCCCGAGCAAATAACTGGGCACGGTGTGGACTTTAAAACGGATCTCTATTCGCTTGGTGTGATTCTGTATCAGGTCACCAAAGGGGAGCTTCCTTTTCAGGCTCCGAATTATGCAGCCATGATGCAGGCTGTTCTTCATTTAAATCCCCAGCCAATTAATATTGTGTCTGAACAGGGTTTCATGTGGCAAAGCATTATATTCCGCTTATTGCAAAAGAACCCTGACCATCGTTACCTCACTAGCGATGAACTCCTAGAAGAAATCGAGACGCTAACTAAAGAATTAACCCAGAACAAAGAAGGCTTAGCAGGCATTCGCTTTGTTTCGATGCGGGCACGTTGGGCTATTAGCTTATCGACTGTGGTTTTACTGGTCATGATTCTTGGCATGGTTTGGGTTTATAACAAACAGAATAAACTGATGAATCAGTTAGTGTTTGATTATGGGAATTCAATGGTGCAAATTATTTCTCAGGAAAGCCGAGAGCCTCTATTGCTTGAAGAGCGTATTACTTTACAGGAGTTGACTCGGGATATTGCTGATAATTCCCAAATACGTCATCTCTCGATCCGTGATAAGGATGGGATCGTGCAGAGTAGCAGTCAGCCTGAGCAAATTAGCAAGCCATTCTCATTGCCTCCTGCCAGCGAGATACAACAGAAGACATCTGAAGCTCAGATATACTCAAATTTGACTGATTATGATCAAGAGGTGGTCCTTTTTGACTCTCAGATAAAGTATCAGGATAAAGTTATCGGTAATGCATTTATCGCTATAAGCCGTAATAATTTGAAGAGTGCTACTCAGTCATCGCTGCTGGCAATGATTATCTGGATGTTTTTGATCATGTTGGCGGTATTCTCAGGGGTTTATTGGCTAGCCAATCGCTTTATTCAGCGGGTTAACGAGACGCGGCATGTTATAAGAGAGCTCAGAAATCACGGAGAAGCGGATATACTCAAGGTGGATACGCATGATGAGGTGGGGCGTTTGCAACAGGAGGTCAATGATCTTTCGCAGAAGCTGGCGGGCTTGACTCAAACACAGTATATAGGCACCTCGCCCGATCCGAGTTTGCTTGAAACCATTACCGATTTAGACAAAACCTTGATTATTTCTCAGGATGACACTGACTCTGAATCACCCAAAGACTCTGACCGAGAAAAAGAATAGGTGGTGCAACGGAAGATGGTGTTAGATGAATGCTTAACTATAAAAAGAAAAAGGCTATCTTACGATAGCCTTTTTAGTGTTTGATAACTGGTGATATTTATAACGAGTCAAGGCGTTCTTTTAACGATTTAACTCTGTCTTTATATACAAGTGCCAAATCATCCGATGGATTAATGGCTAAAATTTTATCCCAGTAAATTAACGCCTCGTCGAGCTTCTGATTACGATAGAGTCGAAGTGCTTTTTGGTGATAGTTCTCACTGACTTTATTTCGAGTGCCAGTAAATAATGCATTAGATTCCAAGCGTGTACCTGAGACCTGCCAGGCACTGAGTAGAATATTATAAGACTTATCAAACTCTTGCTGGTCAGCCAGTTGTTTGGCTTCGGCTAAGTCCTGCTCAACATTCAGGGCTGCTAGATTAGAGAGCAAAATCTGTTGGCTCGACTCTGATAGGCGACCATCGTCAATTAATACCTGCAACAAGCCTTCTGCTTCTCCAGTCAGGCTTTCTTGACGGAATAGGCGAACCTGATTCTGTGTGGCGATAATAAGCTGCTCTTGTAACTCATTATTGTCCGATAAATCCTCTTGGGCACGAGCGTGCTCGATAGCTTCGTCATAGCGTTGCTCTGACAGTAACAAATCCATTTTTGATTGCTGGGCTTCTACCTTGGCTGTCTTTTGAGGTTTGGTATCAGCCTGTTTTGTGGTTCTCGGTTGTACCAAAATTAAGCCTTTACTTGGGAGCTTCAATTGTTGACCAACATAAATGGGGGCTTGTGGTTCTATACTATTAAGCTTAGCAATCTCGAGGTAGCGTTGGGCATTACCTAGCATCTGTTTGGCGATCGAGCCTAATGTATCGCCGGAGCGAACAGTATATTCAATAGCATCTGACCGCTGGTCAGAGCTACCTCTATACGTTGAGCGAGTGCCATCGCTAATATCAATAATTTCAACAGGGTCTTGGCTTCTATCTTCGATAAAAGAGCAACCTGTTAACGTTAATGCTAGAAAAATTGTGGTGTAACGTTTCAAGTGAGTTACCTTTGTTCAGTGCTTTTCGACTCATCTGTCAGAAAGTTAAGAGCCTTTAATTAAGTCGTTTAAAATCAATATGCTATACAGTGCAGTAAATACTAACAAAGCACTAAATGGTGCGATGTGGTGTAGCCCACACTTAAGGCATCTGTTAACTTTATACCTTAATTCATAGGGTATGAATAGCCATCCCTAATGACGCTTCATGATGCGTTCTTTTGCTTTGTTCCACTCGCGTTCTTTCTCCGTTGCTCTCTTGTCGTGCATCTTCTTACCTTTGGCACAGCCAATTTCGAGTTTAACGCGATGTTGCTTCCAGTACATTGCCAGAGCCACCACCGTATAGCCCTGTTGCTCCACACCACGGAATAATTGTGCTAGTTCGCGATCATGCAACAGTAATTTTCGAGTACGTGTAGGATCGGCAACAACGTGAGTGGATGCAGAAATTAATGGCGTAATATGGCAGCCAAACAGAAAAGCCTCACCATCTTTGAGTAGAACATAACTCTCCGCAAGGTTTACTTTTCCAGCACGTATGCTTTTTACTTCCCAGCCCTGCAAAACCAGTCCGGCTTCAAAGGTATCTTCGATAAAGTAGTCATGACGTGCGCGCTTATTCAGCGCAATGGTGTTGCCTGAGGGCTTGCCCTTTTTTTTAGCCAAAGTAAATCCTGTATGGGGTTATTGCTAAGTTAGACAGCATTATAGGGGTCTGACTGTCATTGCTCAATAGTTGGTATTTCAGGGGATGGCAGTGTTACAATTGCCGCACTTTTTAACCTTAATATCACTTTTTTGCAATGAAAACCATTCGGCGACAAGCGCTTTTACCTTTTTCGGCAAAACAAATGTTTGATTTAGTGGATGATATTGAAAAATATCCCGAGTTTTTGCCAAATTGTAATGATGCTAAGGTTCTAGAGCGAACTGAGGATACAGTAACTGCCATGCTATCGGTAGCAAAAGGAGGCTTTGCAAAAGAATTTACTACTCGTAATACTAACCATCCTTATCAAAGCATCGCAATGGAATTAGTGATGGGGCCATTTAAGCATTTAACTGGTCAGTGGACGTTTGATGAATTAAGTGAGAATGCCTGTAAAATAGAGCTGGTAGTTGAATTTGAGTTTTCGAATCCCCTTACCAACTTAGCGTTTGGCGCTGTATTTAATCAGATGGCTGAGTCATTTGTGGATGCTTTCTCAAAGAGGGCGAGAGAGGTCTATATCTAATGCCTCAAATTCATAGAATTACTGTGGAAGTTTGTTATGCTCTTCCTGAAAAGCAGACATTGTTATCGCTTGAAGTTGAAGCATCGGCTACTATCGAAGAGATTGTCAGTCAGTCTGGTATCATTGAGCTGCACCCTGAGATCGATTTGACTCAAAATAAAGTTGGGATTTTCAGCAAGTTGGCAAAGCTAACAGACACTCTGCATGATGGTGACAGAATTGAGATTTATCGTCCTCTAATTGCCGACCCAAAAGAAGTGCGAAAGCAAAGAGCAGAAAAAAATAAAACATAGATAAGGCCGATAAGCCTTGGTCATAAGGGAAGACAGATACTTGTTACGTTATCTTTATACATTATTATATATTCTTGCAGCTCCCTTGTTATGCATGCGCTGGGTGTATAAAAGCTTCAAGCCACCGCAGTACCGTGAGCCATTGCGAGAGCGCTTTGGTATTGTTAGCAAACAACACAAGGAAAGTATCTGGTTTCATGCGGTTTCAATGGGGGAGTCTAATGCCGCCATTGCTATCATAAAAAAGCTATTAGCTAAATATCCAGATCTTAATATTATTGTTACTACAACCACCCCCACTGGTGCGAGACAAATCTACAATGGGCTGGGTGATAAAGTGAAACATCACTATTCACCCTGTGACTTACCTGGAACCATTAAGCGTTTTATTCGTCGTGCTAAGCCTCGGTTGTTAGTTATAATGGAAACCGAGTTGTGGCCTAATTGGCTTCATCATCTTAAGGAAAAAAATATTCCTGTCATTTTAGCTAACGCTCGTTTATCTGGTCGTTCGGCAAACAAATATGAAAAGATTGCATCTTTGGCGAATGAAATGATGGATGCCTTCGTTAAAGTTCTAGCAGTTAATAAGCATGATGCAGAACGCTATATTCGACTGGGTTTGTCTAAAGAGAGGTCATTGGTAACTGGCAATATCAAGTTTGATATGGATGTACCGAATTTTACTGACCATGAGTATTACCCTGACTGGAAAGGTGTTCCTGTCTGGATCGCTGCAAGCACTCATAAAGGGGAAGATGAGGCGGTACTTAAGGCTCATAAAATAGTATGTAATAAAATCCCTGGTGCTAAATTAATATTAGTACCTCGTCATCCAGAGCGTTTTGAAGCTGTGTTTCATTTAATTGAAAATGACGGATATAGTGTAGCTCGTCGCTCTTGCCCTGATACTTGGTCCGAGAATGTAGATGTCTTGCTGGGCGATACGATGGGTGAACTTATGAAAGCCTTTAATCTATCGGATATTTGTTGGATAGGGGGCAGCTTTGCTGAAGTTGGTGGGCATAACCCGATTGAGCCAGCCGTGTTGGGGAAACCTGTCTTAACAGGTCCATACATTCATAACTTTAATGAGATTTTTAGGGATTTAATTGAAGCTGCTGGTGCGCAAATGGTGGCCGATGAGAAAGAGTTAGCCAGTGTGATCATTCAGTTATTTGAAGATAAAGTAAGAGCAAAAAGTATGGGTGCCAAAGCTGCTGAGGTCATTAATACTAATCGCGGTGCTCTGGATAAAACGGTCAGCGTTATTGAGTCTTACTTATAATGTAGGAAGTCACCCAATAACACTGACATCAGATTACGTTAGTATTGCTCTAACCAGCTATTGACGATTTCCAGGTCTTTTTCAGTTAAGGTTCCTGCCGCCGCCTTGAGTTGTAAGCTACTGATGAGGTAGTCATATTTTGCACGAATCATATTGCGCTGTGACGAATAGGTGCTCCGCGTAGCAATTAAGACATCGACGATATTTCGGGTACCTGCCTGATAGCCTTCCTGAGTAGACTCTAGTGAACTTGAACTTGATTCGTAAGCACGTTTGTTGGCTTCGAATGACTTTATAGCAGTTTGCAGATTGGTGTAAGCCATACGAGCATTTTTCTGAACCAATCTATCGCTTTGGTCAAGTTCGTGCGTTGTGCGCAAGTAGTTTTGCTTGGCTTGTTCGGTTTGAGCTGAAGTCCTGAAGCCAGAAAAAAGTGGGATGGTCACGGTAATACCGGCTTGATAACCATCCTGCATATTTAATGTATTTTGCTCAATGTTCTGGATTGGGAAGAAGCGATCCGTTTCAGTTTCCTGATCAGAATAACTGACACTCAGATCAGCTGTGGGATAATGGCCGCTACGGTTACGCTTTACTTCTTCGCGAGCGACTCTTACCTCAAATTGCTTTGCCTTGAGGTTCAAGTTGGCTTCACGCGCAGCGCGCATCCAATCATCGATATTTTCTGGGTTGGGTGGCATCAAGGTAATGCTATTATCTGTTGCTTCAAGCTCGGCGTAATATTGACCTGTGATCTCACGCAAGGTTTCTTTCGCATTGTTGTATTCATTCTCAGACTGAAGCTCACTAACTTGCGCCTGGTCGTAGTTTGCCTGTGCATCCAAATAGTCAGTTGCTGTTGATAGACCTGACTCAAATTGCTCGCGAGTCATATCGAGCTGGTTTTGCAAAGCTTCTTTTTCAGAACGCGTAGCAGCAAGAACCTCTTCTGCGCTTAGCACTCTAAAGTAAGCTTGCGCTGTTCGAATCATTAAGTCCTGCAAATTAGCAGCGTGGTTTAGTTCTGCTGCACGAACACGCATTTCAGCTTGTTCCAAAGCAACCCATAGACTCCAATCAAATAGTGATTGGCTGAGTTGAACTCGATAAGTCGTTGAGTCTACAGAGTTGTTAAAAGGATCAGAGGGACTCCCATCAAGGCCTTGGCCTGAATAGTCATTATCACTTCGGCCCTTTGTCGCTGAAGCGCTGACTTGAGGTAACAAGCTTGAACGATTGATGCGCACACCTTGCTCGGTTGCTCTTAAGTTGGCATCACTGATTTTGTATTGTGGATCATTATTCAGAGCATCCTGATAAACATCCATTAGGTCTGTATTTGCATTTGCAGTGAAGCCACTCAGTGACAGGAGTGTCAGAGCGACTAATTTAATCTTTGCTTTAGGCTTCATACCATATTCCAAATTGATTGTTGCGATAAGCACTTTTGTCTTGGTGTTTATCTATTGTTTTTAAAACTCAAATTGCTCGGCACGTTTTGCGTTGATTAGATAGGGCAAAACGGTCTCGAATAATATTTCTTCGTGCCATTCATCATCACCGGTTCGGGTAATGAGTTTCGCTTTCATCGCAGGCTCCTGCCCAACGACACAAAACAAACGGCCCCCGATAGGCAGGTGACGTTTGAATGCTTTAGGTAATTTATAAAAGCTACCAGTTATGGCAATAACGTCATAAGGCTTGTAATGAGGCCAGCCAGTCGCTGCATCGCCTTCTTCAAATTCTATATTCTCGAGTCCTAATTCGAGGGTGCGCTCTTTTGCCTGTTCTATAAATTCGCCGATGATGTCCACGCTATAAACTTTGTGTGCCAATTGTGCCATTAAGGCAGTGCAGTAGCCTGTGCCGGTACCAATTTCCAGCACTACGTCGCTTGGCTGTATGCGTAATGCCTGTAACATGCGAGCTTCTTCGCGAGGCGGCATCATGCATTGGCTATGACCAAGCGGAATTTGCGTATCGGCATAAGCAAGTGAGCAAAATTCTTCGGGTACAAATCTGTCGCGGGGTAAGCCTGAAATCAAATCGAGTAACTGATTATCCAGCACATTCCATGGACGGATTTGCTGTTCAACCATGTTTTGTCGAGCTTGTTCCAAATCAAATATCGGCTGCTCCATGGACACCTCTCTTGGTTGGCTAAAGCATAGTAATTATTGGTATTTCAAACAATACAGTAAGTGTAACAGATTATGAAGTGCTAACATTCGGCCGGTTAGAACGTGCTTGGGATATGGTCTGCGCGCTTGGGGTTTGCTCCGATTGGTGCTAGATTTAATTCATTAAATGCAATTACAGGTAGTTCACTTGAAGAAACAGTTTGGTCCTCAGGATGTTGAGATTATTAAGACTGAAACTCTCTATCAGGGATTTTTCAGCATGCAGAAATACACTTTTCGCCACCGCCAGTATCTAGGTGGCTGGAGTCCGCTTATTCAACGTGAACTATTTGAGCGTGGCAACGCGGTCGGTGTTTTGCTATTCGACCCACGTCTTGATCGCTTTGTAATGATAGAACAATGTCGTCCCGGTTCGCTCAAAGATGAACATTCTCCCTGGTTACTGGAAATCATTGCGGGGATGGTCGAGGAGGGGGAGGAGCCGCATGACGTGGCACACCGAGAAGCTGAAGAAGAGGCACGTTGTTATATCGATAAATTGATTGAGATGCCGGGCTACTGGGTTAGCCCTGGCGGCACTACCGAATACGTTGATCTGTTTCTGGGTTTGGTTGATAGCTCAAACTTGGTAGACTACGCCGGTTTGGATGATGAGCATGAAGATATCAAGGTGTTAGCTGTCTCGCGACAAGAAATGTTGCAACTTCTAGCTAATGGCGGTATTAGTAATGCTATGGCTTTAATTGCCATCCAGTGGTTTTTATTGAATGAGCAGCAACTGGAACTTGCTGATGACTGTTCTCAAGGATAGCTTTTGGTTATTGATGGGTGCTTATGCCTTCAGCAAGAAAGTATGTTCCAGACCTGAAAGAGTTTATGGCGTTGTGCGCCAGTAACTACCTTAAGTTGAATAAACTGATTGGTAGTGCTGGGGAGTCACTATGCCATGAGTCTGATGCGGTTTTTATGAGCGTTGAAAAGCAACCTGACGTGAAGATTACACTGGAACAAATTAGCCGTTACACGGTCACATACCGCTTGAGTCAGTACTGCGATAGCTCAGCCCCTTATGCGTCGGCTGTTAATCGTGAGTTCCTGGTTCGTGTTTATCACGATGCCCAGATGGCTGAAGTCTTATCGGGATTGAATGAGGGAATGTTGCCGCCAGTCTATATTTATCCCAACACCGAGATGAAGCAGCCTGACGAAAAGCTCCAATTAAATCGATTTTTGGGCGAATGGCTTAACTTTTGTCTACAATTTGGTCAATCTCACACTGCGAATACGACCCACTTAGCGTTTTTGCATTAGCATATAAGCGATAATGACTACAACGAATAGGAGATTGATTTGACTTACGACTGCAAACGCCTATTTATTGGGCGACCTGAAATGACCGTTTTGCACCTTTCAGATCCGCATTTGTTTGCTGATGACCAGGGTAGCTTGCTTGGGGTAAATACTCAGGAAAGCTTCTGCGCGGTGTTGGATGATATCCGCACACAGGCAATCGATCCTGATGTGATTATCGTTACCGGTGATATTTCCCAGGACTATTCAAAAGCTTCCTATCAATTCTTTGCTGAGCAAATGGCAAAATTGGGTAAACCAGTCTTCACGCTCGCTGGCAATCATGATGAAGTCGGGTATCTAACCAGCTTCTTATCACAAGCGCCGCTTTTTAATCATAAACAGATTTTGACTGAGCATTGGCAGATACTAATGGTCAGTAGCCACATCGAAGATCAGGTTCATGGTCATATTGATGAGTCAGAGCTTGATTGGGTTAGACGTTGCCTCGAAGAAAACTCTGATTTGCCTACCATGCTCTACATGCATCATCATCCTGTTCCTGTGGGTAGTGATTGGCTCGACGAAATAGGGATTAGCAATAAAGATGAAATACTGGAGTTGGTGACTGAGCATCCTCAAGTGAAGTTATGTGGTTTTGGTCATGTTCATCAATTTTCCGAATATAAAATCGATAATGCAGTTTATTGTTCGGTTCCTTCTACCTGTGTTCAATTTAAGCGCCACTCTGCGGATTTTGCCGCCAGCGGGGAAACTCCAGGCTACGCAGTTTACCAATGTCATGCTGATGGGGTGATTGATAAACAGCATTACCGGGTTGATCATTATTTGCCCAATGTGAATTTTGCCATTTCTGGCTATTAATCAGCGGCTTAATTAGTCTTCGTTGAAAGCACTTTACACCATTCAATAATTTTACTTGCACTTGCTGATCGGCCTTTATAGGATAAGAGCCGAATAACAATATATTGAGTCAATTTGACTCTCCTAACACAAAATCAATAATTTACTTATGGCGAATAATCAATATACAGCTGAATCCATTGAGGTTCTCAGCGGCCTTGATCCAGTTAAAAAACGTCCCGGTATGTATACCGACACCAGCCGTCCAAATCATCTTGGACAAGAGGTGATCGATAACAGTGTGGATGAAGCTTTAGCGGGGCATGCGAAAACCATTAAGGTGACTCTACACAAAGATGGCGGCCTTGAGGTTGAGGATGACGGGCGTGGTATGCCGGTTGATATTCATCCAGAGGAAGGCATACCCGGCGTTGAGCTCATTATGAGCAAACTGCATGCCGGCGGTAAGTTTTCCAATAAAAACTATCAATTTTCAGGTGGCTTGCATGGCGTGGGTATTTCGGTGGTTAACGCCTTATCCAAGCGCGTTGAAGTTACCGTTAAGCGTGATGGTAACCAATACTTCATGGCCTTTGAAGATGGCTTTAAGGTCAAAGATTTGGAAGTGGTTGCTGAAGTTGGCAAGCGCAACACTGGAACCAGTGTTAAATTCTGGCCTGACAGCAAATATTTTGATAGCGAAAAATTCTCAATCTCACGTCTAAAACATCTGCTCAAAGCAAAAGCGATTTTGTGTCCTGGTCTTAAGGTGATCTTTGATAACAAAGCCTCGGGCGAACAGGACGAGTGGCTGTATGAAGATGGTTTAACTGCTTATTTGTTAGAGCAGGCCGGTGGCTTCGAGCGACTACCCGAAGAGCCTTTTACCGGTTCTTTACAGGGTGAAGCGGAAGCGGTGGATTGGGCTTTCATGTGGTTGCCGGAAGGCGGTGAATGTCTGGCAGAAAGTTACGTCAACCTTATCCCCACACCACAAGGCGGCACTCACGTTAATGGTTTGCGTAATGGCTTGTTAGATGCCATGCGTGAGTTCTGTGAATTTAGAAACTTATTACCGCGTGGTGTTAAGTTAAGTGCCGAAGACGTGTGGGATCGCATCAGTTATGTACTATCGGTCAAGCTGGATGACCCGCAGTTTTCAGGCCAGACTAAAGAGCGTTTATCGTCACGCCAGTGCGCAACCTTTGTTGCGGGTGTGGTTAAAGATGCCTTTAGCCTGTGGCTCAATCAAAACCCGGTCATTGGCGATGCTTTAGCGGAGCGCGCCATCAGTAATGCGCATAAGCGAATGCGTGCCAGCAAGAAAATTGTGCGTAAGAAAGTTACCCAGGGACCTGCGTTGCCCGGCAAGCTGGCCGATTGTGCAGGTTCAGATGCCATGAGCAGTGAGCTGTTTCTGGTGGAGGGTGACTCAGCGGGCGGCTCAGCAAAACAGGCTCGCGATAAAGAATATCAGGCAATCATGCCGTTACGCGGCAAAATCCTGAACACCTGGGAAGTCGACTCCAATCAGATTCTGGCTTCGCAGGAAGTTCATGATATTTCAGTAGCCATTGGCCTGGACCCAAGTTCTGATGATTTAAGTAAACTCAGGTATGGCAAAGTCTGCATTCTGGCGGATGCTGACTCTGATGGTCTGCATATTGCCACTTTGTTGTGTGCTTTGTTTGTTCGCCATTTCAGACCATTAGTTCGTGCTGGCCATGTGTTCGTTGCCATGCCGCCGCTGTATCGTATTGATGTGGGCAAAGAAGTTTTTTATGCCCTTGATGAAGATGAAAAGCAAGGTTTGTTGGATCGCATTAAAGCTGAAAATAAGCGCGGCAAAATACAGGTTCAGCGCTTTAAAGGCTTGGGTGAAATGAATCCTAAGCAATTACGCGAAACCACTATGGCCCGTGAAACTCGTCGCTTGGTGCAGTTAACCTTGGGCGGTGATGGCGAGGCTGAGCACATTATGGATATGTTGTTGTCGAAAAAACGTGCTTCTGACCGTAAAGAGTGGTTAGAGCTGAAGGGCAATAAAGCAGAAATTTAAAACGAGAAGTGAACTGTCGTGGAAGAAATGAATTACGAAGGTATTGAGAAAAAGTCACTGGCGGAGTTTACCGAACAGGCTTATTTGAACTACTCCATGTATGTGATCATGGATCGTGCTTTGCCGCATATCGGCGATGGCTTAAAGCCTGTTCAGCGTCGAATTGTGTATGCGATGAGTGAGCTGGGCTTAAAAGCGACCGCAAAATATAAAAAGTCAGCACGTACTGTGGGTGATGTCTTAGGTAAGTTTCATCCGCATGGTGATTCGGCGTGTTATGAAGCCATGGTGTTGATGGCGCAGCCGTTTTCTTATCGCTATCCACTGGTAGACGGGCAGGGTAACTGGGGGGCGCCGGATGATCCTAAATCATTCGCGGCTATGCGTTACACCGAATCGCGTCTAGCGGCTTATGCAGAGCTATTACTGAGTGAGCTGGGGCAGGGGACGGTTAACTGGACGCCTAACTTTGACGGCACCATGGATGAGCCAGAAGTGCTACCTGCGCGTATCCCGAACTTGTTGCTTAATGGCACCACAGGAATCGCGGTTGGTATGGCTACGGACATTCCACCGCATAATTTAGCAGAGGTGGGCAAAGCGTGTGTGCATCTACTGGAAAACCCAAAAGCTGAGTTGCCAGATTTATTAGAGTTTATTCAAGGCCCAGACTTCCCGACCGATGCAGAAATTATTACGCCAAGGGCTGACATTCTTGAGCTATACGAAAAAGGTCGCGGCTCGATTCGTATGCGCGCCCGCTTCGAGAAAGAAGATGGTGATATTGTTATTACCTCGCTACCGCATCAAGCCTCTGGTTCTAAAATTCTTGAGCAAATTGCTGCTCAAATGCAAGCCAAGAAACTACCGATGGTCAGTGACCTGCGTGATGAGTCTGATCACGAAAACCCAACACGGTTAGTCATTGAGCCACGTTCCAACCGGGTTGATGTTGAAGAGTTGATGCGTCACCTGTTTGCCACCACTGATTTGGAACGTACCTATCGTGTCAACATGAACATGATAGGTATCGACGGGCGGCCACAAGTGAAAAACCTGCGGGTGATGCTGAAAGAGTGGCTTGAGTTCCGCCACGAAACAGTTCGTCGTCGTTTGCAGCATCGTTTAGATAAAGTGATGGACCGCCTGCATATTTTAGATGGTTTGTTGATTGCTTATCTGAATATTGATGAAGTGATTCATATTATTCGGACCGAAGATAAACCAAAACTAAAATTAATGAAGCGTTTTGATTTGTCAGACCGTCAAGCAGAGTCCATTCTTGAGTTGAAGTTACGCCACTTGGCAAAACTTGAAGAGATGAAAATCAAAGATGAGCAGTCTGAGCTTGAAGATGAAGCTGACTGGTTACAGCTGACGCTTGGCTCAAAGCAGCGCATGAAAACTTTGATTAAGAAAGAGATTGAAGAAGTGATCGAGCAATATGGCGATGAGCGTCGTTCACCGATAGTAGAGCGTAAGGAAGCCAAAGCTCTATCTGAAACTGAGCTGTTGCCGACTGAGCCAGTGACTGTAATTCTTTCTGAAAAAGGTTGGGTACGCTGTGCTAAGGGGCATGAGGTCGATGCAGTCGGCATGAATTATCGCTCCGGTGATAAGTATCTCGATTCAGCGCAAGGTAAAAGCAATCAATACGCAGTGTTCCTCGACTCTACTGGGCGTACATTCTCGCTATTAGCCAATACTTTGCCGTCTGCACGGGGGTTGGGCGAGCCAGTAACCGGTCGGGTTAATCCTATTGCTGGCGCAGAGTTTATGGCGACCATGATGGGTGAAGATGAGGATAAATTCTTATTCGCTACCGATGCCGGTTATGGCTTCGTAGCTAAGTTCAGTGATCTGGTGACGAAAACTCGAAATGGTAAGGCCTTTTTGAACCTTCCCTCTGGCTCTAAGGTTGTTAAGCCTTGCAATGTCAAAGACCCAGCAAGCCAGTTCTGTGTTGCTGTGTCTAACGAAGGTCGAATGCTGGTGTTCCCTTTAACCGATTTACCGGAGCTGGCAAAAGGTAAGGGCAATAAGATCATTAGCATCCCAACGGCTAAACTAAAACTACGAGAAGAGTTTATGGTTGCTGTGGTTGCTATCAGCGAAGAGGATAGCCTGGTAATTCACTCAGGAAAACGCCATCTGACATTGAAGCCAAAAGACTTGGAACATTATCGTGGTGAGCGAGGTCGTCGCGGGCATAAACTGCCACGTGGATTCCAGCGAGTGGAGCGTATCGAAGTGGACGCAAAAGTTTAGCCCCTATCGTTCTTTATTTGAATCGCGACTCGAAAAAAAGCAAAAGGCCATCACGTGATGGCCTTTTTTTGGTTGTAACTCTGACATAAAATCTTTGATTAACCACCTAGCAAAAAGCGAGCTTGTCGCTCTATACCACTTCGTTGTTGCGCCTCGATATCAGGCACGCGGGTTAATTCAACTTCGCCGATTGATTCGATTTCAAGCTCAATATGCTGTTCACTGTCTATAAATGATTGATGTTTGATATCCGATTCAAGCCAGATTCCTGGCTCCATGACCTCAAAAAAGGTTTCATAGATATCACGGTCAAAATTCAGGTTATGAATTAATATTGCCGGCTCCAGCTTCAGTTGTCGCATGGCTCTTACCAGAACCTGTAGCTGTATTAATTGATTAGATTCCAGCTTTTGTGAATCTTTGCCGAGGATGAGCAAAGATTGCTTAAAGCTTAAAAAGTAAATATTGTTTTTTGGCAACCAGCGATTAAAGACAGTTAATAGTTGATGGGTGGTTCGTTCATTCAGGCGCTCCCAATTGGCTTTAATGACGTATTGGCTGCCATCTTCCTGCTGCTCTTTTTTGCCATTACTATGCTTGAATAGTTGGCGCAGTAATTGGTTTTGGCTGGGTAGTTCTTTGCCAGCCATGGCTGTGTTTTCTTTCGGCTTACGATTCTTCCACCACTGACGAATTTTTTTGAAAGAGATTGCGAATAAGAGTAACCCCCAGCTAATCCCGCTAATAATCCAGATCATGACTGGCTGGGCGACCACTTGAGAGATTAGAGAGGCTTGAGCGGTGGGGCTGAAATACACCGTTAAGTAGCCATTTTTCTTGTCTTGATAATAAATATCGGCGACCACAGAGCGTAAGTCATCGGGAAGTTCATCAGCTTCCAGTTTTGACATAAGGCTTCCATCGCGCTGATAAATGGAGACTTTGAAGATGCTATCATTTTCATACAGACCTTTAGCAACTGCCTCTAAAGAGTCTTTATCCTGAGTATGAATAAAGCTACCCAATTGACTAGATGATGCCGTGGTCAGCATTTCAGTATAGCTGTTGATATAATTCTGTTGCTGCTGATATTGTTGCTCGGTGAGCCACAATTGCAGAAGGCCGCTGGAAATAGCCAGAACGATAGCAGAAAAAATCAGTGCCTTTGTGTTAGGGCTTTTGAAGAATGTCGGTTTAATGCCAATATCTCTTATTCTATAAATTACAATGGGCTTTTCTTGAGGGTTAATATACCATAGTTTTTTCGTCTGAATAGAATCGTCTCTATCCCGATAACACAATTTGAAACCTGTTATGTCTGACTATTATTGTTACTTATTTAATCAAAAAGATCCTGAATACGCCCTTAATCGCTTATTGCATAATGACTTATTTAAATCCTTGGTGAAGGAAGAGCATGAGCAGTTAGCTATTGCTGTATATACAGTTTCAGGCAATGAAGGTGCTTTAAAGTCGGCTTTATATGAGCAAAGCATATTACATGAATTCGATTACTGCCTGTTACCTAAAAATCGGTCCTATGGGCCTTTTAAGTTGGCTGTATTTGACATGGACTCAACCTTAATTCCAATAGAAGTGATTGATGAGTTAGCGAAACAGGCTGGGGTTGGCGAGGAAGTGTCGGAAATTACGGAAGCGGCTATGCGTGGCGAGCTGGACTTTAATCAAAGTCTCGAGCAACGAGTACAGCAGCTCAAGGGTTTGTCGGTAGATGCTATAAAGACAGTAAAACGTCAGCTGGAATTTAATCCGGGTGTGGAGGCTTTTTGTCGGTATTTTATTCAGCAAAGTGGAAAGATTGCGATTGCCTCCGGAGGTTTCATGCCTTTTGCGGAAGAGCTGGCGCGTAGATTACCGTTTTCTCAGCTCAGAGCTAACCGACTGATTTATGCTGATGGGGCTCTGACTGGAGAGGTTGAGTACCCGATTGTTAATGCTGACGTGAAGACTAAGAGTTTGCTGGAGTGGGCATCAGTTGCAGGTTTGAAGGAGCAACAATGTATTGCCGTAGGCGACGGTGCTAATGATTTGAAGATGTTGCAACAGGCGGGAATTGGTGTTGCCTATAAAGCAAAGCCGACTTTAGGTAAGTCGGCTGATTGCGTATTAAATGTCGGCTATTTGGACAGTTTAGTGAATTTGCTGCCCTTAATTGAGCAGCGTCATCGCGTCTAACCTAACAGGTTTTAACTTCTAGAAATCGTTATCGGCAAAGTCATAGTTCAACTTGGACATTGGTTTCGAAATATAGTTGCCTGTAACAAAGTCGACGCCCAGTGGCCAAATCTGCGCTAACGATGAAGCTTCTTCAAGGTTCGTGATAATGGCTTTCGCTTCAACATTGTGAGCAGCCGTTATTAATGGTGCAATTTTGTCGGTACCTTGCTCTTTCAAGACTTCAATCATGCGTCCATCGAAAGCAACATAGTTAGGTCGAACCGATTGAATAAGCTCTAGCTCGTTGGCTTGCACTCCAGATAGACAGAATTGAATCCCATCTTTGTTAAAGACATCCTTAAGTTCTATAGCTTTTTTCAAGTAAGTGGCAGCAAAGTGACTTTTGAGCGTTAGAATCAGGCTCTTACTATCAATGCCTGCTTTAGCGATGCTTTGGCGAACCCAGCGACTGGCATCTTCTCTCAATAGCGTATTGGGATGTAAGGTTAGGAAAAGCTTGGTTGACTTGCCCTCCGCTTTGTCTTTGGCCAGCATTTTCAAGCTATGGGTAAAGGTGATTTTATCAATATCAGCATCAATACCAACTTTCTCGAAGATCGGGAATATGCCCTTACCGAGGCCCCATTTGCCGTCCTGCATCTTATAGCGGAAATAGCAGATATATTGCTGATCGGGACTTCCTTGTAGGCTCATCATCGGTTGGTAGAAGAGAGTCATGTGACCTTCATCTCTGGCCTGGACAAACTCATCATACAAGATCTTTTCTTCTTCGGTTAATAGACTATCAATTGAAGGGTTGAACAACTCATAGCCTTTACCGCCATTATCCTGAACTTTATGGCTGACCGCTGTTGCATGGAGAACCAGCTTATCGGGTTCAAGATCATTATCATGGCAGGTTACGCCACCAATGCTGAAGGTGATGTGTAGGGTTTGTTCGGATACTTCAAAAAGGTGTGAACCAATTTCAGACAGTAATTTTTTGGGTAGTTCACTAGGGGACATTCCTTTTGCAAATGAAATGATACCGAAGCTACTATCGCTGATCCGAGCCACAATAGCTTTATCGCTAACGTGTGACTTCATCCAGTCAGCAATATCTTTTAATAAATCATCACATGCCGCAATACCATATTCAGAGCGGTACTTTGAGAAGTTGTCTATCTCAACAAGGTAAAGTACGGTGTCGATTTTGGTGTCGCGAGCCTTACTCGCAATATTATCTAACCTGTCCATAAATGCTGGACGATTCAAAATACCTGTTACCTGGTCAATTTCGCTGACTTCTTTTAGCTTTTTAAGCAACTCAGTTTGGTCGCTGACTTCGCGAACAACTAATTGTACACAGTGCTCATCGTCATAGATTGCGGTTGATACAATAAAGTCAGCTTCAAAAGTCTCGCCATTTGCATTTTTGCCTTTGAGTACTTGGCTGACTTCTTCGCCGGTTTTTGCTTGGTCTTTTAGTAATGTTTTTATTTTGTCGGTATCGTCGGAGTCAATGAGATCCATGATGGTCATAACGATGATGTCATCTTCTTCATAACCAAAACGCTCGAGATAAGTTGGGTTGGTATAGATATGCATACCGTCATGGATATAGGCGATAGCATCTTTCGAGCTTTCTAACAGCAATTGGTTTCTTTTACTGGTCTCGGAAAGCATTTTGCTGGACTCTGTTACTTTAGCTTCAGCATTAACGAGTGTCTGCTCACGCTTTATGATGAGCGTCAGTAAATCTTTAGCACTACTTGGAATACAATCCTTTACACCTTTAGCAATGGAATCAAAACGCTGCTCTTCAGAGTAATTACTGCTAAGGAGAATGGCTGGTACTGAGTGCTTTTGACTTTTTAGAAGTGTTAAAGCTTGCTGAATTGGTAGGTTATCAAGCTCATCCAGAAATAAAGCTTGTTGCCATTGTTTCTCATCAATTGCAGCTTTGAGCTGCTCGCTGTTAGCTACAACTTGATGTCGTATAGGGAGCCCTTGATTTTTCAAATGGCTGGCGAGTTGTTCACTCTCATTAGCCGAACTTGAGAAAATCAGGGTATTGATTGGTGAATTAGTGCTCTGTTTTTTCATCAGAAATCGAGTTACCTTGAGGACCCTTTATGGTATCCGTTTTTATAAGAAAATGATTTAACTGCCCCACAAATTTAACATTAACTAAGGTTGATCCCCAAGTCCCTTTTCTTTATTGAATCAAGGCCTTTTGCGAAAGTGAAACTGAATAAAGTTATCCGTTTCGATTACTTTGCGAGTGAGCTCAACCTTATATTCTTCTTCGGGAGTCATAATAGCGACTGTTTGCCCAGAACGATAGCCTAATGGTGGCAAAATGATACTCGAGTCAACTCCTGCATTTGGCATTTCAGGAAGTAGCAGGCCATTATGATGATATGCGGGCTTTGCATAATCCCAATCCAGCGTCGCTCGAACTGGCATTGCTTCTGGTGAAATTAGTTCAACTCCGATCAAGAAGACATCATGACCTTGCCAGCGATTCCAGCGAATCAAGCCCAGGTTGTACATTTCTTGACCACTTTTAAGGTTTTTTACGGTAACCAGTTCGTTGGTTTCGGCATATTGCGAAGGGGCCTTTTCAAAAGCTACGCAAAATCCCGCTGGGCTGACATCTTTAACCACACCGCTGATCCATTGATACTTTACTCTGGTCTTAAGCTCTTTATAGGGATTGTTTTCTTTGTCCAGTTTTCTTTCATCGAAGGTTCTGGGTTTATAAATTGAAGCAAAAGCATCTTCGCTTTTGCGTTTATCCTGTATATCCATACCCCGAGGCTTGGATGTTTTCCAGACAAACCCGTGTTGACTCTCTTCCTGTTCAAGCTCCAATGATTCTACCTGGAAAGCGGGTTTTTCTTTGGATTTACCAAAAAAACGGTCATGCAGCTGTTGCCCACCGCGGTCTACCAGAAAGTGGTGTGAGCTGGCTAAGCCTACTGCAACCTGAGTGCTATCATTAGAATTGATACGGATAAAGTTTCGGGTTTTTACAGTATTCCAGCTTTCTAAAATTTGAGCCTTTAAGTCCTCTTCCAGCTTGATTTCGGCAGTTTTCTTAAAGCGGCCAAAAAGCCCGCCTTTCTTTTCCATCATGCTGTTTTCAAGCATGCCAACAGCTTGAGTTAAATCAATCCCATATTTCTTCTGTGATTCGTTTTCAATAGCATTTGCAGGTTGTGGCGGGATTTCGGTATCCGGCAAATAAGCAAACAAAGTGTCGTTATTAAGAGTGGGTAGTAGCTGGATGTGGTTAGTCAAAATTTGTAGGGCATTATAAACATCGCTCGCTTCACCATGCTTCATCTGGTAAGGATTGCAAATTGATAACACCAAATTGATGAGCAATTGTTTTTTGACGCTAACCAGTTCGGTCGAAGATTTTTTTAATTTATGCTCAAGAAAGTCATTAGCTGTCGCCAACTTAAAAATGATATTTTGCTGGCGCCATATCTTACTACCAACGGATTTATATAACTGATAGCGCTGAAGTTGGATTTCGCCAAGATAATGCAGGCTATTGGCACAAGCCGCTGGCAAAATCGTTTTACCGTATTTTTCGAGCAATTCAGACGCGTTGTTTAAATCCTCAATAACCGCGTTGAAGCCAAAAACCAGTTCTGAGGCGAGAGCATGCACTAGCTCAGAAGCTGACTGTAGTTTATGTGAGTATTTTAAAGGACTATGGACGTAAACTTCGGACAGTGAATCAATCAGTGTTTCACAAGTCGGGACAATCGTTTCAAGAATTTGCAGGCGATCTTTAGGGGATAGTGGCGATTGATTCAAATCGTACAGATAATGAAATACCTTGGAGGCTGTTTCCCCCATATCTGCAATTGGTAGCTGATCCAGCCACTGCTCAGCGGCTTTGACGCTGGAAGGTATATCAGCGACCATGATTTCATTTCTGACTCGAACTGTGAGCCCCAGTTGTCCTTGAGTTAAGGCCACTCCCTTTCTCCTTAGCCTATTACCGGCAATTTAGCTTTTATTATTGCATGAAGTGATGGTTTTATAGTAGCGAATAGGCACAGATAGCGCCAGTTTTATTTCTAACTAAGTTATTGATTATCTGAAGTTAATAAGCCCAAATCAATAGGGGATTTGCTGGCTTTTCCGGCCTCCTCTCGAACCAGTTTTGGCACCAGAAAACCTGCAAGGCTAGTATTGAGCTCTTGCATTATCTTTACAGCTTGCGCGTCGTCGACGGCAAAATGGTGGGCACCACTGACTTTATCAAGCTGATGTAGATAATAAGGCTGTATGTGATGAGCGAATAGCTTCTCACTAAGTTCGGTCAAGATCTCGCTATTGTCGTTAACTCCCTTTAAAAGAACGCTCTGATTCAGAAGATGGATGCCGCTTTGATGCAATCTTGCTGTCGCTTGAGCGAAAAGCTCATCAATTTCATTAGGGTGGTTAATGTGGAGCACGACGACAGATTGCAGGCGAGTCTGGGTCAAGGCATCAATGAAGCCTTTCGTCACGCGCTGCGGAATAACCAGCGGCAAGCGGGTGTGAATACGTAGGCGAATGACGGAAGGAATCTTTTCCAGTTGTTGGATAAAGTCGGTTAAATAGGGGTCATTAACTGCTAAGGGGTCGCCACCGCTCAGGATGACCTCATTGATTTTGGGGTGCGCCGCTAAATAGTCGAAAATAGCCTGCCAGCCCTCGCGACCCGTTTGGTGCTCTTGATAAGGGAATTCGCGGCGAAAGCAATAGCGACAGTTGATGGCACAGGCGGTCGACAACATGACCAGAACCCGTGAACGATATTTATGGAGCAACCCGGGTACTTCAGACTCTTGTTCTTTTAATGGATCGGAGACAAAACCGGCAACCTCCAGATTTTCATCGTTCACAGCCAAAACTTGCCGCAACAGCGGATCATGAGGATTACCTTTTTCCATCCGCTCAATAAAAGGTTCCGGTACCTTCTGCACAAATCGGTGCTCAGCCAAAATCGAGTAAGGAAGATCCTGGATAGAAAGATCCAGTCGTGACAATAGCTCAAAAGGCGAAGAAATTGCTTGTGAGAGCAACTTTTTCCACTCCCGCTCCTGCCAATATGAATCATTTCGCGGTAGAATCTGCAGGTTTTGAATCATAAACTCATTGATATCCAGAGGAACACATGGGAACAATTACCACCAACGACATACGTAATGGTACAAAATTAATGCTCGACGGCGAACCGTGCACGGTTGTCGACAACCAATTCGTCCGTCCCGGTAAAGGCCAAGCCTTCAGTAAAACCAAAGTATTATACTTACTAACAGGCCGCACCGTCGAAAAAACTTTTAAATCTGGCGAAAGCATCGAAACAGCAGACGTTATGGATACCGAAATGGAGTACCTCTACAATGATGGTGAGTTCTGGTATTTCATGGACGCTAACACCTTCGAGCAAGTATCAGCCGATAAGAATGCAGTAGGTGACAAAGCCGTTTACCTGATCGAGCAAGATAAATGCTCAATCACATTATGGAACGGTAACCCAATCGACGTAACACCACCCAATTTTGTAGTGCTCGAAGTAACCGACACCGACCCAGGTCTGCGCGGCGATACCTCCGGCGGCGGCTCAAAGCCAGCCACCATGCACACAGGCGCAGTTGTCAAAGTGCCTTTGTTTGTGAATATTGGCGACAAGTTAAAAGTCGATACCCGTACTGGCGATTACGTTTCACGCGCCTAGCTTGTTAAAATATCCTTATGCTTTGTTATCAGGCCTGCTCGGATGCAGCTACTTGCCAACTGCGCGTCCTCACAGACTAGATGCCGCGCCTAAGGATATTTTTCCGTCGCTAGGAAGAGACTAGTCTTTGCTATACTGCGTTACGCTGATTTTTAAAAAAGGTCGTTAAGTTGATCTAAACTCCCTCTATTTAAAAATCAGCAAGCCTTGTCTAGCAAGAATTTCCCTTCGCTAGGTGGGGATGGTGATAGTAAGGGGATTGCATTAGAAGATTGGTAGGGGCAGGCCAATGTGCCTGCCCTTATTTAATATGGAATAATCAATACTAATGTAAGTTTATAGGATGGGTTAGCTTGAAAAGCGTAACCCATCAATCAGTAAAGTTAACTTTCGACTCAAACCTATGACCCACTGGAAACCTTCAGCTTCACTACAAAACCTCAAAGCCCGCGCGAAGTTGTTATCAACAATCCGTGCCTTTTTTGACGAGCGAGAAGTGCTTGAAGTGGATACGCCTGCTTTGTCACATCATGGGGTGACGGATCGCTATATGCATTCGATGACCGCTGATATTGGCTGCTCTGCTGAAAAAGGCTTTCTCCAGACCTCTCCAGAATACGCCATGAAGCGTTTGCTGGCGGCTGGGTCTGGTTCAATTTATCAAATTTGTAAAGCGTTTCGGCAGGATGAGGTTGGAGCTAAACACAACCCGGAGTTCACCATGCTGGAATGGTATCGGTTGGGTTTTGATCTTTTTCAGTTGATGGATGATGTCTTTGGACTGGTTACTGAGGTACTAGGGCCAAAGCAACGACAGGATTTCACCTATCAACAGGTATTTATCGATTATCTTGGCATCGATCCCTTATCCATCAAAGATGATGAGCTTGAGCAGTTTGCTCGTTCTAATCTGGGGAGTCTTCCTGAGGATTTGGAGCGGGATGATTTTCTAAGTCTATTGTTTGAGGACAAGATTGAGCCACAACTTGGTAAGCGGGGCACAGTTTTATTTATTTATGATTATCCAGCCAACCAAGCCGCTTTAGCCCGTATTTCAGAGACAGATCCGCGAGTGGCTCATCGTTTTGAGTTATATATTGAAGGTGTCGAGTTGGCTAATGGCTTTTATGAGTTGGCCAATAGTGAGCAACAACTGGCACGCTTCAACGCCGATAATCAGTGGCGCAAGAGTAATAACTTGCCTGAAATAGCCATTGACCAGCGCTTTATTGCAGCGTTGGAGCATGGCTTGCCTGAGTGCTCTGGGGTTGCTTTAGGGCTCGATCGTTTATTGATGATCAAACTCAATACCAAGGATATTCAAGAGGTCATTGCTTTTCCCTGGGATCGAGCCTAGTTAGGCAACGGATTGTCTAAGCCGCTGAAGGCGCTTTAGCTATCGGTTGATTTCTATTACCTTCAATTCGTCTCGCTGTATTCATTTTGTCATAAGTCCGTTTATCGGCTAAACCGACAAACCGCCTTTTATCCTTTAAGCGAACCATAAACAACACCTGGTCTTCAGTTAAGTCATCCAGCATACGCTCAGTCCGTTCGCTGACCCCCAACATAGTGACCATTTCTTTATTGATTTTATTGAAGGATTCAAGCTGGTTGATGTTAACCGTTTCGCAGAGATAGTGGTTACTGTCTCCGGGAAGAGTAAAGTTACGAAATGAGAAATGACCATTGCCACTTGGAAAGTCGCCGGCGAGAATTGTGATCTTAGACATAAGAACTCCTTGTTTCCTAAATCTGGCTAACCTGCTCTCAACTTAATATGAGCTTGAGAAAAGCGTTAGCGGTTTCCTAAACATCCTGTATCTCCTTACCACCTGCTTTTTATAAGCGATAGTTATAAGGATTGTTTCTATTTGTACTTGAGAAAGGATTCTTCGTCAATAACTGTTTAAAAAATATACAAAAAATAAGGATTAAAAACAGTTTAATGATGAATTATCAAATGCTTAGCTCTCTCCAGTGCTCGATCAGAGTTCTTGAAATGGAGTATTTATTTGGCAGGATAAGCTGCTCACTGTTTACTAACTCATTGATTTGAGAACGAGTAAACCATGCGGCATGCTCTAGTTCATCATCTTTCAACTCAATCGAAGGGTCGGTCGCCTCAGCAGTAAATCCGGTCATTAATGACTGAGGGAAGGGCCAAGGTTGTGAACCAAAATACTGAATATTGGTGACCGTTAGTCCTGCTTCTTCGTTAGCTTCGCGTGCAACCGCTTGTTCCAGACTCTCTCCAGGTTCCACAAACCCTGCAATAACAGAGTAGAGTTTTTCAGGCCACTGAGCCTGGCGCCCCAGTAAAATTTTGTCCTGATAAGTGATAGCACAGATCACAGCCGCGTCGGTTCGCGGATAGTGCTCTTTGTCGCATTCTTGATTACTGCATTGGCGGACAAAACCAGCCAACTTGGAGTAGGTGGCATGGCCACAATAGCCACAATACTGGTGGGTGTTGTGCCAATGTTCAATACCTATCGCTACGTTAGCTAAAAATGCTTCAGATTCCGATAATAGCGGCAACAACTCTCGTAAGCCTTTCAGGGAGACAAAATTAAATTGCTGGATAAAATAGTCTGGTTTGGTAAGCCGGTAACTGAAGTAGTGCTTGATCTGGTCGGCCTCTTTAACCTGTCCTAGATAGATTAAATGCTTATCTTGTATATCCTCGACTGTACCGGATAGCTCCCTCCAGTTTAACCATAGGAGGCTGTCACCCTGAGTCAGCAATTGCTGACGGTGGACTGGCAGGATAATGCTGTCTGTCTGTTGCGCAAGGTCGCGAAGTTGAGCGGGATTGATTCTTAGTTCAGCTTGACGATCCAGCTGATTAAATTGCAGTGCAAACATGATGTTCTCTTAATCTGCTATTGGGTTATGGGCTAATTGGGCTATGGATACCACTGCATGACAACGTACAATGAGCTTATGGATACCGCAAGCCAAAGAATGATACCAAGTAGCATTGAACGAATCGGGATTGCCTTGATTGCAGCTTTATTCAAGCTGGTTCCCATCCAAAGCAGACTCAGTGCAAACAAGTTTTTTGAAGCCGGCTTGATGTAAGTGCCCACTTGCGCCATAAGCTCTGGTGACATGACAAAGCTACTAACCGAGCTGGCTAGCAAAAAGAACACGATAAACAATGGCAGACTGAATCTAATTTTGCCTGAATGTTGCGATAATGAGGCAATGATAGCCAGAGGAATGATCCATAAAGCACGCGAAAGCTTCGTGGTTGTAGCTATATCCAATGCTTCTTCACCATAGACTGCAGCCGCGCCGACCACGCTACTGGTATCGTGAATGCCCAGCGCCGCCCACAGGCCAAACTGGCTTTGTGTCAGTTCCAGCCAATGTCCAATCATCGGAAACACAAATAACGCTACCGCATTCAAAATAAAAACAATCGCCAGTGATATAACCATATTATGGCTACTGGCTTTTATCGATGAGCCCACTGCAGCAATCGCACTACCACCACAAATCGCAGTCCCTGAGCTGATCAGCCAACCCTGTTGATTGTCCAGTTTTAATAGTTTTGCCATCAACAAACCCACTATTAATGCTCCGGCAATAACGCTGACTGTTAATACAAAGCTGTCTTTGGCGGTTCCCCATAACTCCGTTAATGGGAGGCTGAAGCCTAGTAGCACAATAGCAAGTTTTAATAACAGACTGGCCCAGCTAGCGAGGGGTAAAGACTGCTGATCAGCAAAGAACCAGCCCCAGATTAGTCCTGCTGCCAGTGCGTAACTGGCAGGCAACAGGCTGAATACACAGGCAATGCTCAATACT
This sequence comes from Kangiella sp., assembly GCF_048265365.1. Classification (NCBI taxonomy): domain Bacteria; kingdom Pseudomonadati; phylum Pseudomonadota; class Gammaproteobacteria; order Kangiellales; family Kangiellaceae; genus Kangiella; species Kangiella sp. The sequence continues at coordinate 1,036,686 of NZ_JBLXBT010000001.1, forward strand.
AAAAGCACAATATTAGCTGGCGTAAATGGGAATATTTTGACTGCTTGCACGTTGATAATTAGATGAAAAACTTAAGGTTAGAGTTTACAGGCCTTTACTTTGAAGTTCATTAGCTTTCTTTAATATGGCGACTATCTCAAGACTTGGTACACACTTTGTTACAGCCTTTTTTATAAAAAAATTAAAAAAGTGTTTTACAGAGTTGGTGTTATATCTTAGTATAACACCATGTCAGCAGGACACTGAATGTGATATTTAATGCTCTGCTAGGTTAAGATGTTGATTTTGAATGGTTTTTGTTCAAAACAACAACAGGTAACTGCCAACAGGTAGCTAAATATGCAAATACATTGGGATGACACACAGCCAATTTACCTACAATTGCGCGACAGGGTCTTGAATATGATCCTTGATGGCAGTCTGCAGGAAGGCGATGCTTTGCCCTCGGTGCGGAACATTTCAGCGGAGTATCAGCTGAATCCGATTACTGTATCCAAGGCGTATCAATTATTGGTGGAAAGTGAATTAGCTGAAAAACGAAGGGGATTGGGCATGTTCGTGATTGAGGGTGCGAAAGAAAAATTATTAAAGCAGGAACGTGAGCAGTTTTTGACTGTGGAGTGGCCTGCGTTATTACAAAAGATTGAGCGTTTGCAGATTTCATTGGATGAGCTATTCAAGCGCACAAAGGACGAGGAGAGCGATCATGAGTAATATCCTTGAAGCTAAAGGACTCAATAAGAAATATGGCAGCTTCAAAGCATTGGATAACGTCAGCTTTGAACTAGCGCCAGGACGTATTTTGGGTTTAATTGGCCCAAATGGTGCGGGAAAAACAACATTACTAAAATCAGTGTTGGGTTTAACACCCTTCGAAGGCGAGCTTAATATTTTCGGCCTGGATCCACATAAGCAGCGCGATGAGTTGATGAAGCGCGTTTGCTTTATTGCAGATGTGGCCGTGTTACCTCGCTGGATTAAAGTAAGCCAGGCCATCGACTTTGTAGAGGGGGTACATCCTCGCTTTAGTCGTGAGCTGTGTGAGAAGTACTTGGAACAAACAAAAATAAAAATGAATAGCCGGGTTAAGTCCTTATCCAAAGGAATGGTGGTGCAATTGCACCTGGCCTTAATTATGGCGATTGATGCGGACTTGTTGATTCTGGATGAACCAACATTAGGACTGGATATCCTGTTCCGCAAATCATTTTACGAGCAACTGCTAAACGATTATTTCGACGATAATCGAACTATTATTATAACCACGCATCAGGTCGAAGAAATTGAGCATATTTTAAGTGATCTCATTTTTATCCAGGATGGAAAGATTGTGCTGGATGACTCGATGGACGCGATAGCAGACTCGTATTTTGAAGTTATGGTTGAGAAGGAGTTTGAGGAAGCTGCCTTAGCGATGAAGCCAATGAATGTCAGGGAAGTCTTTGGACAAAAGGTGTGTCTGTTCAACGGCATCGCTAAGGAGCAACTTCAAGAGTTAGGTAAGGTTCGCAAGCCAAGCGTAGCCGATCTGTTTGTTGCCAAGATGAAAGGAGAGGCCGCATGAAAACGTTTCTAACCTTATTAAAAAGAGAATACTGGGAAAACAAGACCAGTTTGCAGTGGGTACCTTTGATTATTGGTGGTATTGCAGTATTCGGTGTCTTCCTTGGGGTCTTTGTATTTAGCACAAGTAACGTGCAGATCAATGGTGTCGGCAGTCATGACTTGACCAGTTTATTTAAGCTGTATGACGTCAGCGTTGACACACGCGTTAAGGAAATTGGTGTACAGATGGGGATGTATAGCGGCATCTTTAGCTTCGGCTTTGTGCTGGCGATTGTTGGATTCTTCTACTGTTTGGGTGCTCTTTACGATGATCGTAAGGATCGTAGCATCCTGTTTTGGAAGTCAATGCCGATATCGGACACCATGACGGTTGTGTCGAAAGTGGTTACAGCCATGTTACTAGCGCCGCTGTTCTTCTGGATCATATTACAGGTAACGACTTTGGCAATTATGATGTTAGCGACTATTTTTGCCTGGGTATCAGATGCCAGCGCCTGGAGCAATATCTGGCAGCCATCGAACTTGTTTGTGATTTCTTTCTATCAATTACAGGCCTTTTATGTAGCAACGTTATGGGCTGCACCCATTATTGGCTACCTGTTGTTGGTATCAAGTTGGACAAAAAAAGTGCCATTCCTGGTGGCTACTGTGCCGGTAGTACTAGTGATTATCGCGGAAAGTATTGTCACTAACACCGCACACGTTGCAACTTATATTGGTGAGCGTTTTGTGATGATTTGGGCTGCTTATATTACTCCAGTAGCAAGTATTGCTGGCGACTTTAGTGATGTGATTGAAAGTGATGCTGCTGACTTCATCAAAGAGGACTGGATTCCTTTAAGCTTCGGTAAGCATCTTATGGATATGGATTTATGGTTAGGGATTGTTGTCGGTGCCGTATTTGTGGTCGGCGCGATTATGATTAGACGTTACCGAGACGAGGCGCTTTAAGCGCTCACCTCGGTTGCAATTAAAGGAGAAAGATTATGGTTTACAATAAACGAAGTACACAATGGTTAAGTCGAGTGTGTCTTTATATTGGAATTGGAGCACTATTGACGATTGTAGCCATTCAATGGAATCACTCAGTACCAGAGATTGAGGTGCTCAATTCTCTGGAGACAGTGAACAAGCTTCAGCTCAGTATTAAGAACTTTTTCAAGTAATAAGAAAGAGCTGTACAACAGCTCTTTCTTTGTCAATATTTAAGCAGCAACTGGAGTTTCTGCTTAAATATTGAACAAATGTCAGGCGGTCCATTCATTGAATCCTTACAAACTGATTGTTTTCTGGCCAAAATAACAGCTTCTTACCGTTAACCTGCTGCAAAAAATCTTGACAAATTAGCATGGTTATATTGCTTGCTTATAAGTGGAAATTATTGATAGTATGCCATTTATAAGTGGTATGACGTCTTACCGTCTTCCGTTTACTTTTGTTTATAGCGAACAGTAAATTCCTATCGATGGGGGAAGGAATTGTATGAAAAATACAGGGTTAAACCATAACAACTCTCCAATGACACGCTTATCCAAGATCGCAGCGGGTGTTGCCTTAGCTATATCAGCTGCAAGCAGTCAGGCGGTTAATTGGGATACAGAAAATTACGATGTTAACTTTGATACCACATTATCTGTGGGTGTTGGCGTCCGTGCTGAGGAACGAGATCGTAATCTAGTCGGTAAGGCGAACCTTTATGAACTAGAAAACGGTCAACCGATTTCAAATCTATATGGTTCAGGTACCGTGCCAGATGGTGCTTGGTCTAATAACGCCGATGACGGTAACTTGAACTTTGATAAAGGTGACTTTTTCTCGCAAGTAATTAAAGGCGTGCATGAACTAGATATTCGCCATAAAGATGGTGACCAAGGTTTGTTTGCTCGTGGCCTTTGGTACTATGACCGCATTTTGATGGATACTGAATTACCTTTCCGTAACCTAGACAGCTATGGCGGCGGCGATGGTAGAAACACTGCAAGAACCGAACAAGGTTACGATGCCCGCATGCTTGATATGTATGTTTGGAAAACCTTCGAATTTGACAATGGAAATGTCATGCAGGTTCGTTTAGGTGAGCAGGTTATCAGCTGGGGTGAGAGTACTTTTATTCAACACAGTTTATCCGAAGCCAACGCAGTTGACTTACGAGTGTTAAGAAACCCGGGAGCTGAGCTTAAAGAAGCTTTTATTCCAACCAGCATGATCTGGACTTCGATTGATTTAAGTGAGAGTTGGAATGTAGAAGCTATATATCAATTCGAATTTGAAGAAGTTAAATTTGATGAGCCAGGTACATTCTTTTCTACCCGTGACTTTTTGGGTCTAAAGGGTGAAGAGGTTCACTTAGGCTTTGCTCAATATTCTGAAGGCCAACCTGGCACGGTAGCATTAAGAGAAGAGACTCGCTTTGCTGATGACCAAGGCCAGTTCGGCGTAAAAGTAGGTTATTTCACGGAATATGGTACTGAGTTTGGTTTCTACTACATGAATTACCATAACCGTCGTCCAATCATTTCAGCTAATGCAGCAAACTCACAAGGTGTCGTAACCGGTTTCCTTGAGTATCCAGAAGATATTCAAATGTATGGTATGAGCTTCAACACTGCGACAGATAGTGGTCTTTCAGTTGCGGGTGAAATTTCTTACCGTGTCGATGAGCCGTTACAGGTGGATGATGTGGAGTTGCTATTTGCGACTCTTGAACCAATTGGCCAGATCCCTGTCGGAACTAGCCAGGTTGCAAATGGCGTTGGTTTAGGTGAAGAGATTTCAGGTTATCGCTTACTGGATACAGTTCAAGCACAGATGACCATTACTTCATTGTTGGGACCTGTTTTCGGATCGGACCAAACTGCATTCTTGATTGAAGTCGGTGCTAACCAAATTTTGGATATGCCAAGTCAAGATGAGTTACGTTTCGAGGCAGAGGGTACATTCCGTTCGGGTAATCCTGATCGAGCTGTTGATTATAACGGAAATGGCACTATTGAAGGGCTATTTGCACTGGATCCGACAGGTACTTCACCTTGCGGCTTTAATCACCCAGTCACCAATCAAAGAATCCGCACTGAATGTGAAGGTATGACCGAAAACGGTTTTGCTGATGAATTTTCATGGGGTTATCGCATGGCAATGCGCTGGGATTACAATAATGTCTTTAGTGGTTGGAACATGTCACCACGCATCGTATTCCAGCATGATGTTAATGGTAACACTCCAGCTCCAATTTCGAACTTCCTTGAAGGCCGTAAGTCGCTGTCAGCAGGTGTAAGTTTTAGTACCTTAAGTGCCTGGAAGTGGGATTTTGCTTATAACAGTTACTTTGGTGGCGGTTCAGCAAACTTGATTTCTGATAGAGATCATGTCTCGTTAGCTTTAAGTTATTCGTTTTAATTAAAGGGTTGTATAAGATATGGCTAAAATGATGAATAAATGGTTATTGGCAGGTGCAGTCGTTTCGGCTTTATGCTCAAGCGTTGCATCAGCTAAAGTTTCAGCAGATAAGGCTGCGCAATTAGGCGGAGATGTCTATACACCCATGGGTTCAATTCGTGCGGGGAATGAAGATGGTTCGATTCCTGCATGGACGGGTGGTATTACAGAAGATTTGATTCCTGAAGGCTATCAGGTAGGCGATCATCACCCCGACCCATTCGCAGACGATGAAAAGCTGTTCACAATTGATGCTTCAAATTATCAGCAGTACCAAGAGCATTTAACGGTTGGCCAGATAGCTTTATTAAAAGCATACCCTGATCGTTTCAAGATGCACATTTACCCAACTCGACGTAGCGCTTCGTATCCTCAGCATGTTTTGGATGCGGTTAAAGCCAATGCGACTCGTGCAGAGTTGATTCAGGAAGGTAATGGTATTAAAGGTGCCGCGGTTGGTATCCCATTCCCGTTTCCTGAAAATGGCTTACAGTTAATCTGGAACTCTATTACGCGCTATCGTGGTATTTCTGTTGAACGCGAAGTGGGTCAGGCTGCACCACTTCCTGATGGTAGTTATGTATTGGTTAAGCTCAGAGATGAACTTCACCACATTTATAACGAACCTGATATGACTCCAGAAAAGTTGGAAGAGGGTAACGTTCTATTCTTGTTCCGTCAGAATGTTACAGCTCCAGCCCGCTTAGCCGGTACTGCATTATTGGTTCACGAAACTATGGATCAGGTGAAAGAGCCGCGTAAGGCATGGACCTATAATACGGGTCAGCGTCGTGTACGTCGTGCACCTAACGTAGCTTATGATGCGCCAGGTACCGCTTCTGATGGTCTGCGTACAACCGATGACTTTGATATGTTCAACGGTGCTCCAGATCGCTATAACTGGACGATTACCGGCAAGAAGGAAATCTATATTCCCTATAACACTTATAAGTTGCATTCAGACGAGGTGACTTATGATGAGATTATCAAACCTGGTGTCATTAATTCTGACCTGGTTCGTTATGAAAAACACCGTGTGTGGGTTTTAGAGGCTAACTTGAAGGATGATACCCGTCATCAATACAAGAAACGTGTTTTCTATATTGATGAAGATAGCTGGCAGATTGCTGCCGAAGAAATGTATGACGAGCGTGGTGAATTGTGGCGTGTCGCTCAAGCATACTTGATTAATTACTATGATGTTCCAACATTATGGTCAACTCTTGAAGCTTATTACGATCTTCCATCAGGCCGTTATCTGGTGATTGGTTTAGATAACCAGGAGAATATGTATAACTTCAATGCTGAGTTTAGTGGTTCACACTTTACTCCTTCAGCGCTACGTCGCGCTGGTAGACGCTAGTTCGACAATCCAAGCGGCCGTTCCTTCGGCCGCTTTTTTTATTTTTACATGATTATAATAACCCGAGAATTCTGTTCTGTATGAAAGCTATCACTAAGTATGCATTTCCTTTGGTGTTTTTGGTCATCACAGCTTTTGCTTCTTCGTGCTTGGAAGCTAAACCTGCATTAATCGCCGATAAAGCAGCAAAGTCATTATTATTAGATATTGTAAAGCTATCATCCGGTCGCTTAGTGACCGTAGGAGAGCGTGGACACATCCTTCTATCAGATGACAGTGGGATTGAATGGCGACAAGTACCAGTGCCAACTCGTGAGCCATTAACGGCAGTCGATTTTTTTGATGACAAGCGTGGTATTGCGGTAGGTTTCAGTCAAACTGTTTTGCTAACCAACGATGGTGGTGAAAGTTGGCAGTTAAGCCATCAGGAAGAATCATTTGAACAGCCAGCATTATTTGATGTGCAATTTATTACCGAAGATTTAATTGTTGCGGTTGGTTCATATGGCTTATACCTCGAGTCATCGGACGCTGGTGAGTCTTGGGAGTCTCGTGAAATTGAAGGTCTAGCCGATTACTATGGTTATTTCAGTCATTTTTATTCGTTTAAGAAAATTACTGAAGATTATTGGGTTATTGCTGGCGAGAAATACATTGATGGAATCGACGATGATGGATTCGAAACAAGCTCTGCACTAGTTGCTGAAACCCGTGACGGTGGTGAGACCTGGCAAAAATTGGCCACTCCTTATGATGGCTCATTTTTTGGAATTCAGTTAGATGACGCTGGCAACCTTTATGTATATGGCCTTCGAGGCAATCTCTATATCTCAAAGGACCAAGGTCAATCATGGCAGGGGCAGTTTTTAAGTACTGCTTCCGGGTTCCACGACATGGCTATTATCGACACTAATCGTTGGGTGCTCGTTGGAACTGGCGGTGTTCTTGTTCATAAAACATTAACCTCGACCGATATTCAAAAGCGTCGTGATTTGAAGGGGCGTACTTCAGTTGTGGTTGTGGATGAGGACACTCTGATTGTCGTTGGTGAGGGTGGCGTTGAGCGCTTGAGCCTTTCTCAACAGTAACTGGCCATAGTATTCGTTAAAGGTTATATAGAATGACAAGAAATAAATTAGAAACATTAGTCTCGACAGTTTTTTTCTCTAAACGAGCGCTATGGATAAGCTTATTCGCAGTATTCACAGTGATCATGGTGTATTTTGCGACGCAATTACGAGTGGATGCCAGTTTCGAGAAAAACATCCCCTTAAAGCATGAGTACATGCAAACTTATCTTGAATATCAAGAGCAGTTCGGGGGAGCCAACCGTGTGCTGGTGGCGCTTGAAGATAAAAGTGGGGATATATTCAATGCCACTTTCTTCGAAGCTTTAAATGAAACTACCGGTCGTGTGGCTGGTATAGCTGGGGTTAATCAGCCTCAAGTTGAATCTCTATTTACACCCAATATTCGATACATTGAAGCGAGCGAGCAGGGGCTTGAAGGTGGACCTGTTATTCCTGCGCGTTTTGATGGTTCTGAGCGCGCCTTGAATCAGGTACGTGATAATATATTAAAAGCAGGGATTGTCGGTCGATTAGTTTCCAATGAGTTTGAGTCGGCCATGGTATCAGCTCAGTTACTGTCTGAATATAATCCAACCGGTGATGAGACCTCAGGTAACAATGGCGATCAGATGGTACAGACTGATTTCGTCCGTGTGGCTCATGATTTAGAGCAGATTCGTACTGATATTGAAGCAAAGTATCCTGATATTGAAGTCCATATAATTGGCTTCTCCAAAATGATTGGTGATGTCAGTGATGCAGCAGGCGGTGTGATTGTATTCTTCCTGATTGCTTTGGTGATTACCGCTTTGCTTGTTTACTGGTATTCCCGTTCCCTAAAATTAACTCTGTTGCCGATTCTGACATCGATCATTGCAGTGGTTTGGCAGTTGGGTCTCTTAACAGCTTTGGGCTACGGCATCGACCCTATGTCGATTCTGGTTCCATTTCTGATTTTTGCTATTGGTGTCAGCCATGGTGTGCAGATGATCAATGGTGTGCAACATAATGTTGCCCATGGCATGAAAACCTACAATGCCGCTATTGCAGCCTGTGCCACATTAATTGTTCCGGGTGGAATTGCTTTAATCAGTGATACGGTGGGTTTCTTGACCTTGCAATTGATCGAGATCGATATCATTCGTGAGTTGGCGGTAACTGCCAGTATTGGTGTTGCAGTGCTGATCCTGACTAACCTGCTACTACTACCTCTTCTATTGTCTTATACCCACTTCTCAGACAAGTTTGTTCAAGGTGTTCGAAAGCGTGAGCAAGCTCGCGAAAAATGGTGGAGAAAAATTGCTGGGTTTGCCCGTAAGCCAGTTTCTACCATTGTTATAGTGGTGGGGCTTTTGTTAGGTATTATCGGCTATTGGCAGTCACTTAACATGAAAGTTGGTGACCTGCAGGCTGGTGCACCTGCTTTAAAGCAGGATTCGACCTATAACCAGGACAATAAATACATCACTGATACCTACGCCATTGGTACCGATGTGATTTATGTCTTAGCTAAAACCAAGGTAGACGGTTGTACCTACTTCGACATCATGAATACGATTGATCAATTCCAGTGGGAAATGAACAATGTTAAGGGTGTTCAGTCCACTATCAGCTTGCCGCAGGTCGCTAAGGTGGTCAATGGTATGTTGAGCGAAGGTAACTTGAAGTGGAAAATCTTACCGAAAGACGAAGCTGTATTGGTACAGTCGATAAGCCGTGTTGAGACCGGTACAGGTTTACTAAACTCCAACTGTAGCATCATGCCCGTCATGATCTTCCTTGATGATCATAAGGCTGAGACCATTGAGCGACTGATTACTGAAGTAAAAGAGTTTCAAAAGCATATCTTTGAGCCAAAGAAAGAAGAAGTATTAAGCCAATTAGACTCTCTGCTTAACGAATTTGAAGGCACAAACAAATCAGTAGTTATCTCGGAAGTGAATGATTATCTGTATAGTTTATCTAGAGGCGGGGAGTTAGTATTACCTTCTGAGTCTACTGGTAATGGCTCGGCGAGCTCAACTCAAGACAGTTCTGGAGATACTGAATCTCCTGGTTCAGAAGTTGCTATGGATAAGTCATCTAACTATCCCCCAGTTTTAAGCGCTAAGACAGGTCTGGATGCTAATCAAGCTAATAAGTTTCTCGTTCACTTGAATGAGCAGATACTCGATGCGGGCATATTAGATCTTAACTTTTTATTAGCAACAGGCCCAGTCGGTGTGATGGCTGCGACCAACGAAGCCGTTTCAGAAGCACAAATCCCGATGATGATATGGGTTTATCTAGCGGTGACTTTATTATGTTTAATTAGTTTCCGTTCAGTGCGCGGCACCATCTGCGTGATTTTGCCATTGGTGGTGGTTTCCTTCCTGGCGCAAGCATTGATGTCATGGCTAAACATAGGTCTGACCGTTGCGACCTTACCTGTGATTGCACTTGGGGTCGGCATTGGTGTTGATTATGGTATCTATATATTCTCTAGAATGGTCGGCTTTATCCGCTCGGGAATGAGTGTTGCCGATGCCTATTTTGAAACCCTGAAACTAACTGGTAACGCAGTACTGTTTACAGGTCTTACCCTGGCTATTGGTGTTAGTACTTGGTTAATGTCTGATCTGCAGTTCCAGGCAGATATGGGTATAATGCTGACGTTCATGTTCTTAGTGAACATGTTAGGCGCAATTATCTTACTGCCTGCTTTAGCGGCTTTGTTATATCGTCGTTAATTAAAATAAAGTCAATACGCCAACAGGGCGTACCAGTTACAAATAATGGCATCTAAAGTGAAATTTAGGTGCCATTTTTGTTTCAAATGGCCTAGAATTGACTCAATTTATTTTTTGATTTTCTTCACCTATTTCAAGCGTATTTGGAAAGGATAATGGCCAGTTCAAACACTTCTCCAAAGCTGTTAAACGATGTTAAGCAGCTGATCGAAACAAAAGCACCAAAACGTCAATCTGATCTCGTAAAACAATTTGCCGACATTATTTATAATAGTGTCTCGGAAGATGAGTTCAATGAGCGTACTCCTGAGCAAATTTTTAATTCAATATTCAGTCTGTGGCAGTTTATTCAGGATTTTGATGGGACATGCAAATTGCGTGTGTATAACCCAACCTCTGATGAGAATAAGTGGAAAACTAAGCATACTATCATTGAGCTCAATCATGCCGATATGCCATTCCTGGTTGACTCCATTCGAATGGAGTTGAATCGACACGGAATTGATGTTCACTTGCATATCCATGTTCCGATAGAAGTGCAACGTGATAAAAGTGGCAAAGTAAAATCGCTCAATCTGTGTGTTGATAGTGAGTGTGTCGATAGCTCTCATATTGAAACTCCGATGTATCTCGAAATTGATAAGCAGCTTGATGATGAAAGCATTAAGCAGGTCGAAGCTGACTTATTAAGAATTTTAGCCGACGTTAGAGCTACAGTTCGTGATTGGCAACCCATGCGAGATAGGCTGGCAAGTATTATTAATGAGTTGGAAACAACACCGCCCCCCCTACGTAAAGACAGAATTGATGAAGCACTAGATTTCTTACGCTGGATGAAAGCCAATCATTTCGTTTTAATGGGCTCACGTACTTATGACTTGAAGAAAACTAAAGATGACTTGGTTTTAAAGTCAATAAAAGGTAGCGGACTTGGTACTTTGTCCGATGAGACTAAGCATCTTGAATATCGCTTGTCACAGTCACCCAAGGGTGCTCAGAAACTGGCATTATCCAATGAGCATATTTTAGTTCTGACTAAAACTAGCACCGTATCATCCGTTCATCGACCAAGCCACATTGATTATATTGGAATTAAGCGCTTCAACAATAAAGGTGAAGTGATTGGTGAGTACCGATTCTTTGGCCTATTCACCTCTGCTGCCTACAATATGGATCCGCAGTTTATTCCTGTTCTGCGTAAGAAGATTCACAATGTCTTGGCTGAATCGGAATTGAAAGAAGGTGGTCATGATTACAAAGCGCTGAAAAATATTCTGGAAACTTATCCTAGAGATGAGTTATTCCAGATCCCAACATTGAAGCTATTAAATGTTGCGATGGGTATTCTGCATATTCAGGAGCGTCGTCAGGTCAGAGCCTTCGTGCGCCGGGATCCTTTTGGGCGATACTTCTCAGTTTTGTGTTTCGTACCAAGAGATACCTACAACACTAAAGTTCGTCTTCGCATGACAGAAATTCTGTCTGATGCATTTGGCAGTAAAGGCGAGATTGAATTTAATACACACTTCTCAGAGTCAAATCTGGTGCGTACCCACTTCCGCGTTCCGGTTGAAAATGCTGAAGCAATTGAGTACGACTTGCAGAAGCTTCAAGCAGACTTACAAGAAGCCGCCTTGAGTTGGGAAGATGTGTTGATGGACACTATTGAGCATCATTATGAGCCATCAGAAGCCATCAAATTGCATAAGAAGTATGGTAATGCTTTCTCACCGGGCTATCAAAATCAGCAAAGCGTTTTGTCGGCGATAGCAGACATTAAGCATATTGAGCGTCTAAGCGAAGACAGACCATTTGATATGTTGCTCTACAAGAAGCAGATCGAAGGCGGTTTATTACGTTTTAAATTATTCAATCGCGAGCAACCGATTCCATTATCCGAAGTATTACCACTTTTGGAGAATATGGGCCTTACGGTCATCGATGAAACGCCTTACAAGATTTCATCAGAAGCGCTTGGCACCATCTGGATCATGGACTTTAGTGTCCGTCATCACCAGGAAATTGATGTCGAAGCCATTCGCGATAATTTCCAGACAGCCTTTGCCAAAGCTTGGACTAATCAGGCTGAGAAAGATGGCTTTAACCGCCTGATAATTGCCACTGGACTGAATTGGCGCCAGGTTGCCATGTTGCGGGCTTATGCTAAATACATGTGGCAAATAGGTTTTACTTTCAGCCAAACTTACATTGAACAAACCTTGTCGCAATATTCGAATATCGCTCATGGTCTTGTTGAATTATTTGAGCTTCGCTTTAATCCTGAGCAAGAATTTAATGAACGCAAATACAGCGCTCATAAACGTGAATTGCGCAAGATATTTGAGCAGGTTAGCAATCTGGATCAGGATAAGATTGTTAATAAATATCTCGAAGTGATTGATGCAACTTTGCGTACTAACTTCTATCAGAAAACAGCGGACGATAAAGATAAGAGCTATATTTCCTTCAAATTAAACCCCTCTATTATTACTGGTATTCCAAAGCCGGTACCGATGTTTGAAATCTTTGTGTACTCACCGCGTGTTGAAGGTGTCCACCTGCGTGGTGGTAAAGTGGCTCGTGGTGGTTTGCGTTGGTCAGATCGTCGAGAAGATTTCCGTACCGAAGTATTAGGCTTGGTCAAAGCTCAGCAAGTAAAAAATTCTGTGATTGTTCCTGTGGGCGCTAAGGGTGGCTTTGTTTGTAAACAGTTGCCTACAACCGGTGGCCGTGATGCCTTCTTTGCAGAAGGTGTAGAGTGTTATAAAACCTTTATTCGTGCTTTGCTGGATATTACTGATAACTATGTATCTGACAAGCTGGTTCACCCGAAGGATGTTGTGATTCATGATGAGCCGGATCCTTATCTGGTTGTAGCAGCTGATAAAGGGACTGCTACCTTCTCTGATATTGCTAATGGTATTTCGCTTGAGTATGGCCACTGGCTAGGCGATGCATTTGCTTCAGGCGGCAGTAATGGTTATGACCATAAGGCTATGGGCATTACCGCGAAAGGTGCATGGGAATCAGTAAAACGTAATTTCCGTGAAATGGGTATTGATTGCCAGAGCGAAGACTTTACCGTAGTCGGCTGTGGTGATATGTCGGGCGATGTGTTCGGTAATGGCATGTTGCTATCTAAGCATATTCGCTTGCAGGTTGCCTTTAACCATATGCATATTTTCGTTGACCCGAATCCAGATGCAGCTGCATCGTATAAAGAGCGCGAGCGTTTGTTTAATTTGCCTCGTTCGGGTTGGAATGACTATAACTCATCCTTGATTTCTAAGGGTGGTGGCGTTTTTGAGCGCAGCGCCAAGTCAATCAGTTTAACCCCAGAAATGAAAGAAATGCTGGGTATTAAAGCTAAGGCTTTGTCACCGAATGAATTTATCCATGCTGCATTAAAGATGAAGGTGGATTTATTCTGGAATGGTGGTATTGGAACCTACTTGAAGTCTTCAAAAGAAACTCATGCCGATGTTGGTGATAGAGCCAATGATAATGTGCGTGTTAATGGTTCTGAAATGAAGGCGCGTGTGATAGGTGAGGGCGGTAACTTAGGCTGCACACAGCTGGGCCGAATTGAGTATATGCTTAATGGTGGTCGTGCGAACACTGACTTTATTGATAATGCGGGTGGTGTGAACTGTTCGGATAATGAAGTCAATATTAAGATTCTGCTTAATGGTGTTATGGTTGAGCACAACATGACCGAAAAGCAACGCAATACGTTATTGGCAAAGATGACCGATGAAGTGTCGCAGATTGTGATTGAAGATAATTATCGTCAGATTCAGTCGATCAGTATTACAGAGTCTCGCGCACCAAGCATGGTTAAAGAGCATATGCGTTTTGTTCATGCTCTTGAAAAGGATGTTCAACTTGATCGCGAACTGGAGTATTTGCCGAGTGATGAGGAGATGCTTGAGCGTGAGTCAAAAGGACAGGGTCTGACAAGAGCCGAGTTGTCGGTTCTGCTTGCTTACGGCAAAATGCAACTTAAAGACTCGTTGCGAATTCCAGAGGTTAGCGAAGAAAAATATTTCGAGCGCTATTTAATAGAGTATTTCCCTAAACCTTTGCGTGCAAAATACGCTGATGTTATGGCTAAGCATCCTCTGCGTGATGAGATCATTGCCATGAGTGTGGCCAATGAAATGGTCAACCTGATGGGTACCAACTTTGCTTTCCGTGTCATTGATGAAGTGGGCGCGAATATTGGGGAAGTCGCTCAATGCTATGCGATGGCCAAAGAAACGTTCGATATGCAAGGACTTTGGAGCAGCATTGAAGCGCTAGATAACAAGGTTCCGGCCAATGTGCAGATCCAGATGATGTTTCAGGCGCGTCGGATCGTCCGCCGAGCAACACGCTGGTTCGTGCGTAACCGCCGTAAAGATCAGTCAATTGCTGAAGTAGTAGAATACTTCCGTGATGGCGTTGTTGAGTTACAGCGTAATGTCCATAAGACATTGGAATCTAAAGAGGCTCAAGGTATTGAAAGAGAAGCGCAGCAACTTATCGCTCAAGGAGTGCCTGAGAAGCTAGCGCGTAAGGTTTCATTATTGAGCACTATGTTCTCAGCAATGGATATTATTGAATTGGCAAAACAGTATGATTTACCGATTCTTTTAGTGGCTGAAGTTTACTACAAGCTGGGTGCGGAAATTAATTTGCACTGGTTCTTAACGCAAATCATTGCACAACCTGTATTAAACCATTGGCAGGCGTTTGCTCGTTCGGCCTTCCGTGAAGAGCTTGATTATCAGCAACGGAACCTGATTGAAGCGGTCTTGCCTCTGACTAACAAGTATAAAACTGCTGATACCAGAATTAAGCACTTTCTGGCTGAGCATGATGATTTGCTGTCTCGTTGGCAAGAAATGGTGACTGATTTCAGACAGAGCAGCACGCATGAGTTCTCCAAGTTTTCGGTGGCTCTACGCGAACTACAAATTCTGGTGCAACGCAGTCATAGATTGATTAAATAACCTTTTTAATACCCAGCTGAAGCTGGGTATTTTTTTACCTGAAGTGATAGAGAGCCATATTTACGACTAAGTGATTAATAAAAAAATAGAGCAATTGCCATAATTCGTCATAATTGACTCATATAACATTCAGAATTCAGTGGTGTAATGGAATCGTCAAATAAACAAAGAGGAAAAAGCCATGTGTACATTAGTATTGTCAGAAGAGCTTAAAGAACCGGCCCGTTTTGCAAAGGAATTTGAGGCCTTTTGGAATTATCAATCGAAAGACAAAGAAACCTATATTAAACAAGAACCTGTTGATCAAAAGCAGATTGATGAAACAATTAAGCAAGAACTGGATGTTGAAGATAACCTGGTGATAGCTGAAAGACGTCAAGATCAGGGTTTTTTAGACTTGGTTAAATATCAGCACCGGTCGTAGGCTTTCTCCTGGGATTGCCATACAGCCAGTGCTGATGTTGCTTGATTACTTTGGGGTGCTGGCTGCCTTACTGCAAGCGAGCTGCTGCATCAAGGCGAATGGTTGAGCCGTTTAAGTATTGATTTTCAACCACTTGCTCTACCGTTAAAGCAAATTCAGAGGGCTTACCAAAGCGTGATGGATTAGGAATACCGGCTGCTATTTGTTCGCAAATTTCGGGGGTAATCTTTTCCATCATTGGTGTTTCAAAAACACCAGGCGCGATAGCCATTACTCGAACATTGATTCGAGCAAATTCACGAGCTAAAGGCAGCACCATGCCGACAATGGCTGACTTGGTTGCTGAATAGGCCGTTTGACCAATCTGACCTTCATATGCTGCGATAGATGCAGTATGAATAATTACGCCACGCTCACCGTCAACCACTTCATTATTTTGCATGTGGCGAGAAGCCGCACGAGTTAATAGAAAAGTGCCTACTAGATTGATATTGACCACATTCTGAAAGTAATCAGCAGGCATTGGCCCTTTCTTGCTATGGATTAGTCCAGCACCTAATACACCAGCGCAACCTACCGCTAAATTGATACCACCCATAAAACCAGCTGCTTTATCTGCCGCTGACTCTACATCACTTTCATTACTGATATCGGTTTTAACGAATAGCGCATTGCTACCCAGTTCCTGGACAGCCTTTAGCCCTTGCTCTTCATTGATGTCGAGTAAAGTGACTTTGCCGCCTTTCTCAATGATATTTTTTGCTGTTGCAAAGCCTAAACCTGAGGCTCCGCCACTGATAATTGCTTTCGATTGATTGAGTTGCATACTGTTATCTCATGACCAAAAAAGGGCATTGTAGCAACAGTCGACCAGAGTGCCAATCGTAGCGCCAATCGGGTCGACTGTTAGCGAAGAAGGTTAAGAGTAGAGTTTGGGTAACCCTTGCTCGTTATGATGACTCTCTGGTTTTGGCAAGTATTGAAGAGCGGTGGCTAAGGCCTGCCCTTGCCAGACCTGTTCGCTGTGCGTCGAGTACAACGCCTCCTGAAGCTTCTCAAGTTGCTCAGAAAGCTGAGTATACTCAACAACTTGCTTGAGCTGATTAAGGTTGCGAATGTGCTTTAAGTGCGACTGATTGCGGCACCATTGTAATAACAACTGATGGGCGAGCTTGGACTGATTGTTATTACAAGCCTTTTCAACCTCAGACAAACTGGATTTAAACATTTGCTCGGTCTGGCTAAGAGGAATGCTTGGATCGGTGGTGTTACTAGCCATTGGTTTTGGCTTAGTAAAACGCCACAGAATAAGTGTCAGCAACCAGAGCGCAGCTAGCACTATGCTAATGACCTGCCAGATAGTGACGTTACCTTGTTCAGAAGTATCCGAGGTTGAAGCTTCTGAAGCTGAGTGGGAGATTGCTGATTCGTTCTCCTGATTTTTTGACACAACGGGTTCTGTGCTGGTGGCTTGGCCAGAAAGAGCTTGAGGTTTTACTTCGATAGTCATGGCTGGCAACACCGCGTAGTCTTGTTTATCCGTAACAGTGTTCCACCAGGGAGTCCGTAGCTCAGGAATGGTTACCAGGCCGGGTTTACTAGGTACTATGGCGAGCTTCTCTATGTGATGGCTGGTAACGCCCAGACGATTAAACAGTTGTTGATACTCAGGACTATCACGATAAATTTTAACACCATCCATCTCAGGGAAAGTGATACTGGGTAACTGAGTTTGCAGCAGACCAGTACCTTTAACTTTGAACTCTAAGGTTGCAGGAGCGCCGACTTCAAAAGTCTGATTACTTGGTTGCCAATTAGCTTCAATTTTTAGGTTGGTTGCTGGTAGCCAGGGCTCTTCTGCCTCAGCAGGTTTATGTTTGACGTTCACTTTATACTGGGGCGTACTCAAAGAAATTGGTTTGGTACGGCTTAGGCCCCAAGGGTTTGAGGACTGGCTATCATCGAGTATGGTTGCAGTGTAGGTCATAGGCTCAATCACAAGCTCGCCACTTTGTTGAGGAAATAGGGCGAACTGACGTTCCACTACCCGATAACTGGTGTTGCCTTGTACCATTTCAAAAGTGCGGTCATCACCCAGCTGCTCTAATAACGCACCCGTAGCTTTCGGCAAAGTTAAACTTTCATGGCGAGTCACTACCGAGCGATAGATTCTGACTGTCAGGATAAGTTGTTGCTGCACATAAACATCTTCAAGGTTTAAGGCTGCACGTAATTTTACTTTAGCAGGACTGTCATCATCTTTCAGTTCATCAATCGCTGGCAAAACACGAATGGTATAGGAGCCAGCTGTTTCATTGCCAAACTTTGTTGCTGGCACGGTGTAAGTTCCCGCTTGCCTTGCCAGTAACTTAACTTCCCAGCCCATCTCGCTCTGAAACTGACCATTGACCATGGTGCTGTTGTTAAACTGTTGCAGGCTGAGACGCTCAAGTTCTTCAGGTAGAAAATCAAGACGTAACGCATTGGCCAAAGTCGAAGGGCTTTGGACCACAATTTTTAAACGGAAGGTTTCATTCTCGCGAATCTCGCCGCGATCTAAACTGTATTCAACTTTGGCCTCAAGTGCTTGAGCAAACATAAGACTGATGGCTAAAAAGCAGTAAAGGGATATTTGCCTAATCATTTTCATTCCACTTAAACCCGTTTAAGGTGTCACTACCATGTTTCATCAACATGTTGTCTGTGGCCACGTTTTCGATATTCCTGGTACATTTTGCGACGTAACAGGCCGCCGGGGTCGTCCGGCAGTCGTTTGAGCCACTGCTCTAATTCCTGATCTTTCTCTTCTTCCTTAAACTGCTGTTGCAGTTCTTCTTCAGTTAATTCTGGTTCTTGCTGTTGTTGCTCGTTTGATTCCTGTTGCTGTTCGCTGCTCTCGTCGCTTTGCGAGTTTTCATCCTGCTGTTGCTCCTGCTGCTGATCACTTTGTTCCTGCTCAGACTCAGAAGGCTCTTCTTTCTGTTGGTTCTGATCCTGTTCTTGTTCCTGTTGTTGCTTTAATAAGTCTTCAACTATCTGTTTATTATGTCGAGCATCCTCATGATTAGCATCAAGGTTGATCGCTTGGTTATAGGATTCAATGGCTGATTCGAGATCGCCAGCCAAGGCCTGAGCATTGGCCTTATTATAATACCGGTCGGCTGGCTTTAACTGTTCTCCATTCTCGAAGTAATCTTCCGCCGCCTTATATTCCTGATTACGATATGCCGCTACCGCTTTCCATTGTGGGTCTTCAAATGTTTTGTAAGCTTCATCATATTGCTCTTCGTTGAGCAGTTTTTTGGCTTGTTGATCTTTATTGAGGAACATTTTCTCAAGCGGGTTAGCCTGCACATCTGGACTGATAACCAGGCCGAATGAGATGACAAAAACAATCGCAAACATTGAGCGGTGTTTAAAGCCCAGCAATAAAATCGGTAGCACTAAAAACAGCAGCCAGAATCCAGCGTCTTCCCAGCTGTCTGCCATAATATCCTGCTTTTCGAGTTTTTCATCAACAGTCAGTTGCTCCCGCTCTAGCAATAAATCAATATCATCATTGCCTGCGGTCATAGGCGTTAAGGTTGCATCTATATTATTGGCAAAGCTGGCCAGATCGTCATAGTTCAGCTTGGGAATGACGATGTTGCCCTTGGAGTCTTTAATGAAGCCGGAACGATTTGGCATAGGGATAGGGGCGCCTTGCTCGGTACCAATGGCCAGGATATTCAGGTTGTAAGGTGTTTTACTGATTAAACTTTTAATTTTGGAAAGTTCACTATCGCTGGCACCATCGGTGATCCAGATAATATCACCTTCACCTGCCGCGCCATTGTCTAACAGTTCTATCGCCTTCTCGATGCCTTTGCTGGGTAGGCTTCCGACCAGCGGCATCAGGTTGGTGGCAAGAACTCCCACCATATTATCAATAGTATCGGTATCATTGGTTAAAGGGCTTAACACAAAGCCATCACCTGCATAGACAACGAAACCAGTTTGCCCGTCTTTGATCGTTTTCAGGATGTCAGTAAGCTTGAACTTAGCTCGCGCCAAACGACTGGGCTGTACATCGGGAGAATCCATTGAAGCCGAAAGATCTAACACCAGAACGCGAGATGCAAGATTCGAGAAGACCGGTTGCGGTAGCTTTTTCCAGCTTGGCCCAGATAAAGCGAACACCGCCAAAATCCAGAAAGCCAGAAGCAGATTTTTTTGCCATTGAATGCTTTTTCCCAGTTGTGACTTTGGCATTAGCCAGCTTAAAAGATGTTGATCAATTAGCTTCGCCCAACCGCTGGCCTGTTGGCCGCGAGTCCGATAGAGCCACCACAAAATCAAAACCGGAATTAACAGTAGCCAAGCCCAGGGTCGAATAAAATGTAGCTGATTCATATCGGGAAGAAAATCAAACATGAGTTTCCTCCTGATGGGCATCGGCAGTTTTGGTTTGCGTGATAGTATTTGAGTTCATGCGCCAGCTGATTAGTGTGCGAATCAAAATAGAGAGCAATGAAATCAGTAACGCCAAAGCAAGAGGGATGTAAAACAAGGCTTTGATAGGACGGTAACTCTGGTAATCATCTTCTACCGGCTCTAGCTCATCAATAATCTGGTAAATTTCTTCCATTTCCTTAGTGTCACGAGCTCGGAAATAACGACCACCGGTTTTCTCAGCAACTGCGATCAAACTCTCTTCATCCAGTTCCAGTGATGGGTTAATACGACGATTACCAAAGAAGCGATTTTTCACAATCATTTCATCGGCACCAACCCCAATGGTGTAAATAGTGATTCCAGCATGTTCAGCCAGTTCGGCTGCTTGAAGCGGGTTTAGCACTCCGGTGTTATTCTGGCCGTCGGTTAATAGAATGAGCACGCGGTTATTGGCGTCACGTTCGCGCAATCGTTTTACAGCCAGGCCAATGCCATCACCGATAGCGGTGCGTGATGAACCGGCTAAACCGATGGTTGTTTCATCGAGCATGGTTTGCACGGTTTTTAAGTCAAAAGTTAGCGGGGTTTGCAGGTAAGCTTGTTCGCCAAATAAAATCATGCCGACGCGATCACCTTTGCGGCGCGCAATAAAATCAGTGAGTAAAGCCTTAACTGCTACCAAACGATCGACTTCTTTATCGTCAATGACCATGTCCGGCATTTCCATTGAGCCTGAAATATCGATGCTGATCATCAGATCGCGGCCAGTAGCCGGTAGGTCCATGGTGTCGCCAACCCATTGTGGGCGGGCCAGGGCAGTAATAACTAATACCCAGATTAAAAAGGTCAGCCAGGGGAAGCGCTTGGTTGATTTGCCTTGCTGTTCTTGAATACTACGCCAGTATAAAAATAGTGGAGCTCTTAAGGCTTGTTTTTGACGCTTGCGTTCTGCCAGCCACCAGACTATCAAAGGTAGAGGTAACAATAACCAAATCCAAGGCCAGACAAACTCAAACATCAGATTGTCCTCCTTGGGCTTCTGTTGCTAAAGACTGAGTAAAAGTAGGAAGTTGTTTTAATTGGGGTAAATTACTTAGCCATAAACTGGCTTCTTGCAAGAACTGTTCTTTATGCTCGTCATCTATTGTGTCTGGATTCCGATAGACGCCTTCTTCGAGCATTTGCAGGCTCTGCTGTGTCCAGATGTCGCTACCGGTTTGATACAACAATATGACCCAGTGTTTGGTATCCATTGAGGCTACTTGAGATTTCGGGAAGTAACATAAACTGGCGCGGCGCATAATTTGGTGTGTCTGTATTAGCCAGTCTTTATTGTCGTTGTGCTTAATATCTTCAAGCTCTTTCAGCGCATAACGAGCGAAGCGTTTGCGCCGTTGTTGCATGATGGCTTTAGCAACCAGCAGCACTATCACAGCTACTACAATGGCTATAATAACCCACCAGCCAATAGCTAACGGCCACCAGCTGACGCCATCGGGTAGATGGATATCGCGTAGCTGTTCTAATAATTGGGCCTGTTGTGGATTCGCCATGGTTTCTATTTATGCTCTTTTACTGGATACTGAACGATTACGGTAGGGATTGATTGCAAATTCGCTAAGCTCTTGTGTGGTGCTGTATTCGACAAAACTACACTGAGCTTCCTGGAAAAATTTTTGTGTCTTTACTAGTTTGTCATGAAACATTTCCTGATAGCGGTTTTTAAAACCCGGTCTTGCTGAATTTAAAGCGATAGTACTATCACCATCAGTAAGCAGAAATTCTCCTGCCACTGGGATCGACTGTTCCAGAGGGTCGGTGATCATTACTGCGTGAATGTCATTGTGTTGGGCAAGATGGATGAGGTCTTGTTTGCATGCTTCAGAAAGATTCGAAAAGTCACTGAAAATATAAATCAAGCTGCCACCTTTAACCAAATGACGTAGCCGTGATAGAGCATCTGACAGCGCATTGCTATTAATAGTAAAGGGTTTTTCCTGTTGATAAATTGCTTGCAGCCGTTGGTTGTGCAGCTCAAGCATATGTTGCAAGAGTCGCAGGCCATTTTGGCGGCGATTGGATGGCTTCAGTTCAACGTGTTCATCAGCTGTACTTAATAAGGCGCCTACGCGGTTGCCAGAATTATGCGCGGTCCAGAATACCCGTGCCGCCTGCAAACAGGCCAGTGTTGATTTGAAGCGCTTCTTGGAGCCAAAAAACATAGAGTCCTGCATATCTACCAACAGGAATACAGGTCTTTCCCGCTCTTCCTGAAATATTTTGGTGTGCACCTCGCCGGTTCGAGCGGTCACTTTCCAGTCAATTGTTCGGATATCATCACCGGGTTGATACTGACGTACCTCAGAAAATTCCATGCCTCGGCCTTTATAAGGCGATAAGTGGCCGCCCACTAGATGAGCTTTGGATTTCTTATTTGGCAAGGGAATGCTTTCGCGTGCCCAATATTGGCAGGCAATTAACTGCTCCAAGCTCAATTCAATAGAGTTTGAGCCTGCTTGCTGTGAGGTGATCGGCTTTTGAGTCATGAACTGATCTTACGGCGTTGGAATTTGTTTGATTAACTCATCAATGATGGTATCGGCAGTAACACCTTCGGCTTCAGCTTGATAACTTAGAATAATTCGATGACGCAGGATATCAAACAGTACGGTTTGGATATCGCCAGGCGTTACATAATCACGGTTATTGAGCCAGGCATTGGCGCGCGCGCATCGATCCAGGGCAATGGTGGCACGTGGGCTGGCACCGTACTCAATATAGCTGGCTAATGCTCCGCCCAGTTTTTCAGGTTGGCGGGTGCAGATAATAAGTTGCACCAGGTATTCTTCGATCTCGGGTGCCATATAAGTTGAGAGAACTTCTTTGCGTGCTGCGAATAAATCTTGCTGGCTAAGCGGGGTAGCTGGTTTTGACTCACCCGTTAAGGCTTCTTGACGATTCAATGCCAGAATTTCTGCCTCAGCTTCTGTGTCGGGATAACCAACAATAACCTGCATCAAGAAACGATCCAGCTGGGCTTCGGGCAGTGGGTATGTACCTTCCTGCTCAATTGGGTTTTGCGTAGCCATCACTAAGAATAGCTCCGGCAGGGCAAAACTATGGCTGCCGACCGTAATTTGACGTTCTGCCATCGCTTCAAGCAGAGCCGACTGGACTTTAGCGGGGGCGCGGTTAATCTCATCAGCCAGAATCATATTATGAAACAATGGGCCTTTCTGAAAATGAAAGGTGCCTTCCTGTGGTCGATAAATTTCGGTACCGGTTAAATCTGCTGGTAATAAATCCGGGGTAAACTGAATGCGGTGGAAGTTGCCTTCGACGGCGGTTGATAGTTCTTTAATAGCACGGGTTTTCGCTAAACCTGGTGCGCCTTCCACTAGCAAATGACCATCGGCAAGTAAGGCAATCAGCATTTTATGAACCAGCTCATGCTGACCAATAATTCGTGACTTAAGGAATTGTTCTAATTCAATAAATTGTTGTTTGATACTCATGTTATGGGGTATCCAGTTGTGGTAATGCTTTGTAAGCCGAATTGATGAATAGTTCAATGTATAAAAAAAGCTCCCTGAGTTGTATCAAAAAACACTTTAAAAATGCAACTAATTGTTTCTTGGTAGAAAAATAATCAACTAAATTGAAGGAGCGGGCGACGGGGTATTCAAACGTTCGTTTGAAAAGTTGGGCTGTTCAGGTACAATCGAAGGAATAATCATTTTAAAGACTCTTGATCAGGAGACAGGCATGAGTGAAACAGTAGCGGGAAAAAAAGCACGGTCGAAGCAAGATCGTGTGGCCATCGTTTCAGGCTTGAGAACACCCTTTGCTAAACAGGCGACCCATTTCAGAGGGATTAATGCTATCGAGTTGGGCAAAATGGTGGTAAATGAGCTGATGGTGCGTAGCGAGCTTGATCCTAAGTTAATTGAGCGCGTTATTTTTGGGCAAGTGGTTATCCTGCCGGAAGCACCTAATATCGCTCGAGAAATTGTGCTGGGCACACCTATGAATGTTCACACTGATGCTTATTCAGTCTCTCGTGCTTGTGCCACCAGCTTTCAATCTGTTGCCAGTATGGCTGATTCGATCGCTTTAGGTGATGTCACCATTGGTATAGCCGGCGGTGCTGACTCTTCATCTGTTGTGCCGATTGGAGTGAGCAGAAAACTACAATTAGCCTTGGTTGACTTGCAGAAAGCAAAAACAGTCGGCCAGAAGCTCTCCATTATCAAAGGACTACGTTTTAAAGATTTATTGCCTGTACCGCCAGCGATTAAAGAATATTCGACCGGTATGACGATGGGCGAAAACGCTGAGCAAATGGCACGAGATCGTGGTATTACACGTGAAGAGCAGGATGCCTTGGCTCATCGCTCGCACACTCTGGCTGCTCAAGCCTGGGAAGACGGTAAGCTGGATGATGAAGTGATGACCGCTTACGCTGAGCCCTACACAAAAGACCCGTTGCACCGCGATAATATTATTCGTTTTGATTCCACGCTTGAAGGTTACGCAAAGTTACGGCCAGCCTTTGACCGCAAATACGGTACTCTGACGGCAGCGAACTCAACGCCATTGAGTGATGGCGCCTCAGCAGTGCTGATGATGAAAGAATCCCAAGCTAAAGCATTAGGCTACGAGCCATTAGGTTATATCAAGAGTTATGCTTTTGCTGCAATTGAAGCCACTCATGACATGCTGATGGGGCCGTCCTATGCAACGCCGATGGCACTTAAGAAAGCCAAAATGCAGCTGAAAGATTTGGACCTAATCGATATGCATGAAGCTTTTGCAGCGCAGACCATTTCCAACATTCAGGCTTTCGGCTCCACTGAATTCGCTAAGGAAAAGCTTGGTCAGCGTACCAAGATTGGTGATATCGATATGGATAAATTCAATGTGCTTGGCGGTTCCTTAGCTTATGGCCATCCCTTCGCGGCAACCGGCACACGGATGATCACGCAAACATTAAGAGAATTAAAGCGTCGCGGCGGCGGAGTTGGTTTAACAACCGCCTGTGCTGCTGGCGGTATTGGCGCAGCAATGATCCTGGAGGTTGAATAATGTCAGAGTCAATTTTTGAACTTGAAATGCACAATGATGGTATCGCTATCATTACTATCGACCTGCCGGGCGAAGCGCAGAATGTCTTAAAACCAGAGTTTGGTGAGCAGGTTGGCGAAATCCTGGAAAAGCTATCCGACGATATCAGCGTTAAAGGCGTGGTTATTCGTAGTGGCAAGGAAGGAAGCTTTATTGCTGGTGCTGATATCAGCGTACTTAAAAGCGTTGATACAGCGCAACAAGCCGAAGAAATTGCTAAAACAGGCCAGCGTCTATTCAATCAGCTGGAAAAATTTAAAGTGCCAGTTGTTGCGGCGATTGATGGTGCCTGTCTTGGCGGTGGTTTAGAGCTGGCGTTAGCCTGTCATGGCCGGGTAGTGAGTGACAGTCCAAAATCAAAACTGGGATTGCCCGAAGTACAATTAGGCTTACTGCCGGGTAGCGGCGGAACACAGCGTTTGCCTCGTTTGGTGGGTATTCCATCGGCCTTAGATATGATGTTGACCGGAAAGCAGCTGTTCCCGAAGCAAGCTAAAAAAATGGGCCTGGTCGATGAGGTGGTGCCAGCAGCAAATTTGATGAAAGCGGCAAACAGGCGTTTGCATGAGTTGCGCAAAGACCGATCCAACAAAAAGCCTTGGACCTATTATTTCTCTTTGCCTGGTATCAAGGAGCTGCTATTAGAAGCTAACCCATTAGGTCGCAACCTGGTTTTCAATCAGGCGCGTAAAACTGTGGATAGTAAAACTAAGGGCAACTACCCTGCGCCGCATAAAATTATTGAATGTGTGGAAAAAGGCTACAGTCAAGGTTTCGATGCCGGTCTTGCAGTAGAAGCTAAAAACTTTGGCCAGCTGGTGGTGACGCCAGAGGCAAAAGCACTAATCAGCATCTTCTTTGCCACAACTGAGCTGAAAAAAGATAAGGGTGTTGATGGTGATGTTGAAGCGGTTACCGTCGATAAAGTGGGCGTACTGGGTGGCGGCTTGATGGGGTCGGGAATTGCTTATGTGTCAGTAGATAAAGCCGGTAAGCAGGTTCGAGTTAAAGATGTTAGCGCAAAAGGTGTTAACGGCGCATTAAATTACAGCTGGAAAATTATCAGCAAGAAAATGAAGCGCCGTATTATTTCGCCAAGCGATGCACGAAATACCATGTCTTATTTAACGGGCTCTACTGACTACAAAGGATTTAAAGACTGTGACATGGTCATTGAGGCGGTTTTTGAAGATCTGGATTTAAAGCATCAAATGGTGAAAGATGTTGAAGAAAACTGCTCAGAAAAGACTATTTTCGCGACCAATACCTCATCAATTCCAATCAGTAAAATTGCAGACGGTGCTAAGCGTCCTGAGCAGGTAGTGGGGCTGCATTACTTCTCGCCTGTAGAGAAGATGCCATTGCTTGAAATCATTAAAACCGACAAAACAGCAGATTGGGTGATTGCAACCTGTGTCTCTTTAGGCAAGCAACAAGGCAAAACGCCTATTGTGGTAAATGATGGCGCAGGCTTTTATGTCAATCGTATTTTGGCGCCTTATGTTAACGAAGCGGGGATCTTGTTGAGCGAAGGCGTGGCTATTGAGACCTTAGATAAAGCGATGGTCAAGGCGGGCTTCCCAGTAGGGCCTATTACCTTATTGGACGAAGTTGGCATTGATGTAGCGACCAAGGTGGCTCCAATCCTTCAAGATGCCTTTGGTGATCGTATGGAACCACCGAAAGCCTTTAGCAAGTTACTTGATGATGATCGCAAAGGTCGAAAAAATAACCGTGGTTTCTACCTATATCCGACGAAGGGTAAGAAGAAGCAGGTCGATGAGACTGTGTATAAAGTACTCGGTGTTGAACCTGGAAAAGATGTCAGTTCTGCCGAGATTGCCGAGCGTGGCATGCTGTTAATGGCCAATGAAGCGGCTCGTTGTCTGGATGAGGGTATTATCCGTAGTGCACGAGATGGTGATGTAGGCGCTATCTTTGGTATTGGCTTTCCACCATTCCACGGTGGGCCTTTCCGCTATATGGATAAGCGCGGAATTGCTACCATTGTGGATAGACTGGAGCATTACCAAGAGCTTTATGGAGAGCGCTTTAAACCAGCCGACGTTTTGATCAAAATGAAGCAAAACCAGGATAGCTTTTATTAACTAAACGCTGCAATAAAAAAAGCCGAGCTATACGCTCGGCTTTTTTTATGTGTGTCGCTAACTATAGCAAAACATAAAGAATAATGAGTGGAAAAATAAAAGGCGACCAAAGCCGCCTTGAAAAACTACAGGGAGGAGTTGTTACTCAAATATTCTTTTTAACAAGGGCTTAGCAGCTAAAGTCAGTACCAATGCAACAAACAACTCTTTATTCTCAGCAAAAAGCTGTGCAAAGTAAGGAGTGTCTGCCAAAAACTTGATACCTGCTAAAGCAGCTACAATAACAAGTATATATTTCATCTCAATTTCCTACGCATTTGGTATTGGTTACATCAGTCTGGTGTATTCTAGAGATATTGCAGAAATGATCTGTGTTCTGATTCTCACTGCATGGGGGGGGTGTGTGAAACAGTTTGCAAAAACGTCGAAAATCTTTACAGACTTATAATTGGTAGGAATATCAAGGCAGATAGAGTGAAAGCCAAGAGCTTTGATGCTCTCGGCTTAAGAACTACTATGGCGTAAAGCGTAAGAATAAGCCTGAAGTTAACCCGGTTGCTTCTTCAGAAGCTGAGATACCGACGGACCATAGTTTTGAGAAGTAGTAGTGGGTCTCAAAGCCATACACCGTGTCGCTGTCATCTTCGTGATTGATCTCATCCACATAAGGCGAAAAGTCTACATCACGATATCCTGCGGTTAGTCTATACTCCCAGTTAGCGGAGAAACGGCCTCTGATGCCAATATTGGCTAAATATCCATCTTCGTCATTTCCATAGGTGTCGCCAGCTAGGATGCCTTCACCATCTTGTTTTAAATATCCGGCTTCTGCAAAAAAGTCGGTACTACGTCCCATTGGGGTGTGCCAACCTAATGCTAGTGAGTATTCTTTAGCGGTAACTTCGCCATACACAGAATTCCAAACATCAGCAGTTTGCTCCTGAACTATGTAGCGCAGATAAGTTGAGTCGTTAAAGCTGCCCACTAGGTCAATTTTAAAACCCGTTTTATCACTAGTTAATTCGCCTTCACTGTGGATATAACCAAACTGCCAATAATCATAGCTAAGTTTGTCGTTCGCTTGTGCGGACAAGCCTAGAGAAGCCATTAGTGCCAAAAATAAAGCTTTTTTCATCGTTATCATTCCATATATTTATAAAATTTCACCGGCCATCATACTATAACCAAATCCGGAAGAGAAAATAAAAAGCCACTTAAAGAAAGTGGCTTTTTAGACAGTCTATGATATAGGTTAGAAGCTATAACGAAAGTTGATTCCAATATGCTCATCTAACTCGTCATCATTACCAATCTCAAGGGCAACAGACATGTTGCGATCAAAGTGGTAACGACCTTCTACAGTGATATCGGTTGAGTCCAGTACGTCAGAACGGGATACATAGGCTCCTACCTCTAGATCGTTAGTAAACATGCTTCTGACACCGGCCATAATGTTATACCCGCTGTCATCAATACCAAAGTCGGCATCAAAGTCTTCATAGCCTAACTCGGCAACAAAGTCAGTATTGTTGGTAAGCTCCATGTTAAATCCTGCATTGATACGCAAGATGCTAACGTCAAAGCCGCCATTATCTAAATCGGTGTAATCAATTTTACCGTAAATATTGTCAGTGAAGCTTTTAGAGAATTCGAAGTTTACGCCATCAAGGTTGTCATAATCTATAAGACCACCTTGAATGTAGTCATAGCTGACGTTGTTCGCCATTGCTAGACCTGATGATAGTGCGATCGTAGTGGCAACGAACAATTTTGTTAATGACATTATTATCTCCTCATGTATTCTTGTTAAATAATGCGAGGTCAATTATCCTCGAAGGTATCTGAACGATAACTGAACTCACTTGGTTGAAACATTAATGGGTTCACAGAACTAACATCAGGAAAGTCTATGCGCAAAAAGTTGACCCCCGTCCTTGACCAGCTGAATAAGGTGGTTTTGGGTAAGCCTCATCAAGTTAAACTGGCGGTTGCTTGTTTATTGGCCAAAGGGCATCTGTTGATAGAAGACTTGCCTGGCATGGGAAAGACTACTCTGGGTCAAGCCGTTGCTAAAGTATTTGGCTTGGAGTTTCAGCGGGTTCAGTTTACCAGTGATATTCTGCCGGGTGATATTGTCGGCGCTAATATTTATGACCGCGAAAAAGGAAGTTTTGAATTTCATCCTGGTCCTATCTTCTCGCAGCTAGTATTAGCCGATGAAATTAATCGAGCTACGCCCAAAGCGCAAAGTGCTTTGCTTGAAGCGATGGAAGAGCAGCAGGTCACCATCGAAGGCAACACCTATCCGCTTCCACACCCCTTTTTTGTCATCGCCACTCAGAATCCTTCTTATCAGATCGGAACTTACTCATTGCCAGAGTCACAACTTGATCGCTTCCTCTTTAGAGTGCAACTGGGATATCCAGAAGCTGGTTTTGAAAAAGTGTTGCTGCGCGGTGAATCTGGACGCGTACAAATGAACAAAATCGAAACTTTGCTGGAGCTTTCTGAGCTGAATGAAATTCAAGGTTTTGTTCAAACTATAACTATCAGCGATCACCTTTTGAGTTATGTGATGGATTTAATCAATGCTACACGGCAAAGCCCTGATTTTGCTCATGGCTTATCGCCACGCGGAGGCTTAGCGCTAATCGGTGCTGCAAAAGCGTGGGCATTTCTTGATGAACGGGATTATGTGCTACCTGAAGATATTCAGAGAGTCTTTGTACCAACCGTTGCCCATCGCCTGCAATCGGTGAAAACCTCCAGTGAAAAAATAGAAGTGCTGGTTGAGCAAATCATTCACGACACCCCAATTTCAGCATAAAGAAAAGTTGATGAAATTAGTCAGTGCAGTTCGACAGAAGTTTTTTTTCTGGGTTGATAAACGCAGCCCCCAGCAACAGGAAGTAACTCTACGTCAGCGTAATATTTATATTCTGCCTACCCGTTATGGTTGGTTGATGTTGATGATTCTAATTTTGATATTAGTGGCTTCGATCAATTATCAAAATAATATGGGGTTTATGGCGGGTTTTGTTTTGTTAGCGATTGGCATGTTATCCGTTTTTTATACTTATCGTAATATTCGGGGGCTGCGGATCCGAGCACTCAAACCGCAGTCAGCGTATGTAGGGCAAAAATGTTCTTTCCCGGTAGTTTTTTTTAACTCCTCTTCAAGTTATCGTTCCTCAATTGGCATAGGAGTCCGTAAAAAGAAGGTTCACTATTTTGATGTCGAGCCGCAAAGTAATACTTTATTTCATGTAAATATCAAAGCAGGCAGACGAGGTTTATTAAAGCCGGAACGGTTTGTCTGTACCAGCATATTCCCTTTTGGTATTTTCCAAGCCTGGTCTTGGTTTAAGCCTACTCATGCGGCCTTGATTTATCCAAAGCCGATAGAGTGTCCTCAGGTATTAGCACCACAATCACAAGGCCAGGAGCAGGGTGCATTTGCCCAAAAAGGCTCGGAAGACTTCTATAGCTTAAGAGATTATCAGTCTGGCGATCCGATTAAGCAGGTGATGTGGAAAGCTTTTGCACGAGAACGGGGTTTATTGACAAAAGAGTTTGAAGAGCAAGTGGGTGAACAACATTTGCTGACTTGGGAAAGTGTTAGTCAATATGATAAAGAACTGGCGATTTCTTACCTGACTGATGCGGTTATTAAAGCCGAGCAAGCAGGAACATTATATGGACTTGAGTTGCCGCATACTCTGGTCGGAAAAGGGCAGGGAGCAGAGCACCTGCATCAATGTTTAAGTGCCTTGGCGTTAATGGAATAAGCTGTGAGCGGATAATTATGAATACACAATTATTACCACTGACTCGACAAGGTATCATCCCATTATTAATTATGGTGCAGGCCATTGTGCTTTTGCCATTATGGTTTCATTTGCCATTCTGGATTTCAGCTTCTACTATTACTCTCTTGTTAATTCGCTTTGTTATATATAAAAAAGAACTCAAGTTGCCTTCATGGCTTATTTTATTATTGGCACTCTGTGCACTGGGTGGCGTATTTATATACTTTAGAACAATCAGTGGCCGTGAAGCTGGGGTGGGTTTGATAAGTTTGATGTATACCTTCAAGCTACTCGAAGCAAAAAATTATCGTGATGGTGCTCTGATCCTGTTCATATCTTTTTTCATCTTAGTCACTGCATTCTTGTATGACGAGTCCATTTTAATGGGTGTCTATTTGCTCATTTCCATAATGGCCATTTTGATGGGACTGATTGCCTTAAATAGTATTAACGGTGTCGCAGGGATTCGCCACCTTGGTAAAATTTCTGGTGTTGCCTTATTGCAGGCTTTACCAATCATGTTGATACTCTTTTTCCTCTTTCCGAGATTGTCTGGGCCTCTGTGGGCCATGCCTTCACAACGCGAGAAAGGCATGGGAATTGATAACGAGATGATACCAGGATCTATGGCGGGCCTATATGGTTTCGATGAGATAGCTTTTAGAGTTGATTTTGATGGTAATACGCCACCAGCAAGCCAAATGTATTGGCGAGGCGTTGTGCTTTCAGAATTTAATGGTATTGCATGGTTAATAGGTGCTGAGTCGCCCATACGTAGTGATGCCTACCCAGCAGGTGAGCCAGCGTACTCTTACCGAGTGCAGCTTGAGCCACATAACCGCCGCTGGGTTTTTGGCTTGGAAGATCTGATTGAACCACCGAAGGAACAAGTTTATTTGTTTAATAATTATACCTGGCGTAGAGCACAAAGGGTTACTCAACGCTTGTTGTACCAAGCTCAGTCTTACCAGTTGGACTACAGTAGTACTGAATTGTCGCAATGGCAAAGACAACTTAATACTCAATTACCAGATAGCGGCAATGACCAAACCAAAGACTGGGCAATAAGCGAGTATGAAAAGGTCGGTGACTCGGAGGAGTTTGTCAGTTTTGTTTTAAGTTATATTCGCCAGCAAAATTTTCATTACACACTTTTGCCAGAGCTACTGGAACAAAATGTTATTGATGGTTTCTGGTTAGGTAGTCGCGAAGGTTATTGCGAGCACTATGCCAGTGCTTTTGTGTTTATCATGCGAGCCGCAGGAATCCCTGCGCGGGTGGTCACTGGCTATCAAGGCGGGGAATATAACCCATATGGTGATTACTATATCATTCGACAAAAAGATGCACATGCCTGGACTGAAGTTTGGTTGGAAGGAGAGGGCTGGCGTCGTGTCGATCCTACAGCCGCAATTCACCCCTCTCGTGTCGATGATTCATTGTTAAATCAAACCAGCTCCCGTGATGACTGGTTTGCTGATTTTGATAGTTTGACTACCACTGATAGTGAAGTTGCCAGAAATGTTTGGCAACAAATTAGCCTGCGTTGGGATGCATTGCAGAGTTTCTGGAATGAAAGCTTAATGGGCTATGACCAAGATATGCAATTTAGTTGGTTGTCTGATTTAGGGGTTAAGAAAAATCAATGGCGTTATCTGGGTTATGCTTTGTTGGCTACTATTATGTTGGCAGGTGCTGGTTTCGGACTGTGGATTTTAAGCCAGGCCAAAGGTCGAGACAAAGTTGAGCGCGCCTATCGTCGTTTCCAACAGGTTTTGGCAAAACAAGGTGTTGAGGTTAAATTAAATGAAGGACCAAAAGATTTGTTAACTCGTATTAGAAAAGAGCATCCAGAGCAATATGCGAAAGCTGTTCCCGTTATTAAGAGATATATTTCGATACGTTATCAGAAAGAGAAGTCCTCAGCTGCCAGTCAGCAGAGTTTTATAAAAGCGGCAAAAGCTTATCATTAAGTCGATACTGCGGTTGCGGACTGACAAGCAAAGGGCAAGTGGGTATAATGCGGCCACATTGCCCTAACCCTGTTTATATAATCATGGCTGATATCACGCCAATTCATAAGTTTCTTCATTGCAAAACGCCAGTTGCTTGGTTAGAGCGTGCGACTAAAGAAATTGAAACTCTTTTAATTGACCACGCTCATTGTGAGAAAAAAGCAGCTGCAACGGCGGTGAAATTAATGTTTCGCTATCCCGAGCGAATTGACCTGCTTAAGAAACTCTCGCAGTTAACGCGTGAAGAAGTGTTGCATTTTGAACAGGTGCTGGAGTTTATGGAGCAACGTGATATTCGTTATCGTGCGATTAAACCTTCTCGTTATGCTGCTGGCTTGCATCAGTATGCCAGCAAAGATGAGCCGCAGCGTTTAATCGATGGCTTGATCATTGGAGCCATTATCGAAGCACGCTCCTGCGAGCGTTTTCATGCCTTGGCACCTTATTTCAAAGAGAGCGAACCGGAGCTCTCAAAATACTATCGGTTCTTATTAAAATCAGAGTCACGTCATTTTGCGGATTATCTGGAGTTGGCACAGAGTTATGCTAAAACTTCTATTGATGAGCGCGTTCAATTTTTTCTTGAAAAAGAGCAAGAGCTGATTGAAAGTCCTGATAAACAATTCCGTTTCCATTCCGGTGTTCCTGAATAAACTTGTTATAATGACTTGATGGAGAGACCTTTTATGTCACACACATCACAACAGAAATTATTATTATTGAGTGCCTCAAGAGAAGGCCAGACCGATTATCTTGAACATGCTTTGCCGTTGATGAACGCTTTTTTGCCTTCATCAGTCAGCGAAATTTTATTCATTCCCTATGCAGGCTTTGCTATGGGCTATGACGCTTATGAGCAAAAAGTTGATAGTGCTTTGCAAGGCATTAATCGCAAAGTGATATCAATCCATCAGTTTGATGATCCGGTTAAAGCGGTTAAGCAAGCACAGGCAATTGCCATCGGTGGTGGTAACACTTTTTATTTGCTGAAACAGCTTTACGACAATGAGTTAGTTGATGCCATCCGTAAGAAAGTAAATGCAGGAACGCCTTATATGGGTTGGAGCGCCGGATCTAACATGGCGGGTTTAACGATATGTACCACTAACGATATGCCTATTGTGCAGCCACGACATTTTAACGCGCTGGCTCTAGTTCCTTTCCAGATTAATCCGCATTACACCGATTATCAGCCGCCTAATCACAATGGCGAAACTCGTGCCGAGCGTATCTACGAGTACACGCGCGCCAACCCTCACCGGTACGTGGTGGGTATAAAAGAAGGTACCGCATTAGAACGTCAGGGTGATCAATTATTCTTGCGTGGTCAGAAAGATGGTTTAATTTTCCGTGATGGTGAAGGCATCAAAACCATTAAAGCAGGTAGTGATATCAGCTGGCTACTTTAAATTCAGCCAAACAATGCAAATATGACCTGGTTTTATTGGCTGGTAAGACCAAATAATCTTTCAGTTTCAAATGGTTATCCTTTGCTATAGGATGAGAGTTAACCAAGGACGGATAGTTTAATAATTACAATGTTGTCATCGTCCTCCTTGGTTTAAATCATAGATGTAAAATCATATAGCACTAAGGAGATCTAACGATGAACAACTTACCAAAGTTGAGCTCATGGTTAGGAGGGATCATAGTTGCAGGATCATTTATAACATCCGCATATGCCTCTGAACCAGAACACCCTAAACATGACGATGAGTTACAAGGCAAAGTACCTTTTCTGACTTCCACAGCACAGAACTTGCATTACGCCGATTCACCCATTCACCCCTTTCTCAATTCAGCGTTACCTAACCCACCCAAGGATGTGTATTCAGGGCCCTTGTTTCAATTACGTCATGACTACCCGTCAAATGTACCGACAGGCCAAAGCTACCCTTGGAAAAAAGTAACTAACAATGGGCCCATTACTACGCAAAACTCCTTGGCTTATGTCGAAGCTTTAAAACAGTACGTCTCCGATGACATGCGTAAATTGCTCTATAGTTATGACAAGTGGCAACCACAAAGTGAACCCTGGTGGCAGTCGATTTGGCTAGGAACTGAGCGTGAGCCGATTCATGGCTTTTATGTGGGTTCTGGTTTTCCTGCCGGCACCATGCCAGAACAAAGTCTCGATCTAACGACTTATGTTTTAACGCTTTATGATGAAACCGCAGCTGTGACTTTGGGCAACATCTGGGGTACCACAGAAGAGCAGGCCTATGAGCCAAATCTGACTAATCCTGCAGCGCAATATGCTGAAGGCAGTGTCATTGTGAAGTTTGCTTTCGTTACGCCTTGTGGCGCAGATTGGGCACCGATGGAAGGCACAGTGTCATGGCCGATCTATTCGACCCTGAACGAAAGTAACGGCTCAGGTAATAACCCAAGTGTCTCGAAATGTCCTAACAATGGTTCAAATGGTTCGACTGCTGATCCGACATTGACCAATGTCTATCTGATGCAGTTCGACATTATTGTTAAAGATAGCGTAGCAGCTCCGGAAACAGGCTGGGTTTTCTCCACCTTGGTTTATGACAAAAATGCACCCGGTAAAGATGCGTGGGACAAAATGATTCCGCTGGGCGCTACCTGGGGTGGTGATCCGGATATCATCAATACCGCAAGTTCTGCGTTAACACCACCGGTTACCGTTAACACCAACCTCCAGCAAAATTGGGTTAACCCAAAAGCGCCCGAATATTCTACAGCGACTTTAGGTTGGGATGGGCGCTTGTCAGGGCCAAATGATGGTGCAGTTGTTACTCCAGCTTGGGCCGGTAGTCATTATTATCCAAAGGGTTTGGCATCAGCTGGTTGCTTAGGTTGCCATAGCAGCGCTCAGTATCCCCAGAAGTCATTCTTGTTGCCGGCTACAACCTATCCACCTCAAGTGACTAATGCTCCCGGTTCAAGTACCAAGCAGGCATTGGTACTCAATGACCCGGGCTCTTCAGAATGGATGAAATGGTTCCAAAGCCGCTCTGGCACTGAAGCCATGGATTCGGGCGAAGGAAGCATTGGCCTGGATTATGATATGGTTACTTCTTTTAAAGCCATTCCAATGTGGCAGGCAGCTCTGAAAGCGATTGAGTCCGAAAATGCAGCCAAGCCGTCTTTGAAAAGAAAGTAGGAGAAGGAATAATCTTGTTATGAACTTAGATGATTTAACACGCAATGTGTTGGACTTCTGGTTCGGCGCGCCTGACTCAGCAGAGTTGGGCGCTGACCGCGCCATCTGGTTTCAGTCTGATCCACAGTTTGACCAGGAAGTTCGCGAGCGATTTGGTGAAGCTCATCGGCTTGCTGCAGAAGGCAAACTGGACAATTTGATGCAAACCCAAAAAGGCGCTCTGGCCTTAATCATTATCCTCGATCAGTTCTCGCGAAATATTTACCGCAATCAAGGACAGGCTTTTGCCACTGATGTGCAGGCCCAACAGTATGCTGAGCAGGCCTTGGAGAAAGGTTTTGATCGGGCATTGTTAACGGTTGAAAAGAAATTTTTCTACATGCCCTTTATGCATGCTGAAGATCTTAAGCTACAAGAAAAAAGTATTGAGCTTTTTGTCAGTCTTGGTGACCCCAATACCTTAACCTTTGCTCTATGTCATCGCGATCAAATCGTACGTTTTGGCCGCTTCCCTGGCCGCAATCAAGCGTTAGGTCGTAAAAGCACCCCAGCAGAAGAGGCTTTCCTGAAAAATCCTTTCTGCTAGCTTTTAGAAGGGGTTCTGAATGGGTTAGACAAATCTTTTTGTGGCACTTCGACTCTCATAATCTTAGTTTTTATGATGTCTCTTTTTTCGTGATGCTTACGCCAATCCCACTCACCATCCAGTAGAATGATGTTCCGTATTCCAAACTTTTCCATATCTTCAACAGAGTAGTCAAAACCTATAAAACTCTGTTCATATAAACCTAGAAACATTAGTGGGTATTGATACCAGCTTATTGGAATGTTTCTATGTGAGCCATAGACACTAATCATAGGATTAACATTGATCTTATTGTAGAAACGCCACTCCGCTAATCGCCACTCAATGGCACTTTCGTCTCCTTCAGCTATGAGCTCATTTACTGATGGCTGAAGACTTCCTCCATGCCAAAGCAGGACAGAGTCTTTATTAAGAAGCTTTTTGTTTGCTGCCGGAAATATGTAGTTAGCGCATGATGAGGCGCAAAGCCCTTTAACATGAACATTTATATTATTGTCATAAACCCAATGAGCTAGCTCTAGCCCCAAAAATACTTCGCCTCCTGTTGAGTCGATGCTTAACTGGTTTGGTTTAGAGTTGGCGTGATGGAATAACTTCAAAAGTTCTTGGTGGGCATCTTTACTTAATTTACCTTCGTAGTGAAGAATATTAGAGTCATCTAAGTAAACTTTAGTGTTCTCTTCAGAAGTGCTCTTTAAAGTTGCACATCCCGAAAGCTGCAATACTACAAAAGTTATTATCAATCCAAGTTTATTCATTTTATATCCTTACATAAAGTCCAAGTTTTAATCGAAATAATGACTGTCGATTTCATCGCCTTCGATGGTCAGGTAATGGCCTTTGTCACCCCAGTCGCTGAGTACGATGCGTTGGCAGTGTTTGCCGTCAACTTCAATGTCATGAAAGTCTGGACGATGGGTGTGACCATGAATCAGGATATCGGCTTGCTGGTTTTGTAAGACTTCTTTAACTGCATCAGGATGCACGTCTGTGATGGCGCTGGCTTTGTTGGCTTGTGCTTCGCGGCTTTTTTGACGCAGGTCAGCAGCGATTCCGCGGCGAACGGCTAAAGGCTGCGACAGTAGTTGCTGCTGCCATTCTTGCGAACGCACCATCTGGCGAAACTGCATGTATTCTTTATCGTCCCAGCAC
Organism: Kangiella sp.; assembly: GCF_048265365.1. Classification (NCBI taxonomy): domain Bacteria; kingdom Pseudomonadati; phylum Pseudomonadota; class Gammaproteobacteria; order Kangiellales; family Kangiellaceae; genus Kangiella; species Kangiella sp. Next base: position 1,074,628 of record NZ_JBLXBT010000001.1, read on the forward strand.
AGACTGTCGCCGTGCATTAAGATTGCCGGTTTATCGCCAATAGTTACTGGATGCACTTCGTCAATAATAACGCCACCGGTTTCTTTGGCAAATACGTCACCTAATAAAAAGTCTCGATTACCATGCTGAAAATACAGTGCTTTGCCTGAATCAGAATAGGCTTTGAACTTAGCAATGACGCTTTTGACAAACTCCGAATCATCATCATCGCCAATCCAGCTCTCAAATAAATCCCCCAAAACATACAAAGCATCCGACTTGGGCGCTATGTCATTCATGTACTGAGTGAAAAGGGCGGTCAGGTCAGGGCGTTCTTCGCAAAGGTGTAAGTCGGAAATAATATGAATCATGGTGGTGTCTTTTTTATTGATGATGAATGGCAAAGCTGTATCAGCCTTGTAACCGATACAGCTTTAGACTGACTTGTAGTTATTCGTTAATAACAGCTTTTTCAATGAAAGCGGGTTCGACCGGTACGTCTTGGTGCACACTGTAGCTACCCGTTTCCACTTCTTTGATTTGGTCAACTACATCCATACCTTCGACTACTTTACCAAATACGCAGTAACCCCAACCTTGCATGGATTCCTGAGAAAAGTTCAAAAAGTCATTGTCTTTAACATTGATGAAGAACTGACAGGTCGCAGAGTGAGGGTCCATAGTGCGAGCCATGGCTACTGTGCCGCGCGCGTTAGTTAAGCCGTTGTTGGCTTCGTTCTCGATTGGGCTATCAGTTGGCTTCTGGCTCATATCTTCGGTGAAGCCGCCGCCCTGAATCATAAAGTTGGAAATAACTCGATGGAATATGGTGCCGTCGTACTGGCCTTTCTCCGCGTAACTGATGAAGTTTTCTACGGTTTTCGGGGCTTTGCGAGCATTAAGCTCGATAACAATATCACCATGATTAGTGGTTAAAGTGACTTTTGGGTGTGTTGTGCTCATGATTTTTATCCTGATTTTAGCTGTTTTTTAACCTATCACCGGGCCAAATCTTGCATTGAGCTAGCCTGCAGGCCTGATGATGGTTACAATATCGGGCTTCTAAGTTTGCCGCCTATGATAATGTTTTTTATCACTAAAAGCTAAATTCAAAACCGAGAAAAGATACTTATGTTACAGATCTACAATAATTTGACCCGTCAGAAAGAACCTTTTAAGCCCATGATTGAAGGCAAGGTTTCCATGTATGTGTGTGGCGTGACAACTTATGATCTGTGCCATATTGGTCATGCTCGGACTTATTCTTCGTTTGATGTCATCAATCGTTACTTCCGCTTTAAAGGCTACGATGTTACCTATGTCCGAAATATTACCGACATTGATGACAATATTATCAAGCGAGCCAATGAAAATGGTGAAGCATTCGATGAGCTTACTAAACGCTTCATTGCCGAAATGTACCAGGATTTCGATGCGATTGGTTTGCAGCGTCCTGATATTGAGCCGCGTGCGACCGGTACCATGGATGAAATCATCAAAATGACCCAAACCCTGATCGAAAAGGGCGCTGCTTATGCCACTGACAATGGGGATGTGTATTTCCATGTGCCAGCCTTTAAAGATTACGGCAAACTGAGTAAGCAGGACTTAACTCAGCTCAATGCTGGTGAGCGCGTTGACGTTAACGACATTAAAAAAGATCCGATGGACTTTGCTTTATGGAAATCCTCGAAGCCGGGCGAGCCTTCGTGGGACTCGCCGTGGGGTAAAGGGCGCCCAGGCTGGCATATCGAATGTTCGGCCATGAGCAAAGAGTGCCTGGGCGATACTTTCGATATTCATGGTGGTGGCTCCGACTTACAGTTCCCGCACCATGAAAACGAAATTGCTCAATCTGAATGTGCTAACGATTGCACCTTTGCGCGTGTCTGGATTCATACTGGCATGGTGCAGGTGGATAAAGAGAAGATGTCTAAATCATTAGGTAACTTCTTCACCATTCGTGATGTGCTGAAGCAGTATCGTCCGGAATCAGTTCGTTATTTTCTGATGAGCGGTCATTACCGCAGTCAGCTCAGTTACACACAGGCCAATCTTGAATCTGCCGATGCCAGTCTTGAGCGTTTGTATAATGCTTTGCGTGGTGTGGACTTGAGTCAGGCAACTGATAACGGACTAGATATTCTGGAGCAGGCCGAAGCACGTTTTATCGAAGCAATGGACGATGACTTTAATGTTCCTGAAGCAATGCCAGTTCTGTTTGATTTGTCTAAAGAAGTGAATCGCCTGAAAGCTACCGACATGCCTGCAGCAGCTACTATTGCAGTAAAGTTAAAAGAGTTGGCAGGCGTTTTGAGCCTGTTGCAACAGGATCCTGAAGCTTTCCTAAAATCAGGTGCTGGCGACAGCGATGTTTCCGATGAGGAAATTGAAAGCCTGATTCAACAACGCCTGCAGGCTCGTGCTGATAAAGACTGGGCATTAGCCGATGAAATCCGTGACAAGCTGCATGCCATGAGTATTGAGCTTGAAGATGCTGCCGGTGGTACCAGTTGGCGCAGGAAGTAATATAAAGTTATCCATAAAAAAGAAGCCGCTTAAAGCGGCTTAAAGCGGCTTTCTTAATATTGATAACTGATAAATCTATTTAACCGTACCAGCTTAGTCGTGCAAGTTCTCGCAGGCAAATAAGGTGTTGCTCATTAGCATGGCGACAGTCATGGGGCCAACACCGCCCGGTACCGGTGTAATCCATGAGGCGCGTTCTTTGGCCACATCAAATTCAATATCTCCCACCAGTTTACCGCTCTCTAAACGGTTGATACCCACATCTATCACGATGGCCCCCGGCTTGATCCAGTCACCTTTAACCATTTCTGGAATACCAACACCAACGACCACTATATCGGCCTCAGAAACTTTTTTAGGCAAGTCTTTGGTTTTGCTGTGGCAGAAAGTAACGGTACAGCGTTCCATCAGTAACTCTAAGCCCATTGGACGACCTACAATATTGGAAACGCCAACGACAACGGCATCTTTACCCACAAGGTCAATACCAGTTTCTTTAAGCATGACCATGACGCCATAAGGCGTACAAGGTCTCATGGTAGGCATTTTTTGGGCTAAACGGCCCATGTTATAAGGGTGAAAACCATCCACATCTTTATCAGCTTTGATTCGTTCCAGAATCACATTGGAATCCAGGTGATCGGGAAGCGGAAGCTGCACCAGAATACCGTCGATAGCTGGGTCGGCATTTAATTCGTCAATGTGTTGTAATAGGCGTTCTTGAGAAGTGTTTGCTTCAAGAACGATTTTACGGGAAATAAAGCCGACTTTTTCACAAGCTTCTACTTTCTTGTTAACGTAGATTTGTGAAGCAGGATCAACACCCACCAGAATCACGGCAAGACCTGGTGCGCGGAGGCCTTTATCAAGGCGAGCTTTCACTTTTTCGGCGAGTTGTAACTTAACTTTTTCGGAAATGGCTTTGCCATCAAGAATTTGAGCAGACATAAGGCGTAATATATTCAAATGAGCGTTTGAAAGGCGTTATTGTCGCAATATTTGCCTATTGGCTCAACGCTTTTATCAGAAGGCCCTTTTTTGTAAAAAAACAAAAGAAAAAGTGTTGACGGTTATGGGGGAAATCAGTAATATGCGCGTCTCGCAGGGGCAAGCCCTTGCGTAGCTTCGGAGATTAGCGCAGTCTGGTAGCGCGCCTGCTTTGGGTGCAGGATGTCGGGGGTTCAAATCCCTCATCTCCGACCAATTTTTTCTTGCCTCGTACGTCTGGATTCACATGCGTCCGTAGCTCAGTTGGATAGAGCAACGGCCTTCTAAGCCGTGGGTCGCAGGTTCGAATCCTGCCGGACGCGCCATTTTAACAGATGGGCGGTAAGAGGGAAGGATTTAAAGGTTGATGGTGGGCGTAGCTCAGTTGGTAGAGCCCCGGATTGTGATTCCGGTTGTCGTGGGTTCAAGTCCCATCGTCCACCCCAGATTCTATCTGCGATGTATTATGATTCTAAGAATCAAGCAGTTAGAAGAACAATATGGTTCGATGAGGGCGTTAGGGCCCGCATTCAAAAATGCGAAAGTGGTGGAATTGGTAGACACGCTGGATTTAGGTTCCAGTGCCGCGAGGCGTGAGAGTTCGAGTCTCTCCTTTCGCACCATTTTAATCTCGGTGCTTAATATAAATGCTGTATAGCAGGTAGTAATCAGACCAGAGATTAAATGGTATTCCCTTCAAGTCTTCATCTAAAAGCCTTATCATATTCATTTTATGTAAAGAATAGCTATTGCTAAAGATAGCCTATTGGAGATCAGCGAATGCAAGTTTCAGTTGAAACCACCAACGGTTTAGAAAGAAAGTTAATCATTGATGTTCCAGCCGAGAATATCGATGGCGCGGTGCAAAAGCGTCTACAAGACTTGGCTCGTAACGTTAAAATGAACGGCTTTCGCCCAGGCAAAGTCCCATTCAGCGTAGTTAAGAAGCGTTATGGCTCATCAGTACGTCAAGAAGTGCTGGGTGATGTTATGCAACGCCACTACTTTGAAGCGGTACAGCAAGAAAAATTGATGCCTGCCGGATATCCTCAATTAGAGCTGATTGAAAACAATGATGGTGCCAACCTGAAGTTTTCAGCAACTTTTGAAGTTTACCCAGAAGTTAAACTAGCTGACCTCAACGCTATTGAGATCGAAAAAGCGACATCTGAAGTTTCCGATGAAGATTTGACTAAAATGATGGATACCTTGCGAGGCCAAAGAGCAAGCTGGGTTGAAGTTAAGCGTAAAGCCAAAGATGGTGACCAAGTGGTTATCGACTTTAAAGGTTTCATCGATGGTGAAGCATTTAAAGGTGGTGAAGCTAAAGAATTCCCATTGGAGCTTGGTGCTGGCAATATGATTCCAGGCTTTGAAGAGCAGCTGGTCGGTGCTTCTGCTGGTGATGATGTCGAAGTTACAGTAACTTTCCCAGAAGATTATCATGTTGATGATTTGAAAGGTAAAGAAGCTAAGTTTGAAACGCATGTACATACCGTTAACAAAAAAGAACTTCCTACAGTAACTGAGTTAGCAGAGCAGCTTGGTGCTGAAGACATCAGTAGTTTAAAAGCTGATGTTAAGCAAAACATGGAGCGAGAGCTGCGTAACGCTATTAAGTCACGCGTTAAAGGCCAAGTGATGACTCAGTTGGTTGATAAGCACGAAGTTGAAGTTCCTAAAGCGATGCTTGATCAAGAGATTGAGCGTATGCGTCAGGAAATGGCTCAGCAAATGCGTGCCCCAGAAGGTCAAACTCCAGACTTGCCTGCGTCATTGTTCGAAGAGCAGGCCACTCGTCGTGTTACACTTGGTTTGATTGTTTCTGAAATCATTAAAGCTGAAGGCTTGAAAGCGGACGAAGATAAGGTACGCGCTCAAGTTGAAGATTTAGCTGGTGTTTACGAAGCCCCGCAAGAAGTTATTGATTGGTACTATGGTGATCCTAGCCGCCTACGTGAAGTTGAGTCTCTAGTATTGGAAGATACAGTAGTTGACTTGGTGCTGGAAAAAGCTAAAGTAACTGAGAAATCAGTAAGCTTCGATGAGCTTTTAAATCCTGATAAAAAACAGGACTAAAAGCAACGCGATTCATTAGCGTTTATTCTCAAAAAGAAGCGGACTTGTTCCGCTTCTTTTGTTTTCAGGCAAGGAAAATACAACATGAGTAAAATTATAGAAACTCAGGCATCTGGCCTGATCCCTATGGTCGTTGAGCAAACCTCTCGAGGTGAGCGTTCATACGATATTTATTCCCGATTACTGAAAGAGCGTGTCATTTTTTGTGTTGGCCAGGTTGAAGACTATATGGCTAACTCAATTGTCGCTCAGATGTTATTTCTTGAGTCTGACAATCCAGACAAAGACATTTATCTTTATATCAATTCTCCAGGTGGGGTGGTAACTGCAGGTCTGTCAATTTATGACACCATGCAGTTTATACGCCCTGATGTTTCTACAGTTTGCGTCGGTCAGGCTGCAAGTATGGGAGCTTTGCTTTTGGCTGGAGGCGCAAAAGGTAAACGTCATACTCTGCCTAATTCTCGCATGATGATTCATCAGCCTCTAGGCGGCTTCCAGGGGCAGGCTTCTGATATTGCGATTCATGCTCAAGAAATTACTGAGTTGAAACACAGACTCAATTCAATCATGGCGAACCACTGTGGTAAAACTGTTGAAGAAGTGGAGCGTGATACCGACCGCGATAACTTCTTGACCGCAGACGAGGCTGTTGAATACGGCCTGGTAGATTCAATCATTAGCTCTAGAAAGCAAAGCTAATCTGACTAATCTTAATTGAGTAACGTACTACATGTAAGCTCCCGCCATGATGCGGGAGCTTGTTTCTTTGGTGTCCTTCTAGAAATTTTCTGCTAATACCTACTTCTTTACAGTTTTTTATCGTTTTCTGTTGTCTAATAGTGGTTGAGCAAGTCAAGGGTGGGCTTTATTAAGCTTACTATCATTTGACTTTCGAAAAGGGAAGGCCATTAGTAGAGGCTGACATGGATAAGACTGACGGAAAATTCAGTAGGTTTGAACTCCTTCTATCCAGAGTAGTGAAGATTCAAGCTGGCGAAGGAAAAAGTATCGCCCTGCATTTTATTACACTTTTTATTCTGATGTTCTCCTACTATCTACTTAAGGTTATAAGAGATCCGCTAATTCTTTCTGAAAGTACTGCGGAGATTAAAAGTTACTCAACTTCCGTTCAAGCCTGTCTCCTTCTTCTGATTGCACCATTATTTAGTAAGGTTTATTTTACTTATTCACAACATAATGATCATTCAAGATTCATAAGAGTGGTCATGCTTTTTTTTAGCTCTAATATATTAATATTCGCCATGTTAAGTTATCTGGATGTTTCAATTGGCGTGATATTCTACATCTGGTTGGGTGTATTTAGTGTGGTTGTTATTGCTCTGTATTGGGCTTTCTGTGCCGACTGCTATAGCACCGAAGCAGGCAACCGGTTATTTATCTTAATAGCTGTTGGTGGTGCCATTGGTGCATGGGTCGGTTCGCAATGTGCAGGCTGGAGTTATGAGCTAATAGGCGTCAGTGGCATTATGATCTTGTCATCAGTTTTACTTATGACTGCAGCGATTCTCACCGGCTACTGTTATCAATCAGTTCCCTGTCAATCAAAATCTATTCCTTCCCCGGAAATTGCTCCCCTTGATAAATGGTATTTGGCAATATTTAAATTATTAAAAAAACCATATTTATCTCTAATTGCTGCGTTTATTGTGCTTGTCAATTTTATTAATTCAATGGGGGAGTATATTTTGGCTAAGTTCGTTGTTGAGTTTGCCTCAGTTCTTGAACTGGCTGGTGATGATAAGCAGTTATATATGACAGAATTCTATGCCGGTTATATTGCATGGATTACTTTGTTCGGCCTAGTGTTACAAATTTTTGTAGTAGCCCGAATCTTCAAGTGGATTGGTGTCGGCGCATCTATACTAATTTTACCAACTTTGATGATGTTTAATTATACACTGGTGTTATACCTACCTATTTTTGCTCTGATAAAATGGACGCTAGTTGTTGAGAATAGCGTTAATTACTCGATTCAGAATACTACTAGGCACGCACTTTTTTTGCCCATCAATCGTGAAGATAAATATATCGGCAAAAATGTGATTGAAGGATTTTTCTATCGTTTCGGAGACTTATTATATGGTGGGGCTGTCGCCATTGGCGTGACATTTTATGGTGTGGATAAAATCGGTTTTATAATGCTAAACGCACTACTAGCTTTTTGCTGCTGTTTGATTGCATTTAAGATTCGGAACTATTATCGAGCTTTGGAAGATGAAATGGATATATCTGCTACCAAGGAAGCCGATTAGCTCTATCCTGTAGAGTTTAGTCGTATTACTAATTTCTAGAACGATACTTCTCTAATATTTTATCTCTTCTTAAGAGAAGCGCCGCTATTTGCTTGTCATTTAAAAGAGAACCCAGCTCTATTTTTAGCGATCCCTTAGTCAGGGATTTTAATGCTTGCTCAAATTGTGGAGACAGTTTACCTGGTGAGGGGAGCTCATACTTTGGTAGAGTGGATTTATTTCTAAAACTTCTTGTGTGATCAATCAGCCATAGAAAACCAGTGTCTAAGCTGTATAACTTGTTGCCCGTATTTCTGTCATCGTTATGGATCAATAAATCAAAGAGATGCATTAAGGCTTCTTCATCACTTTTAGAACAATAGCCGTCAAGCAGTTGCTCGTTCTGTATTAACTCAGTTCTACTCACCGAGTTTTCTATCCAATATTGGATGACTCCGTCTTGCCCCTTGTAGGTAAACGGTGCTGTATAGGGAATCATATACAGTCCAAGTATCCGATCCAGTCTGTAGGCGGCAAGATCATATAAAAAACGGTCAGCAAAATTATCTTCTCGGGAATTTTTTCTTTTATCTTCAAGTTTGGGATCGCTATCAAGGTATTTGAAGATAGCATTATGTTGTTGGCCTTGATGTTCAAAAGTAAGCTTTATAGGTTTACTGAAGAAATCACCTAAAGGTTCTTCTGTAATGACATTTGCGTTTGAGAAAAATTGAGATAAATATTCATCACTTAATTCGTTCGGGTAAAGTGGCTTTCTGACTGGATCGGGATGTGGTTGTATATTACTAGGATCGTCAAGATTCACTAACCGAAGCTGCTCGTTCTCAATTATGGCGGCAGTGGGATGTCCATTGTAATGAGTTTGCAACATCCCGGTATCCAGTAAAATTAACTTGCCATCAAAGCGAGAGCGAGCAACTCGGCTTTCATCTGGTGTATGGCCAACTAGAACTTGCTTGGCATTAAAATGTTTTAGCGCCTTATTTATCGTATGATTTTCCATGTATTCGTGACAGTAAATATTGCCTCGGTACCAGACAGGTCCTGGGGTGGTAATTAATAACGATTGAGACAATTCGATAAATTGCTGTGCTTTTTTTAGGATGCTACTTTTGTTTAAATGTTTTTGTTGAATTTGACCATCAAGAAGAGCCTCCAGAACCTGGATTCTTTCACGTTTATTAAAGTAATGCTTGAACAAACCAACCCTTATAAACTCGTGATACAGTTCAGCATAGGATTTAACGGTTTGACGAATCTCAGCATTAATTTGCTGTTCTGTTAAACCAAGGTCGAGAAGCTCATTCGAAATGCCCGCGTGTAAATACAAGCGATTCTGAAATACTTTTATGGTGTCTTTTTCTAGCAGCCATTTGCCATACTTTCCGGAAGGTGAGTAGGCTTCAATCAACCCGAAATAGCCAGGAGGATACATTAGATTAAAATTAGTTTGGCTTTCTTTTGTATCTTCCTGGTTAGAGTAGTTTAAATAGTCTCGATAAACTGATTCACGATATTTAGCTGACTCCTCCGGTTGGAAGGCCAGAAACTCTTCATCGGAAACATATCGCAGATCCGCGATGATATTCATGATTTCATGATTGCCAAGTAAAACAATGACTTTGCCACTATCCTTCATAGCTTCAGTCTCAAGTCGCATGAATAAGTCTACGACCTTGCGTGATTCTGCACCTCGATCTAGATTATCGCCTAGACTTATAAGGGTTGCGGCACTGCCTGTCCATTCAAGTTCCTGGTTAATGACGTCAGTAGCCTGTAGAAGGTTGACCAGTGAGTTATAATCGCCATGCACATCGGTTAACACTACGGTTTTGCTCTGAGCCGGGCGAGCGTGAAACAGAACGCTCATGATCAGAGTGAATATCAGGAATGTCTTGAATACTTTGGTATGCATACGACCCATAACTTGCGCCCTTAAAATGAGTTCTTACGAATTGCTGCTTGATTCTGTAACTTCTAAGGATAATACCATACAGTCAAATTGACGATACCTTTCCTGCTACCTGTGGGAGAGTTATTCCAGAGGGATTGCAGTTACTGCTGATTAGACACTAAGTATAGGGATTTGTGCTTTTGTTACAGTAATTATTTTGATACTGTAATTGGTAGGAATAAATAAAATGAGCGTCAGCCCTTGAGTTTCAGAGGTTTGGCCTCACTAAACCGTGATAGAAACGCCATTCAGGCGCTGGAAAAGTCTAACGGGCTGTTATGACAGTCTTATGAGGTAATGATGAGTAGCGATAACTCAGACAACAAAACGTTATATTGCTCTTTCTGTGGCAAAAGTCAGCATGAAGTAAAAAAGCTTATTGCTGGTCCAAGAGTGTTCATTTGTAATGAATGTGTGGACCTGTGCAATGATATCATTATTGAAGAAATTCAGGAGATCGCGGCAAAAGAATCTCGCAGTCACCTGCCAAAGCCTCAAGAAATCGCTGAGTTCCTTGAGCAATATGTCATAGGTCAGGATCGCGCCAAGAAAGTATTGTCAGTTGCCGTTTATAACCATTATAAGCGATTAGAAAGTGAACCAGCTTCTAGTGAACATAAAGATGTTGAACTGGGTAAAAGTAATATTTTGTTGATTGGCCCGACCGGTAGCGGTAAAACCTTATTAGCTGAAACTTTGGCGAGGATGCTTGAGGTTCCTTTCACCATGGCAGATGCAACGACCTTAACTGAAGCTGGTTATGTTGGTGAGGACGTAGAGAACATCATTCAGAAATTGCTGCAAAAATGTGATTATGACGTTGAAAAAGCCCAGCGCGGTATCGTTTACATTGATGAAATTGATAAAATTTCTCGTAAATCGGATAACCCTTCTATTACACGTGACGTATCAGGTGAAGGGGTTCAGCAAGCCTTACTTAAATTAATTGAAGGTACTGTGGCGTCAGTCCCTCCGCAAGGTGGCCGTAAGCATCCACAGCAAGAATTCCTACAGGTGGATACTGGAAATATCCTGTTTGTCTGTGGGGGGGCCTTTGCTGGTCTGGAAAAAATCATACAAGAGCGAACCGAAAAGGGTGGTATTGGTTTCGGCGCCGACGTGAAGCAAGTTAAAGAAGGCAAGGCAATCGGTGAAATGCTAAAAGCTGTTGAACCTGATGACTTGGTGAAATTCGGTTTAATTCCTGAGTTTATTGGTCGCTTACCAATTGTTACAACTTTACAGGAGCTTGATGAAGAGGCACTTGTTCGAATCCTTATTGAACCCAAAAATGCCTTGACCAAGCAGTATAGTAAGTTGTTTTCATTGGAGAATGTTGATCTTGAGTTCCGTAAAGATGCGTTGGTTGCGATTGCTCATAAGGCAATGCAGCGAAGAACAGGTGCTCGTGGATTACGTTCGATCCTTGAAGAAATTTTATTAGACACCATGTATAACTTACCTTCCCTTGAAGGCGTCAGCAAAGTATGCATTGATGCGGCTGTGGTAAAAGGTGAGGCTGAGCCTCTACTGATTTATGACAATCAGCAACAAGCTGCCGCTGAGTAGCCTTCGGCATCAAGCAACAGAGCTTGATGGTGAACAAAGATAGCTGAGTAAAGGGGAGAAGGTTAACTTCGCCCCTTTTTTATTACTTATTCAGGATAAATAATTCATGCAAACAGAAACTACTACCAAACAACTTCCTCTGCTGCCACTGCGAGATGTCGTGGTATTTCCACATATGGTGATTCCACTGTTTGTTGGTCGCGAGAAGTCAATCCTGGCCTTAGAAGAGGCGACTAATGGCGACAAGCAGGTGATGCTGGTTGCTCAACGTGAAGCCACTGAGGATATGCCTGATACTGAGCAAATCTATGATTATGGCTGTGTCGCGACAATTCTACAGATGCTTAAACTGCCTGATGGCAATGTTAAAGTTTTAGTTGAGGGTGTGCAGCGAGCGAAAGTGAAGCGTTACGTTGATACTGACCCGATGTTTGTCGCTGAGATAGAGCTTATCCCATCGGATGCTGAGCATAGTGATCAGGCCGATGCTTTGTCACGTGCAGCCTTAAGCAGCTTCGACAAATATGTAAAGTTAAATAAGAAAGTACCGGGCGAAATTTTAACCACGCTGTCTGGAATTGAAAATCCAAGTCGCCTGGCTGATAGTATTGCAGCGCATATGTCGCTAAAAATTGAAGACAAGCAACAAATCCTTGAAATGGAAAATGTTTCTGACCGTCTTGAGCAATTGATGGCTAAGATGGAAAGTGAGATGGATTTGTTAGAAGTCGAAAAGCGTATTCGCGGTCGCGTTAAAGGACAGATGGAAAAGAATCAGCGTGAATACTATTTGAATGAACAGATAAAAGCGATTCAGAAAGAGTTGGGCGAGGGCGAGGAAACGGTTTCTGAGCACGAAGAAATCGCACTTCGCATAGAAGAATCAGGAATGTCCAAGGAAGCTAAGGAAAAAGCCGAAGCTGAATTGAAGAAGCTGAAAATGATGTCTCCAATGTCGGCAGAGGCGACCGTCGTGCGCGGCTACATCGACTGGCTGCTGGGTATGCCTTGGAAGAAACGGACGCGTGTTAAGCATGATTTGAGGCACGCTGAAGAGACTTTGGATGCCGACCACTATGGTTTAGAAAAGATCAAGGATCGTATTCTTGAATATTTAGCCGTTCAACAAAGGGTAAAAAAACTAAAAGGGCCGGTTCTTTGTTTGGTTGGTCCTCCTGGTGTGGGTAAAACCTCTCTGGGGCAGTCAATAGCGCGCGCCACTGGCCGTAAGTATGTTCGTATGGCTCTAGGCGGCGTTCGTGATGAAGCCGAAGTACGTGGCCACCGCCGCACCTATATTGGTGCTATGCCAGGCAAGCTGATGCAGAAAATGAGTAAGGTCGGCGTCAAAAACCCGCTATTCTTGCTCGATGAAATCGATAAGATGGCTATGGACATGCGTGGTGATCCTTCTTCTGCATTGTTAGAAGTCTTAGACCCAGAGCAAAACCATACCTTTAATGATCACTACCTTGAAGTTGACTATGACTTATCCGAGGTAATGTTTGTTGCTACCTCGAACTCGATGAATATTCCAGCACCTTTACTGGATAGGATGGAAGTGATTCGAATTCCTGGTTACACCGAAGCCGAAAAGCTCGAAATAGCAAAACGTTATCTGGTACCTAAGCAGATGAAAAATGCTGGTCTTAAGAAAGGCGAGTTGAAGATGGATGATTCGGCTATCACAGGTATTATCCGTTACTACACCCGCGAAGCTGGGGTGCGGAATCTGGAGCGTGAAATTTCTAAGGTATGCCGTAAAACAGTCAAACAACAATTGTTAGCGGAGAAGCCAGAGAAAACGGTGAAGGTTGATGAGAAGAATCTCGATCAGTACCTAGGCGTTAAAATGTTCGATTATGGCCGTGCTGGAGAGTCGAACAAGGTTGGTCAGGTTACTGGACTTGCCTGGACATCGGTGGGTGGTGAATTGCTAACCATTGAGTCGGTTGTTGTTAACGGTAAAGGAAAAACAACATATACCGGGCAACTGGGTGATGTTATGAAGGAGTCGATTCAGGCTGCCTTGACGGTGGTAAGAAGCCGTTGCCTGGCGTTAGGTATTGAGCCCGACTTCTATGAAAAAAAGGATCTTCACATCCACGTACCTGAAGGAGCGACTCCCAAAGATGGTCCAAGTGCCGGTATTGGCATGTGTACAGCACTGATATCAAGTTTGACTGATATTCCGGTTAGAAAGGATGTAGCCATGACCGGTGAAATCACCCTGAGAGGCGAAGTTCTACCAATCGGCGGACTCAAGGAAAAGCTGTTGGCAGCCCATAGAGGCGGTATTAAAACAGTGATTATCCCGAAAGAAAATGAACGTAACCTTGCTGATATTCCAGAGAATATTAAGAAGGATTTGAAGATAGTTTGTGTCAAGTGGATTGATGAGGTTATTGATATCGCTTTGGAGCGTCCGCCTGAACCAATCACTAAAACGGTCGCAGAAACAGCTGATGCAGAAACTGCAAAAGGCGAAGAGCAAGACAAGCTACATGCTCACTAATGCTCAAAAAGCCCGCAATTAGTGGGCTTTTTAGCCGATTGTCGGAAATTTTCTTGACACATAAAAGGCTCAGTTGATATAACAGCAGACCTTGAGTTGTGCAGTAGAACGCTAATAATTACTGCTTATTTTTTGTACTTCTAATTACTCGAAATAAAAAGGGGAAAGTGAGTGAATAAATCAGAACTAATCGACGCTATCGCAGCCGGCGCGGATATCTCTAAAGCAGCTGCAGGTCGTGCACTAGACTCTATGTTAGGCGCAATAACGGATTCATTACAAAAAGGCGAGCAAGTATCTCTAGTTGGTTTCGGTACTTTTGCTGTTAAAGAACGTGCTGCTCGTACAGGCCGTAACCCAAAAACAGGTGAAACTATTCAGATTAAGGCTGCAAAAGTTCCTGGTTTTAAAGCTGGCAAAGCTCTTAAAGACGCGGTAAACTAGCCGCCGTTTTTGCGGGTGGTTAGCTCAGTTGGGAGAGCATCGCCCTTACAAGGCGAGGGTCACTGGTTCGAGCCCAGTACCACCCACCATGATTCTAAGATACTTTAGGGCATGGCGTCCGTAAAACGACAATTTAGGAGCGGTAGTTCAGCTGGTTAGAATACCGGCCTGTCACGCCGGGGGTCGCGGGTTCGAGTCCCGTCCGCTCCGCCAGAAACTAAACGCGCCTCTACAGGCGCGTTTTTTTTATCTTGATGTCTATGGGCTAGCTAGAAAAGTAAGCTTTCATCGCAAGGGTTTAATTAAAGCAGTTATAACCTTTGCTAAACTCCATTGTTTGAATAACAATTAAAGATTACAGTTCGGACTGAAGATTTAACAAATAGGTAATTTCAGCCATGATGTTGGAAAGAATACAGCAAAGCATGCAAGGGCCAATAATGAAGGTGGTGTTATTTATCATCATTATTTTCTTTATCTTCGCAGGCTATTTCACAGGTACTTTGTTTAGCGGTAACCCAGATAAGGTCGCTGAAGTTGAAGGGGCGGAGATTACTAATGCCCAGATTCAGCAAAGAGTGGATAATGTACGTCGTCAAATGGGTGACCAGTTTGACCAGCAGTATGCAACAGAAGCTAGTCAACAATTGCTGCGTCAACAAATCAAAGAGCAACTTATTTCTGAGCAAGTTTTACGAGTCAATTTGACAAAGGCAGGACTGACGGCTTCGGATGAGCAGATTAAGGCTTGGGCCAGAGAATTCCCAGCATTCCAGATAGGTGGGGTTTACTCAGCTGACCAAGCCAAAATGATTTTGGCTCAGCAAGGTTGGTCTGAAGAACGTTTTCGCCAGTTTGCGCGTCAGCAAATTGCCCAGGAGCAATTGGAGCAAGGTGTTGGTGCCAGTAATTTTGCCTTGAGCTATGAAGTTGAAGCCTACTATCAACTTCAGGAGCAGACTCGTGATGTTGGCTATGTACGAGTGGCTCGCGAGGCCTTTGTGGATTCGGTCGATGTCTCCGATAGTGAGGTAAAAGAATATTACGAGCAAAATCAGACTCAATTTGAGCAACCAGAGATGGTTAATTTGCGTTATGTTCGCTTGTCTCTTGCAGAGCTTAGCCAAGATCTTATAGCCGAGGTTTCCGACGAGCAAATCACTTCATATTATGAGCAGAATAAAGCTAGCTATCAGGATCCAGCAGAGGTTTTAGTGGCTCATATTTTGATTGATAGCTCTATCGATGATGCTCAGACTAAAGCTGAAAGCTTGCTAGGTGATATTAAGCAGGGTGCCGATTTTGCTGAGCTGGCAAAAGAATACTCCAGCGACACATTCAGTGGTGAGAATGGTGGTCAACTAGATTGGGTTGATGCCGTGCCAACATCAGATGACAACCCTTCCGGTACTGGTTGGGTGCCTGAGTTTGAGGCTGCCGCTTTAGCATTGGAGAATGTCGGTGATGTAACCGATGTCGTTGAAACTCAATTCGGTTATC
This sequence comes from Kangiella sp., assembly GCF_048265365.1. Classification (NCBI taxonomy): domain Bacteria; kingdom Pseudomonadati; phylum Pseudomonadota; class Gammaproteobacteria; order Kangiellales; family Kangiellaceae; genus Kangiella; species Kangiella sp. The sequence continues at coordinate 1,090,460 of NZ_JBLXBT010000001.1, forward strand.
ACATTATTAAGTTAGTAGATAAAAAAGAAGCCGATGTATCTCCGCTTGAAAACGTACAAGATGAGATCCGGGAGCAATTGGCTCTTGAACAGGCTCAAAAAACATTCTTTGAAAAACAGGCCATTTTAAACGAAAAATTGTTTGAGTATGGTGATGACCTTGAGAATTTTGCTGAGCAGGTTGAGCTTGAGATTCAAGAAACAGGCTTGTTTAGTGAAAATTCTGCGACAGGTATTGCTGCTAACCCGGTGTTCCTTGAAAAAGCTTTTTCTGCCTCTACTCTCGAGTCAACAGAGGTTAGCGATATGATAGAGCTAGGTCAGGATGATATTGTTTACCTGACTGTTAAAGACTATCAGCCGGCGCAGGTTCAGCCTTTGGAAGAAGTTAAAGAAGCTGTAGTCGAGACTTTAAAAGAAGAGAAGATTGCTGATGCCACGAAAGCCTACGCTGAGCAGGTCTTAGCTGAGCTAGAAGCTGGAGGGTCTGTTGAGGACTTGTTAGCGTCTAAAGAGTTCACTTGGACCGAAAGTGAGGCATTGAAGGCTCGCGGTTCTTCGTTGCAATTTGACCTCTCCAACGCTATCTTTGCCTTGCAGCCGCCACAAGAAGGCAAGGTAGTAAGAGCTGTTGAGCCATTATTTAATGGCGACTTTGCAGTTATTGAAGTGCAGGCAGTTCATTATCCGGATGTTAGTACTATGGATGAGGCAACTCGTAAGCAAATTGCTCAGCGCTTGGCAAATGTTAATGCTCAGGCCGAGCTTCAAGGTTTAATGAAAACCTTTAGAGATAAGTCAGAAATTTCAGAGTAATATTTGAAGGTACTAAAAAAGCCACTCTACTAGAGTGGCTTTTTTTTTGCTCTTAATAGTTAGAGATTATTTCTCAAGAGCTCTTCGGTAGCTGGCAGAAGCGTTTAAAAGCTCTATAGTGTACTTAGACTGGGGTTGGCTAAATACTTCTCCCACGCGCCCATATTCTTTTTGCTCACCGTTATGCATAACCAGTACCTTGTCGCTAAAGTGCTGAACTAGCCCAAGATCGTGCGAGATAAACACATAAGCTAAATCTAATCGATCCTGCAAATCGAGTAACAGGTTAATTATTTGTGCCTGGACAGAAACATCTAGCGCTGAGACCGGCTCGTCAGCAATGATCACCTTAGGGTTTAGCATTAAAGCTCTGGCAATGGCGATACGCTGCCTTTGACCGCCAGAGAATGTATGCGGATATCGATCGGCGTACTCAGGTCTGAGGCCCACCAGTTCGAGCACTTCAGTTATGCGGTCCTTACGAGCTTGGCTATTGCCGATTCTGGCGTTGATGAGCGGTTCTTCAAGACTTTGCCTTATGCTTGCTCTTGGGTTTAATGAGGCTGCTGGATTCTGAAAGATCATCCGAATATTTTGATACCAACTAAAGGATGAATTTTTCAGTATATTGTTACCCTCAAACAGTAGTTCGCCACTGTCTGGTTTTTCAGCTCCAACCAAGATTCGAGCTAGAGTTGATTTACCAGAGCCCGATTCTCCGACTACTGCCAGAGTTTGTCCTGGGTTCAAAGTGAAGCTTACTCCTTTTAGAATTTCAAGATAACGCTGCTTAAAGGGGTTATTTGACACCTTATAAGATTTGCGGATGAGCTTGGCGGATAGCAGACTAGGCATCAGGATTTATCCTCCTCAATTAGAGGGAAGTGACAGCGAACCTGGCGACCTTTTATATTCCTTAATTCGGGATGTTGAACGCACTTCTTGCCAGCATAGGGGCAACGAGGTCCAAGATAACAGCCAACAGGCAAGTGGGTCATGGGCGGTGTTGAACCCGGAAGATTAAACAGGCGGCGTCCTTTCTTATAGCGCATTCCAAAATGAGGAACGCTATCCAGCAGCGCTTTGGTATACGGGTGGTACGGGTGGCTTAATAGATTATAAGTTCTGCCAGACTCAACAATCTCTCCACAATACATAACGTGAACTTTTGAGGTAGTTTCTGCCAGAATTGAAAAGTCGTGGGTAATCAGCATTAACGCCATGTTATGTTCTTCTTTAACTTTTAACAGCAGGTCCAGAATTTGTGACTGAACAGTAACATCTAGCGCAGTGGTTGGCTCATCAGCAATTAATAGTTTTGGCTGGCAGGCCAGTGCGATGGCAATCATGACCCTCTGATTCAGCCCTCCAGACAATTGATGCGGGTACTCTTTATAACGACGCCTGGCATCCATTATCCCAACTTGTGTTAATAATTCCAGCGCACGCTCTCTACGTTGTTTCGGGGTGCCGCCTTCATGAAAGCGAATAGTCTCATCGAGTTGATAGCCGATGGTTAAGGCAGGATTTAAACTCGATGTGGGTTCCTGAAAAATAATTGAGATGTTACTGGTTATATGTTTTTGCCGTTCAGCCACTGACATGCGAGTTAAATCGTGGCCGTCCAGGGTAAACAAGTCAGCTTGCATTCTTGCTGCTGGTGAGAGTAATCCGGCAATTGCCAACGCCATAACGCTTTTGCCGGAACCAGACTCACCGATAACCCCCACAACTTGGCCTTCATTAATGTTTAATTTGACATGGTCAACAGCCATGACTAATCCGTCGTCGGTAACGAAGTCAACATTGAGGTTTTCAATTTGTAATAAACTCATCAAGTTACCTATTGAGACGTGGATCAAAGGCATCACGAAGCCCGTCACCCACCAGGTTGATTGAAAGTACCGTCAAGAAAATGGCGAGGCCGGGCAAAGTCATAGTCCAAGGCGCAAACTGTATGAAAGCTCTAGCTTCTGAAAGCATGGTTCCCCATTCTGCCATCGGTGGTTGTGCACCAAGGCCCAGAAAACCTAACGCAGCAATATCTAAAAGTGCGGTTGAAAAGCTAAAAGTTAGCTGAACAATAATGGCTGGGACTATATTAGGCCAGACATGATGGAGTAATAAGCGTAGGTGCCCGGCGCCATCTAATTTTGCCGCCATGACATAATCTTTGCCAAGCTCCTCGGATATAGCGCTTTGCGTCACTTTGACAAACTGTGGAATCAAAACAATGACAACTGCATAAACTGCGTTGGGTAAGCCTGGACCTATGATGGCCACAATCGCGATAGCCAGTAGCAAGGAAGGTAGTGACAGCAGTAGATCCATAAAACGCATGAGCAATGCACGCAGGCCAGAATTAAGAAAGGCTGCGGCTGCACCGAGCATAATACCGATAAAAGCAGCTGCGAATACCACCATTAGGGTTAACTTTAACGATAGGCGGGCGCCATGAAGTAGGCGCGATAACATGTCGCGGCCCAGGTCATCAGTACCTAGCGGCGTTACAAAGTCGCCATTCTCATACCAAAGCGGTGGGGTCAGAATCTTGTCGCCAAACTGTTGGGCGGGGTCATGCGGAGCAAACCAGGGGCCCACCAGACTCATCAATAAGATGACAAGTAAAATTAAGCTACCGGTCATTGCACTTTTATTATGACTAAAAACGTGCCAGGCCAGCTTGGTATTGGAAAGTGTCATGAAGGCCTCCTGAGTCGGGGATTCATGTAGCTAGCCAATAGGTCGAGCGCAAGGTTAAAAGCAATGACCATCAGGGAAAGAGCCAATATTCCAGCCTGAATACTGGCAAAATCGCGACGGGATACGGCTTCGAGTAGCCATTTACCCACACCAGGCCAGGCAAAGATATATTCGGTGATAATCACTCCAGACATGATGATGCTAATTTGCACACCGCTGATGGTTAAAATCGGCAACACTGCGTTTCTCAGCGCATGCACCCAAACGATCCTTTGCTGAGTTAAACCTTTAGAGCGGGCTGTTCTGATATATTCTGCCTTAAGCACGCCTAGCAGCGAAGAGCGTGTCATTCTGGCGATAATGGCCATTGGGATAGTGCTTAAGGTAATGGCTGGGAGTATTAGGTGTAGCAATGCGTTAAAAAATGCATTGAGCCCATATTCCGCCTGGTTCAACAGGGTGTCGATTAACATAAAGCGGGTAATGGGCGTTATGTCGTATGCATAATCAATTCGACCAGCTACTGGCGTCCAGCCTAAAGTCAGAGAGAACAGTAGCACCAGCAACATCCCCCACCAATAAATAGGCATAGAATAACCAACTAAAGTCATTCCCATTAAGCCATTGTCTAACCACTTGCCTCGTCGATTGGCAGCCATGATGCCAAGAGTCAATCCCAGCACTATCGCAAACAGTAAAGCCAATAAGACCAACTCAATGGTTGCCGGGAAGTGAATCAGAAAATCGCTTAGTACGTCGCGGTTATGGATGCTGGAATAGCCCCAGTCACCAGCGAATAAGAATTGAAGGTATTCGCTATACTGGCCAATGAAACTCTCACTTTGGTAGCGATGAAGTGCTTCATCTCCTTGCTGGCTGAGTATAAACGTCAGCAGGGTTAAACCAAACAAGCTCATGATTAGCGTTGTGACATGCTTGAGCAGGAGCTTTAACATCAGTGAGCCTCCTCTTCTGAGGCCGACAAACTGGACGTAGAGGGAGTGGAACCCAGCGATACTTTATCAAATTCAATATTGCCCACCGGAGAGATGACTAACCCCTTGACGTTTTGTTGGCTCAGCAAACTTTTATTCGCATGCGCAATAGTCAACCAGGGAGACTCTTCTTTGAATAAGGTTTGAGCTTTGAAGTAATACTCTTTACGTTGCTCAAGGTCTGAAGATTTGCTGGCATTCAATATAAGCTGATCAAATTCTGGATGACACCATCTTGCGTAATTATTGCCGCTTCTAGCTGACGCGCAACTCAATAACGGGTTGAGGAAGTTACTGGGGTCGCCATTATCTGCATTCCAGCCCAATAATACGCTGTGGTGTAGCCCTTGACTAACACGGGCAAGAAAGGTTCCCCATTCATAGCTGATGATTCTTGCTTTAACACCAATTTTTTCTAAATCCTGTTGCATCATTTCAGCCATTTTTCGCGCATTAGGGTTATAGGCTCTTTGAATAGGCATTGCCCAGATATCAATAGAAAACCCGTTTTCATAGCCAGCCTCTGCTAATAATTGTTTTGCCTGCTGACTGTTATGGCGAACTCTGGTGACTTGTTTATTAAAGGCCCAGGATGAGGGGGGAATAGGGCTGGTAGCGAGTTGGGCCTGCCTGTCGTAGACGGCTTTTAAAATCGCATCGCGATTGATCGCCATGGAAAGTGCTTTGCGAACCTTAGGATCATGAAAAGGTGGCTTTTCCACATTAAAAGCCCAGTAGGCAACATTCAGGCCAGGTACTTCCAGAATAGAGAACTTGTTTTGGCGTGCGATTCTTAAGTGTACCGGTAAAGGGTTGCTCATTATATCGCATTCGCCAGCACTAAAGCGGGCAAAGCGCATCGCCGCATCAGGAGTAATAGAGTAAACCAGGTTTTCGATATTGGCTGGTCCTGCAAAATAGTTATCAAACGCCTCGTAACGGATATGAGAGTCAGGTTCGTAGCGTTTAAGCCGGTATGGCCCCGTTCCAATTGGCTTGCTATCAACCCATTCAGGCCGACCTTGAGCCAGCAGTAAATCAGCATACTCAGCTGATAGTATCGAGGCAAAGGGAGTGGCTAAAATTGCAAGAAAAGGACTTTCTGGACGCGAAAGAATAAACTCTACCTGATACTCATCAACTTTCTTAATATCCAGGATTAGCTGATCAAGACCTTGAGAATAAAAATAGGGATAGCGACCACCGGAAACGGTATGAAAGGGGTGTTCGCTTAATCGTTGGCGATTAAAGCTGAAAATGACGTCATCGGCGTTTAACGGGCGGGTTGGTGTGAAAATGTCATTGCCATGAAAGAACACATTCTTTCTAAGCTGAAAGCGATAACGGGTTCCATCGTCACTAATCTGCCATGAGGCAGCAAGACCTGGTGCAATGTTGGTTGTGCCAGGAGTATAAGCTACCAACTGGTTGTATATCGTATGAGCGGTAGCATCATAGGATGTGCCTGAGCTGACCAACTGAGGGTTGAAGGCATCGGGGCTTCCCTCTGAGCAGTAGACCAACAAATCATTACTGTCTTTTGCTAACTGAAGGTCAGGATTGGGCTGACAAGACCAACATATAAGGCCGCAAAATAGCGCGCTGATTATTGATTTAGTGGTTTGCTTTATGCTCATGCAGCAAGAATGCCCTGTGTTGGTAGTGACAATCATACCAATGTTAAATTGGCATGAATAGGTAAGTGAATCAATAATCTGACCAAATACAGCAAGTTAGGCATCAAACATGTGAGGTTTACCTAATTTTACAACTATGTAAGTTGAAAGGAATCAAGCATTTACCTATACTGGACTACGGCCTAATGAATAAGCTTTAAGTGGAGTGTTCTGACTTAACTTATTGAACGGTAAGGAGTTTTTAGGCCGCAAAGGGAGTTTTAGCTAGTCTACAAATACTTAATAAAGAGTTGTGCAATGATTATGAGTCGAAAATCTAAATGGTTTCGTGCGCCTGTAGTGAGTGGTATGGTTGTAGCGTTAGTGGCTTCTTTTGCGCTAAGTAGCTATGCGAAAGAGGTTCTGCCAGGTGATTCAATCATAAGCCATGATTTATTAACATTGAATCCTATAGCATCCCCAAGATCGTTGGGAAGGTCGCCTTTTGTGATCGACGACCAAAGTATTCGCGTGTCTGCAAACGATATCAGCGTTAGCGTATTACCTAACAATGAGTTTGACATGTTAGGCTCAAGCTTAGCAAAAAGCGATCCCGTATCTTTTAGCATTAAAAATGATGCTCAAGGTGAATGGCTAGTTTCACTCGACTTATCAAACTCTAATGTATCCGAATCCCTCGGTACTAAAATTTCAGCGGGTTATGAGTTGCCTAACCAAACATCACAGTTTTTTGTTAATTATGGCAAGCAAACTGTGCCTGTATCAGTAAGCTTTGAAAATCCTGTCAATTCAGTATTCGATGCTAAGCAGTTGGATGCAAGCTCCTTAGCTTTTGGTTTTAACCAAGAGGTTTATGAGGGCTGGGATGTCACTATCAGTTACCTTAAGTCTGATTTTGATTTGGTGACTACTGAAACTGCTCTTGCTCAAATGCAGGATAAGAATAGTTCCAGTTATCGCTTCCTATATGATTTCAATCAGGATGGTGCGCCTGAGTCAATCAACCTGATGTCTAACCTTTCCGGGATTGAAGGCTTCCAGCAGAATCTTGAAGGTATAGAAATCAAGATAAGTCGCCAGCTCGGCAACAACTTTGCTCTTGGAGCTTCTATGGAGCAGAGTAAAGGCCTTTATCGGCAGCAAGCTATTGATTTAAGTGAACAAGTAACACCGTTCGAAACCAGCTCATATTCACTATACGGTGGAGTGCGTTTTGCTGAGGATTGGACCGTAGGTGCTAATGTGAATAAGCAAGAAAGTCAGTTCGCTCTTGAATCATCACCTGTTAACAATTTCAAGTTTGAGGACACAACACTCGATATTGGGCTTCAATATCAGACAAGATGGAATAAAACCGGATTAGTTATACGTATTGATTTAATGAATTTGATAGGTGCTGCGCACCTCGAAGATTCTTTGTCTCAATCCATGGATTTAGATGCCAGGGGCTTGGTTCCATATACTTTCCAAAGCCCAAAATACATAAAGTTAAGCGGTAGTATCAACTTTTAATCACGGAGTTTCTAAAGCTATTTAACGTCTTGTATGAATATATAAGTTAAAGTTATCTGTTGCATAACGAATTGTTAATTAGCCCGAGACATTTGTTGACCCTTTCCGGCTTTGTCTTTATAGTTGGCCTCTTTCTCCACTAGTTTAGGCCGTAAGGCTGGCGTTAATGCTTTTAAAATTAAGGCTTTCACCTGGCAATAAATGACTTGATTTTTTTGTCTGAAAGCTCTAGTTTTCAAAAGCATTGGCAATCAAAAGCAAAGATTTCTGAACAGAAATTTGGGTAAGTTTATGAAAAAACAACTATTTTTGAAGAAAACAGCCGTGGCCATTATGGCAACCGCTGTCATGGGCAGTGCATTTGCCGCTGGTCAATTTGAGTCATCAATGAACCTTGAGAAGCGTATAGATCGCGCTGCTGCCGCTACTCAATCAACAGTAAATAAGTTGGCTGAAGAGACAACTGATTTATCTCTTGAGTATCGCAATACTTTGCAGCGCGTTGATCAACTACGTATCTACAATGCTCAACTTGAAAAGCAGATCGCTAGCCAGGAAAAGCAAATTGTTGATAGCGTACAAGAAATGGAAAGCATCGATGAAACTGAGAAAGGTGTTTTACCATTGATGGAAGAGATGATCACAACTCTAGATGAGTTTGTTCAACTAGACACTCCTTTCAATATTGATGCTCGTCAAAGTCGTGTTGAAAACCTATATGCTTTGATGGACGATGCGAACGTATCGGTCTCTGAAAAGTATCGTAAAATCTTAGAGGCTTACCAGATTGAAATGCAATATGGTAACGCTGTGTCGGTAGACACAGGTAAGATTGATGCCAATGGTGAGGTTTTAGAAGTTGAATTCTTACGTGTTGGTCGATTGACCTACGTATACCTGACGCTAGACGGTAAAAGTGGTGCATACTGGAATAAATTAGAGCGTAAATGGGAAGTTCTTCCTGATGAGTTCTTGGACTCAGTAAATAACGCTGTTAAATTTTCTCGTGGAATCTCACAGCCAGTTCTATTTAAAGTCCCAGTTCCTGTAGCGGAGGCAGCACAATGAGAAATATTCTAGCTATCACATTAGCTGGCGTCTTCGCGCTAGCATCTGTTGCGTCTAATGCAGCAGAGAGTTTGTCACACGCTGACCTGTTGAAGAAGGTGCGTGATAAAGAACGTATTCAAGAGCAGCTAAATGAACAGCGAGTTCAGCAGTTTCGTTCGCAGCGTAGCCGTCAAGATCAGCTATTAGCTGATGCCAGAAGACGTTTAGCTGAGGAAGAAGCTAAAAGTGAACGCTTAAAAGAGCAATTCGACGAAAATGAAAAGCAATTGACTCAGATCGCAGAAGATTTGCGAATCAAACAAGGTAACTTGGGTGAGTTGTTTGGTGTTGTCCGTCAGGCGGCGAACAGTTTGACAGGTGATATTGGTACATCGCTTGTAAGCGCGCAATATCCAGGTCGTAATGCGTTGTTGAACCGTTTAACAGAAGCCGACTCGCTGCCAAAAATGGAACAGCTACGAGCTTTCTGGGTATTAATGTTGCAAGAAATGTCAGAGCAGGGTGAAACAGCCACTTTTACTGCTGACGTAGTAAATGAAAGCGGTCGCTCTGAGCAACAAACAGTTACGCGAGTTGGTACATTCAACTTGATATCAGGCGGTGAGTATCTGTTCTTTGATAGAGGTGTTATTAAAACTCTACAAGTTCAACCTGATTCTCGTGTATTGAACCAAGTTGAAGAGTTTTCTTCTACTAACTCAGGTTATGCAGGTTTGTTCCTTGATCCAAGTAAAGGCGCTATTTTACAGTTAGAAAAGCAAAAGATGAGCTTGGTTGACCGCTTATGGGAATTCAGTGGTTTTGCTGGTAAAACAGTTATGGTCCTATTGGTAATAGGTCTATTAATTGCCTTTGAGCGTATATTCACTCTTTACTTTGTCACTGGTCCTAAAGTTCACTCTCAGAAGAAGTCATCTACGCCAGGTAATAACCCATTGGGTCGTATCATGAAGGTTTACCAAGCAAACCGTAATGAAGATGTCGAGAACTTAGAATTAAAGCTTGATGAAGCAGTTCTTAAAGAAACACCAAGAATTGAGCGCGGTGTTAATCTTATTAAAGTGATTGCAGCTCTTGGTCCATTACTTGGTCTATTGGGTACAGTTGTAGGTATGATTGAAGTATTCCAGTCTATTACCCTATACGGTACAGGTGACCCGAAAACAATGGCGGACGGTATTTCTCAGGCATTGGTAACAACAGTTTGGGGTCTATTAGCAGCAATTCCATTGACATTCTTACATGCTGTAGTTGCTGGTAAGAGTAAGAGCATCATTCACGTTCTTGAAGAGCAAAGCACTGGCTTGATGGCTCAACACGAAGAAAGCAACAGCTAGGTAATTCTTATGGAATTAATCTATACGATACTTGGTTTTATTGATAAAGGTGGGTGGGTCCTATGGTGGATAGGACTCGTTCTCTTCTTAATGTGGACCTTGATTATCGAAAGGTACTGGTACATTTACGGGCAATTTCCAAAAGAAGCTAGAATGATGATAGCCCAATGGAATGCTCGTGAGGATACTAAGTCATGGCAAGCTCATAGAATCAGAGAAACTTGGGTTTCAATTGCCCGAGAAGCACTTAATCAGCGCATGTTGTTGATTAAGACTTTGATTGCTATTTGTCCACTGCTTGGTTTGTTAGGTACCGTGACCGGTATGATTGATGTGTTTGAGAGTATGTCAGGCCAAGGGTCTGGCAGTGCTCGTCAAATGGCTGGCGGCATTTTTAAGGCTACAATTCCGACAATGGCTGGGATGGTTTCAGCATTATCAGGGATTTTCTTTAGTAGCAGACTTGAGCAAACAGCCTATATGAAATCACATCAATTAGCCGATAATCTTCCACATCACTAGAAATTTGGTGAACCTTAATGGCTATTCAGACTCGAAAGAAACAGGAAGATGTAGAAATTGATATGACTCCGATGTTAGACATCGTGTTTATCATGCTGATCTTCTTTATTGTAACAACTGTGTTCGTAAAGCAGGCGGGTGTAGACGTCGATAAGCCGTCAGCGCTCTCCGCTGAAGAGCGCAAGAATGCCTATATTTTCGTGGCTATTGACGATAAAAACCAAATCTTTATCGATAAAGATATGCTTCAACCGTCTGAAATCAAGGCAAAAATACAGTCTCTAAGAACGGAAAACATTGAAGGTGAAGTGGTTATCCAGGCAGACAAGAAAGCTCGAGCTGGATTAGTGTTGGAAGTCTTAGATATTGCGAAAAATTCCGGTGCAAATGTATCTGTAGCAACGGAAAGGGTTGAATAATATGGCAAGAACATTTTTAAGTGCACTTTTAGCATTTGGCATAGTTCTCGGCATTTTCTTGTTGATGAATGCCTTGATTGATACGGCAGGCGATCAAGATAGAGACCGAGAAAATGTTAATGTGGATATTGGCTTTATTGAAGAAGAAAAAGACGTTCAGCGTAAAGAGCGTACTCCTCCAAAAAAACCACCACCACCAAAAGAGCCTCCTCCTCCGCAGCAGCAGGACGTTCCACAGCAACAGAAGGTTGTTACAGCCTTAGTTGATATTCGAATAGATAATATCGATGCAACGATGGATGGCGGTGGTATTTTCATTGGAGGCCTGGGCTCTACAGACTTCTCTGGTATGGGTGACGGTGAGGCAATTCCTTTAGTGACAGTTCCTCCTGAGTATCCACAAAAAGCTGCCCTAGAAGGCATAGAAGGCTATGTTACATTTCAGTTTGATATTGCACCTGATGGGTCACCGTCAAATATTAATGTGATAGATGAAAATCCCAGAGGCATGTTTCGTCGTGAAGCTTTAAGAGCAATTCGTAAATGGAAATTTAAGCCGCGTATCGTTAATGGACAGCCGATCCATCAGCGTGATATGAAGTATAAGCTTGACTTCCAGCTTGATAACTAACTCTGAGTAAACAAAGAATTATGACTAAAATTTCATATATTGTCGGAGTCATCGCTTTAACATTTGGAACTGTGGCAAATGCCTTGCCACAGACCAAATATACTAGCTCTTGTAAGTTGCTTGCGCCAAAACAAGGCGAGTACGATGAGGAGAAAGTTCCGACAATCACTTCCGAATCAGCTTACAAAAAAATTACTGCCGCAAATGAAGCATATGCAGACGCTAAGTATGCGGAGTCAATTACCATATTGCAGGAGTTGATTGCTGATTCAGGTGATAGAGCAGCCAAAGGTCGTGCAATTTACCTGTTAGGCTTAAATTATCGAGAACAGTCGCAATATGCTGCTGCAAAACGAGAGTTTATCCGTGCGATGCAAACCGGTGTTTTAGGTAAACAAAACGAAGTTAATCTTAGGCTTGCTTTAGCTAACATTGATGCTGTTCAAGAAAATTACGGTGCAGCATTACGTTGGATGAAGGAATATTTTGATGAGGTTATAAACCCACCAGCTTCCTCATATGCACAATACGCAAGCTTGTTTTATCAGAACCAAGATTTTCGTTCCAGCATCTGTCCTGCTTATTTAGCTCTTCAAGAAGGTAGCAAATCTACCAAGCCATTGTATAGCATGTTATTCGCTGCTCATATTGAATTGAAAGATCTGCCAGGTGCTGAGGTTGTTGGACGCGAAATGGTAGAGTTTTTCCCTAGTGATAAGTCTGTTTACAACAACTTGTTTGCGGTGTTGAGTCAGCGCGGAAAAACTGCCGACATGCTCGCACTTGCTGAGTTGGCCTACATGAATGGTATGTGGGATACAGAGACTAACTACAAACAATTGTCAGCTTTATACTCAAACAACCAAATTCCTCTCCTCGCAGCTGAGCGATTAGAAGAAGGCGTTAATAAAGGTATTGTAGAGGCAGATGAAGATATTTGGCGCAATATTGCTAATAGTTACAAATATGCCAAAGTAAGTAATAAAGCTATATCGGCTTACAAAAAAGCCGCTAACTATACTAGTAGTGGTAAGTATGATTACGAGATTGCTTATATATATTTTACTGATGAAGAATATAGTAAGGCTATAGACGCTTTTCGCACAGCTATCAGAAAAGGCAATTTAAGAGATGGTGATGCAGGGTATGCTTATCTGCAAATGGGTGTCGCCTACCAACGTTTAGGTCAGCCAGAACAGGCAGTTAATGCCCTTCAACAGGCTACCAATTACAGAAATGTTTCTAAAAATGCCGCTGCGTATATAAGCTATATCAACCAGATTGAGAGTATGAAAAAAGAGTTGGCTTTGAACGACTAATCCTTTATAAAGGCCTCTTATGAGGCCTTTTTTTATGTCTAAATTATTATTATTCCTTTTATTAAGTATAAGCTGTGTCACGGCTACGGCTGTTGATTATTATACATCTATTAAATCATCGCTTTATGAATCAATAACTGAAGGCCTCAATGTCCAATTAATTCATGCAGGTTCGGCACATAATTATCTGTTAGTTAAGGGCCGAAGTTTAAATCTGTTAACCAGCGACTTTGCAGATTATAAATTGAGCCTGACAAGAGCAGGATATCAGGTAGGTGTGCTGGGAATTGATTCTACCAGTGTTGCATTGGTTAAATTCCCAAGAGGTCAAACAGAGTTAGTCATTAATCAATTTATATCGCAGTTTTCTGGGAAGTCTTTTATCGACCTGGAATTGATCGTTTTTGGTGAAATTAATCAACAACGATTGCTGGGTAGTATAAATCGTTCTTTTAAGTCATCAAATGTAAGGTTTGAAACAGGCGAAGGAGAGCTAGAAGAGCCTGTCAGCTACCGTTATCAACAACTTCTTCCTAAGTTGGATTCTCAAGTAGTTAATCAGGAGAAACCTGACTGGCGGCTAGCTTTAACAACTGCCTTATTAAATTGTGATTTCGGTTCTGTAAATCATGTGTCCTTTAATTACTATCAAGGCTCAATGTCCTGTAACGATTTTTACCCTAAGTCATCTCTTACTGATAAAGATGTTGCTAACTTGCGTGATGAGTTGTATGCGAAGATACAGCTAGCGGTTGAGTCGCCAGATAGTTTCTTGTTGTATATTAGTTCTTTTAAAGCAGAATCCAGAATTGAGCAATCGCAAAGCTTCTATGTCAATATACCTAATATAGGGATAGACAATATACTGGCATACCAATACAAAAATCTATTGAGTACGCCAAACGGTGATAACCCTGTAGTCAATGTCAATTCAATTGATACGACTTATCAAATCCCTTCTGACATGAAAGCCAAGTCTAGAATGGCACTTTCCCGTACTACCACAATTCAGTTCGATCTGATTGTGAACAGTGGAACTGCTTGCCTGCAGCTAAACTGTCAAAGTCTTGCCGCCATTCCTTACATCAACTATACCAAGTCTGCGGATACACATGTATTTGCAATAAAGTATTCTGCAAGCAATGAAACAACCGTTATTGATGAGCTTAATAAAGTATTATTTATACCTTTGTCGACTGCTAAGGATATAGCTCAAGAGAACTTGTCTGTTTCTTTGTCTGGCGGCTATTTACTTGAAGCTTACGATGAAAGTTTTAGACTGATATCACAGCTACCGGTGGTAAAGGCAAATATTGGCTCTCTCCGCACTAATAACGATTTAGTGAGCTCGTACAAAGCAGAATCAGGGCACAATTTACTCGAGATTAAGCTCAAAACATTGCCGGGTGGAGAAGGCTGGTCAGAGTCGGAGCTTTTATACTTTATTCTAATTAATCAGCTCGCTTACAACATTCCTCAAGCCAATCTATCGAAATCAAATACATTGGTTCGGACATCTATCTCAGACTTTGACTACAGCCAATTTAAAGGCTCTTCCATTTATATGGGCTTTGATTCAACCGACAGAGCAGAAATAGAAGAATATTTTTTGGTTGCTTTAGAGCAAATAGAAGAGCTTGCAAAAGAATTATCAAGAGATGACTTTGTTGCATTTAAAAGCAGTCTGCAGACAAACTTGCGTTTATTAGAACCAGAGCATCAGTCTTATCAACGAGTTTCTATGTTATTTGATATCGACAATCCGCAGTCATTACTATTGGAAAAATTAAACTCTCTTAGCTTTGAGCAGTATCAGTCATATTTAAGTAATACGTTAACCCATACTCACCTTAATATTTCATCTGGGCAGGATTTGAGCAAGGAGTTTAGGGATAAGGTGACTAATTTCATACACAATTAGTCACCTGTAATACGGTTTCTCGCACTATAGCTTTAGCAGTCTCGACATATCTGTTTACGATTCGTTATAAACTTTACTCCTTCTATTCCCTATAATGAGTTAAAAATCACTTATCAGGCCTATGAGTACGAATAAAAGTACATTAAAACGTCTAGTTGATACTGCTGAGCATCTTGTTGAGCGTGGTATCGATAAGCGTGTAAGAATTGCGGTTACAGGTTTGAGTAAAGCCGGTAAGACTGCTTTTATCACCTCTTTTATGAATCAGTTGCTACACGTCACTGATAATGACCAGTTACCTTTCTTTAAACCAGCCAAAGATGGACGACTCTTAGCAAGTAAAGTTAGCTCATATGATGAGCTGCATATCCCCGAGTTTAAATACAAGCAGTCCGTTAGTTACTTAGTTAAAGAGCAACCAGAGTGGCCACCTTCAACTACCGGTATTTCACAAGCACAACTTGATGTTCGCTATAAGATAAAGAATGAGTGGCTAAGAAAAGTTCAGAAACAAAGCCACCTAACGATTGATATCATCGATTATCCTGGGGAATGGTTACTGGACTTACCTTTATTAAGGCTTTCCTACAAGGAGTGGTCATCTCAATGTCTTGAGTTGATAAAACAGAACCGCTCTGACTCAATCGCTGACTGGCAAGAGCAATCAGGACAACTTATTTATCAGCAACCTTTATCTGATGAGCAAATCACTGAAGTCTCCAACGGATATAAAACCTTCGTCAAAAATAATTTCAGTAAGGACCACACCTATAATTTGCTACAGCCTGGACGTTTTATATTGCCGGGCGAGCTCGAGGGTGCACCTGTGCTCGATTTTTTCCCGGTTACTGACTCAGACATTTTACATTCTGACTGGGACTCTCTGGCTCAAGATAGCTTAATTAAAACCTTAGAAAAACGATACAACTATTATAAGAAACAAATCGTCCAGCCATTTTTTAAGGAATACTTTGAGAAAGTTGATCGCCAAATCTTGTTGGTTGATTGTCTTGAGGTGCTAAATGGCGGCTACCAAAACTACTGTAATATGCAGTTTACCTTGATAGAGTTGTTGAAAAGCTTCCACTATGGGCAGTCCAATTGGCTAAAACGTATGTTCAACCCCTCAATCGATAAACTATTAATTGCAGCCACCAAAGCAGATCATGTGCCTCCCGAACAACATCGTCCTTTAGAGGCTTTCTTGCAAGACATGCTACAGGAAGCTAGAAA
The DNA here is from genome assembly GCF_048265365.1 of Kangiella sp. Lineage (NCBI taxonomy): Bacteria > Pseudomonadati > Pseudomonadota > Gammaproteobacteria > Kangiellales > Kangiellaceae > Kangiella > Kangiella sp. The sequence goes on from NZ_JBLXBT010000001.1 coordinate 1,106,575, forward strand.
TGATATTCAGTATGAAGGCATTGATTTGGAGACTATGGTCATTAGCTCAGTGAAAGTCACTGAGGCGGTTATGGCGGAACATCAAGGGCAGAAGTTGATGTGCGTTAAAGGCATTGAGCTGGAATCAGGAGAAGAGGTGATTAACTATCCTGGAAAGCTTGCTGAACAGCTCATAACAAGAAATGACTGGCAGGAGCATCAGTATGACTTTATCAATTTTGCCGTACCAGACAATTTAACAAATGGCATCTTGCCCCATATCCGGATGGATAAAGTTTTGCAGTTTTTAATTGGAGATAAATTCCGATGAACGATAAACCAGTCAAAATTAGCATTAAAAAAAACAATGTCAGCGTTGAAAAAGTTGACGAGCAGCTATTTGATTATCAGGGAAATAAATCAATAGTCAGCGAAGCTAACGATGGCCGACGATCCCTGTCTGCGAGTTCAAAGCCAAGGCTACTCGCTAAGAGTCCCAAGAAGAGTCTGCGAAAACTGTTTTGGCCATCACTTTTTACATTTGTTGCTGGGGCTGCTATTTATGAAAGTTATCTGTTTATAGAAAACCTGTTTACTTTTAATGTCGTGCTTGGTGGTGTGGCAACAGCAGTTGCTGGCCTGGCTTTGGTCAGTGGGGCGGTCGGACTGATAAAAGGCTGGATAAGCCGTCGTAAATTGAAGCGTCGTAAAGATAAACAGCAGGTCTTTAACCAATTGTTAGCCGAGAATACTTACGGCGAGGGGCAGAAGGTTATTGATGAGGTGAATGGTGAAATCAGACAGCATCTCGATATCTCTGGTCCTATGTCGGTGTATAGCAGCCAGAAGCAGCAGGTGCATAATGATCGAGAGCTAATCCAGATTTACTCGCAAACTGTATTAGATGGGCTGGACGAGCTGGCTTTGCAGGCTATCAGTAAGCATGCTACTGAATCGGCCGTTATGGTCGCATTAAGCCCGCTAGCGGCTGCTGACATGGCTTTAGTGGCTTGGCGCAGCAGCAAGATGCTACAAGAAGTATCGCGCATCTATGGTTGCCCACAGACAACTCTGGGGCGACTTGGCCTCACCAAACAGGTAATGACCAATATGATGCTGGCCGGTGCCAGTGATATGCTCGCCGATGCTGGAGCTGAGCTATTGGGTAAAAGCCTCACTGCAACGGTATCCACCAAGGTTGCACAAGGTATCGGAGTTGGTTTATTGATTGCGCGGATGGGCATCCAAACCATGAAGTTATGTCGCCCGGTGGAGTTTACTAATGACAATAAGCCTAAACTTAGTTACATTCGAAAATCTTTATACAGCAAGATTACAACTATTCTAAAGAAAAGCGAGCCGTCACAGGACGCTATTAAATCACAAGGGGAGCAACATGATAGAGATTAAAGACCTCGCTAAGACCTTTGCCTACGATAAAAAAGAAGCAAAGAAGAAGAAAGGAACAACGATAACCGATCCTCGCGAAGGTGATGGGGTTTTTCATGCAGTAAAAAATGTGTCCTTTAATTGCAATGCTGGAGAAGTGCTTGGATTGTTGGGGCCTAACGGAGCCGGCAAAACGACGACATTACGCATGCTGTCAACGGCTATTCAGCCAACTGCCGGCCAAATTTTGATTAATGGACATGACGTGACCAAAGAACCGCGGTATGCGCAGAAGCAGATTGGCTTCCTGTCAGGTAAAACAGGGCTTTATCACCGCTTAAGTGTTAGAGAAAATGTCGCCTACTTTGGACGTATGCACGGTTTATCGCGGCAACAAATCGATGAGCGCATTGAAAAGATTTTCACCATGCTGGATATGCATTCTTTTGCTGGCAAGCGGGCTGATGATTTATCTACCGGTATGATGCAACGGGCTTCGATTGCAAGAGCCGTCATTCATGAGCCGAAAGTTCTGGTTTTTGATGAGCCAACAACTGGTCTGGATGTAATCTCAGCTAAAACGGTGCTCGACTTTATTGATAGTTACAAAGGCAGCGAAATGGCGGTGATATTTTCGACCCATCATTTGCATGAAGTTGAGAAGTTATGTGACAGAGTTTGTTTGATTGATTTGGGTGAAACAAAATTCTTTGGCCCAACAAAAGAATTTGCGGCAAGTACGGCATCAGGCAGTTTGTACGATGCTTTCCTGGCCAGTGTAAATAATAATAAAGAGGTGGCTTGAGATGTGGTTAGTATACAAAAAAGAATTGCTAGAAATTTTACGCGATAAAAAAACACTCATATTTTCAATTTTACTACCGACTTTAATTTTCCCAGTTCTATTCTTTGCGATTGGTAAGTTTACTGCAACTAAAACAGAAGAAGCAGAAAACAAAGAAATTAAAGTGGCATTTGTAAATAGCGAAGTGCTTCCAGGTTTTGCTGATTTATTTACCCGCGAAAAAGGTTTTATTAAAGTCGAACTTGAATCCAATGACTATGAGTCAGCGATCTTAGATAAAAAAGTAGATTATATTTTTGAGGTTCCTGAAGGCGTAGCACTACCATCAAGTTCACAAAAGCAAGAGGTATTAAAGGTCTATTCAAAAGAGTCGACCAGGTTGGACAACATCTTGGGTAAAAGGGTTGATGATGTGGTCGATGCTTTCAATAATACCCAACGAATGGAGCTGGGTCGCAATTTCAATCTAACTACGGATAATGTTAAAGCCTTCAATAAACCGATCCTGATCGAGGAAAACAACTTTGCTTCCGAACGAGAGAAAGTTGGTGAGTTTGCAGGACCTATGCTGGCTTACTTGTTGATTGCTCTGGCAGTGTCGGGTGCTATGTATCCAGCACTTGAGCTTGGTGTCGGGGAGAAAGAGCGCGGCACGCTAGAAACGCTCTTACTAACGCCGATGTCCAAAGGTCAAATTGTGATGGCTAAGTTCGGGGTTATCTTCACCGCCAGTTTCTTTACGGTGATAGTCACCTTGCTCAGTTATCTGTTCTGGGTCTGGATATTTACTTTTGCCTTTGAACCCTCCGGAGTTGCGGCAGATGCGGATAGTTTGACCGGAAAACAATCTGGTGGTGGTTTGGACTTCTTATCCAATATCTCTGGCTTAGATCTATTATTGATTGCTGTGCTGTTGGTGCCACTAACCAGTATCTTTGCTTCGATTATGTTGAGTGCCTCGATCTATGCTAAAAACATGAAAGAAGCACAGGCTTATATGTCACCGATCTTTATGATTGGTTTCATGCCGGTCATTGTCGCTTTTGTGCCTGGAATGGAGCTGAATGTTAAAACAGCCATGATACCGGTGACCAATGTTGCTTTAGCTATGAAGGACTTGATCAAAGGAACGGTAGACTATGGTCTGATTACAATACTGCTGGTTTCTACTGCAGTATTGGCTGGAGGACTACTGTACTGGACCACGGTATTCTTCAAGAAAGAAAAGGTATTGTTTAGAAGTTAATAGCTAACTATCTATTAGATAGTAGTTAGAGAGTACTTAGACAGCATTTTCCTTATATTTTGAGAATGTTACACAAATAAAAAAAGGGGCTTTTGCCCCTTTTTTTATTACTAGTGATTCAGCGATTACTTACTATAAATGGTAAGTGTCTGTCCTGGCTTGATAAGGGATGAATTTTTCAAGCCATTCCATTTATTCAAATCGCTGACTTTAACATTAAAGCGTCTGGCGATGGTGTATAAAGAGTCGCCACTTTTCACTTGATAAGTTGTTTTGTTGGAAGCGTAATTTGCATAGCCGCGAGGCCAAACTTTCAATTGTTGGCCAATTCGAATAGTGCTGTTGTGGGCGATGCCATTCCAATTAGCCAGTTGCTTGGTGCTAACACCAAAACGTTTCGCAATGGTCCACAAGCTGTCTCCCGATCGAACTTTATATACTTGGTAACGACGGCGTTGTTGATTTTTGCTGAGGGTGGCAAAGAAGTTCTTCTCATATTCTGTGGCGTTAATAATGCCCGGCATCTTAAGTTCCTGACCAATCTTTAAGAAGTCAGACTTAAGGCTATTCAATTGCTTAATGGTTTTCACCGTAGTGTTATGGCGTTTAGCAATTACGCCAAGATTGTCCCCTGACTTAACTTTGTAGCTTACGGATGCCATTAATTGTTTAGGATCAATTTCGAGTAGCCCTTGATTAAAATGATCAACTGTTTCTGCAGGAACCAGAATCGTCGCATTTTTATGATGGTCTGGAACAAACAGGCGATTGTATGCTGGATTCAACCGATAAAAAGTGTCCTTATCGATTTGAGCTATTTTGGCAAGCTCCATTAAGTTTGCAGGCGCATCAACTTCCACTTCAACAAATGCAGGCTGATTATCAATTAATGGTAAATCTACCTGATATTGAGGGGCGTTCAAGAATATATCGGAAAGTGCTAACCACTTTGGAATATGGCGCATGGTTTCTTTGGGTAATTGCAAAGACCAGTAATCAGTGGCTTTACCTTGGCTCTTATTTCTATGAATCGCTTTTCTGACATTGCCAGGTCCGACATTATAAGCCGCGACTGTCAGTAGCCAGTCACCATCAAACATCTTGTTCAGATACTGATAGTAATCAAGCGCAGCATGAGTAGAAGCGACAATGTCGCGACGACCGTCGTACCACTCATCAATGGTGATACCAAAACCTTTCGCGGTTTTAGGCATGAATTGCCACATCCCCGCGGCTTGCACCACTGAGTGAGCCAATGGATCAAAATTACTTTCTACCATCGGGGTAAATGCCAGCTCAACCGGCATATTACGATTTTCCAACTCGGTAATGATGTAATAAAGATATGGAGCAGCTTTATCGGCACGTTTTAATAATAGATGCGGACTTTTAAGGTATTGTTTCTTAAAGGTTTCAATACGGGGGTGGTTAATATTAGCGAATGTTTGCTGGGTCGCTAAATGCTCCCACAAATTGGGGACAAAAGGGATTTCGTTGGGATCTGTTAACAGTAAAGGGTTCTCGCTATCCAGCTCTGGGGCGGGTAGCGGAGCACCATCTTCGGCAGTTTTCTGATCATCGAAACGGCGATCAACTACTGTATCCTCTTGTTTTACAAGAGAACTACAGGCAGTCAAACCCAAACAACTTATCAATAGCAAGCGCTTCATAGGCATTATTATTTATTAAAAATTATCTTTTAGTTGTCTGATTGTAGCAAAAGTTTCCACTGGATCAGAGAGACTTTTATTCTGTGCTCGTTCTGCGCTTTGAATCACGGTTGACTCTGTGCACCGCAAAAATGGATTGGTTTTGAGTTCGCTGTCGATAGTGGAGGGCAGTGTTTCCAGATCCTGCTCGCGTAATTTCTGGCAATTCTCTTCCAGCTCTAATAAGTCTGCATTATCCGGCTCTACCGTTTTAGCAAAGGCAATATTGGCTAAAGTGTATTCGTGGGTACAGTAAACCAGCGTGTTCGGAGGCAGTTGTGCCAGCTTTTGCAGAGAATGGTGAAAGATATCCGGTGTACCTTCGAACATGCGTCCACAGCCTGCCCGGAACAGGGTATCGCCACAGAACACCAAGCTATGGCTCTTTAAGTCATGACCAGACAGGTTTTGACAAAAATAGCCAATATGCCCCATGGTATGGCCGGGCAGGTGAAGGATGGAAAACTGGTAGCTATCATCAAACAGACTAATAGTATCGCCCTCATCAAGCTCAGTATCGGTAAAACTGAGTTGGTCGTGCCTGGAGGCATACACATGGCAGTGATAACGATTTTTGAGTGCCTGCACACCACCAATATGATCATTGTGGTAATGGGTGACTAATATGCTGTCTAAAACAAGGTTATTTTCTTCAAGGAATTCAATAACGGGGCGGCTATCGCCGGGGTCAACAACAGCTACTTTGCTTCCCTCGGGCGAGAAAATAACCCAGATATAGTTATCGCTAAAGGCTTTTAAAGGAATAATACGCACTGGCTTGCTTGAGTCCAATTGTCGGGTTAGCATGGCTTCTAATGTACATAACCCACTATTGGCTGGCAACCTGCCGTACAATGCTTCTTTTAGGAAGACGAGAAAACGATGACCAAGAAACTGTCTGAACTCAGTTGGCCGGAATTACCCGCAGGCAATCGTATTCGATATATCTGGCAGGAATGGTTGCAAGACCATTTTGAAGATTACCAGGGCGGTTACTTGCTGACGCTGGACAGTCTGACACAATGTTTAAGCCTGCCGGATCAGGGGTTTGAGTATGAGATTCGCCTGGGTAAAAGCCTGAAGCATTGTGTTGAAGCCGATCCTGAGCAATTGCCATTTATGACCGATTCCCTGCAAAGTGTGGCGATTAGTCATGCTTTAGAATACACCGCGAACCCCAGTGTTCTGTTAGGGGAGATTCATCGCAGTTTGGCACCTCAGGGTTATTTATATGCCTTAATCTATGCACCTGATAATCCCTGGTATTGGCAGGGTAAGTTGCGACTTGCACCAAAGCGACGAAATTTGCCGGTGCATCGACTCACTTTGAGCCGCTATACTGACTGGTTTAATTTACTCGGCTTTAAGGTTCTGGAGGTGGAAACTATTGGCTGCCCCTGGTGGCGAGGTTTTAAAAACTTCCAAAGGAAGAGTGAGATGAACAGAGCTTGGCTTTCAGCGCCGATTGCTTACATGGTCAAGCTGCAGAAAAAAGTTTCAACTATGACGCCTATTCGACCACTGGAAGAAAAAATGTCAGTGGCTATGGCAGGTAACCTGGCTAATATATCAACCAAACAACTAGAAGAATGAGCTTGTGAAGAAAATTGAAATTTATACTGATGGTGCCTGTAAAGGCAACCCTGGCCCGGGTGGCTGGGGAGCTTTATTAAGATACGGTAAACATGAGAAGCATTTATTTGGTGGTGAGTTGAATACCACCAATAATCGTATGGAATTGATGGCCGCTATCGAAGCCTTAAAAGCTTTAAAGGGTAAGTGCCAGGTCGATCTGACCACAGACTCGGTTTATGTTAAAAACGGCATTAACCAATGGTTGGAAAACTGGAAAGCAAAGGGCTGGAAAACAGCGAACAGAAAACCGGTTAAAAATCAGGATTTATGGCAACAGCTCGATCAGCAGGTAGCCAGGCACAATGTCACCTGGCACTGGGTAAAAGGGCATAGCGGTCACGCCGAAAACGATATTGCTGATGAGTTGGCCAATAAAGGTGTTGAGAAAGTATTGCAGTCCTCTGGCGTATAAATCGAGAACCATAATCACATGAGACAAATTGTATTAGATACAGAAACCACAGGTCTTGAACCATACGATGGTCATAGAATCATCGAAATTGGTTGTGTAGAGCTTGTTAATCGAAAGTTTACCGGTAATCACTATCACCAATATCTGCAACCGGATCGTGAGATTGATCAGGGTGCGATGGAGGTGCATGGTATCACCAATGAGTTTCTGGAAGACAAACCAAGATTTGTAGACGTTGTCGATGAGTTTCTGGAGTTTATAGAAGGCGCTGAACTGGTTATCCATAATGCGCCATTTGACGTGGGCTTTCTTGATCATGAATTAAGTTTACTTGATACCAATAAGGGCAAGCTTTCCGATTACTGTAGCGTGCTTGATACTCTTGTTTTAGCCAGACAGATGCATCCTGGCCAACGCAACAGCCTCGATGCGCTCTGTAAGCGTTATGAAATTGATAACAGTCATCGTGAATTACACGGCGCTTTGCTCGATTCGGAAATCTTAGCTGATGTTTATTTGCGTATGACCGGTGGGCAAACCAGTTTGACCCTGGGACGACAGAACGCAGCCAATCAACAAACAACAGAAACTACGGTTCGTCGAATTTCTGCAAACCGACAACCACTGAAAGTAATTAAAGCAAGTGAGTACGAAGCCACTGAACATCAGAAAAAACTATCATCGTTGAATGATGCCATCTGGAATCAACAGGAAGGGTAGAATGTCAGAATTTGTATCCAGTTATATTGAGAATAAAGTCCTGCATATTGAGCTAAACCGTGTTAGTAAAAAGAACGCCTTAACGTCCGATATGTACACGGCACTGACTAAAGAGTTTATATCAGCTAAAAGTAATTCCAATATTCATGTAGTGCTTTTCAAAGGAGCCAAAGATTGCTTCTGTGCTGGCAATGATATTGCAGACTTCTTACAACAACCTGTTTTAGAAAGTGGTAGCCCAGTACTGTCTTTTTTAAAAGCGTTGTACAGTTTTAACAAACCAATTGTGGCGGCTGTTTCCGGCCCAGCAGTCGGTATTGGGACCACCCTATTACTTCATTGTGATCTGGTTTACGCTACCGAGCAAACCTATTTTAGCTTACCTTTTATTGATTTAGGGTTATGTCCAGAGGCAGGTTCCAGTTATTTGTTACCTCGTCAAATAGGCTACGTACGAGCTGCTGAACTGTTATTGTTAGCAGAACCATTTGATGCCGCAAAAGCAAAAGAATGGGGCATCATCAACGATATTATTGATGCTGATAACTATTGGCAGTTTGCTCAGGAAAAAGCTGAAATCCTCGCCAAGAAACCAGCACAGGCAATGCAGATGAGTCGCCAATTGATACGTTCTAATGCAGACATGGTTGGGCAGGCGATTGAGCGTGAAGCACGAAATTTTTCAGAACTGCTTAAAAGCGATGAAGCAAAAGCGATTTTCAAAAAGTTCTTAGAAAAATAAGATTGCTATCTGTATTGGTAAAAAAACGGACATAGTGTCCGTTTTTTTATGAGTGACATCAGTTTAAGTAATTTTAATGCCCGACCATGAAATAAACCACTAAAGTAATAATAGCGGCACCAGCCAAATTCATAATAAAGCCATTTCGCACCATCATTTCAACAGATAGCTTGTTACTGGAGAATATAACGGCATTCGGTCCTGTCGCAACCGGTAACATAAAGGCACAGCTGGCGCTGATAGCTGCTGGGAACATTAATATAGCCGGATCCATATTAGCGGCAACCCCTGCTGCAGCGAGAATAGGCATCAGCAGTGCTGCTGTGGCCGTATTGCTGGTTAGCTCGGTGATGAAGGTGACGATCAGGCAGATTGAAACGATTAATAATACTGGAGGTAAGTCGGTCAAAAAGCCCATAGAGTTACCGAGTATTTCACTTAAGCCGGAAGCAGTGAATGCTGAGGCGATGGCGATACCACCTGCAAACAGGAGTAAAACCCCCCAAGGTATTTTATTGGCCGTTTCCCAGTCCAGAAGCTTACCACCCTTACCATTGGGAATCATAAACATGGCAATGACGCCGAGCAGTGCAACTGATGCATCATTGGCGTGGGTAAGGCCTAATAATTGACTCCAACCGCCAAAAGGTCCTGTTCTGAACACCCACAGAAAAGCAACTACTGCGAACACTGCCAGAGTGCGTTTTTCTTCTGCTCGCCATTTGCCGACTGGCGGTAGGTCATAGCTTTGATTGGCTTCGAGCTTTCGGGTCAACCACAGCCACATAACAGGAACAAACAGAATAACAATCGGTAGCGCCCAAATCATCCAGTCAATAAAGCTGATCACTTCACCTGTTGCTTGCGCATAAAAGTTCATAAATAGAAGGTTGGGTGGTGTGCCGATCGGCGTTCCTACGCCACCAATGTTGGCGGCGTAGCCAAGCCCAAGCAATAAAGCTATGGCAAATTTGCGAGTATTTTCATTATCGGGACCACACTGAACAATTGCCATGGCAACTGGTAATAGCATCAATGTTGTGGCTGTGTTGGATATCCACATACTCAAGCTGGCACTGGCGATCATAAAGCCAAGCACAATTCGTTTTTCTGAGTGCGAACCCACTAACTTAATCATGCCGAGCGCGAGTCTTCTGTGAGTACCACTTTTTTCTAAAGCGGTCGATAAAATAAAACCGCCCATCAGTAATAGAATCAGCCAATGACCATAAGCTTCTGCAACTTGCTTAGCACTAAGTACATCAAAGGCTGGGAAGGCGGCAATAGGTATTAGCGAAGTCGCAGGAATAGGGATAGGTTCAAAGATCCACCAGACTGCGCACAGGGTAGCAATAGCTGCAGTGATTGAAGCTGGGTGAGAAAAGTCGGCATTCGTCATTAGAACATAGACCAGAACTGCGAATATCGGCCCAAAAAATAAAGCTAGATGTCGTAAGTGTTGTTGCATTGCTTAACGCCCCCATTTTGTTAAGCGGAACTGATCTCTTTTAATGCTTTTCTTGTGAATCAGTCTTTTGTTTTGAGTCGGATTGATCTTCTAATTGAGGAGTTTCGCCTTGATTATTACTCTTTGAAGCTTTCTGTTGTTTCTCATTTTCGTTATCATCGTCTTCATAAGGTTGCGCTTTGACGCCTTTAGGTACTCTCCAAAGATTCGCTGAACGCTTTAATGAAATGATGCCAGCAAACAATATGGCAAAAATAAGAAAAGTTACGGCTATCGCTTTTAACATTCTGAACCTCTTTAAAGTATTTCCTGAAAAGTACGTTATTTACAATGATTGCTCTTTGCAGATCCTCATAACGTACTTCTGCACCAGGGCGTCGAGTTTGGGCATGATAAATTGTTTACCCCCAATCTCTGACTGTTCCAATGAGGTACGTAACAACTCTAATGGAAATTCTTCCAGTGCTTTTTCAGCAACTGGCTTGTAACTGATATGCCAAGGTTCGCAGGCTACGCCACCAATATCTTCTGCGTATGGCTTGAAAAAATGATACCCGCTGAGATGATCTTCCAGCCAGTCGCTAAGCAGTCCGCAAGGTCCGCCCTTGTCAAACTCTTGCTTAGTGAGTTCGACATCATGGCCCATGTCGATAGCACCAGCATCGAACACATCGAAATCTGTGCCCCAATGATGGCGACTAGCACCGGGTAACGCTGAGTAATGCAAGATAGCGTTAACTCTTTCCTGCCCATCTAGATCTTGTGAGTTGACGCTTGAACCATCACGCAAATTAAGCGTGACTTCCTGATAATATTTTTTATTCCAGATAGCTAGTTGATGCTCAAAGGACCGATAGCTGCTAACAATGCGCAACGGAATACCGTCAAGTTCAGAGCGGCGAATAAGTTTAGCAATAGGAACTAATACTTCATGATGACATTGAAACTTTTGTCCAAGCAATTCGCTATTGTCGGCAATATGCAAAAGTTGATCCTGGTTAAGACCAATAATTTGTTCGGCTGTCATCATAGAAGAATGCATAGAGTGCCTTATGGTTGTGGCTTAAAGTGTTTTGGAGTCGCCAATAGCTCTACTAAGATCTGGTAGTAGACTTCAGTGAGCTTGTCGAGGTCTTCAATTTTAACGCATTCATTAATTTGATGAATGGTTTTGTTTACAGGCCCAATCTCAACAATTTCGGCGCCAGTTTTAGCGATAAAGCGACCGTCTGACGTTCCACCGGTGGTTAATGGTGCTGTATTAATCTGGCAGACTGCCTTGATGGCATTGCGCGCTGCGATCAAGAGATGACCATGGTCGGTTAAGAAAGGCTTGCCATTAAGCTTCCAGTTAAGGTCATACTCAAGGTTATATTTATCCAGAATAGCAATGACTCTTTGCTGTAATTCTTCGTGAGTCGTTTCGGTGGAGTAGCGGAAATTAAACTCAACATACTTTTCACCTGGGATGACGTTACCGGCTGTACCAGCTTTGATTATGGCAATCTGAAAACTGGTTGCCGGGAAAAATTCGTTGCCTTGGTCCCATTCGGTATGAGCCAATTCATCTAATGCCTTGAGCGACTTATGAATGGCGTTATCAGCAAGATGCGGATAGGCAACATGACCTTGAGTGCCTTTTAAGTTTAAAAAGCCGGTTAAGGACCCGCGGCGTCCGTTTTTAATGACATCACCAAAGACTTCCGAGCTGGATGGTTCGCCTACTACGCAATAGTCCAATGGCTGGTTACGTTTCATTAACTCTTCAACAACTCTGACCGTGCCATTAATAAAAGGGCCTTCTTCATCGCTAGTGATCAAGAAACCTATTGAGCCACTATGGTCTGGAAACTCGTTAACGAAACGTTTAGTGGCAACCAGCATGGCGGCCAGGCTGGATTTCATATCTGCAGTGCCACGACCATAAAGATAGCCATCTTTTTCCGTTGCTTCGAAAGGTGGAGTGTTCCACTTTTCTAACGGCCCAGCGGGCACCACATCGGTATGTCCGGCAAATACGAACACTGGTCCTTCGGTTTTACCTTGACGCAAAGACCAGAAATTACTGGTATCTGCAAAGTTCATAATTTCGTTATTGAAACCAAGCGCTTGAAGATACTCCATCATCATTTGCTGACAGCCAGCATCTTCTGGCGTCACTGATGGACGATTGATCAAGTTTTTACTGAGTGCCAGCGTTTCGCTCATGAAGGTGTCTCGTTAGTTGAAGATCGCCTGATACTGCTCGGGCTTAAAGCTTAAATGGACATCAATACTTTTGCCGTCTTTTAACACTAGTACTGGGCGTTTAATCAAAGTGACTTTTTCCAGCATTAAATCCAAAGCTGAGTCACGGTCGATATTATCTTTGACCGATTGGTCAAGCGGTTTCCAGGCAGTACTTCGTTTATTTAAAAAAGTTTCCCAGCCAATCGCTTTGTCCCAACTTTCGATGTCTTTTCGTGGCAAAGGGTTTTTACGATAATCCACGAACTCATGTTTGATGTCATTAGCTTCCAACCATTTAACCGCTTTTCGTACGGTATCGCAATTGGGGATTCCGTAGATCGTAACTGCTTTGCTCATAACTGAAACCTCATACTGAAACTCTTAAATTAAAACTTATCCATGCGCAGTAAATCGTTAATGCTCGTTTTTGCACGCGTTTTCGCATCCACTTGTTTGACGATGACCGCACAGTTCAAATTGTATTTGCCGCAATTAGAAGGCAAGCTACCCGGCACAACCACAGAGCCAGCAGGAACGCGACCATAAGACACTTCATCGGTCAGCCGGTTATAAATTTTGGTGCTCTGGCCAAGGAAAACGCCCATCGAAAGTACAGAGCCTTCTTCGACAATCACACCTTCAACCACTTCAGAGCGTGCGCCAATAAAGCAGTTGTCTTCAATGATAGTAGGGCCTGCTTGCAATGGCTCTAACACGCCACCAATACCAGCACCGCCTGAGAGGTGTACATTCTTACCGATCTGTGCGCACGAACCTACCGTGGCCCAGGTATCAATCATGGCACCTTCATCAATATAGGCACCGATGTTGGTATAACTTGGCATCAAGACAACATTCTTAGCGATGAATGAACCGTGACGGGCAATAGCGTGTGGCACGACACGTGTGCCGCCAGCTTTGAATTCTTCTTCAGTCATGTTCTGGTACTTCATTGGCACCTTGTCGTAGAACTGAGCCAGGCCAGTATCAATGACTTTATTGTCATTCAAACGAAATGATAAGAGTACCGCTTTCTTTAACCATTGATGGACAACCCAATCCCCATCAATCTTTTCAGCAACACGAGCTTTGCCTGAATCAAGCAGGTTTAACGCTTCACTGACCGCGTCTTTAACGTCTTGCGGTGCAGATGCGGGTGATAATTGGTCACGGTTTTCAAAAGCTTGTTCAATAGTGGTTTGTAATGACATAGTGATTCTCTTTTACAATCAAATAAGGGTGAATTCGGTTAGCCAGCAATGGCTTCTAAAATAGTCTGTTTCACTTGTTTCAAGTCAGTCTTATCTTTCAATGGCTGATTGTCACGACGACTTAAAGTAAATGTATCTTCAACACGTTCACCGAGGGTCACAATCTTGGCCGAGTGAACTTTAAGCTCACACTCCATAAATGCCTGCCCCAATTTTGCCAAAAGTGCAGGGCGATCCAAAGCGGTAATTTCTAAAGTAGTGAGATTAGAGTTTTCGTCATAACTAAAAGCTATGCGTGTTTTGACGTTGAAGTGCTTCAAGCGACTCGGAACTGCGCGACTGACATCCAGCTTGCGGTGCTCTAGATCCGATAACCCTTCAATCAAGTTGTCTTGAATTTCTTGAATGCGACGCTCATACGACAATGGATGTCCTTGCTCATCTAATACGATGAAGGTATCAAGGCACAAACCTTTTGGTGAGGTATAAAGTGTTGCAGCTTGAATGTTCAGATGATTCTGACTCAATAGTGCAGTTATTGCAGCAAACAGATCGCTCTGATCTTCAATCGCAATAAACACTTCTGTACCCGCCTGCGAGCGATGATTCTTGATGGCCACATAAGGCAACTCAGGTTGCGACATCAACTGCTCGGTTTGCCAGATAATTTGCTCCGGGTGATAACGTAATAAATACTCATCGCCCAACTCATCCAGCAACTCTCTGATCGGTTCAATCGAATCGCCCACCTTGCCAAATTGTTCTAAGACCTGTTGACGCGTATCTTGCACCATTTCACTTTGATTGGCTCGTGGCGTGGATTGAGTCAGGTATTGCTTGGTGGCTAAAAAGAGTTCTTTCAGTAATGACTCTTTCCAGGAATTCCACAGTGTCGGATTAGTCGCTCGAATATCCGACACGGTTAATACATACAACAATTCCAGATGCAAAATCGAAGGGATTTGCTTACCAAAGGTTTCGATGACATCCGGATCGCTGATATCTTTTCGTTGTGCTACCAGCGACATGATCAGATGATTTTTTACCAGCCATGAAATCAGTTCGCAAATGTGTGGCTCCAGGCCAATACTTTGCGCATAGTCTAGTGCATCAACCGCACCAAGTTCCGAATGATCGCCGCCACGACCTTTACCGATATCGTGGAAAATTGCCGCCAGATATAACGGCGTTGGATCAACCAGTGTTTTCATGATTTTGCTGCACAGAGGAAACTCTTGCTGAAACTCCGCTCTGTTGTAGCGAATGATATGGCGCAGTAAAAATAAGGTATGTTCATCAACCGTGTAGGCATGGAACAAGTCGAATTGCATCTGTCCTTCGATTTTCGCGAACAGTGGAATTAGTGAACCCAGAATATTGGTTCGTTTCATCAGAGCAAAGCCGCGACTGGTCAGCTGCTTAGTGGATAGAAACTCTTTAAAGAAACTGATATTGATGGGGTCTTTTCGGTATTGCTCATTAACAATTTGTTGGCTGGAGCGAATGATACGAAGGGTTCGAGCTTCGATTTCCTGAATTTCAGGATGCAATGAAATATGACGAAAAATTTTAATCAGGCAGTGAGGCTTTTTATAAAACAGATCGGGATCATTAGCGCCAATGCGACCTTTATAAATATAAAAGTCATCATCCAGGTCAATGACCTTTTGACGCTCATCAGATTGTAAATGTTCTTGCTCAAAGACCTGAATGAATAGTTCATTCAGATTTCGAATCGACATCACAGCCCGATAATAGCGCTGCATCATATGTTCAACCGCAAGCTTGTGCGAGTCATCTTCATAACCGAGCCATTCAGCGACTTTTTTCTGATGCTCAAACAAAAGCCGATCTTCACGTTTGTCACACAGCACATGCAAGGCGAAGCGCACACGATTGAGATATTGTTGATGATTGATCAGACTTTTATATTCCCGGCGAGTGAAAATGCCATGAACGATCAAGTCATGCAAACTGCTGGTTTTAAAATGTTTTAAGGTAATCCATTGCATTACCTGCAAATCTCGCAGCCCACCCGGGTTGGACTTAATATTAGGCTCAAGATTAAACGAGGTGTCTTTAAATTTGGCGTGGCGTACACGCTGCTCACTGACCTTTGCCTGAAAGAATTGTTCTGAGGGCCAGAAGGTATCTGATTTGATGACTCTGAGCAGGTCTTTGAATAAAACATTCTCACCACACAGGAAACGTGACTCAATCAGATTGGTAGCAACCGAAATTTCGGTTCGTGATAACTCCTCGCATTGGCTGACAGTGCGGACACTATGACCGACTTCAAGTCCGATATCCCATAGAAACGCTAACCAGGCTTCTAGCTCCTGAGTGTGCTCAGAGCTAGAGTCTTCATTTAATAAAACCAGAATATCGAGATCGGAATAGGGTTGTAATTCTTCTCGACCGTAACCCCCGACCGCAACCAGGGCTGAATGGCCATTGACCTGAAACTGTTGCCAGCTGGAAATAAGAATATGATCGAGCAGGGCGCTGCGAGCTTTTAACAGCTGATTGATGCGAGTACCTTTCTGAAACTGTTTTACCAGAGCATCTAACCCAGCCTGCAAGTATTTCTTGTAGCTTTTAAGTCGTGCGCCAGGATCTCTCGAGTCGGCACTTTTAAGAAGCTCTGCAGCTTTCGGCAGATAATTGTATTTATCAGGACTGGCCACAGTTTATTTAAAAGTTTCTTCGCTACGGCGTGTTAAAACTTCAACACCATCCGCAGTCACTAGTAGAGTATGCTCCCACTGCGCAGACAATGACTTATCTTTTGTCATTACTGTCCAGCCATCTTTCTTATGGTGTTTGACAAAACGCTTACCCGCATTAACCATCGGCTCAATAGTGAAAGTCATACCCTCTCTGAGTTCAAGGCCAGTACCGGGTCTGCCGTAATGAGTGACTTGTGGTTCTTCGTGGAAGGTATCACCAATACCGTGCCCGCAATATTCGCGCACGATGGAATAGCCTTTGCCTTCAGCAAATTTCTGAATGGCGGCACCAATATCACCCAAGCGAGCGCCAGGCTTGACCATGTCTATGGCAAGATAGAGCGCTTCCTGAGTAGTCTCAATGAGCTTTTTGGCTTGAGGGGTTGGTTCCCCAACCACAAACATTTTACTGGTATCACCGTGATAACCGTCTTTAATGACAGTCACATCAATATTGACGATATCGCCATTACGCAGAGGTTTCTTATTTGGAATGCCGTGACAAACCACATCATTAACCGAGGTACAGACCGATTTTGGGAAACCGCCATTGCGTACCGACTCGGTAGGCTGGCCATCTTCACCCAAACTCACAGGGTAGGGCGCGCCACCATAATATAAAGGCGCAGGGTAGCAACCTTGCACCTTAACAATATGCTCATGACAGATGTCATTCAGCTCTTCGGTAGTCACGCCTTTCTTGACGTGCTCGCCGATCATTTCCAATACTTCCGCCGCCAGGCGCCCAGCAACGCGCATTTTTTCAATTTCTTCAGGAGTTTTAATCTTAATCGTCATCTTCTGCCCAAATGATGCCCGCACAAAACCCTAATATTCAATAAGTTAGTGAAAGCTTAAACGGTAACTCGTAATTTGCGGTCTATTCTAACGAATTGTCGGAAACAAGGGAAACTAGATAGCAAAAACCGCCAGTAATTATTGGCGGTTTTATGGAGTGAGCAGTTTGGAAATGGTGAGGGTTTATAATAAAGAGGTTGTGATTGTTATTGAATAAACCACTAAAAATTAGTGAGTCCACTCAGTTTTTCCGACTTTTTTACCTTCATTATAAGTTGATCTACCGACTAGTTTGCCATTACTTCTGTACTGTAAAACCTGGCCGTGGCGCTTACCATTGACATAATCCTTGTCGAAGTTGATTTTACCATTGGAGTGATAGTCGTAGCACTTGCCATGCTTTTGGTTATCAACATAATCGCACTGAGCTACTTTGTTACCTTTATCGTTAAATTGCTCCCATAGCCCATGTTTTTTATCGCGCTGATAATGCTCGCGGAATTGGACTTTCCCATCTTTACGGTAGGTTTCTCGTAAACCATGCTTCTCACCCAATACATACTCCTGCATTTCAGTAACACGTCCCTCATACAGGCGATAAAAAGCACCATGTTTCTTCCAGCGCTTTTTACCATTTACTTCATGTTGGATATAAATGCCTCTAGCATATTTCGTGTTTTCAATTTTAAAGGTCAACCCCTGCTCATCGGTGAACTGTTGATCGTCTTCAAGTTTATCGAAATGCTCAGGCTTGATCTTGGTGTAATCGAAAGGTTCTGATTGCTCTGCGGCATGCATTGTTGAGATAAATAAAATAGAAAGAACAATAGCTAAAAGCTTCATAACGACTCCTTCGAATTCTAATTTTAGTGTAGCCTCCCCAAAGGCTAAAACTAGTTATAAAACATAATCAAGGGAATGGCTAGTATGATTTTTAAACAAGCCGGGTGATAGAAGTCAGGCGGGTATCGTTAATATGGAAGGTTTCCAAAGACTCTGTCACTACGCGCTTGAAACGCGTAATCCAGTGACTTTCATGGAATCGCATAGAGAGTTCGAACGATTAAACGACAAAGATTACCTCGAGCTTTTGTTTTTCGTATCAACCGCCAGGCCAATTGCAAAACCTGCCGCAATACCAATCGGTATTCCCAACGCGATATTATCAAAAGCGACACCTAAAGCCGCACCGACACCGACGCCAACTGCCATAAAAACGCCGACAAAGGTTTGCGGCTCTTGAGGCTTATTATTCTGTTCTGGTTGTTTGTGATTCATAATGTCCTCTTCTTCAGCTCTTATATCAATTACTTAGTTTCAGGGCAGTCACCCAAGCGTGTTGATTTCCAATGCATATTCATTGTCATCTGCTGTCCCATTCCACTTAGTGCCAGCTCCATTTTACCGTTACCTTTGTCTCCATCAACCTCATATTCACCGTCTATGGAAGAGGTCATGCCTGCATCTTCGCAGCGCATACCAAAGGTGATTTTGTTGCCGCTTAATTTATTTTCAATCAACTGGCAGCCTTGCATATCCTTAGTCATCTCCTCAGGGTCAAAATACCTTTCCTTGATGCATTCTTTTTGAGTGTCAGTGGTTTCCTGACCACTGATTGGGTCAGTTCGTGTCATAGTGGTTTCCCACAATCCTGGTTCTAATTCCAAACCTTTTGCCAGAGCTAGGGCAGGAAGAAGCAAACAGCCAATTAAAAGTGCCTTGTATTTCATGATATGTATTCCTCTGGATTAATAGCAGTACCTTACTTTAATCGATTTGAAAGGTTATGTCAGGAATGAACTTCAAAGTTCAACTTAGAGTATACCAATACAAACTAGCTCAAGCGTAATCACCATCAGCTTCTCAAAATACCCTCTGTCAGGTTTATTGGCCAGGACTCACATATAGCAATGACGTTTCAAGCTAATTAAGGCCAATAAGTTCTTCTGATTCTTTATCAAGGCTAATTAAGAATATTAAGTCAAAAGAGACATTATTAATTGCTTCAAACCCTTAAAAATGGTATAAAGCGCGCCGTGGCTGGCAAGTCCGTCTGTTTTTGATGGATTTCTAGTCACTAAACCTAAATCCACACGCAGGTCGACACATTTGCCGGGGTGCCTTTTGCTGTTTTAAGCTCTGAGGTCGGGAAATGGGATTTGCGGAGGCTTAACCCTAACTTAAAGAGAATATATTATGTCTAAAGTCAGTATGCGTGACATGCTACAGGCGGGTGTGCATTTCGGTCACAAAACCCGTTTCTGGAATCCTCAAATGCGTCCATATATCTTTGGTGCGCGTAACAAGATCCATATCATCAACCTTGAAGAAACTGTTCCTATGTTCAACGACGCGTTGAATTACTTAGGTAAAGTTGCTTCGAACAAAGGTAAAATTCTGTTTGTTGGTACTAAGCGTGCCGCTAGCGAAATTGTTAAAGAAGAAGCGACTCGTTCAGGTCAGTTCTTCGTTGATAAGCGCTGGTTAGGCGGTATGTTGACTAACTACAAAACCATTCGTGGTTCAATTAACCGTTTGAAAGACTTAGAAAAACAGTCTGAAGATGGCACTTTTGAGCGTTTGACTAAGAAAGAAGCTTTGATGCGCCGTCGTGAGATGGAAAAATTGGAAGCTTCTATCGGTGGTATCAAGAACATGGGCGGTTTGCCTGACGTATTGTTCGTGATTGACGCTGACCACGAAAATATTGCTATCGCAGAAGCTAACAAAATGGGTATCCCAGTTGTTGCAGTTGTTGATACCAACTCTAATCCTAAAGGCGTGGATTACATCATTCCTGGTAACGATGATGCGATCCGTGCGATTCGTCTATA
Source organism: Kangiella sp. (assembly GCF_048265365.1). NCBI lineage: Bacteria > Pseudomonadati > Pseudomonadota > Gammaproteobacteria > Kangiellales > Kangiellaceae > Kangiella > Kangiella sp. The sequence continues at coordinate 1,126,481 of NZ_JBLXBT010000001.1, forward strand.
CTGCGCAGCCGTTGCTGATGCGGTTCTTGACGGTAAGCAGAGCAGCGCTACTACTGCCGATCAAAGCGACGAGTTTGTAGAAGCTGCTGACGAAGCTTAATCAGCAGGCTACATAAGCTATTCTAAGGGGGCAATGCCCCCTTTTTTGAACTATTTACTGATATTCGTTGCGGAATCCTGGCAACGAAAGACATGCGGAGAGAAATCATGGCTATTACTGCAGCATTAGTTAAAGAATTACGTGAGCGCACTGCCGCTGGCATGATGGAGTGTAAAAAGGCTCTAGTTGAAGCTGACGGCGATATCGAGTTAGCGATTGATAACATGCGTAAATCAGGTCAGGCGAAAGCGGCTAAAAAAGCAGGCCGTATCGCTGCTGAAGGTGTTATCTTGGCAAAATCTAACGGCAGCGTTGGTGTTCTAGTTGAAATCAACTCTGAAACTGACTTCGTTGCTCGCGATGAGAGCTTCTTGGGTTTTGCCAACGCGGTTGCTGACTTAGCGTTGGAAAAAGGTATCAGCGATGTTGAGACTTTGAACAACACTGAAATGGCTTCAGGCGAAACGGTTGAAGTTACTCGTGCTAACCTGGTTGCTAAAATCGGTGAGAACATGACGGTTCGTCGTGTTACTAAAATCGAAGGCGACAACTTGGGTGCTTATATCCACGGCGGTCGTATCGGCGTTTTAGTTTCAATGAAAGGTGGTGACGAAGACTTGGCTAAAGACGTAGCTATGCACGTTGCAGCAAGTAACCCACAGTTCAACAAAGCTGACGACGTTGCTCCAGAAGTTATCGAAAAAGAGAAAGAAATCATCAAAGCTCAACCTGATATGGAAGGCAAGCCTGAAGAGATCGTTGAGAAGATGATGGTTGGCCGTATCAAGAAATTTGTTGCTGAAATTACTCTTGAAGGTCAAAGCTTCGTTAAAGATCCATCAACAACAGTTGGCGATTTAGTGAAATCTAAAGGCGCTGAAGTTGTTTCATTCACTCGTTTTGAAGTGGGTGAGGGTATCGAGAAGAAATCAGAAGATTTTGCTTCTGAAGTTGCTGCTCAAATGGGTAAAAAATAAGCTAGAATTAGCTTAGGTAACATTTCTCGATAGTCGCGATAGTTAAAGAGGAACCGCGCATGACAAACCCGGCTTACAAGCGAATCTTGTTGAAATTAAGTGGTGAAGCACTGATGGGGCAGGAGGCGTTTGGAATCGACCCTTCGATTCTGGAGCGTATGGCAAAAGAAATTAAAGGGTTGAGTGAGCAGGGGATTGAAATTGGTGTGGTTCTTGGTGGCGGTAATATTTACCGTGGCCAGAAGCTATCCGAAGCTGGCATGAACCGTGTGACAGGTGATCACATGGGCATGCTGGCGACAGTAATGAATTCGCTGGCTCTACAAGATGCTTTCGAGCGTGTTGGACAGCCAGCGAAAGTCTTGTCGGCAATGCCTATCGATGGCGTTTGCCAAGGCTTTTCTCGTCGTGGTGCCATCAACTCCCTTGAAAAAGGTCGTGTCGTTATCTTCTGTGCCGGTACTGGCAATCCTTTCTTTACAACGGACACAGCCGCTTGTTTGCGCGGTATTGAGATCGATGCGGATCTGATTTTGAAAGCGACTAAAGTTGACGGTGTTTATTCGGCGGATCCAGCTAAAGATAAGAATGCAGTGCGTTATGAGCAATTAAGCTATAAAGAAGCGCTTGATAAAGAGCTTGCGGTTATGGACTTAACAGCGTTCTGCCTGGCTCGTGACCACAACAAAAATATTCGTGTTTTTGATATGACTAAACCGGGGAATCTTGAAAAAGCGGTTTTGGGTCATGCCGAAGGCACATTGATTCATCCTTAAGATAACCTAGGCGTCCGGAGATAAGCCGGCCGTTGATCCCAGCCCGAAATTGGGCATAATAGCCCTAGCTAATAAAAAACAAGCAAAATAGGAGAGTATTCTGTGATTAACGACATTCAAAAAGACGCTGACCAGCGTATGGATAAAACCATTGAGTCCTATAAAGGTGACTTGGCAAAGGTTCGTACCGGTCGTGCTCACCCTAGTTTGCTTGAGCATATTATGGTGCCTTATTACGGTGTAGACACACCTATCAGTCAGGTAGCCAGTATTGGCGTGCAAGAAGGCCGTACTTTGGTGCTACAAATTTTCGATAAAGGTGCGATTGAAGCCACCGAGAAAGCAATTCTTAAATCTGATTTAGGGTTAACGCCAAACGTTGCTGGTCAGGTGATTCGGATTGCATTGCCACCATTAAGCGAAGAGCGTCGCAAAGAATTTATTAAAGTGGTTAAAATGGAAGCTGAGAATGCAAAAGTTGCAGTGCGCAATATTCGTCGCGATGCTAATAACTCATTGAAAGAACTAGAGAAAGAAAAAGAAATCTCCGAAGATGATTTGCGTCGTGCTGAGGATCTGATCCAGAAGTTAACTGATACCAAAATAGCGCGCATCGATGAGATTTTGGCGGAGAAAGAAACAGAATTGATGGAAATCTGATTTCCTCAGTGCTATTTCACGAACGCCGTGGGCTTATGCTTCGCGGCGTTCTTGTATTTAAGTCTTTGAAATTTAGGGTAGAACAGGGTGTCGAATAAGCAACCAGCTACAACAGATAAGCTTCCACAGCATATCGCTATCATCATGGATGGCAATGGGCGCTGGGCACAGGCGCGCGGGAAAAAACGCGTGTTTGGCCATAAAGCAGGGATGGAGCGTGCGCGTGAGATGGCTGAGACTTGTGGCGAGCTGGGCATTAGTTACCTCACTTTATTTGCCTTCAGTAGCGAAAATTGGAATCGTCCAGCCGATGAAGTCAGCTTTTTGATGGATTTATTTGCTACCAGTCTGAAAAACGAATCGAAAAAGCTCAATAAAAATAACGTTAAGTTGAAGGTTATTGGTGACAAAACGGGTTTTGATAAAGGCTTACAAAAGGCCATTGATAAGGCCGAGGCATTGACCGCTGATAATGACGGGCTGATTCTAAACATTGCGGCAAACTATGGTGGCCGTTGGGATATCTTGCAGGCCAGCCAGCAATTGCTAAATAGTGGCCAAGAACTGACTGAAGCGAATCTGGCGCAACATTTAGCGACAGGAACCTCGCCGGAGCCGGATTTATTGATTCGTACTGGCGGTGAAAAGCGGATCAGCAACTTTCTGTTATGGCAGGCTGCGTATTCTGAGTTGTATTTTAGCGATGTGCTATGGCCAGATTTTGATAGTGAACAATTACAGTTGGCCTTGGCCGACTATGCTCAAAGACAGAGGCGCTTTGGCAAAACCGGTGAACAGGTAACAGGGTAAATTATGTTGAAACAAAGAATTATTACTGCGCTAGTACTATTGCCATTGGCAATGGCGCTGTTGTTTTATCCTGGCCTAAAAGTCTTTTCGCTTATTTTGATTCCAATCTTTGCCATTATTGCTTGGGAATGGAGCCGCTTATTACAAACCAATATCGTATTCAAAACACTGTTCATTGTGTTAGCGGTGGCTAGCCTGTGCGGTGTTTATTACTGGCTTAATGAAGGTGAGTTTTTTGATTACCCGCTGATTCCGGTTAATTGGACAGAATCGCACCCGTATAAACTACTAGTCGTTTCGATTATGGCCTGGGTGGTCGCCTTTGTGTTGATTCTGTTATATCCAAAGGTTGGCCGTGTCTGGTTGCGTGGTCCATGGATACGAGCCCTATTTGGTTTGGTTTTCCTGGTCAGCACCTGGTTGGCTGTGGTCCTTATTCGTAGCACTGATATTGTGCAAAATCATTATTATGGTGGCTGGTTACTGCTATTGATGTTTGTGGTCATCTGGGGCGCAGATGTTGGTGCTTATGTATTTGGTAAATCAATGGGTAAGCGTAAACTGGCGCCGGTAGTCAGCCCTAATAAAACCTGGGAAGGTGCGCTTGGTGGTTTGGTTACCGCTACGGTGTTATCAACCATTGCAGCTTTCTTTATTGGTTTGCCATTCTCGCTGACCTGGTTTGTTTTGTTAGCAATGGTGTTGGTGGTCGTTTCCGTTATTGGCGATTTGTTTGAAAGTATGCTCAAGCGCCAGGCGGGGATTAAGGACAGTAGCCAAATTTTACCTGGTCATGGTGGTCTGCTGGATCGTCTGGATAGTACACTGTCAGTTGCTCCTTTCTTTATTGTTGCTTTGCTGATCTTTAAGCACGGCCTGAGCCTTAGTCTATAACTATGTCCATTCAACGTCAGTCAATATGCATTCTCGGTGCGACCGGTTCGATTGGTACCAATACGCTGGATGTGATTCGACGTCATCCAGAGCGCTACCATGTATTCGCGCTAACCGCGAATCAGAATATCAACTTACTCTTTAAGCAGTGCGTCGAGTTCGAACCCGTATATGCGGTGTTAACCAACGACGAACATGCCGAATCATTACAGGCCAAGCTGGATGCTGAGAATATATCCACTACGCTATTGGTAGGTATTGACCAACTGGACTGGGTCGCGAGCCATAAGGATGTGGATACGGTCATGGCTGCGATTGTGGGGGCTGCTGGTTTGCTACCAACCCTGGCTGCGGTCAAAGCATCAAAGAAAGTGCTACTAGCCAATAAAGAAGCGTTGGTGATGTCTGGCGCTATTTTTATGCAGGCCGTTAACGATAGTGGGGCAACTTTATTACCCATTGATAGCGAGCACAATGCGATATTTCAGTGTTTGCCGGAACATTTCGTTTCACAGGGCATCCAATCCTGCGGTATCCATAATATCGTGTTGACGGGATCCGGCGGTCCATTCTTGAAAAAGCCACTGGCAGAGTTTCCGGTGATTAGCCCTGATGAGGCTTGCGCGCATCCCAACTGGTCTATGGGACGGAAGATTTCTGTGGACTCAGCAACCATGATGAATAAAGGTCTGGAGCTGATTGAAGCTTGCTGGTTGTTTGATGTGCAGCCGGAGCAGATAGAGGTGGTACTACACCCACAAAGTATCATTCATTCTATGGTGCGCTATCAGGATGGCTCCGTGATCGCGCAGATGGGAAATCCCGATATGCGTACGCCGATTGCTCATGCGCTGGCTTTCCCTGAAAGAATTAGCGCAGGTGTTGAGCCGTTGGATTTCATGCAAATTAGTGAATTAACCTTTGAGCAGCCCAGTTATGAGCGTTACCCGTGCTTAAAGTTGGCCAAAGAAGCGATGCAAGAGGGGGGCAACACTCCGGCGCGCCTTAATGCGGCTAATGAGGTGGCAGTGGCTGCCTTTTTGGATGAAAAAATTAATTTTGACCAAATCGCTGCGGTGATTCAGCAGACATTAACCGAAACTGAGTATGCTGATGTGGTGGATTTAGAGTCTGTACTTCTTGCCGATAAAGTGGCGAGAGAGCGTGCATACCATATTGTTGATGCGTTAAGGCCAGATTAAACATACTAAAGCTTAACGCAACCGAGATAGATAATTATAGATTGAGAACTATTATCTGATGACTGAATTTTTATACAGTATTTTTGGCTTGTTAATCCTGCTTGGGGTGTTAGTGACCTTTCATGAGTGGGGACACTATTGGGTCGCTAAAAAACTTGGTGTTAAAGCGCTTCGTTTCTCAGTGGGCTTTGGTAAACCTATTTGGGGTCGTACCAATAAGCACGGCACGGAATTTGTTATAGCTCCCATTCCTTTAGGTGGTTATGTCAGATTTGTTGATGAGCGTGAAGGCGATGTTGCCGAAGAAGATTTACCTTATGCTTTTAATCGGCAACCGGTCTGGAAGCGAATTTTAATCGTACTGGCAGGCCCGATGGCCAACTTTTTGTTGGCAATAGTGGTTTATGCAGCTGTTTATATGATGGGTATTGCCGTCGGAAAGCCGTTTGTGACTAATGTTTTGCCGAATACGGTTGCCGCTCAAGCTAATTTCCCAGAAAACAGCGAAATCCTTTCGGTAGACGGGGTTCAAGTAAAAAGTCTGGAAGATGCGATCTTTGCCTTTGTGGATCATATTGATGATGACAAGACCATTAAGGTTGAAGTTCAGCCGCTCAATAAGGAGCCAACTACGGTAGTTTTAGACGTAAGTCAGTGGCAAGAGCCTGATGAAGGTACTATTTTTGATAGCCTTGGCCTGGATTTTGGCCGGGTTGATGGTGAACCGTCCTTAGGGCTGGTCGCGGAAGACTCCCCAGCAGAGAACGGTGGCCTTAAAGTCGGTGATACGGTTGTTTCGGTCAATGGTGAGTCGATAAGCCTGTGGAGCGAATTTGTTGCCTTTATAGAAAACAGTCCTAGCAAACCGCTTGAGTTAATCGTTTCTCGCGACGGATATCAGCAGCCACTCGTGGTAACTCCAGAGCCCAATGAGCGTGATCCAGCCATAGGTTATCTAGGAATTGCGCCCTCCTTTCAAGGTTATAACGTCATAAATTATGGGTTCTTTGAGTCCATCGGTAAAGGGACAGAGCAAACCTGGGTGATGGTTGAGCGGATTGGTAGCTTCCTGGGGAAATTGATTACAGGGAAATTATCAATTAAAAACTTAGGTGGTCCGGTTGGAATTGCCCAAGGAGCAGGCCAGACTGCACAGGCCGGAATGGTTGCATTCTTGCTTTATCTCGCTATGATAAGCGTCAATTTAGGCTTCGTGAACCTTCTGCCAATCCCAATGTTAGACGGTGGTCATTTAATGTACTATCTTGTCGAACTTGTTCGTGGCAAGCCTGTCTCTGAAAAAATTATGGAACTTGGTATGAGAGTTGGCATCATACTAGTGCTGACAATCATGGCGATTGCGCTATTTTTCGACATAAACCGAATAAACCAATAGAGAACAATCAATGCGTTTGATAACAAAAACAGTTACGGCTTTAGTCTTATCTGCACTTTTTTCCAAAGCTGGCGCAATCGAGCCCTTTGTTGTAGAAGACATTCAAGTGGAAGGTTTGCAACGAGTTGAACTGGGAACATTTTTTACTGAGTTACCAATTCGTGTAGGTGAGAGGCTAGATGATGCTCGTGCTCCGAGTATTATTCGAGCTATTCATCAAACAGGTAATTTTGAATTCGTAAAACTGGAAAAAGAAGGTAACACCTTAAAAATAATTGTAGTGGAACGACCAGTAATTACCGACATTATTTTAAAAGGTAACAAGGTCCTTAAAACAGAACAGTTACTTGATGGCATGAATGGTGCTGGTATTTCTAAGGGAGAAGTACTCGATAGTTTTGTCCTTGAGAAAATCGAACAGGAAATTGCCAACCAGTATTATTCCAACGGCCATTATCATATCAATGTAGAGAAGAAGCTAGCAGAGTTGTCACGTAATCGTGTCCAATTGCATATCACTATTAATGAAGGTGGTTCGGCAAAAATCAAAGAATTCAATATAGTTGGCAATGACTTATTTTCAGATGAGAAACTACTCTCTCAATTTGAATTAACCACTGGTGGCCTGTTTACGTTTATCACGGATGACAATAAGTATAATAGTGACACTTTAGAGAAAGATCTTGAAACCCTAACCTCCTATTATAAAGATCGTGGTTACCTTGAATTTAAAATCAATTCAACTGAAATTTCTCTTTCTAATAATGAAGAAGATATTTATATCACCATCGTTGTGGACGAAGGTGAAATTTATACCGTTTCTGGAATCGATATCATTGGTGATTTCACATTAGATGTAGAAACCATTAGAAATTTTATTCCATTGAAGGCGGGTGATACTTATTCTGCGGCTGCAATGGCGTTTGCCGAAGAGCAAATCAAGCAACTTCTGGGAATTTACGGATATACTTTCGCCGAAGTTAGGACCATTCCGGAAGTATCTAAAGACACACCTGAGGCGAAGTTGGTTGTACTGGTTGAGCCTGGGGAGAGACACTATGTTGATCGTATCAGTTTTGAGGGTAATACCTCCACAAATGAAAATGTTTTAAGACGTGAGGTTCGAGTTCAAGAAGGCGGTAGTCTTTCATCGTCATTAGTTGAGCGTTCAAAAATTCGTTTACAACGTCTACCCTATATTGAGAATGTTCAAGTTGATACAGTCAAGAAAGAAGGCACAACAGATCGTGCTGATGTTATTTTTAAAGTAAAAGAGCGTAGCGCAGCCCAAATTAGTGGTGGTCTTGGATATAACGATTTTTACGGAATGACGATTAATGGTGAGCTGTCGCATAGTAATTTTATGGGTTCTGGTAATTCCGTTGGTTTAGCTTTAGATACCAATAAAGCTGTTAAGACTGTTCGTTTGAATTATACCGATAATTACTTTACTCAAGATGGTGTTGGTCTTTCATCTAACATCGTCTATAGTGAAACAGATTACGGGAAATTAAACCTTATTGCTCAAAGCTTGGATACTTTAGGCTTTGGCTCTACTGTCTACATACCAACTGGTGAGTATTCAACCTTCAGTGTTGGCTTTAATGCTTCTCAAAATGAGCTGACTTCTCCTGTCACTAACTCACAGCGAGTTATCGATTTCTTTGATTTATTGGGCTATGACGCAACTGTTGACTCTGAAGTGGATTTTGATATTTTTTCAGTCAATCTTGGCTATAGCATCAACTCCTTAAATCGCTCAATTTTTCCATCAAGAGGTAATCGACACCGTTATGGTTTAGAGGTTGGGACGGCAATAGGTGATCTGGAGTTTTATAAAGCCACTTATGATTATGACTATTATTTCCCTATTTCCGAGAATGGTTGGATATTTTCTGTACGTGGTGGCTTAGCTTATGGTGATGGTTATGGCGACACTGAAGACTTGCCATACTTTCAGAACTTTTATGGCGGCGGTAGTTCATCCTTAAGAGGATTTGAAACTAATACAATTGGGCCAAGAGATCTTCAAAGAATTCGGAGTACTCAAAACGTCCCAAGCCCAATACCAGGGGGCGGTACTACAACGGTTATTTTGCCTAGTGAATATGACAGCTTGTATATTGGTCGCTACTCAGTCGGTGGTAATGCGCGATTCCTGAACTCATTTGAGCTGATTTTCCCAACGCCATTCATTGAAGATACGACTAATGTGAGAACTAGTTTATTTATTGATGTAGGCAATGTTTGGGATACAAAATTTGACGCAAAGCGATTCGAGGATTTAGATATTGAGCCGACCAGTATTTTGAATTCTGTGCCTGATTACAGCGATTATAAGAATTATCGAGCATCGTATGGTATTTCGCTGCAATGGTACTCAGCCATGGGGCCTTTGCAGTTCAGTTTATCAAGACCGTTGAAAAGTGAACCTTATGACGATACAGAAACGTTCACTTTTTCAATTGGTAAAACATTTTAATTAGTAATTATATATAAATTATTGGAGATTAATTTTGAAAAAACTATTAGCAATATTTTTATTTGTCGCAGCAAGCATGCCATTAATGGCCAACGCTGAAACTAAAATTGGGATTATTAACTTTAGCGAAGTAATGGCTAAAGTTCCGCAGAAAGATGCGATCAATCAAAAGTTGAAAAAAGAATTTACCGGACGTGAAGAAGAGTTAAAGCGTTTAGGTCAAGAGATTGAAACCGCGCGTACTGACTACGTAAACAATGTAGCAACTATGACTGAATCTCAAGCGACTGAGAAAAAGCGTAGCATTCAGCAAAAAATGTCGGATTACAAGTTGAAGGAAGCGGCATTTAAAGAAGACGTTGAGAAGCGTAGCCGTGAAGAGCAACAAAAGCTTGGTACTCAAATTCGTAATGCTGTTGAATCTGTAGCTAAGAAAGGTGGTTATAATCTGTTGCTTGACCGTCAGGCTGCACCTTATATCGATGCTTCTATTCCAGATGTCACTGAGCAGGTTCTAGCTGAGTTATCAAAATAAGCGAATATACGTTTTAAAAATATTGCAACCTGTTGATAAGTGAGTAGTATTATTCTTTAAACGGCATATTCAGGTAGTCAAAGGTTTGCAAAAAACACTTCAAGACATTGCTGAGCACATTGGCGCTGAGCTTAAAGGAGAACCGCAGTTAGTGATAACTGCGGTTTCTCCGTTAAATAAAGCGCAAAAAGGTGAACTCAGTTTTATTAGCGATAAAAAATATTTGAGCCATGTTGAAAGCAGCAAAGCTTCTGCTTTGATAGTAAACCCTGCAATTGCTGAGCAGCTAAGTGGCAACCTGTTGGTGATGAAAGACCCCTATTTAGGATATGCCAAGGCAGCTCAGATATTTGATACCACACCACGCCCCCTTCAAGGCATAGCTTCAAGCGCGATCATCGCTGACACAGCTCAATTAGGCTCCAATGTAACTATTGATGCTCATGCGGTCATCAAGGATGGTGCGGTTATTGATGATAACGTTATCATCGGTGCGGGCGTTGTTATTGGTGAAAATGCCAGTATTGGTGAAAATACGATTATTTATCCCAATACGGTTATTTATCATGCCGTACAAATTGGTAGAGACTGCATTATTCACGCCAATGTGGTGATCGGCTCTGATGGCTTTGGTTATGCCAACGATCAGGGCGAATGGGTCAAAATTCCACAGGTGGGCAGTGTGGTTATTGGTGATTCGGTGGAAATCGGTGCTCATACTGCGATAGACCGAGGCGCACTTGAGAACACCATCATTGGAACAGGCGTTAAACTCGATAACCACATTCATATCGCACACAATGTGGTTATTGGTGATTACACGGCCATTGCGGGGTGCACAGCGATCGCAGGTAGCACAACTGTCGGAAAGCACTGCACAATCGCCGGCAGAGTGAGTATAATTGGCCACCTTAAGGTATGCGATAAAGCACATATCACAGCAACCACCTTTGTGAATAAATCAATTACAGAGCCTGGAGCCTATTCTTCAGGTACGACATTCCAGACCAATAAGGAATGGCATAAAAGTGCAGTACGTTTCAGACAATTGGATGAAATGTGGCGTAAACTAAAACAGCTGGAAAAAGAACTAGGGCAGCTAAAAGACTCAAGAGACGATAATGATGAGCGATAACAACGAAACAGAAATGAATTCCATGGATATCTATGAGGTGATGAAGCACTTACCTCACCGCTATCCTTTTTTATTGGTTGACCGAGTGGTCGACTTTAAAGCTGGGGAGTATTTGAAAGCTATTAAGAATGTGACAGTAAATGAGCCATTCTTTCCGGGACACTTCCCACACCGCCCCGTATTTCCTGGAGTTCTTATGCTTGAAGCTATGGCGCAGGCCAGTGGCATTCTAGCATTTAAGACGACAGAATCATTGCCAAGTGATGACTCTCTGTTCTATTTTGTTGGTATTGATGATGCACGTTTCAAGAAACCAGTTGAGCCAGGCGATCAAGTGGTAATGGAAGTTACTGTCTTGAAGCGTAAACGCGATATGTGGAAGTTTTCTGCAGTTGCCACGGTTGACGGCAAAGTAGTCTGCTCCGCTGAACTCATGTGTGCTAAGAAGGATATTGTGTGATCCATCCAACAGCCATTATTGACCCATCAGCAAATATTGCTGATGGAGTAGAAATTGGCCCATATTCAATTGTTGGTGAAGACGTTTCCATTGACTCAGGGACTGTAGTTGGTCCTCATGTGGTTATTGGAAGCTATACCACCATTGGCAAGAATAACCGCTTTTTCCAGTTTTCTTCGATTGGCGAAGAAAATCAGGATAAAAAGTATGCGGGCGAACCCACTCGAACCATCATTGGTGATGGTAACGTGTTCCGGGAGTGCTGTACGGTGCATCGTGGTACTGTGCAAGACGGTTCAGAAACTCGGATAGGTAATAATGGCTGGTTCATGGCTTATACCCACATCGCGCATGATTGTGTGCTCGGTGACAATATCATTATGTCTAATAATGCAACGTTAGCAGGGCATGTCCATGTGGGTGACCACGTTATTTTGTCGGGTTTTGCTAAGATCCATCAGTTCTGCAAAATTGGTGACCATGCCTTTATTGGTATGGACTGCGCCATTAGCAAAGATATCCCACCGTTTGTGCTAGTAGCCGAAAATGCACCCTACGGCCTCAACTCAGAAGGCTTGAAGCGTCGCGGCTTCTCAGCAGAGAGCATTAGCGAGTTAAAGCGAGCTTACCGCACCATTTATCGTAAATCATTGAAAACCGATGAAGCCATTGCTGAAATGTCGGAAAGTTCCGATCCCCATGTACAACAAATGGTAGAATTTTTGCAGAATGCGAACCGAGGTATTTTGCGCTAAGTTAGCTTGCGACTTGTCAAAAAAAGTTATCGCAAATACCTGGTCTGCTTAAGTAGATGCCTAAGCGTAGCTTGAGTAAAAAAGAATAAGGGGAGTAGCAATGCAAACATCGCCTTTTGCAGATAATACCGTAGCAGAATCAGTGACCAAGATTGCCATTATCGCCGGAGAGTCTTCCGGCGATATTTTAGGTGCCGGTTTAATTAAAGAACTTAAAAAGCACTTTCCTAATGCTACATTTGAGGGCATTGCTGGTGATTTGATGCAGGCCGAAGGCTGCAAAAGCCTTTACCCTTTGGAGTCCTTGGCAGTTATGGGGATTGTGCCGATTCTTAAACGTCTCCCTGAACTGCTAAAAATGCGTCGCGACTTGACCAAACGCTGGATTGAGTCGCCACCCGATATGTTTATCGGCATTGATGCGCCGGAGTTTAATATTGGTCTGGAAAAGAAATTAAAAGCTCAAAACATCAAAACTATTCATTATGTCAGCCCCTCAGTCTGGGCCTGGCGCCCAAAGCGTATCTTAAAGATCCGCAAAGCTACAGATTTAATGCTCTGTTTGTTTCCTTTTGAGCAAGACATCTATCAGCGCCATGCGATTGATAATTTCTGTGTAGGCCATCCCTTGGCCGATCAGATCCCCATGGAGATGGACAAGACTGAAGCCAGACAACGTCTGGGGATATCAGATGCTAATGCTAAGCGTGTAATCTGCATCATGCCGGGCAGTCGCGGTTCAGAAATGAAATTTCTCGGTCAGGACTTTATAGAAACGGCCAAGTTGATTCAGGGCTATTATCCAGACACCAAGTTTATAGCACCTATGGCCAATCAGGCTCGTCGCCAGCAGTTTGAAGCCTTACTCCAAGAAACAACCGACGCACCTGACATTCAATTAGTTGACGGTCAATCAAGAGATTGCATGGCCGCTAGCGATTTATTGGTGATGGCGTCCGGCACTGCAACTTTAGAAGCAATGCTGGTAAAGCGTCCAACCGTGGTTGCCTACAAAGTCGGCGGTTTCAGTTATCAGATATTTAAGCGTTTGCTGATCATTGATACCTTTGCTATTCCCAATTTACTGGCTAAGAAACCCTTAATCCCGGAGCTGATCCAAGAAGAGTGCACGCCTGATAATATTTTTGCTGAAGTTCGCGCCTGGCTAGAGGATGATGGTCAGCGTTGGCAGGAAATCAAAGCGGTATTTGAGGAATGGCACGATAAGCTACGTAAAAATGCTGATGTGTATGCCGCTAATTCGATTACGCAATGGTGGCTGGCTAACGGACGCTAATGAATTCTTAAAATAAAAAGAGCAGACTATGGAGCAAACGATATTAATTGCAGGTGTGGATGAAGTAGGGCGCGGCCCATTGGCAGGGCCGGTTGTGGCGGCTGCGGTGATACTTGATCCCGCAAACCCTATTGCGGGACTGGCTGACTCCAAAAAACTGACAGAAAAGCGACGTGAGGCTTTGTCTCTTGAGATTAAAGAGAAAGCCCTGGCCTGGTCGATAGCGCGAGCAGAAGTCGAAGAAATTGATCGAATTAACATCTTGCAAGCGAGCCTACTGGCTATGAAGCGTGCGGTTGAAACATTAAGCCATTTACCTGAGTTGGCATTGATCGATGGTAACCATTGCCCACAGTTGGATTGCCGTATGGAAGCTATCATCAAGGGTGACAGCAAAGAGCCGGCGATTAGTGCGGCATCGATTTTGGCCAAAGTGGCTCGTGACAATGAAATGGTTGAAATGGAGCAGGCTTATCCGGGCTATGGTTTTGCCAAGCATAAAGGTTATCCAACCAAGCAGCATAGAGAAGCGATTCTACAGCTGGGAATAACCCCCATTCATCGCCGTTCTTATGCTCCTGTACAACAAATGCTAAACCTTTAGCATTTCACAGCTAACTTACTGATATTAAAATTAAAAAACTCAAACCTATTAAAAGACTGGAAACAATTTGGCTGGCTTTTATAATAAGTCAGATCATAACGATACCTAACAAGTTTAAACTACAAGAGCTAACAGACAGAACACTATGACACCACGCTTTATTCACCTCAAAATGCATACCGAATACTCTATGGTGGATAGTGTTGTGCGGATCAAGCCACTGATTGCGACCTGCAAGGAACACAAGATTCCGGCAATCGCAATGACCGACCAGATGAACATGTGTGGCCTGGTTAAGTTCTACTCTCAGTCAGTCTCAGCGGGCATTAAACCGATAGCAGGCGCTGACTTATTAATTCAGAATCCTAATGATGAGGACGAACATTTTCGTGTCACAGCTTTGTGCATGAACAATACCGGTTACCTCAATCTCAAGTACGTCATTTCTCGCGCTTATCTTAAGAACCAGCATCGTGGTCTGCCTTTAGTTAAAAAAGAATGGCTACCAGAGTATGCGGAAGGCTTGATCATTTTATCCGGCGGGAGACAGGGCGATGTGGGCAAAGCTTTGCTTGCCGGCAACATGGATCAGGCAGCCTCAAATCTTGGTTTCTGGAATCATCATTTCAAAGATCGCTATTACCTTGAATTGCAGCGCACCGGTCGCCCGCAGGAAAATGAATACATTCATCAGGTCATTGGCCTGGCGCAGGGTGCCAGTACGCCGGTTGTAGCAACCAATGATGTGCGTTTTATCCATAAAGAAGACTTCGATGCGCATGAAGCTCGGGTCTGTATTAATCAGGGGCGAGTATTAGCTGACCCGCGTCGTCCGCGCGAATACAGCGAACAGCAGTATTTGCGTAGCGAAGCAGAAATGGTTGAGTTGTTCGAGGATATTCCTGAAGCGCTGGAAAACAGTGTAGAAATTGCTAAACGCTGTAATCTGGAGATGCGACTTGGCGAGTACTTCTTACCGGAATTTCCAATCCCGGAAGGCATGACTATTGCTCAATACTTTGAGAAAGTCTCTAAAGAAGGTTTAGAGGACCGACTCGATCAACTGTTTGATCGTAACGCAGAGGATTTCGCCGATATTCGCAAAGCTTATGATGAACGCTTACAGATTGAGCTGGACGTAATCAACGACATGGGTTTCCCCGGCTACTTCTTAATCGTTGCCGACTTTATTCAATGGTCCAAGAATAACGGTGTGCCGGTCGGCCCAGGTCGTGGTTCGGGTGCCGGCTCTTTGGTCGCATACGCGATGAAAATTACCGATCTTGATCCGCTGGAATATGACCTCCTTTTCGAGCGATTCCTAAATCCTGAACGGGTTTCAATGCCTGACTTTGACGTCGACTTCTGTATGGAAGGGCGCGATCGAGTGATTGATTATGTAGCCGAACGCTATGGCCGCAACAGTGTGTCGCAGATTATTACTTTCGGTACCATGGCCGCTAAAGCGGTAATTCGTGATGTGGGCCGTGTATTCAGTCATCCGTATGGTTTTGTGGATAAGCTGGCTAAGTTGATTCCCTTTGAAGTGGGCATGACGCTGGAAAAAGCCTTTGAGCAGGAGCCCGAACTTCCTCGCTTATACGAAGAAGACGAAGACGTTCGTGAGTTGTGGGACTTGGCGCGTAAGCTAGAAGGTGTCACTCGAAACGCCGGTAAGCACGCCGGTGGTGTGGTTATCGCGCCGAATGATCTGGAAGAGTTTGCGCCGTTGTACTGCGATGAAACTGGCCACAACATCGTTACTCAATTTGATAAAGACGATGTAGAAAGTGCTGGCCTGGTCAAGTTTGACTTCTTGGGTCTGAGAACCTTAACCATTATCGACTGGGCAATTGAAACCGCAAACGGCATCATTGCCAAGAAAGGCGAAGAACCGATCGATATCACGACCATCGACACCGAAGATCAGCAGGTTTTTGATTTGTTGCAGCGGGCCGATACCACTGCCGTGTTCCAGCTCGAATCTCGCGGTATGAAGGATTTGATTAAACGCCTCAAGCCAAATCGCTTTGAAGACATTATCGCATTGGTAGCGCTGTTCCGTCCGGGCCCATTGCAGTCGGGCATGGTTGATAACTTTATTAATCGTAAGCACGGTCGCGAGATTGTTTCCTATCCCGATGCGAACTATCAACACGAATCCTTAAAAGAAATTCTTGAGCCAACCTACGGCATCATTCTCTATCAGGAGCAGGTGATGCAGATCGCGCAGGTGTTGGCTGGCTACACGCTGGGCGGTGCGGATATTTTGCGTCGTGCCATGGGTAAGAAAAAGCCCGAAGAGATGGAGAAGCAGCGTAGCATTTTTAAAGACGGTGCGATCAAGAATGGTGTCGATGGCGATCTCGCCATGAAGATTTTTGACTTGGTAGAGAAATTCGCCGGTTACGGTTTCAACAAATCACACTCAGCCGCCTATGCACTGGTGGCCTATCAAACGGCATGGCTCAAAACCCATCATCCGGCGGCATTTATGGCCGCAGTTATGTCTTCGGATATGGATAACACCGATAAGGTCGTTACTTACGTTGAAGACGCCGCAAATAATAACTTAACCATTACACCGCCTGATGTTAACAAAGGGCAGTACCGCTTCTCTGTCGATGAAGAAGGGCGCATTGTCTATGGCATCGGCGCTATTAAAGGTGTGGGTGAAGGGGCTATTGAGAGCATCGTCAATGAACGTGAAGCCAATGGTTCTTATAAAGATTTGTTCGACTTCTGTAGTCGTGTCGATTTAAAGAAAGCCAATCGTCGTACTTTAGAAGCCTTGATTCGTGCAGGTGCCATGGATCTCATAGGACCGAATCGCGCAACACTGATGGCCTCGTTGGACGAAGCAGTAAAAGCCGCCGAACAGTTCAATAAAAGCCAGGCCGCGGGGCAGGATGATTTATTCGGAAGTGTGGTCGCGACCACCGCCACCGAACAGCATCAATACATTCGCGTTAAACCGTGGACTGATGAACAGGTCCTGCAAGGTGAAAAAGAAACTCTCGGTTTGTATCTGACGGGTCACCCAATCGATCGTTACATTCCCGAAATCAAACAAATGAGCATTACTCGTTTGCGCGATCTGCAACCAACCGGTCGAGGTAACTCGGCAAGAGTGGTGGGTCTAATCGTTGGCATGCGCGTCATGAATACCAAGCGCGGTGATAAAATGGCCATTCTGACACTGGATGATAAGTCGGGACGATGCGATGTCACTGTGTATGCAGAAACCTTCGAAACTTACCGCCATCTACTGAGTCGAGATAACGTCATCGTGGTTGATGGTGAAGCGCGCCATGATGATTATTCCGGCGGCACCAGTGTCAGCGCCAATAGCGTTATGTCATTCGAACAGGCGCGTGAACAATATTGCAAAAAGATCATCATCACCATCTCCGACTCTATCATTGGTCCAGATACTATGGTTGAGCTTGAAGAAAAGATCAGTCAAAATCGTGACGGCGCCTGCCCAGTGATTATCAACTTCCAATACCAACAAAAACAAATCGCTGGTGATTTCGTCATGAGCGAAGACTGGTGCGTACAACCGGTCGATGCCCTAGTATTTAGCCTGAAACACATTCCTGGATGTGTTGATGCAAAAGTAGAGTATTAGGTCTAAATATCTGATTACTCTACCCCAAAAGCCCATTAACCAAAGTACCTCCCAGCACTAAACACCCGATCGCATAAACAGGCAGCAACCGAATTACCCAGGGAATAACTTTGTCAGCAAACTTTTTGTGCCATCTCCAGGGAACGCCCAATAACCCTAAACTGGTTATAACGATAAGCCAGCCAAGCGCCAGGTGAAAGTTCATAAACTGCATCTGTGGAGCATAAAGAATTAGAGATAAGCCGAAGACGATTCGAATCAATTGTTCGCTGTAATGTGCTTGGGCTGATGAAGCGAACTGGCGTAAGAAATGTTTTGCAGGGGCAGGTTTAATAAAAGCTATGAAAGCGAAGCCAATCAGGAATAAGGCTGCGACTAGAATGATGAAGCTATAAATCCAATTCATCGTGAGCTACCTATAGAATTGAGCAGACCCTTGAGTCTGCTCAATGTCATTACGGATTACAACTTTTTCTTTAAACGCTTTTCCACCATCTTCTTTTCCCAATTGATCTTGAAAAGGTTGATGACCTCAAAGGCTTGTAATCCATGAAGAGTAAGACCCAACGCCCAGGCTCCCCACGGGATTAACATCTCAGAAATTTTCCCCGTGAAAATAAAGATGACTGTAAAAATGATGAAGAACAGTAAATGTCCATAAAAGTCCTTAATCCCTTTGACGTACTCCATTGCTTCAGCTTCTTCATTGCTAACAGTTTCAACAGCTGGTTTTGGTTTGGCGACTTGCTCAGTGTTTTGTGTTGTTTCATTGGTATTGGTGGTGTTCATATCAGGCTCTCCTGTGCTGTCCTTAGTGGTGGACGGTTCAAATGTAGCTATATCAACTTCAAACACAGAGGCTAATGATTTTTTCGTTTCAAGACTGGGCGCTGTCTGACCACGTTCAATGCGCTGAATGGTACGAGTACTAACACCCGTTAACTCTGCTAATTGCTCTTGTGACCAACCTCTTTTCAATCTTAATTTTCTAACAATCATAATCAATCCGTTCTGTGTTTAGTAAAGCTCGTTGATGTAGCGGTGAGCCTGAATTATGTAAATTCCAGGCCAAGTATAACACGACATGTCAGCGAAGGATTAGCGACATTGGGGTGACATCAAGGCGACATAGCTATAATAATCAATGATTTAGGTGATTTGATAGCTTGTAAAAAAGTGCTTGTAACCACTTTGTTTAGGAATTAGAGTCTTGAAGTATAAAATTATTAAGATGATTACTTTCAGTTTGGAATAATTTAGTGCTTATTTAATATGTCAGTTATGTAAGCGAATTCTTATAAAGTCAAAAATACATTAAATATAAGGATGCTATTGATGGGTACATGGGGAGAAGGGTTATACGCAGATGATGAAGCCTGTGATGTAAGAGACCTAATTTCGTTGCTTTCGAAGATGCCGAGTAATGGGGACTGTATACTTCAACTTGCTTTAGAGCAGTTTGAGCGTAATGAAAATTTAGGTGAGGATGGCTGCCCAACGTTCTGGATGGTAGTTGCAGATCAGTTTACCAAGCGCGGTATAGTATGTGATAGAGCTATTAAACAAGCCCTCTTATCGATTGATTCGGGAGCAGATCTTGCTGATCTTAAAGCTAGAGGCATGGAACCTCAAGGGCTTAAAGCACGAAAGAAGGTGCACGAGAAACTAAGAAAAAGGATTGATAACCCTAAGCCAGCAAGTTCCAGACGAATTCCTAAAACACCTCCAAAAGTGGTAGTAGAACCAGGAGAAATATATAGTTTCCCTACAATGGATGGAAGCGGATTTAATGCCTGGTTTTCTTCATGGGATGAGGCAGGATTTGTCCCGAATGGTTGGGGTTCATTAATTATTCTAGAAGCTGGGAGAGTATTTGATTGGTTTCCTTGGGCTTCATACACGCCCTTAGTAACTAACCCTGCTCGAGAGCCAACCCTTAAGGACGGTTTGGAAGCAAAAACTCTTTTTTCCAATGGTGTTGCCTACTTTGCTCCAAAGAAATCGCATATGAATAAAATGGGTATGAACTTTCTTGGTAAAGTTGAATTGTCCTCAGAAGCTGTACAGGAGCTTAAAAAACTAAGTCATTCGAGTCCGAAAGAGGCTGTCATGTGTGATTGGTCCATTTGTAGTGGAGCATTTAGTCGAGTTGATTCTACTCTTGGAGTAATACCTGTTTGTGATTTGTTATTAAATATTACGTAGATTTAAACTTATGACATTAGAACTATATCAATTAGATAATCCAGCAACTCGTTTTTCTTGTTTTCGATTACGGAGAGTATCGAGAGAGCTCATTGAGAATGTGTCTATCGGCCAGCAAGTACCTAAACATATCCAGGATATTAAGTGTCGAATTCTGTTCAAAGAGTCAAAGCCTAGACGCCTAGGAGACTTTCCAGATATCGACGCAATGCAGGGTGTAGCAATAAGTGAAAAGTTTCGCTCTGTATTTGAAGAGCACTTGCATGCTTGCTTTGATATTATACCGATCGAGATTACTGGATATGGGATCGAAAGACATGACTCTTGGGAATACCCTGCTGAGAACGAGATCCCAACAGATGTTTGGGAGAATCAGCCTTATTGGTTTCTTCATCCAAGCAGATCATTTCAAGGTGCGGGAGAGCCTGAAGAAATCAAGCCATACAACTGTCGTGATCCCTCCAAAATAAATGTAGATCCAGATGAACTTGAGCGAAAGCTTGCTGAAGCTCGAGCAAGATATCAAGGAGCGTTACACAAAGTTCGCACGGAGCTTGCTGGTACATTGCCACCCCCAATGTTTGTTGCTGGCGACGCCGGGAGGGTCTGCTTTACTGGGGAATTTAAACGTATTTGCAAAAAAGAACGTCTTGTTGGTATACACATTAGAGAAATCACTAATGATGATGCGAACCAAATCTAAATTAAATTTTGGCGATTAAGTTCCATCTGCATGTATTCTCATATCTAGCAAGATAAACTGGGACATAATTAATATGACACACCAACTGATTCTCTACCCAATGGTTGCCCACATCGCATGGGTGGCTTTTCTTTATGTATTTCTGACCATCGTTCGTGCGCCTGCAGTGTGGGGTGTTGGTAAAAGTAAGAGAGAAACATGGGCGACAGTTGAACCTAGAGTCAGTGCAAATCTATCAAATCAATTTGAGTGGCCATTATTTTTTCACATCATCTGTGTGTTGTTAATCGTATTAGGAAATACAGATCCTATTCAAGTGTGGTTGGCCTGGATATTTGTGGTTGGCCGATTAATTCATAGCGAAGTGCAGATATTGACAAATAATATCCGCTTAAGAGGCCTAGTTTTTACCATTAACTTCCTTGCGGTTTTAGCGATGTGGTTTTTTCTTCTGATATAACCTCTGAACATTATTCAGGCATCCTGCACTGAATTTCTCTTTCACATATCTGTAGCTAAACAAAATAAAATCTTACATTTAGAAACCCGCTCCTTGTATCAAAAGCAATCTTACATGCGTAGATTGAAATAATAACGAATATTAAAAAGGATAATGAGGAATTTTCAGTGAATAACTTACGATTTATAGCGAGTTTATGCGTGTCCTTGGTTTTGCTATCTGGTTGCGGAATCACTCAGCACTCTGCGTTGGGACAGGAAAATGAAGAGAATAAAACAATTGTTCTAACCAACGTTAATGTTATTCCAATGACAGTGGAAAACAAGGTCATTGAAAATACTACAGTTGTTATTGTCGATAACAAGATCTCAGCCATTGGTGGGAAAGTGCCAAATGATGCCATGATTATTGATGGTGAAGGTAAGTGGCTTATCCCTGGCCTGATAGACATGCACGTTCACAATCTAGTAGATGGTAGCCCTGGAAATAACTACCCAACCAAGGGGGCATCAATCTTCTTCGACAACCAAGATATTATGCTGTTATACGTTGCTAATGGCGTTACCACCACATTTGAACTTAGCGGTAGAGTTGAGCATTTCGGGCAAAGAAACGAAATCGTTAAAGGCGATGTCACTGGTCCCAGGATTGCGTTGGCGGCGTTAATTGATGGAAGCAATGCGAGTAGGGTGGCAACTACTCCGTCTGAGGGGCGCCAGGCTGTTCGCATCGCAAAAGGCGATGGCTACGAATTTATCAAGGTTTACTCAAGGCTTAATATTGAAACCTACAAAGCGATTGTGGATGAGGCTAACAAACAAGGAATGAAGGTGGTGGGGCATATACCCAATGCCTTTGAAGGTAAAGCAGAAGAAGCTTTCGTCCCTCACTTTGGTTTAGTGGCTCATGCTGAGGAGTTCTCAAAGCAAGCCAATGAGTTTACACAAGAAGAAGCTTATAAGCTTGCAAGATTGGCTCAGGAGAATGGCTCCTGGGTTACTCCTAATCTATCGAACTTAGTACGTATTGCTGCTCAAGGGCGTTCATTGGATGCTGTAAGAGATCTTCCAAGTTTTAAATACGTACATCCATTAATGCAAGACAAATGGATTACTGCTAATCAATATAATCAAGGCACAACCCCCAAAAGAATTGCTTACTATGATGAGCTGGTTGATTTTCATGTAAAGCTCGTAAAAGCATTTAAAGAGCTTGGCGTTCCCATGGTAGCGGGTACCGATGCAGGCACTTCAGGTATAGTTTGGGGTTATTCATTACATGACGAGCTGACCTTGTTAGTGGATGCTGGTTTAACCACAGAAGAAACCTTGGCAGCTGCAACAAGGTTGGCAGCTACATGGTTAGGAATTGATGATAAAGTCGGGACTATTGAAGTTGGTAAGTTTGCTGACCTTGTCTTGCTTGATGAAAACCCTTTGTTGGATATTAATAATACAAGAAAATTATCAGGAGTGTTCTTTAATGGACGTTGGGTTGATAAAAGTCAGATTGATATCATGCTTGAAAATCTGGCAAAGAAAAACTCAGAAAATATGGGTAAAGATGAGTTTATGTGGAGCAAAATAAGAGAGCGTTGATTGAGGTGATTAGAAGCTTATCTGTTAATCCTGAACTGAAATTGAAAGCCACTGCGCTTCCACATCATGGCTGTAAGCCCAAAATAGAAGGACATATATAAGGCGAAGTGCCATTCAATAACATTTTCCGCCTGATCGGCCCAGCTGACGCCGGTTGCTTTTATTACCACGTTGGTGATGCCTAATCCCCAATAGATGGAAATCAAAATAAATTGAGTTGAAAGGTAGCGTTTGATCTTTCGGTTTAACGTGCCCTTTATTTTTTGCAGACTACGAATGCTTAGCATCTGCGCGAGAATTGTCATCGCGAAATAGAAGGTGATTCCATAGCGGCGCATAAATTCGTAAAAGTCACCTTCCGTGCCGAGAAAGTCTGCATACAAGACTAAAAATATTGCGCCAATGGTTCCCAGCACGAAAATAGTATTGTGAGATTTTTGTGTGAGTTCCTTGAGCCAGATACTCTGCAAATACCAGAACACAACTAAGAAAGCTGCTATCGGCATCATCAGACCACGAAACAGAAAGATTGCATCGCCATTGCGCGCGGCACGACTAATAGAGGTACAGCCTTCAAAATATGGCACACACTCATTCGCTACCCCTTGCCATAGGCCAATAAAATACGCCCCGTGCGCAGCTATGATGGGAACTAAACAGACTATCCAGGCGATATGAAAAGGGCGAATAAGAACCTCCATCAGTAAACACAATGATTAATCATAGAGCTGAATTGATGAGAAGTTCAAGCTTGTATTAATAGGTATAAGCCCATAAATTACTGTCAATAAACATCCCTAATACAGAATGATTAGTAGGAACTTCATGAAGCTTGATCACATTACTATCCTTGTATCATCACTGGAACAAAGTATGCCTTATTATGACCATTTGCTTCCATTGGTAGGTTTTACCAAAAAACGGAATCATGTATGGACTGATGGTGACGGCTTCTTTTTTCAATTTTTACAGGCCAAGCCTGGCACGTCCGACTATGAGAGGTATGGTGCTAGTATGAATCACTTGGGGTTCTCTGCACCTACGAAAGAGCATGTTGAATCTATACAAACCGCAATGAGACAGGCAGGGTTTGAGGCACCAGAGATTCAGGATTTAGGCGGCGTAACAGCATTATTTATGAAAGACCCTGATGGGATCAGATTTGAGGTTAGTTATTATCCGCCGGGAGTCAATGTAGTAGATTGAGCCATAAAAAGAAGGGAAAGATATATTAACTGTAGCGAAAGAAAATAATTCAGCGCAAAAACAAGGAACAACAATGAGTAGAATAAAAATAACCCGCGATAGCGGCTACGCGGATAGAGTCCGAAAGTACAAGGTAATATGTAATGGAGATGAAGTTGCTATGGTTGGTAATGGAGAGTCTATAGAGTTCGAGACTAGTTCCGGTGAAAAGGAAATCTATTTAAAAATTGATTGGTGTCGTTCCAATAAAGTTACTATTAATGTACCGCCAGGTGGTGAGGTTAGATTACAGGGTGGTTCTAGTTTAAGAGGGCCGAAAGTGCTTATGGCTATTGTTTACGTATTATTTATGTCTCATAAGTATTTGTGGCTGCGGGTTGGGTAGCGAAAGTAACTACCCCTTTTAGTTAGTCTTGTTGGGTTACGAGGCTAGGTCTCTAACCCAACCTATAAGAGCAGATTCCGGCTCGTAGGCCGGAATGACAATCTTTTCGGTATTTATACCTGGTAATGAGCAGTTGGCTCTAGAAGGGCTTGCCAAGGCAACCTCTTACGGTTATTTAATTATCCCTTCATGTTTAAGTAACCATTCTTTGATGGTTAATCCTCCTGCGTAGCCCGTTAGGGTGCCGTTGGCTCCGATAACGCGGTGGCAGGGCACGATGATGGAGATGGGGTTTTTGCCGTTGGCGGCGCCGACGGCGCGGCTGGCATTCTTATTTCCGATTGCTTGGGCGAGTTGGCCGTAGTTCCAGGTTTCACCAAAAGGAATTTTGCATAGGGTTTGCCAGACGGTTTGTTGGAAGTCTGTGCCATCTGCTTTGATGGGTAGATCGAACTCAGATCTTTGACCTTTGAAATATTCGTCGAGTTGGCGTTGGGTTTGTTCGATAACCGGATTGCTTTTGTTTAGAAGATTTTGCGCTGGCATTTTGTTCCATGGCTTAAATAACAATGCTTTGAGGTGTTGGTCGTCGGCATAAATATGCACTGTGCCGAATGGGCATTGTGTTTTTTGATAATAAAGTTTTGTATTCATACAATATTCTCTTACTTCTCAAAGGCTGTGCCAAAGTTGCAGCGTGGCGTAGCTGCGCCAGGGTTGCCATTGTTCGGTGTTGGTTAGATTGTGTTTTTCCATGGCTTTGATCACGCCGAGATCTTTTTCGGGGAAAGCGTCGCTATCAAATCCGCTGCGCAATTTGATGTATTCATAAGTCCAGGGGCCGATGCCTTTTATAGTGAGTATTGATGATAAGTCCTCACCGTTAGTGTCGAGAGACCATTGGGCAAAGTTGTGTAGTGTTTGTTTACGGCTATTGGGCATCTTGAGAAAGCTTAAATCGCCATCGACTATTTGCTGTGCCGTTGGGAATAGTTTGTACTGTTCGTTGTAATCACTGCCCAGTTGCTCAATGACGCTAGCGGTGTGTGTGTAAGCAGCTTTAACCGAAACCTGTTGACCAAGAATAGCTTTAACTCCAGCTTCGAAGGTGTTCCAGGTGGCGGGTAGTCGCAGTCCAGATTTCAGGAGAGGTTGTAAATTTTTATCTTGTCCCAGTGTTTTTTCGATCACTTCCAGATCACTGTTCAGATCCAGCACGCGACGAATGTGGTGCGTGACCTCCAATAGTTTGCTCATATCACTCAGTTCAATGGTGACGTTGAATGATGAGCTGGTTGAATCAAACTCTGCAGTAAAGTAGCCATTAACACCGTCCAGACTAAAAGTACGGCTGTAGCTGTGGTTCGATACTGTTTCGATTGCCGATAACTCGCGCTGTTTTAAAAACTCTTGCATCATTGACCAGTTGTACGGTGGACGGTAATGCAGCTTTAATTGAATGGCTTGCGACTCTTGCGGACTTTGTTGGCTGTTTAGTTTTTTTCGTAAATTACTGGGGCTTAGTTTCATGGTGGCTTTAAAGCTGTCATTAAAGCGACGTACGCTGTTGAAGCCTGCGATAAATGCGATATCAGTAATAGGTAGCTGGGTTTGATGCAGTAGCTGTTTAGCGAACATCAGGCGCAAATGGTTGGCATAGGTTATCGGCGAGACGCCAAGATACTGCTGAAACAGTTTGCGCAGATAGCGGTCGCTAATGCCCATGGATTCGCTAAAGTCCTGCAATGAGGTTTGACTTAAAGCGCCTGCCTGAATACGTGCTACTGCTTTTTTCAGCACAGCCTGATTACCAAGCCAGGCCGCAGAGAGCGGGGCTGTTTCCGGGCGGCAGCGCAAGCAGGGGCGAAAGCCTGCTTCTTGCGCCTGCACGGAACTGGGGTAATAAGCAACATTCTGCTCTTTGGGTGCTGGCGCTGGACAGACGGGGCGACAATAGATGCCTGTTGTTTTCACCGCGACAAAAAAAATGCCGTCAAAGCGCGGATCACGTGCCATGCGTGCTTGCTGATAGGTTGTTAAGGTCGCTGAGTTGAGCATAAAGCAATGTGTAGCAGAACGATTTGGTCCTATCTTAGCAGGATATAGTGAACTGAATAGCCATTTTCGGAACTGAATCGTTATTGGTGCTGAATATAGCGTACAATTGAATCAGATGGTAAAAATGCCGAATTATTAATGTTTTAAGCCGATAAAGGCTGACAGTTTAGACCAGTCAAGTTACCATTCATTATCAAAGCAAATAAGGGTAGAATATTGCCCCTTATACGCCACTAACTAACCGTTTTATAAGGCATGAGTTTGAATTTTCTAGACTTTGAACGTCCTATCGCAGAATTAGAAGCGCAAATCGATGAATTGCGCATGATGGGCGAAGATACTGAAATCAATATTAGCGAAGAGATTGAGCGCTTAAAAAAGAAGTCGAAAGACCTCACCAAGCAAATCTTTTCTGACCTTACGCCGTGGCAGGTTGCGCAACTAGCGCGTCACCCGCAGCGTCCTTACACTCGTGACTATATCGAGCACATTTTCACTGACTTTGATGAGTTGGCTGGCGACCGAGCCTATTCTGACGATGCGTCTATTGTCGGTGGCCTCGCGCGATTGAATGATAAGCCTGTAGTGGTCATTGGCCATCAAAAAGGTCGTGATACTAAAGAGAAAATTAAGCATAACTTTGGTATGTCTCGTCCGGAAGGCTATCGTAAAGCTAAGCGCATTATGGAGCTTGCCGAGCGTTTCTCGCTGCCAGTGTTCACTTTCATCGACACGCCAGGGGCTTTCCCGGGTGTTGGTGCGGAAGAGCGTGGCCAGAGTGAAGCGATTGCGCGTAACCTCAAAGTCATGTCGCGCCTTGAAGTGCCAATTATCGCTACCGTGATTGGTGAAGGTGGCTCCGGCGGTGCTTTGGCGATTGGTGTCGGCGACCGCGTTAACATGCTTCAATATTCCACTTACTCAGTTATCTCGCCAGAAGGTTGTGCTTCGATTCTTTGGAAGAGTGCTGAAAAAGCTGAAGAAGCGGCGCAGGCAATGGGTATTACCGCCGAGCGTATTAAGAGCTTGGGTCTGATCGACAACATCGTCGCTGAACCATTAGGCGGTGCGCATCGTGATTACCTTACGATGGGCAAAAGCTTAAAAGAGCGCTTAACGAAAGATATGGATGAATTGCAAACTCTAAGTGTTGAGCAATTACTTGCTAAGCGTTACAACAAGCTGATGTCGTTCGGTACTGTCAGCGAAGAATAATCTTTTCTTATGACAAAATCAGAGCCAGTTTCTCAAGCCATTGATGAGTTTCTGGCTCTTTGCATTTCTAAATCTGTTAAATCCATTGTTGTTGCATTAAGTGGTGGCGTTGATTCGCTGAGCTTGTTGCATGCGCTACATTCAGCTAGAACCTCTAATTCCAATTACTCCTTGTCTGCCGTGTATATTGACCATCAACTGCAAATGGCATCTGCTGACTGGGCAAAACAAAATCAACGTTTTTGTGAGTCCTTAGACATTCCTTTTCAGTCCGTCCAAGTTGAGGTTGATAAAGATTCAGCCAGTCTTGAAGGTGCCGCCCGTAAAGCCCGTTATCAGGCATTATCTGGATGTATACAGAATCCTCAGACCTGTTTAGTAACCGGTCAGCACTTAAATGATCAGGCTGAGACCTTCCTGCTACAGTTATTCCGTGGTGCAGGCAGTAAAGGCCTGGCGGCAATGCCAAAAGTTACTCAGTTTGCAAAGGGCTATCTGGCACGGCCGTTGTTGGCAGTGACCAGAGAAGCGGTAGAAGATTATTGTCATTCTCATGGTTTAAAAGCGATTGAAGACCCGACCAATCAAGACACCGATATTCGACGTAATTTTGTGCGCCATCAAGTGATGCCATTGATTGAACAAAAGTGGCCACAGGCTTCTAAAGTCATTGCTAGCGCCAGCCAGATTCAGGCTGAAAATCAGCAGCTGTTGGATGAACTGGCGGCTATTGACTTCGAAAACTGTTATGAGGTGCAGCATGACTCATTAATGTTAGCCCGAGTCAGGCACTTAAGCCCGCAGCGAGTCAGAAACCTGTTACGTTACTGGTTAGAAGCCTGTGGTGCAGATATGCCCAGTCAGGCGGTATTGCAGCAAGTTAAGACGCAAATGCTGGATGCTAAAGAAGATGCTAACCCTGTAATTGAGATGGGCTGCGGCTCAATCAGACGTTATCGCGATGCGCTCTATTGGGTCACTGAGGCGGTTAATGATTATTCCAGTCTTGAGCTAGAATGGTCTGCAAAAAATGATTTAGAGCATAACGGTCAAGTTTTAATTTCGCTGGAATGGTTACAACAGAACTACCCAAATCTGGTTGGAAGAAACGTAACCGTTAAAGGTCGCCAAGGTGGTGAGCGCATTCGATTTGAACAGGGTGGGAAAAGTGTCTCGTTGAAGAACTATTTTCAGGAGCAGGGCATCCCACCCTGGCAACGTGATAAGGTTTTACTGTTAGAGCTTGAGAATGAATTTCGAGCTGTTCATTTTCCTGATTAGCTTACAAGATAGTTTTAGGAATAGTTAAAAAATCTGGTTGAGTTTTTCTACCGTCCAATCATGATGCTTCGCCCATTGGCTAACAATTGCCTCATCCGTTTTTTGATCCAAAGCTCTAAATCCTGTCTGTGTATTATTCAGCGCATCATCAATGGCGATGTTATGAGCGTAGAAAATCGGATCGAGAAATTCCATCAAGGTCGGTTCTTTGAGGATAAAGTTAACCGGTTTTTTATCGGCGAGAACTTCAGTTGCATCAAACGCATAACCAAACTCATCTTCAGCGCCAGCATTGGCTAGCAACTTATCTTTAAACGCGCCCAAGTGATAGTTATCACTGATGATGTCTTTCAGTCCTGTGGCGGTGATAATCAGGTCGCTGGCTTCAGCGGCATGTTCTATCAATTGAGCTTGTTTGGCATCAACACTTTGATAGCCACGCTGCTCGATAAGTTGTAAACGTGAGCTATCAGCTTCGGCAATAATGACGTTGGTTGTGATTTTAGAGAAGTAGTAAGCGATACCAATACCGACTTTACCAAAACCAAAAATCAAAATGTTTTTATTGGTTAAATCCACATTGGCGATTTGCCTAATGGCGCGGTAAACACCTTCGCCAGTGCCGAGGCAGGTTTCTAGACATTTCAAGCGAGTATCATCCACTGACACAATCGGTACATGAAATTCTTTGTGTCGCTGATAGCGCATGGCGCCAGTACGGGTCAATTCAACGATGCCTTTGTGTGCATAGCATTTATCTACCAGCTCAGCACCACAATCGAGGAGAAAGTCGAATTCGCCTTTGACTGAATCCAGTGGTAGATAAGGCACCTGTTCATTGGTTAAAACTTGTATCGCATCCCGATCTTCGTTCATGAAACTGGGATTGGTCACGACAAGATTGGCACCGGCTGTTTTGAGACAGGCAATTTTGAGCAGAGTGGTTTGAGTGAGCGGGACATTATGAACAATCTTGAATCCTTTATAGGGTTTGGTTGCTTGATAATCGGCCAACATTTGATGCATAAAAGGTGCAACATCCGGTGGGTAATGCGCAAACAAATCATCAAAGCTGTTCATAGCGGTTGCTCTTAGAAATTACTGATTAGAAACTACAGGTCTTGTTGAGATAGCTCTTCTTGTTGAGATGATTCCTTATAGTCAGATTCATCTTCCTGTTCAGATTCTTCTTCTTGCTGAGTTTGCTGGTAGTTAAAGAAGTCTAAAATATTATGTTCCTGCTTTATCGCATCTTGGTAGCCAAGCTCAATTAAGTGGTTGGTGAAAGACTTATCAAAAAGCAGGTAGCTCAAAATACTCTCACCATTTTCTTCATCAACACCAATGCGTTTGAAAAAGAAACGTAGGCCGCGCGGAAGGTTTTTAAAATATTGACCGGCAAGCTCCATCGGATCAATGCTCGGCGAAATAATGAAGGTATCAACCTGCTTCAGCGTGAGCTGTTCGCGCACAATGTCGCGCTCAGGAATGTGTGCCAGCAATTCATTAACTCGCATCATGCGCTCGATATCGCTCTCTAAACTGTCGATGAAAATACTGTCCAGCAAGTGGCCGCTGATATCACCAATCGACGGAATTTTGATTTCATGATCGACTTCGCCACGCAAAGGCTCTACCGTGACCACAAACAATTTATTCGCGCCTAATCGCAGGGTGGGGCTAAGCGGCGTCAAGAAACGCATTGAGCCGTCACCGAAGTGAATATCATTAATAGGCTCCGATGGGAAAATCATGGGAATGGCAGTTGAGCCCATCAGGTGTGACAAGGTCAAGTCTTCTGCTTTACCAAAACGTCTAAAGCGTTGCCATTCGACCAAATCGGGTATGCCCTGAAAGAAGCTGACCGAATCGCCTGTATTGTAGTTGTATGCAGTGATACAGGTTGCATCCAAGAAGCCATTCTTGATGTTCTCGCGGATATCATCAAAGCGAATGGCTGTGGTCAACAATTCGCGAAGAGGAGAGTTATCAAGAAGCGCCAATGGTTTTTTGAGTTGGCTGGCTGGGCGTAAAATATTCCAAATCCAGCGGAAAGCATTGCCTGACAACTGGCGTAACTTGGTGTGGTAAATCTGATCCGGTGTCAGGTTGGCCCAGAGATGTTCCAGGCGTCTGAGCCCTTCGGCAAAACGGTGGCTGTGTTCAGCGACCGCACAGGAATTAATAGCACCGGCTGATGTGCCGGAGACAATTCTAAAGGGAGATTTTTCAGGATGCTCCAGAATTTCTGAAACAGCTTTTAATACACCAACTTGGTAAGCGGCACGTGCACCGCCACCACTAAGGATCAGTCCTGGAATTGAAGGGCGTTCAGTCATTAGTTTTACAGCGCCCAACGGTTGCGCAAGGCAGCGTAAACTTTATTAGGATATTTAGCTCTCCCACGAGAACCATTGTAGCGCCCTAGGGCGTAAGTCAGGTTGCCTTTTTCCATATCCAGATAGAGTTTGAGAATGTAGCAGCCATAGCGTACGTTGGTTTCCATATCGAAAAGAGAGTCCTCCTGATGACCAATTTCATCCTTCCAGAAAGGCATGATTTGCATTAGTCCTCGCGCATTGGCAACCGAAAGGGCGTAGCGATCAAAGTTACTTTCCACCTCCATGATGGCGAGAACTAGTTGCGGGTCAACCCCTGATGCATTTGAGTAGCGATGGACCAGTGTCAGAATCTTTAAGCGTTCATCTTGGGGAATATGCGGAGCACGACGCTTGAGACGGCCTGACATGTCTTTCATCCAGACCTCAGCATCATAGCGATCAACGAAATGGTTATCAGCTTCCATCAGAGCCTTAAGCTCATCATAGAAAGCTTGATCGGGTCGCTCTTGAGCTTGACTGGTTTGAGTGAAACCCGTCACAGCTATAAGACCAACAATTGCTAAGATTCGACCTAGTGTCACTCTACTCAACGCCATAGTGTTATTGTGGTAACAGTTCTTGGATATAATTTACAACATTTTCTACGCTGACGTCATCCTTAGCGGTGTTTTGGCGGTTCTTATATTCAATAGTACCGTTTTCCAAACCACGTTCGCTGACCACTAAGCGATGAGGAACACCGATCAGTTCCATATCTGCGAACATGACGCCGGGACGCTCTTTGCGATCATCAAATATCACATCAATGCCCAATTGTTGTAAATCGTCATATAACTTTTCTGCGACTTGTTGAACTTGTTCTGAGCGATGCATATTCATAGGGATAATGGCAACCTGGAACGGTGCAATGGCTGCTGGCCAGAGGATACCGTTGTCATCATAATTTTGCTCAATGGCAGCGGCAACGATACGCGAGACGCCTACACCGTAACAACCCATCGCCAAGGTCACAGCTTTGCCGTTTTGATCCAGTACCTTGCAGTTCATTGCTTCAGAGTATTTAGTACCAAGCTGGAAAATATGACCTACTTCGATACCACGTTTGATTTCCAGAATACCTTTACCATCCGGACTTGGGTCGCCAGCAACCACATTACGAATGTCCATCACTTCGGATAGTTGCGCATCACGTTGCCAGTTTGCGCCTGTGAAGTGGAAGCCTGTGTCATTGGCGCCACAGACAAAGTCACTGAGTACTGCGGCATCACGATCGACAATGACTGGGATATCTAAGCCACATGGGCCAACAGAACCTGCATCGCAACCAGCAACTGATTGAATCTGTTCGTCAGAAATTAATTGTACTGGCTCAGCCACTAACGGATGTTTGCCAGCTTTAATTTCATTAAGCTCATGGTCGCCACGTAAGCATAAAGCTACCACTGGATTTTCTTCGTTTTCACCAACCACCAACAAAGTTTTCACCGTTTGCTGTGGTGTTACTTTTAGTAACTCACACACCTGTTTAATGGACTTGGTGTTTGGTGTTTCGACCTTAGTTAAGCCCTGGTTCGGAGCTGCGGCTTCTTTTTGTGGTGCGAGACTTTGTGCCTTTTCTATATTGGCGGCGTAATCACCTTCGCTACTGAAAGCAATCGCATCTTCGCCTGATTCTGCTAGCACATGGAACTCATGCGAGTTACTACCACCGATAGCACCGGTATCCGCCAACACTGGGCGATAATCTAAACCAATACGCTCGAAAATATTGCAGTAGGCCTGGTGCATTACCTGATAGGTTTCCGATAATGACTCTTCATCAACGTGGAAAGAGTAGGCATCTTTCATCAAGAACTCACGAGCGCGCATAACACCGAAACGAGGGCGAACTTCATCGCGGAACTTGGTTTGAATCTGGTAAAAGCTCGCAGGTAGCTGCTTATAACTATTAATCTCGTCGCGAATGACCGCAGTAATGATTTCTTCGTGGGTTGGGCCCAAGCAGAAGTCACGGCCATGACGATCTTTGAAACGCAGTAATTCTGGGCCAAATTGGTCCCAACGGCCTGACTCTTCCCATAGCTCAGAGGGTTGCACGCTCGGCATTAACATCTCAACTGCGCCAGCCTTGTTCATTTCTTCTCGAACAATAGCTTCTACTTTGCGCAAAACACGCAAGCCAGTGGGCAGCCAGGTATACATACCTGAGGCAATCTTGCGGATCATGCCTGCTCTAAGCATTAACTTATGGCTAATCAGCTCGGCGTCGCTTGGATCTTCTCTTTGTGTGGAAAGTAAGTATTGGCTACTACGCATCAGTATCTCGTTGTTGTCATTATCAAAATCATAGAGGGCGTCTATTGTAGCAAGCTTTAATGGGGCTCAAAAGCGCCTTTGATAGATAAAGTGAATTGCTAACTGGTTAAAAAATGTACTATCATGGTTGTGAGTCTTTTACACAGGAGGCTTTATGAAAACACTACCTTTAGCTCTGACCGTTGCCGCCTTCGCGGTATTGGCGACAGGGTGCAATTCAACCTCTTCTCGCTACGCTGCTGCATCTGATGATGATGAGTACGTTTATGTTATTGACTGGCATAAAGTGTACCTGGTCGAAAAAGCTGCGCGAGAGGGCAATGCTAACGTGGATACGGTCTGGGTTAATTATCCTAAAAAACGTGTCAAGAAGAGTGAGTTAGCTAGCAATTAACAATTGCTAGTGAACATGAAAGTATAGGCTGCGTGAGCTTTGCGCTCACGCAAGGTTGCTTTTTGTGTTTGAAAGTAATAAAGCTAAAGTAGTCGTTTTCCACCAACCCAGGTTTGTAGTACCTGAACATCATCAAGCTCTTCTGCATTAACTGAAAAAATATCTTTATCAATCAAAATAAAGTCAGCTTTCTTACCGATTTCAAGACTTCCTATCTCATCTTCCCAGAAGCCAGAATAAGCGGCATCAATGGTAAAAGCTTTCAAGGTTTCGGCACGGTCAAGCTTTTCGGCAGGTAACCAGCCACCTTCCGGCTGGTTGTCACTGTTCTGGCGAGTCACTGCGGCATGAATGCCCAGGAACGGATTAGCCAGCTCAACAGGAAAGTCAGAACCTGCTGCAATCAACACATCATGCTCACGCATCTTGCGCCAAGCATAAGCCCCTTTTAAACGCTCATCGCCTAAACGATCGCCTGCCATATTCATGTCGCTGGTAGCATGAGTCGGTTGCATGGAAGCAATAATATTGAGCTCGGCAAAGCGCGGAATATCTTCAACTGCAACCACTTGAGCATGTTCAATGCGATGACGTAGTATATCGGCAGACTGATTTTCAGGAAGCTTGGCAAAAGCATCCAGCACCAAGCGATTAGCGGCATCGCCAATGGCGTGAACATTGGCCTGGAAACCATATTGGGTAATCAGACTCAAATCTTCAGAAAGCTTCTTTTCTGTGGTCAGTAATAATCCTTTGTTGTCTGGATCGTCAGAGTAGGGGGCCAATAAAGCCGCACCGCGACTACCTAATGCGCCATCGCTGTATAATTTCACTGAACGGAATTTCAAGAAAGGTAACTCGACTTTTCCCATTTCTAGCATGGTTTTAAGACGCTCATCGCTGCCACTTAACATGCCATAAAGACGAACCGGTATTTGTTGATCTTTCGCCATATCCAGCATCAATTTATAAGTATCGAAATCGACGCCCGCATCATGGACTGAAGTGATGCCAAGTTTAAGCATGTGATCAAATGCCAGCTCCAAAGCCGTACGACGCTCCATTGCATTTAGCTCAGGAATTTTGCTTTCGACAATATCCATAGCGGCATCTATCAATACACCTGTTGGTTCGCCACGGGCATCTTTTATGATCTTGCCGCCAGCTGGATCTGCTGTATCTTTAGTGATGCCTGCAAGTTCTAATGCTTTGCTGTTAGCCCAGCCTGCGTGACCATCAATACGACTAAGCCAAACAGGGCGGTCATTGATAATGGTGTCCAGCATTTGTTTAGTTGGGAATTCTTTTTTGGCCCATAACACCTGATTCCAGCCTCGGCCCTGAATCCAGCGCAGTTCCGAATTGGCTTTGGCGTACTCGCTAATCTTTTTCATGGTTCCTTCAAGCGAATCAATGCCACGCAAATCAACGCGCATTAAATTCAAGCCCAGTCCGAGAACATGGCCGTGAGCATCGGTTAAACCAGGTATCAAAGTTGCCCCTTTGCCATCTATTGAAATACTGGCCTTGGCATTATTGGCAAGTTCTTCATGGTTACCAAAAGCGATAATCACGTCGTTTTCGAATATAAGACTATCGAATTCTACTAACTCACCTTCAGCGAAAGTATAGCCCTTAACGTTATGAATCAGAGTCGGAAGTGCCTGAGCCGCTGTGAAAAGGCTCGAGGTGATAATCAGGGTAAAGCCCAGAATCCATTTGGTCATATGCATTGTGATATTACTTAAGAAAATTAAGGTAGTAGCACTTTAGTCTATTTTTGGAGCACGATAAAGAGTCTATAAGTAGGGTTTCTCTGGTGTTGTCGCAAAAAGTTCACCATTGTGTCGCTGCTCTGTCATTGCAGACTGATATAACGATGCTGAGATAAAAGAGGTGAATTATGCTAAAGCAAACAACAGTTATTACAGACCAGACAACGAATCTGCACAGTAAGATTGAATTGAATTATCAGTCGATTATGCTTGAACTTGCTCAATATCTGATACGAAAGCCCTCAATTACTCCCTCTGACCAGGGATGTTGTGATTTGATTGGTGAGCGTTTGGAGTCTATCGGCTTCAAGCTCGAGTTTCTGAACAAGAATCGGGTATCGAACCTTTGGGCAAAGAGAGGTGGTGGGCATCCGGTGGTGGTTTTTGCCGGGCATACCGATGTGGTGCCACCCGGGCAGAATGCAAAGTGGGATACGCCGGCTTTTATTCCGGTGATTAAAGATGGCTTTCTGTATGGCCGTGGTGCATCGGATATGAAAGGGAGTCTGGCTGCGATGGTGGTGGCAGTAGAGCAATTCGTGACGCTTTATCCCCAACATCAGGGCGCAATAGGTTTTATGCTGACCAGTGACGAAGAGGGCATAGCTCTCGAAGGCACCAAGCATATTGTTGACACCTTGCTGGCACGTAATGAGGCGATCGATTGTGCTATTGTTGGCGAGCCAACTACAGAGCTCAAACTGGGTGATTCAATTCGTATTGGCCGACGTGGTTCTGTTAACTGCAAAATCACTTTGCACGGTAAGCAAGGGCATGTCGGTTATCCTGAGCAACTGATTAATCCGATCCATAAGTCATCGCGATTGATTCATAAGCTAGCCTCAAAACGTTGGGATATGCCAAGTCGATTTTTTCCTTCGACCAGTTGTCAGTTGGTCAAAGTGCACTCGGAAAGTGGTGCCATGAATGTCACACCGGCTGATTTGGAGTTATGCTTTAACTTTCGCTACTCGCCCAAGAACAGTTTTTCAAAGATCAAAGCCTACGTGGAAAAGAAAATAATTAAGTATGGTTTAAAGGCTGATATTGAGTGGGATCATGAAGCAGAACCTTACCTGACTAAACGAGGTTTTCTGCGTAAAAGTCTACAAAAGACCATTCAGAAAGAATGTGGTTTAAAACCAAAACTAACCACGGGTGGCGGTATATCGGATGGCCGTTTTATCAAGCAAATCGCCAAGCAGGTGATTGAGATTGGGCCAAGCAACAAAACCATACATCAGGCCAATGAACGAGTCAGCATTGCTGAATTGGATCAATTGCGACATTTGTATTTTAAATTATTAGAAGACCTGTTGCTGAAGTAGCAACAGGTCTTTTGGACTGGGTGACAATAAATGGCGACAAAAATATAAAACTAATCAATGTAACGTTTGCGCTTCTTATCTTTTAACTTCAGTAAGTCGATCCAGACCACGCTATCAATGCAGTCTCCAAAAGCTGGGTCTGTCCCAAAGTCATGAAACTCAACACCCCCCTCAATACACAGGTCACTGTATTGTTTAAAGAGGGTCGGAACATTACAACCCAGTTTGCCCAGCTCTGATTTCAACGCCGCAAAAGCTTCTTTCTCATCCATATGATTGAACAGCTTTTCCAGTTTGGCTTTTTGTACTGGCTTGATGCGGTAGGCATTGAACGAGCGCGCCAATAATAAGGGAGCACCATAAAATTTCTGGTAAAAGTAAATAATCAGGTCTTTGGCAAATGCTGGATAGTCATTGCTAAGACTAATTGGGCCAAACAAATAGCGGACATGCGGATTTTCTCGCAGGTAGGCGCCAATGCCGAACCATAAATAATCGAGGCTACGTTTGCCCCAGTAGCGCGGTTGGACAAAACTTCTACCGAGCTCCATGGCCATTGGGAATTTTTGACGCAACTGGTCTTCGTATCCGAACAGAGTTTCGGAATACAGTTCTTGCTCGGTTGGCAGCCGATTAATGTCGGCAATGCGGTAGCTACCGACTATTTCTAAATCATGCTCGTCCCATAACACGATATGTTTGTAATAATAATCGAACTTGTCGATATCACGACGGTTGCCTGTGCCTTCGCCTACCATTCGAAAAGCGACTTCTCGAAGACGACCTATTTCGCGAAGCAGAACAGAGTCAGAGGTATTTTCAAGCAGGTAAATCTTTTTGCCATCATGGGTTTGACCAATCAAGCGACAGAGACTTAACTCTTCTTTGAGCAATTGCTTTTTTTCGGGGTGTGCAATCGACTGCTCGGTTTCAAATAGCCCACTCTTGTTTTTCTTCAAGCCATAGAGGTGTTGTTTGAAGCGAGCGATACTGTCCTTGCTGGCCGGCGACATGCCGCTAAAAGAAGCGTAGGGTATTAATTTACCAACTTTCAGTGGCAGTGTTAGCGAGACATGCTTAAACATTTCACGTACTAACAACAAGGCGCTGACTGGTTTGGCAATCAGCGATAATCCATAAAAGAACTTGGAGTTTTTGCCTCCAACATGAATGGGTAAAATAGGCGCTTTCTTCTGTTTAGCCGTGCGCAGGAAACCAGAGTGCCATTTACCATCACGCACACCCTTGATAGATAAACGTGATACCTCACCAGCTGGAAAGAAGATCACTGCTTGTTCATTGTCCAGAGACTGATGGATTTGCTGAATTTTATCGCGGCTGCTTTGTCCGGTAATATTGTTAACGCCTAAGAAAAACGGACGCAGTGGTGCCATTGCCCCTAACAGTTCGTTAACCACGATTTTGACATCCTTGCGAACCGAGTGTACTAAAGCTAGTAACGCAAGCCCATCCAATGAGCCTAACGGGTGGTTGGCAATGATCACCACGCGCCCTGACACGGGGATATTTTCTAACGAGGAATTGCTGACAGAATAGCTTAGCCCCAAATGTTCATTGGTCTTTTCCAGAAAGTCGCAGGGTGACAAATGCTGGTTCTGCTTGATAAACCGATTGATTTCTTGCTCATGGAACAAGTTGGCGATAAGACGCGATACACCTGACTTAATGCGCGGTGATTGCTCCAGTTTGGGTAAGAGTTGCCCCACCAGGTTATTGCTATCTATCATAAGCATCGACTCCCAAATGAGTTGCTTGCTGTAAAACAGCCTTGTCTAAATATTTTTTCATGCTGGCTATTTTTTCAGCGCAAAGTGACAACAGCGTGGCAACCGTTAGAAACTTTTATGACACAAGAGCGCTTAACCGAACACCAGCAACTGGGGTAAAATTAAGCATTTCAGGGGCTTCCAGCTTGCTACTCGGCAAGCTGTGGCGTACCATACTGCGTTTTTTCGGGGTTTTTCCCTTCTTAAATAATTCAGGTTTCAGGCAGAAATACCTATGACAAGCAAAATGCGAAGCCACTACTGTGGCGAACTATCAAAAAACGAAGTAAATCAATCGGTTACATTGTCAGGCTGGGTTCATCGTCGTCGTGATCTTGGAGGGCTTATTTTTCTTCAGGTGCGTGACCGTAGCGGTTTGATACAGGTAGTGGTTGATCCTGACTTTAATGAGTTGTTTGCTACTGCAGAGCAGCTTCGTAATGAGTTTGTGGTTCAGGTCAAAGGCCAGGTGCGTGCTCGCCCAGATGAGATGGTCAATAAAAATATGACCACCGGCGAAATCGAGGTATTGGCGCAAGAGCTGACTATCCTCAATAAAGCACAGCCGCCAGCGATTCCTATTGATGAAAACCTGGAAGCATCAGAAGAACAACGGCTGAAATACCGTTACCTTGATTTGCGTCGTCCAGACATGGCGCAAAACATGATTTTCCGCCATAAAGTGACTAGTGCCATGCGCCGCTATATGGATGAGCATGGTTTTATTGATGTTGAAACACCGATTTTGACTAAAGCGACACCAGAAGGTGCGCGTGATTACTTGGTACCAAGCCGTGTACATAAAGGTTCTTTCTACGCATTGCCGCAATCACCTCAGTTGTTTAAGCAGTTGTTGATGATGTCCGGCTTTGATCGTTATTACCAGATCGTTAAGTGCTTCCGTGATGAAGACTTGCGCGCTGATCGCCAGCCGGAATTTACCCAGCTGGATATTGAAACCTCATTCCTCGATCAGGAAGAGGTAATGGCGTTGATGGAAGGTTTGATCCGTCATCTGTTCCAAGAACTTAAAGGTGTCGAACTACCAACGTTCCCGCGCATGAGTTATGCCGAGGCGATGGATCGTTATGGTTCGGACAAACCTGATTTGCGTACCGATATGGAGTTGTTCACGGTTGATGAAATTGTAAAAGACGTTGAGTTTAAAGTATTTGCTGGCCCTGCTAACGATGAACAAAGCCGTGTAGCGGCGCTTCGTGTACCGGGTGGTGCGCAATTAAGCCGTAAGCAAATTGATGAATACACTAACTTTGTCGGTATCTATGGTGCCAAAGGCTTGGCCTGGATGAAGGTCAACGGGCAGGGTGCTGAAAACCTGCAAAGTCCAATTCTGAAGTTCCTTGGCGACGACAAAGCATTAGCTATTGTTGAGAAAGTCGGTGCCCAAGAAGGCGACATTATCTTCTTCGGCTCGGACACCAAGCGAGTAGTAGCTGATGCTATGGGTGCATTGCGCCTTAAAGTGGCAGCGGACCTTGAATTGCTACGTGATGAGTGGAAGCCATTGTGGGTCGTCGACTTCCCAATGTTTGAAGAAATTGATGGTGAGATTCATGCCTTGCACCATCCATTCACTGCACCGAAAGAAAACGATGTGGCGGCAGTTAAAGCTAACCCAACTGAGACTTTGTCTAAAGCTTATGACATGGTTCTTAATGGTAGTGAAGTGGGGGGTGGTTCCATTCGTATCCACAATCAGGACATGCAGGAAACCGTATTCGATATTCTAGGTATTGATGAAACCGAGCAGAAAGAAAAGTTCGGCTTCTTATTGGATGCATTAAAATTCGGTTGTCCGCCACATGGTGGTTTGGCATTCGGTTTAGACCGCTTGGTTATGCTGATGGTCGGCGCAGACTCCATCCGTGATGTTATCGCCTTCCCTAAAACCACCACTGCCAGTTGTCCTTTGACACAAGCACCAAGCATTGTCGAAGAGAAGCAGCTGGATGAACTTGGTATTCAGGTTAAGAAGAAAGAGCAGTAATATCAATATTAATAGCCCAAAGACAAATAGCACTTTGGGCTTTTTAGTTGGAATTTATAAAGATTAAAAAAACGTGTAAGAGAAGGTTTATACCCAAGGGGGCAGACCCGACGAAACTCTAACGCGGCAAATTGAAATTTTATAGCGGAGCGTAAAAGTTAGCTCCGAAGTTACAGAAAGAAAAGTATAGGCTTGAAGATAAGAGAACGCTTTGGGCTAAACAATTTCGCGGCATAAAGTTTGAGAAAGAGCGGATTTTACATTCGCTAAATGACAAGCTGGAACAAACTTTATAACAAAGAAATTGTGACGACCAAAAGTTCGGGAGGAGTATGCAATGGCTGGTCACAGTAAATGGGCAAACATCAAACACCGCAAAGCAGCACAAGATGCCAAGCGCGGGAAAATCTTTACTAAAATCATTCGTGAGTTAGTAGTTGCTGCGAAAGAAGGTGGTGGCGATCCCAATGATAACCCAAGACTTAGAGCCGCCATGGACAAAGCGCTCGGCGCAAACATGAAAAAAGATACCATCGAGAAAGCTATTGATCGTGGTACCGGTAATGCTGAAGGCGACAACTACGAAGAGCTAACCTACGAAGGTTACGGTCCCGGTGGTGTTGCTATATTGGTCGAGTGCATGACCGACAATAAAAATCGCACCGTTGGCGAAGTTCGACATGCTTTTACGAAACATGGTGGTAATCTTGGCACCAATGGTTCTGTAGCATATCTGTTCGAGAAAAAAGGACAGTTCATTTTTGGCGATAATGTCGAAGAAGAAGCACTGATGGAAGCGGCATTAGAAGCCGGTGCAGAAGATCTTGTTGCCCACGATGATGGTTCCTTTGAGCTTCAAACGGCACCCGAAGATTTCCTTGATATTAAAGAGGCGTTAGTCAAAGCAGGTTTTAAGCCAGAAAACGCAGAAGTCTCCATGTTGCCATCGACCCAAGCTGAATTGGACGTTAATGATGGTGCTAAAGTGATTCGTCTGGTTGATCGTCTAGAAGAGTTGGACGATACGCAGAATGTTTATACGAACGCTGATATTCCCTCTGAATCTTACGACCTCGTCTAGAAGCTCCTATTCTTTGGAGATACTTCGTTAAAGTGATTGTGAAACTAAGTCATTTACAATTAGTAAACTCCTGAGTTTCACAATCATTTTGCCTCGTCCTGCCTTCGCTTAGAGAGCTTCTAATCGTTAGAGGTATATTCGATGCGGCTTTGTTGAAAGCACCTCATCATCATCTAAATCATTTCCAGATAGGTCTACTTCTTCAATATTTCGTTCAATGAATTTTTGTTCTGAATAAGTGGAGCCTCGCTGATCCAGATACTCACTATTTATAGGTTGGATTAGCAGAAGGCGTAACCCAACATTGGATTTTCGGGCAGACACGCAGATCTTCCCCTACCTTTATCCAAACCATCTCCTTTTCTGCCGCCTTGACCATTGCTCCTAGAAAAAGTCTAATAGGCGATTGAATATAAGCATCTTTTTATCTGTTTGGAGCTTTAATGCCTATCATCCTTGGAATTGACCCTGGCTCACGCCTGACGGGCTTCGGTATTATCGAAGTTGGCGGTCAAATTCCGGCGAATAAGCCTCGCTACATCACCAGTGGCTGTATTCGCATCAAGCAAGAAACTTTGGATTTAAAACTGAAGCAGATATTTGATAGTGTGTGTGAGTTAATTCAGGAGTTTAAGCCTGATGAGTTTGCCATTGAGTCGGTGTTTCTGTCGAAGAATGCAGACTCGGCTTTGAAACTGGGTCAAGCACGCGGCGCTGCGATTGTGGCGGCCAGCCATTATGCTTTGCCAGTTTCAGAATATCCTGCAACAAAGGTCAAGCAATCTGTCGTAGGAACTGGTGGAGCCGATAAATCCCAGGTTCAGCACATGGTCAAGGCCTTGTTAAAATTACCTACCAGCCCTCAGGCTGACGCGGCTGATGCTTTG
The DNA here is from genome assembly GCF_048265365.1 of Kangiella sp. Taxonomy (NCBI): domain Bacteria; kingdom Pseudomonadati; phylum Pseudomonadota; class Gammaproteobacteria; order Kangiellales; family Kangiellaceae; genus Kangiella; species Kangiella sp. The sequence goes on from NZ_JBLXBT010000001.1 coordinate 1,169,224, forward strand.
GCAGTGGCTTTGTGTCACGCCAATACCTCGCAAGGGTTAATTCAGTTGAAGGGTGCTAAAACAATAACCAGAGGACGTTTACGTTGATTGGAAGAATACGCGGTACATTAATCGAAAAAATCCCTCCTTTCGTCATTATCGAAACCAGCGCTGGTGTCGGTTACGAAATCCAGGTTCCGATGACGACTTTTTACCAGCTGCCAGAAGAGGGTGAACAAGCCATTCTTTCAACTCACATGTCGATCTCAGAAAACTTGCATGCGCTTTATGGTTTTATCAGCACTAAAGACCGCGCTTTATTTCGTGAGCTGATTAAAGTGAATGGCGTAGGTCCTAAACTGGCTCTCGGTATTTTATCTGGCATGGAAACGGATGAGTTTGTGATGACAGTGCATGATGGCAACGTGGATCGCTTGGTTAAGTTACCCGGGGTCGGCAAGAAAACGGCGGAGCGCTTGTTGGTTGAGATGTCAGACCGTCTTAAAGATTGGTCAATTAGTGCCGGTCTGCCATCAAGTAAGCCTTCTGATGCCTCCATTGCTCAAGTAGCTAAAACAGATGCATCACAAGAAGCGGTCAGTGCATTGATTGCACTTGGCTATAAACCACAGATTGCTAGCAAAGCAGTGGCTCAAGTTGCTCAGGATGACGTTAAGAGTGAAGAGCTTATTCGATTAGCCTTGAGGCAACTGGCGAGTTAAGAATTCATGTTACTTAAACCACTAACAATTATATTGGCTTTATTGCTGCTGCAAAATCCTGTAGGAGCAGAGGAAGATCCTGTTCGCATGAATGCCGAAAAGCGTTATGAGGAATTTGAAGTCAATGACTGGTTTGAGGAAGAAGCGGTTAAAGCGAAATTGAAACCACTGTTTGACATTATTGAGCAAGAAGAACTGCTGGATGATAACAGTCAATTTTATTATGCAGTCGACCTTTATGATGCTGGCGAAAAAGAAAATGCCTTTTACTTTATGTATCGTTTAGCTCAATTGGGTTATAGCGTACCGCAATTTTATATTGCTTATATGTACTCCGCTGGTGAAGTGGTTGAACAGGATTATGAAGAAGCTGTTTTCTGGTACCTACTGTCTTCAATGAATGGAGAGGTTGATGCACAGCTTAATTTGGCCTACCTGTTTTATTATGGTGAGGGTGTCCAGGCGGATTACGAAGAGGCTATTTATTGGTTCAGCCAGGCTGCTTTTAATGGCGATCCCGATGCTCAATTCGAACTTGGCTATATTTATGACATAGGACAGGTTGTTGAAGAAGACAATTTCAAGGCGATAGAGCTCTACAAAATGGCTGCACGAGCAGACCATATGGCTGCCACATATTATTTAGGTTTATCCTATCGGGATGGTGATGGTGTTGAAAAGAACTTGCAAACTGCCTACGACCATTTCAAAAAAGCTGCAGAATTAGGACATCCAACCGCCATGAACGAGGTTGGATATAGCTATTTAAATGGAATTGGGGTCAATAAAAACCCACAAAAAGCATTTGAGTGGTTTATAAAAGCAAAAGAGCAAGATGAAATTAATGCTTACTTCAACCTGGGCTTAATGTATAGCAAAGGTATCGGAGTCGAAAAGGATTATAAAAAAGCACTGGATCACTATATGGTTGCCGCTAAAGCTAATGATGCGGAGTCATTATTTTACGTGGGTTATTATTACGAAAAAGGCATGGGTACTGGTAGAAATATCCGAAAAGCGGTCTATTGGTACGAACGTGCAATCAGCCATAATAGTTTTGCAGCAATGAATAATCTGGCTACGATTCATTATAATTTTAATGGCAGGTGGAAAAATAAGAAAAAGGCTCAAGAGCTTTGGCAACAGGCTGCCGAGCAAGGCTATGTCTTGGCACAGTTCAACCTTGGAGCTTTATACGAGACCGGTGAGCCGGGTGTTAAAAATGAACAAAAGGCTTTTGAGTGGTATTTGAAAGCTGCGCAACAGAATGATGGCGAATCACAGTATAAAGTGGCCCAGATGTTCTTTGAGGGAGTGGGCACCGAAAGGAATACCGAGCAATACCGTTATTGGTTACAGCAGGCTGCTGACAACAACTATCAAAAGGCGATTGATGACTTGCAAGCTCTCAACCAAAAAACTTCCTTGGGTGGTAAATAGGGCGAAATAGAGAGAAGTAAAGGCGCCCCAAAGAACGCCTTTAATTTGTGTCGATTAAGATATGCTTTTTAACGTTTGCAATAAAGCTTCCGCTGCTGGTTTTGAAGATGCAGGATTCTGTCCGGTAATGAGTAACCCATCTTGAGTAACGTATGGCTCCCAGTCATTGCCCTTGCTGTAGTTCGCGCCTTGCTCCTTAGCCACAGACTCCAGTAAAAATGGTACAACAGTTTCCAAGCCTACTGCTTTTTCTTCACTGTTGCTAAAGCCCGTAAAAGACTTGCCTTTAACCAATGGCGAACCATCGCTATTTTTAGCTTTTAATAGAACCCCTGGTGCGTGACAAACTGCTGCAACGGGTTTGTTGGATTGAATCATTTGTTCTATAAGATTGATAGAGTGTTCATCATTCGATAAGTCCCAAAGCGGACCATGCCCTCCGGGATAAAAGACAGCGTCATAATCATCTGCAGTAATGTCCGATAATTTTGTGGTATGCGCTAGTTGTTTCTGAGCTTGCTGGTCTTTTTTAAATCTTTCAGTTGCTTCAGTTTGCGCATCGGGTTCATCGCTTTTGGGATCGAGAGGAGGTTGCCCGCCGTTAGGTGAGGCAAGCGTAATTTCTACGCCGGCATCTTGTAGCGTGTAATAGGGCGCTGCAAACTCTTCTAACCAAAAGCCTGTTTTATTGCCGGTGTCACCCAGCTGGTCATGTGAGGTGAGAACCATTAGTACTTTCATCGAAACCTCCGTAGAGTAATTTGGATTGATTCCATAAATCTAAATGAGTTCAAGATATGGATAGAATAAAAAGGTAAGTGTAGCGTGATTAAAGTAGATTATGTGTGAATAGAGTTTATTTGCGACACTTTTTACGTTGACGCTTGTTATTGAACATATTCTGATCCGCTATTTCAAGTAACTCATCCACATCATCGGTATCATCAGGAAAAATGGCTATACCAAAACTGGCACCTAGCTGGAACTCTTTACCATCCTCATGCATAGGTTTATCCAGCGAGTCCGTTAAGTTAGTCACAACAACCTCTGCTGATTTTTTGTCATCGACTGGAGATAAGGTAATGGCAAACTCATCACCACCGAAGCGGGCAACTGTATCGGAGCTTCTTATTTTTCCTAGGAGTCTTTCAGCAAGTGTTTTTAAAGCTTTATCACCAATATGATGCCCATGATTGTCATTCAAAATTTTCAGGTCATCCATATCAATTGCGATAACTGCGACTTTGCTGCCATCACGTCTAGCGTGTGCGATATTCTGGTACAGGTGATCCATAAATAAAGCACGGTTGGCAATGCCTGTGAGTTCATCTTGAGTGGCGCGGCGGAATAATTCATCCTGAGCATAGTACTGAGCATGAAACATGGTAGTGGCGACCAGTTCTGACATGTAAGCTATGATTTTCAGCTCTGCCATCGAAAAAAAGTTTGGTTTCTTAGAGACAACCTTCAACACTCCTACCACTCTATTTTCATGGAATAATGGGAAGACAATCATCGAACGGTGGCCAATGGCGACTCGGGAAACTTGATCGACCCTGGAATCATTTTCGGTATCGTTGGCAATTAGTGCCTTCCTGCTTTTGATAGTGATGGATGACATGTTATTAGCACTATCCCGCCTGACTCCGTAATAATGAGAGGCAATACCAGAAGCAGCCCTGATGACCATTTCATTATTTTCGATCAGTTCAATAACGGCGCCATCCGCGTTGGTTAGCATTTGAGACTGTTGAGCGGCTTCTTTAAGAATTGCTCCAAAATTGATGCCAAGGCGGGCAATAGAGGTTTGAGCATGAATAATTTCTTCAAGCTTCTTATGGGAAAGCAGGGTGCTTTCAATTGTGGCATCGTTACATTGGAACTGCATCCTTAGCTCCCTGATATGATTACAGAATCTACACCAACCACTATGGTACAAAGTGATTATGCCTGTCAAATGTGTAATCTCGAATATCATGGTGAGATCAATAATTGCATCGCTGAGCAAGTGTCATTAGAATTTACGACAATCCACTCAATTTCAGGTGTCTCCAGTGAACTATTACGAATCTCAACCAATAATGCCCAAAAAACTCATGGTTATAGTAACCCTGCTGTTGGTCTTTCTATCAGCATTATTCGGGTATTCGTTTTATGAACAGGAGTTTATGGATAAGCCAGTACCAGCTAATGCCATAGCTAGCCACTGGGCGCTGTTAATTTGTGCGGTCACTGCCTTGGTAGCCTGGTATGTGTCGAAAATTGCCATTATTACTAAGGTTGATGATGAACATCTTTTCGTCAGTTTAGGCAAGTTTGGCAAAACCAAAGTGGCGCTTAAAGATATTGAGTCTGTCGAAGATAAGAAAGGCAACCCTGCGACCGAGTTTTTAGGCTATGGCTACAGAGTGAAACTAAAAAAACTGGGATACATTGGGCGTGGTAAGGAAGCCATCGAGCTTAGGATTAAAGACCAGAAACGTATTCTTGTCATAACAACCGATAATGCCTCTTCCTTGAAAGAGGCACTTAAAGGTTAGAATCAGGGGCTACTTCAGAGTTACTTCAGATCATCGGCATTCATTCGCCACATCTTGACTGGGCCAGAGAGTTGGTCGTTGATTTTCCACTTCCCGGTCAGAACTTTATTCTGAACATCGACCGATAATGTGTATTGAAGCGTGCTGCCACTTTGATACACTTTGGTAAAGGATAGCGTTGTTCCCTGAACCGAAGCATTAACCGCTTCAGCAAATTGAGCGTAAACGTCTGGATTGCTCGGCGCTGGCTCCATTATTATGGCGTTAATTTGCTCAGGAGTTTGCTCGAACACTATGGAAAATGTGTTGGCAGGTGGGGTATTTGATGTTCTTGAGTCGTAATCATAATAGCCGACCCACAAACCCGATAAGAAGTTGGAGGGGATATTACTCACAGCCTGAGGCTTGTTAGCATTATCCAGCATCTGCTTGAGCTTTTCTTTGTTAGAGTCAGCCGCGAGGGAATCGCCGCTGAATAAAGCAAGAAAGCCAAAGACAACTAACATTAATGCGCTTTTAGGAAATACCATATTACCCCCAATAAGATTCTTGTTCGAATAATGACAAGGCTCAGTCTAGCATTGGAATGGGGATAGGGAAATAATCAGCTGAACTTGGAGCTTACTGGCAGTGGCAATAAGCTCCGGGTTAGAGCATCAGGCTTCTTTCTTATCTTCCGCCTTTTTAACACGGATTATGCTGCCATCAACGTTACGGCCATTAAGATTCTTGGTTGCCGCTTTGGCTTCGCCGATTTTTGGCATCTCAACAAAACCGAAGCCTTTCGAGCCGCCAGTAGCTTTATCCATGATTAAATTGCACCATTGAACCGTGCCGAACTCTTCGAATAGTGCTTTGACTTGCTCTTCGGTAGTGGTGCGGGCGAGATTTCGAACTAATAATTTCATTGGGAGAATTGGTTGGTGTATATATACCGCATCATACCATTGGACAGCTTAGTTTTACTATAACTATAGGTTGGATTAGCAAGGCGAAATCCAAAGCCAATGACACTAAATTAATGGAAAATCCCAACCGCCAGCTCCACCCAGAGCAGCAAAAACGCTAGAGCAATAACAATTATCGAGATCAATCGATAAGGTGGTTTCTTGGTCATTATAAGAACCAGCTCAATGGCCAGGCCTGCGCCAAGCAATATGATGCCGAACACCAGAAAGTCCAATTTATCCCAGTTAAACTCATCACTGAATTGATTAGCTGTCGCTGCGCTTAGCATCAGCAGGGCTGCGATAATCCAGTAGGTGGTGCGTATTGTATTGGTTTTCATGTCATAACCTATTTCATGGGGTGTTCTGAATAGTGACTTTATTCATCGCTTTCCTTCCGGATCATAATTGCATTAACTTCTGGATCTGTGGAGAAAGCAAGGAGTACATGACTGCCGCTTGAATTTATTGCCAGAGCATTGATAGGCAACTCATTTGACTGGAGGCTCTGAGAGTACTCAATAACTTGATCTCGTTTTACTCCCTTAACTTTTGCCAGACACATTCTAGGAGAGCACTGTAAATTATTGAGCTGTGCTGTACCCTGAATATGGAGCGGACTGGTGTTAAAGAAATGTTGATACTTGACCTTGGTTTCATAGCTGTACTCAGGCTCGTAATAAGACTCTTCCAGTTTATATAGAGCTTGGTCGAAGGCTTTAGGATCAGACATTAATTTAAATATCTCATTCGAATCAAGGGCTCCGTTTTGTTCAAGAGAATCTATTAATTTAACAATGTCTTCATCTGTATTACTGACTGGAGTTGAGTCAATAGCTTTATTAGCAGGGCTTGGTTCGGAAACACTCTCGGGATTATTACTAGGTAACTCAGAAGTTTCGATGACTTCTTTAGTTTTAGATACTTCTAATTGGCTTTGAGTGATTTCGGCCTTTTGTGCAGTCGACTCTTTGGAGTTTGTGTAAAAATAAACACCTGCAAGTATGGCAATTATTAATATTATCCAAATTATAGTTTTCATGGTTTATATCCTTTTGATTTTATTAATTCACTCTGATCTAGTTCATTCCACTAGGTATAGATATCCAAAGAGTATTAATCCAATTAAGCCCAAGGCTAAAGCAAGAAATAAAAACAGCATTGAATAAAAGACAAAAGGTCGCTCTTCTTTATAGTATGGCTTTTGAGATAGGTGAACCATAACAAGTTTATAGCGAGTAGCAATATAATAATTATAGATGCAGCCTATTGGGGTAACTATTAACAGTCCCAGAAAGACTGCAAGGTCATAGTGAATATCAGTAAAAGTATTGGCCAACAGAGTAACAGCGGGTATTAGTATTAATAAATAGTATTGTCTTTTGACTTCTTTTTTATATAAATTAAGTCTTGAGGATTTTGTTTTCATAAGCTCTTTCAAATAAGGTCTTGGAATTTTGATGTAAGGGATTATTAAATAATAAGCATGCGCTGATTCTCTAATTAACTATTAGTTTCTTCGCACGACAGCTCCCAATGCTCTTCACTAGAAGCATTTCCCTTCTTTATACAACCGTCTAGGTAAGCTAGAGCCAATATCATTTTATAGTTTGCTTTTTTTGATTTGCATAACTCAGCTGAACGGTAATTTAATATTTTTTGTACTCGGTTGGTGCTCCAGTTTACTCCGGTATAAATAATTACCTTAAACTTTCTTTCAGAAAGTTTTTCCTCAGAATAACCTGTAGTAAACCCACACTCATTTTGAACCGCAACCTGGGGGGGTATAAGCACATGCATACAAAAAAAGAGTTATGAGCATTAAAAATGTAAGTTTTAGCTTAGGATGTCCCATCATCACATTAGCGATATTTTTTTGATTTCAAACGATACTAGCAAAACCAGCGGTTTGTGGGAAATTTTACTGGGACATCAAGATCTCGCCATCGCTGCTGATTCTGATTGTACTGCTTTGGCTAAGCCTTATAATGGCTGCAATTTCTATCAACTGATATTTCCATGCTATTTTTCGAGAATACGGCGCTTCGCCGTGGCAAAACTGTTTTATTCGAAGATTCGAGTTTCATTATTAATCCTAGAGATAAGGTCGGGGTGACGGGTGCTAATGGTACCGGTAAATCGTCTTTATTTGCTTTGATTCGTGGTGAGCTGGAGGAGGATGCGGGTAATTTCTCGATGGCGGGCGGTATTACGATTTCCAGCGTGCGTCAGGAGACGCCGTCGGTTGAAGCGCCTGCGTTGGAGTATGTGCTACAGGGTGACGAGGAGTTGTGTGACATCGAGGCGGAGCTGGCTCGATTAGAGGAAAGGGCGGTTTCGGGTGATCATAATGACGCGGATGGTCAACGGGTGGCTAAACTGCATCAACGGCTGGATGAGATTAATGGCTACTCGGCGCGTGCTCGCGCTGGTGCTTTAATGCATGGTTTGGGTTTTAGCGCAGAGCAAGAGTCGTTGCCAGTGTCGAGTTTTTCGGGTGGTTGGCGGATGCGCTTGAATCTGGCGCAGGCTTTGATGTGTCGTTCTAACCTTTTATTACTCGATGAGCCGACTAACCACCTGGATATGGAAGCTGTGATCTGGCTGGAAAACTGGCTTAAAGCTTATCAGGGTGCTGTGCTTCTTATTTCTCATGACCGCGATTTTCTTGACCGTACCATTAATCGTATTGCCCATATCGAGCAGCAGAAGGTTACGCTGTATAGCGGTAATTATTCTGACTTCGAAATTCAAAGAGCCGAGCAGTTAGCGCAACAACAGTCACAATTTGAGCGTCAACAAAAAGAAATAACCCACATGCAATCCTTTGTCGATCGCTTTAAGGCCAAAGCTTCGAAAGCCAAGCAGGCGCAAAGTCGACTTAAGGCTTTGGAACGCATGGAAAAGATTGCCCCAGCCCACGTTGATTCGCCATTTGATTTTGCTTTCCCTGAATTAGGCCACTTGCCGAGTCCTTTGCTGCAACTGAAAGAAGCGGATGCCGGTTATCAAGTCGATGGTGGTGTTAAAAAGATTTTATCGGGCGTTGGTTTTTCATTGATGCCTGGCGATCGCATTGGCTTGCTGGGTAAAAATGGTGCCGGTAAATCGACCTTGATTAAGGTGCTGGCTGACGAGCTGCAACTATTGGCGGGCGAAAAAGTATCTGCTAAAACGCTCAACATTGGCTATTTTGCTCAGCATCAGTTGGAGCAGCTGCATCCACAAATGTCGCCAATCCAGCATTTTCAACGCGACTACCCCAAAGCAACCGAACAAGAGTTGCGCAACTTTCTAGGCGGTTTTGATTTTAATGGCGATAAAGCGCTTGAGCCGGTTGCTCCGTTTTCGGGCGGTGAGAAGGCGCGCCTGGTGCTAGCCATGCTGGTTTATGCAAAACCCAACTTATTGTTACTGGATGAGCCAACTAACCACCTGGATCTTGAAATGCGTCATGCCATGACCATTGCTTTTCAGAGTTTCGAAGGCGCCATGGTACTGGTATCGCACGATCGGCACATGCTGCGAACCGTGTGTGATGATTTGTATCTGGTGGCTGATGGCAAGGTTGCGCCTTTCAAAGGCGACCTTGACGATTATTCCCGTTGGTCATTAGAGGATACCTTGCAGCAAAAGAATGCGGCTAGCGGTGCTAACAATGCGGAATCAGGCGAACAGACTGAGTCCTATAAGAGTGGTGCTGACAGTGAGCTTTCACGCAAAGAACAGAGAAAGCTCGAAGCAGAAAAGCGCAAGCAGCTACAACCGCTGAAAAATAAGCTGAGAAAACTTGAGCAAAAATTAGACGAATTACAGCAGAGAAAGGTTAAGCTGGATGAGGTTATGGCTGATCCGACGCTGTATGAAGAAAGCAACAAGCCCAAACTGGTAGAGTTGAGCGGTGAATATTCGCAAGTTAAGGACCAGTTAGATCAAGCTGAGGAAGAGTGGCTCGAGCTGCAAGAGCAATTAGAGTAAGGGATTTAGCCGAATTATGACCAATTATGGAAATCGCGAATGGCGTGGTTCCATAAGTTACAGACACTTGGTAGACTAGCTTCACGTTATTTATCCGTAGTGCCTTTGCACGAAATCCAATGATTGAGCATGACCGCATCATCGCACCATCTGAGTTTGCTGACGAAGATCAGTTTGATCGCGCTATTCGCCCGACCACGTTAGGTGAATATGTTGGACAGGAAAAAGTCCGTGAACAGATGGAGATCTTTTTAGGCGCAGCTAAAAAGCGTCAGGAAGCATTGGATCATGTATTGATCTTTGGCCCTCCAGGCTTAGGTAAAACCACCTTATCCAATATCATTGCCAATGAAATGGGCGTGGGCATCAAGCACACTTCCGGCCCTGTGCTGGAAAAAGCAGGCGATTTAGCTGCCATGCTGACCAATCTTGAGCCTAATGACGTTCTATTTATTGACGAAATCCACCGTTTAAGTCCCCACATCGAAGAAGTGCTCTATCCTGCGATGGAAGACTATCAGTTGGATATCATGATTGGTGAAGGACCGGCGGCGCGTTCGATTAAAATTGATCTGCCACCTTTTACTTTAGTCGGTGCTACTACTCGCGCAGGACTTTTAACATCGCCATTGCGTGATCGTTTTGGCATTGTGCAACGGCTAGAATTTTATAACTTAAAAGATTTAACTCATATTGTGATGCGCTCTGCGCGCATTCTGGATTTGCCGATTGAAGAGAAGGGTGCTGTGGAAATTGCACGCCGTTCTCGCGGCACGCCACGGATTGCTAACCGTCTGTTACGACGGGTTCGAGATTATGCGGAAATCAAATCTGATGGCGTCATTACTCAAGATATCTCCGACCGTGCCTTGGATATGCTCGACGTTGATCATAAAGGCTTTGACATGATGGACCGCAAATTATTGCTGACCATTATTGAGAAGTTTGCGGGTGGCCCAGTGGGGCTTGATACGTTGGCGGCAGCTATTGGCGAAGAGCGCGATACGATTGATGAAGTGTTGGAACCTTTTTTAATCCAGCAGGGTTTTATTCAGCGAACGCCACGTGGTCGAATCGCTACCAAACTTGCCTATCAGCATTTCGAGATTATTCCTCAAGATCCCGACCTGTTTAACTAATTTACTCAATATATAAGGGAAATTTGCCAATGCCATTGCAGATTTTTCGAGATGCTATTAACACTATTTACTATTTGAAACGTTATAATACTGGGTCGCAAAAATAATGAGTGTGCGTGAATTTATTTGGCCTGTTAGAGTCTATTACGAAGACACTGATGTGGCAGGCGTGGTTTTTTACGCCAATTATTTAAAGTTTTATGAGCGTGGTCGTACAGAGTGGCTTCGTTCTTTGGGGTGGGAACAGGATATCTTGATCGACAAGGGCTTAGCTTTTGCTGTTGCTCATGTGGATGCCAAATACCTCCTTCCGGCCCGTTTTAATGACAAGCTTCTGATCAAAACACGAATTGCCAGCGTTCGTAGAACCAGTGTGATTTTTGAACAGGAAGTGGTCACTGATGATGAACAACAATTAGTAGTAAATAAAGCAACAATACGCGTGGCTTGCGTTGATATGAAAACCATGAAACCTGCTGCCATGCCTGACTATTTAAAAGAGGAGATAGCTCGTGACTGGTGCTGAAACGACGACAACAGTTCTGTCAACGTCTGAAGATCCGATGTCGATTGCCAACCTGTTTTTACATGCCAGTATTCCGGTACAGGCCATCATGGTTTTGTTATTAGTAATATCGGTTATTTCCTGGGCAATGATTTTCCAACGTTCAAATGTCCTTAACAGAGCCGCCAGAGAAAGTAAGAAGTTTGAAGACCGATTCTGGTCTGGTATTGATTTAGGCAAGCTTTCCACTGATTTATCCCAGCGTCAAAAGCCGGTTACCGGTTTGGAATCCTTATTTCAAGCTGGTTATCGCGAATTTATGCGTTTGCGTCAGCAGAGTGGCGTCAGCCCTGAGGCGGTGATGGATGGGACTCACCGTGCGATGCGGGTGGCTCATAGCCGTGAAGTGGAAAAACTTGAACGCAACTTATCATTTTTAGCAACCGTTGGTTCTGTGACACCTTATATTGGTCTGTTCGGTACTGTATGGGGCATTATGAATTCCTTTATTGCACTTGGTGCAGTCAAGCAGGCAACTTTAGCGATGGTTGCTCCCGGTATTGCCGAAGCATTGATTGCGACAGCGATGGGTTTGTTCGCGGCAATTCCAGCGGTTATTGCCTACAACCGATTCACCAATCGCCTGCAACGCATCGAAACTCAGTATGAGAATTTCCTCGAAGAATTCTCCGGCGTGTTACACCGTAAAGCGCACAGCTAGGAGTCATCATGAATCAACTGGTTCGTAGAGAGCGTCGCCGACCTAATGCTGAAATTAACGTCGTACCTTATATCGACGTGATGTTAGTGTTGCTGGTGATCTTTATGATTACCGCACCACTGATTACTGCAGGTATTGATGTAGAGTTGCCCAGTGCCCATGCTGAGCCCATTTCACCGGATGAATATGACCCGTTTGTGGTCGGTATTAAAGCTGACGAGTCGTTTCACATGGATATTGGTTCGCGACAATTCCGTGATTTAACCTTGGATGAATTGATGACCTTGATTGCCAGAGAGCGTGAAAACTCTCCGAACTCTCCGATTATGATCAAAGGTGATCGCAGAGTTCCTTATGGAACAGTGGTTGAGCTGATGGATGAGCTGAGACAGCAGTTTGGTGTGGAAAATGTCGGTTTAATGACCGACGCATTGTAATAAACGATTAGGTATTTATTAGTGTCAGAGAAAAAGAACATCGTTCCTATTATTTTATCTATAGCAGTCCATGTGATTGTTATTGGATTACTGGTGTTCAATTTCGCCTGGGATGATGAGGTGGATGTTAAGCATGAATATGTGGATGCGCCCATCAATGCCAAAATAGTGACAGCTAAAGAGTTACCAAAGCCTGACGCGAATGCCATCAAGAAACAACAGGAAGCTGAGAAGAAACGCTTGGAAGAGGAGCGTAAGAAACAGCTGGCGAAAGAACAGGAGCAAAAGCGTCTTGAGGCGGAAAAACAGCGTCAGGAACAAGAAAAGCTCGAACAGCAAAAGCAAGAGCAGCAAAAGCAAGAGCAGTTAGAGCAAGAGAAGAAAAAGGCGTTGGCTGCCGAGCAACAAAAAAAGCTTGAAGAAGAGAAAAAACAGAAAGAGTTAGAAGAGCAACAACGTAAAGAGGCTGAAGAAAAGAAACGCCTTGAAGAAGAACAACGTAAGAAAGCTGAAGCAGAACGTAAGCGTAAGGAAGCTGAAGCAGAGAAAAAACGTAAAGAAGAAGAGCTCAGAAAACTTGAAGAAGAAATGGCAGCTATGGATAACGAATTCTTTGAAGCGCAGCGTGATACTGTTCGACGAGGACAAATAATGTCTGAAGTTGAGAAGTTGACCGCATTAATTACTGCCAAAATTAAGCGTAATTGGTATCCACCAAAAACTGCAGGAGCCTGCTCAATCAAAATCTCAATGGGACCGGGTGGTGTTGTACTACAAACTGAGGCTTTAGGTGGTGATTACGATTATTGTGAGACCGGTAAAACAGCCATTACACGTTCGTCACCATTACCTGCTTCGGATGACCCTGAGGTCATGAATGAGTTACGTGAAATGACGATTGTATTTGATCCCAGCTTTAAAGATTAAAGCTTAAAAAGTAAAGTTTAAAAAATTAAGGCTAAAGCATGAAACATATTTTAAAAACGATAGCGATTATCAGCATCAGCCTTATGGCTTTGGCCAGCAAGGCTGAGATTCAGATTTATATTACTGAGGGCCGCTCCGATGCGAGGCCTGTTGCGGTGGTTCCTTTTAAATTTGAGTCTGAATCTGCAGTACAGGCGCAACCCCCGTTTGATTTTGCCAAAATTATTGCTGATGACTTACGTCGTAGCGGTAAGTTTAATCCAACTGAAATATCAAAATTACCACATCACCCTTACTCTATTGATAAAGTGAATCTTGAGCAATGGCGTGAGCTGGGTGTTGATGGCGTGGTCTATGGCACAGTGAGCCAGACGACTTCTGGCAACTATTTGGTGTCATACGATTTGATAGACCCTTTTAATGACAAAGCGATTTTTAGTGCCAATATTGAAGATGGTAGTTACCCTTTAATTCCTACTTCTTCGCATTTAATGGTGTTGAAAACAAAGGTTGTTGATAACGACAACTTCCGTTGGGGTGCACATATTGCTGCCGACGAAATTTATGAGGCTTTAACTGGCGAGCGCGGTGCTTTTGCGACTCAGATCGCCTATGTTGAAGTTAATCGCAATGATCCGCGCCCTTATCAATTATTTGTTGCAGACAGTGATGGGTTTAATGCCAAGCGAATTTTTGCATCACGTAGCCCTATTATGTCGCCAACCTGGTCACCTGATTCTTCTCAATTAAGTTACGTAACATTTGAGAATGGCCGTTCGGAAATTGTCATTCAAGACATTGCATCAGGACAAAGAGAAATTGTTGCCAGCTATAAAGGCTTCAACAGTGCTCCTGCGTGGTCGCCAGATGGTTCAAACATGGTGGTTGTACTGTCAAAGGATGGAAATCCGGAGCTATATTTGCTAGAACTAGCAACCAAACGATTACAAAGACTTACCCGACATTATGCGATTGATACCGAGCCATCGTGGGCTCCAGACGGAAAAAGTTTGATCTTTACCTCAGATCGAGGAGGTAGACCACAAATTTATCGCATTAGACTTGCAGATAAGAAGGTAGACAGGGTAACCTTTGAAGGTATTCACAATGCAGGTGCGGAGTTTACACCGGATGGTAAAGGCATTGTCATGGTTCATCAGGCCAATGGCTCTTACCATATCGCAGCTCAGGATTTAGCGACAGGACAGTTAACGGTTTTAACAAAGACCACACTCGACGAGTCGCTATCGATTGCACCCAACGGCAGTATGATCATTTATTCAACTGTTGATGGCGGGCAAAAAGTTCTTAGTGCGGTTTCAATGGATGGACGTTTTAAAGCAAGGTTACCAGCGACGGTTGGGGAAGTTAAAGCACCCGCCTGGTCGCCTTTTATTTTATAAGTTAATAACAGTGACAACAATCCCGGAGGATAACAATGAAACGTTCGGTTCAATTACTACTAGCTCTTACAGCTGCTTTATCTTTGGCTGCATGTAGCACAACTAAGCCAGAAGAAGAGCAAGTTGATACAACCGCTCAGGAAGACGCAGCAGCACAAGCTGAAGCTGAAGCCTTAGCTCGTCAACGCGCTGCTGAAGAAGCTGAAAGACAACGTATCGCTGCTTTACTTGATGAAAATGTCATTTATTTTGATTTTGATGATGACTCTATTCGTAGCGAATATGTAGAAGTTCTTGAAGCTCATGCTGGTTACGCTAAAAGCAGCGGTAAAAGTGTTGTTTTAGAAGGTCACGCTGATGAGCGCGGTACTCCAGAGTACAACTTGGCATTGGGTGAGCGTCGTGCAAAATCAGTTGCTCAGTTAATGAGAACTTATGGTGTTTCTGATTCAAACATTGATGTCATCAGCTTCGGTGAAGAGTCTCCAGCAAACCCTGCACATAACGAAGAAGCATGGCAAGAAAACCGTCGTGTAGAGATTAAATATCAGTAATGAAAAACGTTGTATTTAATCTATTAGGTGCAACATTACTCACAGCTTCGGCTGTGAGTAATGCCGCCGCACCAGTTGTTGACGCCAGAGATATTTCAGCTGTTCAACAACAGCAAACTAGCCAACAAAATCAAATTATGGCTGAGTTGATTATGCAAGTGAATCAACTCCAGCAAGAAGTTCGCCAACTTCGTGGCCAGGTTGAAGAGCAAGATTACAGAATCAAGCAGCTAACCAAACAGCAGCGTGAACTTTATCTTGACCTGGATCGTCGATTGCAAGGTGGAGCTGCATTGTCTACCTCAGAAACTGAAGAGCTCAGCTCTGAAACTGCCGATAAAGGTAACAATGGTTCAAGCAATCGGGCCCAACAAGCTTACAATCAAGCTTTCACACTATTCAATGAACAAAAGTATCCACAAGCTAAAAGCGCTTTTAAAACTTTTGTCAGTGACTATCCTAAAGATCCGTTAGCGTCTAACGCGCATTATTTATTAGGTCAGTTGCATTTCAGCGATAAAGAGTATGCTGAAGCAGAAAGCCAATTCAAAGCAGTGTATGAGCAATTCCCTGATACCAGTATCAAGGATAAAGCCATGCTGAAGCTTGCCCAGGTTCAGGAGCTTAAAGGTGATAAGGCTGCGGCCAAAGCCACTTACCAGCAAGTTAGCAAACTGTTCCCCAATACGACCGCAGGTCGATTGGCTAAAGCCAAACTCGATACCCTGTAAGATCATCAAATAGTCTCTAAAAGCTGTCTTTAAAGGCAGCTTTTGCTACAATCCGCGCATATTTTCATCATTTCCAGCCAGAGTCCCTGTATTGAGCTCACTCTATGAGTAAATTACGTATCACTGAGATATTCCATTCGTTGCAAGGCGAAAGTCTGACCGTTGGTGTGCCAACAGTGTTTGTACGCCTTACCGGATGCCCATTACGTTGTGTCTATTGCGATACTGATTACGCCTTTGGCGGTGGTGAGTGGATGACCTTTGAAGAAATATTGGCGCAAATCAAGCAATATGGATGCGACCATGTTTGTGTCACCGGTGGTGAACCACTAGCGCAAAAGCGCGTGTTCGAGTTCTTCAAGTTACTCTGCGATGAAGGCTATAAAGTTTCCACTGAAACCGGCGGTGCGCACGATCTCTCACCAGTTGATTCGCGCGTTATGATCGTCATGGATCTGAAAACCCCAGATTCACAAGAAATGGCTCGTAATTTATACTCAAATATTGATCTCTTAAAACCAACCGACCAGGTCAAGTTTGTCATCTGTAGCCGTAAAGACTACGAATGGTGCAAAATGACCGTAGAACAATACGACATCACCAGCAAGTGTGAAGTTTTGTTCTCACCCAGCTACGGGCAGGTTGAGTATGCCGATTTAGCAGAGTGGATATTGAAAGATCGACTCAAGGTGAGAATGCAGGTTCAGTTGCATAAAATCATCTGGGGGGAGAAAACCGGCGTCTAAGACGCTAAAATGCTTTTATACTTCGTTATACGACTTAAATATAATCCTCATTTACTGCATGTAAAATCCGATTCTATTTAAGTCGAAAGCCTCGTCTAAAAACATTTTTTCAGCCTTAGATAGAGTGTGACAAGATTGATACGAGTATTAGTTGGTATATAGTATGAACAAAAGAGCAGTAGTATTACTTTCAGGCGGTTTAGACTCAACAACAGCTTTAGCGATTGCTAAATCGCAAGGCTATGACTGTTATGCTATGAGTTTTAACTATGGCCAGCGCAGTTTGGCTGAACTCAAAGCTGCCAAGAAAGTTGCTCAATTAATGGATGCCAAGGAACATATCATTGTGAATCTCGATATGAGTCAAATTGGTGGTTCTGCTCTAACCGACCATTCCATTGATGTACCCACTGAAGGTCTGGAAGAGGGCATTCCAGTCACTTACGTCCCTGCTCGTAACACCGTTTTTTTGTCGATCGCATTAGGTTGGGCTGAAGTTCTAAAAGCTGATCATATTTTTATCGGTGTCAATGCAGTGGATTACTCCGGCTATCCCGATTGCCGTCCTGAGTTTATCAATGCATTTGAAACGATGGCTAATCTCGCCACTAAAGCAGGTGTCGAAGGGCAAAATCTGGCCATTGAAGCACCTCTTATCGATCTTACTAAAGCTCAAATTATTGCCGAAGGTATGAAGTTAGGCGTTGATTACAGCCCCACCGTTTCCTGTTACAAGGCGACTGACGATGGCAAAGCCTGTGGTGTTTGCGACTCTTGTCGTCTTCGAAAGCAGGGATTTGAAAGCCAAGGTTTTGTCGATCCAACGCGATACATTTAGTTAAATCTATCAGCGGCTGTCATTGAACAGTTGCCTTGCTGACATGGATCTTTCAAGCAAACTTCATCACTCTTACACACAGCAAGTCACATCTGATTTGTCATAAATCATTCACTGTTTGACAGTCTGATGACAAACCATTCCAAGGTTTTGAAACATAATAAGTTATTGATATTTATTAAAATAATTGATTCGAAACTGTAATTTAATTCATTTGTCGATATTCGTGTTTTGCTCACAATGGAATTGTTTTTAACCACCATTCAATTGTTAAAGGAGTAATACCATGAATACACAAAACAACATTATCAATCTTCTGTTCGCAACTTCAATCATGGCTGCAAGTACCGTTCAAGCTGGTGAAGTCGACAGCTTTAATGACTATAAGGAATTCACTTCGAGATATGGTCAAAGTAAGACAATTGCTCTGTCGGATCGTTTCGGTTCGCAGTGGATACAAGTCAGAAACTATCTCGGTAGAGAATTAATGTGGCTTAAAACTTCAGGTAGCTCAATTTCAACCCTGTCGCAAAGCAATAACCCAGTGAAGTTGATTAACTTTAATGATCCAATTGGCACGAACTATAGTGTGAATCTAGATTCTTGTACACAAGTAGCAACCGTCGCAGAAAAAGCTCAATTGATGACTACTTTGGCAGGTGCTTTTAATTCAGTGGTTCGTGTTAACTTCGATGGCTATTGTAATGATGCCGGCCTCTTATCAGCCTGGTTCTCGTATGACGCTGGGCTTATAAAGTGGAAAGAGCAAACCATTGCCGGTGTGGTGGACTATGAACTTGAGTATGCTAAGCTGGCTGGCATGAATTATCCTGAATATGAAGGCATCGAAGTCTCAGCGAGTTTTCCGGCTGGGACAGTGATGCTCAATGAAACTGATAGCGTTGAGGCGTACATCACCTTAACCAATCAATCCGGCGAACCTGTTGAGCTGACATTCAACAGTGGCCAGCTTTTCGATATTTACCTGTACGATAGTAATGATAACCTTGTCAGTCAGTGGTCAAGCGGGCGCATGTTCACTCAAGCATTCCAGACCATCACTCTTGAACCAGGCCAGAAGAAGCGCTTTGGTGACAGCTTGGAACTAAAGGATATGTCCGGCAATAAACTGGATATCGGTACCTACAAGTTAAAGATCGAGGTCAAAACCTCCACCAGAGCCTCCGACCAGTTGTTCCAGTTGATTCCTTTTCAGGCTGAAGGGCAGCTAAGCCTGGATAGCATGATGAACCACTATTAAGCTGAAAGCCGGCTAAATCAACCGAAGCGCATTGCCCAAATAATAGACATTCAGTATAATGCGCGCGATTTTAAGGGGTTAGTCCAAGGTCAAAAGGCCGAATACTAGCCCCTTATCCTTTTAATCTGAATTCTCATACTTGAGTTCTTAATATCATGCTGACTTATAGCTGAGGAAGCATTTAACCGAATATTGATGGAGTCCGAAATGGCTATCGAACGTACTTTTTCTATCGTAAAACCAGACGCAGTTGCAAAAAATGTTATTGGCGAAATCTACAGCCGTTTCGAGCGTGCTGGTCTTCGCATCGTAGCATCAAAAATGATCCACCTTTCTCGTGAAAAGGCTGAAGGTTTCTACGCAGAACACAAAGAGCGTCCTTTCTTCGGCGCATTGGTTGACTTCATGACTTCTGGCCCAGTAATGGTTCAAGTTTTAGAAGGCGAAAACGCAATCAAAGCAAATCGTGAAATCATGGGTGCTACTAACCCAGCAGAAGCACTACGCGGTACTATCCGTGCGGACTACGCTGTTTCTGTTGACGAAAATGCTGCACACGGTTCTGATAGCCCAGAGTCGGCTGAGCGTGAGATTGCTTATTTCTTCAGTGCGGACGAGATTTGCCCTCGCACTCGATAAAAGCGGTTGTTTGGTTCAATTTTTTTGTTGCCTGAAGGATTTTTATGCTCAACGACCATTAAGGTCGCCTCCGCTGAAAACCCTTCAGGCGCCTCGAACTTGAAGCAAAACTCCACGTTTTAAGAGGATGATGGTTGTTTAGTACCATTTCTTTGTTCTGGGTTGATATTTATGTTCGACGACAAAGAAATAACAACACACATATAAAAAAGGGATGATTGATTCATCCCTTTTTTACTAAGTGACTATTGTTTACCAGAGTGCTTTTGCTATTCGTTGTGATTGCGCATAAAATGTACAAAATTTGATTGTAGCTATCCTTAATAGCTATTAATCGTGTAAAGGTGCCCTGTAATGAGTAATGAAAAAACCAACCTACTCAACCTGACGCGCGATGAGATGGTCGAGTTCTTCGTTGAACTTGGTGAAAAGCCATTCCGTGCCCAGCAGGTTATGAAGTGGGTTCATCAATTCGGTGTCGAAGACTTCGATGAAATGACCAATATCAGCAAAGTGTGCCGTGAGCGCCTGAAAGACGTTGCTGAGATCAAAGGACCTGAAGTATTAAGCGTTCAAGAATCCAAAGACGGTACCGTGAAATGGGCTTTAAAAATCCCAGGCGGTCAGGCTGTGGAAATGGTCTTTATCCCTGAGCGGCATCGCGGAACTTTGTGCGTATCGTCTCAAGTTGGCTGTGCTTTAGAGTGCACCTTCTGTTCGACTGGTTATCAGGGCTTTAACCGTAACCTGACAACGGCTGAAATCATTGGTCAGGTTTGGCTGGCCGCTCGCTATCTACATGGTAAGCATAAAAGCGATGAGCGTGTCGTCACTAATGTTGTGATGATGGGCATGGGCGAGCCTTTGGCTAATTTTGAGCCAGTGGTTAAGTCGATGCAGCTGATGATGGATGATCTGGCTTATGGCTTATCCAAACGCCGTGTAACACTAAGTACTTCGGGAATGGTACCTCAGTTGGATCGCTTGATTGACCAAGTAGACGTTGCGTTGGCAATTTCACTACACGCTCCCAATGATGCTTTGCGTGATGTTCTAGTGCCCATCAATAAGAAATACCCGATTAAAGAATTAATGGCCAGCGTACACCGTTATCTGGATCGTTCTAATGCTGCTCGTAAAGCGACTATTGAATATGTCATGCTCAAGGATGTTAACGATACTTTACAGCACGCTAAAGAACTGGCCGAGCTACTGAAGAATACGCCGTGCAAAATCAACTTGATTCCATTTAATCCTTTCCCACAAGCGAACTATCAGACTTCGACGCAGGAAGCGATTGATTTATTTAGTGATTATTTGATTAAGAAAGGTTATGTTGTGGTAACTCGACGTACTCGAGGTGACGATATTGATGCAGCCTGTGGTCAGTTGGCAGGCAAGATTAATGACAAAACTAAGCGTCAAGAACGTCGTCAGGAGTACAAGAAAGAAATTCTAGTTGATAATGTGGCGCACTAGTTCAACAAAGTGGTGAACCAATGTAGCTTGATTTTTGTCCAACTAACTGATTTATTACACAAATTAGATTTAGACATCATTATTTTCAAAAGAAAGTTGCTATAAACTGAGCGTAGAAATTGATAGGAAGTAACAATGACAAAGTATGCCAAGTGGGTAGTGGTATTTTTAACGGTAACTTTGGTGGGGTGTCAAACCACAACCACAGAGTCAACCAGTGCTGCAACAAAAGATGGTGCCGTCCAAAGAACCAAGTACGAACCAAAAGAAGCTGCTGCCAAGCGATTATCTTTGGGTTTGCAATATTTACAAGCTGGTCATATGGAATGGGCTAAGCAGAATCTTTTAAAAGCTTACGAGCATGATCCGGATATGCCTGATGTGCTATATGGGTTGGCTTACTACTATCAAACAGTATATGAATACGATACAGCCGAAGCTTATTACAAAAGAGCAATCAAAGAATCTCCGAGAAATGCGGACTACCTCAATGCTTATGGAGTCTTTTTGTGTGATTCTCGCAAGAAGTATGACGAAGGTATCGGCTATTTCTTAAGAGCTGTTGAGCAACCGAATTATACCTCAGTTGGAGCTGCCTACGAAAACGCAGGCTTCTGTGCCGTAAGAGCAGAGAAGTATGAGCTTGCAAAGCAGTATTTTGAGAAAGCGCTATCCTTTAATCCCAGCTTAGCACGCTCTTTGTACGGCATGTCTGAAGTGAGTTATGCAACAGGAAACTATCGCTTAGCAGAAGCTTATATGTTCCGCTTTGAGGCTCAAACGAGTTCAACCCCAAAGTCATTGCTGCTGGGTTATAAAATAGCAAAAGGCCTACAGGCACGTAGTAATATGCGAGGGTATGGAGAGAAATTATTGGAGCTTTATCCGGATTCTGATGAGGCTCAAGAATATATTAGAATTAGATAATTAATGTCAGAAACTGATCAAACTCTAGAACAAGACGTCCAATTCAGCCCCGGTAGCCTGTTAAAGCAGGCTCGAGAGCGGGCTGGTATTTCCATTGAAGATGTGGTGCAGAAGTTAAAGCTGACGCGTCAAACCGTAATCTCAATCGAAAGTGATGATTACTCCGCGGATCTTCCCGCAACCTTTTACCGAGGATACTTACGGAACTATGCGGAGTTATTGAAGTTGGACGATGATGATATTGTCGAGAATTTTGATAACTTTTGTAAGCGCAACAATCTATTCACTCAAAATGAGCAATCATTAGCCACCATTGAACTGGAGAAGCCCCTTACCTCCAGCAACTGGATGATTAAGACTGTGACCACATTGCTCATTCTGCTGGTACTCTTGGGCTTATATTATTTATTGGTCGAGAAAAAAATCTGGCAACAGTTTACTTCCTCTACACCAAGCATCTCTGAACAAAAGACCATTCTAACGCTGGGACAAAATGAAGAAGGTGACCTGTTACTTTCAGAACCAGCAACCTCTGACTCAGCCAATGATTTAGCTGATAGTGCGGACTTACAAGAGCAGACAACAGTGTCTGAGGATGATATATCGGAATTAGCACCTGCTGAAGAGTCAGCAGTGGCAACTCTGCCAGAAGGGACCAGTAATATAGCTTCAGATAGTACTAAGAGCGGAGCTGGTGGCGATCTTGTACTGGTATTTTCTGATGATTGCTGGGTTAGAATTACTGACGCCAACGGCAAAGTGTTGGCCTTAGGGATAAAGCAGGGCGGAACATCTATCAGTTTGTCTGGGCCAACCCCTATTGAGCTAACACTTGGCAAGCCATCTGCTGTACAATTGTCCTATCAAAATGAACCCGTTGATTTGTCGAGCTATCCTGATACTCGGGCTGCTCGACTAACTCTTGGTAATTAATACCTTGGTATTTATCTAATAGATTCAACAACCTATATTACGAAATATTATGAACGGTCAATCTTGGATTAGCCGACGCAAATCGCGTCAAATTATGGTGGGCAATGTACCTGTTGGCGGTGATGCGCCGATTGCGGTGCAAAGCATGACCAATACGGAAACCTGTGATGTGGAGGCGACGGTTGCTCAGATTCGTGCACTGGCTGACACCGGGGCCGATATTGTTCGAGTATCCGTGCCTACGATGAAAGCCGCCGAGGCCTTTAAACTCATTAAGCAGCAATCCCCAGTACCATTGGTAGCTGATATTCATTTCGACTATCGAATTGCCCTGAAAGTGGCGGAATATGGCGTTGACTGCTTGAGAATTAATCCTGGCAACATTGGCTCCGAAGAACGGGTTAAAGCGGTTGTTGAAGCGGCCAGAGCACGTAATATTCCTATCCGGATCGGCGTTAATGCCGGTTCTTTAGAAAAAGACTTGCAAGAAAAGTATGGTGAGCCGACCCCCGAAGCTTTAGTTGAGTCTGCTTATCGCCATATCGAAATGCTGGAGCGCCATAATTTTAAGGATTATAAGATCAGCCTTAAGGCTTCTGATGTCTTCATGACCGTTGCAGCTTACCGCATTTTAGCCAAAGAAATTGATAACCCACTACATCTTGGCATTACTGAAGCCGGAAGTATTCGCACAGGTGCTGTGAAATCGGCGGTTGGCCTAGGAATGTTATTGGCAGAAGGTATCGGCGATACCATTCGGGTCTCTTTAGCAGCTGATCCGGTCGAAGAAGTCAAAGTTGGCTACGATATCCTGAAAAGCTTAGGTTTGCGTCAACGTGGCATTAACCTGATTGCATGTCCATCCTGTTCGCGTCAGCAGTTTGATGTGATTAAAACCGTCAACGAACTTGAGCAACGTCTCGAAGACGTTAATGAGCACATTGATGTGGCTGTGATTGGTTGTGTGGTCAATGGTCCTGGCGAAGCTAAAGAAGTCACGATTGGACTGACTGGCGGTTTCAAGAAAAGCATGCTGTATGAGAACGGTGAAAAAAGTCATAAAGTCGCTAATGAGAGTCTTGTAGATGAGCTCGAAGCTCAAATACGACGTAAGCTCGCTGAGAAACGCGAGAAAGCAGAAGAAATCACCAAAGGAGCTGAACAGCTTCCTGTCACCCAGGTTCGTTAACAACGCATATCCTGATGAAGAGTTTGGCGGAAAAAGCTACTGTTTTCCGCCAAATTCGCTATAATCTCGCACTTTAATCCAATTTTACAACTGACGGAGCCAGGCTAGTTTTGGCGGAAAAAATACAAGCAGTCCGTGGCATGAATGATATCTTGCCGGACTCAACACCACATTGGCAAAAATTAGAGTCGGTGCTCAGGCAGCTGATGGCCAGTTATGGCTACAACGAAATTCGCATGCCGGTCGTTGAAAAGACTCATCTTTTCAAGCGCTCTATCGGCGAAGTGACTGATATCGTTGAAAAAGAGATGTACACCTTTGAGGATCGTAATGGCGATAGCTTGACCTTGCGTCCAGAGGGAACAGCCAGTTGTGTGCGTGCAGGAATTGAGCACGGCTTGCTTTATAACCAGGAGCAGCGCCTATGGTACATGGGACCAATGTTCCGTCATGAAAGACCACAAAAGGGTCGCTACCGTCAGTTCCATCAGCTTGGTGTCGAAACCTTTGGGGTTGGTACGCCGGATGTGGATGCGGAACTTATCCTAATGACCGCACGTCTATGGAAGATGATTGGTATTCACAGCTCGGTGCATCTTGAGATCAATTCATTAGGTTCGAATGAAGCGCGCGCTGAGTATCGTGATAAATTGGTTGCTTTTTTGGAGCCGATTAAAGACCAGCTGGACGAAGACAGCCAGCGTCGTTTGGCTACCAACCCGCTGCGAATTCTGGACAGTAAAAATCCTGATGTGCAAAAGTTGGTTAAGGATGCACCTAAATTAAGCGAGCATTTAGATCAGGAATCAAAACAACACTTTGAGCGCCTATGTCAGATCCTGGATACTAACAATATCCCCTATACCATCAACACTAATTTGGTGCGTGGTTTAGATTACTACAATCGAACAGTATTTGAATGGGTGACCGACGAACTCGGCGCACAAGGTACGATTTGTGCCGGTGGTCGTTATGATGGTCTAACCGAACAGTTAGGCGGTCATGCAACGCCAGCCAGTGGTTTTGCGATGGGGCTTGAGCGGATTGTCGCTCTGATTCAAGAGATGGCTCCTGAAGAAGTGGCTACAGCTGACGTTTATATGGTGGCTCTCGGTGAACAAGCTGAATTGAGTGCCTTGCAATTAGCCGAGCAGTTGCGTGATCAGTGGCCTGCGGTAAGAGTTCGAATGAACTGCGGTGCTGGTAATTTCAAGAAACAATTTAAGCGTGCTGATAAAAGTGGCGCTAAAATTGCACTCGTTATTGGCGAGCAAGAAGTTCAGGATGGCACGGTTGGGGTGAAATACCTGCGTGAACATAAAGAGCAGTTGGTGGTGTCGCAGCGTGATGTTTGTCAGTTGCTTGAGCAGTACTTAGTATAAAAAGCATTTGGTATAAGTAGTTAATATAGATTAAATCGATTATTGAGGAGGCCGACAGTGGCTTACGAAACAGAAGAACAACAGGTCGAAGCGATAAAGCAATTTTGGAAGGAAAATGGTACCTCGATTATATTGGGTGCTGTGATTGGTTTTGGTGCTTTGTTTGGTTGGAATTATTATCAAGACCATAAAGAGAGTCAAAGTGCTAAGGCATCAATGGTTTATTCTGAAGTGTTGTCTTTATCTGATACAGCAGACGCAACAGCACTGGCGAACAAGGTTAATGGCCTTAAGACTGATCACGCTGCATCAAGTTATGCTTCATTAGCGGTACTGACTCTTGCGGAGCAACTGGTTAATGACAATAAATTTGCTGAAGCTGCGGAACAATTGAAGTGGGTTGTTGACCAATCTAACGACACTTTTGAATCCATTGCACAATTGCGACTAGCTCGTGTGCAGTTACAGCTCGAGCAGTTCAGCGACGCAGTTGCTACTGTAGAGGCGATTGATGAACAGGCTTATCAGGCAAATGCATTATTGGTTAAAGCTGAAGCTTTGTTAGCTCAAGGTGAAACAGAACAAGCTAAAAGTGTCTTAATTGAAGCTCGCGATGCAGGTGAGGGCGCGGTTAACCCGTTACTTCAAATGCGTTTAAGCCAGCTTGGCATTGATAAATAATAGATACTTTTAACGGGATATACTTATGATTTCAGGTTGGACACAACGAATTTTCACTTTATTAATGGCTGCTACATTTTTAGCGGCTTGCTCCGATGAAGTGGTCAACCCTCCGAAAGAACTTGATGATATTGAGGAAAAATTCTCAGTACAGTCCAGTTGGGTTGATGTCATTGGACAGGGTGATGAAGAAAAGTTTAACAGTCTATCCCCAGCGCTTTGGCAGGATAAACTTATAACGGCTGATGTTAAGGGCCTTATAACAGCTTTTGAGATTAAGTCGGGCAAAGTGATATGGGAAACAGACCTGAAGCAACCTTTATCTGGCGGTGTGACTGCAAATGCCGGCCTGGTAGCTGTAGGAACCAAGAACGCTCAAGTTCATGTACTTGATGTTAACGATGGTAAAAAGTTGTGGCATGTTGATGTGACTACTGAAGTTTTGGCTAAACCTGCAATCAGTGACGGCCGATTAGTAGTGCGCACTCCGGATGGTCGTATTTTTGCATATTCGTTGGCCAGCCAAAAACAAGATTGGTTCTATGACCGCATTATCCCTAACCTGACATTGCGTGGTACGTCAGCTCCGGTAGCAACCAGTGGTATTGTTATAACTGGTTTCGCAAACGGTAAAATGGCTGCTTTCAATTTGCGAACGGGTGACTTGATATGGGAACAACGAATCTCTGCACCTCGTGGCAGCTCTGAAATTTCTCGGATAGTTGACGTTGATTCAACCCCAGTTGTTTACTCCAACTATTTATATGCTGCTGGTTTTAACGGTTTTGCAATTGCTATGGATTTGACTAATGGCCGCTACTTGTGGCGTGAAGAAGCTTCGGTCACCGAAGAGTTATTAGTTGATGCTAGACGCGTTTATATGGTTGACACTAAAGGTCGAGTCGTGGCTCTGGATCGTATTACAGGGGAAGAAGTGTGGACTCAGGAAGGCCTCTTGTACCGTAAACCAACCGGTGCCGCGGATAATGGTGATTATATTGTGTTAGGAGACTTTGAAGGTTACCTGCACTGGTTAGATAAAAGCACCGGTGAATTTGTTGCACGCACGTACTTGGACCGATATGGCATAGCCGGAAAGCCTATCGTCACTGATGAGCATGTGATCGCAACAACACGTTATGGGTACCTCCACGTTCTGGAAAACCCGCTTGCAACATCTTCTGAAGAGTAATATTCATGCTACCAGTTATCGCTCTCGTTGGTCGTCCCAACGTAGGTAAGTCAACATTATTTAATCGATTAACAAAATCGCGCGATGCACTGGTAGCTAACCTGCCTGGTCTAACTCGTGACCGTCAATATGGGCAGGCAACTTTAAAAGGCCAAAAATTTATTGTCGTTGATACCGGCGGTATCGCTGGCGATGAAGAAGGTATTGATGGGTTAATGGCTGGTCAGTCATTGCTGGCAATCACTGAAGCTAATATTGTTTTATTTCTGGTTGACGCCAGAACCGGCATGACTGCCGCTGACGAGTTTGTTGCTGATCATCTAAGACGTCAGAACAAGCCGATCATTGTGTTGGTCAATAAAGTGGATGGCATACATGCCGATGCTGCCTTGTCAGATTACTACAGCCTTGGCTATCAAACGGTACTTCCTTTAGCTGCCGCTCATGGCCGTGGCGTTAACACTTTAGTTGATACGATTTTTGATGAACTCCATCTAGAGTCTAACGACGAAGACCAACTGATTGGTTATGAGAAAGCCCAAGGATTAAAGCTTGCGATTGTAGGTCGGCCAAATGTTGGCAAATCTACTTTGGTTAATCGTTTTCTTGGTGAGGAGCGAGTCGTAGTTTACGATTTACCCGGCACCACTCGTGACAGTATCTATATTGAAATGGAACGCCGCGAAAAGAAATATACCCTGATCGATACCGCAGGGGTTAGGCGTCGTGGCAAAGTTAAAGAAACAGTGGAAAAGTTTTCAGTACTGAAAACTCTTCAGGCCATTGATGATTCGAACGTTTCCATTATGGTGATGGATGCTAGAGAGCCGATAACTGATCAGGATTTAAGCCTGATTAGCTATATCATTGACTCGGGCCGCTCAATGGTGATTGCGATCAACAAGTGGGATGGCATGACCGAAGAGCAACGCGATAATGTTAAGCATGAAATTGATCGCCGTTTAGGTTTTATTGATTTTGCTCGTATACACTTTATTTCTGCGTTACATGGTTCGAATGTTGGCCATCTCTGGGAATCCGTAGATGAAGCCTGGGCCAGTGCCCAAGTTGAAATGAGCGCTTCGAAATTGACGCGTTTGCTTGAAGAAGCCAGCGAGAAGCACCAACCACCGACTGTTCGTGGTCGTCGGGTTAAATTGCGCTATGCGCATCCGGGTGGCCATAATCCACCTTTGATCGTTATTCACGGTAACCAGTGCAGTAAGCTGCCCGAAAGCTATAAGCGTTTCTTGGTTAATTTTTTCCGTGACAAATTGAAACTGATCGGTACCCCTATTCGGTTAGAGCTGAAAGAGGGTGACAATCCTTTCAAAGGCAAGAAAAATGAAATCACACGTCGTCAACGCCTAAAGCGTAAGCGTGCGATTAAGAAGTGGGGCGGAAGATAAGTGGTTATTCGGTTGTAATGATTGGTTTCCAAAGGTTTTTTATTTTATGTACTGTTGCAATTTTAACTGGTTGTGCTGCAAATGGGCCTGCTTTTCAGGAGCAGACAGCAACAGAAGTTGATGATGGAACAGTGTATTTTTACAGAGTTTACAGTTCCCTAGGAGCAGCCGGCTCGCCCTACCTTTATATTAACGGTAAATATAAAGGTAAGTTAAAGCCAGGTGGATATCTATATCTTCACTTACCTGAGGGAAGCTATGAAGTGACATTAGGGAGTATTGATGGCCCAGATAGTAATTGGAATTGGGCTCCAGACCCTTTTGTGCTTCCTCTTCATATTAAAGCTGGTAAGCCACAATTTTATAAAATGATAATGTTATTTGGTGATGATGGGCCGACAATTCAGGTTGCTGGCAATATAGTAGTTCCTGTTCAAGGTAGTACCGCCACAGTGATATTAGAAGAAGTTGATAAAATTAGAGCCTTGGAGGAAATAAAAGATACAAAGCTTAGCAATTAGTTATCATAAACTTTACTCTTAATTTCTCCGTCAACAAACTTTGTAATAATAGTTTGTTGTGTTCTAGCTTCTTTAGCACTTTTTAAAGCCTTTCCTGATTCATCCCCTGTAATGGTATAACCACGCTCAAGTGTCGCCAGTGGACTGATGTTATTCAGTTTCTGCGCTTTGAGTGCCAACATCTGTTGTTTCTGTTTCAGTAAGTACTTCCAGGATTGCACTAGGCTTTTATTGGTCTGCTGTAATGAGCTTTTAGCCTGGCTAAGTTGCAGCTTTGGATTGTAGCTACGCAGTCGAGAATCTAAGTCTTTATACTCAGCCTGTTTGCTTTGTAACAAATATTTTTGCGCGCCTAATAAACTTTTGTTGAGTGACTGCAATTCAATTTTATAGCTGCTGAGTTGTTGCTTTGGATGAATAATCCGAGCAATTAGCGTATCCAGCTTTGATTGCGCAACCTGTAGTCTATGTTCAAACTCACCAGTTAAGCGGCGCTCAAGTTGTACCAGCTTACGTAGCAGCTCGCTTTGATCAGGAACCAGTAATTCGGCTGCCGCTGAAGGGGTTGGCGCTCTTAAGTCAGCCACCCAGTCGCTAATAGACGTATCCACCTCATGACCCACTGCTGAAACGACAGGAATATCACTTTGGCGAATTTTGCGCGCCAGCGTTTCATCATTAAAGCACCACATGTCTTCCAATGAGCCGCCACCTCGCGTGATTAGAAGCACATCACACTGGTTATGCTGATTGGCAATATCTAACTGCTCTATAAGGCTTTTAGCGGCTTTTTCGCCTTGTACCTGGCTTGGGTAAATAATCACAGGAATTTGTGGCATGCGCCGCTTGAGGACGCTTAACACGTCTCTAATCGCAGCACCGCTTGGCGAGGTGATGATACCAATCTTTTTCGGGTGCTTTGGAATAGGGCGTTTCAGCTCTGGTGCAAACAAGCCTTCAGCCTGAAGTTTTTCTTTGAGGCGGTTGAAAGCAATTTGTAGTGCGCCTTCACCCGCTGGCTCAATATATTCGCCGATTAGCTGAATATCGCCACGTGGCTCGTATAAGCTCAGCTTGGCTCGCAGCAAAACCTGCTGGCCATCTTCTGGTGTGAAGCGGGCACTGCGGTTGCGGTTTTTGAAAATAGCGCAACGTAACTGAGCACCATTGTCTTTTAGTGTGAAGTACCAGTGGCCGGAGGCAGGCAAAGCCAGGTTGGATATTTCTCCGCTAATCCAGACTTGCCCAATAACGTCCTCTAACTGCTTACGGACTTTGAAGGCCAATTCGCTCACAGAGTAAATTTTGCGCGTTTCGCCTGTTTGTTGGGGCTCAAGAATGGGTTTTATCATAGAGAAATCGAATTAAATAGTTATTTACCTTGCAATGGCTAAAGCGTTATAATAACGCGCTTCATCAAGCCAGTGCCTTCCGCATTGGCGGAATAATACGTGGAACACAATATGCGCATTATAGAGGAAGCTCTTACCTTTGACGACGTTTTATTAGTGCCGGCACACTCCAACATTTTGCCTGCTGACGCAGACCTGCGCACTAAGATTACCAGCGAGTATACCCTCAACATCCCCCTTGTTTCTGCTGCAATGGACACGGTCACTGAATCGCGTTTAGCTATTGCGTTGGCGCAAGAAGGTGGTTTGGGCTTTATTCACAAGAATATGACCATCGAGCAACAAGCCGAGCATGTTCGTCGCGTTAAAAAATTCGAGAGCGGAATTGTCAGCGATCCAATCACCATCACTCCAGATATCACCATCGGCCAAGTCAAGCAAATGACCCGTGAGCATGGTATTTCAGGCATGCCAGTAGTTGATGGAAATCAGTTAGTGGGTATTGTGACTAACCGCGATATTCGATTTGAGACCAATCTTGATAAACCAGTATCGAAAGTCATGACGACTAAAGAGCGTCTGGTCACTGTTAAAGAAGATGCCAGCCAGGAAGAAATTTACGACAAGCTGCACGAGTTCCGTATTGAAAAGTTGTTAGTGGTAAACGATAACTTTGAATTGAAAGGTTTGATCACCGTTAAAGATATCAACAATGCCGAGACGAAGCCTAATGCCTGTAAGGACCGCTATGGTCACTTACGTGTTGGTGCTGCCGTGGGTACTGGCACTGAAACGGCTGATCGAGTTGCTGCGATAGTTGCAGCAGGTGTCGATATTATCTTAGTTGATACATCGCATGGTCATTCGCAAGGCGTATTAGATCGTATCAAATGGATTAAGCAAAACTACCCAGATAAGCAAGTGATGGGTGGTAATGTTGCCACTGCTGCTGGTGCGCGCGCTTTGGTAGATGCGGGTGCCGATGGTGTCAAAGTAGGGATTGGCCCAGGTTCAATCTGTACAACACGTATCGTAACCGGTGTTGGCGTTCCTCAAATTTCAGCGGTAGCCAGTGTTGCAAAAGAGCTTAAAGGCTCTGGTATCCCATTTATTGCTGATGGCGGGATCCGCTTCTCCGGTGATATTTGCAAGGCTATAGCCGCTGGCGCTTATAGCGTTATGGTCGGCTCAATGCTTGCCGGAACTGAAGAAGCTCCAGGCGAAGTTGAGCTATTCCAAGGACGTTCATATAAGTCTTATCGTGGTATGGGCTCATTAGGCGCCATGTCACAAAAGCAGGGCTCAAGTGACCGTTATTTCCAGAGCTCAAATGCTGCTGATAAATTGGTACCGGAAGGTATCGAAGGTCGCGTTCCTTATAAAGGTTCAATGACTCAGATTATTCATCAGATGATGGGTGGCTTACGTTCTAGTATGGGCTTGACCGGTTGTTCAACCATTGAAGAAATGCAGAACAAAGCGGAATTTGTACGAGTAACTAATGCTGGCATGAACGAAAGTCATGTGCATGACGTTGCTATCACAAAAGAAGCACCGAACTATCGCGTGAAGTAATCAACAGACTGAGAGTTGATAGTTCTACCAGCTCTCCGTGTGTTTCGAGATAAAAAAGAGATGGATAGATTTAAAGCCGCAGAACCAGTCTGCGGCTTTTTGATTTTTTTATTAATGTGTTTATTTATACCTAACTTGATTAAAGGTAATGACAATGCAAGAAAATATTCATGAACATCGAATTCTTATTTTGGATTTTGGTTCGCAATACACTCAGCTAATCGCCCGTCGTGTGCGCGAAATTGGAGTTTATTGTGAGTTAGTACCATTCGATGTTGAAGAGGAATTCATTCGTGAGTTTAATCCTAAAGGAATTATCTTATCAGGTGGTCCAGAATCAGTAGCTGGAGAAAATACCCCTCGTGCACCGCAGTGTGTATTTGAACAAGGTGTGCCTGTGTTGGGTATTTGCTATGGGATGCAAACCATGGCAGATCAGTTTGGTGGCCGTGTTGGTGGCTCAGAAAAACGTGAATTTGGTTACGCGGAAGTTTTCACTAAGACCCACAGCGCCTTATTTGAAGGCATCGAAGACCGATTCGATACAGAAGGCCATCCGGTACTCGACGTTTGGATGAGCCATGGCGATAAAGTACTTTCTGTACCAGAAGACTTTGTGGTTATCGCTTCAAGCGACAATGCGCCTATTGCAGCGATTGCTCATAAAGAAAAACCCTTCTATGGGATTCAATTCCACGCCGAAGTGACCCACACCAAACAAGGCGGTCGTATTCTTGAGCGCTTTGTTGATGATATTTGTGGTTGTGAGAAATTGTGGACAGCCGAAAACATTATTGATGACGCTATCGAGCAAATTAAACAACAAGTCGGTGATGACGAAGTTGTGCTGGGCTTGTCGGGTGGTGTTGATTCGTCAGTAACTGCCATGTTATTACACCGAGCTATCGGTAAACAGTTAACCTGTGTATTTGTAGACAATGGCTTGTTGCGATTAAACGAAGCCGATCAAGTGATGGCCATGTTTGGTGACAACTTTGGTTTGAACATTATTCGCATCGATGCGGAAGATCGATTCCTTGATGAATTGAAGGGCATTGATGAACCTGAAGCTAAACGCAAAGTCATAGGTAAAGTTTTCATTGATATTTTTGATGAAGAATCAAAGAAATTAACCAACGCACAATGGTTGGCACAAGGCACTATCTACCCAGATGTGATTGAATCAGCGGGTGCTAAAACCGGCAAGGCGCATGTTATTAAATCGCACCACAACGTTGGTGGTCTGCCTGAAAAAATGAATCTAAAGTTGGTCGAACCATTACGTGAATTATTTAAAGATGAAGTGCGTAAGATTGGTTTGGAGCTAGGGCTTCCCTATGACATGCTCTATCGTCACCCATTCCCAGGTCCAGGTTTAGGTGTCCGCATTTTGGGTGAAGTGAAAAAGAAGTATGCTGACCTGCTTCGTCGTGCCGACGCAATCTTCATCGAAGAATTGTATAAACATGATCTTTACAACAAAACCAGCCAGGCATTTACCGTGTTCCTACCAGTCCGTTCAGTAGGTGTTATGGGTGACGGCAGAAAGTATGACTACGTGGTAGCGCTTCGAGCAGTAGAAACAATAGATTTCATGACAGCACGCTGGGCACACTTGCCGTATGAGTTTCTGGAGCATGTTTCGGGCCGGATTATTAATGAGGTGGATGGGATATCGAGGGTTACATATGATATTTCCTCGAAACCTCCAGCCACTATTGAGTGGGAATAATTAGCGGAATAAATAAGTCTTTTTCGCCTTCTGCTGTGTTGTAAGTTTGCTCAATCGGTCATGGACTCTATGTCCACTCCCTCTTTGTGCGAACTTACGCCTTGCAGAAGTAGAAAAATCCTATATTTCTTCTCGCTACTTAGGACGTAAATTTATAGTTGGATAGGTGGAGCTTAATATAGTGCTCAGGGACTTTGTGTCCATTCCGCGCTAAAATCTGTTTTTGCCACGTAGATGCAGGAAAGCTGAAAACTTATAGATACCTTTGTTCTGTGGACTTAAGCCATCAAAATAACTTACTCTTGAATTTCATGACTGACTTTACTGACTTTGATCACCACTGCATGCAACGAGCTTTTGAGTTGGCATCTATCGCTGAGGAGAAGGGCGAGGTGCCGGTGGGGTCGGTGTTGGCAAAAGATGGCGAGGTGGTGGCTGAAGGCTTTAACCAACCTATTCTTAATCATGACCCTACTGCGCATGCTGAAATGATTGCCATCAGGGCGGCTGGGCAAGAGCTGGATAATTATCGTCTGGTTGATACCACGCTATACGTCACTCTTGAGCCCTGTGCAATGTGCGCTATGGCGATGGTTCATGCAAGAGTGTCGAGAGTGGTTTTTGCAACCACTGACCCGCGCACGGGTGCGGCTGGTTCTGTACTGAATATTTTGCAGAGTCCAAGCTTTAATCATCAATGTGTTGTCCAGTCAGGCTTATTACAGGAAGAGTGCAGTGAACAATTAAAACGTTTCTTTCGCAACAAAAGAGCTAGCAAGGGTAATAAATAACCAGTTATTATTTGACTTATCCGTTAAATCACTTATATTCCGCATTATGAACATGACTTTTTCTTTCAAGAAACATACTAAGAAGGCACTTAAAAAACGTGTCCTTTATGGTTGTGGGTGAAAGAAAAGTTAATTTGTTTTCTATTTCAAAGCCCGCACAGGACATCCTCTGCGGGTTTTTTTATGGCTTATAATTTTTATTAACACGATATTCGCATAACAGTTTTGGAGATTGGCGATGACAACAGCTAACACAGTACACGTTTTGAAATTTGGTGGTACCAGCGTATCTTCACGCAAGAACTGGGATACCATTGCCAAGATCGTCAAGCGAAAACGTGGTAAAGGTATTAAGGTGTTTGTTGTTCATTCGGCTGTTAGCACGGTCTCGAATCGTCTTGAGCAATTGATTATCCAGGCTATTGATGGTGACTATACTGAGGCTTATCAGGAGGTCGTAACACTTCATAATAAACTGATAGATTCATTAGGAATAACGGAAAACCTGCTTGAGGATGAGTATCTATATTTAAAGCGATTATTAGATGGAATCAACTTGCTGGGTGAGGTGAGTGATAGGACACGCGCATTAATAATGGCTCAAGGTGAGCTGTGGGCTACTAAAATTGGTGCAGATTACTTATCCCAGGTACTTGATGATAAGCCATTATGGTTGGACGCCAGGGATTATTTATACGCTAATCCACAAAGCCAGAATGACTACCTGTCTGCGGGCTGTGTATGTGACCTTGATCAAGACTTAATTAATACCACTCAAGATGTGCCGGTTGTTATCACACAAGGTTTCATTGCCAGCAATGATGAGCAGGATACAGTCTTGCTTGGGCGTGGCGGTTCTGACACTTCTGCGGCTTACTTTGCGGCTAAGCTGGCTGCAACCAGACTTGAAATTTGGACGGACGTGCCAGGCATTTTCACCGCTAATCCAAACCAAGTTCCTAACGCGCGATTATTGAATCATCTTAATTATGATGAAGCGCAGGAGATGGCTTCGGCTGGTGCCAAGGTGCTGCACCCGCGAGCTATTCGACCAGCTCAATTATCGGATATCCCCATTTTTATTCGCTCAACCATTGATTCTGAATTGGCTGGAACTCAAATCCATCATTTTGATAACCGTTGGGGCATGGTTAAAGCAATTACTGCTAAGAACGGCATTACACTAATCTCAATGGAAAGTCAGGGCATGTGGCAACAGGCGGGATTTCTGGCTGATTTATTTGCCATCTTTAAAAAGCATCAGGTGTCAGTGGATTTGGTATCGACCTCTGAGACTAATGTGACCATTAGTTTGGACAGTTTGACGCAAGTGGTCAGTGAGCGAAGACTTAAAAATCTGGTGGAAGAGTTGGCGACGATTTGTCGAGTCAACGTTATGAAAAACTGCTCGGCAGTTTCTATTGTCGGTCAGAATGTTCGCGCCATCTTGCATAAAATTGCTCCGGCCTTTTCTATTTTCGAAACCTATAAAGTCTATTTGCTATCACAGGCTGCATCGGATCTTAATCTGACCTTTGTTATTGATGATGAGCATTGCGATAAAGTGATCGCGGCATTACATGAATTATTAATCAGTAATAATCCAAACAGTGAGATTCTTGGGCCAACTGCTAAAGAACTTAAAAAGCCTGCTTCGGAAGTGATGGTTGAAAAGTGGTGGCAAAAACGTCGTGCTGAAATTGAGCATTGTCTCGAATCACGAGAGAATGCGTATATCTATAACCTTAGCGCTGTAGCGGAGAATATTAACAACCTGCAAAATATTAGTGCCGTCGATCAAATATTCTTTGCCGTCAAAGCAAACAATCATCCACAGGTGTTAACTACAGCTTATGAGCAGGGTATTGGCTTTGAAACCGTGTCAATTTTTGAGGTGGAACGTGTTAAAGAGTTATTCCCAGATATTGATACCAGTCGAATATTTTTTACTCCCAACTTTGCTAGCCGCAATGAGTACCAGAAGGCGCTCGATTATGGCGTGATGTTATCGCTGGATAGCAGTTATCCATTGAAGCACTGGGCTGAGACTTTTGCCAACAGAAACATCTTCCTTCGTATCGATCCTAATATTGGCAAAGGCCACCATGAGAATGTGCGTACTGCAGGAGCCACTTCGAAGTTTGGTATCCCTATTCAGGAATTGGAAGGTTTACTGCCCATCCTTAAAGAGCACAACATTAAAGTGCTCGGTTTGCATGCTCATGCTGGAAGTGGAATTTTGACTAATGAGCATTGGGCTGAACACGCTCGCCTTCTTGCCAGTGTTGCGCAGCAATTTCCTGATGTGAAATATCTAAACCTGGGCGGCGGTTTTGGGATTAAAGAGCGAGCTCAACAGATTGAGTTGACGATGGAGCAAATTAATCAAAGTCTGTTAGAAGTTAAAGCCCAACATCCAGGCTATCAATTATGGATTGAGCCTGGCCGATATATTGCCGCTAACACAGGGGTTCTTGTATCGAAAGTCACTCAAGTGAAACAAAAACAGAATTATTATTACGTGGGTATTAATACTGGTATGAACTCACTAATGCGGCCAGCACTTTACGGCTCTTACCATAATATCGTGAACTTAAGCAGGATTACTGACAGTAAAAATCATCTAGCAACGGTTGTTGGTCCGATTTGCGAAAGTACCGACAAGCTAGGTATTGAAATTCCTTTTCCAGACACCTTTGAAGGTGACTTGATTCTGATAGAGAATGCCGGTGCTTACGGACATGTTATGTCCACTCACTACAATATGCGCGCCCCTGCTGAGGAGGTCTGTTTACCATGAATCAGCAAGTATTAGAGTTTGATGTGGTCGACTTTAAAAATTCTTACTGAGTAGTATGATGGGAGTATGTCATGAGATACGGAGGTGTTTATGGCTCACTCTAAAATGGGTGTCTGGATTGATCACAGAGAAGCTGTTCTTGTAGGGGTCAGTGATAAAGGAATCAGCACGCGCTTTTTTAAGTCAGGTGTGGAAGAGCATATCGACGAAAAACGTGGTTCACGCTCTGAAACACCCTATGGACCACAGGGTGTTTTTGCTGAAGATAAAGCTGATAGACGGAACCAACAAATACTTAATCAGTACTATTCCGAAGTGGCATCGGGAGTTAATAACGCTGAAAACTTATATATTTTCGGCCCAGCAGAGGCTAAAAAGGAGTTTGCTAAATACCTCGATAGCCATCAGCACAACAGTAAGTTAAAAGTTGAAATTCAAGCCGCTGATAAAATGACTGAAACACAAATTATCGAAACCGTTAAGAAACACTTCAAGTATCGACCGGGTTTGTTTTGAGAAGTTGTTTCCAATAACTCATAAAAAAGGCGCTATCAGTAAGCGCCTTTTTTGATTTTAGCATGTTGCTTTATACGTGCACCACTATTGTATGAAATACTCCATCTGAATTGTGGAGTTGTCTTCCAAACCTGTCCACATTAAGCAGTAGGTTTCGTCTATTTCAGCAACAAAAGTTTTCTCAATTAACTGCGTTTCATGGTCTTCTACTGGGTAGGTGACTTCATCACCTTGATGAAAATGAAAGTTAAATTGAACCGGTTTATTGCTTTTAACTTTATAGGTTAGTTGCTGTCCTTTTTTAAGTTCTGGGCAGGCTTCGCCAATTTGATCTTTGCTAACTTTAAAATAGCCAAAGTGTTTTTGTGGTTCTTCGGCCATTGTATAAGACATCCCAAACATAGAAATGAGAAGAAGAATGTTAAGTGTTAGAGTTTTCATAGTGACTCCAGTTGGTTCATTTGTTCAGCGACCTTGCTCAAAGTTGACTCAACCTCTTCGAGTTTTTCTTTCTCTTTGCTAACTACTGCTTCAGGTGCTTTGTCAGTAAAGTTTTTGTTAGAAAGTTTGCCGCTAATGCGTTGCTGTTCTTTTTCCAGTTTTTCTTTCTCTTTGTTGAGACGAGCCATTTCCTGATCGACGTCAATTAATCCAGCCATTGGAATCAATATTTCCATTTTGCCAGCCAGAGCGGTAGCAGACATTGGTGCTTCCTGGCCTGTTTGTAGCCATTCGATTGACTCTAGCTTAGCCAGTTTGCTTAGGAAGTTTTGGTAGCTATCCAGGCGTGTTTTGTCCTGTGCTGAACCATTACGGAATAAAACGGTAAGTGGTTTTCCAGGTGCAATATTCATTTCACCGCGAATGTTACGCACGCCAACAATAATGGTTTTTAACCATTCGATATCTTGCTCGGACTGCTCATCAACCAAACCAGCCTGAACTTCAGGGAATGGCTGTAGCATAATACTGGTTTGTTCTTTGGTATTGATACCTGTTAATGGCGCTACTCGCAGCCAGATTTCTTCAGTGATAAATGGCATGAAAGGGTGTAGCAAGCGCATTAAGCTTTCAAGCACAGAAACTAGGGTATGACGCGTGCCACGTTTTTCTGCTTCACTGTATTCATCGCCGTACAGGATCGGCTTAGATAGTTCTAAATACCAGTCGCAGTAGGTGTTCCAGGTAAATTCATATAACGCATTGGAAGCCAGGTCGAAACGATAGTTAGCAACCGCCTTTTCGAACTCGGTAATGGCTTTTTGCAGTTCGCTTTGAATCCAACGATCAGCAACACTTAAAGTCATGTCGCCGCCATTGATACCTGTATCCTGCTCTTCAGTATTCATCAGAACATAGCGAGCAGCATTCCATATTTTGTTACAGAAGTTGCGATAACCTTCCACACGATTAAGATCAAAGTTAATATCGCGTGAAGTAGAGGCCATGGCGCAAAACGTAAAGCGCATTGCATCAGTACCATAAGGGGCAATCCCTTCTGGATACTCTTTACGGGTACGCTTGGAAATCTTTTCAGCATCTTTGGGATTCATCATGCCGGTAGTGCGCTTTGCTACCAATGAATCGATATCAATCCCATCAATGATGTCGATAGGATCGAGCACGTTACCTTTGGACTTTGACATCTTCTGGCCATGCTCATCACGAATTAGGCCAGTGATATAGATTTCTTTGAAAGGTACTTCGCCCGTGAACTTCAAGCCCATCATAATCATGCGGGCAACCCAGAAGAAAATAATGTCAAAACCTGTTACCAGAACGCTGGTTGGTAAGAAGGTTTTAAGTTCTGGAGTTTCTTGAGGCCAGCCTAATGTAGCAAATGGCCAAAGGGCAGAGGAGAACCAGGTATCCAGTACATCAGGATCACGCGTTAATTCTTGATCACCAAGGTTATGTTTTTCGCGAACCTCTTCTTCGCTACGTCCAACATAGACTTTGCCGTCTTTGTCATACCATGCAGGGATTTGATGGCCCCACCACAGTTGACGACTGATACACCAGTCTTGAATGTTCTCCATCCAGTGATAATAAGTATTGGACCAGTTGTCAGGAACAAATTTTATATCACCGTCTTTAACCGCCTTTAGAGCAGGTTCTGCAAGTGGTGCAATTTTTACGTACCATTGGTCAGTCAAATAAGGCTCAATCACAACACCACTGCGGTCGCCACGGGGTACTTTTAATTTGTGCGGTTCAATTTTTTCTAGTAAACCCAATTGCTCAAAATCTTCAACGATTCTTTTACGCGCTTCATAGCGATCCATGCCGCGATAAGCTTCTGGCGCAGTGTTACTAATGTGAGCGGTTGGTGTCAGGACGTTGATCATTTCAAGGTTATGCCGTTGGCCCATCTCATAATCATTAAAGTCATGAGCAGGCGTAATTTTTACACAACCGGAACCAAAGTCTTTTTCAACGTAATCATCGGCAATGATTGGAATGTCGCGGTCAGTAAGTGGCAGCTTGATGGTTTTGCCGATTAAATGCTGATAGCGTTCATCGTCTGGGTGAACGGCAACGGCTGTATCGCCAAGCATGGTTTCTGGGCGGGTAGTAGCAACTACTAAATGACCTGAACCATCAGTCAGGGGGTATTTAAGGTGCCACAAGTGGCCATCTTCTTCATGTGATTCTACTTCCAGATCGGATACTGCGGTTAGCAGTTTAGGATCCCAGTTGACCAGACGTTGGCCACGATAGATTAAGCCTTCTTCGTGGAGACGAACAAAAACCTCTAAAACCGCATTGGATAGGTCGTCATCCATGGTGAATGCTTCGCGCGACCAATCGCAGGAATCGCCTAAGCGACGCATTTGACGGGAAATAGTGCCGCCGGACTCTTCTTTCCACTCCCAGACTTTATCGATAAAAGCTTCGCGACCTAAGTCATGGCGGCTTTTGCCTTCCTTATCCAGCAAGCGCTCGACTACCATCTGAGTGGCAATACCGGCATGGTCTGAACCTGGCTGCCAAAGGGTGTTATCGCCTTTCATGCGGTGATAGCGAGTTAGCGCATCCATAATCGTATGCTGGAAAGCGTGGCCCATGTGCAAACTACCCGTGACATTGGGCGGTGGGATCATAATACAGTAGCTATCGTCACCACCTTTTGGGGAAAAGTAGTCGTTTTCTTCCCAAGTTTTGTACAAGTTTTGTTCGATCGATTTCGGGTCGTATGCTTTTTCCATGATATTGGTCTTAGCCGGTTGAACGTAATTCGAAGTGAAGCCCTGAATTATAGCGTCTGTAGCTTAGATATCTAGGATTTGTTGAACTTTCGGAGGGTTTTTGTGGCAACAAATCCTGGAATATAGATGTTATTTTGCCGGTTTGGCGATATAGACGAATGAGGGCGGGATATTGAGTGCAGTCCATTTGGATTTTGTCTCGGGAAAATACTCTCTAATCAGCTTCCGATCTTTCGGTAGATACTGATATTGTACAAATAATCCATTCGGTGACAGGACTTGATGAATCTGTTGTAACAGGTCGCGCTTCATTTTTTCATCGAATAAAGCAATCGGCAGGCAGGAAAGCACGAAATCGACGCTGTCAGCGGCAAAGTCATTGGTTAGCTCAAGCGCGGAGTGATTGTTGATGCTAAAGCCAGGATGTTGAATCCCCTGAAGTAGCGGTAGAAGTTGGTCTGATAGCTCATAGGCTGTCAATTGAGCATCAGGATCCATTGCTGCCAGTAAATGTCGGGTAATAACGCCATCGCCAGCACCCAACTCAATCAAGGTCTTAGCAGAAGGAGGGATGTTCTTAGCAATCTTTTTAGCTAGAAAGCGAGAGCTCGGAGCAATGCTTCCTGTGCTTCTTAAATTTTTCAGGGCGTATCGGGTAAACCCATTCATATCAATAATCTCGTTTAAATTATTAGAGTTATTATTTAATTCAGTGACTTATAGAGTCGGAGAGTGAATCACTAATGTTTTTTATGCTGCAAAGGATAGCCGTGGCCGCGATAGTATTTATAACGCTCTCTAGCGCTTTCTTTATGCTCGTCTTCATTCGGAACTATTTCGTAGCACTTGAGAAAATAACTGAAAAAAGGCTGCACGTCACGCGAAAGATTGATCAGGCAGTCATGTTGTTCCTCTGGAGGCTGAGTAAAACCGATCTGAACCGGTGGCGCTTTGGCCGGGCCTTCGCCCACCAAGTTATGAGGAATAAACTCATTCAGATCCAAAGCCCATAAATATTCGTCAACGGCATGTGCCTGTTTTTCATCATGAGCATGGATATAAACTTTGCGTCCTTGTTTATAGAGACTTTTGACGCACTGACCAACCAGACGAAGATAGGCTTCTTCGCCCGGCTGGCTTTCAAGGATATGAAACTCGACCTGTGTCATGGTTTATTTAATACGATTCAAGACGATTTGTGACAACAGCGGAACAGGGCGACCTGTTGCACCTTTTTTCGCACCACTATTCCAGGCAGTACCTGCGATGTCCAAGTGGGCCCAACGATACTTCTTGGTAAATTTAGCCAGGAAACAGGCCGCAGTAATCGAGCCAGCTGCGCGACCACCAAGGTTGGTAAAGTCTGCAACAGGACTCTTAAGCTGCTGGTGGTATTCTTCCCAAATCGGTAAACGCCAAACGCGATCATTAGTCACTTCGCTGGCTGATTCGATTTCATTGGCCAAGCCATTATGATTACTCATCATGCCGGACGCTTCATGGCCCAGTGCAATAATTACAGCGCCAGTTAGTGTGGCGATATCGATGACGATGTCAGGATCATATCGCTCGATGTAAGTGAGTGCGTCGCACAGAACCAGACGACCTTCTGCGTCGGTATTCAGAATTTCGATAGTCTGGCCAGATAATGACGTAACCACATCACCAGGACGAGTCGCGCGACCGCTGGGCATGTTTTCCGCAGCAGCAACCACGCCGACAACATTCACCGGTAGGTTCATTTCGGCAATGGCCTGCATGACTCCAAACACAGAAGCTGCACCACCCATATCAAACTTCATTTCATCCATTGATGCGGATGGCTTGATTGAAATACCACCCGTATCAAAAGTAATCCCTTTACCGACAAATACCACTGGTTTTTCGCCTTTGCCGCCGGCCATATATTCCATGCAAATCAGTTTGCCGGGTTGGTCTGAGCCTTGTGATACCGATACAAAAGCGCCTGCACCCATATCTTCTAATTCAGACTCATCCAAAATTGTAGTTTTCATCGCACTATAGTGCTTGGCTAATTCTTCAGCACGTTTTGCAAGATAGCTTGGGTTACAAATATTGCCGGGCAGGTTAGCCAGATCTTTGGTCAGTGACTGACCAAGACTGATCGCTTGTGCGTGTAAAATGGCTTTTTCGCCTTCAGGCAGATCAGCGCGTGAATCAACAAATAGTGTGATCTTGCGCAGCGGGCGACGGGTTTCGGACTTCTTGCTTTTCAGCTCTTCAAATTGGTACAGGCTGTCGTTAGCTGCTTCGACAGCAAAACGCACTTTCCAGTATAAATCTTGACCTTTAACATTTAATAAAGGTAGGCAGCTGATAGCATCAGTGGTGCCAGTTTCGTGCAAAAACTTGATAGTTTTGCTGGAGAGTTTTTTGTATTGAGAGCCGTCGAACTCGCGCTCTTTGCCACAACCGACTAGCAAAACACGTTCACAACTGGTGTGAGGTACATTGTGCAGTAACAGGGTTTGGCCAAACTTTCCTTCCATGTCGCCACGACGAACGATGGCGCTGATATAGCCGTCACTGATTTCATCAATATGCTGCGCTTGAGCGGATAATTTGCGAGATTCAAACACGCCAACAATAAGACAACCGGTTTTTTGTTTTTCTGGGCTGCCACTTTTTACAAAGAATTCCATAGATCACCTGCAAATCGTTGATTTTGGTTTATAATGCGCCATAGTTTAACCGATATGAGAATTAATACCAGCACAGCATCTTGCTGTTTGGCAGGGTATTAAAACTCCAGCATAGCCAGTAAAACCAAGGATTTCCTTTGATTTTAAGTCGTTATTTAAATCGCGAAGTGTTAACCAGCACCACCGCCATTCTGGGGGTGCTCTTCGCCATTTTTATGAGTCAGCGCATCGTAAAATATCTGGCGCAGGCAGCGGCTGGTGATATTTCCGGTTCAATGGTCTGGCAAATGGTTGGCTTATATAGTCCTATATTGATTGGCTTCTTGTTACCACTGGCCTTTTTCCTCGGTTGCTTATTGGCTTTCAGTCGCTTATACGTTGACAGCGAGATGGCGGTGTTACGTTCGGTGGGTGTTAGCGAGCGCTTTCTAATCAAAATGCTCGCGCCGGTAGCTCTTTTTATTGCGGTTGTTGGCGGCGCTGTTACTTTATGGCTGTCGCCCCAGGCCAATGAGCTGACCTACCAGATTCG
Source organism: Kangiella sp. (assembly GCF_048265365.1). Classification (NCBI taxonomy): domain Bacteria; kingdom Pseudomonadati; phylum Pseudomonadota; class Gammaproteobacteria; order Kangiellales; family Kangiellaceae; genus Kangiella; species Kangiella sp. Next base: position 1,213,614 of record NZ_JBLXBT010000001.1, read on the forward strand.
TGATGAGCACGCCAGCAAGTTAGAGCTCAGTATGTTGACGCCAGGCCACTTTCAGATGTTCCAGCAAGGTCAAGGGGTGGTGTATGCCGAATCTTCCGAACGCCCAACCAAACTTGGGAACTTCTTTCTGGCGGAAATGCCAAGCGAAACTAATCCCAACACGCGCATTATTTCTGCGCAAAGTGCTGAGCGGTTTTATGATGAGTCTATCGATAAAAACTTTCTGCAACTCAATGATGGACATGTCTATGAGCTTGATGACAACCAGCAAGTCAGCAAGGTCACTCGCTTTGAGCGTTACTTTGCCAGGCTTGATGCTGAGCGCAGTATTGTTTCGCGTCGTAAAATCAGCGCCACCTCATCTCCAGAATTATTGGCCACTGGTGATGGCGCCAGCTGGGCTGAGCTTCATTGGCGTTTGGCGGTTCCCATTTCGGTTCCATTATTTATGTTTCTGGCGATTCCTCTTAGTCGCGTCCGCCCGCGCGAAGGCAAGTTCGCTAAAATGCTCCCCGCATTAATGGTCTACATTGGTTACATCGTTTTGATTGTCGTTTTCAGACGTGCGCTTGAGTCCGAACAAATTCCCGGTTGGCTTGGCTTTATTCCGATTTATATTGTGATGGGGATTTTAGCGGCAAGACTACTTTATTTGCATGGCCGATCTAACTCGCCCAAAGCAAAAAAGCAGACAGCTGATGAAAAGGGGGCGAAGTAAATGAATATTCTTCGTTTTTATATTGGTAAAACCATATTAGCCACCTCCATTATGACCTTGTTCACGCTAGCGATCATTCGAGTATTGTTTGCGTTGATTGATGAAAGCGGCGATTTCGGTAAAGGCAGTTATCAGTTTGTTGATGGGTTAGCCTATTCATTGTTACTTTCCCCCCAGTATATTTATGAATTTTTTCCGATGGCGATTTTGATTGGTTCAATCGCTGGCCTCGGCTTGCTGGCTTCTCATAGCGAGTTAACGGTGATGCGTGCCGCTGGCAAGACTACCATGCAAATTGTCGGTTCTGCTTTGAGCTATGGTTTGATTTTAATCGCTTTTGCAATCTTTCTGGGTGAATACGTGGCACCTAAAACTACCCGTATGGCTGAAGATATTCGTAACCGTGCTATTTTAGGTGACCAGTTACTTAAAGCCGAGCAAGGAGTCTGGGTTAAAGACGGCAGTAAGATGGTTCATATCGATGAAATGTTGGGCAGTGATCGGATGGATGGTGTGTCGATATATCAATTCGATTCTCAACAAAAGCTCGAGTCGATTATCCATGCTCCAAGCGCACTGATTTCGGAAGGTGTGTGGCGACTAAAAAATGGTTACCAGTCCTATCTGACCGACACCGGTATCAACCGTGAGCGTTTTGATGCTATGGAATGGCGTACCAATATTCAAATGGATAACTTATCGGTTCTGAGCGATGACCCGGAAACATTGGATATCATGAGTTTGTATCGTTATCGCGAATATCTGGCTAACAATGGTCTGGATACCCAAAGTTATGATCTGGCTTTTTGGCGCAAGATTATTCAACCCTTAAGCACCGCGATTATGATTATTCTGGCAGCATCGTTTGTGTTTGGGCCAATGCGAAGCGTTTCGATGGGCGCCAGGGTTTTAGTCGGCGTGTTAACCGGAATGGCTTACTTCTTCGCGGTACGAACCTTTGGCCCGGTCAGTCTGGTATTTGGTATGCCCGCCTTTTTCGGGGCTATTTTACCGCCGGCGATATTTGCTGCAGGTGCCTGGTATCTGCTTCGAAAAGCCGGCTAGTTCTGAATTACAGCTTTTTAAGACAAACACTTTTTATCGTTATTCTGTTGGAGATCGGTTAAAGTAACTACAAAGGTCAACGGACCTTCCTACTGAGACCTTACTATGCCTTCCTTACGTTTTCGTTACCAAACGATTGAATTTGGTGATCGCGGTCAAATGGATATCCACTTGCGCACCTTGCGCGATAAACAACAATTTTCCGACCGACAACAAGTTGCTGAAAATCTTGGCATTAGTTCAGCGACCTGGCCAATCTTCGGTGTGGTCTGGGATTCGAGCCGCGTGTTAGCCGATATTATGCATGATTTTGATATTCAGGGTAAACGTATACTGGAAGTGGGCTGTGGGATTGGGCTGGCCAGCTTGGTGCTGAATAAACGTCGCGCTAACATTACCGCAACCGATTATCATCCTGAAGTTGAAAACTTTCTTAATACCAACGCCTTATTGAATAACGACGCAGTGATCCCTTTTGTGCGCACTGGCTGGGCTGATGATGACTGCGGGATAGGGCAGTTTGATCTGATAATTGGCAGTGACTTGTTATACGAAGATGAGCATGTTGATCTTTTGTCCGAGTTTATTGATCAACATACTAAGCCGCAATGCGAAGTGATTCTTATCGATCCGGGCCGCGGCCATCATGCGAAATTTAGTCGCAAAATGGTGGGTCTGGGTTATCAGCATACGCAAACCGCAGCAATTCCTAATGAGGCAGTTGCTAAAGGCTATAAAGGTCAGGTTTTGCGCTACGAGCGTAATTAGTCTTTTTTCTTATCGGGTAGAGATACGACGCGAGTACCGCTGAGCATATCGTGCCAGCCGAGCTTTTTTGAGTTGAAAAGGCTAAACAACATGCCAAGGCCTAATACGGCAGTAATGTCACGAAGCATCGCTTGTCCAAACGTCACCGGCTTGCCATTGTTTTGCACTAGCATCAGTTTCCAGGAGCTCATGCCAACGGTTTGGCCAAAGCGAACGTGCGAACCCACAAAGTAAAATAGAATTAAAAAGGTTGGTAGGATTGAGTAGATTTTATAGGTCAGTGTATCCTGCCAGCCAGTATCAACCTGCATGTCTTCAACGCCCAGCAACCAGCGAATTAATGGGAAAGTAAACAAGCCCCACAAAAACCAGATAGCAATGCAGATTAGCGCATCATAAAGCCAGGCTCCTAATTTCTTGGTCAACGGCGCTGGCGTGGTGACTAATGGTTGAGACATGTTTTTCTCGTTAGTTATACCTATTTAAAGTGGCGCTAGTCTATCAAAAGCTACTCTTTGACTCCATATCTAACATTCGTCGCTGTATCTGCTTTATCCAGCCAGGAAATCTTGCTATAAAAGGTGCACGAACATTTCTTGGTAATGATAATGAAACTAATCAAAACATTCTTTATTTCGAGCATGATTTCCGGCAGCTTGTTGGTCAGCAGCATGGCCGCCAATGCTGGCGAAGATTATACCCAATGGTTGTATGAGTTTTTCGATAAAGTTGAAGAGTACAATCTTAAGCAGAATCCTTTATGGGCAGCCAGTCGTGGCGATGAATCTGCCAAAGGCAAACTGCGCGACGTGAGCTCTGAGGCTTATCAGGCACGCAAGCAGGAACTGCAAGAGTTGATTGACGAACTCAGCAATATCCAGCGTGATGATTTATCGGCGGAGGATCAAATCAGCTACGATATGATGAAGTCGCAACTGGAACAGCAGGTTGCTGAGATTGATTTCAAAACTTATGAAATGCCGTTAAATTCCGAGTGGGGCTTTCATGTTGGAATAGCAGGGTTGGCGCAGAGAGTCAGTTTTCGCACTTATGAAGACTATGAAAATTACCTGACGCTTTTGACTCAAATTCCCGGTCAATTCCAACAGAATATCAGTAACATGAAGGCTGGAATGGCACGTGGTTTTACAGTGCCCAAAGCGGTTCTGGACGGTTACAGCGATGGCATTCAAGCCTATATCAAGGACAATGCCACTGAAACTGCCTGGTTTGAGCCCTTCAATAATTTCCCAAAACATTTTACTGAACAACAGAAGCAAGAGCTGGTAAAGCAGGCGACAACCATTATTGGCAAAGTGGTGGTGCCTGAGTATCAAAACTACCTGAAATTCTTTGAACAAGAGTATTATCCAAATGCCAAGAAAACCATTGCTGCCTATGATTTTCCGGATGGTAAAGCCTATTACCAGAATCAGGTGAAGCTCTATACCACACTGGATATGACACCCGATGAGATCCATAAAATCGGTTTATCAGAAGTTAAACGTATTCGTGCGGAAATGGAGCAGGTTATCGAAGACAGTGATTTCGAAGGAACTTTCCCTGAGTTTCTGGAGTTCTTACGTACCGATCCTCAGTTTTATGCTGAAACTCCCGAAGAGCTTATTAAAGAGGCTTCTTACATAGCTAAAAAAATGGATCATAAGCTGCCACAGTTTTTCGGTAAGCTGCCTCGTCAACCTTATGGTGTTGTCCCGGTACCAGAAGCGATTGCTCCTAAGTACACCACTGGACGTTATTCAGGTGCACCATTAGACAGCACTCGCGCAGGCGAATATTGGGTAAATACCTACGCATTAGATAAACGTCCTTTATATAATCTTGAAGCATTAACTTTGCACGAAGCCGTTCCAGGACATCATCTGCAAACCGCTTTAGCCAAAGAGCTGGAGCATTTGCCTAGCTTTCGCCAGAACACCTATATCTCAGCTTTTGGAGAAGGGTGGGGCTTATACAGTGAAAAGTTAGGACTTGAAGCTGGTTTTTACCAAGACCCTTACAGCAACTTTGGTCGACTCACTTATGAAATGTGGCGTGCCATACGCTTGGTGGTCGATACTGGCATGCACACCAAAGGTTGGACGCGCGAGCAGGCAGTTAAAATGATGGAACAGAACACAGCGCTTTCAACTCACAATGTCCGCACTGAAATCGATCGTTACATAAGTTGGCCTGCGCAAGCTCTATCCTATAAATTAGGCGAGTTGAAAATATTGGAACTTCGTGCCAAAGCTGAAGAAGCGCTAGGTGCGGACTTCGATATTCGTCGTTTCCACGATGCTGTATTAGCTAATGGTTCAATTCCATTGAGCGTTCTAGAAGCTCAAATCGAACAGTTTATTAAAAATGAGAAAGCGTCAATTCAAAAGGACAGTTCGGAATAGTCGACTATCAAATTCCAATAATCTGGACAGTAAGAACCCAGCCGTTGTGCTGGGTTTTTTTATGGATGAGAAAACTCTTGACTTGGGCGTCAAAACTATCATAATGACACCTTAGGGTATCAGGAAGGGTTGCTAGATTGTCTTTTTGGAACTTAATGTTAACTTTACGGAGAAATAAATATATGAAACAAAATAATTGTGCAGAAACGGTTGATAGGATGCAAAGAGGTGTTGCCTGGGGCATGTTGCTATGCGGAATCACCTACTTAGTCATTATTGCAGAAGACTTAACTCCTAAGGGTACACTCAACAATATACTCGACATGGTTACTATGGGAGGTGTTTTCATTACAATGGCGGTAACCTTTGTGGCGATATGGCCCGCTCTAAAACAAAAATTGGATGGGCAACTTATTGGAGCCAAGGAACCAGAAGGCTTTGTGTCAGGGGCAATGCTGGTAAGTTTCAAGAATGGCTGGATAGCGACAACATTGTGTATCACAATTTTGCTCAGTTTCTCCTCCAGACTTGAGTTGCTGGAGCTACCAATAAGGTTCTATTTTACTGGATTATTTGCCATTGCAGTTCTTTCTGTCAGCCTCAGTTTCTTCTGGCTTACTCGTGAGGATGATCTGGAAAACATGGAGGAGTAGCTTATGCATCCCGAACTAGATAATAGAATCCGTGTGTTTAGGGCTGAGCATCGAATGAGCCAGAGCGAATTGGCTGAGGCAATAGGTGTTTCAAGAAAAACTATCAGCACTATTGAGGTTGGCAAATTCGTTCCTTCAACCATAATAGCCCTTAAAATTGCGGGATACTTTAAAGTCCCCGTTGAAGAAGTGTTTAGCCTGATTACATCGGAGCAGCAAACCGCTTAAAAAGGCGAACGCTAGTATTGCAAAAACAGCCTGTTGGTTTATAATGCGCCTCACTTTTGGGGCGTTGCCTCAATAAAAAGTTTAAAGCCAGAGTGGTGAAATTGGTAGACACACGGGATTCAAAATCCCGCGCCCTTAAAAGCGTGCCGGTTCGAGTCCGGCCTCTGGTACCACATCAAAGCCCTTGTTTTTGCAAGGGCTTTTTTTGTTTATGTCCTATCTTCTTATAAATTCCTAAAAACGTATTACAACTGTATGCATTTGTATCCAAGCTTCTGAGTTTGGTAAACCTGCTTGAAGCCTTGGTTAAACTACTTTCTAATACTAAGCTCATTATCACCTGGGTAGACAAATGCGTATATATTTACCGCTATTTTATTCATTGCTAGTCCTGCTCCTTGTGGCTTGCAAAAATGATGTGCAGTCTGAAGTTGAGGTACTTGAAGAGCAGCAAGGTACTGATTCCGATCTGCAATTCAATCCACACAAAGGTCCTGTTAAACCTGTCTGCAGTGCGCCAGCACCCATTCAAGACAGATGGAAGCTTGAGTCTATGTTGATAGATAAGGGCTTAATCACCGAGGATATGGATAAGGAGCAACGGGAAACTGTTATTAGAGATTATATTAAAAAGAAGAATTCAGCATACGATAAATGTTTAAAAGGTAGTTAAGATGAAACATTCAGTTATTTATAGTTTATTAGCGCTTGCACTTGCGACTCCTCTGGCGCAGGCAGCCAATGAATCAGTTACACCAAAAGATCCAGCTTTGGTGAATCAAGAAAGAATCTTATATTGGCTTGAAAAGCGTGGTGAGATTAAAGCCAATGCCAGCGAGTATGAAAAAGAACTAGCAGTAAAGCAGTATTTGGGCAACAGCTTGAGTATTCAGTCCAAGCAGCCAGCTTTGGTGGTTAACAGCCTCAAGCAAAAACATCAGTCGATTATTAAAGGTGTGAGCACAGAACAAAAAACTATCAACAACAAAACCGTTAAAGTTCTTGCTGTATTAATCGATTTTCCTGACTTGGCTCATGATGATAATCAATTAAGCTCTGGCGATACTGAGATGTACTACAGTTCATATCCTGTGTCGCATTATCAAGACTTAATGTTCTCACCATCAGGATTTACTGGTCCTTCAGGTCAAAACCTGGAATCCGGTTACAATTTTTATCAAGATGAATCAGGCGGTACTTTTTTCTTTGAAGGCGAAACATTTGGCTGGGTAACTGCCGATAATAATGCCTCTCATTATGGTGAAAATGATGTAGATACCGAGAACGATAAGAATGTTCCAGCTCTAGTGAAAGAAGCGGTGACCAAGGCTGTGCAAGAGCACGGGATTGATCTTGCTGATTATGATCTTGAAGATCCTTATGACTTAAATGGTAACGGTAATATTGATGAGCCGGATGGCCTTATTGATCACGTTATGATTTATCATTCTAGTGTCGGTGAGGAAGCGGGCGGTGGTGTATTAGGTGATGATGCGATTTGGTCACACCGTTTCTTTGTTGATGGACAGCAAGGTGGCTATACCATTCCTGGCACCGAGCAAAAGCTTTTTGGTTATACTATTCAACCAATTGATGCGGCTACAGGTGTTGTTGTGCATGAGTTTGGCCATGACTTAGGTTTGCCTGATGAATACGATATCAATGGTTCAGAAGAAGGTTCACCTGTTGGAATCTGGTCGGTCATGGCTTCCGGTAGCTGGGTGGGTAGCCCAGCAGGTACTAAGCCAACAGGTTTTAGTCCTTATGCTCGTTCCTTCCTTCAAAACACCTATGGTGGTGACTGGATTGATGAATTAGTGGTGAACCTAGATGACATCATGGGCAATCCGCAAGATGTAGACTTGGTCGAAGCTTCAAATCATTCAGGTACAGTCAACCAAATCAGAGTAAATCTTCCGGATCCGCTAATTGATTTCTTGCCTCCGTACACAGGTTCATATCAGTATTATTCTGGTAAAGGTGATATGAAGTCGAACAGTATGAGTTTTTCTCTTGATTTGCCGGCAACAGGTACTCTTGAACTGAGCATGAAAGCGCATTGGGATATCGAAGTTGACTATGATTATGCGCAAGTTAAAGCAAATGGTGATGCTCTTGCTGGAAATCATACCAAAAGCAATAACCCACAGCATAATGACATTAATAACTTTATTACAGGTAAGTCAGTTGATATTAGTGGTTCCGAAGGTACCGAAGGTTGGGTTGATTTAACTTTTGACTTAACAGCGTATGCAGGGCAAAGCGTAACCTTCAGTTTCGAATATGAAACCGATCAATATGAAGGTGGTTATGGCTTTATCGCGGACGACATCGCTGTTAAACAATCTGGTTCAACTATTTATTCTGATGGTGCTGAAACTGCCGATACAGCAACTTTAGATGGTTTTTCACGAGCTTCTGATAAAGCTCCAGGTTTGCCACAGAACTATTGGATACAGCTTAGAAGTGCTAATGGTCGTGACTCAGGTTTTGCTAACATGTTCAATAGCCCTGGCGTTTTGGTGTGGTTTGGAAATGAAAATTACAGTGACAACAAGGTAGGTGCTGTAGAAGACGGTGGGCACCCAGGTTATGGTTTTACCGGTGTTGTAGATTCTGACCAGAATATCATTATGAATGGCAGTAATCCTGGGAGCACATTAAGTCAAATTCGTGATGCTGCGTTCAGTATCTATAATCAAAAGACATCAAGTGGCGACAATCATTTATCAGCGATTTCGGTATTTGATGACTCAAATGATTACTCATCGCCTGAGCAACCGGCTTCAGGTCTCGTTCTACCTGAGCACGGTTTCAAAATGGAAGTGATTGAGCAAGCGTCTAACTCTAGCACTGCTACGGTTAAACTCAGCGCTACACCTCTTAAGTTAACAGCCAACTTTAGCTTTGCTCGTAACTTCCGTGAAGTGATCTTTTCTAATGACACTGTTGGTGGAACGCCGGGTTATACCTATGTGTGGAACTTTGGTGACGGTTCAGCGGTATCAACAGAAGAATCTCCAGTACACACTTATGCAGCTAGTGGAAGCTATACGGTGACCTTGACCGTAACCGATCAGGACAGCACGGAAAATGTTGTCGAGCAAGAGGTTGTGATTGGCGATGCCTTATCAATCGACTTTAACGAGACAATCAGTGGTGCAAAAGTCGATCTTGAAGCGATGATTACTGGCGGTGTTGAAGCTTATAGTGTTGAGTGGGATATGGGCGATGGTAATCAGATAACTGGCAACAGCGCTAGTCATAATTACAGCCTAACTGGTGATTACACTATAACCATGACGGTTACTAGTGGTGATAATCAGGAAGCTCAAGCGAGTAAGCAGGTTAGCGTGGTTGCGCCATTGAATGTGAACTTCGCTTCAAGTCGCAACAATTTAACGGTAACTTTCTCAAGCACAGCGACAGGTGGTGATGGTAATTATAGTTTTGAATGGGATTTCGGTGACGGAAGTAGCAGTACGGCCAAATCACCTTCGCATACCTACTCAGCCGCAGGTACTTACGAGGTTACTTTTAAAGCCATAGATAGCACCGGTGTTGAAAGAGAAATGACTCAGTCAGTCACTGTTACTGCTCCTCCATCAAGCGATGGTGGTGGTGGTAGCACTAGCTGGTTGCTACTTATGTTGTTAGGTTTTGTCTTATACAGAAGACGTTAATACCACTTAAGTTGTACAGCTCCAACGAAGAAGCCGTGCTTATGCGCGGCTTTTTTGTGCATATAATTAGTGACACAAATCACAAAATTATTAAATTCCTAAGTCATTAATGACTTGCTATAAACGCTTTGCGCACTACTTACTTCTACTAATGACTTGCCCTTTTCGGTCGGCTGTTTGAATGCGTGCATTTATATTTTAATCGCCTGTTTGAAAGTATGTTAAAAAATCTTAAATAACAATTGGTTGCATCTCTTTATTGGTATGAAAATGGCTAAGTTATTTAGCTCTGGTTGTTTAAAACTAGCGTTTTTTACAATTAGTAAAACTGATGCTATAACCTTCTTGCCTTATAAAAACTAATTAGAGGCGAAGAGAGGAATGCTTGTAGCCCTGCACAGACTATAAAAAGGCTATAAGCGTGCAGTCAGCTTAAAACCTAGGGGGTAGCATATGCTGAATAAATCTTTCCTAAACAAGCTCTTGTTGGGGGCGTCTTTGATTGGCGGTTCCTTGATGGCAGCTTCTGCGAGTGCGAATGTTGGTGTGGCTTTTGTTCATGGCACAGGCCAGCAAAGCGATGCTTATAACGATTACTGGACGGGCTCAATGATTCAATCGGTCATTCAAGGTCTTCCAAATTCAAGTAACTACACCGTCATTAACTGTGACTTTACTCAATACATGTGGGACAGCCGTGCATCAGGTTGTTTAGCAGGTCAATTAACTAACTTTATCAATAATAAGGGCATTACGCAGATGACCCTGATTACTCACTCAAACGGTGGTAACGTCGTCCGCTGGATCCTGTCAAACCCAACCTGGGACAGCCGATTTCCGAATATCATCAATAAAACTAAAGAAGTGATTGCCTTAGCTCCATCAAGTGGTGGTACACCGCTAGCACAAGCCGTGTTGAGCGGTAATGCCTTCGAACAATCGCTAGGTTGGTTGCTTGGTTATCAAAACGATGCGGTACGTCAGCAGCAGGAATCTTGGATGGCGAGCTATAACGCAAACTGGTTATACGGCACAGCAGGTCGTCCAAGTTTACCCAAGCCTTTTGTCAATGTTGTGGGTACCGATGTTGAGTCGGCGATTTGGGATGGCGACAGTTATTGCGGAGGCTATTCGCAAAATGTGGGGCTTGAGTTCACACAAAACTGGCTCGACAGCTGTTCCGATGGTTTCTTAAATTGCAGTTCGCAAAGTGCTGCTGGTTCAGTCTGGTTCTATGACAAATGGTATACCAAAGGTGGTGAGCCGCTTAGCCATGCGCAAAGCCGTCGCAACTGTTTCTACCTAGACTCATACCTTCGTAACCGAATTTAAGGAGCCCATCATGAAGAATATCGTATTAATTACTTCTACTACGCTGGCTCTTATGATGAGTTCAGCTGTTAGCGCGAATACTAATACCACAAGGCATGACGCAGCCAGCTATAGTTTTGCTGTTGTCCAGGACAACAAATTTAGCATTACTCAAAGCAACCATATTCCAGCAACACAAAGTCGTGAATACAGCCTGGACGTCAATGGGCAATCACTACAACGTGGTGTCTCATTAACCACCAGTGCACCGGGCGCTTTGGTTCGTATCTCTGCAGCCGATGGCCGTTCAGCCGTTGAGCCACAGATGATGAATATCAGCCAGAAGGGCGGCAAAAGCTTCGCTAAAGGCAGTGGTTTTGACATGTTGGTGGACAGCAATGCTATGCAAGCGCAAGGCGTTGGTTTCCAGCGCGGAACCACCGGCTTTAAGATTGCAGATAATCTGGGCCAAGGTGAATTTACTTTGCAGACCAACCAAAAGCTTAACCCTAACGGCAAATACCGCATCAATGTCTTTGAGAAAAATAGCGACACCGCTTTATATCTTAAATCACAACGTGGCGGCTATTTCAAAGGTGACATGCTGAATGTCGATGCCCATGTCTTCGATCAAGGTCAAGCGCAAACCATCCGCAATATCAAAGGACAGCTAGTATCGCCTTCCGGTCAAAGTTACCCAGTGATTTTCAAAAAATCAGGAGACGGTTATCAGGTTAAAATGCCCATGAAAATGGCGGCTGATAATGTTCCAGGCGCTTTGTGGGAACTACACACTGAAGTTAAAGCTCATGTGAATGGCAAGCTGGTTCAACGCAATGGTCGAGTACCATTTTCCTATGACGAAATGACAGCCTCAATGGGAGCCAATGTGCAAATTGTTGGCGGTGATAAGAACCTAAAAGCCATGGTGCCAGTGAACGTAAGTCAGGACAGCCGTTTTGAAGTGCGCGGTGTTTTATATGGCACAGATAAGGCCGGCAACATGAAACCTGTAATGGTAACTCACACCGCCCAGAAGCTTGGTCGTGGTGCAGGGCAGATCATGATGGAATTTGACTCAAATATCTTAGCGAAGAGTGGCCTAAGCGCACCTTATGAGCTGAGAAATGTAGAGCTGCGAGACCAAAGCCAAATGGCTATTTTAAAATAATCATCAATGTTTTGATTTTTTTCAGGCAGCTTCGGCTGCCTTTTTTATGCTTCAAAAATTTAAAGCGATCAAGTAGACTCCATTTATCACACTAAACAAGGACAGTGATGTGAATTATTTAATTGGGGCATTATTTGGAATTTTATTAGTATTGGTTGTACTTGGCGGCTTCACCTATCTGCATTACCTTGAAGTGGAGTCAATCAAGCAGGAAATTGAGCATAACAGCCAAAATCAACCAGTAAAACCAGTAGAAAAATCTTCTCAAAAACCTGCAAGTCAAAATGTCGTAAATAACAAGCGACAAAGCCTTACTGATCAAAAACAAGAAAACTCTACATCAACAAAACCCGTGATTTACACTTGGACAGACAGTAGCGGCAATAAACACCTTTCAGAAAAGCCACCATCAACAGGCAACTATCAAGTACAGGACCTATCAGGTGAAGGATTTAGCGTTATACCCATGGAGAGCACTAAACCAATCCAGCGAAGCACAGCCAGCAATCGACAAGCGAATAACAGCTATCAGGATCCAGCAATAATTAAGCAGCAACTAATATCCCAAAATCACACGCACTGTCGTTGGGTTGTTGGGCGAGCTTATGAAACTTATCTGAAAATAGAACAGCATGCAGGGCCAAATCGAAGCATTTACTGTGATGAGTATCGAGAGCGCTTAATAGAAATGCGAAAATTAGCCAGAGAAGGTGAAGCTTGTTATTACCCGTATGGGTATACATCCAAGTGTTAGAGAAAAAGTATTAAGTAGCGGTGACGAAAAGGTTAATCAATATTAGACATCTAAAATTCCTGGTCAGTTAGGCAAAAAAGGCCATCAATCGATGGCCTTTAAACTTTTCAGGTTAAACTAGATTCCCCAGCGGGCTTTGGTGCCTCTAACATCCACATGCACGAATGGACCATGAGCTGAGTTTGCGTTGTATACGCCAATGCCGCCGACTAAGTCTTCTCGGTGATCGTGAATGGCGTGATTGCTTGCGAATTGATACAGGTAATGAGCGTCGTTTTTATCCACTTTCCCGTCACCATTAATGTCGTTCATTTGGCCTTTTCCCATTGCATCAATAAAAATGTCTGAGGCATCGCCATAGACATGGCGGCTGTTTGCGACATTACCAATTGCTTTATTGTAAGCCGGTGTGCGATAGCCACTCATCACCACAAAGCTGTCGGTACGAATCCCTTCTTCATTCACACTGGCCAATAAGTTTTCCAGGTTTTCAAGCAGGTTTTGTTTCAGTACCATGTATTTCGGAAAGCCGCCCGCCTGTTTGCAGAGGAATTGGCCCAAGGTGAAGTGTGGTGTAATTTTGGTATTCATGTTTTCGGCTGTGACTTCAATGAAGCCTTTTGGCGCTGCGTAAGTTGGCAAGCCTTTTAGCGGTTGCGGATAGCTACCAATTTTGTAGCCATTAAGTACACCATTTTTCATTTCAGAAGCAGGACGCAACACAAATACGGACAATTGGATTTTATGGCCGCTCGCTTTGTCGGTTGTTTCAAGCGAATACAGCCCCGGCGTTTTCGGCGCTCGCCATTGCAACTGTCCATCCTTCCAGTCTAATGTTTGCCATTGCTGATTTAACCCCACCCGACTCGATAGTTGCGCGCGGCTGGAGGTTAAGCGTAATGTCTGTTCCGGCATTAAGCTGTGAAAAAATATTTCATAAGGAATATTTTTATCATTAGCATTGAGCTCGAATTGAGCCTTGCCACTTTGATAGTCCTGGAACTGGGTAACTGCATGGCTAGGATGCGGAGTTAAGACCCACAAGGTAGCAATCATCAGTAAAGCCCATAGCGATTGCCCTTTATAAAAATCATCTAGTCTAGTCATCGGTCAAAATAACTCCTACACTGAATTCAGTGTATAAAATTAATAGCAAAAATATGCCCTAGACCGTCCAGTTGGCCCGCAGAAGTTGAGTCCTTTGGGAGTTAGCGCAAGAGAAAACTTGCCGCTGGTTGTTGAAGTGCCTGATACAACTTGGAGTCGCGATTATAGATGTCCGCCCGAAACTGAATCGTGTGATTCTGATCTAAGTAAACAGTCCTATATTCCAACCGTATTGGCACGGATGTCTGTAAATATACAGTGTTTGTGTGTTTTTTGTGCAATTGATTTTTTATATCGATGTCGCTTAGTCCATCCGATCTAAGCAGCCACCAGAGTAATTCTATGGGCTCCTGAAGTCGAACACAGCCGGAACTAAAGGCCCTTAACTCATTGTTAAATAGCGACTTAGCTGGGGTGTCATGCAGGTAGACCTGATGGGTATTGGGGAACATGAATTTAACCTGTCCCAGTGCATTATTGAGTCCGGGAGCCTGCACTAATCGGTAAGGAAATCGAGATCTTGAGAACTGATTCCAATCGATATCGGTCGGATTTTCAATTTTCACGTCCTGTAAATAGACACTAAAATGATTATCCAGCAAGTATTGAGGGTTTTCCTGGATGAGCGGAAGTTTATCTTGCGTGGCCAATTTCCAGGGTACTACCCAGGTAGGATTCAAGACCAAATACTGGATTTCATCTTCAAAGATTGGGGTTGGGCGGTTGACCTGACCAACAATTACAGCTGCTCGCAGGCCTACCTCGCCATCCACCAACGCTACCAGTTCGTAGCTGGCTATATTCACCTTAATCAAACGCTTAACCGGTTTACGGTCATACCAACGGATCCGCTCAAGATTAACCGCGAGCTGTTCGATACGTTGCGGAGGAGGGATATTTAAAGTCGTGATAGTGTTTTTTCCCAAAACACCATCCACCTTGAGGCCGTGGCGTAATTGAAAAGTTTCCACCGCACGAATTAAATCATCCCCGTATACCAACTCGTAAGGCGCTTCATTCGTCCAATCTGCTGATAAATCCCCCCAAAACATCAGACGCTCGGCGATGGCGCTCAAGCGTGGGTCACTGGTTTGCGGTTTAATGGCTGGCATTAACGCCAGTTCAGGCCAAGCTGGAGGAGCGCGGCTGGAAAGTGAGGTCAAGTATTCTTTGAGCGCCTGGTACTCGCGCGAATCAGGTTCAACTTGTTTGAAATAGTCGGCAAGGCTTGACGCATTGAGCGCTCTATTTAACCAATGCACAGGATCAACCAACGGCTTAGTCACCTCCGTTTCATTAAAAATTAGGTTTGGATTAACTTTCCCGGATTGCAGATGTTGAGTCAGAGTTAAAAGGGCATCGGTTTGCAGTACATCGCACTCGGCAACCAGGTGTTGCGCCGGTATCAGACATCGGTCCCGCAGCAACCGCAAGTGGTAATCGCTCGCTAACAGACCGTGTAAATGGACTTGCTGCAAATAGGCTATCAGCTCTCGCAAAGGGCTATGCTCTCGATACAGAGGCTGCCAAAGGTGAACAAATCCCTTGGCATCATAAAAGTCATAAAGAGCAGGCGCATTGGCCAGGTAAGTGCCCAGTTGAGGCAAACGGCCAGTTATCAGGTGGTATTGTAAACTGGCTTGGATGGCAGACACAGGCCGCTGAGGATTTTCTGTATCAACAGACTTATTATCAGGAATAAACAACAAGGGAGGCGTTTGAGCCAATAGCTGAGGGCTAAAAACACAAATCGCGGCTAGGGCTGCCACTTTAATATAAAAGTAGCACCACGCAGCGCAAATCTTCAGCCCAAACGGCATATCAAAACTCCAATTTTTGTACCAGCTTCCCAGCTCTATCCAGTATAGACCTTTCCCAGTAGTTTAACGATCAGTCTCAGGAAAAGCTTTGTAAAATTTTTCTAAAATGCACAAGTGGTAGCGTGTTGTTTTGATGGGAAGAAGGGCTGCAAGGGCAGGGGCTGCTTAGTGACGAAACGGTAGAACAAACTTATAGATCATCTGGTGCGTCACGACGCACCCTACAAAGATTACGAACTCTCCAACACTGTCATCTGGCTCACAGGCAGTTTTTTGCTCCTGCAAAACCTCCAAACGCTGCCAGCCTGAATAGTGAACAACGGAAATCACCAAGCAGTTACAAAAAAACATCGACTGATTAAAAGTGTTTACTTGTTAGAGTGGGCACTATTGTATCTGGGACTTCTAAACTCGATAAGCTAATCCAAGCCTTTCAATGCTGATTGTTAACAGCGCATGTCACCAGGGCTTTAAAGATAGCTCGCTGAGATTTCATGTATAGCAAAAATTCGGGATGCCACTGCACTCCTAGCACAAATGGTATCGCTGGAGCTTCAATAGCTTGAACAATCTTATCCGCATCTCTGCCGGTAACTATTAAGTTTTGACCGACTTTATCAATACCCTGATTATGCAGGCTGTTAATTTTAGAAGGATTACTTCCCATAATTGACAGGAGTAAACTGTTACCTGCTTCTGGTGTGTCGGATTTGTAGAGGGTTTTTAACGGAAATATAGTCCACCGGTTTGAGGTTTTTACGCGATGCAGATGAAGCTGCTGAAACAATGTTCCTCCGCAAGCAACATTAAGCAGTTGAGCTCCTCGGCATATTCCTAGTAACGGCAGGTTTCGCTTCAAGGCATCTTTAATAATTTTCATTTCAAAAGCATCGCGAGCGCTATCGTATTTTGGCTCCACTTCCGGCTCTGTAGCATACAACACAGGTTCAACATCATGCCCGCCAGTGATCACCACGCCATCATATTCGTGCTGAAACTGTTCGTCGCCCGGTCGCAATTGTAGCGGGCGCCCACCGTAGAGACGAATGGCCCATGCCACCAATAACCTGGGGCCAAAGGCACCTTTATTGGGTCCAGTAATCGCAATTACGGGTTTAGCCATTGTTTCTCCAATATCTTGCTCCAGTCGGTAAAAAGTCGCTTCAAGGGGCTTCTCAAATATTCTTCATAAGCTTGGCAACAAGCTTGTAAGCGATTTTCATCGGCAGCAAGACGTTCTACCTCAACCCAGTCGTTCCATGCTTTGTATATTCCCCATTTAGGGTTATCAATATCACAATTGGGTAGCCGATAATGAAACGTTGGGCGTGCCTTTATCAGTTCATCATCGGTTTTATCAAGTACTCGCTGTTCATCCAAGTGCTTAAACAGAGGCAGCATATCAAGGGCTCGGTTGCGGGTTGGGTTATCCATCAGGTAGTCATCAATCAGATCTGTCAGCTCAGGCCTGTAATCGGTTTTGATGATCTTCTTAATGTATGCAGTAGGGAAGGGGTCTACATAGCTGGTTATCCGGCGCGTAAGATCAATATCGGCACGCTTATAAAGCCAATCATAAAGACACATGAAAGCCTTCAAACAAGCAGTAATATGGTTTGCTTCATGGCTGGCTAATTCAGGATTAAGTTGCAAGCCGAACGCATTAACAGCTCTGTCAGCCGTACCTTTAGCTCCTTTTTTGCGTAAACATTTAACTAAGCCCTCAACATCCTTCAATCTGTCCAAAGGTAGAGGTGGGCTGATAACTTCTACTGGCACCAGCGCTTTTGCTGCCCACGCCAACAGCTCTTCGCTAGAACGGTTAACCTTATCAGAAAATGTTTTATCTCCCAGCTCCTTGCGACCCATTTTTTTGAGCCGGTCGTAATCTAATTCGACAGTCCATTCTCCCGCATTATCACCTTTCAGTGTTCTAACATAGCGCCCATCAGAGGAAGTCGTGAGGTTAAAATGATTAGCGACCAACGATGCGATCGTATCAAGTTCGAGACCGCTCATTTCAAGCTCCACCCCAATCCGCCGAGTCTTACCATCGGCATTCTTAAGCCAGGGTGGCGATTTTAATTTCAGATCCGCATTAGGCATTTTGTACCCCTTAAACTAAATTCAAAAAGACGGATGGTCTTTACGCGCGATACCTTTCTGCTAAGCATGGGCACCGGTAAAAATTCTACTAGCTTATGGCATTGATACAGCCAAGTTATCCTCATCTATTAGTAACGACTTCATTCATTAAGACTAAATGATTAACCTCAGGGCAACAACCTTAAAACTAACTGAATTAAGATTTAGAACATGCCAATATAGTTGTCTAATGCCTGTATCCTGCTTATCCATGCTGAAACAGCGGGGTAGTGGCTCAGATCGAATCCACCTTCATGAGCGACATGAGTATAACCATAAAGGCTAATATCCGCTGTGGTGAATGATTCGCCGGTCAGATAAGGTGTAGTGGACAGCTGCTTTTCCATGATCGATAAAGCCTTATGGCCACCCGCTTGTTTTGCCTCATACTCATCGCGTCGATCGTCAGGTAACCCGAGATACTTTGCGATAAAGCGGGCAACCGCAATATAAGGCTTATTGATGCACAAGCCTTCTTTTAAAAGCAAAAGGAGCCTTATTATCGCTCACTTATTGAGCTAACTATTGAACATCAGCGCGACTTGGCTCATATGAATCATAGCGGGGCAAATCAGTATCCAGATCATCCCAATTAGCTTTTGATGAAACAAAGTTATGGGAAATCGGACGCTCAACGATGTCTGAATCCAAAATCCCCAATCGTAAACGGAGTCGGTCGGGTGATTGCTCGTTGCTACTGTAAATGGGCGACGCACAGGTCTTGCAAAAGTGGCGTTTTTTACCGGGCGATGTTTCGTAAAACGTTAAAGAATCTTGTCCAGTTTTAATGACGAGATCTTCTGTGTTAATGAAGCCGTTTGTAGCGTAAGCCGTACCGCTATTTTTTCTGCACTTTGAGCAGTGGCAATGAATAATGGACTCTATTTTACCGTGAACTTCTATCGTCACGGCGCTGCATAAACAGCTACCTTGGTACATAATGCTATCTTTAGTCATAACGCAAATTAGGCTTGAATGAATTGTTATGCGCTAAGCCAGAAAGTAAGGCGGAAAGAGTCTAACGAACTCTGTTGAAGGGGTTGGCAGCGATCTTTGTAACTGCTCATTCCGCGTCGTCTGTGTTTGGAGTCTTCTTCTTAAGTAGCCCGCTTATGCCAATAATGCAAAACATAGCGCCAATCCCATAGAAGGAAATGTCGTTTCCGATGTATCCCGCAATTAGAAACAGGATGCCGGCGACCCCAAAAAAAGCTGGGGCATATCGATTCGAAGGGGTAGAACTCATAGCGTTGTTCCTATCAGATTGTGGGCGCATGTCAGAGTGCCCTAACATTATATTACCAGACATCGCTGATAACCTTTTGATTTTAAATTGTTTATTTTAATTCTAGTTTCCCCAGCTAATACCCTATTAAATCGAACATGTCTATTCTGGTATCGCTTACTTTTCTCAGACTGCTTTTTACCGGAGGAGAGTAGATAAGGCTTTATAATAGTTAGGTTTTTTGGTATTGCAATGAGTTTGTGGGATTAGGTGCAAGGGAGCAGTAACAAAATTTCGATAGGGAGAGGCTGAATAACTGGATCTTTTTGGGTTGTAATTTCGATAACAATAATCGATTACCGATGTATAATCGGCAATTATATGTATAATTGACAATATACATCTTAAAGCGTATAAAATAGCTTATGAGTACAAAGAATATACCTACAGTCGCGGTTATTACCGGTGATATTATTAATTCTAGAGCCAAGAAGGATTCTAAGGATTGGCTTGAGCCTTTGAAACAGGCGTTGGCGACTTTGGGTGAGTCTCCTCGTCAGTGGCAGGTTTACCGTGGTGACAGTTTTCAGCTACGGCTGGATAAGCCTGAGTTTGCTTTAGACATTGCGGTCTGGTTGAAAGCGGTGGTGCGTTCGACCAAAGGTCTGGATGTACGTATGGCGGTGGGGATTGGTGATATGTCTTATAAGGCCGATTCGATTCTTGAGTCGAATGGATCGGCTTTTGTTCATTCCGGTGATCTGTTCGACAGCCTTAAAAAGCGGACCTTGGCGATTAAGACGCCTTGGGATGAGGTGGATGAGTTGTTGAACCTGAATCTCAAGCTGGCCTTATTGACGATGGATGGCTGGTCCGCGTCCAGTGCTGAGGTAGTGCGCGCCAGTATGCAAAAGCCGAATGCGACGCAGACAGAAATTGCAGAAGTGTTAGGTATTACTCAAAGTCGAGTCAGTGAGCGACAGAATCGGTCGGGGTTCGATGCTATTATGGAGATGTTGGCTTACAGCCAGAAGCTGATTAAGCAGCACTTATAATTTCACCCTATTCTAAGGATTCAGTGGGTACCCTATGACATTACTCTTCTTAAAATTATTACTGGCGCATCTGGTCGCTGATTTTGTCATTCAACCGTTAAAGTGGATTAAGGATAAGGAGCAGAAGGCGTTTGCTTCGACTGGTTTGATTTATCATGCCGGTGTCCATGCTTTACTTTATGCCATCGCTTTTTCGTTTAATCCGCAATACTGGTTAGGCTTTACTATTCTGGTGGTGACGCACTATCTGATTGATGGTTTTAAGTGTATTGCAGGGCGCTATGCCGATAACTATAGCGGTCCTGATTCTTTGATGAACCGACGGACGTTCTTTGTGATCGATCAGATATTGCATCTGGCGATTATTGCTTTTGTGGTGTCTTTGTATTTCTCAGGCATAAGCGAGTGGGTCATTCCACAGGAAAAGATCTTGGCGTTAGCCATCGCGGTGCTTCTTTTAACCCGTGTCTCTTCGATTATTATCAAAGTGGTTATTTCACGCTGGGCGCCATTGAATGTTTATGATGGTGATCACTCACTGGCCAATGCCGGTAGTTTTATCGGAATGCTGGAGCGCCTGTTTATCTTTGTGTTTATTCTTTCGGGTAACTGGCATGGTATTGGCTTTTTGCTTGCCGCCAAATCGGTGTTCCGCTTTGGCGATTTAAAAGAAGCTCATGATCGAAAACTGACTGAGTATATTTTGATTGGTACTTTAATCAGCTTCGGATTGGCGATAACTGTTGGCCTTGCTTATTTGCACCTGATCTAATCATCGATCAGGTCTTCAAAATCTTCGCGATAGTCTTCAATTTCGCTGATTACGTGACGTTTTTGTTTGGCACTTAATGTGCGGTACATTTTTAGCTGGTATTCTTTATAAATATTACCGTTATAGTCACGTATCGCATTCATCTCTTCGCCGCCGACCTGGTATGGGTCAGTAATCAGGCTTTTAATCGCTGCTTGTCCGGATTCGCTTTTGCGTTCAGCTAGTGCAGTACGGAAGGCATCACGCCATTTTGCTCGATATTGGTGGGTGGCTTCGCCGGAAGATTTAAGCAAGCTGGCCATTTCTTTGATCAATTTTTCTTGTTCATCGGTAAGGCTTCCAATCCATTCATCAAAGCTATCTTCGAGTCGCTCGAGTCTTTCTTCCTGTCGCTCTTCATCGGTGAGTTCTTGGAATTCTTCGTATTGTTCTTTAGCTTCTTTGTCGAGATTATCCATCAACTGCTTAATCTGTTCATCGGTCAGGCTGGCAGTCTGAGCGACTAGATCGTCGCTTAGCTCATCAAGCAGGGTATCATAAAAGCCGCGAATATCTCGGCGGTAGCGGTCATAGGTTTGGTGTATGGCGCCGGACTTAATATCGGCTTCCATGCGGTTGAGCATGGAGACATATTTTGGCAGTTCATTGGAACGATGCCATTCGGTTTTCAACTCTAGCAGTGTTTCGAGTGTGTCTTCCTGCTGACTACTGAGCTCAACGTAATCATCTAAATACCAGGGCACCACCCAGTCCATGCGGTTATACCAGAACTTAATACCACAAGCTTGTAACAAGAATATGGACAGAAGTACTATTAGCAAACGTGAACTTTTATTGTGGATGGTCATGTTTTTCCTTGGTCTAGTTTTATACACTTTGTTTGTGTCGTACGTTAACGCACTTAACTATAAGCGATTCGAGTGAAGAATCTGTCAATTAGTTCCATGTTTCACACTATAGGCCTATAGGGTAGAATAAGCAGGTTTTTTTGAATCATAAATTAAAGACTTAATGACCATAACAAAAGAGGGAATAGAATGAAGCGTTTTGTTGGAGCCTTTGCGGCAAGTTTAGTGCTTTTTGTGGCGGCTTGCTCAGACGATAAAAAAGAGACGGTTAAACCAGCCGACAAACCATTAGTTCAAGCAGCCTGGTTGCAGGCGTCACTTCCGGACAGCACTGTAGCTTATTCGCGTGTGCCAACTGCCTGGTTCCTGTTCACAGGGCAGGAAAATGGTTTCAAATTAGCTCAAAATAACCAAGCTCACAATCAGCAGGTTCAAGCCATTCAAGCTGCGCTGAACCAAAATATCTTGAGTCATCTTGAAGCACCAGTGGATGCCGTGGCGAAACTGTTTGTTGAACATATGACTTCGCCACTTGAAGTCGCCTTTATTCAAGAGTCAGCAGGAAAGCCAATGCCAGTTATGGTGTATGCAACGCGCTTTAACTTTGCAGACAACAAGGCATTTAATGACACTTTGGTAGCGCTAACCACAGACTTAAAGTCTCAGGGAATCCAGCACACGGCTAATGATGATGGTACCGGTTCTTTCTCCATGCCAGGCGCTATGGCACGTTATCAATATGATGCGAAAACTCAGCAGTTTGTTATGGCAACTGGTTTCGCTACCTCATTTACGGTGTTGAGCAACGTGATGGAGTCTCTGAAAGACAATCCGCAACACGCCATGCAGGATATTCATAACCAGATCGATAGTAGCGGCAAAGGCTTATTCGGCTGGGTTAACACCAAGCAGGTGATGCCGATGCTGACCATGAGCTTGCCACCTCAGCAGCTAGAAGAACTTAAGGAGTATGGCCTAGACCAGATGAATGCAATTGGTTTCGGTTATGGCGTCAGCGAAGGCAAAACACGTTTGACCATGCTGGTTGATATGCCAAAGGTGGGGATTCGCGATTTTATTCCTGCGGTTAATAATGATTTCGACATCAAAACAGTGGGAACGCCACGCACCATGGCGATGTTGTCGATTCCAACCTATGAAGAGCAGGTGCGTTTATTCAACAGCATTAATAAAGCCAAAGGCGATAGTGCAAGCCTGGAAGAACTGAACCGGCAGGTAGTTGAGAAACTGGGCTTTAACCTAGAGCAGTTGGGCAGTGTGTTTGGTCCTGAACTGATTTATTTCAGAGATGACGTTGGTGGTTTCACGGCGACTAAAGTGAATGATCCTGAATTGATGCAACAGATGATTGATAGTCTGATCAAAAATGTACAAGGCGACTATCAGGTTACTAAGCATCAAGGCAAAGAAATTCACGGATTAACCTTTAAGGCGATGGCACAGGATGATTTTGCCGATCTGTCTTCGGCAACGCCATTAAGCTTTGAGAAAACTTTTTCCAAGCTTAACTCACGTCTTTACTGGACTATCGAAAACGGTTATCTGATTTACTCATCGGTGCCACAACCACTGATGGAGCGCGCCAAACGTAAGCCAAATATTTCTTTGGCTGAGTGGGTTAAAGAGAAGCAGGGCCAGGATGTGACACATTCACTTTTTGCAGCAACGACTTCGGTCCGTGATTTGTCGCGAAATTCTTACCATTATTATTTAGAAGCCTTGCTGATGGTGGCGGATCTTACCGAAGCTGATTTCGATATCATGGCACTGCCAACTGCTGACCAAATGGATTTTGCTGAATATGGCGCTGTCGGTTTCAAGTTGGATTCGAGCGATAAGTATCTGGGCGTTGAGTTTACTTTTGAGCAAAGTGCCAGTGATATTTTATTTGCCGGTGGTGGTATGCAATCTGCAGCGGTGGTTGGAGTGTTAGCAGCTGTAGCAATTCCTGCTTATCAGGACTATACCAAGCGTGCCAAGTTGGTTCAGGCTACAGCGACTGCCAATAGTTTAAAAAGTCAGGTTGCCTATGCACAAGCGATGGGTGAATCACTTGAAGAGTTGGATTTAGGCAAGCATGGCATTGGTGCTGATTTGTCGTCAGCAGAAGCTATTGAGTATGTTGATGTGGAAGATGGTGTGGTCACTATTTATCTTAATCCCATGACTTTTGGAAATGGTTATTCTGATGTTTATGCAAAATTTGAGCCAATTGTTGAGAAAGATATTATTGTCGGCTGGAATTGCGACTCTAATCTAGACCTCAAATTGCGCGCACGAATTTGTGGGCTTTGATAGGTAAAGCACCAGACTACGAAAGACACACAAAAAAGCCCGCAAAACCTGATGGTCTTGCGGGCTTTCTGCTTTCTCATTAATCAAAAAGCAGAGAGTACTTACTCAAGCTTATGAAACGATATCCATTAATTCAATCTCGAATATCAAAGCCTGGAATGGGCCAATCGCGCCGCCAGCACCTTGTTCGCCATACGCCAACTGATAAGGAACATATAGTTTCCACTTAGAGCCAACAGGCATCATTTGTAAAGCTTCGGTCCAGCCTTTAATCACGCCGCCGACTGGGAATTCCGCTGGTTCGCCACGCTTATATGAGCTGTCGAATTCCTGACCATTAACCAAAGTACCTGCGTAATGTGTACGAACGGTTGAGTCAGCTGTAGGCTTATCGCCAGAACCTTCGGTGATGACTTCGTATTGCAAACCGCTTTCAAGCACAGTCACTTCATCACGCTTGGCATTTTCTGCTAAGAAGGCTTCACCTTCTGCTGCATATTTCTTAGCCATCTCAGCTTGTTCTGCTTGTAGACGCTCTTGCATTGCCATAAAGGCGGCATTGATGTCGTCAGCAGGGATTTGAGGTTCTTGACCAGCGAAAGCATCTTGAATACCGGCAACAACCGCGTCGATTGATACGCCTTCAAAGGCACCTTTCACTTGCTGACCCATTTGTAGACCAATACCGTATGAGGCTTTGGCTTCAGTAGACGAGAAGTCTGGAGTGGACATAAATAATTTCCTAAATTACGAATCAATTAGCTATGTGGGGATGGTTTGTTGAAATTAAAGGCTTTTTGGGCAATTCCTTGATTTGAGACCCCTGAATCAGCAATTTGCTTCTTGCTAGCTATGGCGGACAGGGGCGAATTTCGCCATAATACGCCCCCTAATTCTTGCGCAAATGTAGTCCTCATGTGGTTTCGTAATTGTTATATTTATCACCTCACATCTCCATTTCAACATTCACCCGAAGAGCTGGCAGAGCTTCTTGAAAATCAACGCTTTAGTTCTGTTGGCAGGCAGGATACCGAAACTTTAGGCTGGATTTCTCCATTAAATCGTCAGTTTGAACACCTAGTTCATTCGGCCAATGGCTGCATCTTGCTGTGCCTGCGTAAAGAACAGAAAGTGATTCCGGCCAGTATGGTCAAAGAAACACTGGAAGAACGCGTGTCGACTATTGAAGCCGAAGAAGGCCGCAAGGTGTTTGGCAAAGAAAAAACGGCGCTGAAAGACGATATTCTCAGTTTGTTGAAGCCGAAAGCCTTGAGTAAATCCAGCCACACCTTCGGCTACATCGACCCTCGCCACAAACTGTTAGTCATTAATGCTGGCAGTAATGCCGTTGCGGATAGCTTTATCGAGCTATTGATTGATAGTCTTGGCACGTTGGGTGCCGTTCGATTGATGGGCGAAGAAAGTCCTTCAGCGATTATGAACCGTTGGTTGAAAGAAGGGCTGCCGCATGACTGGACACTAACCGGCCAATATGAATTTAAAGATCCGCAGAATGATCGCGTGGCAAAATTCAAAGACAGCGAAGAATCGAATCCATTGATTGATGATTTACTGGAAGATGGATACTGGGTAGAAAAGCTCGGTATTCGTTATAAAGATCAATTTAATGCAGTGATTCAGTCTGATATGCTGGTAAAAAGCATCAAGTTCGACGATGAGTTGCTCAAAGAAAACGAAGAGATCGACGATATCGAACCGTACGCCAGACTGGACGCCGATTTAGTCTTAATGAGCCAGACGCTGGCAGAATTTATTGCAGAACTGAAAACTGAATTTAAAGTGATTACCGAGAAGGAATAAATTGTGGTTGAACACGATAAAACCCTAACGACCGAACAGAAGGCCCTGGCGGTCAATCTGAATCCTACTCAGTACGGAACCATTGTAGAAATTGGCGCAGGACAAGAAGTCGCGCGCCAGTTCTTCTCAGCAGGCGCTGCCGCCGGAACCATTGCTAAGACCATGTCTGCCTACGACATGCAGGTGAGTGATGATATTTATGGTAAAGCTGGGCGCTACGTTAGCCGTGAGCGCGTTGAGCAGATGCTGGTGCATGAATATGACCTTCTGCATTCGCGACTGGATGAAGTGCGCGCTGAAGATACGCAGTATTTCAGCTATGCAGCAACAGTGACTGCTCGTAGTTACAGTCAGAAGAATGAATGCCATGGCTGGATTGGTATTCGTTTGCAGCTAGATGCCAAAGCACCGCCAAGTGAAATTGTCATGCACGTTCGAATGCTGGATGAAACCAATAAAGAACAATCTGAGGCGCTGGGTATTTTCGGCGTTAACGTGGTTTATGGTGCATTCAATTATCACGAGAATCCAAAAGTTTTTATCGAGTCCTTGCTTGATAATTTGGTCAATGATCTGGGCCAGAAACGCATCGAAGTCGATCTGATTCATTTTGCTGGCCACACCTTTGAAAAAGTCGAAAATCGTCTGATGAATTTGCATCTGGTTCGTTCATGGTGCTGTCGTGCGGTGATGTTCGATGCGAAAGGTAGTTCGGAAGTTCCTGGTAGCATGTTACGTAAAAAGGACGTGCTGGTTATTCGTGGATCCTTCAAGCCACCAACCAAGGTTCACGTCGACATGACCCAGGCCGCTATGAAGCAGTTTCTAGAAGAAGAGGGCGTGCAGGGCGATGAGGTTTTTACGGTAGCTGAAATCACCATGGCAGAACTGGCCAATGATGGTGAGACAGATGATGCAGGTTTTCTGGCGCGTGTCGACTTGCTTAATAAGCTTGGTTACAACGTACTGATTTCCGATTATTTACGTTTCTTCCGTTTGCGTTCCTGGATGCGTCGCTATACACAAAATCGAATTGGTATCGTGCTTAGTATTCTCGACTTCGATCAGCTGTTTAATGAATCCTACTATGACGGCCTTGAAGGTGGCATCTTAGAAGCGATGGGAAAATTGTTTTCCGGCAACACCAATGTTTATGTGTACCCAACTCGAATTGGTGGCCAGTTAGTCACTCTCGACAATGTTGAAGTTGCAGAAAACACCCAGTATTTATTAAAGCACCTGACCGAAAACAAACACCTTGTCGCCACTAAAACCTGGAACGATGAAAACTTACACATTTCCGCGCGCAATATTGCTAAAGAAATACCACTGGGCCAAGGCGACTGGGAAAAGCAGTTACCCGACCCCATACGCGATGAAATCAAAGCCCGCTGCATGTTTGGTTATTGTGAGCTGCCGGAAGAGTAGGGGGTATACGATTAGATAGGTTTGTAGGGTGAGTCATGACGCAGATCCTACCCATAGGGCAACCTCTTTTAGCGCCAATTAATTCAATGGTGCGTCACGACGCACCCTACCAATTATAATAAGCGACTTTATTTTGACCACTCTAAAAACTCTGCTTGGCACAATGCGTTTACCTTTTCTATTACTGACACCCGCGTGTGTGGCGGTTGGTATTGGTACTGCATTTTGGCAAAGCGGTACCCTAAATGGTTTGCACGTATTGCTGATCTTCCTTGGTGCTTTGTCAGGACACATCAGCGTTAATGTTTTCAATGAGTATTTCGATTATAAAAGCGGTTTAGATTCCAAAACACAACGCACGCCTTTCAGTGGTGGTAGCGGTGCTTTGCAGGCTAATCCTGAAGCGGCTAAGGCTACTTTATGGTTTTCCTGGATTACTTTTGCGATTACTGGCTTAATCGGTTTCTACTTCATAGGTGTGCATGGCTGGCAGTTGCTACCGCTTGGTGTGTTTGGCTTGTTATTACTCATCACTTATACCACTTGGTGGGTTTATAATCCTTTGCTGTGTCTTATTGCTCCCGGTCTAGGTTTCGGTATTTTGATGGTTATGGGCACGCACTTTGCTTTAACCGGCGAATATAGCATTACGGCTTTTGTGGCATCATTGCCTGCGACTTTTTTAGTCAGTGGTTTACTGTTGCTGAATCAATTTCCTGATGTGGAAGCTGATCAGTCGATTGGGCGAAAACATTTACCGATAACCATTGGCTTTAGAAAAAGCGCATTCGTCTTGGGTTGCTCCTATCTTTTAACTTACCTGATGATAATCTTAAGCGTGCTAGTGGAAATGCTCCCCATTTATTGCTTGTTGGCATTGACAAGTTCTCCATTGGCTTGGAAAGTATTTCGTGAAGCTAAAGGCTTCAAAGGGGACATTTCTCAATTAATCCCTGCAATGGGGATGAATGTTGCTGTGACTCTTTTAACGCCCGTTTTACTAACTACTGGATTATTTTTAGGATAGATATGAACTCTACCTGCCCCTGTCGCATTAAAGAAAACACTAACCTTCTGGCTTATAGCGATTGCTGTGAGCCTTTTCATTTGGGAAATGCTTTACCCGAAACTCCTGAGCAATTGATGAGATCGCGCTACAGTGCTTATTTCTTGGCGCTGGGTCAGTATATTTTCGACACACATCATGCTGATTACCGAGGTAATGTTTCGGTAGAGGATTTCGAGCACAGTGCTAACTCAACGCAGTGGTGTGGTCTTGAGATTGTTCGAGTGGAGCAGGACGGTGACAGAGGGATGGTCGAGTTTAAAGCCTACTTTCTGGATAAGGAGAAGTTGCATTGCTTACATGAGGCTTCGAACTTTGTACGTGAAAAGGGTCGATGGTTGTATACCGATGGTGAGTTCAAGCCGAAACAGGTAGTTAAAGTATCCAGGAATGATCCTTGCCCATGCGGCAGTGGCAAGAAAGCAAAAAAATGTTGTTTAAATTTATAATTGCACTAAACCTTTTGTGAATTACTTGCATCTAAAGCAAGTTAACGATCAATTAATAAGCTGCTAAAACAATAAGTTAGGAGAAGGGATGATAGAAGTTCGGGGTATTTCTAAACACTACGGTGATCTCAAAGCTGTAGATAATCTTTCGATTACCATTGAGAAGGGACACATTTTTGGTCTGCTAGGGCCCAATGGGGCTGGCAAAAGTACTACTATTTCGATGATGTGTGGCTTGATCAGTCCTGATCAGGGCGCTGTTCAACTCAATGGTGAACAACCTACTGATAAAGCAACGAAACACAAAATTGGTCTGATCCCACAATCGATTGCTCTGTATGAAGAGCTGACGGCGTTGGACAATTTGAGCTTTTTTGCTGACTTATACGGTTTGTCTTCTAGCCTGAAAGCTGAACGTATGGAATGGTCTTTAAAGTTTGTTGGCTTACAGGATCGCGCTAAAGATACTGTGAGCGAATATTCTGGTGGCATGAAACGTCGCTTGAATTTAGCCGCTTCTTTATTGCATGACCCAGAGTATATTTTCATGGATGAACCCACTGCTGGTGTCGATCCTCAATCCCGCAACAAGTTGTTTGAAAGTGTCTTTGAATTAAAAGATTTAGGCAAAACTATTATTTACACCACCCATTACATGGAAGAAGCCGAAAAGCTTTGCGACCGAGTAGGCATTGTCGACAACGGACGCTTGTTGGCGCTGGGAACCGTTGATGAACTGATTGAACAGCATGGTGGTCACTCAAGCGTGAACATTAGTTCTGAGCAGGGAGAAGAAAGCTTTATGACGGCCAATCCGGTGAATGATCTGATGGCTCGCTTAAGAGACTTAAACACGGTGGAGAATTTAAGTTTGCAACGACCAAACCTTGAAACCGTCTTTTTGAATTTAACTGGCAAACAACTGAGGGATTAATGATGAAAGCTGTTATAGCCTTAATGAAGAAAGACTTGAAGTTATTGTTCAAAGATAAAATGGCAGTGTTTTTTACATTTGTTTTCCCTTTACTGTTTGCCTTTTTCTTTGGCTCAATATTCTCTAGTGGTGGTGGTTCGCAGGGTTTGAAAATTGCTGTAGCTGATTTAGATAACACTGAAAAATCACAGGCTTTTGTAGAACAACTCAATGAAGCCAGTGAGTTTGTTGTCACCGAAACGGACGAAGCCAACGCTAAAGAGTTGGTTAGAACCGGTAAGCGGGTAGCCTTTATTATTTTGCCAGAAGGGTTTGGTGAGAATTACGGTGGCATCTTTAGTGGTGAAGCTCCTGAGATCCTGGTTGGCATCGACCCAGCACGCAAAGCTGAAGCGGGTTATCTTGAGGGTTCTTTGATGAAGTTAGGTATTAAGCGCTTCGAGCTTGCCTTTTCAAATGCCAATGAAATGATTAAGCAACTGGATTTCTCGATAGATGATATTCAACAAAGTGATGAAATGCCCGCTGAGTGGAAGTCACTGCTGGGTGATTACTTGCCTAAGTTTAAAGAGCTAACCGAGCAGGAACTTGCTAAGCAATCTGATGGCACTAGTTCGACAGGGTTAAGCTTTGGCGCGGATGGCGACAATCCGATGATGCCGTTGAAGATAACCAAGGAGGAAGTGATGGTGCAGAAGACTGGGCCACGAAATGCTTTCTCCATAACTATTCCGCAAGGCGTTATCTGGGCGATTATGGGCTGTGTCATTGGTTTTGCCATTAGTCTGGTGCGTGAAAAAACGCTCGGGACGTTAGACAGATTAGCGATTGCCCCTATCAGTCGGACTCAGATTTTGGCCGGTAAAGCGTTAGGTTGTTTCGCAGCACAAGCTATGGTGGTGACATTACTGTTTACCATTGCCTATTTCGTGCTCGATGTGCGATTTGATTTTATCAAGCTGTTGCTGGCAGTTCTTGCTGCTGGAATATGTTTCGTCGGCTTCATGATGTTTTTCGCATCGATTACCAAAACAGAACAATCGGTTGCCGGTATGACCAATGCATTCCTGATTATAATGGGGATGATTGGTGGGGCCATGATACCGCTGTTCGCGATGCCAGGCTGGATGCAATCCATCAGTCATATTAGCCCAGTGAAGTGGGCTATTCTGGCGTTTGAAGGAGCCATCTGGCGCGACTTTAGTTATATCGAAATGATGACACCTCTGGCTATTTTGACTGCGATTGGCGTTGTAACCTTCTTTATTGGAACTCGTATGCTAAAATTGAAACAGGCATAAGAGTTAGTACGTCTTATGTGATCTGGATGGTGGGCCAAGGCCCACCCTACGAAAAATCCTTTCAGGGTGCATTATGAGTTCCATTGAAGACTTACAAGAACAAATCCACGAACTGCAAACCAAGCTGGCATTTCAGGACGACACTATTGATCACCTGAATAAGATGGTGACCAAACAGGATGACATTATTCGCGCTCTTGAGCGTCGCTTTATGAGTCTTGGCGAGAAGATCGCTGATATTAGTTCTCAATTACCAGAGAAGCCTTTTAATCCGGCAGATGAAATCCCTCCGCATTACTAGACTTTCTGCCTTGTTACTTAGTTGGTTGAATGTTTGTTGTGTTGCCTGTTACCTTGTAAGTATTGGACTTCAAAGAAAACGAGGTGAGTAATGAGCTTTCGTATCGAAAAGGACAGCATGGGAGAGGTTAAGGTTGCAGAGGATGCGCTGTATGCTGCACAAACTCAGCGTGCGTTGAATAACTTTAATATTAGCGACCTGAAAATGCCGTTGACATTTATCGACAGCATTCTTGAAATCAAACTGATAGCAGCCGAAACCAACCATGAGCTTGGGCTTCTCTCCAAAAATAAATTCCAGGCGATTACTAAAGCCATCAAAAAAATCCGTAAGGATAAATTAGTTAATCACCAGAATTTCCCTCTGGACATATTCCAAACGGGTTCTGGCACCAGCACTAATATGAATGTGAATGAGGTGGTCGCAAACCTGGCTTCAAACTCAAAACTGAAAGTCCATCCTAATGATGATGTCAATATGGGGCAGAGTAGTAATGATGTGATTCCAACGGCCATTTCTGTGTCAGCGACCAAGTCTTTGGTGCATGAATTAATTCCAGCTTTGTTGACTCTGAAATCTACGATTGAAAATAAAGGAAAGCTGCACAAGAAGGTCATTAAAACTGGACGTACGCATTTAATGGACGCCATGCCATTGAGTCTGCAGCAGGAGCTTTCCGGCTGGGCGCACCAGGTTCAAATAAGTGTTGATAACTGCCAAAAAATTGTACCAACCATGGGGCAAGTTGCTCAGGGAGGTACCGCAATTGGAACCGGCATTAACAGTTCAGCAAAGTTCCGCAGTCTTTTTTCGCAAAAACTCAAAGCACATAGCGGATTGCCATTCAGCAAGAGTAAAAACACCTTCGCCAGTATTGCAGGTCAAGATGCTAGTGTGGCGTTATCGGGTGTGTTGAATACGCTGGCAACTGCGTTAATGAAAATCAGCAATGATCTACGCTGGATGAATAGTGGGCCAGTCAGCGGACTAGGAGAAATACAGCTCAAAGCCATTCAACCAGGCAGCAGTATTATGCCGGGTAAAGTTAATCCAGTGATTCCTGAAGCGGTAGCCATGGCGGCTGCGCAAATCATGGGAAATAATACGACCATTACGATCGGTGCTCAGTCCGGAAATTTCCAACTCAATGTGATGCTGCCGGTAATTGCTTACAACCTGCTGCAATCATTACATTTAGCTACTACCTCTGCAGAGCATTTATCAGAGACTATTGCCCACTTTGAAGTTAATGAGAAAGCATTGACTGATAAGCTCGATAAGAATGCTATTTTGGCAACAGCGCTAGCACCGGAAGTTGGTTATGAGAAAGCTTCTGAGATTGTTTACAAAGCAAGACGTGAAGAGCGAAGCATTTTGGATGTGGCAGTAGAGCTAACAACGATTTCAAAAGCCAAACTAAAGAAAATCTTAGACCCGAAAAAGCTGACATAAACTTACTGGAGCAATTGCGGTCTAACTTTAAATTGGTATGCACTTACCAAGGTGAGGTATAGGTATGATAAATATTAAAGCAACTGCGCTCTGTTTTGCTCTAGGCTTAACTTATGGAAGTAGTTTAAGTGCTTATGAGGGTGCTCCTTTGTTAATATCGGAAGTTCCCCACAATCAAGTATATACAGAGGAACATATAGCGCAGGTAAAAAAGCTAAGTGTTGCAGCTCTAAAGGGAGGGGCGGAAGATTCCTTAGTTAACGAATATCTTCTTTTCAAGAAAGTCAGTGACCTGAATTCTGAGGAACTGTCCCAAGATGACATTAATTTTTTAAAGCAGGCCACAATACATAAAGTCACTGCCTATAAGCAACATCCTGAAGGTCCCATTGCCATTCCTATCTTTGATATTTCATCGTTGGCCAGACATAAGCTATTCATGAATGAGGTCCATTCTAAGAAGCCAGAGTTAGCGAGTTTGTTGCAAACCAATTCTGTACTTTTTGCTGAAGCAAGCACAAAGAGTTTGGTTAATCTGCACGCTGCAAAGAGCTTACTGCAAAACTCCCCATCATTGCCGATATCAACAATTGATTTGCTGGTAGCTAATTATAAGGTTCATGACAGTCCCGATAGTTTGAAGTTACTAGAAGTTTTAGTCGAGAACAGTGGTAGTTACAAGGCTGCTCAAGCCTTATTAAATTCACCTTACAACTCTCCAGTGAAGCATCAGCTTTTGATTCGCTTGGGTCAGTATTTTTCAGATCATGAGCGAGAGGCTTTGCTAAAAGAGCTCATTTCGAACCGAACGGCGCTAGCGCCACAGGCGCTTATAGAGTATGGGAAGTTGCCACAAAGCGTACTTAATAGAGATATTCTTTACTCTCACCTCTCCGACGAAACGTTAGGAGCAAGTAGCGCTTTCGCTTTATCACAATTTATTAAAGACAATTCTGACTACTCCAGTATTGTAGATTTTCTAAGGCAACATCCAGCTTCCCGTTATGCGGTTGCAAATTGTTTGCTCGCGCTGAAGCTTGCCAATACTCCCGAGTCAAAAGCTCTGCTTAGGGATATTCTTGAGCAGGGTTATATTCAGTTTGAAGATATTAAGGCCGAGGTGGGCACATGGTTAAATTAACAGCATGTTTGATAACCTCAGCTTTAGCCATTTTCTCAGTGAGTGTCGGAGCAGAGGTCTTAAGCTACACTGAAAATACCAATTCGAGTAATCAATTAGCAATTGGCTATCCCGTTCCTATTCCTGTTGACTCACTGACAGGTGTTGATGGCTTTAGAACTTATGACAGCTTGCATAGCCAACATCAAGCTTTGGCAGTTACTCACGCTGAAGTAAGAAGTAGCGTGGTTGGTCAAACTCATAATAACCGTGATATTTACGCCTATCGTTTCGGTGATAGTGATAATCAAACTAATGATGGACGTACAGAGCCAGCATTTTTAGTTAACGGCACGATTCATGCTCGTGAGTGGCAAAGTCCGGAGGTGGTTACTGAGTTGATGGAGCAGCTGACAGAAAAGAAAAATGATCAGAGTGTGGTTCAATATTTATTAGAGAACACAAACATCGTTATCCTGCCTGTTATGAACATCGATGGTTTTTTGCAGACTCAGCGCTTCCCTACAGAAGTGACCCAATCACCCGGAACGAACTCAGGCTCGTCACCTGGACAGAAGTTCGCAGAGCCAAGAGATGGGCGTATGCGCCGCAAAAACATGCCCAATGTTGATGAGGTGTTATCAACTGAAACTGATCGTTTGCGAGGCGTCGACTTAAATCGGAATGGGCCTGTTTTCTTTGGAGTACAAGCTGGCAATAGTGATCCAAACAGTTTGATCTATGGTGGTGCTTCAACACAGTCTGAGATTGAAACTCAGGCTCTTCTAGCTGCCGCGCAACTGGGTCCAAGAAATCGTCTACGTTTTTATCAGGATACGCATTCTTTTTCACGAGTATTGTTTGTGCCGCAACCCAATAACAACCGCCTCAATGCGATTACCAAAAGTTTAGCTTCAAAATTTCAAAATACGACACAAGCGCAAGGCGCAGATTACGTCCCTGTCTACAATCAGGTAGGGAGCGGGATACCGGCTACCGCGGAGTACTTTGCTTACACCGATTTAATTCCAACCTGGACCTTAGAACTGGAACCACCGCAAGGTTTTGCAAATGAGCCAAGTGGGGGAGCTTTTTATGGTGGCACTGGTGCGAGCCATTCAGGCTTTATTATGCCGGACAGTGAAATTGCACGTACTCGAGATCAACTTGCTCCTGCCCAGATGCTGATGTTTTACCATCAGGCTGGACCGGCTTATGTGACTAAAGTCCAGCTAGTAGATAGTGATGGGAATGATGTTTATGCGGCAGCCTGGACTAGCGGTGCGAGCAGGAGTTTGAATGTTACCGCTAATAATGCGCTAGAAGGCGGGCAGGCCTATTCTTTATATGTCAGTTTCAGTAAGCCAATGCGAGTGAGGAATGCCTCTGGTGTTATTACTCAATACACAGGGCAGTCAGTAACCTTGTCGCCTTCGGTAACTATAAGCGGGAATGGGGGAAGCGGCAATTTTACGCGCACTATTAGTACCAATAGAAGTGTTTGGTTAGACCAGGAAGTTGATGGTTTTACGTTTGATCAATACCATGATGATGCTTTTAAGGTCGATTTTACACTACCGACAGATATTCCTGTCAGTTCGACAACGGGCACAACCAACATCACAATAAATATTTCAGTTCAAGATTTAGCAGGGTTAGCATTGGATGCCAATCCTGCTACAGCAGTTGACTGGAATAATGGAGCATGGACTAATTATGAGAATACTAATGGACAAGCGGGTGACTCCGGGGGTACAGATTCCTCGTACACACTGATAGTGTCGAATCAAAATTTAACACTCTCAGAGCCACAGTCTAGCGGCGGGGGAGGCGGTGCTCTGCACTGGTTCTTATTGCTAGGGTTGAGTGTTTTCGGGTTCGCACGCCGATATAAGACTAAGGGCTTAGCTTAATGATGTATTGCTAAACGAGCTTTCAGGGGGCGGGTCGCACTCGCCCTCAACAAAATTATTGCTTCACCTGACACACCAGTTTCGAGTGAATTTTCAGTTCACCCATTAAGGTTCTATGCACGGGGCACTTGTTGGCTATCTCCAACATTCGCTCCTGTTGCTCTCGATCAAGTTCACCTGTGACCTTGATATGTCGCTCTAAAATATCGATATAGCCTTTGTCGCTTTCGCATTCTTCACAATCTTCAGCTTTAATTTTCTTGTGAATCATATTCACTTTGATTTGTTCAACCGGCCACTTTTTTCGAGTGGCGTACATATTCAGAGTCATGGCGGTACAGGTGCCTAAGGCGGTGGCCAGATAAAGATAAGGGTCGGGACCTTTATCATGGCCGCCAAGATCCTCAGGTTCATCAGCGACCAGCTTATGTCCGCCAGCATCAATATTGCAGAATAATCCATCTTCGAAATTATTGATGATGGTTGCTTTATGCACTTTGTCTTCAAGCATGATAGCTCCTTTATTTCTTCTTGATGTCTTCTCGGTTTATCACAAACACATTTCCCAGTCCAATCAGCAAAATACCGCCGGCGATAATCCAGGTCCAGACAAAGTCTTCAAAGAAAGTTGAGATAATTAAGGCAACAGCGGGGAAGAGAACCACTGCATAAGTTGCTTTATGGATGCCGATGCGTCTGAGTAAGGTCAGATAGGCACCAAAAGCCAACACTGAACCAAACACCGACAGGTAGATTAAGCTAATCGTGTAACCTGGGGTCATGTCGAAGATCAACGTCTTGCCTTGAACTATTCCTACCATCAGACTGAACAGGGAGCCATAACCCATGGCGTAGGCGTTCATTTGAATGACCGGCATATCATACTTTTGAGTCTGTACCGAAACCATATTACCAATCGATGCACAGAGCACACCAAGCAGAGCAATCAACAGGCCATACAGCTTGGCATTTTCCAAGGTGAAGTCGGTTAATTCATTCCAGAAAATCATCACCATACCGAGCAAGCCTAGCGCGGAACCAATAATGACACGGGCAGTAATTTTGGCTTTGAAAAACAGCCATGAGTTGAAGATGTTAACGATCAGGACCGCTGAGAATATAACCGAGGCCATAGCGGAAGTCAGGTATTCCTGAGCTTCGTAAACTAATAAGTAATTAAGGCCGAAGAAGGTGATGCCCATCAGGATAAGCCAGGCATGTTGCAGCAAGCCATAGCGCATGGGAAGTTTTTTAAACCAGCAGAAAGCGAATAATAATAAGGACGCCAGCCCAAAACGATAAAAGGATGAGTATTCGTGCGGCACAACACCGAGCTGAAACTCGATTGCAAACCAGGTGCTGCCCCAAATGAGAACGCAGAGAGCGTACAACACTGGGGTGCTCATAATAAAGGCCATAACGAGGTGTAACTTTTGGATGAAGAATAATGTTGTGATGATGCCACAAATGCTAGAATTGTTCCGCATGATTTTTTCTATGGGCTGATTGGGCTCGCTTGATAAGGTTGGGGAATGCAAAAGAAAGACGTAATTATCATCGGCGCTGGCGCCGCGGGCTTGATGTGTGGCATAACGGCAGGCCAGCGTGGTCGTTCAGTTGCGATCCTTGATCATGCTAATAAAGTCGGCAAGAAAATTCTGATGTCGGGTGGCGGGCGTTGTAACTTTACCAATTATTATACCGAGCCAGCGAATTTTCTTTCGCACAACCAACACTTCTGCAAATCAGCTTTAAGTCGCTATACCCAATGGGATTTTATTGGCTTGGTAGAAAAGCACGGTATTCCTTACCACGAAAAAAAGCTGGGCCAGTTGTTTTGTGACAACAAAGCTAAAGACATTGTGAATATGTTACTTGACGAGTGCGCTCAGGCGGGTGTTGAGGTCAGAACAGAGTGCTCAGTGCGACAGGTCGACAAAGTGGATGACGGCTTTATTATTCAGACCAGTCAGGGCAAGTGGCAATGCCTGTCATTAGTGATTGCCACTGGCGGCCTGTCAATTCCCACTATGGGCGCGACTGGTTTTGGCTATGACATTGCCAAGCAATTTGGACTCAAGTTGTTTCCAACTTACGCTGCGCTGGTGCCTTTTACTCTGACTCCAAAGTTGCTGGAGCAGTTTGCCGGTTTGTCTGGGACATCTGCAGACGCATTAGTTAGCTGCAATGGGCAATCTTTTCGCGAAAATATTCTGTTTACCCACCGGGGCCTAAGCGGGCCATCTATTTTGCAGATATCGTCCTACTGGCAGCCAGGCGACGCCATTTCAATCAATTTATTTCCTGACCTTGAGCTGTACGAACATTTAAAACAGCTGCAACAGGAAAGACCAAAAGCCCATATCAACACAGTGCTTGCTGAGCAACTAACCAAGAAGTTAGCCGATAGATTATGTGAAATCTGGTTTGCCGATTTTGGTCAAAAGCCGTTAGCCGAATTGTCCAACGAGGCTTTGCACAGCATCGCAGAGCAACTGCAGAACTGGCAGCTCAAACCCACTGGCACAGAAGGCTACCGCACAGCTGAAGTGACTATGGGGGGCGTTGATACAGATGAAGTGTCATCGAAAACCTTTGAAGCTAAAAAGGTTAAAGGGTTGTATTTTGTTGGTGAAGTCCTAGATGTCACCGGACATTTAGGCGGCTTTAATTTTCAATGGGCCTGGGCCAGTGGTTATGCCGCCGGACAGTATGTATAAAAAATAGTCCACATCAACAGCAGTATTCATGTGGACTATTTTTTTGTGCTTATTTACTTGCTTTAAGATCTTCAACCGGAATCATGATGTGCGCATAAGGTGTCTCACCCCACATCACATAGGGCCCGCCTTCCGAAGGGTCGTCTGTGATGCCTGCGAGCATTTCTTTCGGTACAATGATCATCAAATGAGGCCCAGTTTCAACATAGTCCTCTGCGTTCATGTGATCGTGATGGTGTGGGTTGGAGTTGCTCACTCCAGAGCCTTGGTCACCCTGTAGCATGTAAGAAATACCAATCTTATCGGCTGTGAACTCTTCTTTTTTGCCCATCGCCTGCATCATTTTCATCCAGACGGAATCAACGCAGATTGGAGCATTGTCGCCAGGGAAAGTATCTGGCATGCAGGTCCAGCCATTATTACCTTCCACCAGTACTTTATCACCATCAACAATAGTTGCCTCGGCGCTCACCGATGGAGGTGCTGCTGAGCGGGCCTGCTTGATTCGTTTCTGGTCGCTAGCGGTAGCTGCGTGACTGAGAATTAAAAGAGTTGAACAGCATGTTAGGGTTAAAGCTTTGTACATTCGAGATCGGGTTTTCATAACATATCTCCCTGATATAAAAAGAAAAAAGAACCGATCTGGCAAGGAAGTGGTGTTAGGTTATAGAGATTCCATTGACAGATTATAAATACCTAATCTGTCAATTCTGTCGCGGTTTGATTTTTATGCCGCTGGCAGGCCCAGATCCTTGTCAGCCCAGCCTGCCATTATAGCAAAACAACCAAAGAATCGGTTAAAAAACAATCAATTTGTTGACTGGTTACCATTCCGCAGGATCGAGGCAGTAGTACTGCCGAAATTCTTGATAGAGCTTTGGATGAAGACTTTTTAGCTCCTGCGGCTTCTCAAAGAAGATTTCGGTAGCAACTGCGAAAAACTCAGCTGGGTTTGTGGCTCCGTATTTATCCAATAGAGTTTGCTCCCCTGTAGAAGCTTTTCGTTGCAGCTCCTGGAATTCCTGAGACATAACCTTGGCCCATTGCTCATAATCCTGTTCGGCGGATAGAGGTGGTGCACCATTGGTTACGCCTGATTCGCCATCAAGTTGATGAGCAAACTCATGAATCACCAGATTATGGCCATCTTCAAAGTCTGCACCGCCATTAGCGGAGTCAGTCCATGACAGAATGACTTGGCCGCGATTCCATGATTCGCCAAGTAATACGCGGGGCTCTTCGCTTTGAATACCTGATGCGTCATAGCGATTATGGCGTGTAATAAAGGCAGCAGGGTAAACCACTATGGTTTTAAGGAAAGGGTAAAAGTCGGTGCCACGATTAAGCAGCAGCATGCAAGCCTGAGCGGCGATAGTGACTTTGACTTCATCGGTAATGTCCTGACCTTTACGACCAACAAAGTCTTTTTCAGCCAGAAAGATCTGCATTTTGTCTTTGAGCTGTAACTGCAGGTCAGTGGGCATCTTATAAAAGAAAGGCAGGTTGTTACGTAGGATCTGGCGCCACTCCTTGGGGAATGGTTGGCTGGCAACCTGTTGTCTCTTGCGTTTTTTCCGGTAATTGGAACTGAGAATCCAGATAATGGCGAAAGCAGAGGCAGTAAGGACTATATAGAGTGCAGTCATAGGTCATTATTCTTGATTGTGTTTAATCAAGATTGGGGTGGTTGTTTAATTTTCAAGCACACTCATACTTTTCAAGCATATAGATGGTTCTAAATGGCTGATAAGACCTGAGTTTGCTTGAATATGGCTTGCTAGATAAGGTATAACTTTGCACTTGGCTTAATTTGAGGAAATGAGAATGGATAATAACAATGGGGCTGCGCCGACTGGGGCTATCGCTCGTTTTTTGAATGGTATCGAGCGAGTCGGTAATAAACTGCCCGATCCGGCAATGATTTTCTTATCAGCAATGCTGATAATCTGGGTGCTTTCATGGATGCTTTCTAGCATCAGCTTTGATGCCATTGACCCACGCACTGGCGAAACAATCATCGTTAATAACCTATTAACCGGTGATGCATTAGCCAGCTTCCTGTCGAATATGGTCGTGACCTTTACCAGCTTTGCACCGCTTGGTGTGGTGTTAGTAGCAATGTTAGGTGTTGGGGTTGCTGAGCATTCTGGCTATATCAATACCGGCATTAAATTGATGCTTAAAAGAACACCACAGTTCTTATTGACGCCAACGATTATCTTGATTGCGATTGTCAGCCACACAGCCACCGATGCCGGTTATGTATTGGTTATTCCATTAGCGGGTGTGATTTATTACGCGATGGGCCGCCATCCATTAGCGGGTATTGCTGCAGCATTTGCCGGCGTCAGCGGTGGTTTCAGCGCTAACTTTATTCCATCTGGTATTGATCCGTTACTGCAAAGTTTTACCCAGTCTGCGGCTCATATTATTGAGCCAGGCATGTCGGTTAACCCTTTGAACAACTGGTTCTTTACCGGTATTTCGAGTGTCTTCATTATTCTTCTGGGTTGGTTTATTACCGCTCGTATTGTTGAGCCGCGCCTGCAAAAAACGCCGGTTGATGGTGATACCGATGACTTGCCGGAATTCCATGAAATTACTCGTAAAGAGAAAAAAGCATTCGTGATTTCAACTTTAGTGATGTTGGTTGGTATTGGTGTACTTATTTATGCATCTTTAGGAACTGACTCTTCACTACGCCACGATGGTTCATTGACTTCCTTCCAGGCTCCGTTGATGAAATCCATTGTGCCTTTGATCTTCTTATTATTCTGGGTTCCGGGTGCTGTTTATGGTTTCACAGCAGGCACCTTTAAAACCACTAAAGACATGATTGATGCCATGAGTAAAGCAATGCACGGCATGGCTTACTACATCGTAATGGCCTTCTTCTGTGCGCTTTTCATCGCAGCTTTCTCGCAATCAAACCTTGGGGCATTACTTGCCATCGAAGGTGCGCAGGTACTTAAAGCTATGGCTCTGCCGAGCGCTGTCACTATTGTCGGTATTATTTTCTTAACCGCCTTCGTGAACTTGTTTGTTGGTTCTGCTTCTGCAAAATGGGCATTATTGGCACCAATTTTTGTACCCATGTTAATGCAGTTAGGTATCTCTCCAGACTTAACTCAAGCAGCCTACCGTGTCGGTGATTCAAGCTCGAATATCATCACGCCATTAATGCCATACTTCCCATTGGTGGTGGTCTACTGTCAGAAATACGTTAAAGGCACTGGTATCGGCACCTTGGTTGCTATGATGCTACCGTTCTCTATTGCATTCCTGATTGGTTGGAGCTTGTTCTTGTTAGCATACTGGTGGATTGGTATTCCGCTAGGCTTACAGGCTAGCTACATTTATCCAGCAGGATAGTTGTTAGTCTGTTGATTAAAATGCCGCATTTAAGCGGCATTTTTTTTGTGGTTCTAAAAAAGCACCAACGCTCATTTCATGTCATTCACCATATAAAAACGGCATCAGGTAACACCATAAAAACCTATAAATGCAGACTTAACCTTGAGTCTATTAGGTTTATAGGATGGGTTGGCGCTAAAGAGCGGAATCCATCAGTTCTATGAGGTTATATCTATTCCGCTGGTTTGTTTTTTCTTGGCAAAAAAATGCCGCCCCTTAGGACGGCATCTAGATTAACTCAATTCATGAGTTGGTTTTATTGCCAGTCAATCTGCAGAGTTACACTTGAATAAGAAGAGTAACCTCGGATGCTGATGTACCAACGATCTTGAGCTGGGTTTGAAAAAGAGCAAGTTTCATTGTTGCCCCATCTGTAAGGACGGCAGTCATAGCTTGAAGTCGTTGGCTGTGCGCCGCGACGAACATACAAGTCGCCGTCACCTGAACCACCGCTCATTTGAACATCCAGGCTGCTCATGCCAGCAGGAATATCAACGTAGAAGTGAGTCCAGCTACCTGAAGCACCTGAAAGGTTCTCATGTGTTTCACTACCGCCTCCTGGTGGAGGGTTTGTGTCATCGCCATCGTGCGTTGCTACCAAGCTTACATTGGAGAAGCTGGTGTAACCACGAACCATCACATAGTAAGTACCGGTTTGTGCTGAGAAGTCACAGCTTTCGTTGTTACCGTTACGGTATGGACGGCAGTCATAGCTAGACGTGGTTGGTTCGCTACCGAACTTAACATACAAGTCAGCATCACCAGTGCCACCAGACATATCGAAGCTCACGTTAGAAGCAGCGGATGGAACTTCAAAAGTGTAATCAGTTTCTGAATACTGAGCACCAGAGAAAGTTACCGACACACCATTTTCTAGCTCGTCACCTGGAGGTGGAGGAGGAGGAGGTGTGCCATCAAACAAGCTATACAACAACAAGTTAGGAGAGCCTGATTTAGCATCTGAAACGACACCCGGTGTTGCAGCGTCTGTGATCGCTGTATCAACCTGGCTTGGTGTCGCGGTTGGGTTGTCTGCTAAATAAAGAGCAGCAACTCCCGCTACGTGTGGAGAAGCCATTGAGGTACCGCTGATAGTGTTAGTACCACCATTTGACCAGGCTGAAGTGATGCTAGAACCTGGAGCATAGATATCCAAGCAAGAACCATAGTTCGAGAAGCTTGAACGTGAGTCGCTTGAGGTAGTTGAGCCTACAGTAATAGCGCTTGGCTCACGCGCAGGCGAATAGTTACAGGCACTGCTGTTATCGTTACCCGCAGCTACCACTACTGTGACACCGGCAGAAACCAGGTTGGCAACGGCGGTATCGATCGATGATGAAGCACCGCCACCTAGGCTCATGTTAGCAACAGCTGGTTTGGTATGGTTGTTAGCCACCCAGTCGATGCCATCGATTACTCCGGATAAGGTACCGCTACCACTACAATTCAATACGCGAACACCAATTAAGTTAACGCTTTTTGCAATACCGTAAGTAGAACCACCTACAGTACCAGCTACATGCGTACCATGACCGTTACAGTCAGTTGCGTCGTTATCATTATCGACAGTATCGATACCGCTGACAGATCGACCACCAAATTCACTATGCGAATTTAGGATACCGGTATCGATAATGTAAGCATTTACGTTACTGGCAGTGGTGTTGTAAGTATAGGTGCCGCTTAACGGTAGGTTACGCTGGTCAACACGGTCAATTCCCCAGGTGGCATTGTTTTGGGTCGCATTAAGACTAATGATTTGGTCTTCTTCAACCAACAATACATTTGGATCCTGAGCAAGCTTTTGTGCTGCTTTCTCAGACAAAGTGAAAGTACCACCCTTTAATGCCCTTGTGTAAGTACGCTGAACTTGTGCCTGATATTTGCGGCTCAAGTTCTCAGTCATCATTTGAATGGCTTGCTCTGAAGCATTACTGGAAAATTGCCCCATGTTTTGAGCTACAGCATCATCCTTTAGGACAACAAT
The DNA here is from genome assembly GCF_048265365.1 of Kangiella sp. Classification (NCBI taxonomy): domain Bacteria; kingdom Pseudomonadati; phylum Pseudomonadota; class Gammaproteobacteria; order Kangiellales; family Kangiellaceae; genus Kangiella; species Kangiella sp. The sequence continues at coordinate 1,257,564 of NZ_JBLXBT010000001.1, forward strand.
GTATTGTCCTTTGATAGCTTTACTTGCTACTGAAGCAGTTTTGAACTCACCAGCATAGACGCCTGTTGCGCCAGTCGCTAGTAGAACTCCTGCAACTATATGGTTTAGTTTCATTAAAAATTCCCCTTAGTATTGTTTTTGAGTTATCCAGATTCAATCTGGACTTAGTAAATTTATAAAAGGGATGTCTTCGCATCAATATTGCTAATGTAAAATCACTCTAATGGATGTGCGAATTAAGAGCTGGGTCAAGTTATTACAAACCGATACAAACCTCCGAAAAAATCAAGTGAGTGTATGCTATCACTCTCTTTGTTGTATCAAGATGCAAATATGGGAAGGCAAATAGTTAGAAAGTGTTTTATGACTAATGATTTTGACAAAAGAAGCTTGTCAACGCTATCTCTCGATAAGAAAAAATAATGGTGTTTGACCTTTTAAGCTATGGCATTCAACATCTTAGAGAGGATTTTTATAGATATTTATGATCGATACAAAGTTAAGTCGTTTTTGAATTAAGCAAGAGTTGGCTTGAGCGTGCCTTAGAAAAGGTGTTCCATATAAAGCAGGAACACCCTTGTAAGAGCAAGTCTTTATGTATTTGCCTTGAGTTCGACAGCCGCTTTGATGATGTCTTCTTTGCTGGGAAGAACGTACTGCCAAGAGGTGCCAATCGGGATAAAGGTGTCATGGCCGGTAATGCGTTTGATTTGTGGTAGTTTGTTCAGGCGTTCGACCAGGCCAGTGATGACTTCTTCGCTGACAGAGCCCGTTTTTCGGCACTCATCAACAATCAATACATTCTTGTATTGGCCGGCAATTTTGGCAATTTGGTCATGGTTAAGTGGTGCTAACCAGCGCAGGTCCATAACGGTGGCGTCTATTTTGTGTTTCTCGCTTAAGTCTTTTTGCGCCTGTGCTGACAGGTAGTAACCATTTCCATAGCTGATGATCAGCATCTCCTTGCTATCGATATCCTTGCCTTTTTTGTTGACCGGTTTGCGAATGCCGGGCTCACCAAAAGTGACGACTTCACTTGGCTCCGGGTATTCAAATAGCCAGCCATTGTCGCCGGCTTCATGCAGGTCTTTGGCGTGATATAGGGCAATCGGTTCCAAGAATATCACCACTCGTTTTTGCTCGTCAGCCAGACGGAAAGCTTCACGCATCATTTTAGCTGCATCCACGCCATTGGAAGGGCACGCCAAAATCACACCTGGAATTTCGCGCAGGAAGCCAATGCTGTTGTCGTTATGGAAGTGACCACCAAAGCCTTTCTGATAGGCTAAACCTGCTACTCGAACCACCATTGGATTGGTGAACTGATTATTTGAGAAGAAGGACAGGGTAGAAGCTTCGCCGCGGATCTGGTCAATCGCATTATGGGTATAAGCTAAAAACTGAATCTCTGGTACGGGTAGATAACCTAAGTGGGCCGCGCCAATGGCAGTGCCTAAAATACTGGTTTCATCTAACAGTGTGTCGAACACTCTATGTTCGCCAAAACGGTTTTGTAAATTGGTCGAAATACTGTAAACACCACCTTTCTTACCAACATCTTCGCCAAACATGATGGAGTTTGGATACTGATCCATCAGATCGGTCAACGCATAGTTGATCAATTGCGCCATGCTGCGAGGCTTGTCCAGAAACTTAAACTGGCGACCAATCTCGAACAACTCCTGACGGCGTGTGATTTTAGCCACTGGCGGCTTATCTTTAGCTGGAAGCTTCGGCGCAATGGAAGCGCAGACTTCTTCGGCAGTAGTGATTTTCGGCAGTGTAATCGCTTGCTCGGCTATTTTTTCTACTTTAAGACGGGTGTTCTCGTACAGGTCGAGCACGTCTTCGGTAGACATGTAGCCTGCTTCAATACAGATTCGAGCCGAATGCAATAAAGGGTCTTGTGCTTCATTTTGCTCAATCTGTTCAATGCTGTGATAAATACTTTCGGTGTCATTGCCGGCATGGCCCATCAGACGCACGGTTTTCATGTGCAGGAACACCGGGCGGCGTTCGTAACGAGCAATTTCTTCGGCTTCTAAAGCGGCCAGGTACACATCAGGCAGGTGCAGGCCATTACAGGGAATATATTCAATGCTATGGCGATTTTTAACGTTGTTTTCGACCCAGTTTGGCGGCGTTGAAACCGAAATGCCGATGCCATTGTCTTCGCAGATAAAAACCAGCGGCAGTGGCTCACCTTTATAGGATAAGTACTGAGCAGTGTTCAATGCAGACTGTGCGGTGGCGTGGTTAAAACTGGCGTCACCAAAGTTACATAGAATGACGCTATCGCCAGGAATAGCCGCATCAAAATCATTACGTTCGGCACGACCCAGTGACCAGGCGGCCCCCATCGCTTTCGGCAGGTGCGAGGCAATGGTGCTGGTTTGCGGTGGCACAAATAATGGCGCACTACCAAAAACCTTGTGGCGGCCTTGTGAAATGGGATCATCTTTGGCTGCTACCAGCGATAACATTTGATCACGGATGGGATCAATGTTCGGTAACTGGCGCGAGCGTTGGGTCATCAGTGCGCCGGAGCGGTAATGCAAAAAGGCCATATCAGTATGACGGAAGACTTTGCCTAAGACCGCATTACCTTCGTGGCCACTACTACCAATGGTGTAGTAGCCAATGCCTTGATCTTTAAGGATCCGGGCACGCAAATCCAGATGACGACTAATGACCTGAGATTCGAATAGCTCGACGAATTCGTTAGGGGAGAGCTGCGTCACTGACGCCTTGATATTACTGACTTTTTCCGGAAATTTGGCTGTTTTCACAGCAATCTGAAAATTGTTATCAATGACACTGGCACGATCTAACATTTTATAGCTTTTATATTCGATGAAAAATTGGCGGTTAGTATGCGTTATGGTTATAAATATGTCACTGATGTGACAACTGGTTGGATCTGATCAAATGGGTTTATTCGATTGTGCAATATGGTAAAGTAGCGGCCATTCTACAAATAACCGGTTGTTATAACCAAACGCGAAGGTTTTATGAAGGTATACAGCAATATTCTTGAGATGATTGGCAATACGCCAATGGTGGAATTCCAGAATCTGGATACGGGCAAATGCCGTCTGTTCGGCAAGATGGAATCGCAAAACCCAGGCGCTTCGATTAAGGATCGCATTGCGGTCAGCATGATTGAAGCCGCTGAAAAAGCGGGCCATATCAAACCGGGCGATACGCTGATTGAAGCGACTGCCGGTAATACCGGTTTAGGCTTGGCTTTGGTGGCATCTCAAAAAGGCTACACCTTGAAGATCGTTATGCCGGACAAGATGAGCATGGAAAAAGAATACAACTTGCGTGCTTTTGGCGCGGAAGTGCTTCGCACTCGCTCCGATGTCGGCAAAGGCCATCCAGAATATTACCAGGATGTTGCTAAGCGTTTATCGGAAGAAAACGGCTGGTTCTTCATCAATCAATTTTCTAACGATGCCAATATTCAGGCGCACTACGAAACTACCGCCCCTGAAATCTGGGAACAGCTGGATGGCAAAGTTGATGCAGTGGTTATCGGGGTCGGTTCTGGCGGTACTATTACCGGTATTGGCCGTTACATGAAAGAAAAGAATCCTGATATTGAAATGGTTTTGGCTGATCCGGAAGGCTCGATTCTGGCGGACTATATGAAAACCGGCGAAATCAAACAAGCCGGTAGCTGGGTGGTAGAAGGTATTGGCGAAGACTTTATTCCAGATATCTGCGATATGAGCCTGTTTGATAAAGCTTATACGGTTAGCGATAAAGAAGGCTTGGACGCTGCACGCGATTTGATGCGTAAAGAAGCAGTGATGGGTGGTTCTTCAACCGGTACTTTGTTAGCAGCTGCTTTGCGTTATTGTCAGGATCAAACGGAACCAAAGAATGTCGTCACTCTGGTCTGCGATACCGGTAATCGTTACTTATCGAAAATGTATAACGACGAGTGGATGAAAGAGAAAGGGTTTTTGTAATGACTCAACCCTCGGAACAAAAAGTGCAACAACCAGAAGTATTCAAACTTTCTCCGATTGCATTGTTACTCGATATTATTGGCATGGCGTTAGTGGTTTTCGCCGGCTATGAAATCTATATGAACAATGAGCAGGGTGGTGGTTTGTTGATGAATGCTATCAGTTGGCCCTATTACCCTTGGGTCATAATGGTGGCAGGTGTCTTATTGATGATCCCATTCCACAAACAAATATTTAAAGCCTATCGTATTGTAAAACAATACAAGAAAGAGCAGGCCAAAGCTGACCGTCCTCGATTTTAAAAGTAATCCTTAAGGTTTAAAGGTAAAGAATTCTATGTCTGATAAAAAATTGAAATTTGGTAGTCGCGTGATTCACGCAGGTCAATCTCCAGAGCCTATTACTGGCGCGGTTATGCCTCCTATTTTTACTACCTCGACTTATGCTCAACCAAGTCCTGGTGAGCACACGGGTTATGAGTATTCTCGTAGTCAAAACCCAACGCGTATGGCGTATGAGCGTTGTGTGGCGGATCTGGAAGATGGTAAGCAGGGTTATGCATTTGCTTCGGGCATGGCGGCTACCAGCACCATTCTTGAGTTACTGGATGCCGGCTCTCACGTTATTGCCATGGACGACCTTTATGGTGGTACTTTCCGTCTGTTCGACAAGGTTCGCAAGCGTACGGCCAACCTTGATTTCACTTTTGTTGATTTGTCTGATTTAAGTAATCTGGAAAAGGCACTCAAACCAAACACCAAAATGATCTGGGTTGAGAGTCCGACTAACCCAATGTTGAAAGTCGTGGATATGAAAGCAATCGCTGATTTTGCTAAGAAGCACAACTTGATTGCTGTAGCTGATAACACTTTTGCCACACCTTACAATCAACAACCTCTGAATTATGGTTTTGACATCGTTATGCATTCGGCGACTAAGTATTTAAACGGCCACTCTGATATGGTAGGCGGTATGGCAGTTGTTGGTGACAATGATGAGCTGCGTGAGCAAATGGCATTCCTGCATAACTCAGTGGGAGCCATTCAGGGACCATTCGATAGCTACCTTGCCTTGCGTGGCCTTAAAACCTTAGCACTACGTATGAAGCAACATAATGCCAGTGGTCAGATTATCGCTGAGCATTTAGCCAAGCACCCACAAATTGATGCGGTTTATTTCCCTGGTCTTGCTTCGCATCCGCAGCATGAACTGGCTAAGAAACAGATGAAAGGTTTCGGCGGTATGATCTCGATTCTGGTCAAAGGTGACACCGAAGAGCAGGCAGCTAAGAACTCATGCACCTTTATGGAGAAGTTGAAGCTATTTACTTTGGCTGAAAGCTTAGGTGGTGTGGAAAGCTTGTCTAATCACCCTGCGATTATGACCCACGCTTCAGTACCTTATGAGATTCGTCAGGAGATCGGCATTCTTGAAAACCTGGTGCGTTTGTCAGTGGGTATTGAAGATGTTGAAGACCTTATTGCTGATATTGATCAGGCGTTAAAGTTTTAACCGAGCCATTATCAGGTAATAACAAAAAGGCGCATTAAGCGCCTTTTTTTTGGTTACAGTTTTTAGCGTTACCAGATTTTATCTTTATCGCCTTTGCGTACTGTCCAGGCACCGAGGTAAGCACTCAGGAAGAGAGCTGGTGTCACCGGCATCAGTTCTGGTTTGAAAAAGCTGCTAATCCAAAACAGGAATCCCAATGCGATACAGATACCTTCTATAACAATTAAGTCTTTACGGCGTTTGATGCCAAACATATTGAATCGCATCCACCATGGCTGTGCTTTCCATTCTTCTGTTTTCTTGTCTATCACGATAATCTCCTTTTGTAATGTTTCGATATTAGTTTCGAAAACAGCAGCGAGAGACTTTAATGATTCCAAACTGGCGCGATTGCCACTTTCAATCCGTTGAATTGTACGGATGCTTAAACCACTTAAGGTGGCTAATTGTTCTTGTGACCATTGTTTTTGTTCGCGTAGTTTTTTGATAACCATTAATATCTCCGTTTGCTGTGTTTTCGATTAGAGATTATCCATAGAAGTGTCACTGGCGGTGACGTCAAAAGCCCGCCAGTGGGGTGACAGCATAAAAATTGACCAGAATATGCTAACTATTTAAGCAAATTAGCAGGTGAATATTGGTCAGTTAAGACTCTAGCCTCAGTATCCCAGTTGACCTCATCACTGATCGCATCAAGCAGGGCGAGGGTGTCTACACCATATATTTGCAATACGCCTTTCATCTGATTGGCTTTCTTCAACAGCTCACGTTTTCCTGGTAGCTCTTTGTTGCTAACCACGATAACGCGGTTAGTTTTCTTATCCTTGAAGTTGATTTGATACATTGGCCCAAAAACTTCAGCATATGTGGCTGACTCGTGATGAAACAGGTCGCTGGTACTGAATGTGTTCGCCATGATGATGCCATCGTCTTTAGCGAGCTCTTTAACTTCTTCCAGATATTCCTTTGTCATCATATGTTCTGGAATATAGTCGCTGTTAAAAGCATCCAGCAAAATCAGGTCATAGCGCTTGTCGTCTTTTAGAGCACGTTTGACAAAGACTCGACCATCACGAATATGAGTTTCGAAGTTTGGCTTGGAGTCGTCATAAGAAAAGTATTTCTTAGCCATTTTGGCGACGACTGGGTCAATTTCCACCGAAGTGATATGAGCTTCAGGATAAAGTTCGCCAAAGGTATTCGCTAACACGCCACCGCCCAGGCCAATAATCAAAATTTCTTTAGGGTCTTCAACAAAAAAGGTGACGCCCATGGCTTGTTTGTAATAATCGAAGACAAAAATTTCGGGTGCATCAAGAAATATGCAGGACTGGCTGAGGTCATTTTTATTTTTCTTGCGAAAGCGCATACAGTGCATGCCATACTCTTCAACCATATAGACATTCTGATAAAGTGAGCGCTCTTGCTCAATAATTTTGGCATCGGCTTTTTGAGCAACGGCGAGCAAAAGGATTGAAGCCGTTAGCGAAGCCAGAATTGTTTTTATGATAAATGATTTCATAAACATCCTATTCGGCCTTTTCGTTAGTGGAAACTGTTCTTGCGGACAGAGGCGGTTGTGGGAAGAAAAAAGCAATCACACCAATAGTAAATAGTATCAGTGCTGAGCCGTACAAAATATGATCAATCTTAAACCATAGTACTAGATAAAATGAGGTGGCTAAAGTGCCACCTGCGCTACCTAGGGTTGAGACAAAGTAAAGAAAGCCTGCAGTTTGGCCACTGCTGTGTGTGGTTCTCACCAGTAATCGGACCGAGTAGGGCGCGATCATGCCTAAAATGATGGTTGGGATTAGAAACAGAATGGTCGAAGCGAGTAAAGAACCGTATCGAGGATCTTCAGTAAAGTCGAACACCCACTCCGAAACAGCCACGTGCCCCATGGTTAAGGGGACAACTGTAAGTGCTGCCAACATGAATATGATGCCATATTTACGTGTGTTTGGATTATTTAATGACAGTTTCCCGCCTAATAGGTAGCCAATGGAAAGAGCCAACATAAAGACGGTAATGATACTTCCCCAGACATAGACGCTACCGCCGAAGTAGGGTGATAGAATTTTGCCCCCAAGCAATTCTATCGTCATAATCAAAAAGCCACACGTGAAGGCGCAAGCCAAGATTAATATTTGCATAGTTGTCTTTTATTATTGATGAAATGAACAATGATAATAAGGGAACGGCGGAGAAAGTCAAAGCCGATTAAAGGACAACAGACTCGACAAATTTGGTCTTACGATAGCTTGGTTCTATTGGGTCGTAGAATTGATCGTGTTAGAATGTATGCCCTTTACAGTGACGTAATAACTAATTTTTTATAACCCATTTTTCAACCCAGGAGAGAAACATGGCAATTGAACTTCCTGCATTACCCTATGACCGTGATGCGTTAGCGCCACATATTTCAGAAGAAACGATCAATTATCACTACGGCAAGCACCATCAAGCCTATGTGACTAACTTGAACAAGATGATTGACGGCACTGACTTTGCTGGTAAATCATTGGAAGATATTATCCGTACGTCTGAAGGTGGTGTTTTCAATAATGCTGCTCAGGTATGGAACCATACCTTCTACTGGAACAGCTTGAGCCCAAATGGTGGTGGTGAACCATCAGGTGCACTAGCTGACGCGATTAACTCAGCATTTGGTTCATTCGCTGACTTTAAAGAGAAATTCACAGCTAGCGCTACTGGCAACTTCGGTTCTGGTTGGACTTGGTTAGTGAAGAACTCAAGCGGCGCTTTAGAAATTGTTAACACTAGCAATGCTGGTACGCCAATCACTGACGCAGGCATGACTCCCTTGTTGACCGTTGACGTCTGGGAACATGCTTACTATGTTGATTACCGAAATGCCCGCCCAGAATACTTGAATCATTTCTGGAAATTAGTTAATTGGGATTTTGCAGCGAAAAACTTCGCGTAAGCTCAATATAGCTAGACATAAAAAAGCCGGCAGTTGCCGGTTTTTTTATGCTTAACAGTGTTTAGTTCGAGTGTGGTTTTATCCAATGCTTTTGCATCTCAATGTAAAGCAGAGACGCCGTCCACGCTATAAAAACTAGCCCTATAACCGCTTCAATACCTGACATAAATCGAATCGGCCCCTCTGGAACGATATCACCAAAACCTAAACTGCTGTATGAAGCAAAGGAAAAGTAGATACAGCTAAAAAAATCATTGATGATTTGCCCATCCACATTAACCAACCGGTCGGGACTTTCGTGGTAATTCCCGAGCAGATAGTAAGCTATCCCAAATATCCATATTTCTATGAAATGTGCCATCAAGGCCAGCAGCACACCCAGCATTACCTTGTAGCGTCCGGCTATTTTAATGCGCTCGAGAAATATTGAAATGCTATATAGGGCCTGGTAGTGGACTCCTACAGTTAGCATGATCAATAAAACCGTTACAACAAGGATAAATATCATGGTTAAAGCCTTTGTTTGTCAGCAACTTACATTACTTTAGCAGAAAAAATAGCCAATAGGCATCCGTTAATCTCAATGCTATAGTGTTGGGTAAACGATAAACGGAAGGACCTCATGGAACCTAAACAGTGTACTAAAAACCAAAAAAACTGGCTTGAGCGCGAATCTGAGGATTGGGTAGAGCAGGGAATTCTTGCGGAAGAACAACAAGCCCAAATATTGAGTCGATATTCCACCAGCCATGTCGACAGTTTTTATTCAAGCTGGAGCAGCTTATTGCTCATCTCGTTGGGCGCCATTTTGATTGGTGGCGGTATTATTTTATTAGTTGCGCACAATTGGGAAAGCTTTGGTAAGGGGACGCGAACTGTTCTATCTATCCTACCATTGCTACTCGCGCAGGCTCTTGCCTGGTATTCTGTACGTTATAAGCCGCAACTAGCGGGGTTAAGAGAAGCTTCAGGTGTTCTGTTATTCTTTGCCGTTGCAGCGAGTATTGCCCTGATCAGTCAGACCTACCACATCTACGGTGATCTTGAACGCTTCTTAGTAACCTGGCTGGTGATGGGGATTCCCATTCTTTATTTAATCGGCTCGGCAGGAGTCCTAATCCTTGTCTGCGCCTTAATATTATGGCTGTGTGGCTTAGAGCGTGAACCTTACTGGCTTTATTATCTGTTGCTTGCCCCTTATTTATATAGCCTTTATAAGCATCAGAGGTATGTCCTATTCCAATGGGCGTTGTGGTTTGTGGTTATTGGTAGTACCTTCTCGATAGTTTATAGCGTTGGCTGGAAATCGCCTATAGACGACTGGATGATATACATCCTACTTGCTCTTTCGGTTTTATATTACTCATTAGGGAAGTGGTTCTTTGGCTTTAAAGAGCAAGGCTTTTGGGCCAATCCTTTGTCATCGGCGGGTGCTTTGGGTATTGCCAGCATCAGTCTAATGCTGACATGGGAAGGCTTTTATCGATACAGCAAGTTCGATACGGACTCAAAGTTTGTATTTAATGATTATTTAATTTTGCTGGTGTTTGCAATATCGGTATTGGCAACAATTGGTTTTGTAGTCGTCAAGTTTAAGCGTCTCGGGATCAATCAGTGGGCCTTAACGACGAGCATGTTGCTAGCAATATTAGGAGTCATCGGCATTCAAATAAAATTGCCAGAACTGGTCTATATCACTCTTGCTAATCTGTATGTCTTGATTGCCTCTGTAGTCATCATGTCGCAAGGTATCAATCAACACAGACTAATGTTGCTTAATGCAGGCCTGCTCTGGTTCTCCTTCCTAGTGTTATTCCGTTTCTTTGATAGTGATATCCCTTTTGTACTCAAAGGGATTGTATTTATCTTTATTGGTAGCGCCTTCCTTGGAGTTAATATTTGGTACAACAAAAAGCTCAAAGGGCATGTATCAGCACAACAGGAGGATGTAGCATGAAACCAACATTGATTCTATTAATTGTACTGTTTGCCATTCAACTTGCTATTCCGGGTTATATGATTTTTGAGCAAAATCAAATTTTGACAGAAGGAGCGGCTTATAAATTTAAAACGCGCCCAATCGACCCCTACGATCCATTTCGCGGGCGCTATGTGACTCTAAGTTATGCTGCTGACCAGGAAGTGATCCCTGTTATGGAAGGATCAAATATTGAAAGTGAAGACTGGGTATACGCATTAGTCGGAGTGGATGATGATGGTTACGCCGTACTGGAAGTTTTAACCGATGTTAAACCGGAAGAGGGGCAGGACTATCTGTACCTTGAAACCTTTTATCGAGGTTATGACGGGGGCTTTTTGGTCAGTTTACCGTTCGATCGCTATTTTGCCTCTGAGGAAAATGCACCAAAGATTGAATCAGCGGTGTGGAGACGACAAAGGGAACAGGTTGAGGATGTTTATGCCAAAATTCGGATACTCAATGGCAAGGGGACGATAGAAGACTTATACGTGAATGATATTCTGATAAGAGAATACATCGAGAAACAGGCAGAGAGTCAATAACCGAAATCTATGAAAGAGTCACAGATTCACAGAAGGATCACCATAGTCCTGCAACTTATTTTGTTGCTTGAGGTGATTGTCGCATTATGGAATCAGCAATGGTTTACAGCAACTATCACCACGGGGATTATACTAGTCACTTTAGCACCCTTTGTGCTGGCAAAGTTTTTTCATGTATACATCCCTCCCATTTTTGCTTTGATGGCCATTGCATTTATTTTTGCAGCATTATTTTTAGGTGAGATTAGAGATTACTACACACGCTTCTGGTGGTGGGATATGGCATTACATACCACATCAGGATTCTTGTTAGGCATCATTGGTTTCCTAATGGTTCATATACTCAATGAAACTGAAGAAATCGGTTTACATATGAAACCTGGTTTTGTCGCCTTCTTTGCTTTTCTTTTTGCAGTGGGGTTCGGTGTCATTTGGGAAATATTTGAATTTACTATGGACAGTCTTTTTGGCATGAATATGCAGAAAGCTATGCTGGGCGATCCATCGGGCTTGACCGATACTATGTGGGACTTGATTGTTGATGCCGTTGGTGCATTAATCATTACTATCATTGGCTATTTTTATATTAAGAAAGGGAAGAAGGCATCCTTTTTAGAACGCTGGGTTACAGTGTTTGTCAGGAGTAATCCTCGAATGTTCAAACGACGTAAAAACCGCAAAAACAGGTTCTAGCTGAGCGGCTTTATGCTATTTCATTTTTTAATTTGTCTTGTAAAAATCAAGAAGTAGCACCATTGATTGGCGCTACTTTGTTTATCTTGAGCAATATAGCTCACACTAACTATTTTGCTTCGGTTGCTTGCTTTAATAGAGTAACCCAACCATCAACCGTGACGATTCCTCTTAGATCATGCTCAAGTAAAATTGCGTCATCATCAGATTGACTCAAAGCTTCCATGACATGGATGAAGGCTTTTCCGTCCTTGTGTTTATTAACCATCTCCAGTACATACTCATCAATATAATTTTCGGCTTTCTTTTGTTGCCTTGCTAGTTCCTTGTTATTTGATTGTACAGCCGGCTGTGAAAAAACTGCTTCATTCGCCGCATACAAAGCTTTCGATACGAATGAGGGTGACTGAGCAATAAACTGTATCATTCTTGGCTGGACTTCCTTAGGAACCGAAGTTAAATAGACCCAGGCATCTTTGTCAGTTTGTGCTAAATAGTCTTCCTGGGCTGACAGAGTTGCTTGTATCAAGGGGCGATAGAGCAGTTCTCCATTTGAGCTGTTGGTTAAAATGACCAGGCCTTCTCCGGTTTCTGTCGATACGGTGGTAAAAGCTCGTACGCCAGGTTCGCGCCCGTCATGCATCAGAAAAGTCTGCCTATTAAATTCAATCAATCGCCAGCCCAAACCATAATACTCGACAGGGTTGTCATGCTGGGATTGCAAGGTTTGAACTTCCGATAAAAGCTCATCAGATAGTCCAGCACCTTGCGCAACCCAGGCAATGAATTTTGAATAGTCTTTAATGGTTGTCAGGGTGCAGCAGGCTGCAGAATGACTGTCTTTATAAAAAGATTTGCGCTCTATTGCTTGAGCTGCTTCATCGTAGCGGTTGGCAATATTAGCATCCATATCCGGCTGCCAGCCAAAGTAAGTATTATCCATTGCTAGCGGTTTAGTGATGTAGTCAGTCATGTGTTGAGGCATTGCCGTTTCAGTTTTTATTTCAATCGCTTTGCGTAAATAATCAAAGCCTTCTCCTGAATACTCATGACGTTGACCTGGACTGAACATGAAAGACAGTGGGTTACTGCCGCGCCAGTTAGTAAAGCCGGCTTGATGGCTGAGCGCCAATCTTGCAGTTAATTGAGTGTGTCTTGGATCGTCTTTAACGTCCGGATCAATCCAGTATGGTGAAAGCGATTCGTCAAGCGATAGTTTGCCTTCATTTACTAACTGCAAAGTCAGCATGCTAAATACCGGCTTGGTTAATGAGGCGACATTAAATAAGGTGCTCTCTGTGACAAGGGATGATTCATTAGCCACACCATAAACGGTTACCCATTGAGTTTTGCCGTCTTTGATATAAGCAACCGCAACGCCAGGGATTTGGGCTTGTTCAGCATAGTGCCTAATGAGCTTTTCAACCTGGGGCGGGGCCGAAAAATGGTCGTCTACTTTATGTTTGTCAGAGATATTACTGCTTGCCGTGCAGGCTGTTGTGCAAATCATGCAGGCGAGCGCGAGCGTATGTTTTATAAACATAGTAAATTCCTTTATGTGGTGGAAGTTAAAGTTTTTTGGAGGTTTTTAAACTAAGTTAAAAATGCTGTGGTTATAGTTACCGCTTGACCCTCAAAAACTGATGGCAAAATAGTAGGGCTAGACCCGCAGCAATAAAGATAATGCCGTAAGCTAGAGGATCATCTGCGCTAAGCTCGAAGATACCGATAACGACCATAGCCATGCCAGCCATTAGGATGGAGAAGCCCCAGCAAAATAATGAGCGCCTGGTTTGTTCTGCCTGGCTGTCGAGCAGTGAATCAACAACCTCTTTTTCGGTTTGTGTTTCTGCAAGGCGTTTTCGTAAACTGGTATCATTAATAATTCGCACAATAATGACGATACATATTGCTAGTATGACTGGGATAAGTATGGCAATAATGTCGAACATAAACGCCTCTCAAAAAGGATTTCGGTGAATTTCTATAACAATAGATACCACATACTCAGATTCGGTTGCACTTTTTTCAATAAGTTGCAACCGATAGACGATTAGTTGCATCTATTTAGGTATGAATGACTTAACTCTTGTCAAAAGAGTTTTGAATAATGAACCCGGAAGCTTTGAAGTTTTGGTTAAGAACTATCAAAAGCTGGTCTGGCACATTATCTCAAGACTGGTGCAAAATTCTGAAGATACCCTTGAGTTAAGTCAGGAGGTGTTCTTGCAGGTGTATAACAAGTTAGGTCAGTACAAAGGCGAGAGTCAATTATCCACCTGGATTGGTCGGATAGCTTATCATTTTGCGGTACGCTTTTTACAAAAGAAGGGTAGGCAGCTTGAAGAATTTTATGTTGAAGCAGAGGCAGCTGAAGACGAGACTGGTCATTCACAGTTTGAAGACCTTCAGAAGCAACAACTACAAAAGCAGATGCAAACTGCCATGAGACAGCTTCCAGTTCTCCAGCAAACCATAGTGAGTCTATATCACCTTGAAGAGCTGACCTTATCCGAAATTTCTGAAATAACCGATTTACCCCAAGGCACCATTAAAAGTCATCTGTTTCGCGCCAGGAAGCGCTTGAAACAAATACTGCATGCCAAGAGAGAGTACTTATGAGTAACGATATCGATAAAAAATTGTGGCGTATCCAGGAACAGGCTATGGATAAAGCTGTAGCCAGTGAATATTCTGATCTTGAAGAGCTCAGGGAGTACCAGAGCCTTTATGAGCTACTGGAGCAGCAACCGGAAGAACAACCATCGCCATTGCTGGTAGAGCGCATCACAAAACACATTAGCCAACGCCATTGTAAGCAGCAGACCAGCAAGTTGCTAACTTATTTACTCTGCTCATTAATTGCTGCTGCTATGATAGTGGGTCTTATTATGTTGTTGCCGCAGTCTGCGCTGTTAAATAAGTTAAGCCAATCGATTCCATTACCGCTTATATTAAGTGCCTTGTTTGCATCAGGCTTAAGTGGTTTTATTTTAAGAAGATTGATAGAGAGAAATATTTCGCCTCAATAAGCTCCTACGAGATAGTGATCGCAGTCGCAACTTATACTCTCCTCTATGCGTGAGATATGTCTCAATTGGTCGTCCGTAATTGGCTATTCACTGTTCTCATATTTGCATTTCAAAAAAGTATATTTATACGCTATTGATGAAGGAACATGCTTATTATATTGAATATAAACATATTCAGAAGAATAATGGCTAGTAGTTATAACTGTATGTTATATATGAGTATTTACCTACTTTATTAAGTAAAGCTTAGCTCCTTCAACAGCAAGCTGGCTATTTACTATCCGCAATAAATTCTAAGAAAGTCTCTCAGGTTTTTGTATAACTTTCAGCACTTACCTCTAATGACACTCCATTAAGGTCTTCTTGTTTATCCATTATAAAAATTTAGTATGAACAACGTAAATGGAACTGCAACTGCAACACAACAAGGAGTCTATATGCATATCAAGTCTGAATATTCAGATCTTAGAAGTTACATCAAAGAAGAGATCGAAATGGAGAGGGTTACCAAGAGAGGTAGCCGAGGTAATGCAGCGAAGCGAGTCCAGGAATGGCTCTGTTATCATAACTTTGGAGTAGTAGTTGACGGTGCCTATGGCTATGTTACTGAAGATGCTGTCATGAACTTCCAATATGCTAATGATATACCTCCTACGGGAGTTGTTGATGAGCACACCTTTAGAACGTTCGTTGCACCAATGGAAGCTGTTCTCGAAAATCAGATCAATCAATCAATGCCTTTTAATCAAGCTGTAGCAGAATTTGCTGTAGCTCATCTAAAAATGCACCCAAGAGAGTTCGGTGGCGATAATAAAGGACCTTGGGTAAGGCTTTATATGAAGGGAGCGGATGGTCCTTATCAATATTGGTGCGCTGGATTTATTAGTTTTTGTATGAAGCAAGCTGCTGAAGCTTTAAATATTGAATTGCCTATACAAACGTCTGGTAGTTGTGACACTCTCGCTGCGCAAGCACAAAGAGAAGGAATATTTGTCTCTGAAAGAGACATTGATCATGAAAATTTACCTGAAGGATCAATCTTTTTGGTACGTAATACTTCTACCGACTGGACTCATACCGGAATTGTTACAACTGCAGGTGAGCGAGTATTTAGGACCATCGAAGGTAATACTAACGACGATGGTGGTAGTAATGGATATGAAGTTTGCGCTCGTAGCAGAGGTTACGGCGATAAAGATTTCATAATATTTAAATAAAATAAACTGTAAAGGAGTTACAACATGCCTAAATTAGCTAAAGACGAAATAAAGAATCTTACCGCTGCAGATATGCGCGACCACATGTATGGTGAAATTCAATCTATGATTGAGGGTAATGCACCAGATAATGCAGCTTTTCACTACTTCATGCCACCGATTCCTTTTGGACCTGAGCTGGCTGCCTTTATGGATATTGGGCCTAAAGCGCAGGAATGGAAGGATAAAGGGTTTACCAATAATGACCTGATGCGTTCTGCAATAAATTTTGCTTCTATTGTTGATTATGTCCCTGAAATTAGTAAAGACCAAAAAGGTGAGATTATTGATATTAATACCCTTATTGCGAGTGGTCAGAAAATATCAAATGCCTACGAATCAGTGCTAAGTAACTGCCGCGTAGTCAATAATTCTCGTTCAGAAGAGGATAAAGAAAAGCTTAGTAAACTTCGTGCTCTATTATACAAAGAGCCTGCCGAAGAAGATAAAGTTGATGCTCCAGTAGCTGAAACCGATGATATCGATTCTCTTCTAAATGACTCATCGTCCTCTGATGATTTGTCTGATGATGAGTTGCTATCTTCTTTAGATGATGAAGACTTTAACCTTGATGATGTTCTATCTGATGGTGCATCTCAAGGAGATTTTGTTACCGACCCTAACACTATCTCCGAAGAGACAACAGCAATGAAGCTTTATGATGCTCTATCAATTAATTATGATACGGTGGTTATGAGCGCTTTGGATGAGCTGAAAAAGATCAGTCCTAATGATCCTAATGCCGGACTGCGTAAAAAGATCTTGATGCGTAAGATCAGAGCGGCAAAACAACGCTGGGAAGCGCAAGGGCGTAAAACTTTAGTGGAAAGCATACTTGCTCGTATCGAGCAACTTTCGCAAGGAGGTATGCCTGAGTATTTATCTGAGTTACGTGAGCGTTTTGAAGGTAACCAAATTTTAGCATCGCTTTTTGCTGATGAAGAATTAGGTTCATCTCTTTTGTCGGAGTCTGCTTACTACACGGCACTACGCCCGAATGGTATTCTTAACTCCAAAGGGATGATGGAAGTTACTATTAGCTCCGATAGTATGAGCAATGAGCGTAAGTTTAAGAATTCTAAGACATCCGGGGGAGTAGATTTACCTTTCAGCTTCGGGACAATCGACGCCAGTGCCTCTCATGAAAAGACGAAACGTAATGCAGAGTTCTTTTCAGAGTACTTTGAAATCAGCTTTGAGATAGTTCAAGGTCTTATTGACCGCCCATGGTTTGCGAAAGACTTTATCGAGTCACGAGCATACACAACAGTTGATCCAAGAACGAATCAACCTATTGATCCAGTGGCTCAAATAACCAAACTATCGGATGGTAAAACCCCACCAGAAGAAGGGCTTTTGAAAGCTATTCCGATGACGGTTTACTTCATTAAAAACCTTGTTGTTCGCTCAAAAGCACTCGCCAGACTATCAGAGAGAGAGCGAGAGGAAATTTCTGGTAAAGCCGGTGTTTCTATTTTTGGTTTTGGCGCAAGTGCGGAGCATGAAAATACTACTATTAATACCAGCTATTCACGAGCAGGAAGTTTCGGAGAGATTCGTGCTGATGGTATCTACCTGGTAGGGATGTCTAGTATTTACCTTAAAAACTCGCCAAACCCTGATTTCGACTCTTTCCCTGAAGAGCAGTGGATATAGGAGCTAAGTATGAGTGATTATATTGAGCTCTCTGGAGCAGGGAGTAAAGTGATAAGAGCCGCCTTTGCGGCGGCTCTTTCCGAGCGAGAAGGGCTTGATATCGCAAGCCACTCAATCGATGAGGTCAAGTTAACATTCCAAAATCAATTTTTAACTTTCATGGATTACAGTCCAATGGGCTATCCGATGGGCGATGAGCTTATCCCTTTAGCTGAGCTGTACTCTAACGGCAATGGAGCAGCACCTTCATCAGATAATGATGACAATGAACCTGATACGACTAATCTTGATATCCAGCTGGATGATACTAAAGCTCACCTGCACGACAAACTACTTAACATCAGTCCAAGATTTAGTCCGACGGTTTCTCTGACGGATGAATATCCTATATTAAATAGGGTTTATGAGAAGGTATTACGTCATTCTGAATTTGCTGGTAAAGTCGGCTCTGATTCAGAGGAGTTGCTGGAGGCCAAGAAGTTTCTATTCCCAGACAATGAGTCGGGCATCCCTGTAGCAAGTGATGCTTATACCTTGTATGAAGAATATGCAAATAAATACTTGGATATGCAGCTAGAAATTTCGCAAGCCCGATCTTCAGGTGACAATACCGTAGTGGAGTTATTGCAGCAAAAGCTGGAGCGTATTCAGGCTGAATGGATTGCAATCGGTAAAAAGAACCAGGTAGAAGCAGCGCTAAAGGTTTTGAATACATCAGATGCCGATGCCGGTTTCGAAGACGAGAGAAATAAGTATCTACACTTACTCCAGTCAAGACTTAGAACAAGGCTAAGTTCAACTGAAGACTATGCCGCAGTTACTTTATCACCTCTTAAACCTCTATTAGAGCCAGAGGAAAAGGGATATTGGCAAAGGTTGGTGTTAACCAAAGAAGATATAGAGGAGTACATTACCCCTGAGATCTGTTTTCTTTTTAAGGTTGATAATGAAGAGCTTGATTATGTATTGAAGAACTTCAGATCAGCATCGATCGAATATGTTCGTGTGCTTGTTACCCGTGAGTGGCTTAGTAAAGACTTCCTGCAGGCAAGATACTGGAGAAGCTTAAACTCTACTTTTTCAAACGGAAAAGGGGATGGGGAAGCTCCAACAGCGATATCCAGTGTTTACTTCATAAAGAATGCACTGTTGAAGATGCATGATGGTGTTGATATTAAAGAAGTTGGACAGGTAGAGTCAAGCGATGAAAAGCAGAGCACAATCATTGCTTATGAAGCTGCCAGAACACCATTAATTCATGCTTTAGTTAAAAAAGAGGCACAGGAAAATGCTAGCAAAATAACCAGTAAGCTCCTGAATGTAAAAACTATTAATAGAATCAAAACCGTTAACCGGCTTCAGACAACTGAAACAAAAAAACTTAAATCAGCAAAGAGAATTAAAGTCTCTCAAGGTTTATTACACAAGAAGTTTAAAGCCCCTGAGAAAAAAAGATCGACTAAACTTATCAAGGCAAAAGTAAGGTTAAATCCAAGATTATCTGTAGTCAGTCGACTTAAAGGCATCAAGTTACATCCTGGGCTTGTCATAAATAAGGATAAGAAAACCAGCAATGAAAAGAAAATTCGTGTCACAGGTAGAATCAAGCACAATAATTACACTTCCAAAGATGACTTATTAATTAGTTATACTTTGTTAGATCACAATGGTGCTGAGTTGGAAACCCAGGGTATAAACATTTCTTCGAGAGCTGATGAACTAGTCTTTAGTACTGAAATAAAGAATATGGTACGGAAGTCAGGTTCTAAAATTCAGGAGGCGAAATCGGTTATTATCTTAATTTCAGATGTTGAGGGTAACCAGCTGCTAACAAAGTCACTAGCATTTGGCAGTAAGGATAAGACTGTTAGTCTTGCTTTAGAAGCTAAGGCAGGATCGGTTGATATGGAACTTTCGAGCCATGTTACCCCAACTTTGTTTGCTTACAGTATTGAGGTATTGCCCAAAGCACCCAACCCTGATCCCTATTTATTTTAAAGCGTCTAGTAATACTGGAGGTTAGCATGAACCTTCAGTATTTTTTACGGCATGATTATAAGTTGCTCAAATTATTTCTATGAATGCGGTTAGTTCTTGCTCCAGCAGGCAGTTTGTTATCTTCAATTTTGCATCTCACTTCAAAGAGTTGACTATCCTTTAATAGTACATCATCAAACCTGCTTATATAGTTATTTAATTGATAATCTCTAATGATATTGGCAGGCAAGCTGGTTTTGAAAGCCGAGTTATCTGCAAAGACAATCACTGAATGAAAATATTGAATGGGTAGTTGCAGAAGGTCTCGAAGTACTTTGATATGTTTGTAGTTTTGGAATAAAGGGTTTTGAAACTTGTTCTTGTTTTTATAAATTACCTGTGTCCAAAAGCGGTCCTTTTCTGAGCCAAATATCCAACCTGAATAGTTTTTGGTCTCAATAACAAAAATACCTTGCCTGGAAATAATGATGTGGTCAATTTGGGTGGTTCCATCGTGGGTCGACAAAGTAACATCGTGGAAAATAGTATAACGGCTAGGGTCTAATCTAGATGAAGCCGACTTTACACGCCTTTCTCCAGCCTTGCCTTTGATGTAGGGCGATTGCAGGAAACCCAGTATAAATAATACAGGAATCAGCCACCAGAGCTGAACTAAGATCTGAAGAAAGTTGTTAAAGAAAACGCTCGGTAAGTCCATTTAATTTTATATCCTATTTTAGCCAATAAAAAAGCCTGACAATTGCTTGCCAGGCTCTTGGAAGAGGAGTTAGACGTCTCTTAGCTCCTCTGTTCCCCCAACTGTTAAATGCGTAAGCCGACACATAAGATGAGATTGCCATTATTTGAATTCAATATGTTATGAGCATCTGCGACAAATAAAGTGAGATTAAGCGACATATAACAAGAGATTTTAAATAGGCAAATATCTTGTTAACCAATTGAATTTTAATAACAATTCAAGATATCAATTTGCTTTATAAAAGTCCACAAAGTATTCCGGTTGGTGATAAGATATTGTGCAATCCAATAGATTTGACTCAGTGTAAATCGTGATGGTTAACAACACTATTATTAATGAAATGGAAATATTGACAACAATAGGTACGAATAATGAGCAAAAAAGATTCATGGAAGCATGTGTTTTGTATTGAAGGGCTTTGGGATTCAGATCTAAGGTCAACCATTACGATTAAACCTGGTTTAGACTTGCTTCAAACAAACGGTCTTAAATACATATATAAGGATGCTGCAACTAAAGAAGAGCTAAAGTTTTATCTTAAGAAGTTTAAGCAAAAGAGGTATAGCAATTATCCTATACTTTATTTGGGGTTTCATGGAAAGGAGCAGTTAATTGAGCTATCAAATGGCGACTTTAGTATTGATGAACTAGGGCAAATACTACAAGGTGCTTGCAAAAACAAGGTGATCATACTTGCATCCTGCAGCACATTAAACACTACGGATAAAGGGATTGAAGCTTTTAGAGAAATAACTCAAGCTTTAGCGGTTATTGGCTATAAATCAGATGTAGACTGGTTTGAGGCCACAGCATTTGAGATTATGCTAATTGATGTCTTATATCATAATGCTTTTGATGGCCGCGGACTAAAGGGCATTGTTAAGAAGTTTAAAGAATTAAACAAAAGGTTTCCTAAGATAGGAGCTACAATACATCCTAACCCAAAAGCCACGCCTTCTAAAAATTAAGTCCAAAGTAGTCAATTAATACTACATAAGGATTACGCATTGAACTGGAATTTTCTAACACAGGCTTTGATTGCACTTCTAGTTGAGGCTGGTGTGTTCTATATCGCTGCTCCGCATAGCTGGGGAATCGGTGTTTTCCTATCAGAACCTTTCTATGGCGCCATATCTCTTGGCATTAATTAAACTATTAACAAGGAGGCAAAACGTTTTAAGCATTAAAGTTGGAGGGGTTTATATAATCAAATCCTGTACGAGCTCTTTAAAAGCTTTAATACTATTAAAGTTATAATGATTGACCACATAAGAAACCTTATCAAACATATCATATTGCTCTTCTGGCTGGATATCTAAACTCTCCAGGAAGCTGATTAGCTGCTTAAAAAAGAAATGAGATTCACAAACTTCTGATAGTAGTCCAATTGGTGACACTAGCTCATTTCCTAGTACTAAGCCGGCAATATTGAGTTGAGCTGTATTTCTCTGTGCATTAATGTCGTACTTGTTAGCAATTATTCTTAACATTCTAGTATGTTTTGTATCTAAAGTGACTTTAATATGCTTATATTTAACTATAGGATCTTTTTTCAGCACTCTTTTCAAGTAATCTAGACTCACAGTGTTATTTACTAAAAGTAGCTTTTCAGCAATATTTCCTTGTTCAAACAAGCTCAAAACTGACAGCTCAGACACTGTCAGTTCACCAAAGAAATTACGCGCAAGCTCAAAATTGTTTCCTCGAAGCTTCGCCTTTAATTTTAAAAATAATGTTTTTATGCGTAGGAGATGGACTGATGACCAAAGACTAATATAAGCAATGATTTCTTGTGTATTATCAAAAAACAAATGCTCTTCTTTTGGT
The DNA here is from genome assembly GCF_048265365.1 of Kangiella sp. Lineage (NCBI taxonomy): Bacteria > Pseudomonadati > Pseudomonadota > Gammaproteobacteria > Kangiellales > Kangiellaceae > Kangiella > Kangiella sp. The sequence goes on from NZ_JBLXBT010000001.1 coordinate 1,279,727, forward strand.
GCTTTGTTTGATAGGTTAAGATTACATGTAAACTTAGTGTCTAACTCTTTTATTTTTTCTATTATTTGATACCTTTCTTTATGTATATAGCTTATCGCTATGTTAATACATACTACTGTTGATATTATTTCTTTATCAGTTAAACCTACTTTCTTGAAAGCTTTATAAGCATTTGTATTTTCTATTCTGTCAACTAGCTCTTTCTGGTAGGTAATAAAAATATAATTGGTTATATATAATATTAAGTTCAAGGATACTGCTGAAACTTCTGGCATCAGGTCTGCAACTTGGCTTTGGGGGGCTATGTCGTGTAGGCCTTCATAGTCAATAGTTAACTCTTGTAAATTGGGGATGTTGGAGTGTATATCTCTCAATAATCTTTCTTGGAGGGTAACACCATTACTATCAGCTTCATTCAACATGCAATATATTAATCGACGCTCAACAGCTCGCCCACAAAAAACTTTCAACTCCTCCTTGACATTAAATGTAGAGCTTATTGATTTATAAGAAAAGTTTAGCCAGTCATACAGCTGCTTTATAACTTTAACCTGTATACGGTAATCATTTCTTATTACTCGTTTCTTAAGCCTGACAGACAGATTTATAACTCCTTGATATACATAGTTTTCTAGTGGCTCTAAAATTGTTTAATAAGATTTTAACCTAGTATAATTCAAATTCGAAACTATTAATTAGGAGATTCTATTATGAACAAATTCAATAAAAAGCTGGCCGGTTTAGTTGGTTCCGTAGTAGGTAGCTGTAGTTCACTTGTTTTGGTATCAAAAGCGGGAATTGTAAGTGGTCTAGGAGCAACAGGAATTACATCAGGGCTTGGGAGTGTTGGGGGAGCTATTGGTGGTGGTATGGCCACTGGGTTGGGTGTAGTGGCTACTGCACCCATACTGATAGGTTGTTTATCTTATGTTGGTTACAAATACTTTGTTGATGATAAGTAATTTACATCAGATTTAAGGCCTTGGTGATTCGGTGGTTGTTATTCATTTAGGGCATCTCCTAGATGCCCTAAGTGTCATTCAATGGATGTTTTCAGGGGTGATAACCTATAGATACTTATTGATTAGAGTACACATCTAATGGATTAAAGAGTCTCGGCACCATTTTCAACGGCCCATTTTGCCTGTTGAAAGGTCAGTCCTTGATACATGAAATCATAAATCTTGAAGTTATCCGTTTCATGGAACTCACCTTCACCTACTAGACCATATAACGTATTTTTGGTCTGGACTATATTCTTATCAAAATTCTCATAAATGATCGGGGTACTGCACACCCAGTATCCCGGTTCAAAGGGGCGCCTGCAGTCATCAATAATAATTCCTCGAACGACTTTGTGTTTGGCATCGTCATGGATAAAGGTCACTACTTGCCAGTGCTTAATACTACAATCTACATTATTCATCTTTGTGCCTCTCTGTGTGGTTTGAATTTACTGCTGTGAAAGAAAATTAATTACCTAGCAAGTTGCCGTCTTTGGCTACCAGCATGGCATTGGTTGCATCATCGGCAGCACTATGGTGCTTGCCGACCATTTCAAGTTCGATGATTTCGCAGGCTTTGAATAAGCCGACGGGTGGAATTTTTACCGGTCGTGATTTTCGGAAGGCTTTTTTGAGGTCAACAAAGGGGATGTTGAAAAAGTCAGTGGCAATGCCGTAGCGTTCAAGTTGGCTTTTGAGATAGGTTTCATCCGAAACGCCCCAGGCCGCTGTTTTAGTGATGGGATATTGCTGCCGCCACTCTTCAAATTGTTCCCAAACTACCGGCAAACTATCGGCTTGTTCAATGTGTTGCTGGATACCGTCTAAGAAGTCATTACACTCGGGTGTTAGCGAGTAAAACTTCAAAGCAACATAAGATTGGAACGAATCAATGAGGTTATAGTCTTCATCCATAATCACTGCGCCAATTTCCAGCAGTTCTCGGAAATCCTTAGGGCTGTCTACATCGTTGCTAAAGCTGCTTTCCAAGTCATAAATTAAGTACATTGGCTACTCCTTCATAAGGTCATTGAGATTCAACGCTGCTAGTTTTGATTTTCGGTACAGGTTAGTGATCCCTCTATCGGTAAACGGTTTTCCTTCGGGGCGAACACCTGCTCTCCTTAGCCTCGCTGCAACTGCTTGTCCGCTTAGGCCAAAGTTTTTAGCCAGTTGTGTAGAAAACACATAAGAGTGAAAGAATCGCTCAACTTGCTCTGGGAGTAGAAAGGTAGCATTGCTAGTGTCTTTAATTTTTATGGGGTTAAATACACCGAGCTTGATGAGCTTTCTCAAAGACTCATATGGAATTTGAGTTTTTTCAGCCAGGTCGAGTAATGCGATATATCCTTTAGTGTCTGGAGTTGTCTTCACTGGCTTAGTGATTTTGGATGATAGAATTCCTTTATCCAGCCGCATTGGTTTCAAGGAAATGGTTTGTGACTTAACTGCCTTTAGGATGTCCGAAACACTCAGTTTAAACTTGGGATGTTTTAGCAAATAACCGACTTCTTCAAAGGCGTTATTTGAATTCTTAGCGGTGCTTTCTTGGCTGAATGCCCACAGCAATTGGTTAATTGGTTTAAAGGTGACAAAAAACTTCGACTCTCCGCGTTTGAGAAAGCCCTGTTCGATTAGCTTTTTTACAATGTGAACGCTACAACCCAGTGTGATGGCTGCCTGCTGTGTTCGCATTTGTGTTACAAGTTGCTTCTTGCCAGAAGAAAGCGCTCTTGTTTGATAGTTCAGTTTGATAGTTGAAAGTAAGCGGCTACAAATATCGTGGGCCAGCGAGCTTTTCATTGTTAGCAGTGGCCATAAACACAGCCTGGGGTGAAGCCCAAGCTCTGCATGATGATTAACAAATTTCTGTAACCGCTTAAATGCGGGAGATTGAATACCGGATGTTGTCAACTGATAAGCGTCAATTGCATATTGATGCTGCATCTCAAGTGACTGGTTATCACCAGTCACTGTCAGCAATGCATTAAACAGGCATTCAATCAATTGAGTGTGTTCGTGCTTGCCTGCCTTCAAAAGGTTGTAGATGTGCTTAGTCTCCTGGGTATCGACTGCTGTTACAGAATTGTTTAAAAAAGCATGCCCACAGCCACATTGATTCAATTTGCCACGATAGTGTTGAATTTTTTCCCCACATTTGGTGCATTGCTCAATCAGCAAGCGGCTATGCTTGGGGCAGGCTGTAATAAATCTTAAGTCCCATCGGTAATCCAGATAACCGTTTTCATCAACGCACTCCGGACATAGGGCGCTGAACTTTTGTCGAATATATGGGAGCCTGGTGAAGTGCCCGCGAACATTAATCGGCGAGAGGTTGTAGTTCTTCTGTTTGTGATAGGGAATACCTTTATCGATTAGATAGTCGGCGTTAAAGCTCGCAACCAAGGCATTCCATTTTTCGTTATCAACGAGCCAGCTAAGAACAGCACCCTTATCGGATTTTCCAAAGCCAATACTGGATAGAAAGTAGCCTAGCTGCTTCCATCCATTTTGCTCGCTGGTTCGAATTAAAATGCTCGATGGGGACTCATCGGCAATAAACTTCGGGGTATGCAATAACTTCATTGGATGGAATCGTGCATTTCAATGATTTCATGCAGTTCTTCAAGGCTGAAATCAAACGCTGAGTCATCCCCGCATAAATCATAAGGTAATTTTAACGACTCATAATTTTCAGCCAAAAACTTCAGTTTGATTGTCCGTTTATTATTTACTATGCATCGATAGAGGCTGGCTTTAAAGATTTGCTCGATATCAGATGGGTTGCCCCCCGTCGCAGCATAAAGCGCTAACAAAGTATGGCTATCCTTCAAGTTGAGCTGGACATCAATGTTTAAAGTATCACTAATGATCTTCATGACGGTAGCCATATAGCTACCAAACTCATTACTGTGTAGTGGCGAAGTAAGGTTGCCTAGGCGGAACCGCCTGACAAATCTTCGTGCATGCTGCTTGTCACTATCAACCACTCTTTCACACTCAGGGGTGCCGACTGCAATGATCGGAATTTGGTAATCGTTGAGCAGGGATTTAATCCATTCAAATACCTCTTTATTGGAACTTTTGGGTTGTAGGAGGTGTTGCAGCTCATCTAATAAAATCACCTGTGTCCGACAGTTTTTCAAAAGTACCCCCAAACGATTCTTGACCTCAACAGAAGTGCCTCTGTGGGCATCTCTAACCCCCAGCGACTTCAACATATTGATCGCCGCCCCCTTGGTCGTTGCTGGCGATGGGATACTCGTGTAAAAAGCTGGCACGATGGTTCTCTCGAATAACCTGTCTTCTTCAACGGTTGGAGGGTATTGTTTGAGGATTGCTGTACAGACTTTGGTTTTACCCGTCCCGGCGGGGCCCGATAAAATCACGCTTTCTGCTTTTCCCGTAGCTTTGGACAGCTCAATTGCATCGATGATGCCTTGCTTTGCCTGTTTAAATTTTGAGTGTGGAATGACAAAGTTTTCAACTTTTTTAAGATCTGCAATTTTCATCAATCTAAGTTCTCCGGATTATGGGCATCAAAATTCATATCAATTTTCAACTCTTTATTGGTTGAGTTAGATAGCGTTTCTGGTTGAGGCACATTAGATAATAGTTTGGCTTTTTGACGTTCGCGTTGTAATTTTTTGCGAACATTCTTCGCCAGACGACGGCTCTGTGGGTCATTCAGTAGCTCAATCTCCATTGACATTTTTTTTCTGAATTTAATTAATTGCTCGGTTGGATATCGCTCCAGATCTGAACTTGTTCTCAATTTCAGTTTCTCTTTCACTTTTTGGTATTCTTCCAAACTTAAAAGCTCAGTAAATTCAGGTCGGGTTGAATCTGCTCGAATAAAGTTATTACGCTTGAGTGGATCCTTAATCAAAACATAACTGAGATTTGTGATATCAATATAAACATCAACTTTACGGGTGACTCTTTTAGCGATTAACTCAGCTTCAACCGCTGCAAGCACGTGTGAATACCAGGTTAGTCCTTGGTAGCGAACTCGCCCTTTGCTGATTTTCCGTCGTTCTACTTTTCTTGCCAGCATGTCGATGTGTTCCATTGGATAAACATGCACTGGGTGCTCACTGGCACTTTCTTGCCACAACGCTGAAGGTGCACGTTCGGTGCCCTCATGAATCCGTTTATGGTAGTCGTTATCAATCCATTTTTTGACGAGAGACTGAAGTTGGTCTAAGGTCACAACAGCTTTTTTCTCAGACGGATAGTTGTCTCTATGCTCAGGGTTAGACCATGTGGTGCCAGGTAAATGGTGAATTAGCCCTGTATTTAAAGACTTAAAAAAGCGTTCAATTTGCGCCTTCAAATTAGGTTCATTGGGTGCTGCATAGTCGATCTGAATGCCCAAATTATTGGCAAGATTTTTCATTGATTGCGAGGTATAGTCAGCACCATTATCAACATGTAATGTTTCAATGTGCCCGCCGAAGCCAGAGTAGCTACCTGTCAGAGCCAACTTTAATGCCTGAAGCACGCTGCCGGCACTAAATCCTCGCATACTGATGACCACGGAAATAATGCAGCGGGTATAGACATCAATCAAAATGGTTGCATTTGGACGCCCAAGGATTTCCCCTGTTTGGTCATCAACAATCAAGATGTCCATTACTTGCCCATCCGCCTGTACAGCTTCTAAAGGTCTTGAATAAAAAGGGCTGGCACCAGCGGCTCTAAGAAGCTTGCTGGCTTTGAGCGAACCGTAGCGTGCCCGGATCTTTTGGTGTTCGCTGATATTTTTTACATAACGCTCAAATGTCCGCAATGAAGGTACCCTAGAAATCTCACCATTCAAATATAAGTTGCACATTTCATTGTATGCGTAGCTAACTGAATGTCGCTGCTTACTCAGGTAGATATTTTTCACGACCTCGTGCATGGCGACCTGGGCCTGGTGGCATAGCTTTTTGATTCTGTTGCCCTTTAAGTGATTGTTATCGACTAAAGAGTTAGGCCGGTAACCCGAGCTAGTGTACCTTTTGATCCATTTACCGACGGTTGAAAAACCAGGTGCTGCTTCTTGGCGTTCATCCGCAATGCTTTTAATCAGTGGATTGACGACAGATCTTTTGGTGGGCTTGCTGGTCGAATTTAGAATTTTTTGAACATAAGCCAATCTTCTATCCCGCTCTTTGATCTGTTCGTCTGTAAGGAGTAGCTGTTCGTCACTGCCCATTAGTTCAATATTGTGGAGTTTAATTTCGCCAGAGGTTACCAGCGAGTGAAACCTCTCTGATGCCAACATGTTCGGTGCTCCTCCCTTGCTTCGCTTATACAAAATTTCACTCTCTGTAATGTGGATAATTTCGTAGTCTTGCCCGGAGAAGGTAAATCGCTGACCTCGTCTAATTTGATTTAGATTATTCATGCTTAATCTCCACTTGTGATTGGCTAGTAATTGGCTTTTTGAGGTTGATGGATAATTGTCCTTGCAGAATTAAATGTTCTGGCAATAGTAATGGAAGCTGATTACTTGATAGCACCTGCCGAATTTCTTGCAGTGAGCGAACTTTCAAACTTGCAATTAATTCATAGGCCTTTTTGCATTCGATTGGAGTAAAGGGCAGTTTGGCGGCTCGATATAGGTAGCGGTAGTTGTCTAACATGGGGCTCTTGTCTGTGAGCTTTTCTGTTACAATCTCAAAAGGGATTTGATTTTTTGTAAAATATTTCCTTGCTAAGGATAGCCTGGCCACCACTTCTTTATTTTTAAGTTCTCCCATTGGCTTAATTTCGACGACTTTGTAGGTGTTATGCGTCGTACGAAGAATAAAGTCAGGTGTGTATTTAATATCCCCAGTATCAAACTGAATCCCCTGCGTTCTGTATTCTTTGACTGCGTCATCGAACTCAAGGTGATAGCAGTAATTCTTTTCGAGGCTACTCTCGCAAGGCATGGAAAACCCATTCTTTCTGCTCGCGAACATGGTAATGCGTTTGCTTTTTTTGCCCTTCATCAGTTTGCGATGCCCCTGCCAGTGCCCGGGGGTATAGGTTTCCCGATTAAAAAGCTCTTTGAATTCTTTCAGCACTACTCTTCCTCCTTCCTCTCAGCTATGCTTTGAATGCTTCTTTGCAATTGATGCACTCGATAATTTACCGTAGCACATTAAAAATTCCATTGGCAAGTGGTTTTTAAGCATCAATGGTGATAATGTTGTCACCCATGAATATAAAAAACTTAATAGACATACACCTCGGACACCCTTTTAGAGGGAAGATAAAAGAGTCGCCAGGCCTTGATACGCTGGTGATCCAGTTCAAAAATGTGGATCCCGAATATGGTGTGGACTGGAGCGATGTCACTTCTTCCGAGGTAAAGGGACGGTTCGAACCGAAGTGGCTTGAAGAGAAGGATTTGCTCTTCCCCAATAAAGGCTCAACCTTCTTTTCAGCATTGGTGAAAGGGATCCCGAAGGGAAAGAAAGTGGTGGCATCGCCCCATTTTTTTGTGATTCGTTGTACCAATAAGCAGTTAATATTGCCCGAATACCTGAATTGGTACCTTAACCAGGCACCTGCCCAAGCCTTTTACAACCAATCGGCCAGTGGTACGATTGTGAAAAGCATCACAAAAACTAGACTATTAGAAATGGATATCCCACTGCCACCTCTCGTTGAGCAGAAAACAATTGCTGAACTCTATAAAACCACACAGCAGCACACTCAGGCACTTCAGCAACAAATATCCAACAACCAGAATTTAATGGGTCAACTTGCGTACGACATTAAACGTCGCTTGGCCGAGTAGAATAGATAATAGTGAAATATCAATAATATTGGTATTCAAGAGGGTACAAGAACAATGACTGACAAAATCGACCAAAACGAAATCAATAAAACGCTGTGGAGTATCTGCGATACCTTCCGTGGCACTATTTCTGCTGATACCTATAAAGATTTCATTCTGACCATGCTGTTCTTAAAGTACATTTCGGATGTGTGGCAAGACCATTACGAAGAATACCAGAAGGAGTATGGCGATAATCCGGAAGTCATCAAGGCGATGATGGACTCTGAGCGCTTTGTTCTACCGGAAGGAACTAGCTTTTATGCGCTCTATGAAAAGCGTCATGAAATGGGCAATGGTGAGCGGATTGATAAGGCTCTGCATAAGATTGAAGAAGAAAACGGTAAGAAGCTACGCGATGCCAGTAAAAGTGTGTTCCAGGATATCTCCTTTAATACGGACAAACTGGGCGACGCTAAGCAGAAGAACACGATTTTGCGTCATTTGCTGGAAGATTTTGCCCGCCCGGAAATGAACCTTAAACCGAGCCGCGTTGGCGACCTTGATGTGATTGGCAATGCCTATGAATACTTAATCGGTAAGTTTGCTGCCCAAGGCGGTAAAAAAGCCGGTGAGTTCTATACCCCGCCTGAAGTGTCGGAAGTGATTGCCCGCCTGTTGGCTCCGAAAGAAGGCGAAAGCATTTGTGACCCGGCCTGTGGCTCCGGCTCGCTTCTCCTGAAATGCAGCAACTGGATTAAAAAGCACTACAGCTCCAAGCGCTATGAGCTCTACGGTCAGGAAGCTATCGGTTCAACCTGGTCGCTGGCTAAGATGAACATGTTCCTGCATGGCGAAGATAATCACAAAATTGAATGGGGAGATACCATCCGTAGCCCTAAGCTGCTGGATAAAGACGGTAATCTAAAGTTATTTGATATCGTGACCGCCAATCCGCCATTCTCTTTAGATAAGTGGGGCCATGACGAAGCCGAACATGATCCACACGGTCGTTTCCGTCGCGGCGTTCCGCCAAAAACCAAAGGCGACTACGCCTTCATCACCCACATGATAGAAACCCTTAAGCCTCAAGGCAAAGGCGCTAAAGGCGGTCGTATGGGCGTTGTGGTGCCGCACGGTGTTCTATTCCGTGGTTCCAGCGAAGGTAAAATCCGTAAACAACTGATTGATGAAAACCTGCTTGATGCGGTAATTGGCTTACCGGAAAAACTGTTCTATGGCACCGGTATCCCAGCCGCCATTTTAGTGTTTCGAAAAGATCGCAAAGATAATAAAGAAGGCAACAAAGTCCTATTCATCGACGCTTCCAAACACTTCAAAGCAGGCAAAAACCAGAACCAACTAACCGAAGACGACATCAGTCGCATTATCCAGACCTACCGTAAGTACCGCGAACTGCTCGGCGCAGAAGACGGCCATGACCCAATTGGCATGGACAACGGCACAGACAGCTCAAAAGAACTGACCAAGCAATTTGAAGAAGCCATGAACGGCGAAGGCTTCGACCAGAAGGCCAACGCAGGCGTTCTGGTCGATAAATACGCCTTTATTGCCACCTATGAAGAAATCAAAGAAAACGACTACAACCTCAACATCCCACGTTATGTCGACACCTTCGAAGAGGAAGAAGAAATCGACCTCATGGCCGTCAGAGAAGAACGCCTCAATCTCAACCAGGAGCTCAGCAAACTGGAAAGCGAAATGGAGAAATACCTAAAGGAGCTTGGGTATGGTGCCTGAGGGTTGGAAAAAAGGAGATTTAGGTAACCTAGTTGATACAGTAATGGGGTACGCATTTAAAAGTAAGGACTTCGTGGAAAATGGAATACAGCTTTTAAGAATGGGCAACTTATATCAAAACTCATTAGACTTGAGCAGAAACCCTGTATTTTTGCCTAAGTCATATAAATTAGAGTTTGATAAGTATGTAGTTAAACCAGGTGATCTAGTTATGTCTATGACGGGTACTATGGGTAAACGAGACTATGGTTTTACGGTAGAAATACCGTTAGAAGCACCTGATACGTTATTGAATCAACGTGTTATAAAGTTAAACCCAAAGAAAAAAACAAGTTCTGTCTTCGTCATTAATTTACTCCAAAGTGAGGTTGTTTTAGCAAAGTTGTATTCATATCCTGGTGGGACTAAGCAAGCAAATTTGTCTGCAAAACAAATTCAAAATCTAAATGTTTTAATTCCTCCTTTTCCAGAACAAAAGAAAATTGCCCAAATCCTATCCACATGGGACAAAGCCATCACAACCACCGAAAAACTCCTAAAAAACAGCCAACAACAAAAAAAATCCCTCATGCAACAACTCCTCACCGGCAAAAAACGCCTCCTCGACGACAACGGCGTTAGGTTTAATGGCAAATGGAAGAAAGTTAATCTAGAAAATCTGTGTACTGTAAACCCCAAAAAGGAACCTGAGCCATCGAATAGGATGGTTTCTTTTATATCTATGGATTCTGTATCGGAAGATGCTAGATTAAAAAGTTTTGAAAATAAGACGTATGATGTGGTTTCGAAAGGATATACGGCATTTAAAGATAACGATGTTATCTTAGCGAAAATAACGCCTTGTTTTGAAAACGGTAAGGGTGCATATATTTATGACTTAACAAATGGAGTAGGTTTTGGAAGTACCGAGTTTCATGTTTTAAGGGCTAAAAAGGGTATAAGCTCAAGGTATATCTATTACATCACGTGTTCTTATGAATTTAGAACACGTGGTGAGGCTAATATGCAAGGATCTGCTGGTCAAAAAAGGGTCACAACAGATTACATAAAAGCTTTAAAAGTTTTTTTACCTGCTTTATACGAAGAGCAACAGGCAATTTCAAAAGTTCTTTCGAAAGCTGATTTAGAAATTGATTGTTTGCAGCAGAAGATAGATTACCTAAAGCAAGAGAAAAAAGCTCTTATGCAGCAGCTTTTAACGGGTAAGCGAAGGGTTAGAATAGATTGAGGGAGTTAAATTATGTCATCTGTGTTTAAAATTTCTATTAGAGATGTTAGTGGAATTACATTTGAATTTTCGAGTTTAAAGAGTTTTATAAAATTTGCTAAGTCAGAAATTGAAAAGTGGGAAGAGTATGCTGAAAGGGTTAAAAGTAGCAATAAGCGTCCGCACGGATTAATTAATTTCTATAATAACTTTCACCAGGCCCTCTCAACTATAGATAATTGGGGAGAGAGTGTTGATAAATGGTCAGAACAAGACTTATTACAAAACTTTAACACTCATATAACAAACCAAAGTATGCGTCATGCTGCTACTCATTGGCTATCTGCAACCAATGAGGGTGCAGAAGTTTTTGTAGGTTGTAATTGCGATTATGATTTAGATGGTGCAGATGCATTTTATAAAATCTTATATTTAAACCAAGTGCATCATCCTTTAAATAATCGAAATGTTTTCATGGGAACACTGATTGGATATGAGTTTATTCAAAGTGATTCTGAAATGGTTTCGAGACGAAATGGTGAGAAGATATCATTAGGCCATCTTAGATCTCAATTCCTCAAAGAGACAGATGAGCTAATAGGTGAAGTAGATGATATTAAGCATAATTATAATGAGTGGTTTGATAAAAGCTTAGATAAAGCTAAGCAAGCTTTAAAAGTCAGTAATTATTTAGGCATACGTCAAAGAAGTAGACATGAAAAACAATTTGATGAAAATCTAAGAAGCTGGTCTCAATCTGTTAATACTCTTGAAGAAACCTATTATGAAAAATTAAGACTTGATGGCCCTGCTAAATATTGGAATAGATCTGCAAAAAAATACCGTAAACAGGGTTTTTGCTGGCTAGCAGTTTTAATCGTATTTTTAGCATGCGGTATATTTGGCATATACACGAATTTTAATAACTGGCTCCTTGGGAAAGCGTTAGAAGTTAACCTAAGCTCCCTCCAGGGTATTGTGATCTTCGGTACCCTTGCAACCATGTTTGCTTATTTGATTAGAACTTTTAGTAAATTAGCTTTCAGTTCCTTTCATTTGATGCGTGACTCGGAAGAGAGAGAGCAACTTACTTATCTTTATTTGGCCTTAAAGAACGAAAGTGCGGTTGAAGAGCAAGATAGAGCTTTAATACTGCAATCCCTTTTTAGTAGAACAGATAATGGCCTTTTGGGTGGGGATAGCAGCCCTACTATGCCAGGGGCTGCTGATATTGTTAATTTAGCCTCAAGACTAGGTAAGAAATAAGGACTGTTATGTTAGATCAAGAATTAACTTTTGATTATAGAGATGAGTTTGGTCGGCGGAATATAGCCGAGAAAATTAAGTCTTTACTTGAAGGTGATATTGATATCTCTCCAATGCTCTTAGATGGCGGCTGGGGAGCTGGTAAGTCTGAGTTTTGCCAAAAGCTTGTTAACTTAATCAACTCAGAGGAAGAGCCACCTCTAAAAGCCATATATATAGATGCATTTGAAGCAGATCATGCTGATGAACCATTATTGACCATTCTTTCTTCAATTCTCAATGCCATTGATGATCCTAATGAAAAGAATAGCTTAAAAGATAGAGCTCTGCCTGTTTTAAGATATGCATTAGGTGCTGCAATGAAGATTGGTACATCTGCGTTTCTTTCCAGAGCGGGAATAGACGCAGATACTTTAGTAGATGAAATCCAAAATGCTAGTAATGATCTTATAGATAAATCGGTAAGCCGTTTACTTAAAGATCATGAGAAAGTTGAAGAGAGCTTAAATGCACTAAAAGTATTGCTTGAAACGGTGGGGCAAGAGCAACCTTTGGTCATCTTTGTAGATGAATTAGACCGTTGTAGACCAGATTACACTGTAACGATGCTAGAGAATATTAAGCACATCTTTGATGTCGATAATATTCAGTTTGTGTTGGTGGCTAACTCTAAGCAAATATGCTCGTCGGTAAAGCATCGGTATGGCATTGATGATGACGATGCGCAGAAGTATTTGGATAAGTTTATTAAATATACAATTCAACTACCAGAAGTTTGTTCAGTAGATAACAATTCAATTTTAGCCTCACAGCATCATTACAATTTAAAAATTGATCAAAGCGAGGTTGTCAGAGGAACATTCTTCGAAAATGAAGGTTGTATTTCGTTTGTAAATGAACTTATTGAAAAGAATAAACTTTCTTTGAGAGATGTTGATAAATTTATTAGATTGATTGAAGTATCTATTACTCTGAATCCCACTCTGTTTGTGTCAAATTTAATATTCCCATATGGTTTATTACGTGTGTATGGTGTCTTTCTATATTGTTTCGATCCAGTCGTTGCTGAGGTTTTTTGTAACAATGAACAGCCAGTAGAGGAGATGATTCGCCCGCTAACGGATGCTAATATCTTTGGAGACTTTGATGATTGGCCAAGCCATGCAGAAGTTATTGCCGCAGGGATAATGCATGATTTATTTGGTATGGGGTATGCACATGTAGGAATCTTTGATCAGAATCATATAGAAAAGTGGAGAGAGGCAATCAATCATTACTTCCGTGGAAGAGGGACTAATAAAATTAAATGTGTTAAAGACTCAATTTCACTTCTAAAGCTAGTTTAAGCTGAGATAAATTTATGTCGCAACTACAATTCCAAGAAGAATACAGCGCCAAGATCCCGGCACTGACATTGTTGGCCAATATGGGTTGGACGTTTATTAGCCCTGAGCAGGCGTTAAAGCTGCGCGGCAATAGCCAGAATGAAGTGGTGCTGGTTGACGAGTTGCGCAGGCAGCTGCAAAAGCGTCAGTTTGAGTTTCATGGGGAGCAGTATTCTTTAAGCCAACAAAGCATTGATACGATTGTTGCTAATCTCCAGCCGCAGCTTAACGAAGGCCTCACTAAAGCCAATGAGAAGATTTATAACGCTTTGGTGTATGGGGTTTCGGTTACTGAAATCATTAATGGCAAAAAAGCCCATCCGACTATTTCTATCATTGATTGGGATTTAATCGACAATAACAGTTTCCTGTTTACCGATGAGTTTAGCGTAACCCGAAATGGCGGGGTTGGTAGCAAGCGTCCCGATATTGTCTGTTTCGTGAATGGTTTGCCGTTGGCGGTTATTGAAGCCAAGCGCCCCGATGGACATGCCAGCAAAGGCCCTACGGTTAAAGCAGGCATTACTCAGTCCATTGGTAACCAGCATCCTGATGAAATCCCGCATCTGTTTGCTTACAGCCAGGCGCTACTAAGCATCAGTGGCAATGATGGTCGATACGCCACCTGTGGGACGCCTTATAAATTCTGGGCAGCTTGGCGCGAAGAAGACTTTAGCGATGAACAGATGGCTGGGTTAAAGAATAAGCCTTTGGCGCAAGAATCTTTTAATGCCATATTCGACTGCCGCGAAGCTCGCTACCGCAACTGGTATCAAAGTCTGATTGCTGGCGGTGAGTTGGCGTTGACTCAACAAGACAAGCTTCTGATCAGCCTATTAACGCCAGCCCGTCTGTTAGAGATTAGTCGCTACTTCGTATTGTTCGATAGCAAGATTGGTAAGATTGTCGCTCGCTATCAACAGTTCTTTGGCACCAAAAAACTCATGGAGCGGGTGCAGCAAAAAGATACCGATGGTTCACGTCAGGGAGGCGTTATCTGGCATACCACGGGATCGGGTAAGTCTCTGACCATGGTGTTCCTTTCCAAGGCGCTGCTCCTTAATGAATCGCTGAAACAATGCCGCATCGTGGTGATTACTGATCGGAAAGATCTGGAAACTCAGTTGAGCGCTACCTTTACTACTGGCGGCGAGCTTGAGGGCAAAAAGGACAAGAAAGACTCACTTGCAACATCTGGCCGAATGCTTGCCAAACAGATTGGAAAGGGCCATCAACGGATTATCTTTTCACTGATTCAGAAGTTTAACTCGGCGGCTCGTTTACCAGAGTGCCACAACGACAGCCCGGACATTATTGTTCTGATTGATGAGGGCCATCGTAGTCAGGATGGAGAAAATCACATCAGAATGCGTCAGGCGCTGCCTAATGCGTCCTTTGTGGCCTTTACCGGTACGCCACTGCTTAAAGATGACAAGACTACCAATAAGTTCGGTTCCATCATCCATGCTTATACGATGCAACGTGCGGTTGAGGATAAGGCGGTGACGCCATTGTTGTATGAAGAGCGGATACCGGATTTGAACGTCAATGAGCGTGCGATTGATGCCTGGTTTAAACGAATTACTCAAGGCTTGAGCGAAGAACAGGTTGCTGACCTCAAACGTCAGTATGCCAAGAAAAGCTCAGTCTATGGCTCAGAAGACCGCATCAAGCTGATTGCGGCGGATATCGCGAGTCATATTCAGGCCAACCTTCCCGAGGGCCAGAAAGCTCAGTTAGCCTGCGATAGCAAAGCCTCTGCCGTTAAGTACAAGAAACAGTTTGATGAGTTGGGAGTATTCGAGAGCGCCGTCGTCATGAGTGCACCGGACATGCGCCAGGGCCATAAAAATATTGATGATGTACCTGAAGTGATCCAGTGGTGGAACGATAACATCGGTAATCAAGATGAAGGGGCGTACACCAAAGATGTAGTCAAACGCTTTGATGAAGATCCCAATCTAAAGCTACTCATCGTAGTCGATAAATTGCTGACCGGCTTTGATGAACCCAAGAATACCGTGCTCTACATTGATAAGCCTCTGAAAGAGCACAACCTGATCCAGGCGATTGCCCGAGTAAACCGTTTGCATCCCGATAAGAAGTTTGGCTACCTGATTGACTATCGTGGGATATTAGCAGAGCTGGATACTGCGATTGGAAAATATCAGGACTTGGCTGCTCGAACACAGGGCGGCTACGATATTGAAGATATCGAAGGCCTCTACTCGCACATGAACACCGAGTATCGAAAACTGCCTCAGCTCAACAAGAACCTGTGGAATTTCTTTGCCAGTGTTAAAAATAAAGGTGATAACGAACAGTACTATCAGGTGCTCTTGCCGAAGATTAAAGAAATCAACGGTGAGATGGTCGATACCAACCAGAAGGTGCGTGATGAGTTTTATGATGCCTTAAAAGAGTTCTCCTCATGCCTGAAAGTGGCTCTGCAATCGGCAAACTTCTATGAAGACAAAAGCTTTAGCGAAGAAGATCGCAAGGAGTATAAGCAGACCCTGAAGAAGATGACTGCGATCCGTCAGGCCGTACAAAACTCTTTAGGTGAAACCATTGATTACAGTGAGTATGAAGACAGTATTAAAAAGCTATTGGATAAGCATGTGGTCGGGGTTGAGGTGCGTGAGTCCGAAGGTGTTTATGAGGTAGGCAAAATGGGACTCAGCCAAAATGTCGACGACTGGACGGCTGATAAAACTCGCAATGAAACCGATATCATCAAAACCCGCGTCACTAAAACCATTGAGCAAGACTTACGCGATGACCCTTATGCTCAGGAAGCCTTCTCCAAATTGCTAAGAGAAGTTATTGAGCAGGCGGAAAGCCAGTTCGACCACCCCATGAAGCAGTACATGCTGTTTAAGGAGTTCGAAGAAAAGGTTAATAATCGTGAGCTGGATGATATTCCAAGTGAACTAAAAGAATACAAGCGAGCGCAGGCCCTGTTTGGGATTTTCAAAAAACAGCTGCCGGAAACCTTTGCAACCATCCATGAAGATGACCTGCGAAGCTGGATAGATTTTGCGGTAGAGTGCGATGAGGCAGTTGATACAGCCATCCATGAGAACTCACTCAATCCAGAAGAGATGGAAAATGCCATCAGGAAAAAGCTGATACCTAGCACCATGATGATGTGTAAGAACGCTGGCGCTGGCTTTGAACATGCAAACGCCATCGTAGAGTCCATCATTCACACTGTTCGCGTTGGGACAGGGCAAGGATAATAGGGATTGCCATGACCAAGAAATTGCTGAGTTTTTACTATGGCGACGAAGCGATTGTCTTTGAGCGAAAAGACAAACAACAGTCCAGCCCCAAAGTCAGCATTAAAGTGCACTCAGACTGCACCGTGCAGGTCTATGCCCCAAAAGATGTATCTGACAAGGATGTAGTAGAAGCCGCCAAGAAACGCGGCCAATGGATTAACAGAAAGCTCACCGAGTTTAAAAAACTCAACGAAGAGCATAGCCCAAGAGAATATATCAGCGGTGAGTCGCACTTCTACCTAGGGCGGAGATACATGCTAAAAGTGCATGCTGATAAAAAGCACATGCCAACAGTCCGATTGTTCCGTGGCACCCTAGAGGTTTACTGCAAAGATAAATCAGCCGATACGGTCAAAGCCTTACTCGACGACTGGTACAAAGACAAAGCCAAACAAGTCTTCAAAGAGCGGCTTGAAAAAGTCGTCCAGAAAACACCTTGGGTCACAGAGCCACCTCTATTCACCGTCCGCACCATGAAAAAGCAATGGGGAAGCTGTAGCCCCAAAGGACGACTACTACTTAACACCCATCTAGTGAAAGCATCCAAAGAATGCATCGACTACGTCATCTTGCATGAACTTTGCCACCTGGTAGAGCACAACCATAGCAAACGGTTTTATAAGCTTATGGGACAGGTAATTCCAGAGTGGAAGGCAATTAAATCGAAAGTGGATGGGCTATCTGGTCAGATGATTTATAACTAATTTAGGATTAAAAGCAGGAGAATAAAATGGCATTTAAGAAAAAAGAATCAAGTAACCAAGTTCCTGAATCGCCTGACTTATTATTTAGGGAGTTAAGCAGAAGACGGTTCCCTGATGTTCTTCCTCACCAGAAAGAAATGATGGTTAAATATACGAATGAAGGTCAGACATGTAGCGATGTTGCCTTACAACTGCCAACAGGAAGTGGCAAAACCCTTGTAGGATTATTAATCGCAGAGTGGAGACGTAGAAAAAATAACGAGAGAATTGTTTATGTTTGCCCAACAAAGCAGTTAGTAAACCAAGTAGTAGCTCAAGCAAAAGAAAAGTACGGTTTAAATGTTGTAGGCTTTACTGGTACTAAAAGGGATTACAATCCAGGTGATATTGTTAAATATAGACAGGCTCAATCAGTAGCGGTAACTACATACAGTAGTATTTTTAATACAAATCCATTTTTTGATGATCCTGATGTAATTATTATTGATGATGCCCATGCAGCTGAAAATTATGTCTCGACTTTATGGTCGGTGCAGATAAATCATAGTGATCATCCTCATGTATTTCAGGCTATAGCTAATATATTGAAGGAGCACATAGGATCCAACAATCATGGCAGGCTATTGGGTGAGTGGGATGGCCCGTCCGATAAAGCGTGGGTTGATATGCTTCCAACACCAGTGATGGAGGAAGTAAAGCAGGACTTAATGGAAATAATTAGCCTTTATTCAGAGGGTAGTAGCTATAAGTACTCGTGGTCTTTGCTAAAAGACCATTTTTCAAGCTGTAACTTGTATTTATCTCCCAATAACATGCTTATAAGACCAATTATCCCTCCTACTTGGACTCATGAAGCATTCTATGAAGCGAGTCAGCGTATCTATATGTCTGCTACATTGGGAGAAGGTGGAGATCTAGAAAGATTGGTTGGAAGAGAGAAAATTAAGAGATTGGAGGTTCCCGAAGGTTGGGATACACAAGGAGTGGGCCGAAGGTTTTTTATATTTCCAACTTTTTCTTTAAGTGATGAAGAATATGAAAGTTTTTACTGCAAGCTAGTTGAGAGCAGTGATAGAAGCTTATTTTTAGTCCCAAGTGATTTTCAAAGTCAGAATAAGATAGAAATTCTGACCAGTAAAACAACATCAAGAATTTATGAAGCAAGGGATATTGAGAATTCAAAAGAACAATATATAAACGATAATGATGCTGTTGCTATTGTTGCGAATCGATATGATGGTATTGATTTTCCTGGTGATGAATGTCGATTATTGATAATTGATGGTCTTCCTAAAACAGTAAATTTACAGGAACAGTTTTTAATGTCTAAGATGGGGGCAAATACCCTATTTAATGAAAGGGTTCAAACCCGGGTTTTACAATCTCTAGGGAGATGTACACGGTCGCTTGAAGATTTCTCAGCGGTGGTTGTTTTAGGAGATGAACTCAGCTCATACTTAACAGATATAAAGCGTAGAAAATATTTTCATCCAGAGTTACAAGCTGAGATAACCTTTGGAGTGAAGCAGTCTACAGATGTATCAATGGACGATTTACTAGAAAATTATAAGATTTTTATTGAAAATGATGAAGATTGGGAGGCAGCTAATCAGCAAATTCTAGAGTATCGAAATGAGGCTCACCAAGATAAGTTGCCAGCTGTAGATGATTTAAGTGCAATTGTCCACCTTGAAATAAAATATATGAAAGCTTTATGGAAAGGGGATTATTTAACAGCATTACAATATGCAGAAGAGATTTTTGACTCTTTGCACGGCCCAGAACTTAAAGGTTATAGAGCATTGTGGGCATATTTATCCGGTTCAGCTGCATATCTGGCAACTGAAATTAATGGTGAGGATTTAACTTCTAAGGTATTGGCGCACTATTCAAAAGCTAAACAAATCGCTAAAGATATACCTTGGTTATCTAACCTTTCAAAATTTATTGGTAGTGAGGACTTATCTCATGAAGAGCTCAGTAATCACCTTGCCTTGAAGCAAGTTGAAAATATGGAGTCTGTTCTTGTTAACCTTGGCCTATCAACTAACAAAAAGTTTTTGAATCATATATCAAAAATAAGAGACGGATTAGAAGAGGCTAGTTTATTTGAAGAATCGCATAGGTTAATTGGAGAGCTTTTAGGGTTTAATGCTAGAAAGATTGAGGTTAATGGTTCCCCAGACCCTTGGTGGCAATTGGAAAATGGCTTTATAGTTTTTGAAGATCATGCTAATGCTAAAAATGAAAAGCTTAGCGTAACAAAGGCACGGCAAGCTGCAACGCATCCTAATTGGATGATGAAAAACGTTGAGGGTTGCGATGGGAATTCAGAAATAGTTACTGTTTTAGTTTCATCTGTTACAAATGCAGATGACGGTGCTTTTCCACACCTTAGCAATGTTATGTTTTGGAATTTAAATGACTTTAAAAGCTGGGTTATTAACGCTCTAGATGTAATAAAAGACTTAAGAACCAGCTTCAAGCAGGATGATCTTGTATGGAGAAATGAGGCTGTTAGTCGGTTACAAGGTGAAGGCCTTGATTTTCAATCAATTATGACAAAGTTGAAGTCTAATCCAGCGGATAAGGCACTAAGTGCTTAGTATTTTTTTTGTATGTTGTATTTTTTTTAGTGATGAGTGTGTGCAAAGATCATTAATCAACTTTATCATGGCTCGTCTATTATGCTTCGTCCATTTTGTATTTTTAAACTTAAGTAATCAGTTGATTGTTAGATGGATATAATCAAGCAAAGTCTTCATCTTATAAGAGCGTAAGTAGTATGGATACTTCCCGGGTTGATTGTATGGCACGATAAACCCAGTTCTTTGAATCGCAGCTACTACCGATATACTTTCATCAAATGAGATGTTTAGTTGGCTCGAAACACTCTTGTAAAGTTTTTCGGAGGATTCATTTACCTGTTTTCCGCTTGTATCTGATGAACTATGGATTAAGTGCTGGCTGCATAAGCTGAGCACTATTATTTCTTTGTTTGACAACTCTGAAATAGATGAAAGAAGTTCGTTTACTTCATCCGTATCCGTAATGATTTTATTTTCTTGAGCACCTTTTACAAATATATCGATTAGATAATTTATTTTTTGATGTCCACTGGCTTTTTGTAATGCATCAGCAGTATAAATTAGTGTTGATATAAATTCTTCCTTTTCGACTTCAGGTGAATCAAGGTTGATTCCTCCTGTTTTGAGCTTTTCTAACAACTCATTTATCCTTTTCTTTCTCCAATAACTAATGCCTTGTTTTAGGGCTGTTGTCAGCACTGAATTAATGGCAGTCGTTGTTAAACTCATTCCTAGTTCCTTTCAGTATTTATGTATTATCTCAGTCTTTTTTTCCAGAAAAAAAGCCTGACAATTGCTTGTCAGGCTCTTGGAAGAGGAGTCAGACGTCTCTTAGCTCCTCCGTTCCCCCAAGATGCTTGATTTAAAAATAGTCTATTTTCAAATCAAGGATATTTAATTTGATTTATTAAATTAAATATCAATCTTCGCGGTTTACACAAATTTAAATTATTATCAATAATCTCTCTTTATGTGTCGCAAATCTCTTCTTATGTGTCGCTTTACGAAATGTGGTGTTAGTCCCAAGACAGGGCGCCACCAGTTTGATATTCAATAACACGGGTTTCGAAGAAATTTTTCTCTTTCTTCAAGTCCATGATTTCGCTCATCCAAGGGAATGGATTTGAGACATTTTTGAACTGCTCGGGCAAGCCTAATTGGGCAAGACGACGGTTACAGATGAACTGTAGGTATTCTTCCATCATGCCGGCGTTCATGCCTAATACACCGCGTGGCATAGTGTCACGTGCGTATTCAATTTCGAGCTGTGTGCCTTCAAGAATCATTTGCAGGACTTCTTGCTTGAATTCAGCTGTCCACAAGTGTGGGTTTTCCAGCTTAATCTGGTTGATGATGTCAACGCCGAAGTTTAGGTGCATTGATTCATCGCGCAGGATGTACTGGAACTGTTCAGCAACACCGGTCATCTTATTGCGGCGACCCATAGACAGAATCTGAGTGAAGCCACAGTAGAAGAATATGCCTTCGGTTACGCAGTAGAAGCCGATTAGGTTGCGTAGTAATTCCTGGTCCGCTTCGTCTGTACCGGTTTTGAAGGTTGGGTTTGAGATACCTTGCGTGTGTTTAATGCTCCAAGCCGCTTTTTTAGCGATGCTTGGCACTTCACGGTACATGTTGAATACTTCTGCTTCATCCATGCCTAACGACTCTACGCAGTATTGGTAGGCGTGGGTGTGGATGGCTTCTTCAAATGCTTGACGCAAAATATACTGGCGGCACTCAGGGTTGGTAATCAAGCGATAAATCGCCAGTACCAGGTTGTTGGCAACCAATGAGTCAGCGGTTGAGAAATAACCCAAAGAACGCATGACGATTTTTCGCTCATCGTCAGTTAAGCCATTTGGATCTTTCCAGGTGGCAACGTCTTTAGTCATGTTGATTTCTTGTGGCATCCAGTGGTTCGAGCAACCATCCAGATATTTTTGCCATGCCCAGTCGTACTTAAAGGGTACTAACTGATTCAAATCAGCGCGGCAGTTGATCATTTTCTTATCATCAACTTCGATACGGGCCGCACCCATTTCTAATTCTTCTAAACCCGGAGCTACGTCGAGCTCTTCCAAAGCGGCTTGTGCTTTAGCAAGATTGTCTAACGCTTCAGGCTCAATATACTCTTCTTGAGTTGCTTTTGGCTCAGCGGCAGCTTGTGTCGCTGGCGCAGCTTGCTCTTGCTTCTCTTCGACTACGGGAGCAGGAGTGGGTTGTGCTTTCTTCGGCGCTTCGGCCTTTTCCTCTTTGTTGTAATCATCCCAGTTGAACATGTTTACCTCTCTTAAATTTGGTTGTGCTTTTCACGCTTTTGCATTGCCATTTTATTTTCGTGAAAAAAGGGGCGAACTTTCGTTGCGACCCCATTCCGTTGTCGTCACTTCTCTTTTTAGTTATTCACTTAAGCGAAAAGCTTGCCGTTATTGGCAAGCCTCGCAATCTGGGTCATCAAGTGAACAAGCAGCTGGTGCTGCCGAGCCGACTGGTGCAGGACCAGAGGATACGGCGTTGAGCTTGCCATCACTGATGGTTGATTTCTCAGTACTGGTTGCACCTAGTGAGCGCAAGTAGTAAGTGGTTTTCAAGCCACGGAACCAGGCCATGCGATAAACCATATCCAATTTCTTACCGGATGGTTCACTCATGTATAGGTTGAGCGATTGTGCCTGGTCGATCCATTTCTGGCGACGGCTTGCCGCTTCCACTAACCATTTTGGTTCAACTTCAAAGGCGGTTGCGAACAGCTCTTTCAGTTCACTTGGGATGCGGTCAATGTGTTGCAAACTACCTTCGTAGTATTTCAAGTCATTAACCATCACAGAATCCCACAACTTACGCGCTTTCAGCTCTCTCACCATGTATGGATTAACTACGGTGAACTCGCCTGATAGATTCGATTTCACATACAAGTTCTGATAGGTCGGTTCAATCGATTGCGAAACGCCTGAAATGTTAGAGATGGTTGCGGTTGGTGCAATCGCCATCACATTTGAGTTACGCATACCGACTGTTTTTACACGCTCGCGTAATGTGTCCCAATCCATTGTTGAACTGGTGTCCACTTCGATAAACTCAGCGCCACGCTCTTCGATTAACTTCTCAATCGAGTCAATCGGTAGAATGCCTTGCGACCATAGTGAACCAGCAAAACTTTCATAAGAACCGCGCTCTTCAGCAAGGTCAGTTGATGCTTGAATGGCGTAGTATGAAATCGCTTCCATCGCATTGTCAGCAAATTCAACCGCTGCTTCGGAGGTGTAAGGGATTTTCTGTAAGTACAGAGCGTCCTGGAAGCCCATTAGGCCAAGACCTACCGGACGGTGACGCATGTTTGATTTACGTGCAGTTTCTACTGGGTAGAAGTTAATATTAATCACGTTATCCAGCATACGAACCGCAGTCGAAACTGTTTTTTCCAGCTGTTCAGTATCTAACTTGCCGTCTTTCATGTGCTTCGGCAGGTTGATTGAACCCAGGTTACAGACCGCAATTTCTTCGCCCGCTTTGGTGTTCAAGGTGATCTCAGTACACAAGTTCGAGCTGTGTACCACGCCAACGTGCTGTTGTGGCGAGCGCAGGTTACAAGGATCTTTGAAAGTAATCCAAGGGTGGCCTGTTTCGAACAACATCGACAGCATCTTGCGCCATAGAACATTCGCTGGAATGGTCTTAGCGGTTTTGATTTTGCCGTATTTGGCCATCTCTTCGTAGTATTCGTAACGCTCTTCGAATTCTTTACCGTACAGGTCGTGCAAATCAGGCACTTCGTTCGGGCTGAATAGCGTCCAATCGCCATCGGAGCTGACACGCTTCAAGAACAAGTCAGGCACCCAGTTGGCAGAGTTCATATCGTGGGTACGACGACGGTCATCACCGGTATTTTTACGTAGCTCAAGGAACTCTTCAATATCGATGTGCCAGGTTTCAAGGTAAGCACAGACTGCGCCTTTACGCTTGCCGCCCTGGTTGACTGCGACCGCAGTGTCGTTAGCCACTTTCAGGAAGGGCACAACACCTTGTGATTTACCGTTAGTGCCTTTGATGTAAGCACCAAGGCCGCGTACTGGTGTCCAGTCGTTACCTAAACCGCCGGCAAATTTCGACAATAATGCGTTATCTTTAATCGCGCCATAGATACCGTCAAGGTCATCAGGAACATTGGTCAAGTAGCAGCTTGAAAGCTGAGGACGCAAAGTACCTGAGTTGAATAGAGTAGGGGTTGAGCTCATGTAGTGGAATGTGGATAACACATCATAGAACTCAATCGCACGCGCTTCACGATCATCTTCGTTGACGGCCAGGCCCATTGCCACACGCATCCAGAATACCTGTGGTAATTCGATACGGACTTCGTCTTTATGGATGAAGTAGCGGTCGAACAGGGTTTGAATGCCAAGGTAAGTGAACAGCATGTCGCGCTCAGGCTTGATGGCGTTAGCGATTTTGTCGAGGTCAAAGCTCAAAAGCTCCGGACTTAACAATTCATTTTCAACACCAACGCTTAAATAAGCTTTGAAGGCTTCTGGATAGATTGCCGTCATTTCGCTTTGCGTCGCGCGTTTAGCGACGCCTAGCTCTCTTAAGGCTTCAGAACGAATGCTGTCCAGCAACAAACGAGCCGTTACGTAAGTGTAGTTCGGCTCCTTTTCGATCATGGTGCGAGCAGTCATCACCAACGCTTGGTAAGCGTCTTTAATGGCAACACCATCGTATAAGTTACGCATGGTATCTTTAAGAATCTGGTCTGGTTCAACGTCAGACAGGTCTTTACAGGCTTCAATCACAACCGTATGCAAACGCTCAACATCCAGAGGACGCTTGCTACCGTCTTCAACCGTTACCATTACCTGATTTTCGCCAACCAGCGCATCAAGCTTGGCTGAATCACGAGCGGCACGTTCGCGCGAACGTTCTTCACGATATAACACGTAAGAACGCGCAACTTTTTGTTCGCCATTACGCATCAAGGCCAGTTCAACCTGATCTTGGACGTCTTCAATATGGATGATACCGCCACCGGGCATTCTACGTTTGAACGCTTCAGTGATCTGCTTGGTTAATTGACGTACCGTTTCGTGCACACGGCTGGATGCTGCTGCTGCTCCACCTTCCACTGCTAGAAACGCCTTGGTCATGGCGACTTCGATCTTGTTGTCGTCATAAGGCGTGACTTTTCCATTGCGGCGAATAACACGAATCTCACCAGGTTTGGTAGCTTCGATTTCCGGACCGGATGATGGGTTAGTTGATGGTGTTTTGGCAGCTGATTGTTCAGGTTTGCTGACTTCGGTTTCCATTATTCCTCCACAGACCTCTTTGCATTATTGCCGATTGGCTGTTTTTTGTTCGTTTTTTGACTGAGATAAACAGAGAATCAACAAGTTAGGCGAACTTCTTGATTCACTATATATAGTTAGTTGCTGTCGCAATGGATACAAGATAGTGCGTTTTTACACGCTTGGCAAGAGTATATCTTGGGGAATTTTCTGTGGATAAATTGTTAGCAAATGGTGGGTAACTCGGCAGGCCTTGTGGGGCTTGGGCTTGCGCTGGATCAAGCGTTTTAAGTCATATTTGCATTTTTTTTAAATTGATTAAAAATTTTACAAAGAAATGTGATCTGGATACACGATCAGGTGCTTAACATCCAGGTCGAACCCTATATCTTGTGATAGCGGATAGTCATGGTGACTAGGGAAAATGGCCTTTAATTGCTCTTTATTAGCTAATTCCAGCTCATATTCAATAATTGCGCCTTTAAACACCTTGTGGGTGATTTTGCCGCGTAAGGGCGAGTTCATATTGGGTTTGACGTCATCGGGGCGCATCAGCACCAGAACGCTGTCATTGGGTGCAAATTTTTGCCCGTTGGCAATGGTGAAATTACCGAGTACCGTATTAACGTGCTGCTGATCTGAAATTTGCCCGGCAATGAAATGACCTTCGCCGATGAATGAGGCAATTTGCGCATCCACAGGTTTGTGGTAAAGGTTATAGGGTCGGTCCCATTGCAATAGTTTGCCCTGATGCATAACGCCAATGTAATCAGCCATGGCAAAAGCTTCTTGTTGATCGTGAGTCACCAGCAGGCTGGCGATGTTCTGTTCTTTCAGCAGACTCTTTAATTCGCGAGCCAATGAGCGGCGCAAATGAGTATCCAGGCTGGAGAAGGGCTCGTCTAGCAGGATAAGCTCGGGACGCGGAGCGATGCTACGCGCCAGGGCCACCCTTTGTTGCTGGCCACCAGACAATTGATGCGGGTAGCGCTTTTCCATATTCTCAAGCCCAACCAGCTCCAGACATTCTTGAACTCGCTCACGTCGCTGTTTACGCGGTAAATGGCGTAAACCAAAAGCTACGTTATCGAAGATGTCTAAATGAGGGAAGAGGGCATGGTCCTGAAACACTAAACCTAAATGACGGTTTTCTGGTGCCAGGGTGAAATCGGGTTTCGAGCAGAACTGGCCATGGATGCTGATAAAGCCTTCATAAATTGGCTCGAGTCCGGCAACAGCACGTAATAGAGTCGTTTTACCGCAGCCACTGGGGCCCAAAAGACAGGCGCTGTCGCCGGCTTTGAGCTTAAAACTGATATGGTTAACAATGATTTGATCGCCGTGGCGACACTGAACATCGTCCAGTTGCAGAATAGGGTGGTCGCTAAATTCGCTCATAGGAAGGTGAATTATTTACCTTTAACAGTGCTAATTGAAACTAATTCTCATTTAGTAATGCATTGTAGCGACAAGATTTCGACTTGCATAGATGCAGATCAAGTTTTCTTACGATTAACGGTGCTCATCGGCCTTGAAAAGCGTTATAATCGCCGCCATCTGATACTGGCAGGGCGCCCAATTAACAAAATTCGAGGTCTTACATGAGCGACACTATTGAGCAAATCAAACAACAGATTGCAGACAACAAAGTTTTAATTTACATGAAAGGTTCACCGAAACTACCAATGTGTGGTTTCTCAGCTCAAGCAGTGCAAGCTTTGATGCAGTGTGGCCATGAATTTGCTTATGTTGATATTTTGCAAAACCCAGACATTCGTGCGGAATTGCCAAAATATGCTAACTGGCCAACATTCCCGCAGCTATGGGTTGATGGTGAGTTGGTCGGCGGTTGTGACATCATTCTTGAAATGTTCCAACAAGGTGAGTTGCAGGAAACGCTGAACGAGTCTTATGGTAAGCAACCTGAGTAAAACATCGTTTTACCAACACAGCTTATATGATTAAATGCCGCTATATGCGGCATTTTTTATGGAAGGAAGAACATGGAACAGAATAAGCACATTGCATTATTTGTCGACGCGGATAATGCCTCGAGTAAATACTTTGATTTGATTTTATCGGATCTTGCTAACCACGGCATGGTCATTATCCGCAAGGCCTATGGCAACTGGAAAAATGCCAATCTGAAAGGCTGGGAAGATATCTTGCTGGAGTTTGCCATTCAGCCGATCCAACAATTTGATTTAACCAAAGGCAAGAACGCTACCGATCTGGCTATGGCCATCGATGTGATGGACGTTCTTTATGGCAAAGATGTTGATATCTTTTGTCTGGTAACCTCCGACTGTGACTTTACTCCCTTGGCCACTCGTTTGATCAATGAAGGTAAGCTGGTTTTTGGTTATGGTGAATCTAAAACACCGGATGCTTTTCGTAATGCCTGTACGCGCTTTTTAGAACTCGGTGCCAAACTGGATAAGACGGGAGTTTCGAAATTTTCACCCAGCAAGCTTAAGCAAGATACCAAACTTATCGAGCTAATCAGAAACGCGATTGAAATGACGTCCGATGATGATGGCTGGGCCTCATTGGGACCGATCGGCTCATTTATAGCCAATAAGTCCTCAATCGATATTCGTAACTATGGTTATAAAAAATTAAGCGACCTAATTAAGGTCATTGATTTGTTTGAGACCAAATCTTTTGGCAGCAACTTGAAAGTTAGAGACAAGAAGCAAAAAAGCGGCAAATAGCATGAAAGTCATCGGCCACCGCGGTGCTATGGGACTGGCGCCTGAGAATACACTGCTGTCGTTTCGCAAGGCGCTTGAGCTTGGTGTCGATGGTGTTGAATTTGATGTGCAAAATATCGATAGTCAGTTGCTGGTTTTTCATGATGATACATTGGATAGAACGACCAATGGCTCGGGGCTATTACTCGATCAATCAGTAGACTATTTACGCAGTCTGGATGCAGGGCAGGGTGAGAAGATTCCTTTTCTGCACGAAGTGATTGAGCTGATTGATGCTGATACCTTTATCAATATTGAATTAAAAGGTGTTCGAACCGCCAGCCTGGTTATCGAGTTGGTCAAGATGCTGGATAAAGACCGTTATAAAAAAGAAAATTTTATTATATCGTCCTATTTGTTTTCTGAGTTGTTTATGGTGCGCCAGCTTGATCCGGATATTCAAATTGGCGTTATAGCTGATGAACAACCGGATGTAGCCTTAAGCTTTGCCCGTGACGTTAATGCCTATAGTTTTCACCCCAGTTTGAGTCTAGTGACTGAAGAGTTAGTCCAAGAAGTACATCAGGAAGGTATGTTGCTTTATGTTCATACGGTGAATGAACCCAGTAATATTGCTAAAGTAAAAGCGATGGGTGTTGATGGTATTTTTACCGATTACCCTGATAGAGTTAAACAAGGTTAAAAGCTGTCCACAAAAAAGGGCAACCTATTGTTGCCCTTGAATGTTTTAAAGTTAGACGTTTTTAATTACCGCCTTCCTTCATTTTTTCAGCTAGATAATTCTGAATTCCAATTTTTTCAATTAAGCCTAATTGAGTTTCTAGCCAATCAACGTGTTCTTCTTCACTTTCCAGAATGTCGTTGAGAATATCACGACTGACATAATCACGAACCTCTTCGCAGTATTTTATGCCATCGCGTAAGTCTGGAATCGCATCAAGCTCTAACGCTAAATCGCACTCCAGCATCTCTTTGGTATTTTCACCGATGCGTAAGCGGCCTAAATCTTGCAAGTTCGGCAGGCCTTCCAAAAACAGAATGCGCTCAACCAGCATATCCGCATGCTTCATCTCATCAATCGACTCTTCATACTCATGATCGGCCAACTCTTTTAAGCCCCAATCTTTATACATGCGTGCATGTAAAAAATACTGGTTGATAGCAACTAACTCATTGCCCAATGCTTGGTTAAGAATTTCTATAACTTTTGCGTCGCCTTTCATTGCTTTTAATCCGATAGTTAAGAATGTATCCAATGATTGTACGACTTTGACCTGGATCAAGCAAGTTTGGGGTAATGTAACTTATTGAATTTAAATGTAAATTAGAATGATTGCTAAATGGTATGAGTTCTTATTTGAGAGTGATTGTTGATATAAGGAGCTATTGTTTGGGATGGTTTTAAAAGGACAGGCACAAAAAAGCCGCTCAAGATGAGCGGCTTCTGAAGCAGTTTTCTTACTTTAAGGCTTTGCCTAAAGTTGCATCGACAAAGCTGGGTGTTGTTTGCGGGTCGAACTGTGTGACCTGGCTATGATGCTCGCGCAATATCTGTTTTGCGGTTACTGCACATTTACCACACTGGGTAGCGACGCCGAGCTCTTTATTCAAGCAGCGCATGCTGGATGCACCGTTGAAAGCGGCGTCTTTAATTTGCTTATCTGTGATAGCTTTACAAAGGCAAACGTACATAAGAATAGATTAAATAGTGTTCGATAATTGAGATTATATCTAAATGCGAATGATTGTCAACTGCTCTTGCGTTGGCATTTAGAGTTTTGTGATTATGAACAATAGGAGACCTATAGGCAGCTGATTGTCATACAGGCAAAAAAAAGGCCACACGAAGTGGCCAGGGGAAGTGTCACAAATAACCTCCTTGTTTCAGACGAGTCTGTTGAATACAGGTTTCAATAACAAGACTGCAACAGTACGCTTTGCAACAACACAGTTGGGAACTGATAGTGTTACCCTAACCTAATGTCCGTGAAAGTGACGTGAAAATCAGATTAAAGACACTAACTAATTGAATTTTTTAGCTATCTCAGCCACACGAACCCCTAATAAGCGTGCTGTTTCGCGATCACTTTGTGGTGGCGCTACGTCTGCGCCTTGATCAGTATTGCTTTGCGCCATAGCACCCAGATAGCCGCCAATGCGGTTTATGTCGTCAGGCGATCCTTGAGTGCTGTTATTACCCGGCATTAATCCCAGGCTGACCCACAGCATGCTCTGTTGTGCGGCGAACACTGATAGCTGAATCAAGGTATTCAGTTTGTCACCACTCATAGAGCCTGAATTAGTGAAACCTGCCGCTAACTTGTCTTTCCAGCCTTGCTCAGCCCAGACTTTGGAAGATTTATCCATGAAGGCTTTGAAATCAGCACTGACGCTACCCATGTAGGTTGGGCTACCAAAAATGATGGCATCGGCCTTTGCCAAAGTATCCCAGTGCTCATCCACATCACCAACGGCAACTAATACTGCTTCTGTACCTGCGTCGAGTGCGCCCTGATGAACTTGCTCGGCAAGTACTTTAGTGTGGCCATAACCACTGTGATAAACCACAGCAACTAGTTTCTTACTCATATTTAACTCCAAATTAAATCTACTGACTTGATGGGGCGACTGTAACTGGTTTATAGTTATGCTTGAAATGCATTGAACAGATATTAGTTATGCAAACTGAGAATATTCGTTCGTTAGATATGAATCTACTGGTGTTGCTGGATGTGTTGCTGGAAGAAAAGCACATCTCCAATGCCGCTGATCGACTTCACATGAGCCAACCGGCAGTCAGCCGCTCGCTACAAAGATTGCGCGAAATGCTGGATGACCCTCTACTCGTGCGGGTTGGTAACGGTTATCAGCTAACCGATAAAGCGACGGAGTTGCAACCCCGACTGAAAGGCTGGCTAGCCGACTTTATGTGTATGATCCAGCCGGAAAAGTTTGATCCAGCCAAGGCCAAGGGTGAAATCAGCATCATGTCGATGGACCTGGAAATGAGCCTGTTCATGCCCAACTTATGGCAAGACCTGCAAGCCCAGGCACCCAATGTCGCGTTACGCTCGTTCAATATTCGCCCGGATGGTATTTCACTGCTGGAGCAGGGCGATATCGATTTTCTGGTCAGTGAAGAAGATAAGTCTCTGGAAAGTACCAAATATCATAACTTCCACCTGATCCAGCACGACTTTGTCTTAGTCATGTCAAACCAACATCGATTGGCAAAACAGAAGTCGATCAGCCTCGACGAGTATTTAAAGCAACGACATGGACTGGTGACTGTTACGGGTAAAGGAAAGCCTTTCATTGATCGCACTCTCGAAAAGCAGGGACTGTCACGAAAAATCGCACTGTATGTTCCTACTTTCCACTTAGCGCTGGATATCTGTAGCCGCACCGATCTGATGTTTTCGATGCCGCGTCTGGTCGCGGAGAAAGAATGTGATCGCTATGGTGTGGTTATGAAGGAAATGCCCTTGAAACTGCCACTTCTGGACATATATCTCTACTGGCATGAACGACAACACCAGACCGCATTGCATAAATGGTTCAGAGTCCTGATGCGAGAAAGTTTTGAGCAAACCCGTAAAGTGATTAGTGATTGCTCAATAAAGCCCAGCTAGTGAGCGAATAAGCATCATCGTTCAAGTTTTAATCGATTTAAATAAGACTTTTAATCTTTTGTGAAAGGTCTTAAGAATTATTGCCATATCAGCGTATAATACGCACACCTAAAATTGAATAAACACACTCTTGGAGGAAATAATGGGAGTATTAGTAGGCCGCAAGGCACCAGATTTCACGGCAGCAGCAGTACTAGGCAACGGCGAGATCGTAGAAGACTTTAACTTTGCCGAAACAACTAAAGGCAAGCCAACGGTTGTCTTTTTCTACCCGTTAGACTTCACATTCGTATGCCCATCAGAACTAATCGCATTCGACCACCGCTTAGAAGAGTTTAAAAAGCGCGGCGTCGAAGTGATCGGTGTTTCAATCGATTCTCACTTCACTCATAACGCATGGCGTAATACCGACATCAACAACGGTGGTATTGGTCAAGTAGGTTATACTCTGGTAGCTGACGTAAAACACGAAATCTGCCAAGCATTCGACGTAGAGCATCCAGAAGCAGGTGTAGCTTTCCGTGGTTCATTCCTAATCGATAAAGATGGTGTTGTTCGTCACCAAGTCGTTAACGACCTACCACTAGGCCGTAACGTTGATGAATTAATTCGTATGGTTGACGCGCTACAATTCCACGAAGAGCACGGCGAAGTTTGCCCAGCAGGTTGGAACAAAGGTGATAAAGGTATGGATGCGACGCCTGAAGGTGTGGCTAAGTATCTATCTGAATCTGCCGACAAACTATAAATTACTGGTTAAATTATCCAATTTCTTTGTTGCCTGCCTGTTTTTGATGCTCAACGACCCTAAAGGTCGCCTCCGCTAAAAAAACAGTCAGGCGCCGCGAACTTGAATAATTTTCCTGCGTAATTGTTTGCAAGAAAGCCCAGCAGTTTTGCTGGGTTTTTTTGTGCTTTTGATTACTGGTTAAAATGCCCAACTTCATTGTTGGTTAATCATTTTTAATGCTCAATGAACTAATTGGTCACCTCCGCTGAAAATGATTAATCGCCTCGAATATGGACAATTTTTCTGTGTGATTGGTTGAAAGAAAGCCTGGCGTTTAGTCAGGCTTTTTTTATGTTCAATAAAATGGCAAGAAGGTTATTGTTCTAGCTTTATAGCTAAATCCTGCGCAAATCCACACATGGTTAAAGTTGGATTCCATGAACCTGAAGTGGGGAATAATCCTGCTCCAGTAACATAGACATTGTTGACACCATGCGGGCGGTAATCGAGACCGACCACAGAATCATTTGGATCGGTTCCAACCCACAGCTGAGAAGCTTCATGAACAATGATGTTGAGTCGAATTTGATCCTGTGGTGGCTTATCGGTTGTCCAGTATCCGCTACCGTCAGGTTTATCAATCCAGTATTCAATTTCAGGAGTTGATTGTTTCGAAGATAGCGCAGCAATTGTTTGATAGGTAGCTTCGTCGAGCTCGTCCCACAGCTGTCTATCCTCATCGCCCAGTAATAACTGAAGGTTGATGTTGGTAGTAGCGTCTTGGCCCTGATTAAGTTTTATCCAGTTATTATCATTTTTCTCACTGACTTCGCCTAAAGTGGCGCAGACAAAAACAACATAGTCTTCAGAGCCCAGCATTTGTTTTTGGGTTGGAGCTGCTGCTGCGTCAGGACATTCGCGGGCAAGCGTCGTGCTATCTTCAGCCGGTTTTTGTTCGGCAAAAACACTGGCCTGAACATGGTACTGAAGGCCATTGCTGGCTTTGCCATCAAGATAAACTGCGCCAATTTCTAATTCAGATAAATTATCAAAAGCTGAGCGTTTCACCCGTGCAGTAACGTGTGACATAAAGTGCCCAGTATATCTTTGTCCCGCATTAGGAAGCTTATCTTTGAAGGAGTTCATGAGTAGTGTTGCCGGTGGAATTGCACCCATAGCTAAAATAATTTTTGCGTTAGCAACATTAACACTTCCTCTGCTAGTGCTAATGGCTATGGCCTGGCCTTCATCGTCATGGATTAGGCGCTCAACAATACATTGATCAGCAATTGTTAGTGCTGTACCAGCGCCTGCTTGTGCTAACTTTTGTTGTTCTTGGTGAATATTCAATAAGGTGCCTACCGTCGAGTATTTGTAAAATTTGACGGTTTTCCACTCTGGGTTGGCAACAGCTATCGGTGCTGGAAAAGCATTCTCTGCGGATGGAACAAACTGCTTAAAGTTATCGGCAATATTGGCATCCAGTTGAGACTGCAGATTGCCGTAGACACCATCATTGATGTTATCCATAGAAGTGACATGCAGAAATTTTTTGGCTCTCTCCCAAAAGTTTGGTTGCAAGGTTACATCGATCATTTCCTGTGGCCAGTCTCTCATCAGATCGGGAGTGGGCGAAGGACTCCAAGCACTCCAGTAAGTAGAACGACCTCCTACAACTGGAATGTAGCCGGCTTGAAAAAAGTCTGGTGAGGTGGTGACCATCTTTCGAGTTCTTGACCAGGGATACGTAGTTGGGGGAGAGCCTGTGGTTTGTGCGAAAGCATCGGGTAACATTTGATAATGAACCGGCAACCAGAAACCGCCTCGCTCCAGCATCAGTATTTTTGCTTTTGGGTTAATTGAATAGATTTGCTCGATAAAGGCAACGC
The DNA here is from genome assembly GCF_048265365.1 of Kangiella sp. Taxonomy (NCBI): domain Bacteria; kingdom Pseudomonadati; phylum Pseudomonadota; class Gammaproteobacteria; order Kangiellales; family Kangiellaceae; genus Kangiella; species Kangiella sp. The sequence continues at coordinate 1,313,933 of NZ_JBLXBT010000001.1, forward strand.
CAGTTGGCCCTGTTCCAATTACTATGTAGTCATATTCTTCATTAACGACATTTTGCCAGTCACACTGAGAAGCAAAAAAAGCATTACCTGCGATTTCATCGGCTGTCGCAGACTGACGGCCCGGGACCGGATAGCCTTGAGATTCGCCGGCTGGTTCTGAGCTGCTGCCTTTAAAGAATTTTGAATAATTGAATGACATGTGAAGTTCCTTTTAGCTATGGTGAGATTGTTATGGTGATACTCAAGTTACTTATTATTGATTTCTATTTAGAACTAACTTGAGTGACTTAATAGTACAGTAGAAATGCACAAATGACCGCTTCATTTATGCATTAAACTGCATGAAATTTAAGGCATTTTTGAATAAGGAGGCAGTGAAGGCAGGAGCAAAAGATGAGGCTAGGATAGCTAAGAGTGGAAGGGTATAGGACTAGCGTTAAACTTGGCTCAAGGGCAGCTGGTTAGATGAATAATACCTAACAGTTTTTGTGGATGCAGCCTGCTGAGTTCATCTTTGTCTGTTTGAATTTCACCAACTAATTCGACCATCAATATTTGCTCATCATCTTGCGTTAAAGCAAGATAAGTTGAATGAAGTAGGCCGTCATATTGGTTGATATCAATGGTGTATTCCTTACCTGTTTTGCAATCTTTAAATGTACCTTGCCCATTGCTCTCGGAGTAGAGACCAATCTTTCTCTCGCCATTTTTGTGAGTTTCTAAAACGGGTTCTTCCAGGTAGGGTTCCAGCACTCCAACCTCATCATCATTTTGGACTTCTGATTGTGGATTGCTGGATTCTTTTGATGAGTCATCGCTGCAGGCGCTCAAGAGGCTGGAAAGCATTAAGATGCTGATGATGGCCAGTGTTTTTGTGTTCATAAAAACTCCTATTCGCGCCTGCTGTGGACTTTACTTTTGTTGGTAGATTTCGATAGTGATATTGCCATCAACGTCGATAGCACCGCGGTACATACCGGCCGTGTTGAAGCTCATCATGATATTGCCATCTTTATCAAGACCAATCACGCCACCGTCACCGCCCATTTTTTTGAGTTTGTCGAGGATAACAATGTCAGCAGCATCCTGAATGGTTTCGCCTTTGTATTCAACTAAAGCACAAACATCGTAAGCTACAGCCGCTCTAATGAAATACTCGCCATGGCCGGTTGCTGAGATACCACAATAAGTATTAGCGTAAGTGCCAGCACCAATAACCGGTGAGTCACCAATACGTGCGTAACGTTTGTTGGTCATGCCGCCAGTAGATGTGCCAGCGGTGATTACGCCTTCTTTATCCAGTGCAACAGCTCCTACGGTACCAAACTTAGAGTTCTTGGCTTCGTCTTCTGAAAGCTGCATTTTGTCCGGATCTTCTTTTAGAATTTTTTGTAGCTGGTCCCAGCGGCTTTGAGTAAAGAAGTACTTAGGATCAACCAGCTCAAATCCTTGCTCTTTAGCGAATTCTTCAGCGCCTTCGCGCGCCATCAATACGTGCTTGGAGTTAGTACGAACTTTATCCGCCAGCAAAATAGGGTTCTTAATATGGCTAACACCCGCTATGGCACCAGCTGATAAATCATTGCTGACCATGATCGAAGCGTCCAGCTCATTTTTGCCGTCATGAGTAAATACCGCGCCTTTGCCGGCATTAAACAGTGGAGAGTCTTCCATAGTAACAATGGTCGCTTTGACTGCCTCAGTACTGGAACCGCCTTTTTGCAGGATGGCATGCCCAGTTTTCAGTGCATACTCCAAGGCCTCGATGTAGGCTTGTTCAAGCTCCGGCGTCATTTTCGACTTTAAGATAGTTCCGGCACCGCCATGGATGACGATGGCGGTTTTGGCCTTTTCATTTGCAGGTTTATCCATAGCGTTGGCTCCAACTGCTAATCCTGTCAGCAGGGTAAAAGCGGTAAGCGCTTGTTTTATCATCGTTAATTTAACCCTATCGAGTTGAAAAGATTTCTCTAAGCATAAGTGCAAATTTATCGGATTGCACCCCGAGTTGTGAACTTTTTAGTAAAAATGCTGATTTGCTATTGCAAACCATATAAATGATAATTATTCTCATTTGCATGGTTTGGAGATATTTTAGCGATACGATAACAAAAAGGGTAAAGAATGACTTATATGATCAATGCTTGGTTGGATAAACCACAGCCAGAGCTACAACTGGTGGAGCCGGTTTCTGGTGCCGTGGTGGCTTGCTGGAAAGGGAGGAGGCTGAACGATTTGTTTGAGTCGGGCCTGGTGAGTTATGAAGAATTAAGAGCTTCCACTCCAGAGCGATTGAAGCTGGTAGAGAAGGCGCTTATTTTACAGATGACCTGCGAGGAGTTGTGTGGCCGTTGTTTATACAACAGCCAATAATTTAGAAACGGTTGCTAAAATTGATTGGCACGATTAACCAGCAGGCAAAATAACTCCGCAGTTTTAGTCGCGTCATACAGCGCTGAATGGGCTTCTTTTTGGCTGAATTCGATGCCAGCCAAATCGCAAGCCTGAGCTAACACGGTATGCCCAAGCATTAAAGCGGACAAAGAGGCCGTATCAAAACTGGTGAAAGGGTGGAACGGATTGCGCTTAATGTCAGCACGTTCGGTGGCAGCGTTTAAGAAACTCAAATCAAACCAGGAGTTGTGGCCGACCAGAACGCATCGATTACATTCAGCATCTTTTTGTTCATTGCGTAAATCTTTAAACAAAGACTTTAAAGCTTTTTGTTCAGCAATGGCTCCGCGCAAGGGGTTGTCAGGATCAATACCAGTAAAATCTAGTGCCTTTTGCTCGATATTAGCGCCTTCAAAAGGCTCAATATTGAAGTGATAGCTGTTTTTAATTTCCAGCTTACCTTGTTCATTAAAGCCGGTAGTAACAGCTGCTAGCTCTAGTAAAGCATCGGTAGCTGCATTAAAACCACCGGTTTCGACATCGATAATTACAGGGAAGAAGCCTCTAAATCGTTCCTTCATGCTCAGATTAATCATTGTTTCTGATTTTCCATTCGATAGTTTCGCCTGCTCGGAATGGAACCAGAGTATCGTTACCAAGACACAGCTTTTTCGGCACTTTCCATGACTCTTTGACCAATGTAATGGTGTCAGTGTTGCGTGGTAGGCCATAGAAATCTGGACCGTGGAAACTGGCAAATGCTTCTAACTTATCGAGCGCATTATTGAATTCGAACACTTCAGCGTATAGCTCAATGGCTGAATAAGCGGTGTAAACTCCCGCGCAACCGCAGGCAGTTTCTTTTTTCTCTTTCGTATGAGGAGCGCTATCGGTGCCTAGGAAAAATTTCGGAGAACCTGAAGTGGCCGCTGCAATCAAGGCCGACTGATGTTCCTGGCGTTTGAGGATAGGTAAGCAATAAAGGTGAGGGCGAATGCCACCAACCAGCATATCGTTGCGGTTAAGCAAGAGATGGTGCACGGTGATTGTGGCAGCTACATTAGGGCCTTGCGATGACACAAACTCAACCGCGTCTTTGGTGGTGATATGTTCCAGCACCACTTTGAGGTTGGGAAACTGTTCAACAATCGGACGCAGTTTGGTGTCAATAAACACTTTTTCGCGATCAAACACATCAATCTCAGGTGACGTCACTTCTCCGTGCACCAGCAAAGGCATTCCCAGCTCAGCCATCTTTTCAAACACTGGATACGCTTTTTCGATATCGGTCAGACCTGAATCTGAGTTGGTGGTGGCACCGGCAGGGTAAAGCTTGCATGCTTTAACAAAGTCCGACTGAGCCGCCTCTTCAATGTCTTCTACTGAGGTGTTATCCGTGAGGTATAAAGTCATTAAAGGCTCAAATTCAGCGCTGTCGGTCTTATAACGCAAGATGCAATCGCGATAGCTTTTGGCCTGCTCAACATTGGTTACAGGGGGTACAAGATTCGGCATCACAATTGCGCGCGCAAATTGGCGAGCGACGTCTTTTACCGTATGTTGCAAGGCTGCACCGGAACGCAGGTGGATGTGCCAGTCGTCTGGACGAGTTATTGTAATGCTTTGCATAAAGTTCGTGCCTTAAGGCGCTTAACCATTTACTTGCTATAATGGCGGGCTATTATACGCAAGTCATGCTTGCAACTAAAGCGTAACCGATAAATAACCTTAGGAGGAATTATGAGAATCTTACATACGATGCTTCGGGTTCGAGATCTGGATAAAGCATTAGACTTTTACACCACCGTCTTAGGCATGAAGCTGATTCGCAAGCACGATTATGAATCTGGCCGCTTTACATTGGCTTTTGTGGGTTATGGCGAGGAAAAAGACAATACCGTGCTGGAACTTACCCACAACTGGGATACCGACGATTACGAGATGGGCAATGCTTTCGGTCATATCGCCATCGCGGTAGATGATGTGTATGAGGCTTGTGAAAAAATACGTCAGGCTGGAGGTAATATTACGCGCGAACCAGGGCCCATGAAACACGGAACCACAGTATTGGCTTTCGCCGAAGATCCGGACGGATACAAAATAGAACTATTAGAAGACAGACATAATCAGTAAGCTCTAAAACCGAATGATTCAATGGTATTTACAATCTGTAATTAATAAAAAGGGGATAACATGAAATTGGCTTCTAGCGTGATGGTTTTAGGGGGAGTTTTTGCGGTAACTTTGTTGTTCGGTTGTGCGAATGACTCAGGCAGGGAAGATAGTTTGAATGATAACGATACTGCAGAAACTAAAGATACAGTCTCGCCAAAAGAAAGCAGACCGATAAGTGAAATTTCTGCAGAGACCGAATTAAAAGAGCAGGATTGCGAAGACCAATTCAAAAATGAACACGGCGTATGCGAAGTGCCTAATCCTGAACACCCCAAAGAGTTAATCGATAAAAAATACAAGGAAGAAGATACAGAATCTGACCAATAGATTGAATTTAGCCCACCTTGAGTCATTAAAAAAATATATAAAAACTTAGCATCATGATAGCTACAAATAACTACAACTCTCTACAGTATGTCTGTGAGAGTTGTGCTATAAAATTGTGGCTCAGGAAAATCACCTAGCCAAAAGTAAGGTGATGGGGGGGAGCTGAATACTCATCAAATAATCAAATCTATTCAAGGAGTTATTGTGTCAAATACCAATAAAACTTTGGTCAGGTTATGCATAGCAGGTTTGTTAGGAACCACTGCTATCTTTGGGGGAGTTAATGTTGCCGAGGCAGGAGATCGTGATTCTGTTAAGGTCGTATTGTCAAAACCAAAACTCAGTAAGCCTTTGCTTACTGTGGCGAAACCGTTACCAGAAATTACCAACGCACGTAAGTATAAGTTAAGTCAATCAGGTGAAAGAATACCTGGCGTTGATTTGATTAGAGAAGTTCCCAATCAAAACCATCCTTTTGCAAAAGAAATACTACAAAAAAATGTAGACTTTGCAGGTGATCCAGTTCTTCAGACACAACAAAAGCGTGATGCTTTTTCTCCTTTAATTCCTTCAGTCGAAACGGGTTTCGATGGCATGGGCAACGTTACTGGTGCTGTTCCGCCAGATACGGTTGCTGATGTTGGTCCTAACCATGTTGTGCAAATGGTTAACACCGCTTTAGCGATTTGGGACAAAGAAGGCAATCAATTAGCAGGCCCAATTGCAATTAACCAGTTGTGGTCAGGTTTTGGTGGTTTGTGTGAATCAACCAATCGCGGTGACCCGATTGTTTTATACGATAGTGCAGCCGATCGCTGGATGCTGAGCCAATTTGCATTCACTGATGGATTTACTGATAACAGAGAATGTATTGCAGTTTCTCAAACTAATGATCCTACGGGTTCTTATTATCTGTATGACTTCGCATACAGTACTACCAAGTTTAATGACTATCCTCACCTTGGTGTATGGACAGATGCCTATTATATGGGCGTTAACCAGTTCTCAGGTAGTCCATTATCTTTCGCAGGCTCAGGGGTAGTTGCTTATGAGCGTGACAAGATGCTTGCTGGTCAACCTGCACAACAGGTGATCATTGATCTTGAAACGTCTCATCCCAATACCTTCACGCCAATGCCGGCCGATATTGATGGTAGCTTTTTGCCGCCAGAAGGCATGCCGGGTTACTTTGTCACATCAGGTGCGGCTCTAAATACCATGGATGTATGGACCTTTGACGTAGACTGGGATAACCCAGCCAATTCAAGTTTCAACCTGAAAAACACGTTGGCAGTTGCAGAATACAATGGCGGTGTTTGTGGGTTTGGACGTGACTGTATTGTCCAGCCTAACGCTCAAAGACTGGATGCTATTGGCGAACGTATGATGTTCCGCTTGGCCTATCGATATTTGAATGGCACTGATCATAAGTTAGTGGCTAACCATACTGTAGTCGGCTCAGCCACTGATTCGAACATTGCCGGTGTACGTTGGTATGAGTTTGATATCGATGGCACTACTGGTGATGCTTCTGTTGCTAACCAGGGTACTTTCAACTTAAACGACGGTAATTCACGTTGGATGGGCAGTGCTGCAATGGATGCAGTAGGTAATATTGGTGTTGCTTATAGTGTATCCGGTCCAGCAACATTCCCTTCAATCCGATTTACTGGTCGTTATCAAGATGACCCAGCTGATACTTTGACCGTCGCTGAGCAAGAGCTCAAAGCCGGTGAGGGTTCTCAATCAGGAGCTAATCGTTGGGGTGATTACAGTAGCTTAAGTGTTGACCCAGTTGATGATTGTACTTTCTGGTATACCACTGAGTATTACAAAGCAGCCAATGATAACTCTTCCGGTTGGTCAACCTATATTGGTAGCTTCAAGTTTGATAACTGTGTAGCTGGTCCAAAAGGTTATATCGAAGGTACGGTAACCGATAGTGCTGGTGACCCGATTGAGGGTGCTAGAGTTGCTACCGGTGGTGTAACTGCTACCACTGATGCTGGTGGTAATTATTCATTAACATTGCCTGCTGATAGTTTTTATGATCTTGAGATTACTAAGTACGGCTATCTTGCAGAAAGTGTCACCGATATTGACCTTGCAGAAGATGAAGTTGAAGACGTTGATGTGACTCTTGATGATGCTGACGAGGTTGTGGTTAGTGGTGTTGTAACCGATGGTTCGGGTCTTGGAACTCCGCTTTATGCCGAAGTGACTATTACTGCACCAGGAGCAACAATTTCTACCTTTACCGATCCTGCAACTGGTCAATATTCTTTAGAAGCCTATGAAGGTACCTTAGTGAAAATTGAGGCTACTGCGATTGACCCAGGCTATCTAAAAGAAAGCTATGACATCCTTCCAGAAAACACTCCTGTTCGCGACTTTGCATTAGCAATTGATACTAACTGTACTGCGAAAGGTTATGTCTGGAATACTTTCTTCGAAGGTTTTGACGGAGGAGTGCCACCAACAGGCTGGACCGTTCAAGATATTACTGGTTCAGGTATGGAGTGGCAGGCAGCCTCTACAGCACCAAAAGGTAACCTGTTGAATGTCAGCGGCGAAGCGGCAGCGATTGATAGTGATGCAGCAGGCGCTGGTAATTTGGTCAGTTCAGTGCTGGTTTCTCCCGTTATCGATGTAGCTGATATTGAATCTACAACACTTTCTTTCAGCAGTTTATTTAGAACTTTTGCTGGTAGTGACGTGTATACAGTGGACGTCAATGTTGACGATGCTGGCTGGGTATCAGTTTATGATTTTGTACCAACTGGCACTGTAGATAGTATTTCTATTGATTTGTCTGCAGAACTGTCTGGCGCAACCAGTTTCCAGATTCGATTTGCCTATGAAGCTGACTACGAGTGGTACGCTTACATTGATAATGTAGCTTTTGGAACACCAAGCTGTGTAGCTGATGGTGGCTTCTATGCCAGTGGCTATGTTGTTGATAATAACACTCAGCTGGCTCTTAATGGAGCAAGTGTTAGTGGTTCTTCATATTCAACCAGTTCTGTAGCAACTCCTGATGATGAGAGCTTGGTAGACGGTTTCTTCAGACTGTTCATTGGTTCTGATGGAATTACTGAAGTAGAAGTTTCTGCTAGTAATTACCAGAGTCAAACAGTTGATCTTTCTCAGTTTGATTTAGGACAGCCAGTGATGCTTGATGCGGGCTTGTTAGAAGTTGGGGAGATCGTGTTAGAGGTTGCTGCTGAAGTCGAGGAAACGGCAAATGTTTCTCTTGAAAATATTGGTAACGCAGACGCCAATTACGAGATTTCATTGTACCTCACTCGTGACGTTGACCAGGTGAGCAAGCCATATGGTATTTATGACCAGGCGACTCGTCGTTTTGGTCCTAAAGCGTTACAAGAGTTCGATACCAGGAAAATTCGTTATCGTTCTTACGCAGCAAGTGCTCCAGAAGTTGCGGTCGATTTTGTTGAGCAATTCCCCACAGACCTGACTTTGGGCTGGGGTATTGGGTTCGATAAGTCAGCTTCAGATATCTGGGTCGGTGATGTTACCGCAGGTGGTGCAACACTTGATGCATTGCATCAATTCGCAACTGACGGTACTAAGACTGGTGAGTTTATTGATACCAGCGCGGTCACCGTAGGCTATGCAGCGGATCTTGCATACAACGCACGTACTCAGACCTTATGGCAGGTTGCTGTAACAGGTGATACCTGTATTCACGAAATTGATCCGGTTGCTCAAACGGTAACAGGCAATAAAATCTGTCCAGAGTTTGGCACATCGCAGCGTGGCTTAGCTTATGACCCTATTTCAGGAACTTTTTATGCCGGTTCCTGGAACGACAGTGTGGTTCATCAGTTTGATGCGGAAGGTAATATTCTTCGCTCTATCAATGTTGATTTAGCTGTTTCAGGTCTTGCATTAAACCCATCTACAAATCATTTATTTGTGATGTCTAACGATGCTGCTGGAAGTATTGAGCCAGATATTATGGTTTTAGATGCTTCGACACCAGAGTTAGATCCAATTGGTCAAATAGTTTTCCCCTCAGTTGATACTGATGGTGATGAAGTTCTTGAAGACTTAATGGATGGTGGACAAGCAGGCCTTGCCATAGATTGTGATGGCAACTTATGGGGCGTTAACCAAACCAGACAAACTGTGGTGGGTATTACTTCGGGTGAAACTGGTGTGTGTGACATTACGCCAACTTGGGTAACTCTATCCGCTGCAACCGGTACAGTTGGTGCTAATAGTGCTGCTGATCTAGAGTTTAATATTTCAACTCTAGACTTACCTCTTGGTACTTATGAAGCTCAAGCAATTTTCAGTAATGATACTCCATATGGAACCATTACTAAGAATATTAGCTTGACCGTAAGAGAGCCTGTATTTGGTGAGCTAGGTATCAGTGGTGACAGTGGTGCTGTGAGAAATGGTAGTTCAATTCAGGTTACCGTATCTCGTGTTGATGGTTCTGATCATCAGGTGACTGTTGATTATACAACGGTCGATGGCACTGCTACGGCAGGAACTCACTTTACTGAAGCATCAGGTACCTTAACCTGGGCCCATGGTGAGACGGCAGACAAAGTTGTCACTATCGAAACGATTGATACCGATCAGGAATCAGACTTGAACTTTGAGTTTGAATTATCAAATACTGGTAAAGCCGACTTGGGGGCAAGTCAAGCAAGCTTGACTATCAATAAAGACCCTTCTCGAGGTGGTGGTAGCACTGGGTTTGTTATCCTGGCGCTATTAGCAATTGCTGGTCTAGCACGACGCAGAAAATACCTTTCTTAATAGTATTTTCTAAAACAAAAAAGCACTGATGGTTTCCATCGGTGCTTTTTTCATGGTGATTTATTTTTTCAATACGTGATAGAAATGAACAAACAGTTAATATTCAATTTACTTTTAGCAGCTTCATATAGTGGCACTGCAAGCGCAGGCGAATTTTATGAAAAAGTTTCAGAAAAAAAATCGCAGCAACATGTAGTTGCTGAAAAAATAACATCCTTATGTAAGAAAAACGCTGATGAGATTTGTGGAAAAGAAGATGTTCATAGTTCTGGTGGTACCGAGAAAATAACCATCCTTGCAACATCTGCACCTCAGCATTTCACTGATTTGAACACAGCTTCAAGTTTGATATCTCCAACACAATTAACGATTGATCCATCCACTATTTTAGATATGCTGGTAGAAGTTCCAGGTGTGGCAGAAAACGGCCAGGCCGGGTTATTTCAAGTCTATTCTATTCGCGGTCTTTCCAGACACAGAGTATTAACTTATGTATCGGACATTCCACTTAAAGCAGAACGACGCGCGGGAGTATCGAGTTCATTTTTACATCCATTGCTATTAGAGTACGCCCAGGTATCTCGAGGCCCGGCTTCGACCTTGTATCAGTCAGGCAGTTTAGGCGGTGTGGTAAAACTTTCTCCGGGCTTTTTTAATAGCTCATTTTTTTCGGCAGATTATCAAACTCAAGGTAACCGCAATAGCCAAATTTATGGCACTGGCGATACGGACTGGTCCGCGGCAATTGCCAGACAATACTCAAGCAACGGCGATGATGTTTATGGTAATGAACTAAACAATGGATACCAGCAACTTTCTGCAAGCTTTATTAAGCATTGGACTTTAGACGGAATTGATTATGAATGGATGCTTTTATTAAGCGACGGCGACGATATTGGTCGATCAAGCACACAATATCCTGAACGATTAGTCACAGTGCCTTCTGAACAACATTTGCTGAGCCAATTTAGTGCCCAGGGTTTGGACTGGAGAGCCAGTATTTATTTTCATCCCAACGAGGTTGAAACCCTAACTATAAGACCTGACCAAAGAGAAAATCATGTGATTAATGAGTCTCAGGATTACGGTTTCCATTTTGAGAACAGCTGGGAAGCGCCAAGCCTTTCGATTGAAGGTCTATGGGGAGTCGACGGTTTTCAAAGAGCAAATATTGATGCTAAAGAACAGGAGTTATCTTATTTAGATAACAGTGTTATACAAAGCCAAACCCTTAATGGCGCTTCAGAAAGAGAAATCGCTACTTTTGCAACGGTAAATAAATTCTGGGGTGATACCAAATGGCAAGTAGGTACTCGCTTAATTAATAATCGCCAATCGAACCAAGGAAGCGCATCCACTATCGACCATGCAGTCACAGGGTTTGTCGGATTATCCCAACCTCTGAATGACAAAGTGCTGCTGACAGCTAATGTTGGTACTGGAGTTCGTTTTGCTACAGTAAGCGAGCGTTTTTACAGCGGCACAACAGGGCGCGGCGAAGTTATTGGCAACCCTGAGCTGAATAAAGAGCGAGCCTTGAGTTTTGATCTGGGACTACGCTACGGCGCTCAAGATAAGCAGTTTAGCCTGAACATTTATCAGCAAAAAGTCAGTAACTATATTGAACGAATTGAAGTTGCGCCCGGCTTACTCACTTATCGTAACCTCAATAGTGGTGTGATTTACGGAGCTGAGTTTGATTCTAATTTTGTCATTAATGAACAATGGCAGTTGGGTATGGGCGCTATGTTGGTTAAAGGCAATGATGAGGACAACAATACACTGTCTGATATTCCGGCAAACCGTTTGCAAGGTCGAGCCCAGTATTTTGCTAATGGCTGGTCGCTCGACTTTTCGTTACAATACCGCCTTTCTAAAGATGAATTCGGTTCCGGTGAAAAAGCGACGCCAGCAGCCTGGGTCGGTAAACTAGGCTTTAAACAAGCGTTAAGTGATAACTTTGATTTATCAATCTTCGTTGATAATGCTTTTGATGAAGAATACTTTTCATCTTCCGATGATGTTGCACCTTATGTCGAAGGTCGAAGTTTTGGCGTCCGACTTACAAAAAGGTGGTAGCCAATATTGACGAGAATACCTACACAAATGCCAAAAAGTACAAAAATAGTTTTATTAATTAATGCCATGATCATGCTGGTAGCTTTAGCGTCGTTGTACCGTCTCTACGTTCAATCCAGTAGTGAAATGCTGACCGCCTTAGCCCATTGGACTTTGCTCGGCGGCATGCTGATAAGTAATCTGATTATTGTGTTTAAGGCACGTCCTCTGTGGAAGTTTATGCGTGCCATGTTGTATGTGGTAGTACTCCTACAAGCGCTTAATTTAATGATCATAGCCAAAGACTTTTTAACACTAACTGGCTTCTTAGCCATGATTTACAGCCTGCTGGTGATTATCTATTTAATTGGCTTCCGCGGCTACTTGAATAGCCATGTGTTCTTTGAATGGTTTATGGGCAAGTATATTAAGGAAACCAGGGAAGAGTAATAGAAGAACTTGTTGTTTGCTGAGTTGAACAATCAACTCACTACCTATCTAAGCCATACAACAACTAATCCAAATTAACTTTGTCCATACAAAATATCCTGCAAAGGCGATGCAAAGTGCCTTGTTTCCAACGGCCTGCACGGTATGATGGTTTTAGCCTTGACCTGGGTCAATTCTCTCTTTAAATAAAGGAGGTTATGGATGGAGCTGCTCGATGCTGTGCTGCTGGCGAGAATTCAATTCGCTTTTACCATCGCGTTTCATATTATCTTTCCTGGCTTATCCATCGGGTTAGCCGCTTATCTTGCTGTTCTTGAAGGCCTCTGGCTAAAAACCGGCAAACCGGTTTACCTCGCTGCGTTTAAATATTGGCTCAAAATCTTTTCCATCATTTTTGGTATGGGCGTGGTGTCCGGCGTGGTGATGAGCTATCAGATTGGCACTAACTGGAGCGTCTTTTCCGATAAAACGGGTCCTGTCCTCGGTCCCCTTATGGGTTATGAAGTTCTGTCAGCCTTTTTCCTTGAAGCGGGCTTTTTAGGCGTCATGCTGTTTGGCATGAATAAGGTGGGCAAGGGCTTACATTTCTTCGCTACGCTAATGGTTTCAATCGGTACCTTGATGTCGGCCTTCTGGATCTTGAGTGTGAACAGCTGGATGCAAACGCCCACTGGCTATGCCATTAATGAGGTTGGACAGTTTGTTGTCGCAGATTGGTTCGAGGTGATCTTCAATCCTTCGTTTCCTTACCGCTTAGCGCACATGACAACGGCCGCTTTCTTGTGTACTGCATTCTTAGTCGGCGGTGTTGGCGCCTGGCATTTGTTCAAGGCGCGCAAAAAGGGTGAGCGCAATGAAGTGGCACGCTTGATGTTCTCCATGGCGATGTGGATGGCAGCTTTGGTTGCACCTTTGCAGTTGCTGATTGGTGATCTGCATGGCCTTAATACGCTGGAGCATCAACCCGCTAAAGTCGCGGCTATGGAAGGCAACTACCAAACCCAAAAGGGCGCGCCATTGTATTTGTTTGGTATGCCTAACAGTGAAACAGAAACGGTTGACTACGCTATCAAAATCCCTAAAGCAGCCAGTTATATTTTAACGCACGACCCTGACGGTGAGTTAATTGGCCTTGATCAATTTCCTCGGGATGAATGGCCGAATGTGCCGATTGTATTCTGGAGTTTCCGCATCATGTTGGCGATAGGCATGAGTATGATTGCGATAGGTTTATGGAGTCTGTATTTGCGCGCGCGCAAGAAACTTTATGATTCCCCGATGCTGTTGCGAGTAGCCATTGTATTCGCACCATCAGGGATTATAGCAACGCTGGCTGGCTGGTTTGTCACCGAAGTAGGGCGGCAACCTTATACGGTTTACGGTTTGTTAAAAACGGTGGACTCTGCTTCGCCGCTGGATGCACCTGCTGTAGCGGTTTCATTGGCCTCTTTCATGATCGTTTACTTTATCGTGTTTGGCGCTGGCGTCTGGTACACCATGCGCTTGATGACTAAAAGACCATCGCAAGTTATTGAAGTCGATGACGATTCGCAAACCACCGTATTTCTATCCAATCGGGTGGCCAGCAAGTCGGATGGCTCTACAAAGGAGGCTGAGTAATGATTGATTCAGTGACGATTGCTTCTTCTGGCATAGATTACCCTATGATCTGGGCTGGATTGATTGCTTTTGCAGTCATGGCTTACATTATCCTCGATGGCTTCGATCTGGGTATTGGCATTCTGTTTCCCTTTATCAAAAGCAAAACCGATCAGGAAACGGCCATGAACTCAGTAGCACCCATCTGGGATGGTAATGAAACCTGGCTGGTGCTCGGTGGCGGTGGACTCTTTGCTGTATTTCCACTAGCGTATGCAGTGATTATGCCAGCCCTATACATGCCGATTATTTTAATGCTACTGGGTTTGATCTTTCGTGGCGTGGCTTTTGAGTTTCACTGGCGCACCAAAAACTCACAGGATTGGTGGGATCGTGGTTTCTTCCTTGGTTCCTTGATCGCCGCTTTATGTCAGGGCATTGCGCTCGGTGCATTAGTGCAGGGCATTACCATTGCTGATCGCGCCTACGCTGGCGGCTGGTGGGATTGGCTAACGCCTTTCAGTATCACAACCGGTATAGCTTTGGCTGTAGGCTACGTACTTTTAGGTGCAACCTGGCTCAATATGAAAACCACAGGCGAATTACAAAAACAGTCCATTCAATTCGCTAAAATAGCAGCCTGGTTGACCTTGCTCTTTATCGGTATCATCAGTCTGTGGATGGTGTTTATCGAACAGCAATACCTGCATCGCTGGTTTGATGCACCGAATCTTTATTATTTGATGATTGTGCCATTAGCGGTGCTGTTCTGCGGTTTCCAGCTACTCAATGGCTTACGCAAAGGTCGCGACAATAGCCCGTTTTTTTATGCCATTGGTCTATTTGTGCTGAGTTACATCGGTATCCTAATCAGCTTCTATCCAAACCTGGTGCCACCTTCGATCACCATCTGGCAAGCAGCCGCTCCGGACAATAGTTTGAAATTCTTGTTAGTGGGTGCTGCGGCATTAATCCCTATTATTATTGCCTACACTGCCTATGCCTACTGGGTCTTCCGCGGAAAAGTTAAGGAGAATGAGGCTTATCATTAATGAGTCAGGATAAAACAAATTCGAACGATCCAACTGACAAACCCACTTGGAAAAAGATCCTGTGGTTTGTTGGTTTATGGTTAGCCGGCGTTTTAACGCTGGCAACTATCGGCTACGGCATAAGGCTCTTTCTGGGTTAACCCATTAGGGAAAGTATGATGAATCTTAATCAGGTCACGCTACCGGTAAATAACCTTATTGAAGCCAATGAGTTCTATAGACGATTGGGTTTTGTGCAGATCGTCGATTCACCGCACTACGCTCGATTTGAGTGTCCTGCACGCTCTGATAGCCATGAGCCCTCAACTTTTTCACTGATGCTGGAACCGCAAACTACCGGTTCGGGAGCTACCATTTACTTTGAACATGAGGCTCTGGATGAGTGGGTTGAGGAGCTAATTGCCAAAGGCATAGAGTTTGAGCAACTACCCACCGACATGAGTTATCTATGGCGAGAGGCTATTCTCTATGATCCCAGTGGCAACAAAATCAAGCTGTACTGGGCCGGTGAGAACCGCTTGAACCCTCCCTGGCGTGTCGAAATCACGTAATATCACTCGATATAATGATGATTTGTCATAACAATCAAGTAACTAGCCATTACCTGATATATATCAAAAACGAATAGCATTCTTAATAACCCCACAAAATACCTGTGTTAAAAATGCACAATTTCTGGTATAACCCTAGCGCTTCCAAGGGATCCGGACTGTATGTTTTTTACTCTTAGTTCATGATTTTGGATGACATGCTCTGAGAAGCTGTCAGGCTCGATCCTCCTTTCCTGTTTGAGCCTGCCTTTGACCTTATATTGATATTGCGAATATGACACAGAAGACCGGTTCTATTTCATTAGATCTGCTCGCCGAAGCTTTGAAAGCAACGGTGGATGGCATTGTTATATCTGAAATTACTGGTGATGATTGCCAGATCATTTTTGTTAATCCCGCCTTTGAATCATTAACAGGCTATACAGCAGATGAAGTAATCGGCAATGATTATTGGGCATATATTCAAGGCACTGAAGAGCAACCTGAATTTGAGGTGCTTCGCCAAGCGGTTCTTAATCAAGAGTCATGTCGTGTCATTCTACGCAACCATAAAAAAACGGGCGAGCCATTCTGGAGTGAATTAAGTATTTCTCCGGTGTTCTCAGATAGTGACCAGTTAACGCATTACATCGCAGTGCAAAAGGATGTTACCCAACGCGTTGAGAAAGAGCGGGGCATTCAAGAGCGACATGAGAGCCTGTTGAGTTTAAAAGATGAGCTACAAGAGCTGGCCAGCCGTGACTCATTGACCGGCTTACACAATCGCCGCTACTTTGGTCAGGAACTGGATCGTCTGTGGGCGGTGCATCAGAGACTTGAAGCGACCATGGCGGTGGTCTTTATCGATATTGACAGCTTCAAGTTGTACAACGACCACTACGGTCACCTGGAAGGCGACAAAGCCTTGAAGGCCGTAGCGGATAAAATTTCAGAAAGCTTCTCGCGTAAAGCCGATCTGGTTGCTCGTTTTGGCGGTGAAGAATTTGTGGTGGTGGCAACCTTGGAAAATGGTGTTGACCGTTTCATCGATCATCTTGAGCGACTAAGACAATCTATTATCGAGCTGAAGATTGAAAATCAATATTCAGCGGTTAACCCATTCCTAACCATCAGCACCGGTGTTTGCTATGGAATACCGCCGAAAGACTCCAGCTCTTCCTTGTTCACTCGTGACGCAGACATTGCCATGTATCAAGCAAAGAAAACTGGTCGTAATCGTATCGAAGTGGTCAGTTACGAACCGGATGACGATACAGCCCTAAAACCGGTTTCCTGATTTGCCAATCAGCACCATACTGATCCAGAATGGCTTATGCTTAGACAAATCGAATCCACTATTTACTGCCCCTATTGCGGTGAGCCGCAAACCATTCTGATTGATCCATCTGTTTTGCAACAGTCGTATATTGAAGACTGCCAGATTTGCTGTCGCCCCATAGAGTTTCAAGTTCAGGTATCTGCCGATGGCGAAGATGTCAGTATTAACATAGCAACAGACAATGATTGATCATGCAACGAGAGCATATCTGATATCAGTTTCTATGCGTTGAGGTTATTTCTGGCAAGGCCTAAACTGACTCCTGTAAACCCAATGTAAGGAGTTTGTTATGTTAATTCGTCGAGCTAATGAGCGTGGTAACTTTGACTTCGGTTGGCTGAACACCTCGCACACCTTTTCCTTCGGGCATTATTACGATCCGAAATTTATGGGTTACGAAAGCTTGCGGGTGATTAACGATGATAGAGTTAGAGCCGGTGCCGGTTTTCAAACCCACGGACACCAGAATATGGAAATCGTCTCCTATGTTCTGGAAGGTGCTTTGGCGCACAAAGACAGCATGGGCAATGACGGCGTGATTCGCCCCGGCGAAGTGCAACGCATGTCCGCCGGAACAGGTGTTACCCACAGTGAATTTAATCATGATCAGGAAAACACCACAGGCTTTCTGCAAATCTGGTTTTTACCAGCGGAGCAGGGCACAGAACCCAGTTATGAGCAAAAAGCCTTTAGTGAGGATGAGAAGCGTGGCCAGCTAAAACTAGTCGCCTCGCAGAATGGTCGCGATGGTTCGGTGACCATTGGGCAGGATGTGGATATGTATGCAGGTCTTTTTGATGGTGCAGAATCAGCATCGCATCAGTTGTCAGCACAACGCAAAGCATGGTTACATGTAGCGCGCGGTAGCCTGCAGGTTAATGGCCAGGATCTCAACCAAGGTGATGGTGTTGGTTTTGAAGCTGGCGCAACCATCGAGCTTGCCAATGGCGACAAAGCTGAAGTGTTGATTTTTGATATGGCGCCCCTGGACTAAGCTGTAATCATAAGGACAATCGTTGATGGAGTTAATTCTATTCTGGAGCATTGCGGTAATCGCAGTACTCATCACAGGCATCTCCAAATCCGGATTTGCAGGTGGTGCAGGCGCGGTTGCCGTGCCGCTGTTGTCGTTGGTTATGCCCCCTTTACAAGCCATCGCCCTGATGTTGCCATTGCTGATTATCATGGATGGCTTCAGCGTCAAACTCTGGTGGGGCCAATACAACCGGAAATTATTAATCGCACTGATCCCAGCCTCTCTTATAGGCGTAGCCATTGGTTATGCCACTGCTGATCAGTTATCCGAAGACTGGATACGATTGCTTTTAGGCGTTATAGCTATCGCCTTTGTCGTGATTCAACTATGGCCCAACCAAAATAAAAAAGAACAGCAACATAAACCCAATGCCGTTTTGGGAGCCGTCGCCGGAGCCAGCGCAGGCTTCACCAGCTTCCTCGCCCATGCCGGCGGCCCACCACTTAACATGTTCCTGCTCAAACAAAAACTATCGCGCACAGAATTCCTCGCCACCGCAGTCTACTTCTTCGCCGCCATCAACCTGTTCAAACTCTATCCCTACATCGCCCTAGAGCAATTCAACAAACAAATCCTATGGCAAGGCGCACTCCTGATCCCCGTCGCATTAATCGGCGTGGCGTTAGGAAAATGGCTACAGGGCCATTTACCACAAAAAACCTTCCTTAATATTATTTATGTGCTGCTTTTTGGGCTCGGCTGTAAGTTAATCTACTCAGCCTTGAGTGAGTTGATTTAGTTTTTAGTCATCATTATGAGGAAAGAGCAGATTACCTAAAGGTACTTCCTTTGGTCGCCTGACTGTTGTCAGGATGACATGTCGAAAGGAAGATTGTTATTTGTTAGATGAGTAGTTTGAATTCGTTTCTATTTAGAAAAACATTAAGGTAAATATTGATTTCTTGAATAGATTCTTTCATTAGTACAAGGTATATGAGGCTGAATGAGCTATCAGAGTTAGTACCAAACACACAAACTTGTCATTCTGAATTTAATTCAGAATCTGCTCTTTCCTTCAGGCTTGAACATAACTTCGCTAAAAACTAAGAAGCAATACTGCTCCACAAGTCCTCCCACTGAGGATTTGCTTTCTCAATCAGCTCTTTCTTCCATTGTCGCCTCCAAGCTTTCAATTGCTTTTCACGTTCAATGCAAGACTCTATGTCGGATGAAGTTTCAAAATAAACAAGTCGCTTAGTTTTATATTGTTTACTAAAACCGTCAATAATTCCTTCGCGGTGTTGATAGACACGCTGAACAAGATTCCCAGTTACACCGATATAAATAACACCATCTCTTTTTGATGCCATGATATAGACGTAATATTCTTTCATAGTAAATCCTTTTACTGCCGTATACTTGCGATGATTTTTGAAATTTAAATCAGATTAGCTGAAATAAGTTCGAAGTTAATAGGTTTCAACCCTAAAATATTATTGTGATCAAAAGAAAAGAGCAGATCCTGATTTTCATCAGGATGACATGTCGGAAGGATGATTGTTATCTATTAGATGATTAGTTTCCATTGTAGCTAGTTAGAAAAGATTAAGATAAATATTGATTTCCTGTATTGCTCCTTATCTTTGCACAAGGTACATGAGGCCGAATAAGCTATCAGAATTGCAACTCAACCCCACAAGCATGTCATCCTGATGAAAATCAGGATCTGCTCTTTCTAGAAATATTCACCAAACCATCCGTGGGTAATTCAGGGAACAAAGGAAGTCCCTTTAGGGAATCTGCTCTAAGCTTTTCGACTCTCCGAAGTACCTATCCAACTCTAAGGGTAACTCTTCAAATCATCCGGCGTTTGCTCAGGACTTTGTTCCTCAAACTCTGACACCACTTCATCGCCGGTCATCATTTTGGTCTTGTTGGCGAAATCATAGTAATGCGGCTTTTGCTCAACATAAATCTGTTCATCAAAATGGAACTTGTCGTTGTCGGCAAACAGCCCGACGGGAATGTAATACTTATCGCTATCGACCAGGCGATAAAACAGATGAGTTCCACAGACATTACAAAATCCGCGCTCGGCCCACTCGGAGGAGCTGTAGACACTGATATGTGCTTCGTTCTCGAGAATTAATCCTTCGCCACCATCGACGCCAAGCATAGGGCCACCGGACCAAGTGCGGCACATCACACAATGGCAGGCACCAATACTTTCGCCCAGATTGGGGGCGCTGATTCCTGTTTTTCCACACAGGCATTGAGCGGTTGCATAACTCATAGCGGTAATTTCCTTAAACAGCTTTAAAAATGATAAGAATATCCATAAAACCTGATGTTTTACAGGGCTTTTTGCTATATCCTATTGTATATATTCGTCGGGTTCCCCGATAATTTCACATTAACACCTTAATCAGCCTCATAACCCAGGTTGACGGGTGTTTTTTGCGACTGTGTTTTTAAGGTTAAGAGACCCTAAGAATTGCTGTCGTTTACTACAATTAACAAACCGATTGAATAATAGCCCATTCGTAGGGGCTATATTCGAAAGAGAGAGTAAAAATGCCTGTAATTACATTACCTGATGGAAGTAAGCGTGAGTTTGACCACGCAGTTTCAGTTTATGACGTTGCAAACGACATAGGTCCCGGATTAGCCAAAGCTGCATTAGCTGGCAAAGTGAATGGTCTGATGGTAGACACCAGCTTTGTTATCGAAAACGATGCGAATTTAGCAATCATCACCGAGCGCGATGAAGACGGCCTGGAAGTGATTCGTCACTCAACCGCCCACTTGTTAGCGCAGGCGGTACAGCGTTTGTTTGATAATGTCCAAGTTACCATCGGGCCAGTAATTGATAATGGCTTTTACTATGATTTCGCGACTGAAAAGCCGTTTTCTGAAGACGACTTGCGCGCCATCGAAAAAGAGATGGAAAAAATCACCAAAGAAAACTTGCAGGTCGAGCGCACAGAAATGGGCCGTGACGAAGCAGTGGCTTTTTTCCGCAATATGGGTGAAGAGTACAAAGCTGAAATCATCGAGTCGATTCCGCAGAACGAAACCTTATCCTTGTATCGCCAGGGCGATTTTATCGACCTGTGCCGTGGCCCACACGTACCTGCCACGTCGAAACTGAAAGCCTTCAAGTTGATGAAAGTTGCCGGTGCCTACTGGCGCGGCGATTCGAACAACGCCATGCTGCAACGTATCTACGGTACAGCCTGGACTAACAAGAAAGAATTGAAAGCCTACTTGCACCGCTTGGAAGAAGCGGAGAAGCGTGACCACCGTAAAATCGCCAAAGCTTTGGACCTGTTCCATATTCAGGAAGAAGCGCCGGGCATGATTTTCTGGCACGACAAAGGCTGGACCATTTATAAAACGCTTGAGCAATACATTCGCGAGCGTTTGAAAGAACACGATTATCAGGAAGTGAAAACGCCTCAAATGGTTGACCGCAGCTTGTGGGAAAAATCAGGCCACTGGGACAAGTTCGGCGACGACATGTTTACGCTCAAATCAGACGAGCGTGATTATGCGATTAAGCCAATGAACTGCCCATGCCACGTCCAGATTTTCAACGTTGGCCTGAAAAGCTACCGTGACCTGCCATTACGTATGGCCGAGTTCGGCTCTTGCCACCGTAATGAACCGTCAGGTGCCTTGCACGGCATCATGCGTTTGCGTAACTTCGTGCAGGACGATGCGCATATCTTCTGTACTGAAGATCAAATTCAGGAAGAAGTGTCCAAATTCATCGCAATGCTTTATGACGTTTATGCAGACTTTGGTTTCACCGACGTTATCGTCAAGCTTTCAACCCGTCCAGAAAAACGCGTCGGCACTGATCAAGAGTGGGACAAAGCCGAAGCAGCACTGGCCGATGCACTGAAAGCCAATGACATCCAATTTGAATACCAGCCAGGCGAAGGTGCCTTCTATGGGCCGAAACTTGAGTTCACGCTAAAAGATTGTCTCGAGCGACACTGGCAATGTGGTACTATTCAAGTCGACTTCTCAATGCCGGGTCGCTTAGACGCAGAATATGTGGCGGAAAGTGGCGAGCGCGAAACTCCGGTGATGTTGCACCGAGCCATTTTGGGGTCACTTGAACGATTTATCGGTATTTTGATCGAAGAATTCGCTGGAAAATTCCCTGCTTGGTTGGCGCCAACTCAGGCTGTTGTCATGAATATTACCGACAAACAGGCCGATTTTTGCCAAAAAGTGGTCGAATCCTTGAAAAATAAAGGTTTTAGAGTGAATTCGGACTTGAGAAATGAGAAGATCGGCTTTAAAATTCGCGAGCAGACTCTAGCACGCGTGCCATTCTTGTTAGTGGTCGGTGATAGAGAAGTCGAAAATAACCATGTTGCAGTCCGTACTCGTGATGGGGAAGACTTAGGTAGCATGAGTATTGAAGCCTTTGCTGAGTTGCTAGAAGCAGAAGTTGCGAAGCGAGCCAGAAAGGCTGACTAGGCAATAATTAAAGAGGAAAATTACCATCAGAAAAGGTGATAAGCGCTCCGATAGACAGCGCATAAACGAAGACATCCGGGTGAAAGAAGTTCGCCTGATAGACGCCACCGGTGAAAACGTCGGCGTAGTAGGAATCAAAGAAGCCCTGGCTCAAGCGAAAGAAGCTAACCAGGACTTAGTGGAAGTTTCGCCAGATGCGGATCCTCCAGTTTGTAAAGTGATGGATTTCGGTAAGTTCCTTTTTGAGCAGAAGAAAGCGAAAGCAGCTGCTAAGAAAAAACAAAAAGTAACTCACGTGAAAGAAATTAAGTTTCGCCCAGGGACGGACATAGGAGATTATCAGGTAAAACTACGCAACCTGATACGTTTCCTGGAAGACGGGGACAAGGCGAAAGTAACTGTTCGCTTCCGTGGTCGTGAGATGGCGCACCAAGAACTCGGAATGGAGTTGTTGAAGCGTGTCGAAAAAGACTTGGAAGAATATGGAGCAGTTGAACACCGCCCTTCAATGGAAGGTCGTCAAATGACGATGGTGATTGGCCCCAAAAAGAAAAGGTAAGTAAGAAGAGTCTCGCAAGAGCACTTACACTTTTCATAGGTTGGGCAGCATGGTGTAACCACTGAGCTGTCCGTTTTTATAACTAGTCATGCGCTCAAACGATTGCACAACTTAAAAGCAATGGCCATGACGGGTAACAATGCGAGTATTTTATTATGCCAAAGATGAAAACTGACCGCGGTGCATCGAAGCGTTTCAAGAAAACTGCTTCTGGCCGTTACAAGCACAAACAATCACACTTGCGTCACATCCTGACCAAGAAATCAACGAAGCGTAAGCGTCATTTACGTCATGCTAAGTTAGTTGATGCTGCTGACACACGTTCAATCGATCGTATGTTGCCAAACGGTTAAGGTGAGGATTAAGAGATGCCAAGAGTAAAACGTGGTGTGACTGCCCATGCGCGTCACAAGAAGATCTTAAAGCAAGCTAAAGGTTATTATGGTGCACGTAGTCGTGTATACCGTGTAGCTAAACAAGCTGTTATCAAAGCTGGTCAATATGCATATCGTGACCGTCGTCAGCGTAAACGTCAATTCCGTGCTTTATGGATTGCTCGTATCAATGCTGAAGCTCGTGTACACGGTTTGTCGTACAGCCGCTTTATCAATGGTTTGAAGAAATCAAACATTGAAGTTGATCGTAAAATGCTAGCAGAATTAGCGGTTTTTGATAAAGTAGCTTTTGCTGCTTTTGCAGACCAGGCTAAATCTGTCCTTGAAGCTTAATAAGCTGATAACTGTTCTTTAACGAGAAGAGTATTTTAGTCGCCCTCGGGTGACAAGCGATTGAAGTAAAAAGGAAGGGCAGAGATGCTCTTCCTTTTTTTATGCATTTTCAATTAGAGGCTATTTTTAAATAGAGTTTTTATAAATAGAATCTTTATAAATATAGTATTAAACAACGAGAATTCTCATGGTCGATACACAGGGTACGAGTCAACAGGACTCCAGTTTACAAGAGATTATTTCGCAGGCTGAGCAAGAGATTTCAGCGGTTCAAAGTTTACCGGAGCTAGAGCAGGTAAAAGCCCGCTTCGTCGGTAAAAAAGGCCTGATAACAGCTCAAATGCAACAAATGGCCAAACTTCCACCGGAAGAAAAGCCAAAGTTTGGTGCCCGTGTAAACGAAGCGAAAAAAGAAGTCTTCGCCATTATCGAAGCGAAGCAAAAATCCATTAAAGACGCTGAGATCGCCAAAAAACTAGCAGGCGAAACAATTGACGTCACGCTGCCTGGTCGCAATATCCAGGACGGCGGGGTTCATCCGGTTAATCGCACCTTAGAAAGAATTGAATCCTATTTTGCGCAAATGGGCTTCTCGGTAGAAGAAGGCCCTGAAGTGGAAGACAACTTCCATAACTTCACCGCGCTGAACATCCCTGAGCATCATCCAGCGCGCGCCATGCACGACACATTCTATATCGATGCCGAGCGTTTATTGCGTACCCATACTTCGCCGGTACAGATTCGCGTGATGGAAGAGCAGAAGCCGCCATTCAGAATCATTGCACCGGGTCGTGTTTATCGTTGTGACTCAGATTTAACGCACACCCCAATGTTCCATCAGGTGGAAGGTTTATTGATTGACGAAAGCACTACTTTCGTTGATCTGAAAGGCATTCTGGACGAGTTTCTGAAGCATTTCTTCGAGAAAGATCTGGCCGTTAGATTCCGTCCGTCCTACTTCCCATTCACCGAACCTTCGGCAGAAGTCGATATTCAGTGCGTAATGTGTAATGGCGACGGTTGTCGCGTATGCAGCCACACCGGCTGGCTCGAAATTCTAGGCTGCGGTATGGTCCACCCGAAAGTACTCGAAGCTGTGGGTATCGACAGCGAAAAATACACCGGCTTCGCCTTCGGTATGGGCGTCGAGCGTCTCACCATGTTGCGTTATGGCGTGAACGACCTGCGGTTATTCTTCGAAAACGACTTAAACTTCCTAAAACAATTCAACTAATAGGTTTAGAGCATGAAATTCAGCGAAAAGTGGTTACGAGAGTGGGTAAACCCTGAAATTTCTACTCAAGAGTTAGTAGAAAAATTAACAATGGCTGGCCTGGAAGTTGATGGATTTGAATACCTGGGCAATAAATTCTCCGGCGTTGTGGTCGGCGAAATCGTCGAAGCCGAACAACACCCAGACGCCGATAAACTGCGTGTCTGCAAAGTATCGGTCGGTTCAGCCAGCGACGAAGACCTACAAATTATCTGTGGTGCGCCAAACGCACGCGCAGGCATCAAAGTCGCGGTCGCCATGATTGGTGCGGTATTACCGGGCGACTTCAAAATCAAAAAAGCAAAGCTACGCGGCATCGAATCACAAGGCATGTTGTGTTCTACAACTGAACTTGAGATTGGTGAAGACGGCGACGGCATTGTTGAACTGGATAGCCAAGCACCGCTAGGCCAGGACCTAAAAGATTATTTCGAGCTCAACGACCATGTTATTGAAGTGGACTTGACGCCGAACCGAGGCGATTGCCTGGGCGTTCGTGGTATTGCGCGTGAAGTCGGTGTATTGACTCAAACCGCGGTCACAGAGCATAAACCTAAAGCATTGGCTCCTGAAATCAGCGACACGCTACCAATTAAACTATCGGCACCGCAAGCCTGCCCACGTTATCTTGGTCGTGTCATTAAGGGCATCAACCCACAGGCCAAAACGCCTGACTGGATGGTTAAATACATCGAGCGTTCAGGCGTTCGTGCGATTGATCCGGTGGTTGATGTGACTAACTTTGTGTTGCTGGAACTCGGTCACCCAATGCACGCGTTCGATCTTAAACAAATCGAAGGCGGCATCGACGTTCGCATGGCGAAGCAGGGCGAGAAACTCACTTTGTTAGACGGCCAGGAAGTCGAACTGACTGACGACACTCTATTAATTGCAGACCATAACAAGCCATTGGCCATTGCTGGCGTGATGGGTGGCGAACATTCAGGTATCAACAGCCAAACTGATAACATCTTCCTCGAAAGCGCTTACTTCGACCCGATTGCGATTGCCGGTCGTGCGCGCCAATACGGCCTGCACACTGACGCATCGCACCGCTACGAGCGTGGCGTGGATTTTGAATTGCAGCGTACCGCCATAGAGCGCGCTACTGAGCTACTGCTAGACATCGTCGGCGGCCAGCCGGGCGACATCATTGAAGCAGTTGATCATGATGCCATGCCAAGCAAGCGCCATCTGCGTTTGCGTCGTCAACGCATCGAGCGCGTTGTGGGCTTCCCATTCGCTGATGATCAGGTACAGGACATTTTAAAGCGCCTGGGCCTCAAGCTGACCGCTAACGAAGACGGTTGGGACGTGGTGGTACCGAGCTTCCGCTTCGACATCGACAACGAAGAGAGCCTGATTGAAGAGCTGGTGCGCGTTTACGGCTACAACAAGCTACCGAGCCGCAAGCCACAAGCCGAAATGGCCATGTTCGACCAGCCAGAAAACCGCGTCTGGAAAAACGACATGCGCGATGTACTGGTCAAGCGCGGCTATCAGGAAGTCATCACCTACAGCTTCGTTGAACCAGAATTCCAATTGCAACTACACCCGGGCATTGAGCCATTACCGCTGATGAATCCGATTTCCAGCGAAATGGCGGTCATGCGCACCAATTTATTGCCGGGCCTGGTGCAAACCGCAAAATTCAACATCAACCGCCAACAGAACCGCATCCGCATCTTCGAACTCGGTTTGCGCTTCATCAACTCCGGCGACACGCTGCAACAGATCCCAACCATCGCCGGTTTGGTCTGCGGCCTGCGTAATAAGGAAAGCTGGAACACTGATGGCGTGAAGGTTGATTTCTACGACCTGAAAGGCGACGTAGAAGCCTTATTGCAAGCGACCAACAAGTCATACGACTTCGATACCCTGCACATGGATATCCTCCATCCGGGCCAGGCAGCCGAGATTAGCGTCGACGGCCATGCAGTCGGTTATATCGGTAAAATCCACCCACAGGTACAGCAGGAAATCGACCTGGATATGGACGCATTTGTGTTCCAGATGGACCTAGCGCCGCTCTCTGAGCGTCAATTGCCCGAATTTAAGCCATTATCCAAGTTCCCGTCGATCCGACGCGATCTTGCGCTAGTTGTAGCAGATTCTGTGAATGGCGGCGAATTACTTGATTTTATTGTAAAAAATGGTGGGAATTTACTGACAGACGCCCATATTTTTGATATATACAAGGGTGAGCACTTGGAACCAGGCAAGAAAAGTATTGCATTGGCCATGACACTCCGTCATCCGGACAAGACACTCGAAGACGCAGAAATCAACGCTGTGGTCGAAAAAGTAGTGTCTGGACTTGCTGAGCAATATGGAGCGGCGTTAAGAAACTAACGGCTTCGACTGGAATCAAAGGGGATATATTATGGCACTGACTAAAGCTGACATGGCAGAACGTTTGTACGAAGAACTAGGGCTTAACAAACGTGAGTCCAAAGAAATCGTAGAAGCGTTTTTCGAGCAGATCCGTGATGCCCTGGAAGATGGATATAACGTCAAACTTTCCGGTTTCGGAAACTTTGAACTCAGGGACAAGGCACAACGGCCTGGACGTAACCCGAAAACCGGAGAAGAAGTTCCAATCAGCGCGCGACGCGTAGTGACCTTCAAGCCTGGACAAAAATTAAGAGGAAAAGTCGCCGACTATGTTGGAACCGAGCAACAATAACGAATTGCCGGCAATCCCCGGCAAACGCTACTTTACTATTGGGGAAGTAAGCGACCTTTGCGCAGTAAAACCACACGTTCTACGCTATTGGGAACAAGAGTTCGACCAACTTGATCCGGTGCGTCGTGGTAACCGTCGTTACTACCAACGCGACGACGTCCTCATCGTACGCCAAATCCGTTCGCTACTATACGAACACGGCTACACGATAGGCGGAGCAAGACAATGCCTCAGCGAAAGCAACGGCGAAGAAGCTCCAGTCAACAAAGCGCAAATCGATGAGTTAATCGAAGAGCTCGAAAAACTCAAGCAATTCTTAGCCGCCTAAACCCCGCTGAGAATAAGCTAAACAAATCATTGCAAAATTAAGGAAATGCGGTACTATTGGCACCGCATTTTTCATTGCCTAAATGAAAATGCTAGTCGGAGCGTGGCGCAGCTTGGTAGCGCACTTGCATGGGGTGCAAGGGGTCGGAGGTTCAAATCCTCTCGCTCCGACCAATTAAATCAATATGTTACAAGCTTATAATTTCCTTTGAACCTCTAGTTTTCTCTCTGCGTACCACTCGGCGCACCATTAATCAAGATCGCTTTGCAAAATTGACAGGCTGTGCCTTATTGTAGATAGTTGGGACAAGTAAACAAATCCAAGAATAAAATGAAAAATAATATCTGTTCTAACGGTGATTGCGATAATGAATTACAACCTAATTCAAACTTGAATTTATGTAGTCAGTGCGAAGTCAATAAAACTCACACAAACAAAAAAGTTATTTTTATTTCTATAGTCGGGTTAATGCTTGTCTTGTTTGTTATTTATATTATTAGCAAAGAGCCATTCTTTGCTAATTTCGGTGGTTTTGTTGGAGGCATTGTAAGTCCGTTAGTGGCCCTTGCTGGTGTGATTCTGCTCTATGACACTTTAGCGCTGCAGCGAAAAGAACTAAAAGAAGCACGTGAGCAGTTTAGAAAGTCGTCAGCAGCATTAGAGCGACAAACTGAACTTCAGCAGTTTCAGGCTGAGTGCAAAGACTTGTACTTAAGTTTCATACCCCACTATGAGAATTTTATATACCTAATTGAGCATCTTCCAGAATTTGAAGTCCACCTTAACGACCATAGGTTTAAAGGCCGAATTAATGTATCTGGCAGGGATTTCTTTTTTACTTTTGTAACCGACAAAAAGAATGTAGAAGAAGATGCTATTGAGTCTTATCTAATTAAACATAAAGGTTGGCTTGATGAATTAGACAAACGACTAAGACAACTGATAAGTATCAGCAAACTATATAACGGTATAAAAAAGCCTGAGTTTTTAAGTCACAAATATATAGTCCATCCCAAGATTAATTTAAAAATGGTCGAGGTATTTCCAATTGCGGATTTATTTTACAAACTAAAGTATTTTAGTGCGTTAGACTTTGCGTATTTCAAGCTTATCCCAGTTGACCACCTCAATTTAAGTAGAGCAGAAACTGACTAAAAAAGACCTTCCTATTGCTTAAAGAGTTAGTTGAGAGTAGTGTGATTCAGTTCACAACAAAAAGGAGTGGGTATGAAAATCAAAATAATAGTAGGGTTAGTTTTATCATTGGCAGCATCAATGTCCTATGGGCACAGTGGTCGAACTGATAGTAACGGCGGCCACAACTGTAGTGCGAAATCCATAAAGAAGGGTTTATGCTCTGGTTACCATTACCATAATGCTGGTGTTGAGTTAGCAAAAAACTCAATCAAAGCAGCTGAACAATTTAATAGCAAAGCAGAAGCTCCAAGATAATATTACTTACTTTTAAAGGAGAAAGCCCTTCTAATGAGGGGCTATTTTCCCGTCATCAAGATTACTGTGTAAGCAAGAACATTTTAATTAACTAATTTTGAGTTATAGCTTACTAAAGTCATATCAAGTTGTAACATGATAGCCCAAATTAGTAAGAGGACTTGGCTGAAACTTCTGTGTTAAATTTTATTGAAGAGAGCTTAAATGAGCCACTAGATGCTCTAAATCCCATAACCAATTTTGCTGATTATTTGTGTAGGTATCTTTTATAGCTTTGGGAACGACGAGTTGTAAGTTGAAATCCTGCATTTCATTCGTTTGATTGGTCGATATCCGAGGCTGTAAAGTGAAAAGGTGCTTTTCATTGATTCGATCTGCCTCAGTAAGTACTTGCCTCCATCTATCCTTGCAGGTTGTTTTAACTCCTAACATTGTCAGTTTATCACTACTGAAACCAGGGTCTTTATAACTTTCAATATTGGGAAAAATGAAATCTGGTGTTTTGTTATTTTCTGTTTTTTGCCCCCATGAGAAATTTATTTTAGATGTTTCAAATAAGCACGCAAGGTGGTTTTCTAAAGCTCTTCCTGCCCTAGCATACCGTCTTTGTCTGATGCTTTGAGAGAAGCTTAAAAACTCATCTGCATCTTGGAAGCCTGTTTTAAGTCTATCATTTATTATAGTGGCCTCTAACTGCTTAAACATTGCTTCTTCGGTATCCCACCAATTGATAATGGCCTCATCAACGTTTTCAAAGTCTGCTAACTCGCCAGATGTATCGCGAGCTAACTGTGAAAATTCTTTTGTTGTTGGAAAGGCTAACGATCCAAATTTACTTTCTATAATTTCCAAGTAGTCTTTACCAAAATTAGCGTTGAGTTCAAACCCAACTTCTTCAAGGATAAATCTTTTGGTAATAGTAAGCTCTTCGTTGTTTTCAGTAAAATCAAATGACTTAAAACTGTCTGTTATTGATTCATCAAAAAGCTCGTTAAGCTCTATTTCTGATTGAGAGCCTTCTGGTGCTGAGACAAATATGATTTCACCGTCTTTCTTTAAGATAACTACCAGTGCATCACCGGCCGAAGAAAGTGCTATTGCAGGGTTTTCTTGATAATAGAATCTATATTCAGAGCGAGTAGGGTGGCTTTCTCTGGCATCGTACCAAGTCACTGAGCCCTGAAGAAATTCAATTTTTTCCTCTTCGTCTTCCAGTCTGATGAAGCTAGCTGGGTATGTGATCCGGTCTTTTCCTAAGTATTGAGCCATCTGTTTTGTGCCGTTTAGCTCATGTTGGTTTGAACTACGTTGATCACACTCAACAGCACTCAGTTTTTTTATTGAAGCTCCAATGATATAGTCATTTAATTTTCCAAAATCAGACATTAATTTATTACCCTGTCGGCTAGCCATTTTGTAAAGTTATCACTTTTAACCTCACACTCCCAAACAATTATTATTTTCCACCCTTGGGCATATAGAGCATCGTAATTCTTTTGATCTCTTTTTACATTTTCTTTGAATTTCTTCAGCCAGAAGTCTGTGTTCGATTTTGGCGTATATGAGTACTTACAGCCTTTGTGTCTATGCCAAAAACACCCATTAACGAAAATAACGGTTTTCCATTTAGATAAAACTATATCTGGTTTCCCAGGTAGTGTATTACTGTGAAGCCTAAATCTGAAACCTTTTGTGTGAAGGTACTTTCTTACAATTATTTCTGGCTTCGTATCTTTTGACTTAATCAAGGCCATATTTAAACTTCGTTGTTTCTTTGTCAGGCGGTCAACCATATGGCACTAGTTTCTTTGACAGTACTTGGATCAGCTTCAACTAAACTTACTATGTGAGGCTTCATTATTCTTGCTATTTCACTTATTACTGGAGTAACTACTGAGTTACCGAACTGCCTGTATGCTTGTGTATTTGATACCGGGATCTGAAAGCTATCAGGATACCCCATCAGTCTGGCGCACTCTCTTGGGGTTAATCTTCTTGGGTTGTTACCTTGGCCCCTTGAAACTAATATTTCAGCACCATCCTTGTGGTATCGCGCAGAGAGAGTTCGGCTAGTATCATTTGCAGTCACTATTCCATAACCAAAGCCATTACCTTTTTCTTCATGCTTCTTCTTATAAGCTTTGAGATATTCCCAGAGTTTTGTACTTATAATAAAATTCTGCTCCACAGTTGCCTTCTTGCCATAAGTATAAGGTGGTTCAGGTTGCTCTGTTCCATCTTCAGTGTGTAATATATCTTTCATTAGCACAGAGCCCTTGCCCGGATGATTAAAGTCATCCCATGTGAAAGCTACATCATCCCTGAAGCCGACGATAAATATCCTTTGCCGATGTTGGGGGACGAACCCATTAGCATCAATTACTTTACAAAAGATTTTATAACCAAGCTTTTCAGTTAATGTTCTCTTTATAATTTCGAATGTTCTACCTTTGTCATGACTAGTCAAGTTTTTGACATTCTCTAGTAAGAATGCTTTTGGTCTCTTGGCATCAATAATGCGTTCAACATCGAAAAATAAAGTTCCCTGAGTGTTGCATTCAAAACCGTGAAGCCTACCTAGAGAGTTCTTTTTTGAAACACCTGCCAGTGAAAATGGCTGACATGGAAATCCTGCAAGTAACACATCGTGGTCAGGAATCAATGAGGTATCTACCTTTGTAATATCCCCAACTATTGGATGAGCATCTTTGAAATTTGCTTTATAGGTTTTCTGCGAAAATCTATCCCACTCGGAAGTAAAAACACACTCTCCACCTGCTTGTTCAAAACCCCTTCTTATGCCGCCGATACCAGCAAATAAATCAATAAAAGTGAATCCAGAGCTGTGATCAAGGGGAGGTAGCTTGATGCTCAAGTAAATTTGATCAAGCTTGGCACTTACAGTTCCTTCTTTGGGAACTGTTTCTTCCTTTAACCAATTTCTTAAAGTTTTAACGTTAATTTGAAGAAGTTCTGATAATTGCTCTTCACCAAGCAGCAAATTTAATTTTGATAGCTTATATATACAGTTCATCTAGGGCCTATTTCGGAATAAATTTCCATATTTTCTCCCAGAGATTCTACTTTATAGCAATTTAGTGTCAATCAATAATGCTAAATAGCTATAAATTAAAAGTATCTCAATAGGTCAGTATAGGCATAAACTCTTCTACAAATGCTTACCTTAAGTAAAAACTAGCTTTCAGGCAGTCGTTGTTGCTTAAATAATAAACGAATTGTTTAAATCTTAGTTAAATAAGCCAAAAAGTAGATTTTTTTTAAAAAAGGACTTCCTTCTAATCAGTGGTTACGGTATTATTTCGCGCAATTCGGAGAGGTGGCAGAGCGGCTGAATGCACCGGTCTTGAAAACCGGCGTGGGTTTGTAGCCCACCGTGGGTTCAAATCCCACCCTCTCCGCCATATCTCAAAAAGACGCTAACAAGCGTCTTTTTTTGTGCCTGTTTATTTTCTTTCCACATATTTTCCATAAACACTGACTTGACTCTTTTCTAACTACTGTGTCAGCTCGCAAGTTTCAGTACCGTAAAAAAGCCCGCTTCTGAGCGGGCTTTTTGTTGGGTTGAGGTTATTTAATCTCTAGCTGATATTGCGGGCGCCTGTTTTTTGTTTCGGCGCTTGGTGGCATATCAGGCCAGATCATGTCGATTGAGTTTGTGCCTTTTTGCAGCATTTCTTTGTCTACGAAGGCGTAGAAGGTGGTTGCTTGGTGTGGCTCAAACTTGGTCAGTACTTCTTTGCCGTTCACGGTGATGATGGGTGAACTGGACAGGTACAAGTTGACGGGTTCTTGTGTTTCCACTTTGATCACCAAGTCGTCTTGTTTGAGTTTGCGTACTGAGCTTTTGCCATAAATGTTGGCTTGTTGTTTGGCGTCGAGCTTAACAACTTGTGCCGTTTTGATCATTATGGCGCTTTTGCCTTTGGCAGGTTCGGGTCTTTTGTCTGGGCTGTCGCCGGCAGCGATGCTGGTCGCGGCGATAAGACTTAAAGCTATCCCTGCTAGTAAGCTCTTAGCGTGAGAATTCAATATCGTCCACATAGATCTCTCCTTGTGATGGATTGGTAAATTTGAATCGAATAACGTCAATGTCAGTTAGGTCGACATTGGAGTTGTTCACGATGAATGAGTGCAGCGGAATTCTGACTGTGGTCATGACATTGTAATCGGTTCCTGGGCGATCATAAGGCACTGGAATCGGGTCAAAGTTCGCGGCGTGTGTCGAGCGTTGGTTGGCGCCACTGACGAGCTCTACATAGAAGTCTTGGGTTCCTGAGACAGGGTTAGTGCCTGCGTTGGTCATAGCGACCCGGAAGGATAGGACTTCGTAGCCGGATACGTCTTGCTGAGCTGCTGGAATCGAATATTCCATGGTGGCAGAGCTTGCGTTCCAGGCTGCTTGCAGCGCTTGCGTGGTGTGGATTGATGGGCCATTGACGGATGACTTAACCACGCCAGAAGAGCTGCTGGTATTGTCTGAACCTGCTTCGACCTTTTGGTGAATCTTTTCATGGTGGAAGTGATAGTTATTTACGCCAGCGGTTGATGGGAAGCTTAAGTTTCCGCGCAACATGTCTTGATAGACTGATTCGCCTTTTAAGTGAATCAGGTTAAAGGCAGCGAGATAAGCTTCGCCAATTCGTTGTTGCTGTGCTGCTGGAATGTACTGTGGCCTTGCTGCTGAAGCATCATCGCCGTGCGATGCCCACACCGTATTAAAGAAGTTGTGGTTTGCGCCATACAGATGGAAACCACTTTTAACGGTGTTGTCGCTGACGGTGCTTCCAGCTCGGTCATACAGACGAATGCCTCGCAAATCCGACACATCGCCATCTGCTGCGGGTAGCATGACAAAGTATGGGATGTCACCCAAGGTGTAGAGCGGGTTGCTGAAGTCATAACGATCAGTTGGTGCAATGGAGGATACTGCGACAATGTTAAAGGCCGTATTTTGCACATAGGCTGAAACCGACGCTTCGCCACCACGCGAGTGACCGCTGACGGCAATTTTGTTCATATCCACATGGTTGCTGAATAGGCCCGAACTTGGGTCAGGATAGCTTGGGAAGGTCGCGCCGTTGTTCATGTGTGACCAAAGCTCAATATGGCTTAAGATTAACTCGCCACGCTCCGGAATCCACTGTGGTACCCAACCGCTTAGATCGAATGCATCAATGGATACTGCGATGACGCCATTACTGGCCAAGGTTTCGAGTAAGCGCATATAGCCTTCATGGTTTGGCGTCCGTTGGTTAACCGGGCAATTGACGTGATGTGGTTGTGGAACTGATATTTCACACACGCGGTGGTTACCATGTTGGATCAGGAAGATCGGATGCTGACCTGCGGCTACTGGCGTGTTGGTGCCGGCCACTGTTGCTGGATAGCGAACGATAGCGCGTAAGTCGACATCGGATGCATTGCCCATAGTGGCAAAATAGTCATCGAAACTGTATTCGAATTCACCAATGGCGTAGTTGCCTAAGTCGTATGGATCATCGGCTACGATAAAACCAATTTGCGTAGAGCCATCAAGGAAATCAACACTACTATCGTAGTTGTTGTCTGATACATAATCCCCCGGGCTCATGGCAACTGTCGAACCGAAATCAACCACCACATCATATTCGCCTTCGTTCAGCGGTGCGTGCCAGATAATGGTGTCGGTACCGTTAATGCAACCGGATTTAACGCGCATAATTTCTATGCCGCCGGAAACATCAACCAGATTTGTCGAACCGCCCATGCCGGGATCCCATTGCGGTGTGCTTCTGTGATCAACAACATAATAAGCTGCGTAATTACCGCCAGCATGGCCTGCCTGAACATAGGTTGGGTCAACCGCGCCCCAGACGTCGTCATTTTGATCGGCGAATGAGTCGGCAAATTCAAAGTAGGGGAATCCGCCTGTTAGTTGACGACCTGCAATGTCCATCAATGGGCCACCCGGAGGGTAGTAGAGATAGAGCACAAAGGCGGTGTCTTGTCCGTACGACACGCGGTCTGTCAGATCTAAACGATCATAGTCGAGTTCGCGATCTTCGCGCTGGACGATGATGTCGTATGCGCCGCGACGTTGTAGCTCTCGATCCCAGCTGCGAACGGTAAAGTTACCATTGCCATCAGCTTCAACCCATTCGGCAGCTGCGGCACTGAATTCGCCGGTGATGTCGTTAACCAGATCACCTTCTGTCCAACGGCGTTGGTTGGGAACTAGTGATACCCGTAGTTTTTCGCCAGGCTCGAAATTGCTGCCTGAGATAAACAGATCCTGCTTTTGGCTGTGCATACTGTTGTGTAAGCAAGCTTCGCGGTCGGATGGGTAGACGAGTGGTCTTTTGTCTTGAATGACCGGAAGGTGAAGTTGCTGAATGGGCTTACCAACTCTGAGCTTCATCGGCGGAATCTTTCCTGATTCGTCGCGTTCAACTTCGTGTAGGCTCACCGCTAGCTTACGTCCTGCCAGTTTTTCGCGAGCTTCTTCGAAGCTACGAAAAGCAAAGGGTTGTTCTAACTCCTGTTTTGAGCGATAAGAACAGCCGACAACCCCGGTGTGATACCACAAAATAAAGTTAGGGATTTCACCGCGTGCATTGGTGCTAACGCGGGCGAAACTGACTGCTTCTCTATAGTCCTCGACATACTCAGTATCGATACCGAGTCTGACTTCATACAATCGATTTTTCTCTAAGCCAGAAGCGGCGAGTGTAAGAGAGGAACCTGTTTCCAGGTATTCTTGGACATTACCATTTTCATCGACGGGAACTAAGCCGTCATACTTTTCAGAAGCGAATAGGGTGCTACTAAAAAGGAGGATAAAGGATGGTACTATCCATTTGCTAAATGGTGTCATAGTGTAACTCCTTGTTAAATAATCCATAATTGAAGAGGCAGTCTTGATAGAACGACTGCCTCTTGCACATGATAGGCGACTTCGACTTTTTTGCTATAAGAGAAAGCGGTATGTTGTGTAAGAAATATCTGTAAAATCAATGCGTTAGCGCATTAGTGGCAAGTCGAATATGAGAGGGTTTGGTGATGGCCGAAATGTTTATGTTGGGTTTGAGTTTAGGTGTTGGTGAAGTTTGTAGGGATAACTCATGAGTTGTCCTTACATCATGTATGTCCTCTCTCTGAATACTTGCTCTTAAAGAGTGCGACAATTTGTCGCAGTGTTTTTTCCTTTCGTATCTATACAATTAGCGCCGATTTAATTCTTTTCTGAGGGCGTTATGAATTTCTTTTCTATTGATTCTTTTCGTGTGAGCGCGGTTGCGTTGGCTGTGTCTGGCTGTTTTTATTCTGGGGTTGTGCTGGCTGAGGATGTTGAATCTGAGGACGAGCATATTGATGTGATTACGATCAGTGCGTCGCGTGGTTCGGCTGATGATTTGTCGGTGGCGGATGCGGATCCGGTTGAGTCGGATGTAGCGCAGTGGTTGAAGACGGTGCCTGGGGCGAATGTGAATAAGAATGGGCCGGTGACGGGGATTGCGCAGTATCGCGGGATGTTCGGTGATCGGGTTGGCGTCAGTTTGAATGGTCGTACGGCGATTGGTGCTGGGCCGAATGCGATGGATGCGCCTTTGACTTATGCGGTGCCGATGACGGTTGAGGCGATGACGGTGTATCGCGGGATTGCACCAGTGACTGCGGGAATCGATACGCTGGGCGGTGCGGTGGATGTGCATCTGAAACGCGCGCGTACTTCTGAGGAACTGTCGGTCGAGGGTTCTTTGAGCAGCTGGTATTCGGGGATTAACGACGGCACGACTTATGCCGGGGATATCAACGTCAGCACTAATGATTTCGGTGTGTATGCTTTTATCAGCGATCAGACTGCCAATAATGCAGAGGATGCGCTGGGACGCGATATCATTACTACCGCATATGATAAGCAGCAATCGGGTTTGGATATGGCTTATGAGTTCGATAATAGCCGCATAGGTTTGCGTTATGGCAAAACCGAAACCGGCTTCTCGGGCACGCCTGCGTTGCCAATGGATATCAATTATGTGGATGGCGAGCAGTGGAGCCTGGATGGCGAGCATCAGTTAGGCAGCACTGTGCTGGAGTGGCAGTTCGGTGCTTCGGACAATACCCATGGCATGGATAATTTTAGCCAGCGCGTGAATCTTGATCCTACTGCGCATCGATATACCTATGCAGCGGCGAAGAGCTCAGATTATAAGTTGCAACTGACAGCTGGTGACTGGGTCTATGGACTGCAGGGGTATCTGTCTGAGCATGATGTGGATATTAGCAATCCCAATAATATGATGTTCAGTGTGGTTAATTTTAATCAGGTTGAGGATGACCGTCACAGCGCCTATGTGCAGTGGGGGCAGCGCTCAGAAGCGCGTAGCGATACCCTTGGCGTTCGGGTTAAGTATAACCGCGCCGATGCTGCCGAGGTGGCGCATTCGATGGCGATGATGAGTCCTGCGATTGCGGGTTTGCAGAATGACTTTAATCAGGCGGATCGCAGTGTAAGCGATACGACTTATGATGTGACCTATCATGGTAAGTCGATACTGAGCGAGAGTTTTATCTGGAACTACAGCGCGGGCATTAAGCAACATGCGGCCAGTTATCAGCAGCGTTATCTGTGGATTCCGATGCAGTCTACGGGCGGACTGGCGGATGGTAAAACCTATATTGGCGATATCAATCTTGACCCAGAAACCGCCTATCAAATTGATACCGGTTTTGATTATGTGAATGGCGGTTTTAAAGTGTCGCCGCGCGTGTTTTATTCGCAGGTGAAGGATTATATTGAAGCGAATCCAAGCGAAGATCAGCGCGCGATTATGGCTGCCGGAATGATGGGCGATCCTGCGCCATTGCAGTTCACCAATATTGATGCGAGCTTGTGGGGCTTTGATGCCAACTGGCGCTATGACATGCCATCGGATTTCTTTTTGTCCGGGGTCGTGAGTTATGTGCGTGGTGAGCGCGATGACAGCGATATCAATTTGTATCGTATTGCACCGCTCAATACACGATTTGTGTGGGGCTATCAGGGCGTGCAGTTTAGTACCCAATTCGCCGCGCAGGTTTATGCGGATCAGGATCGGGTGTCGAGTATTAATAATGAAACCGAAACTGCTGGGTATATGGTGTGGGACTGGATGGCCGATTATATGTTTGATGGTGGCCTGACGGTGCGTGCTGGTGTTGAGAACTTGTTCGATAAACAGTACGTCGAGCATCTGGGTGGCGTGAATCGTGCTGCGGGTAGTGATATAGCCGTTGGGGAGCGATTGCCAGGCAATGGTAGGAATGTTTATGTCGGGTTTGAGTTTACATTTTAAAAGAAGAAAGAGTAGAGCTAAAGAGCAGATTCCAAATCAAGTTTGGAATGACATTCCTTAAGTTTTGGTTTGTTTGTGGTGGGCCAAGGCCCACCCTACGTCAGAAAGTTATTTTTGACCTAACAATCTTGTCATCCTGAACTCGATTCAGGATCTGCTCTTATTTGATGTGTTACGCTTTGCTAACCCATCCTATGGTACTTGGCCGCTATACTCACTCTACGAATGAGGAGGCTCATGATCAAGGTCATGCTTTATTTTCTGCGCAATTCTTATAATGAGTCAATTTCAACAATTGATTAATCGTTATGACTGAGTCCACTGGTGTTCTAAAGCTTCCTTTTGCTGATAATTTGAAGTCTGCTTTATTGCCGAAATTTGCTTCTTGGGTTGCTCCTAAAAATTTGGGTTCATGTGTACGCTTGGTACCGCAGGTGATCAATCGTAAAGTGATTGAGTCGGTGTTGAATCGTGTGTTGCAGGAGCAGGTTGCGGATGGTGATTTTGATTATTTGAGCGGTAAGTGGTTGCAGGTTGAAATCCGGGATGCCCAACTGTTTGTGACTCTCGGTTTTCGCAATGGACAGTTTGTGTGTCGTGAGGTTGTGCGCCAGGCGTGCGAGGCTAATGCTCATTTGTCGGTTATGACGGTTGATGCAATTGACATGGTGCAGCAGAAGGTTGATCCGGATACTTTATTTTTCCAACGAAAGTTAACCATTGGTGGCGATACAGAGTTGGCGCACCATGTTAAAAATACGTTGGATACGCTAGACCCAGAGGCTATTCCCAAAGTGGTGCTGAGTCTGTTGCAGCACTATCAGGCGATCATTTCCAGGCCTGCCATCTGAAACCAGTAGCCGTTGCAGTATTCGCGTGTGTGGTCTGCAAAATTAACGGTTGTTTGGTTGCTGTTAATGGCATGAGTCAGTGCATGAATAACCTCTAAGGTCGTTTCAGGGGCTACCGGTACAATCCGCGCGTAATCTATTCCAGCAGCTTGTAGTTTCTGCCAGTGATTAAGCAAATTGCTGACTTTGCCTGACTGAGTCTGGATGCCATTAATTTGCGCAAAGCTATCGCCTTCGCGTGTAGAAACCTCAATTCCTTCCACATCATCTTTGCATTTAAACTGGCAGCGATCTTTTGGTAAGTCATGATGACGTGCGGTAAAGCAACGAGCCGAATAAGCCAGTGGCATTCGCCCATAAATTTGATACTCAAGTTCAACGCCAAGCTCTTGTGCTTTCGGGATAACGGGCTTGAGATCTTCCTGGCCCAGTTCCACCGGAATGTTCCAACGGGTCATGCCTAATCTATTGAACAGACTTAGGGACTGGTTGTTATAGATATTGATGGCATTACCGGCGACAAACGACTTGCTAGCTTGATTGGCAATTTGTATCGCTGACATATCATTGGCTTCAACCAGGAAATCACCTTGCTGGACAATTTTTTTCAGGTAGTTCAATTCTGATTCTGCTTCGAGCAAGGTCATGGTTGAAAGAACTACTTGTTTACCTTTGCTGGCTAACAGCTTGCCGATTTCCATCCAGTCTTGCAGTGTCATGCTGCGACGTTTAGAGCAAACGGTTTCGCCCAGATAGACGGTATCAATATCGGTGTCAGCAACCTGCTGATAGAAATCCTGATAGTCTTGTTTGGTCCAAAAATAAGGGACGGCTGCGAGTGATGTTTTCATAATGGTTATTGCCAGCTACGTTCATAGGCGCCAATGGTTGTCTGGCGACCTTCTGAAAGTGCGGTGAGTTTTTGTTTATCCTGTTCGGTGGGCTGCTCTGAGTTTTTGAGAACAGAGTCAATCGCCTTGCGCCAGACATTGGCCACAGTTTCAATGTAGGCAGGACTGCGCTGGCGACCTTCAATTTTTATCGCCACCACACCGGCCTGATGCAGTTCAGGCAGAATGTCCATAGTATTGAGGCTGGTCGGTTCTTCCAATGCGTATTCAATATTACCTTCCACTTCAAAGCGGCCCTTGCACAGTGTCGGGTAGCCTGCGTTTTCACCTTCCTCAAACTGGTCGATCAACAGATTGTTTAATCGACTCTTAAGCACGCCATCATTTTCTTCCCAGCGCACATGAGAGGAGGGCGAGCAGACACCCTGAGTATTGGGGGATTCGCCAGTTAAATAAGACGATAAGTAACAGCGACCTTCAGCCATGATGCAGAGACTGCCAAAGCCAAAGACCTCAATTTCTACTGGTGATTTTTGTGCTAATTGAGTGACCTGCTTTAAGGATAAAACGCGCGGTAGAACGGCGCGCTTGATGCCAAAATTCTGATGATAAAAATTCAGTGCTTCAAGGTTGGTTGCTGAGGCCTGCACGGATAAGTGTATTGGAAACTCACTGGAGCGGGAACGGATGTAGTCCATGATGCCGCTGTCAGCAACAATTAGGCTATCAATACCAATATCCAGCGCCATGTCGACACTGGATGTCCAGGTCTTCCAGCCATCCTGCCTTGGGTAGGTATTGATCGCGCAATAGACTTTGCAGTTATGTTGATGAGCGTACTCGATGCCTTTGTGCAGATGTTTTTCACTAAAGTTGAGGCCTGAAAAATGGCGAGCATTGGTTGCATTTTTAAAGCCGATGTAGACCGCGTTTGCACCCTGATCAACGGCTTTGACTAATGACGGGTAATTGCCCGCTGGACATACTAATTCCATGAATTGAGTTAACCTGCTTGTTTGGTATTTTTTAGAAGCTGTAGATTTAAACTGGCATTGAATACTGCGCGGAAAATACAGATCAGATCCAGTTGATGGTAAAGCGTAGGGTTGCGCGAAGAGATATCGCTGATGATTTGGCGTTCCCGTTCCGGGCAGTGTAATGGCAGGCCTAGCTCACCTTTCAGATCAGAGATCTGGTCAATCACCTGAGAGCGTTGTTTTAACAGGCTAAGTAATTGTTCATCAATGGCGTCGATTTTTGAGCGTAACTGATCAAGTGGCATCATGGTATTTCTCCCCGGCACTCTTTAAGTTATGGGTATAACTCATTAATGGACACATTTTAGGTGTAGCTTTTGTTAAAGCCCTTGATATGAATCAAACAAGTGGGGATGTTTTGAGGGGGAAAGAGCAGATTCTGAATTCCCTATAGGTATTCCCTCTGGTCACAGTTTGGGCAGGCAACTCTCCAGGATTTGCCCCTGCATTCCCCACATCCCTGTGGGTCAAATGACATTCCTTGAGGTTATGCTCTCTGTGGGCAAGCGTCATTCCTTAAAGGTGTTCTAAGAAGTCTGCTAGGGTCAATCTTTGGCAAAAGCCTATTATTCTTGTCATCCTGAAATTTATTCAGGATCTAGGACAAGTCATGACTTGTCCGCAGCTCTGAGAAATATAACTGTAGTGTTGTCTATCCGGACAGGATTCGTAATTTAGTAGTTAAAAGAGCGAAAGAGCAGATTCCAAATCTAGTTTGGAATGACAAAACTCTGGGAGGAGTTATTCTCTGTGGGCAAGTGTCAATCCTTAGGTTTTCTTATTGGCGTGCCCACCTGCGACAAGTGTATATCTGAGCCTTCGACTTTATACCGATATGGTTTACACTGACTGCATCTTTGAATGACCTTAATTCTTGTTATGACTTTTATTCGTCCAATTTTCTATGTTTTAACCAGCTTACTGCTGTCTCTATCGGTCAGTTCTGTGGCTTATGCCAGCTCAGAGAGCAAAGAAGCGCCGGCCATTATTGATTACCAGAGTATTCACCATCCGGAAGTTGCAGAAAACGGCATGGTGGTGTCGCAACAATTTATCGCCAGTCGAGTAGGCCGCGATATTTTGCGCAAAGGTGGTAATGCTGTGGATGCTGCAGTGGCAACATCGTTAGCATTGGCGGTAGTCCTGCCTCGTGCTGGTAACTTGGGAGGAGGCGGTTTTATGCTGGTTCACCTTGCCGAGAAAGGCGAAACGGTGGCGATTGATTATCGTGAAATGGCACCTGCTAAAGCACATCGTAATCTGTTTCTGAATGCTGATGGCAGTGTGAATCCCATTAAAGCGCGCTTTAGCCATTTGTCTGCAGGCGTACCGGGCACCGTTGCGGGCATGGAGTTAGCCTTGGAGCAATACGGAACTATGGAGTGGGAAGAGGTGATTCAGCCAGCGATTGATTTGGCGGAGAATGGCTTTGAGGTGACTTGGGACCTGTCCAATAATCTGGAGCGCCGAAGTAGCCGCATGCTCAATGAAGCGACTCGTAAGGCTTTTTATAAAAAGGATGGTTCTACCTATCAAGCAGGAGAAATCTTTAAGCAACCTGATTTGGCCTGGTCGCTAAAACAATTACAGAAGCATGGCTCAAAAGCCTTTTACGAGGGAGACATTGCCAAGCGACTGGTTGCGGATATGGAAAAGCATGGTGGCCTAATCACACTGCAAGATCTTGCTAATTATAAGCCGGTCGTTCGTAAGCCATTAACGGGTGATTATCGTGGGCACCGGATTGTTACCATGCCGCCGTCTAGCTCTGGTGGCGTGCACCTGATTCAAATGCTGAATATTCTTGAGCATTTCCCGATTAAAGACTTGGGCGTTAACTCAGCCAATTCTATTCATGTGATGACCGAAAGTATGAAGTGGGCTTATGCAGATCGCAGCAAACATTTGGGCGATACGGATTTTTATGATGTGCCGATTGAGTGGCTGACCAGTAAGGAATATGGCAAGCAACTGGCTAAGACCATTGAGATGGATAAGGTAACTCCGTCCAGCGAGATAGAAGCGGGCACAAAACCAAAATACGAAAGTCCTGATACGACGCATTTTTCGGTGGTGGATCAATGGGGTAATGCCGTTTCCAATACCTATACCTTGAACTTTTCCTATGGCTCGGGGATAGTCGCCGCTGGCACCGGGATATTGCTGAACAATGAAATGGATGATTTTTCCTCCAAACCTGGCACGCCTAATGCCTATGGTTTGATTGGCGGTGAAGCCAATGCTATTGAACCTAAAAAGCGTCCCTTAAGCTCTATGACACCAACCATGGTCTTTAAAGATGGCAAAGTAAAGCTGGTTACCGGAAGTCCTGGTGGCAGCCGAATCATCACTACGGTGCTGCAAATGGTAGTCAACGTCGTCGATCATGATATGAATGTGGCTGAAGCGACCCATACCGCACGTTTCCATCATCAATGGCTACCGGATCGTCTGTTCGTTGAGCCAGCGATTAATCCTGATACCCGTGATTTGCTCAAAGCCAAGGGCTACGAGCTGTATGATTCGAGCACTATGGGCAGTACTCAATCCATACAGGTAGAAGATTATATTTATGGTTCCGCTGATCCGCGCCGTCCGAATGCCGAAGCGGCGGGGTATTGAGATAGGTTTGGTTTGCAATTTATAGGATGGATTAGGCTCAAAGAGCTAACCCATCCTAAATTAAAAAGTTAAAGGGCTTATGACTTATTGGGTTGCTCTTCGCTATTAAAGCTTTTTTCACTCTTTGTGGTTTCCTCACCGAGGGATGGCTCGATAGGTGTTGCCATGTTTTTAACTTCAGGTTTTGCTTTTGATTTATTTGGCGTTGCTCTATCGTTACTTTGGGCTTGCTTCTTTCGCCAAAATTTAAAGCCGAACCATGCGCCAAGTCCAACTACAAAAATGGTTACGAATACCCAGATAATGGTTTTGACGCCCGCCATGAAGCCTGCGCTGTCGCCATCAAATAATAACACCACGGAATTTAAGACTAACGGCGAGTAGGTTTCGGCATAATCCACAGGGTGGCCGGGAGTGAGCGCTCCTGCCAGTATAACTGAGGTGATAAACCACTTAATGGCGAAGTGCCATTTTCGGGTGGCGTACCAAATGATGCCAATCATCAATAAAACTAGCCCAATGTACATGGCCCAAGTTGAACCATAGCT
The DNA here is from genome assembly GCF_048265365.1 of Kangiella sp. Taxonomy (NCBI): domain Bacteria; kingdom Pseudomonadati; phylum Pseudomonadota; class Gammaproteobacteria; order Kangiellales; family Kangiellaceae; genus Kangiella; species Kangiella sp. The sequence goes on from NZ_JBLXBT010000001.1 coordinate 1,358,394, forward strand.
GGCAAAGGTGGTGACGATTTCTTGTGTCTCACCGGTCTGCACTGTTTCTGTTGCTGCTACTGTCATGATTAATCCTGTTATTGTTCTCTGGCTACTTTACCCGCATGCCTGGTTGGGCGCCTTCGTCTGGATTCAGGATCCAGAGATCTTTACCGCCTGGGCCGGCTGCCAATACCATACCTTCTGACATACCAAATTTCATCTTGCGTGGCGCAAGGTTAGCGACCATCACGGTTAGCTTGCCTTCTAAATCAGCAGGGTCGTAAGCGGCTTTAATACCGGCAAAGACTTGCTTGGTGACACCATTACCTAAATCCAGTTGTAGCTTGAGTAGTTTATCTGCCCCTTCCACATGCTCGGCTTTGGCAATTTTAGCAATACGTAAATCAATCTTGTCAAAGTCACCAAACTGGATTTCATCTTTAATCGGATCATCCAGTTGTGTTTCCGGTTTTACTTCCGGTTCTAAGTCTTCTTTTGAATCTTCAATCATGGCTTCGACCTGTTTCATATCGATGCGTTGCATCATAGGTTTGAATTTATTGATTTCGTAATTCGTTAAAACGTCTTGAGCACTCGCCCAGTCCAGGTTATCCAATTTCAGGAAGTCTTGTACTTTGCCTGCTAATTCGGGCAGTACTGGCGCTAGGTAAGCGGTCAGAATTTTGAACATGTTGATGCCAAGGCTACACACCTGATGGGCGCGTTCTTTGGTTTCATCATTCTTGACCAGATTCCACGGCTCTTCGTTTGCGATGTATGCATTGGCTTTGTCGGCCAGCGCCATAATCTGTTTTACGGCACGACCAAAATCGCGGTTTTCATAATGCTGAGCTAGTTCTTCTGAGGCATCGGTGAACTGCTTGATCAGTTCTGGCTCAATGATGCTGTCGCTTAACTTTCCATCAAACTGTTTGGTAATGAAACCTGCACAACGGCTTGCAATATTGACCAGTTTACCAACTAAATCGGAGTTAACGCGTTGCACAAAATCTTCAAGATTTAAATCGAAGTCATCAATGCGGTTGGATAGTTTTGCCGCATAGTAATAGCGCAGGAACTCAGGACGGAAGTGGTTGAGGTAAGTACGTGCTTTGATGAAGGTGCCTTTGGATTTTGACATCTTCTGGCCATTGACGGTTACAAAACCATGAGCCCATACCGCGCTTGGTGTGCGGTATCCTGCGCCTTCTAATACTGATGGCCAGAACAGAGTGTGGAAATAAATGATGTCCTTACCTATGAAGTGATAAACCTCAGCGTCGCTGTCTTTGCCCCAGAAGTCATCAAAGTTCAAATCATCACGCTTATCACACAAGTTCTTAAAGCTGGCCATATAGCCGATTGGCGCATCCAGCCAGACGTAGAAGTATTTGCCTTTTTCGCCCGGGATTTCCCAACCGAAATAAGGTGCATCGCGTGAAATATCCCACTGACGCAAATCATCCAGCCATTCGTTCATTTTGTTTTGTACTTCTGATTGAACGTGTCCGTCAGCACCTAACCATTCGCGCAAGAATCCTTCGAAGCCTTTCAGGTCAAAGAAAAAGTGTTCTGATTCTTTAAGAATTGGAGTTGCACCAGATACTGCTGACTTTGGATTCTTCAGTTCTGTCGGGCTATAGGTTGCGCCACAGGAGTCGCAGTTATCGCCGTATTGATCTTCCGAGCCACATTTTGGGCAAGTGCCTTTTACGAAACGATCCGGCAGGAACATTTCTTTTTCAGGATCGAATAATTGATTAATGGTCTTTGAGCTGATGTGACCATTTTCTTTGAGCTTGAGGTAAATGCCTTGCGTCAGCTCTTTCGATTCTGGGCTGTGGGTGCTGTGGAAATTATCAAAACCAATCAAGCAGTCAGCAAAATCCTGGGCGTGCGCCTGATGACTTTCTTTAATGAAGTCTTCAGGTGTTTTGCCTTCTTTCTGTGCGCGTAACATCACTGGGGTGCCATGAGTATCGTCTGCACAGACATAGATACATTGATGGCCACGAGACTTCTGGAAGCGAACCCAGATGTCGGTTTGCACATATTCCAGCAGGTGGCCAATGTGGATATCGCCATTGGCATAGGGAAGGGCGCTGGTAACAAGAATTTTGCGTTGTGAGCTCATATTGAAATAGAGTCCTGAAATTAGTTTTGTGGATCATTTACTTAGCCGTGAATACTACTTGTTTTGGGTCAAATTTTCATTAACTAATTCGCCCAAATATCATGATCTGGCTTGGTTTTCGGCCCTAAAAGACTTAGACTTTGAGCCACTTTTTTAAATAAGCCGGACAGATAAGCAGAATGCTCACTGAACAGCAGATCCACGATGCGCTGAGCCAACTGAAGCTCAGTCAATTAGATACCGATTTAATCAGCGCTAAAGCACTTAAAAAGACCGATATTGATGGAAATAAGGTCATTTTGACCATTAAATTGGGCTTTCCGATGGGTGATTATCAGCAAGAGCTGGAGCGTGAGGTTTGCGAATACCTTAACGCACAGTTTCCTGAGATCGAGGCTCAAGCTAAGGTTTCCTGGCGCGTAGAGTCCCATGCTCATCCCGCTAAAGTACAAGCCATGCCTGATATCAAGAATATTATTGCCGTCGCATCAGGCAAAGGTGGTGTGGGTAAATCGACTACTTCTGTTAATTTAGCGCTAGCTTTAAGTCATTTAGGCGCCAATGTCGGCATTTTAGATGCTGATATCTACGGCCCCAGCATTCCAATTATGCTCGGTCTACAAGGCAAGCACCCTGAGAGCACCGATAAAAAGACCCTTTTGCCGGTTGAAAATCATGGCCTGCAATCGATGTCGATTGGTTATCTGGTCAAGCCGGAGCAGGCTATGGTATGGCGTGGGCCAATGGCCAGCGGGGCACTACAACAGCTGATTAATGACACTCAATGGCGTGCTCTCGATTACTTGATCATCGACTTGCCACCGGGCACGGGCGATATACAGTTGACCATGGCGCAGAAGATCCCAGTCACCGCAGCGGTGGTTGTAACCACGCCGCAAGATATTGCTCTGGCCGATGCGCGAAAAGCGGTGACCATGTTCAATAAGGTTTCAGTACCGGTTCTTGGGGTGGTCGAAAATATGGCCATGCACACCTGTTCCAACTGCGGTCATCAGGAGCATATTTTTGGTGCTGGCGGTGGCGACAAGCTGGCCCAGGAGATTGGGGTTGAGCTATTGGGTAGTTTGCCATTGGCTTTATCCATTCGTGAGCAGGCTGATAATGGCGAGCCGACTGTGATTGCCGATCCGGCAAGTGCAGAAAGTCACTTGTATCTTGACATAGCGCAACGCATTGCTGCTAAATTGTCGTTACAAGAGAAAGAGTTCAGAGCGGACTTTCCGACGATTACGATTGATAACACTTAATGTTGATACTGTAATGTTTAGAGCAATGTTAAGTAATAATTAGAAATTAAAGAGAAACGACTATGACAATAAAAGCTGATAAGTGGATCCGCAGAATGGCGGAGAGTGATGGAATGATTGAACCATTTGAGCCAGGACAGGTTCGTTACAATGGTGATCACCGTATCGTATCTTATGGCACTTCGAGCTACGGCTACGACGTGCGTTGTTCTGATGAGTTTAAGATTTTCACCAATATCAATTCAGCCATTGTTGACCCTAAGGCTTTCGATGAGAACAGCTTTGTTGACGTTAAAAGTGACGTTTGTATTATTCCGCCTAACTCATTCGCGCTAGCTCGTACCATTGAGTATTTCCGTATTCCGCGCAACGTATTGACCGTGTGTTTGGGTAAATCAACTTATGCGCGTTGCGGCATCATCGTTAACGTCACGCCGCTTGAGCCTGAGTGGGAAGGGCATGTAACACTCGAGTTTTCGAACACAACACCATTACCTGCAAAAATTTATGCCAATGAAGGCGTAGCGCAGATGTTGTTCTATGAATCAGACGAAGTGTGTGAAACCTCATACAAGGATCGCGGTGGTAAGTATCAGGGGCAGCGTGGGGTGACTCTTCCGAAAACCTAATAGCTCAGTTCCTACTAAAATAAAAAAGCCAAAGACGTCATTGCCTTTGGCTTTTTTTATGTAATAACTTTTCCTTAGAATGTTAAAGTTTCCAGCTGGTTGCCACTAACTTGGCTTCTTCTTCATCGTCTTTAATTCTTTGGATCTGGACCAGTAACATTTCATGGTCTATGGCAAACCAGAAATTAGTGATACGAGTACCGTCTTTTTCCACCAGCTGTAATTTTGCGGTTCGAATGTCGCCTGATTTTAACTTTAGCGTTTCTTCGCCCATCACCGTAAACTCATGATGACGAATACCACCTCGATAGCTGATGTCGATAGCTTGCAGAGGCTTTTGTGCCATCAGGGTTTCTCTTACTGCTAAAACCTCAGTGAGCGGATCGAGTAGACCGTCCTGTAGCTGCATGTTCCACTTTCTATCCTCGTATGAGCCTTGTTCACGCATCGCGTCCCAGTCAAACTTTTGTGTCAAAGTCCGATCCGAACGGAAGCTGGTGTCAGCAAAACTTTGATAATGCAGTGGGCGAATAACTCCATCGACTATTTCAAAGCGACTGGTTTCGCGACGTTCGTCTGAAAGCAAATAATAACTGATATCTGACTTCATCGAAGATTGCCATTGGCCATTACTGAGCTGCTCTAGTGTACGCTTGGCTGTTCCTATCTTGTCGCCATCGTGCATCACTTTGTATTGTATGGAATAGGGCTTAACGGCTTTCAGATCTGTGCTTTTGTATTCGGCAGTTGGTTCTTCAGCTGCTACTGTGGCAGTGAATAAGCTAATGAGTAAAAATAGCAGGGCGCTTGAGAATAGACTTAAAAATACAGCTGAGGAAATACCCTCGGATGACTTATGAGAGCTTAACTGGCTGTTGGTCGAGCCAGGCTTGGCCATCTTTGAATTGAAGGCGGCCGCTGCAGAACCAGCTAACCACTTGTGAGTATAGCTTGTGTTCTTGTTGCTGAATTTTCTGTTGTAGTGTTTGCTCTGTGTCATCTGCTGTAACATGAATACTCCGTTGTGCAATGATTGGGCCACCATCCAGCTCAGCCGTTACAAAGTGTACACTGGTTCCGTGTTCTTTATCACCATTCTCCAGTACTCGCTTGTGTGTGTCGAGTCCAGGGTATTTAGGTAATAAAGACGGATGGATGTTAAGCATTGTGCCTAAGTAATGCTGAACAAACTCTGAACTTAGAATACGCATAAATCCCGCCAACACAACCAAGTCTGGTTGGTATTGGTCAATGGTTTTAATCAGAGCCTGTTCAAAGTCAGAACGACTGGCAAATTGGGTATGATCGACCGCAATGGCTGGGATGTTTGCACGGGTAGCGCGTTCAAGTCCGTAGACATCCGGTTTATTACTGATTACAGCGGATACACGACCATCGATAGCGCCGTTTTGGACGCTATCGATAATGGCTTGCAGATTGCTTCCGTTACCGGAAATAAGAACAACGATGTTGGACATATTGGGTTGGTTTAAAGAACGACTTGTTCTTCATCACCATCGCGTGCAGCGATATAGCCAATGTTATAGACCGTTTCACCCAACGTTTGTAATAAATCAGAGGCTCTTTCAGCGTTCTCTTTGCTCACGACAAGAACCATGCCGATACCGCAGTTGAAAGTACGGTGCATTTCATGACGATCGACATTACCTTCCGTTTGGAGCCATTGGAAGATTTTAGGCATTTGCCAGGCGCTGGTGTTAATCATGGCCTTAGATGTCTTAGGCATAACACGTGGCAGGTTCTCTTGTAGACCGCCGCCAGTGATGTGCGAAATAGCCTTAACTTCCACTTCTTTAAACAGGCGAAGCAATGGTTTAACGTAGATGCGGGTTGGCTCTAACAGGGTTTCGCCTAATGTTTTGCCATTCTCGAACTCGGCATTAACGTCAGCACCGCTGACTTCAAGAATTTTGCGGATCAATGAGTAGCCGTTTGAGTGTGGGCCGCTTGAAGCTAAACCGAGCAATACATCGCCGGACTTAACTTTGCTGCCATCAATAATCTTTTTCTTATCAACGATGCCCACGCAGAAGCCAGCCAAGTCGTAATCATCGCCTTCATACATGCCCGGCATTTCAGCAGTTTCGCCACCAATCAATGAGCAACCTGAGATTTCACAACCCTTAGCAATACCTGTAACCACGTCTGCTGCAATGTCGACGTCCAGTTTGCCGGTAGCGTAATAGTCCAGGAAGAATAGAGGTTCAGCGCCTTGAACAACCAAGTCGTTGACGCACATGGCAACCAAATCAATCCCAACGGTATCGTGCTTTTTCAGATTCAAGGCAAGACGCAGTTTCGTACCTACGCCATCAGTACCGGCAACAAGCGCCGGCTCTTCATAACCTGAAGGCAAGTCGAAGAGTGCGCCAAAGCCACCGATATTTCCCATCACTTCAGGGCGGTAAGTTTTTTTGCAGACGTCTTTGATTCGGTCTACCAGGGCGTTGCCTGCATCAATGTCCACACCTGCGTCTTTATAGCTCAGGGATTTTTTGTCGCTCATTTGTATTCCTAGATAAAAGTGGGCTCGGGTCAATGGACCCTTTCAAAATTGCGCTAATTTTACTAGATGCGGCTATTGATAGAAAGGAGTGACCTTAAAAAAGCATCAACTTAATTGCTTACAGGCAAAGAAAAAGCGGCCGAAGCCGCTTTTTACAAGAACAGATACACTTAGTTCTGTGGATCTGGGGTAATGGTCAATTCAACACGACGGTTTTTAGAGCGACCAGCTTCTGTTTCGTTTGGTGCTACCGGGTAGCGTTCGCCATAACCAACCACACGTAGACGGTTATTTGGAATCTCGCGCTGACGTAAGTAAGACGCTACGCTGTTAGCACGTTTTTCCGATAACTCCTGGTTGTAGGAATCGCTACCGACAGAATCGGTAAAGCCAGCTACTTCCAGATTGGTGTCTTTAAACTTGTAGAGTACTTTAGAGACTGAATCTAATACCGGATAGAAACCACTATCAATGGCAAAACGGTCAGTCTCGAAGGTTATGTCGCCAGGCATGATTAAGTGAATTTGATCACCGTCACGCTGAACGCCCACACCTGTCCCAGCCAATTCTTCGCGAAGTTCCGCTTCCTGGCTGTCCATGTAGGCACCGATACCAGCACCAATTGCACCACAACCTAGAGCAGCGTTACGAGCACTTTTGCTATCGCGAGTTGCGCCAATCAGGCCACAAGTAATGGCACCAATCGCGCCATACTTAACTGTTTTACTGGTTTGTTCTTCACCAGTGTATGGATTAAGCGTTGTACAACCAACACCCATCACGCCTGCAACAACTGCGGCAGTAAGGGTTTTCATAAAAGGGGTCGATATTTTCATACTATTTCTCCTCGGGTTCCCCAAAAAATACTTGGATTCATCATAGCTTACTAGAATGAATACTAACTGAATTAACAGTGACTTATTAGCGTATCTTTGCTTTCAAGTTAATACAAAGACGTAAATGTGAATTATTACTCAGTATACGCCTTTTATAAGAAGATGACCGTTATATCGCATAAATTGCTGGCAAATTACGCCATAACCCTTTGTAATCCATGCCACAGCCAAAAATATATCGATCCGGTACACTTAAGCCAATAAAATCAGGTTTAAAACCTGACTCAGGTTTGCGTTGGTGGTCCTTGTCTACTAGAACGCCGCATTGAAGGCTTGTAGGATTAAACTGCTGACACTCGTTTGCAATCGCTTCCAAAGTAATGCCTTCATCAAAAATATCATCAAGCAATAAGACGGGGTGGTTATGGATATCTTCAGCTTTGGGTTTAACCATCCATTGTAGTTGCTGTCCATGCGTTTTATCGCCGTAGCGAGTGGCGTGTAGATAGCTGACTGATACAGGTATGGTTAGTAGACGTAATAATTGTCCTGCAAAGTAGAGCCCACCATTCATGATGCAAAAAATCTGTAAAGGAGCGGGGTAGTTCTGGCTGTTGATTTGTTCGGCGAGCTTGCTGATGGCGCTGTCTACAACCTGTTCGCTGACTATGACTTCCGCATGATTTAAGACCTGATCGGGATGTGGGAAGTGACTTGAGCTGCCTTTTGCCATTGAATTCGCCTGTTTAATGCTGAGAAATAAAGAAAGTGCCGCGTATTATAGGTAAGGTCAAACGCTCATTCGAGACTTTCTTGCGGTAAATACGAATGAAAAAGGGAAAGAAAAGGGATAGTTAACTCTATCTATCATTAGGATATGGTCTAATTGCCTGGCGTGATTATTAAAAACTGCTAAAATGCCGACATTATTGGGCAGGTTATCGGTGCTTGTGCAAATATTGCAAGCTTTGTATTAAGGCGAGCAAAAGATAATTAAAACAGGAACTTAGGTTCATGAGACATATTTCAAAAAAATATCTTTATTTGACACTCCTGCTAGTGAATATTTTTTGGGTTATGCCCGCTCAATCTGAGCGTGTGGCTGACTTATATTCTGCTAGCTGGCCAGTGGAAAATCAGTCGACCGGTGTGCGTCAAAGTGCTATGCAGAATGTCTTCGCGGAAGTTCTGGTTCGAGTCAGTGGCAATAAATCTGTTGTTAACAGTTCGCAAATCCAAGCGGTTCTGTCGGATGCGCAAAATTATATGCGTCAATATTCCTATAAAAGGTTGAGTGCAGAAGAGCAAATGGTCTATGAAAGACCTTTATTGCTGGTTGCTACTTTCGACAGCCAGGCGGTACACAGAATATTAAAAGACGCGCAACAGCCTATCTGGTCTGAAAACAGACCTATCGGTAGTTTCTGGATTGCAGTGGAAGAGGCTGGGCAACGTCGCGTAGTCTCAGAAAGTCGGGATCAGGTGGCTATCGCTATAAAGCGTGCGGCAGCCCGCCGAGGCTTGCCAATTGTCATGCCCTTGATGGATCTGGAAGACAAGTCAGAAGTTTCTGTGGGTGATGTCTGGGGCCGGTTTACTGGGCCAATCAAAAGAGCTTCTGAGCGATATAATGCTGACTATGTGGTCGCTGGACAGTTGTCACAGAGCGGTGGACAATGGATGGGGCGCTGGTCGTTGGATTTAGGCGGAAACGTTGAGAATATATCGAGCACTGCCGGCAGCAAGCGACAGGTAGTGGCTGATTTAATTGACCAAATAGCCGATAAATTGGCGGCAAGACTGTCTATTGTGTTATCTGATGAAGTGCTTGCGGTAGAGATTTTTGTTGAGAATATCAATTCACTGGATGCCTATGCTGGTGCCAGACGTTATCTGGAAGGCTTGGGTATGACTCAATCAGTGAGAGTGCTTCAAGTGAAAGGTGATGCTGTTTTATTTGAAGTTAAGGTGCAATCTTCGCCACAAAGCTTGATTGATGCTATTAATATAGGAAATAATCTGCGTCGCACTCCAACCGATCAAGGTTTAGGCGGACGATACAGTTTCCGCTGGCAGGAATAGTAAACAGGGAAATAAATAATAAAATCATGAGCTTAAGTGTATTACCAAACATCATTACCATCATGCGGATTATTCTGATTATTCCGTTTGCCTACTATGTAATGATCGAACAATATGCTTTGGCATTGGTTATTTTCCTGATTGCGGGCCTTTCCGATGGTTTGGATGGGCTACTCGCTAAGCGGTTTCGCTGGCAAAGCCGGTTTGGTTCGATCACCGATCCTTTAGCCGATAAATTATTGTTGCTGGTAGCTTTACTATTGTTGGTGGTTAAAGGGCATATTTCCTGGACTTTATTTTGGGTATCAACCGCAAGAGATGTGATTATTGTCGGCGGCGCAACCAGCTATCATTATTTCGTTGGGCCTTATGAAATGCGCCCGTCTTTAATTTCTAAGTGGAATACGGCTTTGCTTATTCTGCTGGTATTATTGGTTTTATTGACGGTCGCCGACTGGTATTCCGCTCCTGATATGTTGTTGCAAGGCCTTGAAATTACAGTAATATTGACCTGCATTATCAGTGGCCTTCATTATATCTGGCTAGGCGTTGTTAACTACAAAGTGGTTAAGAATGAGAAACAGGCGTTGCCTGAAAGCGGCAATGACGCAGTTAAAGATAAGACTGAAACGAACCACACTGACCCTGGTCAGCAATAAGAATAACCGATAAATAAACAGCCATGCAGCAATTACCCCTCGATATAGAGCTTCATTCCGATGCAACCTTTGCCAATTTTATGGTTGGCGAAAACCAGCTGTTGCTTCAGAAGTTAGAAGCCATTTGTCAGGGTGAGAGCGAGTTTATCTATATCTATTCCGAACCGGGCCATGGTCGAAGTCATTTACTGCAAGCATTAACTCATGCTTATTCTGAGCAGAATCCCGACAAGCTCATTGCCTATTTGCCATTAGAAAACAGCATGTTAGTACCGCAAATGCTGGATGGCCTGGTGGCTTTTGATTGTGTCTCGTTGGATGGTATTGAGAAAGTGATTGCTGATAAAGACTGGCAAACCGCGATTTTCAATCTTTATAACCAACTCAAAGAGCAGGGCAAGAGTTTGCTGATCACAGGCTTAAATGCGCCATCGCAGCTGGCTCTTGATCTTAAGGACCTTAAGTCACGGCTATCGGCTATGTTCATATACAACATCAGGCCCTTAAACGATGAAGAAAAGCTGATTCTGCTACAAAGAAAAGCAGAGGAAAAAGGCTTGGAGCTCAGTACAGAAGTCGCTCAGTATTTATTGGCCCGCCAACAACGTGATTTACCCACGTTGCTGGGAATTTTGGATAAACTGGATCAAGCATCCTTGCAGGCCAAAAGAAAATTAACCATTCCATTTGTTAAAGAAGTGCTTGGTTTATAAGGATTAATATAAACTACTCACTTTGATCTTGTTCCTCGAATAAAAACTCAAGGCTAAGTTTTGCGTGACGTAAATGTGGGATCACAATCGAACCGCCCACTAACATAGCAACGCCCATAGCTTCGTCAAGTTCCTGCTTATTCCAACCTTGCTTGACGCACTGTTCCAGATGGTAATCAATACAGTCGTTGCAACGCAACACCATGGATGCAACCAGACCAAGTAACTCTTTGGTTTTCGAATCAAGAACACCTTCACCGTAGGCTGTTTTGTCTAGTCCAAAGAAACGCTTAATTAACAGGCTGTCGGTATCCAATGCTTTGGCGTTACCCTGTTCGCGTTTGTGGCGAAACTCTTCAAATGGATGAGTCATGATAATCCTTAGAAATGGCAAAAGAATCCATTGTACTGACAGCCAGCTTTAGCTCAAGTAAAACTGCTGTTAGATGCTGTTTTATATAAAGTTTCTATGGTATAAATAGAGTGCTACGGCTTGGCTGAAGAGGAAAACTCATGTCTCTGACATCAGAGGACAATACAGAATTATTAAAAATATTAATGCAAGGGGAAAAAGTCTGGAATCAATGGCGCAAAGAGAACCCAAAAACTCACGCCAATTTTGACGGACAGGATCTTCGAGGCCTTGACTTGTCTGGTTGTGATCTTTCAGAAATGAGTTTTGTTGGAGCCAATCTAGCTTATTCCGATTTGCAAGGTGTTGCTTTAATCGCCAGTAATCTGACTGACGCCAATCTTTGTTATTGCAATCTTTCCGGTGCAAAATTAATTGCTGCTAATTTAAAGCAAGCTAATCTTAGCCATGCCAATTTACTTCATGCCAATTTATTAACTGCCATTTGTTTCCGCACCGATTTGTCCAGTGTGGATTTACGTGACCATGATTTGCGCGGGCAAGATTTGCGCGAAGCCAATTTGAGTGGAGCTGATTTGCGTAACCAAAACTTAGAAGGTTTGGACATGCAGGGCGCTAAATTAATCGGCGCAAAAATGGAAAATGTTAATTTACGCGATACCAATCTAAACAAAGCTAATTTGTCTGATGTTGATTTATCCAGCTGCCGCATTGAGGGGGTTACTTTAAAGGGTGCCAATCTTAGCAATGCTAATATTTCAGGTTTGGATTTATCCGGCTTTAATTTAAATGGCGTAAACTTCAAAGGTGCTGATTTACGAAGCGCTAATTTAGGCAGAGCAAATCTTGATAACGCGATCTTGAGTGCTACCAAATTATGGCAAGTGCAAACGAATGGCTGGTCGATTCGTAACATTGACTGTAGCCATGCAAGTTGGGATCAGCGTGGTCGTGATTATACTCATTACGCTAAGAATCAATTTGAAAAATTATTTGCAGATAAGATCACTTTTACACTGCGCTACCAGCGTATGTTGTCTTACCAGGATCTAGCTACGTTACCATTTTTGATTGAACATCTTGAAGCCAGTTATTGGGGCTGTAAACTGCGTATTCGAGATATTCGCAATGAACCCGGCGATACTCGCGCCATTATCGTGGTCGAAGATACGGGTGGTTTAAATCCAACCATGCTTGAAGCGAGTCTTCGACAAGAAGCAGAAAAATTGCAATCTATTCAAATCAGTCTTCAATCCGAGCGCAAACTGCAGTTTGAAATCCGAGAGTCTTTACAGGCGATTAAAGATAAATACTGGCCTAAGTTACTTGAGCTTTCTGAAATTGACAGTGATGCAAAGACTCGTCGTTTAGCAGTGTTGTTTACTGACCTAAAAGGCTTTTCACATTGGACTGAAGAAGATCGAACAGAGAAACTTTCTTTGTTCCGAGGTTTATTAAAACCTGTTCTTAAAAAATGGCAAGCCAGTTATCCTAATATGGAGGGTGATTCTTTAAGAGCCACTTTTCAGAATGTTGAAAGCGCTTTAAGCTGCGCCGCCATGATTCAAAAGGTATTGGCGGGAGCCGGCTTTGCTTTACGTATCGGTTTGGATATTGGCGAAGTTAAAATTACTCACAATGAAATTACCGAGCAACTTGATATTGAAGGTGATGCCATTAACTTTGCTGCACGCCTCGAGTCTATGGCTGAACCTGGTGAAGTACTGGTGTCGGAAAATGTCAGGCATTATGCCATTCAGGCTGACTCAGCTTTTACTTTCAAAGAACAAAGGCTAGCCCTTAAAAAAGCAGTCGGCGATAAGCAGGCAGGCGATAAAATTGTTTGCTATTCGGCACAACCTTTGGCTTTTGTTCAGCCTCCGGAGTCATAAATGAACTTTTCTTCCTGGCTGGCAATTGTGTTGTCAGCACAATTAGTTTGTGTGTCAGATCTGCGAGCAGAAGACGAAACTCCTGCAATCCCTTCAACCGATATTGTAGTTATTCCTGTGAGTTCGCCTGGCGCTTCAATGAAAGTGGATGCTGGTAATGCACTCAATGCTTTTAATCATATAGGTTATGATAATCAACCTCATTTTTCCGCCGATGGTGAGCTGCTGTATTTCACACGAATGATGGATGAACAAACGGATATCTTTGCTTACCACTTTGCCGAAAAGAAACTAACCAACGTCACTCAAAGTGATGACGTTAGCGAGTATTCCCCGACGGTTTATGATGACAGTAGATTAAGTGTTATAGGTGTTAATTCTGAAGGTCAGCAGCATTTGCGCTTGATCACTCTTGATGATGCAACCCAACAAGTTCTCAACCCCGCTATTGAGCCTGTGGGATATCACGCATGGCTGAACTCAGACTTGGCTGCTACTTTTGTCTTGGGCGAAGTGATGACTTTGCAATTACTTGACGTTAATGCTGAAGGAAAAGCAGAGCCATTGGTTGAAAATATAGGCCGTTGCTTGCAACGAGTTACAGAGAATAAAGTGAGCTTCACTCAGCTCATAGATGGTCAGAATCATATTTTTTTGATAGACCAAAGCGGTGACGTTAAAGCCACAGACATTGTTTTACCTGAGGGTGTACAGGATTACGTTTGGCTGGACTCAAATGGGGTAGCTGTTGGTAAGGGCAGTCAATTGTGGTATATAAGTAACACAGAAAAGAAAATACTCGCAGATCTAAAAGAATTAGAGATTAATAATATAAGCAGGCTTGCACTCGATACTATCAATCAAAGATTGGCGTTAGTTTACAAATAGACGCTGAGGAGTCGTTTTAATGACAAGAAAGGCAAAGCCATTACCTTTTCTGGTAAAAAACCTGATTGCAATTGGGATTATAGTGCTATTGGGCTTTGCTTTTTTGTGGTTTGCTGGGCGCTGGTTAGAGTCCACTGAACATCAGTATGCTGAAGAGCGCTTCAATGATGTGTCAACTCGCTATGTATTAAAGATTACAGGTGATGTTAAGCGATTTATTGATGATGTTGAGCAGCTAGCCACTTTCTTTTCCCTTTCTGAAAAAGTCACTCGATTCGAGTTTGAACATTTTGCTAAGAGCAATCTGGTTAAACACAGCGGAATTCAGGCATTTGAGTACGTGCAATTTGTTAAGCATGAAAATTTAGAGTCATTCCTTGAGACTGCCCGCGAAGAATATCCTGATTTTAGCTTAACTGAAAAAGCAAATGATGGAACTTTAATCCTTTTAAAATTAAATCGTGAAGTTTATTATCCGATTATTTATGCGTATCCTTATCAAGAAAATAAAGAGGTCATTGGTTACGACCCTTATCGTTCTGATGCACGCCAGGAAGCCTTAGAAAGGGCTATTCGAACTAACTCAACGACAGTAACTTCACGTATGGAGTTGCACCAGCATCCAGGCAAATCCGCTGCTTTAGTTTTTGCTCCGGCTTATAGTTATGCAAAAGAAAACACGCAGGGAAATATCGTTGGTTTGTCTGAAGGCGTATTCGTTTTAGAGGAGCTTATTAGTGAAACCTCGAGTGAATTGGCGCGCTTTGGACTGTCGCTCACTATAAACGATGTGACTGATGGCGGTAACAGCCTGTTACTTGAGCACCATTCAAGAGGTCAATCACAAGTTGATAGTGATAATGCATTTGCCATTGATAGAACATTTGATCTAGGTGGTCGAGTTTGGAACTTAACCATTACCGGCAGCATTGAAGAGTTTTATTTGCCGCTATCCAATGCTCGCTATTCGTTGATGTTATTAGTAATGTTGCTGGCCATATTCCTGTCCTATTTTATGTATCTGGTTTTTGTGCTCTATCGCAATAATAAGGTTTTACTAGAGAGCAAGGGCCAGTTAAGGAAAAACATCACTGAGCTTGAGTCGAGTCGAAGTCAACTGGTGTATCAGGCTAATCACGATTTCCTGACTGAGCTCGAGAACCGTTTTGCTCTGGATAAGTTTCTCAATGAGTTAATAAGTGAGAGTGATGGAGCTAAACACATTGCCTGTTTGCTTGATATTGACAAGTTTAATCTGGTTAATGATTCATTTGGGCATGAAGCAGGCAACTTTGTGCTAAAACAGTTTGCCAAGATTATTCGTGCGAATATCGGGGGGAATGATCGTGCCTTTCGACTTAGTGCAGATGAGTTTTTGATTGTTTTTGATCAGGTAAATTTAGAGTCTGCCTATAAGGTTATTCAGAATATCCTAATGACAGTGCACGATACTGTATTTGATTGGACAGAAATGCACATTAGTGTCGATGCAAGTGCTGGTATGGCAACAATGAGTTCAGACACCTTAGGACCTAGCGAAGTTCTTTCGGAACTAGCATCCGCTCGAACCATAGCGAAAGAAAAAGGCGGTAATCGAATCCATGTGTTTGATAAGAGCGATCCTGAGAGTATCCACTTCCATCAGCAAGTGTTATGGGTTAACCGTATTAATAAAGCCTTAGACGAAGATCGTTTTGCCCTACGTATACAAACCATTAAAGACCTTAATGGCGAGGGTGATTTGAAAGAAGTGCTGGTGGTTATGCTGGATGAACAAGGTGGCATGATACCGCCTATTGAATTTATTCCTGCCGCTGAACGATTTAATTTAATGCCACAGGTTGACGAATGGGTTGTAAACCGTGTGCTGGAATACTTGGAAGCTAATCAGCAAGCAAGTGATTATTTGTGGTGTATCAATTTATCAGGTGTTTCACTTAATAGTGAAGAGTTTAGAGAGAATCTGGTCGAGAAAATTTCAGAGAATCAAGAGTTAGCCAGGTATATGGTATTTGAAATTACTGAGACTGCAGCCATCAATAACTACGATTTGGTAAAAGAGTTTATTGACAGCCTCAATCGCTTTGGTTGCAAGTTTGCATTGGATGATTTTGGTAGCGGTATGTCATCTTATGGTTACCTACGGAACATTCCAGTTGACTTCATTAAGGTAGATGGCTCTTTCATTAAGCAAATACTCGAAAATGATTATGACCAAACCATTGTAAAAAGTATTTGTGAAATTAGTGTTCAGCTCGGTATTAAGACGATTGCAGAGTTTGTTGAGAATGAACAGGTATTGAATAAGATTAAAGAAATGGGCTTTGATTATGGGCAGGGTTATCACATAGATAAGCCCAAGTTGATTTAAGTTTCATTATCTATTTTCAAAAGCACCAAGACAAAATAAAAGCCGCATTCAGCGGCTTTTATTTTAAGTTTAGAACTTACTATTAAAGCGATGGCCCTGCTGATATAAGCGCTTTAGCTTTGTCGTTATCAGCAAATCGGTCAAAGTTCTTAATAAACATTGCCGCTAGCTTTTTCGCCTTTTCTTCCCATTCAGCTGCAGAGTTATAGGTGTTTTGTGGGTTCAGAATGTTGGTATCGACGCCTTTTAGTTCAGTTGGGATAGCTAGATTGAAATAAGGCAGGTTCTCAAATGAACATTCTTCAATAGAACCATCCATAATTGCATCAATAATTCCGCGCGTATCTTTGATTGATATACGCTTTCCAGTGCCGTTCCAACCGGTATTGACTAAGTACACTTCTGCGCCAGCATCTTGAACGCGTTTCTCTAGTACTTCAGCGTACTGTGTTGGATGCAATGATAAGAAGGCTTCGCCAAAGCAAGAGGAGAAGGTTGGAGTTGGTTCTGTGATACCACGTTCAGTGCCCGCTAACTTGGCTGTGAAGCCCGATAGGAAGTAGTATTGAGTCTGCTCAGGAGTTAATTTGGCAACCGGAGGAAGCACACCAAAGGCATCGGCTGTCAGGAACACGACTTTCTGTGCATGGCCAGCCATGGAAGCAGGTTTAACGATATTGTTAATATGATAGATGGGGTATGAAACACGAGTGTTTTCAGTTTTACTACCATCGTCAAAATCAATCTTGCCGTTGTCGCCGACTACAACATTTTCAAGTAAAGCATCGCGACGAATTGCACGGTAAATATCGGGCTCATTTTCCTCGCTCAAGTTGATGGTTTTTGCATAACAACCACCTTCGAAGTTGAAGACGCCATTATCATCCCAGCCATGCTCATCATCACCAATCAAGGCACGCTTTGGATCCGTTGAAAGAGTTGTTTTACCGGTACCGGAAAGACCAAAGAAAATGGCTACATCACCTTTTTCGCCAACATTTGCTGAACAGTGCATGGAAGCAATGCCTTTTAGCGGTAGCAGGTAGTTCATCATCGAGAACATACCTTTTTTCATTTCACCGCCGTACCAGGTGCCACCGATAAGCTGAATTTTCTCAGTCAGGTTGAAAGCAACAAAGTTTTCAGAGTTGAGGCTATGTTCTTGCCACTTAGGGTTGGTCGCTTTAGAACCATTCATGACCACGAAATCAGGCTCGAAACCTTCCAGCTCATCATCGCTTGGACGAATGAACATGTTTTTAACGAAGTGAGCTTGCCATGCAACTTGAGTGATAAAGCGCACTTTCAAACGCGTTGCTTCATCGGCTCCGCAGAAAGTATCAACCACAAATAGACGACTATCTGATAGTTGATTGGTAACCACTTGCTTTAAGTCTGACCAGACTTCTGGAGAAATAGGCTTGTTATCATTCACCCCATTTTTTGACCACCACACTGTATCGCGAGTGGTGTCATCCATAACGATGTACTTATCTTTCGGTGAGCGACCTGTGAAAATACCGGTATCTACTGCAACGGCACCAGTGTCAGTGACCACGCCTTTCTCATAACCTTCGGCGCCTGGTTTGGTTTCTTCTTCAAATAGTAATTCGTAAGACGGGTTATAGATAATTTCTGAAACTGAGTGGATGCCATATTGGCTTAAATCAAGATTGCGAGACATTGGGTACTCCTCTTGGACAAAGGCTCTCAAACCTTTGCAATGCAACTGTTAAGCTAAGCGGATCGGGATGCTTAAAATTGCGCGCTATTATCGCAGAATTTAAAAACGCTTGCGAGAGCTAAAAGCTATCAATTGTCAATTTTTTTGCCACTGATTGGCTTTTTAAATCGATAGCTTCAATCATTGCCTGTTACCCCATCTCTGGCAAGGTATAAATCGGTGTAGGGGCTGACTGATTCCGTTTTTAGAGTTGTGTTTGAGAGTTACGCTTAGGAGTTACGCTTGAGTGACAGCTGGGCAATATCAATTAGCGCCTGTTTGTACTGACTCTCGGGTAGTGGTTCTAAGGCACTAATGGCTTTTGCTACCGCTCTCTCTGCTGACTGGTAGGTGTATTCGATAGCGCCTGTCTCTTGGATAATGCGTAGGATGGCATCCATATTATCAAGCCCACCTTGTTCGATGGCCTGGCGTATCATTTGCGCATCACTGTCAGAGCCGTGCTGCATCGCATAAATCAGGGGCAGGGTAGGCTTACCTTCGGCCAGATCATCACCGACATTCTTACCGAGCTCTTCGGTATCAGCGGCATAATCCAACGCATCATCCACGAGCTGGAAAGCATTGCCGAGTTGTAGGCCGTATTCACGTAAACCTTCTTCGATATCTTTGCTGGCGCCTGCAAGGATGGCAGCCAATTGCGTGGCAGCCGCAAACAAAATGGCGGTTTTGCGCTCAATCACTTGATAATAAGAAGCTTCGTCCACATCAGGATCATTGACGTTCATCAGCTGTAGGACTTCGCCAGCGGCTACTTCGTTAGTAGTTTCCGAAAGCACTTCCATTACACGCATTTCGCCCACTTCAACCATCATCTGGAAGGAGCGGCTATATAAATAGTCTCCTACCAGTACCGAGGCCTGATTACCAAACATGGCGTTGGCGGTTTGGCGACCACGGCGTAGGTCAGACTCATCCACAACATCATCATGAAGCAGGGTGGCGGTATGGATAAGTTCGATCACGGCAGCCAGATTCGGATGGAATTTGCCCTTATAATTTAATGACTTAGCGGCTAGTAGCAAGAGCATAGGACGCAATCGCTTACCGCCCGCCGCAACAATATAATGACCGACCTGGTTCACAAGAACCACGTCTGATTGCAGTCTGTCTATAATGATTTGGTTGGTAGCATCAAACTCATCCGCAACCAAGTCTCTGATTTCATCTAGGGTCATCATAATTGTCAAAAGCGTTTGTATTTTGTAGGAAAATCAATAAAATTGCACCGCAATCCTAGTGAGGCATCGCGTTTCGGTCAAGTGTTATCGACGTTTTTTCAAGTCGTAGCCCGACGGCAGCCTCGAACGGGCGAAAAAAGAGTAAAAAAGCCTGATTTCATCGGCTTTTCGCTTGATCCAATACGTGCTTTGGCTTACAATTCGCGCCCTTAATTCGTAATCGCATTGCATATTAACCTTGTCGTTGAGATATACGAGAGGGTCAAAACTGGAGAATAAATATGTACGCAGTAATAAAAAGTGGTGGCAAACAGCACCGCGTTAAAGAAGGCCAAGTTGTTCGCTTGGAGAAAATCGAAGCGGAAACTGGTGCTAACATCGACTTCAGTGAAGTATTGATGGTAGCAGATGGTGATAACATTCAACTTGGTACGCCTTTAGTAGAAGGTGCTGTAGTATCAGCAGAAGTTGTTGATCACGGTCGCGCTAAGAAAGTAACTATTCTTAAGTTCAAGCGTCGTAAACACCACATGAAGCGTCAAGGCCACCGTCAGTGGTATACTGAAGTTAAAATTAACGGTATCGCTCTAGATGGTGCTAAGCCAGCAGCTAAAAAAGCTCCTGCTAAAGCAGCGGCCAAGAAAGCTCCAGCTAAGAAAGCCGCTAAAGCTGAAGGTGACGATTTAAGTCAACTTTCAGGTGTAGGTCCAGTTATCGTTGGTAAATTAAACGACGCTGGTATCACTACATTTAAGCAAATCGCCGAATGGACAGCAGCAGATGTTGCTAAATTTGACGAAGAATTAAACTTTAAAGGCCGCATCGAACGTGAAAACTGGATCGAGCAGGCTAAAGAATTGGTAAAAGGAGAGTAAACGATGGCTCACAAGAAAGCTGGTGGTAGTACTCGTAACGGTCGCGATTCCGAAAGTAAACGCCTTGGTGTTAAACGCTTTGGCGGTGAAGAAGTAAGCGCAGGCAGCATTATTGTTCGTCAACGTGGTACTAAATTCCACGCTGGCAACGGTGTTGGTCTTGGTCGCGACCACACTTTGTTCGCAAAGGTTGACGGCAAAGTGAAATTCGAAGTTAAAGGTAAAAACAACCGTAAGTTTGTTTCTATCGACGCTTAATCGAATCAGATGAAGAAAAAGCCTCAGCCATCGCTGGGGTTTTTTTTTGCAAGCTGGGTTGTAAACTTAATTGTATAATAGGCAGATAGTCTAACAGGGTAACAGTGGCAGAATAGCGCAATGAAATTTGTTGATGAAGTATCCATAAAGGTGAAAGCAGGTGATGGCGGTAACGGCATTGTCAGTTTTCGTCGTGAGAAATACGTTGCACGTGGCGGCCCTGATGGCGGCGACGGTGGCAACGGCGGTAACGTCTATATTGTTGCTGATGCTGAGCTTAATACCTTGGTTGATTATCGCTTTGTGCGTTTTTATCAAGCGACACGAGGTGAGAACGGACAAGGACGTAATAAAACCGGCAGTAAAGGTGAAGAGCTTTACTTAAAAGCCCCTGTTGGAACACAAATTACTGACAAAGAGACCGGTGAGGTTGTTGGTGATCTGGTTCGTGATGGCCAGGCTGTGTTGGTGGCTAAAGGCGGATTCCATGGTCTTGGTAATACGCGTTTCAAAAGCTCAATTAACCGCGCGCCACGTAAGGCTACTCATGGCACTCCAGGCGAGTTTCGTGAACTGCGCCTTGAGCTGAAAGTATTAGCTGATGTGGGTCTGTTGGGTTTGCCTAATGCCGGTAAATCAACCTTCATTCGAGCTGTTTCATCAGCTAAACCTAAAGTCGCCGACTACCCGTTCACAACCCTGGTGCCTAACCTGGGTGTGGTTCGAGTGGATACCGAGTCGAGCTTTGTGGTTGCTGATATTCCTGGTGTGATTGAAGGGGCTGCGGAAGGTGCTGGGCTTGGTATTCGATTCTTGCGTCACCTTGCACGTACTCGAATTTTATTACACATCGTCGATTTGTTGCCATTTGATGAATCCGATCCGGTTAAGAATTTTAATGGGATTATGAATGAGCTGTATAAGTACAGTGAAAGTAAGGATATATCCTTAAAAGATAAGCCTGTCTGGTTAGTGTTCAATAAGACCGACTTGTTATCCGAAGAAGAGGTTGAGGCAAAAATTGCTGATATGCTCGAGCGCCTGGAGTGGGATGGACCTGTTTACCGTATGTCTGCTATCCAGAAAGAAGGCACTCGAAAAATCTGTAATGACATCATGGATTATCTGATTGAGCATCCTAAAATGCGTGAGTACGAAGCAGAGACTCAAGCTCAGTCCTTTAACTGGCCCGAGCCTGGTGCCATTGATGAAGTGCCACAGGAAGTCTGGGATGATCTTGATGACGGGTGGGACGAAGATGATGACGCAGAGAGTGATGAGAGCTTGGATGAAGAGCTTTCTGATGAGGAGCTTTCTGATGAGGAGCTTTCTGTTCAAGAACAGCTTGATGACGACGGCTCAGAAACTGATGAAGTTTCTGACGAAACTGAGCAGCCAGTTGAGCAAGAAAAAGATAAGCCCTAGAGTTTCCTCAACTTTAGAAATATTAAAAAGCGAGCTGTAAGCTCGCTTTTTTTTAAAACGGAATTAACTGGTAATCATCTTCCTGCAACAATACTGCCATTGTCATGGCTGATAATGCCAACTTCACGTCTGAAGACAGTTCACTTTTCTTAACATCATAAAAGGCAACTGACTGGCCGCAAACGTAAAACTCAACACCGTTTTCAGCTAGTCGGTGAATTAGATCTGTATTAGGATTTTTATAGCCATGCCGCTTGGCATAAGCTTCGTCGGTTAAGATATCTTTGACAGCCGAACCATGTAGCACCACCGCTAGCTTCATATTGTCAGGTTCGACGCCATTTCTGGCATGCATGTTTAAGAAGCGGGCAACCGACTCTATTTTTCGGTTGTATTGATCGTGCTTTTGGTTTGTTTCGCTGATATCAAACAGGGCTTTATATACAAAACCTTCCGGTAATGGGATATCGCTATCTTCTATGGCTGAGGCTGGTCCATAAGCTTCAAGAATGGGGCCCATTTCTATATCACTTTTTGCTTCGGATAGATTCACTGCAAGGGCGAGCAGGCTACTGGTGAGTACAAGACAGATTTTTTTCATATAAACCTCTATTGGGAATTTTTTGTGATGCTGATTTGAAACTATACTCAGCATAGCAATAAGTGGCAAAAAAAAGCCACTCTTACGAGTGGCTGCAACACAGGTGGGATAAACCAGGGGATGTGTAAAACCTGACATTAACGACCTTCGCGTCTCAGTGCTGAGGCTGTGAACTTGCTGTAGTTAAGCTCGGTTCCGAAGTCATACATGCTTTCTTTGTTATCTAGACCAAATGCGATATAGCGTTTGGCTTTGAGATCATGGAGCACATCTAATGTGCTCCAAAGGACTGGGACTTCGTAATAGTTGATGGCATGTGCTTCGCCTACGCGCCATAGCTGGCCATTTTCATCATAGTGATCAACTAGCAACGCCTGCCAGCTGTCTTCATCAAGGTAGAATGTTCTGCGGCTATAGATGTTCTGTTCAGTTTCTTTAAGAGTTGCTTCGACTACCCAGACACGGTGTAGCTCATAACGTGCCAGATCTTGATTAATATGACCGGGGCGAATGATGTCGTCATAGTTTAATTGGTCACTATGTAATTTATAGGCATTGTAGGGAACATAAATTTCTTTCTTACCCTTTAATTCCCAGTTGTACCTATCAGGAGAGCCGCTGAACATGTCAAAGTTATCAACGGTAGACAACCCATCTGAAGCCAGAGCGGGAGCATCATAGGCTACCGTAGGCGTTCGGCTTGCGCGGCGACGGCCTGGATCATAGCGCCAGGCGCGACGAGGATCTTCAACCTGATTGGAGGTCTCATGAACTAATAAAACCTGACCTGCCAGGTTAGAAGGTGCTGTGATGCGCTGCTTATAGAGGAATAGCAGGTTATCTTTTTCAGGGTTTTCCTGTACATAATATTGTAAGGATTCCTGTTCAAACTTAACTGGCGAATAGCTGCCGTCTTGTTGTGGCGTTACCTGAATGTATTCACGAGTAATATATTCGCCACGATAACGGGTTAAGTGGTTCCAGATTGCTTCTAATCCATTATTAGGGATCGGAAAGGGGGCGCCAACTTTGGCATTAACCAGACCAGCACCATCCTGGGTAAGTTCTGCTCGTGTCGCATTTTGAATACTATAGTCATAGACCTTTTGTGGGAATGAAGCGGTTCTATGAGTAGGATAGATCTTGATTTTATAATCAGGGTATTGATTGATCATGGCAATCTGTCCTGCCGTCAGCTTGTCTGAGTAGCGTTGAACATTGCTTTGATCGATGATTAGCAGTGCTTTCTCATCAGCAAAAGGATCTTTATGGTGTTCGCCCGGTTCATAATCCTGGGGAACTTGTTGGATTCCACCTGTCCAGGCTGGAATAGTGCCGTCTGCACTGCCTGCCAACTCAGCACCAATTGGACTGAGGGTATTGCCTAAAGCTTGTGCTTCATCGGCTGTAACTTTGGCCTGGATTGCAGAAAGTGGAAGAATGCTAAGGGTTGTAACAATCGCGGATAGAAAGACCTTTCTCATCAAAATGCCTCAAGAAGGTTCTGAAAATGTGGCGCAATTCTACTCATCCGACCAATAAAGTCAATAACTGGTCATACCTCATAGAGGGAAACTAATAGGGGGCTGCAGTAAGTCCCTGATATTGCATGCTTGAGGCTGCAGAATTTTCATTCTGATAGGCATCTTCTATCTATTTTTTGGATAGCTTATTGAAATAGGTAGCTAAGACGAATATATTTAACCAATGTTAATATTTAACCATGGCAAGACAAATGTCTGATTCCAGAAGCAATCATACGGAAGTCGCTGAAATGTTGCATAGTGTAGCCATTCATCTACTTAGAAATGCCAAAAAGCATGATCAGGAAAGCGGTTTAACTGCCGAAAGGCTCTCTTTGCTGTCTATTCTTATCTATGTTGGGCCGCAGACCATAAACAGTCTGGCTGAAATGGAGCAGGTATCAGCACCGGCAATCACTCGAACCGTAAAGAGTCTTGAAAAGCAGGGCTATGTGATTAAGTCCCGCTCAAAGACTGATCAAAGAGTTGTCTATGTTGCACCAACCCGTAAAAGTCAGCAGTTATTGGAAGAAACGCGGCGCAAGAGATTACAGAGAATAGAGCATTTGTTAGAGGGAGCAGCTGAAGAGGATTTAAAGCAGTTGAAGGCGGCGATGACCATACTGGAAAAGCAAATAGTGAATAATGGCTAATAAAAAAAACATTATGGGTATTGGATGGAAGTGATTGCTGTTTGTGGATAATTTACACGGCAACAAAAAAAGCTGCGACTCAAAAGAGAAGCAGCTTTTATAATTCTTACTGTCTAGCGACTGGTTGTATTAACTTAAATAACCAGCTCTAGTAACCCGGGCAATTATAGAGCCTGGATACGTGCGGTAAGGCGGCTCTTATGACGAGCAGCTTTATTTTTGTGGATAATGCCTTTGTTAGCGGCTTTATCAATCACAGGGATAGCACGCTCGAAAGCAGCTTGCGCGTCAGTTTTGTTGCCTGCATCAATAGCATAAACAACTTTTTTAATGTAGCTGCGCAACATAGAGCGGCGGCTAGCGTTGTGCTGGCGACGAGCTTCAGCTTGACGAGCACGTTTTTTGGCAGATTTAATGTTAGCCAAGGTGAACTCCTAACAACGTAATAGTTAATTCAAAATTTAAGGTCGCGAAATATACCGTCTTTGCACGTCCTTATCAAGTAAAAACCACCAAAAACGGCAGAATTCTGGCAATTTGGAGGCTTTTAAAGCGATTGTCTGGTCGCAGGTCTAATTATCACTTAAACTTGCGCCAATTTCTACAACAAACAACAGATTAGGGGAATCGATGGGTGGCTTACTAAAATCAAGTACCATCGTCAGTTTTTGGACTATGATCTCGCGTGTTATGGGCTTAGTGCGCGACGTGGTTCTGGCAAACCTTTTAGGCGCTTCATTTCAGGCGGATGTGTTTCTGGTGGCGCAAAAAATCCCTAACTTTTTACGTCGGTTGTTTGGTGAGGGTGCTTTCGCGACCGCGTTTGTACCTGTATTTTCCGAGTATTATTCCAACCGAAGCCAAAAAGAAACGGTGCAACTGTTAAGCAAGGTTTCGGGCACTTTGGGTGGTGTTCTGGCGATCGTCACCATTGTTGGTGTGCTGGGTTCACAAGGTGTTATCGCTATCTTTGGTATCGGTTTCCTTGATGAGCCGGAAAAGTTTAACCTGGCCAGTGACCTGTTGAAGATCACTTTCCCTTATATCTTCTTTATCTCATTGGTTGCGATGTACAGTTCGGTACTTAACACGCTAAATAAGTTTGCTGTACCTGCCTTTGCGCCTATTTTACTCAATCTTTCAATTATCGCGGCTGCTATAGTCTATGCCCCGACAATGGAAGAGCCAACGGTAGCTCTGGCCTGGGCTATCTTTATTGCTGGCGCTTTGCAGTTGTTTCTGCACTTTCCATTCCTGTGGAAAGCAGGCTATTTGCCTAAACCACAATGGGCCTGGAAAGATACTGCGGTGCAACGCATCATCAAATTGATGATTCCAGTGATTTTCGGCGCATCAGTGAGCCAAATTAACCTGCTTATCGATACTCAGATTGCTTCTTTGCTGGTTGAAGGCAGTATTTCCTGGCTGTATTACTCTGATCGTTTGCTCGAGTTTCCTTTGGGTATTTTCGGCATTGCCATTGCTACGGTATTGTTGCCTACCTTATCCAAGTTCTTCTCTAAGAAAGATATGGAGCATTATTCAGGGACGCTGGACTGGGGCTTGCGGATGGTGCTTATGATTGGTATTCCTGCAGCGATAGGACTCTTCTGGCTTGCCGAACCGATCATGATAACCGTATTCCAGCACGGCGCTTTCACTGATTATGATTCCTTTAAAGCAGGACAGAGTTTGCAGGCCTATTCTTCAGGCCTGATAGCTTTCATGATGGTTAAAGTGTTTCTTACTGGATTCTACTCGCGCCAGGACACTAAAACGCCAGTGAAAATTGCGGTTGTGGCGGTGGTTACTAATATTGTGTTGAACCTTGCCTTGTTTAAGCCTTTTGGTCATGTGGGGTTAGCGGCGGCAACCAGCGTTTCAGCTTTCGTCAATGCTATCTTGTTGTATCACTTCTTGAGTAAAGATAACCACTTAAAGCTTTCCAGAGAAAGTAAGCTGTGGATAGGCAAGTTGGTTGTGGCCAGTAGCTTACTGTTGTTAGGGCTTTGGTATACGGACTTTAGCATTGAGCAGTGGCAGGCCTGGTCACGAATGGAAGCCATTGGCATGATCAGTATTATTATTACTGCAACCATCGCAGCTTACGTGGTTCTGTTAGTCATATTAGGACTCAGGCGCAAAGACTTCAGGATAGGCTGATATGCGCCTTACACTAAAAAGGGAAGCCGTTGCTTCCCTTTTTTTGTAGTGTTGTAGTCTCGGATTACTGTTCTTCAACCAGCTTTAAAACTGCTTTATATCTTGGCTCTTGATGACGCTCTAAATAATAGGTCATTTCCTGAGTATCTGGATTGTATTCCAGCATCCAGACATTGCTTTGCGCAGCTGGAATCAACTCGGCAGTATAGTCATCAGCATGGAAAAACTGTTTGTACTGGGTCGGCTTTTCACCTTTATAAGGCGCGGAATAACCACCGTAAAGCGTTTCTTCATCAGGTGTCCCATCTTCATGACGGTGGTCGTGGCGCAATCTCAAGCCACTGCCAGTTTTGTAGATGAGCCATGTTCTGGACTTGTCTTCACCAACCTGAAAAGGAATAGAGACGTAGCGGGGGCCACAGCCATCAATCGTGGCAACCAGTTGTTTGCCAGCAAAGTCATGGCTGGGATCATCAGGATAGGTTGACTCACCAATAAACTTACTTCCACACATACGGGCAAGGTTATCAAAGAAGGCTGCCTCTTCATCGGTTAAGTCATAATCTGGCGAGAAAAAGCAGGCGCAGCTGGTCAGCAATAGACTAGAAGCTATCAGACTGGTGATTATTAGTTGGTTTTTCATAAGGTTACCGAATTGTTGTATCATTCTATGGAATACTCATATCTTGGCAGTTTCTTGAGTTCGATTCAATTCCGATGAAAATTAGCTAATTTATTGAAAGGTGGTTAATTCCTGACCCATAGTCCGCTATAATTGCCCGCTTTGATTAGCTCGGCATCAATGTCTGTCGCCTGGAGAACATTGCGTTCATGCGCTTAATTCGTGGTCTATACAGTTGTCCGCCTAACCTGTTTGCTCAGGGGAGCGTGGCAACCATTGGTAATTTTGATGGTGTCCATTTGGGCCATCAGGCGATCATCGAACGATTAACGAGCAAGGCCAAAGCTCTATCAGTGCCCAGTGTCGTTATTGTTTTTGAGCCACACCCGCAAGAGTTCTTCCGTCCTAGTGCTGCACCAGCGCGTTTGTTTAAGCTGACGGATAAACTACAGGCATTAAAAGATATGGGTGTGGATTACGTGCTATGTTTACGCTTTAATCAAGAGCTGGCAGAACTCAGCGCGGAAGATTTTATTCGTCGTGTGCTGGTAGAGACTTTACGGGTTAAGTACTTGTTTATCGGTGATGACTTTAAATTTGGTTATCAGCGACAGGGTGACTTTGCTTTGTTGAAGCAGGCCGGTCACTTTCCAGTTGAAGCCAATCAGACGGTTGTGCAAGAGATTGATGATAGTGATGTACGTATTAGCAGTAGTCTAGTGCGACAGGCTATAGCGGATAGTGATTTTGCACGAGCTGAAAAGTTGTTAGGCCGTCCTTATCGATTTCGTGGACGTGTGGCGCATGGCGACAAACAAGGACGAACCATTGGCATTCCAACCGCCAACATTGCCTTAAAGCGTGTCAAAAGCCCATTGCAGGGCGTTTACGCGGTTAAGGTCTTAGGTGTCGGCGACAAGGTCGTGAATGGCGTTGCTAACGTTGGTAAGAAACCCACGTTGAATGAGCGCGAAGAACGGTTAGAAGTACATTTATTAGATTTTAATAGTGATGTTTACGGACAACACCTAACGATTGAGCCGATTATGAAAATTCGTGACGAACAGAAGTTCAATGGTAAAGATGAGTTGATTGAACAAATTAACCGAGATATTGAAAAAGCGAGAGCGCTTTTTAACAACCAGCTTTAATCTTATTAGCAAAGCATTAATTTAATTTCACATTACATAAAACAGAGTAGTAGCTTAAATGAGCGATTATAAAGACACATTAAACCTACCGAAAACACGTTTTGAAATGCGTGGAAATTTGCCACAGCGCGAGCCAAAAATGTTGGCTGAATGGAGCAAGAATGATCTTTACGGTGAAATTCGTAAAGCGCGCGCTGGCCGTGAGCAATTTATTTTGCACGATGGCCCTCCATACGCGAATGGCAATATTCATATTGGTCACTCTGTGAATAAAATTCTTAAAGACATTGTTGTTAAAAGTAAAACCTTGAGCGGTTTCGACAGCCCTTATGTACCGGGCTGGGACTGTCATGGTTTGCCGATTGAAAATAATGTCGAGAAAAAAGTCGGTAAAGCCGGAGCTAAAGTCACTCATGCAGAATTTCGTCAGAAATGCCGTGACTATGCGGCGAAACAGGTTGACGGTCAGAAAGCTGACTTCATTCGCCTTGGTGTCTTGGGTGAGTGGGACAACCCGTATTTGACCATGGACTTTAAATTTGAAGCCAATATTGTTCGCGCTTTATCAAAATTGGTGCGTAATGGCCATTTGCATAAAGGCGAAAAGCCAGTGTATTGGAGTGTGGTCGGTGGTTCATCTTTGGCAGAAGCTGAAGTTGAGTATCAGGATAAAACTTCGTTCTCGATTTATGTGAATTACCCAGTCAGCGATGAACAAAAATTTTTACAGACGTTTGATTTCTCCGGCGAACAGGGCGAAGGTGAAGTATCTGTTGTGATCTGGACCACAACGCCTTGGACACTACCTTCGAGTCAGGCTGTTACTATCCACGAAGATTTGGAGTATGTACTAGTACAGGTCGATCGTGAAGGTAAAAAACAGCGTTTTGTTCTGGCCAATGAGTTGGTTGAGAGCGTGATGAAAGAAGCTGAAATTGAACATTATTCAGTGTTGGCTTCTACCAAAGGTTCCAAGCTTGAAAACTTGGAGCTTAACCATCCATTCTACGATAAAAAAGTACCAGTGATTATCGGTGAGCATGTCACCACTGATGCTGGTACGGGCCTTGTCCATACCGCCCCAGATCACGGTCCTGATGACTTTGTGGTGGGTAAGAAGTATGGCATAGGCTTATTAAACTATGTGATGGCCAATGGTGTTTTCTCTGATGACACGCCAGTCTTTGCCGGACAGCATGTTTACAAAGTGGATCAGCCGGTGGTTGATCATTTGATCGAAAAAGGTTGCTTGTTACATCATGATAAAATCCGTCACAGCTATCCACATTGCTGGCGTACTAAAACACCATTGATTTATCGCGCCACTCCTCAGTGGTTTATTTCAATGAGCCAAAATGGTTTGCAGGCGCAGGCCATGGAAGAAATCAAAAAAGTGAAGTGGGTTCCAGAGTGGGGCGAAGCTCGCATTGAAAGCATGGTCGGCACGCGTCCTGATTGGTGTATTTCACGCCAGCGTACCTGGGGCGTACCATTATGTTTGTTCATTGATAAGCAGACCGGCGAACCGCATCCAGAGTCGGCTGACATAATGGAAAAAGTGTCGGTTTATATCGAAGAGAAGGGTATTCAGGCCTGGTACGACTTAGATGCTTCGGAGTTTGTCGATGCTGACAAGTACGAAAAAATTGATGACACTTTGGACGTCTGGTTTGATTCCGGTGTGACGCACTATTGTGTGCTTGAATCGCGTGATTATTTGCGTCAGCCGGCAGATTTATATCTAGAAGGTTCTGATCAGCATCGTGGCTGGTTCCAGTCTTCGTTGCTTACAGCAACTGGCATGTATGGTCATGCGCCTTATAAGCAATGTCTGACGCACGGTTTCGTAGTCGATGGTAAAGGCGAGAAAATGTCCAAGTCCAAAGGCAACGTGATGGCACCTAATGATGTCATCAACAAGCTGGGCGCTGATGTGTTGCGTCTTTGGGTTTCGTCGGCTGACTACCGTGGCGAGATGGCGGTTTCCGAAGAAATCTTAAAACGTACTGGCGATACCTACCGTCGCCTGCGTAATACTTCTCGTTTCTTATTATCAAATCTTGAAGGTTTCGAACCTGCAAAAGATTTGGTGGCTAAAGATGATTTATTGCCATTGGATCGTTGGGCGGTTGATTGTGCATACCAAGCACAACAGGAAATCATTAAGGCCTATGACGAATATAACTTCTGGTTAGTGGCGCAAAAAATTCATCACTTCTGCTCGATTGATATGGGCAGTTTCTATCTGGATATTATTAAGGATCGTCAATACACAGCAAAAACAGATTCGCGTGCACAGCGTTCTTGTCAAACAGCTCTGTATCATATTATCGAAGGGTTAGTACGCTGGATGGCACCTGTGTTGAGTTTCACTGCCAACGAAATCTGGCCGCTCTTACCTGAGCCAGCTGAAGGCAAGCGCGAATCCAATGTATTCATCGCTGAGTGGTATGAAGGCTTATTCGCGATGGAGCAAGCTAAGATTACTCAAGCTGACTGGGCGCTTATTTCACAAGTTAAAGATGAAGTGAACCGTGCGCTAGAAAATAAGCGTAAGGACGGCGCTATTGGTGGTTCATTAGCTGCTGAAGTGACGCTCTATGCCAATGATGAACTCTATGCTGTTCTGTCGAAACTGGAAGATGAGTTACGTTTTGTATTCATAACTTCACAGGCTCGTCTGGAGAAAGCAGAGGGCGGTGAAGCAACAGAAATGAAAGGTTTGCAGTTGAGTATTACCAAATCTGAAGCAGAGAAGTGCGAACGCTGTTGGCATCATCGTCATGATGTGGGTGAGAATCCGGAGCATCCGACTATCTGTATCCGTTGCGTTGAAAACGTGGTGGGTGATGGCGAAATTCGTCATTACGCTTAAGGGCATTAAATACTATGAAAAGATTGCCATTTAAACAGTCAGGTTTGGTCTGGTTGTGGTTGACCGTGGTTTTATTGATTATCGATCAGGCTACCAAGATTTGGGCTAACTTGGCATTAGCTCCGGTTCATGGCGGACCGATCATTGAGGTGATGCCGCATTTTAATTTAAATCTTGCTTATAATTACGGCGCTGCGTTCAGCTTTCTTGGAGATGCTGGGGGCTGGCAACGCTGGTTCTTTACTGCGGTGGCGATTGGTATCAGCTTACTCTTGTTGTTCTGGATGTGGTGTACTGAATCCAATAAGAAGTTGTCAAATGTTGGTATGGCGCTAATCCTAAGTGGCGCATTTGGTAATTTAATTGACCGCATGGCTTATGGTTATGTGATTGATTTTATTGACTGGTATGTATCCATAGATGGTTACCATTGGCCAACCTTTAATATTGCTGATAGCGTTATTCTAATAGGTGTAGGGCTTCTCTTGATTGACTCTTTTGTTAATCCTGAGCAAAAGAGTCAATCTAAAAAGGCGAGAAAAGTTAATGAAAATTGAAGCAAATTCAAAGGCTTTAGTGCATTTTAATATTTTGCTTAAGGATGGCTCAGCAGCGGACAGTACACGCGTGGATGGGAAGCCGGTGTGGTTTATTTTTGGCGATGGCAGTTTGACCGATAAGCTCGAAGCAAAATTGCTTGGCGCTGAAAAAGGTGACACTCGCGAGCTTGATATTCATGGCTCAGAATTTTTTGGTCCCGCTAGCCCAGATAATGTTCATTTTATGGATATTAACCAGTTTCCAGTTGATTTAAAATTGGAAGAAGGCTCTATTATTGCTTTTGAGCAAATGGGCGGCGGCGCCATTCCTGGCATGGTTCGAGAAGTAAAAGGCCACTCGGTTAAGGTAGATTTCAACCATCCCTTAGCTGACCAGGATATTATTGTAGAAATTGAAGTTGTCGATATTCGACACCAGGAATAAAAGATGGATATTGTTTTAGCTAATCCTCGTGGTTTTTGTGCTGGTGTAGACCGCGCCATTGAGATCGTTAACCGTGCCATTGAGATTTTCGGTGCGCCAATTTACGTCAAGCATGAAGTGGTGCATAACAAGTTTGTGGTGGATGGCCTGCGTGAAAAAGGCGCTGTATTTATCGAAGACTTGAATGATGTCCCTGAAAATGCCACTTTGATTTTTAGTGCGCACGGGGTTTCTCAACAGGTTCGCCATGAAGCTAAAGAAAGGAATTTGAAGGTGTTTGATGCCACCTGTCCTTTAGTAACTAAGGTACACATGGAAGTTGCGCGCCATAGCCGTCGCAACGAAGAATGTGTTTTGATTGGTCATAAAGGACACCCCGAAGTTGAAGGCACTATGGGGCAATACGATAACTCAGTGGCTGGCATCTACCTGGTTGAAGATGAGCAGGATGTGGCTGAGCTTCAAGTCAAAAATCCAGATGCATTTTTCTACGTCACTCAAACCACCTTGTCAGTTGACGACACCCAACGATTAGTGCGTGCTTTGAAGGAGAAATTCCCGAATATTCAAGGCCCTAAAAAGGACGATATCTGTTATGCCACACAAAACAGACAGGATGCGGTGAAGCAATTGGCCGCAGAATGTGACCTGATTTTAGTGGTCGGTGCGCAGAACAGCTCTAACTCCAGCCGCTTGCAAGAATTAGCTGAAAACCAAGGTTGCCGCTCCTATCTGATTAATAACGCTAAGGAAATTAACCCTGAATGGCTGGCTGGTGTCAACAAAGTAGGGGTTACCGCCGGTGCTTCAGCGCCTGAGATATTAGTTCAGGATGTGATCTGCTATCTTGAGTCACAAGGTGGCTCGACTGCACTGGAATCCGATGGAGTGGAAGAGAATATCGTATTTGTACTGCCAGCAGAACTAAGAGTAGAGTAAGAGCGATCAAGATTCTTAAGCCTCTGATTATTATCACTTTCCTTCATAAACTCTTTACTAAAAGCCGATAAACTCACCGTTTGTCGGCAAATCCCTACCGTCTATCAAATAAAGTGTGCTTCTATATTTTTAATTAGGTATAAAGTATATGTCGACAGAATTTAGGTAGGTGGCCAATGATACAACCAAAAAATACGGGACTAACTCTGATTGAACTGATGGTTACAATTGCTGTTCTGGGAATTGTCTCAGCCATAGCTGCGCCATCTTTTAGCAATTTGATTAGCAGTAATCGTCTTACAGGCTTAGCAAACGAACTCAATGCTTCGTTTACTTCTGCTCGAGCTGAAGCTATCAAAATGAAAACTGATGTAACCGTTGCCCCGATTGGCGGAAGCTGGGCAGGAGGTTGGATAGTTACTTATGTAGATAGCGGTGCGACTGTAGAGTTATTGAAGCAAGACCCAATTAATAAAGCGGTTACTCTTGGTACTGGTTCCTCTACGGGGTCGGCTGTATTCAATGCAAGTGGTTACAGTGTTGGCAACCATCTTGGAGCCAATGGTGTTGTATTTTGCGGTGCAGACAAAAACGGCAGGAAGGTTGATGTGTTACCTTCCGGTACAACGGTCGTTGAAAGGGTGGAGTGTTAATGATGAGTTTACAAAATCAAAAGTACATTCAAGGCCTGACTCTAATCGAGGTGATTATCACTGTGTTGGTGGTAGCTATTGGAATGCTGGGTATGGCAGCTTTACAGGTCAAAACCCTTACTTCTACTCAAGAAAGCTATGCCCGCTCGCAGGCTGTTGCTCTTCTAGAAGATGCTAGTGGACGGATCCGTGCAAACCGTGAATTTTTTGCTACAGACCCAGCTTCGAGCCCTGCAGTTGATGCAGATGGCAATCCGATTGATCTGGCAAATCCCTATACAAATAATCTTACTTCTGGTTCTTTTTACCAGTGGTGTGAAGTGACTGGTGCACCGTATGAGCCGATTGGTACCTGTACTGGAGCCTGCTCCGCGAGAGACTTGGCTATGGCTGATATAGATTTAGTCTGCTCTGGGTTGAACGATACGGGTATTCAAGGGGCTCAAATTGGCGTCGCTTGCACTGATAGAGATGTTGGCGATAGCGATAATTGTAGCAGCGGCTCAAAACTTACTCTATATGTTGCTTGGCCTCAAATTGAAAGAGAGGACTCGGGCGACAAACAGATAACGGGTACTAGATGTCAATCAGATATACCAACAGACTTGGTTGGTGATGGTCATTCATGTGTCATTATAGAGTTAATACCGTAGGGGTTGATTGTGATTAAGAATACAAGAGCAAGACATCAAAGTGGTTTCACTCTGGTTGAGTTGATGGTGGGTATGTTACTGGGATTAATCCTGATAGCCGGCATATTTACTGTTTATATATCAACTAAAAAAACAAATAACACAACCGAAGGTGTCATCACTGCGCAAAGCGGGGCCCAGCTGGCTATAAACTTTATGAAAGAAGATATAGCTCGCACAGGTTGGGTTAATAACTCCTCATTGAGTTATTCGCTATCAAGCCCACTAACAGCCGATTATGCCGCACTTGATGGTGGGATCGCTTCTGATACGCTCAAAGTTCATTACGAATCATGCGACGCCTCATCACCTTTAAATGAGTGTGATGCTAATGGTCTTGATGTCGCAGATTGTAATGGGGTTGCGGTAGCTCCAGGAGCGATAATTACTAATGTTTATGCTTTGAATGCTGATAATGAGTTAACGTGTAATGGACAACCTCTTATCAACAATGTTACTGATTTTCAGGTGCTCTATGGTGAACTCACTCCTTCAGGACTTCAGTATGTTACTGCTAATAATATTAGCGACAGTTCTAAGATTCACAGCATTCGTTTTGGCATTTTAGTAACTTCTGACAATGACACTTCAGACTCTAATATCTCTAGAGCCGTAAATTTGTTAGATCAAACGATAAACCTTAACGATAAAAAGCTTCATCTGAAGTATGAATCTACTGTAGTTGTTTATAATCGACCACATGGTATTTAATATGAAATTGAAAAATGAGTCTGGATTTTCGCTACTTATAGCACTAATTATTTTGATGGCTCTAACCATAGTTGGTTTAGCTATTATGCGCTCAGCTGTCTTATCCGAAAAGCAGGCAGCAAACATCCAAGAAAAGTCCGTATCATTCCATGGAGCGCAAAGTTCCAACAATGGTGTGATTGAAAGCTATCGTTATAACCCTAATTTACTTGCTGAAACTTTAGATGCTCCCGATCAAACGATAGATACATGTGTTGATTCTGCGGGTAATGTATCCAGAGATTGTGGCACGCTTCCTACCATTGATAATGTAGGAGGAGTATTAAAAGGAATTACTGAAACACGTTATAAGCAATGCTTAACAGCGATGAAGTGTACTGGTAACTCTTCCGGTATGACTAGCTCGAACCCTATAGGCTGTAATGTCTTTCAACATATGGGTACAGGCTGGGTTGATATTGATGGTGATGGCGTTGAGGATGCAAATGAAGCAAAAACTCAAATTGAGCAGTGGTCGTTTTTAGTTGCGGCTTGTTCGTAAGGTTAATTGTAGGAGATTGTTGTGAAAACATTTAAACAGAAAATTCAAAGTGCTGGCGTGTCGTTAGTAGTCGCTTTGGTGATTGGCTTTGGAGTAACGACAACTTCTCAAAAAGCTTATGCTGATGATACTGAGATTTTCTTTGGCGAAGCTAAAACGGCGAACTTAATGTTGGTTCTTGATGAGTCAGGCTCAATGTCTTTTGCTGCCGACGGTTCAGAAGAGGTAACCGAGGGAGAGGTTATAGTAGACTCATGGGCTCAAAGAAACAAAATTACTATTGACCAGGCTAGAAGCTTATTACCTGATCCTGCGGGTAACCCCAAAGCACGGTTTCCTACACTGCAAGTGGAGCTTGATGCGTGTCTTAATTGGTCTTGGGGATGGTGTGCAGAATGGGGCAAGAAATGGGTTAATTACACCCCTTACAAGACCCAGAATGAGTTAAAAAACTGGGGAGTTGATGTCACAGAACGTCTAGACGGTGGTTATAACTACCGTTGGGTGTACTTAGATAATCGAATGACTCGCCTGAAGGAAGCTCTTTATATTTTCTTAACTTCGGAAACGACTAAAGATAACAACCAGATTGGTATGATGTCATATTCAGGCACTAGAAGTCCTAATGTTGTCCTGCTACAGGAGATTCGTGTTCTAGATAAAATGACGTCTGGCTTGACGCATAGAGAGCATTTAATTAACTCCATTCATGATTTAAACCCAAGTTTTGGTACACCGACAGCAG
The DNA here is from genome assembly GCF_048265365.1 of Kangiella sp. NCBI lineage: Bacteria > Pseudomonadati > Pseudomonadota > Gammaproteobacteria > Kangiellales > Kangiellaceae > Kangiella > Kangiella sp. The sequence continues at coordinate 1,395,084 of NZ_JBLXBT010000001.1, forward strand.
ACGGATATTATTCCGCAACTCAGTACATGGGGGGAGCTTATACACAAAATGGGCAACCCGTACCTTCACCTATCTTAGAAGGTGCGTGTGGTTACAATAGTTCTATCGTGTTATTGACTGATGGACTTCCTACTGAATTTGATGATGGTGTTCACAGTGACTACGACAAGGTTATTGATTTCTGTGATGAGTCTGTTGATGCTAGCGACCAAACAGATACTAATAACGGTAAACAGTGTATTGAAAAACTATCTGCTCATTACTTTGTTAACGATATCAAGAGTAATTTCCCGGGTTCTACCGTTCAAACATCTACAGTTGCTTTTGCATTACAAGATGAAGTTGCAACCAATTTTCTGAAAAGAACAGCTTCTACAGTTAATGGAACTCATTTGTTCTTTGCGCCAACCGATGTTGATTCGTTAGTACGTTCATTTGATGAGTCATTAAATGCTGTTCAAGATACAACGTCATTTGTAGCACCAAGTATTCCACTTAGTCAGTTCAACCGCTTGCGTCATAGCAACAATCTTTACATGGGCATGTTTAAGCCATCGGCGAATGAAACTTGGTTTGGTAATCTTAAGAAATATCAGCTCGAAAAAGGCATCATTGTTGACAAAGATGGCACGCAAGCAGTTGATGCAGAAACAGGTACTTTTATTGAGGAGTCAAAAAGTTTCTGGGGAGATGTTGCTGATGGCAACATCATTGAAAAAGGCGGTGCGCTTCCACATATCACCGTTGGAGAAAATGCTAAAGTTTATACTAACTTAAACACTGATGAATTAAACCTCATTACTGAAGAGTTTATAACAACATATATAGCTGCTAATGCTACAGAGCCAGACTTCCAGGATCGATTATTTGGATCTGATACTACTAGTTCATTCCCCGACTTGACTCCGGAACAGTTAAACAAGTATTACACCTGGATTCGTGAACGTGTGACTTCTCTAGATGGTGTAGCGATAAACCGTTTTGGTGATATCCTTCATTCAAAACCTGAAATTCTTGAGTATGATGTCGATACCTCAACAGCATTTGTTGCTACCAACCAGGGTTATGTTCACGCGATTGATATTAATACTGGTCAAGAGCGCTGGGCTTTTTTCCCTAGACAAATGATGAAGAAGGTTCCAACTTGGATCACTAATTCTGTTGTAGACTATGATAATGAAACTCGTGAGTATGGCTTGGATGGTACTATCAGTGTGCATAGTGAAGAAGTAAACGGAGTGAAGAAACACTATCTATACTTTGGTCAACGCCGTGGCGGTAATTATGTCTTTGGTTTGGACGTCACTAACCCAACCGCTCCTAAGATGTTATTCACTGTGGGCGATGAGTTTGAATTCACAAAGGCCGAGCTTGATTATCAGAATGAAAAACGCACAGTGATTCCGAATCTTGGTCAAAGCTGGTTAAAACCAGTAGTGCTTAAGATGCACTCTGGTAATGCTGAGGGTTTCGAAAAGAGATTAATATTGGCTGGCGGTTACGATACTTATTATGATGACCGTGCAAATCCAATAAATCCTGCTGATAATGTTATTAAAGGTGATGGAATATATGATATTCCTTACCTGGGCTCAGCATCTGACACGGACTATAGTGTTATTGCAGAAGAAAGTGTTATAGACAATAGCTTTGCTGGTGATTTAACATTTATTGATATTGATAATGATCAGATTGTTGATCATATATATGCAGCAGATGTTGCTGGTAAAATCTATCGTGTTGACTTCACAAAAGAGTCAACAACCAGAAATGTCGAGCTATTTGCTAACGTTCAGACAGAAGCTGCTGATGGACCGTATCGGTTTTATAGCAAGCCTGACGTAGCTTTTGCGACTTATTCAGGCAAAAGTTTCGCCGTAGTTACCCTTGGTTCAGGACATCGAGCTAATCCAAAAGCGGAAGCTACGCAAGATCGATACTATGCATTTTATGATTTCGAAATAACCAAAGTAGAAGAGTCTGGTGATGTTGATCCAATAACTCCAAGTTCGTTATTAGATGTAACAACAGCCACTATCGACCCAGAAACAAACGAAACAGCGTTTGCAGATGTGTCTGATATCTTTAAAGAGGGTGAAGAGAAGAAAGGCTGGTATTTCGATTTACAACCAAAAGAGAAGGTTTTATCATCTTCTACGACCCTAGACTTCACAACTCTATTTACAACTTACATACCAGGCCCCCCAGGTTGTGGCGTAACATCAGGTGTGAACAGGTTGTACGGAGTCAATTTATTAGATGGTAAACCAAGTGTTGGTGGGTTCGAAGTAGGTGATGTCGCAGACATGCAGGATCGCTACACTAACGTAAAATATGTTGGTATTGCTCCAGGGGCGACTGCGCTTTTCCCCGAAGATGAGACTTTTGCATTATTGGTTGGTACACAAACAGTTTGTACTGGTGATGATTGTGACTTCTTCACACCAAATGTACGCACTATCAAATGGAAACAACAAGAGTAGGTTATGAAAAAAAATACTAGAGGCTTTACATTATTGGAGCTAATGATTGTTGTCGCCGTCATAGGTATTATAGCGGCGATAGCACTTCCTTCTTATACTCGTTATGTTATTCGAACGAAGCGAACGGATGCTATGGGTGTAATGCTGTCCGCAACCCAATCGATTGAAAGGTATAAGGCAAACAATAACTTTAGTTATGCTGGTGTAGAAGGTGCGAATGTCATTCCTACTCAGGTTCCGACAGATGGGGGAGATGCATATTACACAATTGCTTTTCAGGGCACTCCGACAAACAATAGCTACACACTGATAGCTACTCCCACCGGTAGTCAGCCTGCATCAGATGGCACATTGACTATTGATCAGAATGGCCGAAAAACATGGAATGGGAATAACTGTTGGCCAGAATCTGGTGATAGTTGTTAGTTATATATAAAGCTGCTTCGGCAGCTTTTTTCTTTTTTTAACTTCGGTAAAAGCGACTAGAATCAATAACCTGCCTCATGTAGAATGCCTTATACGTCACAGAGCTTGAGGTGGACATGCGTGCAAAAATAATTAGTTTTGTTCAGATGAAAGGTGGGGCAGGTAAAACCACTCTATGTGCCAATATTGCCTCTACCTTATCCGATAAAAGTAAAGTTTTGATGATCGATACTGATCATCCGCAAAGCTCACTCGAAACCTGGTATCGAGTTCGAGATGAACAATATCTGATTGAGAATATGGATATTGTTTCCGCTAAGAATCTCTCTCATCTGCAGAAGCAGGTTCGAGAAAATACTGACCTATACGACTATATCCTTATTGATGGTCATCCTAGAATCACCAATCTTACTCGTGCAGTGGTATTGCTGTCTGATCTTGCTCTCGTTCCGTTAAGTCCGTCACCAATAGAGGTTTGGTCTACCAAGCACTTGGCTGAAATCGTTGATGAAGCTAAGAAAATGAATCCCAATCTTGAAGCACGTATTTGCTGGAACCGTTATCGTGTTCGCACTAACTCTGCTGACAATGTTGTGTCTAACGCCAAGCAGGAGCTGGCTATGGATGACTTTCCAACCAAACTAGGTAACCGTGTTGCTTATCTAGACTCGTTTGCTGAAGGGCTTACAGTGGCTGAATGGCATGATCCAGCAGCAAAGCTGGAGATTTGGTCGTTAACTTCTAATATTGAGCGTCTGGCTTCACAATTACCTAAGTCACGCCTCAAGACAGAAGCTCAAGTTGATAAATTTGCGAAAGGTAAGTAGTTGTTTTGATACTCTTTAATTATATAGATAATAAAACAGTTGACCCTATAAAGAAGATGGTTTAGATTGCTCATCATGAATATGAATATCGCACAAAACATTTGGTGGTGGCACGTTACTTAAGTAGCGGGCTATTTGCTGTGTGTAGGATATTTATTTCAAGATAAACACAAAGAATTCAAAAGCCCGCAGAAGCGGGCTTTTTTTATGCTTGTAATAAATACAAGCTGATTGATAAACAACTGATTTTACTAAGACTTAGATCGAGAATTTAAACATGACAATTGATTCGATAACTAACATTTTCCATATAGCTAACTGGTGGTGGTTCCATTAGGGCGGGTTATTGTCTTGAGAAAAGATAATAAAGCCCGTCATTGTGCGGGCTTTTTTTATGTCTACGATTTTATGTTTACTGATTAAAAAATTACAGAGAATTCAAACTTAAAGATAAGGAACACACTATGATTATTATTCTTCGACATGATGCATCAGAGCAAGATGCGCAGGAAATATTGCAGAAAATTGATGCGGCAGGACTAAAGCCTCTTCATTTACCCGGCGTTGAGCGCACTGTAATCGGTGCGCTTGGCGATGAGCGTGTTCTAGAGTCGCTGCACCTGGAAAACTTACCGCAAGTTGATTTAGTCAAACCTGTACTAAGCAAATACAAGTTGGTCAGCCGTGAAATTTATGCACAGGATACCGTCGTGCAGGTTGGTAATACGCCGGTGGGTTCTGAGCAATTCACCATTATGGCTGGGCCGTGTGCTATTGAGAGCGAAGATCAGTTGTTAGAAACTGCGCGTTACGTCAAGCAAGCCGGTGCGACAGTGCTACGTGGTGGGGCATTCAAACCGCGGACTAGCCCTTATTCCTTTCAGGGACTAGGCGTCGAAGGTCTAAAGATTATGCATAACGTCGGAAAGGAAACCGGTTTGGACACCATTACAGAGCTGATGGACGTTAATGACCTTGATGATGTGGCGCGTTATATTTCTGCGATTCAAATTGGTGCCAGGAATATGCAAAACTACACGCTGCTTAAAGCAGTGGGTGAAACCAAAAAACCGGTATTACTCAAACGTGGATTATCAGCAACCATTGAAGAGTTGTTGCTTGCCGCCGAATATATTGTTGCCAGCGGCAATCCGAATGTGATGATTTGCGAGCGTGGCATCCGGACTTTTGAAACCGCTACCCGCAATACGCTTGATTTAAATGCGGTTGCGTTTATCAAGGAGCGTAGCCACTTACCCGTTATCGTTGATCCTTCGCATGGAACAGGGGTTCGCACATTAGTATCTCCTATGGCTAAAGCAGCAGTGGCCTGCGGTGCTGATGGTGTCATTATCGAGTGTCACAGAAGCCCTAAAGAATCCGTCTCTGATGCAGCTCAGGCATTATCACCGCAAGACTTCCATACCTTAATGCAACAGCTTGCACCCTTTGTTGCAGCTAGCGGAAGAACCTTAGCTGAGGTGGCGCATGCAAGTTAATACGCTAACCAAAAAACTACCGTTGTCTTTATTGCCCTGCGAAGTGTTTGGTCTTTTAACTGAGAGTGGTCACTTGGCTCATACTGCATTGTTGGAGACGGCTGAGCCCGGCACACAGAAGAGCAAGCGTAGCATCAGCATGGTTTCAGCGGCAGCGATCATAGAAGGGCTTGATGGCACTGTAACTATCAAATGCTTAAATGATAACGGAAAAAGTTTCATTGCAGAGCTTGCAAAATCCGATGCGGCACTGACTGGCTTTTCACAGCAAGCATCGAAAGAGGCTATCACGTACACACTCGAAAAAACACATGGAGGCAGTGAGCTCAATGAAGACCAACGTCTGACTCAGCCAACTATTTCAGATATCCTGACTCTGATAACCGAGCAGATTGAATGTGAGCAAAAAGTCGATAATGTCAGTTCCTGTTTAATTGGTGCCATGAGTTTTGATCTTGTGGATCAGTATGAATCTTTGCCAGAACTTAACAAGGTGACACCAGATTTTAGATTTTATCTTGCTGATCAGTTAGTCATTCAAGAAGATGACTCGCAGTCAGCTAAAATTATTGTTAAAGGTTTTGGTGGCAATGCGGGTAATACTGTCCGACTTGGTGTTGCGATAGAATCGATAGAGTCAAAGTTAGCGTCTTCATCTAAAGCTCCGGCTTTAACATCAACATCATCTAATTCCGTTTTAAGCTCATTGCAGAGTTGCGACTTCCTGCTGGATGTCAGTGATGAGCAGTTTGCCGAAAGTGTGAATACAGTGAAGCGGCATATTATCGAAGGTGACGCTTTTCAGGTGGTTTTGTCGAGAACGTTTTCGACTGATTGTGATGATGCCTTTAAAGCCTATCAAGTGCTGAGAAAGTCTAACCCCGGACCATACATGTACTATATTAACTTTGATGACAGTCAGTTATTTGGTTCGAGTCCTGAAAGTGCCCTGAAAGTTTTTGATACTAACAAAGTCACCCTGTATCCCATTGCCGGAACGCGCAAGCGTGCCATTGCACCTAATGGTGCCATTAACTTTGAGCTAGATGCAAAAACTGAGTTCGAGCTTATCAGCGATGAGAAAGAAGGGGCGGAACACATGATGTTGGTCGACTTGGCTCGTAACGATATAGCAAAGGTTGTTAAGGCAGGAAGTCGTCAGGTCACACAGTTAAAACGTATCGTAAAGTACTCGAATGTGATGCATATGGTTTCAGAAGTTATTGGTGAACTACGCGATGATGTTAATCCAATGCATGCCTACCGAGCCTGCGCCAATATGGGAACATTAACGGGGGCACCTAAAATTAAAGCGGTCGAAATCATTCGTCAATTGGAGCAAAAACCGCGCGGCTACTATGGCGGGGCTGTCAGTATCTATAATGCTAACCAGGAGTTTGATAGCGCCATTATTATTCGCTCTGCCGAGGTGGCTAATGGGGTTGCAAAGGTTTCGGCTGGCGCAGGAATTGTGTATGACTCTGTGCCAGAACTGGAAGCCAATGAAACATTCCATAAAGCTAAAGCGGTGCTTAATGCTTGCCTTGTTGCGCAACAAAATATGAAGGAGGATGCAGCATGAAAGCACTCTTGATCGATAACTTTGATTCTTTTATTTACAACCTTGATTATGAGTTAAAGCTACTGGGGTTTGAAGTCACAGTAGTGCGTAATGATGCTGAGTTTGACTATGTTTCTACTCTGGCCAATAAAGCAGATTGTATTGTGCTTTCACCCGGACCAGGCAAGCCATCAGATGCGGGTTGCTGTTTGAAGTTGCTGCAAGACTTTCAAAGCACCAAGCCAATCTTAGGTGTATGTTTAGGGCATCAAGTGATAGTTGAAGCTTTTGGTGGAGTTGTTGAGAAAGCACAGCAGGTAGTCCACGGAAAAGTATCACAGCTTAAATTAAAAGAAAGCTCAGGGCTGTTTTCTGAGAACAATGGCAGTATTGCGGTAGCGCGGTATCATTCGCTGGTCGCAACAACTGTACCTGAATCACTATCAATCACAGCTGAGTCAGAACAAAATGAAGTGATGGCAGTACAACACAATAAATTACCAATCTTCGGTGTTCAGTTTCATCCCGAAAGCATTATGAGCTTTGCCGGTTATAAGTTACTGCGTAACTTTATTAATATCGTTGAAAGACACTCGGGTAAAACCGCTAAGGAGACGCGCCATGATGCAGTTGCTTGAATCCATATATCAGGGAGAGAGTCTTAACTATTCCCAGGCCACAGAGTCATTTCAGGCTGTGCTAAAAGGGCAGGTGGAAGCTCCGGTTGTTGCTGCTATGTTGGCAGCGCTGAAAACGAAAGGTGAGTCAGTTGAGGAAATTGCGGGCGCTGCCTACGCGTTGCGCCAAGAAGCGGTCAAGTTTCCACAGAGTGACTATCTAGTAAGTGATTGTTGTGGTACTGGTGGTGATGGTCTGAACACAATTAATGTATCAACCATTGTCAGTTTATTAGCAGCTACTGCTGGCGTCAAAATGGTCAAGCATGGTAATCGTTCGGTTTCATCAAAGTGCGGCTCTGCAGACTTGATGGAGCAGCTTGGTGTGAATATTCATGTCAGTCCAGAAAAGAGCAAACAGCTTTTGGACGAAGTAAACTTTTCTTTTTTATTTGCGCCAGACTATCATCCCGGTGTTAAGCATGTGATGCCGATCAGGCAATCTCTCAAAACACGAACCATATTTAACCTGATAGGGCCATTGGCAAATCCTGCGCTACCTGAAGTCCAGTTACTTGGTGTTTATGATAAGAAGTATTGTCGTCCATTTGCTGAGATTCTAAAAATCCTTGGCGCACAAACCACACTGGTAGTTCATGGCTCAGGTTTGGATGAGGTCGCAGTGCATGACAGCACCTTTGCCGTTTCGCTCAATAATGGCGTCATTGAAGAACTTACTCTTTCGCCAGAAGACTTTGGCATTAAACGACACAGCATTGCCAGCATTCAGGCAAGCAGTGTTGATGATAATGTTCTTGCTGCCAAGCAATTGCTGAAAGGCCAGGGCAGTGATGCACATATTGATATGGTAGCAGTGAACTGTGGTGCTTTATTAGTGCTTAATAATTTTGCAGATAACTTTGCAGCAGGAACAGTGTTGGCTAAAGAGCTATTGAAAAGTGGTCAAGCCTATCAGCAATTACAAATAATCAAGGAGTCTTCCCATGCTTAACGTATTAGAAACCATCCTTGAACATAAGCGTAATGTCATTGGCAATACGCCCGATTATCATGATCTGGAGCCGAGCCAACGAAGCTTTTATGATGCTCTTAGTAAGCCACATTACGGCTTTATCATGGAGTGTAAAAAAGCTTCTCCATCCAAAGGGCTTATACGCGCTGAATTTGATTTAGACGAAATTGTTCCAGTATATGACCAGTATGCGGATGCAATTTCAGTATTAACCGAAGAGCGCTTCTTTCGAGGTGGCTTCTCTAATCTGAAAAAAGTCAGGGGACTAACTGATAAACCCTTATTGTGCAAAGATTTCATCTTATCGGCAAAACAAATTCGTCAGGCGTGTCACTTTGGAGCTGATGCTGTATTGCTGATGCTGTCGGTTCTCAATGACAGAGATTATCAAGTTTGTCAGGAGCAGGCCGAAGCTTTAAGTATGGATGTTCTGACTGAAGTACATACCGAAGAAGAGCTTGAACGAGCGATACAGTTAGGCGCTAAAATTATTGGTATCAATAATCGTAATCTAAAAGACTTATCAACCAGTTTGGAACACACCAAAGCGCTGGTAAAAAAAGTGCCTGCAGACCGATTGGTTATTACTGAGTCTGGTATCAATACCCATCAAGATGTATTAGAGCTTTCCCAGTTTTCAGACGCCTGTTTAGTAGGTTCCAGTCTTATGGAGAAAGCTGACCTTGAGTTAGCAGCTCGGCAACTGGTGTACGGTGATATTAAAGTGTGTGGTGTGACACAACAGTCCGATGCTGACCTCTTGCAAACTTCTCCCGCCAGTTTTGTAGGTTTGATTTTTACGCCGAATTCAAAACGTTTTGTTATCAATGAAATGAGTAGTCCAAGCAAACCTCTGGTTGGCGTCTTTCAAGATCAATCCATTGATGAGGTTGTGTATGCAGTTCAACAATACAAGCTGCAAGTTGTACAGCTGCATGGTGATGAATCTATACAGTTTGCTAAAGACATTAAGCAACAATTACCCTCTGTTAAGTTATCAAAAGTTTTTCATATTGGAACTGATGTGTCACCCGAAGCGCTTGAGTCAAAGCTAAAGGTTTTGCTTGAAACTTATGATGAAGTGCTGCTGGATACTGAGGTTACTAAAGAAGCACAAAGTCAACGGGGGGGCACTGGCGTCACTTTCGACTGGTCGCTGCTCAGCCAATTGGATTCTGAACTTATGGATAAAAGAATTCGTATTGCAGGAGGCGTCAGCGCTGATAACATTCAAGAGCTTAAAAAGTTTGGTGTTTTCAAAATTGATCTGTCCAGTTCAGTAGAGTCGAGCCCGGGAATAAAGAGCGAAGCCTTGATTGAAGAGTTTTTTAGTCATTGTCGGCCACAGTCAGGACGCTATCAGTCAAAATCTACAGCACCGGCATTAGATAGTAATCTAAGCCAGGCTACTGTCGGAGGTATTTCATTATGAATCAAAAAGTCAACTCACCTACAAGCTTCGAATTTGACGGTGGCTATATTGGACAATATGGCGGACAGTTTGTGCCGCAGTTGTTAATGCCCGCATTACAGCAGCTTGATAAAGCATTTGAAGCATCATTGCTTGATGATGAATTTCAAACTGAGCTAAGCCGTTTGCTTAAGGAGTATGCAGGTCGGCCTACGCCAGTGACTGAGTGCACTTCTTATGCACGAATTAACCAATCACGTATTTTCCTTAAACGTGAAGATTTATTACATGGTGGTGCGCATAAAACCAATCAGGTTCTGGCTCAGGCTTTATTAGCTAAGAAAATGGGTAAGCATCGAATCATTGCTGAAACCGGTGCCGGTCAGCATGGTGTGGCCACAGCGCTGGCTTGTGCTTTGCTTGGATTGAAGGCGACTATCTATATGGGAAAAAAGGACTGTGATCGCCAGGCTCCTAATGTTTTTAGGATGCAGTTGATGGGGGCAGAAGTGATTCCCGTTGACAATGGTAGTGCCAGTCTTAAGGACGCCATCAATGAAGCTTTACGCGACTGGGCATCAAGTTATGAAACCACTCACTATTTGTTGGGTACAGTAGCTGGTCCAGCACCGTTCCCTAAAATGGTACGAACGTTCCAGAAAATCATTGGCGAAGAGGCCAAGCAGCAAATGAAACAATTAATTGGCAAGTTGCCAGATGCTGTTGTGGCCTGTGTCGGTGGCGGCTCGAATGCGATTGGCATTTTCGCGGATTTCATTAAGGATGATGATGTTCGTTTGATAGGTGTTGAACCGGCCGGTAAAGGGCTCGATACCAAAGCGCATGGTGCAACTCTATTAAAAGGCCGTGAGGGCATTTTGCATGGCTCAAGAACCTATGTATTACAGGATAAGGAAGGGCAGGTGCAAGAGTCGCATTCAGTTTCTGCTGGACTCGATTATCCTGGTATTGGGCCTGAGCATGTTCATTTAATGACCGCCGGTCGTGCTGAATATGTTTCGGTAACCGATGACGAGGCGTTAGAGGCATTTCAAGAGTTGTCAAAGACTGAAGGGATTATACCGGCACTTGAGTCTTCGCATGCATTGGCTTATGCCAAAAAGCTGGCCGCTGAATCCAGTGAGCCGCTGAATATTCTGGTCAATCTGTCCGGACGCGGCGATAAAGATTTGGCTCATGTAATGAGCCTACTGCAAGAGACTGCCTAACACATCCATTTTGATAAAGAGATAACAGAGAAGAGAGTGACTATGCGTTACCAACAATTATTTGATCGACTCAAAGATGCTAATCAACTGGCTTATATCCCATTTGTGCTGCTCGGTGATCCTACAGAGGACTTGTCTTTGCAGCTCATCGATACACTGGTTGAGAATGGTGCTGATGCACTGGAACTCGGCTTTGCCTTTTCCGACCCGGTGGCCGATGGTCCGGTTATTCAAACTGCCAGTCTAAGACCTTTAGCCAATGGCTTCAGTGTGCAGAAAGGTTTTGATTTAGTTGCTAAAGTGCGCGCCAAATATCCTGACTTACCAATTGGTATTTTGACTTATGCCAATCTGGTCTTTGCCCCAGGCGTTGAGCAGTTTTATCATGATGCCCACCAAGCAGGCATTGATTCGGTCCTGATTGCTGACTGCCCCGTAGAGGAGCGCGAGCTATTTGCTCAGTCGGCAAAGTCACAGAGCATTGATTCAGTGTATATTGCGCCGCCTGATGCCGAGCTATCCAGCCTGAAATTGATTGCTGAAAACAGCCAGGGCTACACCTATGTCTTAAGTCGCAAGGGGATTACCGGAGCTGATAACAGTCAGCAGGAAACGGGTACTGATCTGATTGATAACCTCAAACATCTGGGTGCTCCGCCATTGGTTCAAGGTTTTGGTATTTCCAAACCTGAGCACGTACTAAAGGCAGCCCAAGCTGGGGTTGATGGAATTATTACTGGCTCAGCCATAGTTAACTTGATCAATGAGCATTATAATACGCCGGATACAATGTTAGATTTGGTGGCGGATTACGCCAAGACTATGTCTAATGCGGCACATAATGCGCGTCATGAACTGAACATGACTGACTCAATTGAAAAAGGCTCACACTATGTCGATAGCAGAAACAATCAAGCAGCAACTGCTGGAAATGGAACAGCAGGTTGAAGAAGAGAAGTTGTTTTTAATTGGGTATCTGATTCCAATGGTGGATTTGATACCTGCTGATGATTTATCAGATGATGAATGGTTTGCTGAATTTGCGCTATTTGTGGAAGATGCTGTAGAAGCCGATGGTTTAGCAGACCGCGATGTTGAGTTGCTATCAGAGCTGCTCAATGAGCTACAACCTCAAGACTAAACTGATTATAAGAGTGATGATATCTTTTGACTGATCGAATAATTGTTTCAAGCGCCATTGACTCGATTGATGTGCGCTTGCCGGGTAGTAAGTATTTAGCCAATCGTTACATCGTTTTGGCCGCTATCAGCGACGGTATAACTCACCTGACCAATGTTCCTCGTAATGACGATATACTGGCCGCATTAAGTGCTATTAAGGCGTTAGGTGCCGGGGTTGAGTGGCTTGACCAAACCAGTGTCAATATTCATGGTATTGAAAGCTTTGAGTTGACCGGTGATGTGGTTATTGATTGTCATGATAGCGGCACTCTGGCGCGTTTTATTACCGCGTTAACGGGGCTTTTCCATTCGTCAGCAGGCCATCAGATTACAATTACTGGTAGCAAGCAGATGCAGTCGAGACCGATGCAAGAGAGCGTTTCCAGTCTGCAAAACCTTGGAGTGACTGTAGAGAGTGAAAATGGTTATCTACCGATAAGAGTTTCTGGCCCCATTGCTGGCGGTACCTGTCAATTAGATGCTTCGCGCAGCAGTCAGTTTTTAAGCGGTCTATTGATTGCCAGTTTAAAGTCGGAGAAAGACACTTTAATTCAATTAGCATCAGATGCTGTGTCAGAAAGTTATGTAGAACTAACTCTTCGCGCCATTGAGCTATTTGGCGGAGAAGTTAAGCGAATCAATTGCCGTGAGTTTTTCATTTCCGGCCAACAAGTGTTAAGTGCTAAAGCAATAGAGGTGCGTGGTGATGTGGTCAGCAGCAGTTATTTTTTAGTGGCTGCACTGTTAGCTGAAACCAGTTGCATCATTCGTGGTTATCATTTTGATTCTCCACAAGGCGAAGCCAGGTTTCCGCAAGTACTGGAACGTATGGGCGCCAAAGTTTACTTGATGCAGGATGACCTAAAAGTTGTATATGGCTCTCCGCTGCAAGGCATCGAAGTGGACATGGGTAATATGCCAGATGTGGTGCCAACCTTGGCTGCTCTGGCCTGTTTTGCGGAAGGCGCAACTCATATAACCAACATTGCTCATTTAGCCTATAAAGAGTCTAATCGTATTGTCGATTTATGTGAGCAGCTGAAGAAGCTTGGCGCAGATTGTGAATTTGATGAATCCAGTATCACCATTCGCGGTAGTAAACAGCTAACGGCAGCTAAAGTTTCAAGTTGTCATGATCATCGCTTGGCCATGAGTTTGGCCTTAATCGGTATCAAGCTGAATGGTCTGACGATAGAATCATCGGAAGCCGTTGCAAAGTCCTTCCCAGACTATTGGCAGTATCTAGAGCAGGTTGGTATGGTGACTAAAGTTGTTTAATCAGAATATTAAAGAATTAGGAAATCCTTATGGCAGGTGATAGTTTCGGAACTTTATTCAGAGTGACCAATTGGGGCGAGTCTCACGGCAAAGCCATCGGTGCTGTGGTTGAAGGCTGCCCAGCAGGTTTGAAACTGTCTGAGGACGATATTCAGGTTTTTCTTGATAGACGCCGCCCAGGTCAAAGCTCAATCACCACCCGCCGCGATGAATCGGATCAGGTGCAGATTATGTCGGGTGTAGTTAATGGTATCACCACCGGCACACCGATAAGTTTGTTGATCCCCAACCAGGATCAACGCAGCAAAGATTATTCAGAGCTTGAATCAATTTTCAGACCAAGTCATGCCGATTACACCTACCAGAAAAAATACGGCATACGTGATGTAGCAGGTGGTGGTCGTAGTTCAGCCCGAATTACCGCCGGGCACGTTGCAGCCGGTGCTATTGCACGCAAAGTACTTGAGCAAGCGCTAGGCACAGAGATTGTAGGCTATGTTAAAAGCGTCCAAGACTTAACTATGACACTTGATTCTGATGCGATAGATGCCAGCCTGATTGAGCAGACTCCTGTACGTTGTCCTGATTTAAAACTGGCTGAACAGATGATTGCCAAGATTGAACAGGCTCGAAAAAACGGTGACTCACTGGGTGGTATTGTTGAGTGTCGAATCAAGTCTGTGCCAGTAGGCTTGGGTGAGCCAGTGTTTGATAAGTTAGAAGCTGATTTGGCAAAAGCCATGATGGCGATTAATGCCTCAAAAGCTTTTGAGATAGGCTCAGGCTTTGCCGGCACTTTGTTCAGTGGCACCTCGCATAATGATGTCTTCATTAATCAGGATGGCGAAGTTAAGACTCGAACCAATAATTCCGGTGGTGTGCTGGGTGGTATTTCCAATGGTATGCCTATCGTATTTAGAGTGGCTTTCAAGCCAACGCCGACTATCATCAAGGAGCAGGAAACGGTTAACCTTGAAGGTGAAGAAACGGTGTTCCATGGAAGAGGGCGCCATGATCCTTGTGTGTTGCCAAGAGCTGTGCCGATTGTTGAAGCGATGGCGGCTTTAGTGTTGTGTGATCACTTTCTGCGTTTTAGGGCCTACAAAGATTTGTTTAATATTTAGTTTTACAGATTAAGTTTCAAGAAAGCAAAAGGGCTGGTTTATTCCAGCCCTTTTGCTTTTTTTGCATCTTTATTGGTCTTTACACCATGTCCTAATGCATTTTTCTTAACATACAAAACCGATGCAAAGAAATAGATAACACAGAGTATGGTTATGATGAGTGACCATTGAAATTTTTCTGGTTCAATAATGTAGTAAAAGGCATAAAAGAAAGGCAGTAAAATAATAAAGCCTGTCCACCCGTAAGTGTAAGTCTTGCCTTTAAACAGTCCTGGAACTGCGATTAGTAATGGCGCCCACCATATGGCTAATGAAAAATAAACCAAGGCTTGGCTGTCATGATTCTGAAAAATATAAAAAGGCATCATAATCAGAATCGCTACATAAACTGCAAGACCAATTAAGCGATAGCGACTGGCGCTGACTAAGTGTGGATTTAAATCATTTGGCATCAGGTTTTGTTACCTTATTTTGAGTGCTATTTTATAAGGTTAGCTGCTTGCTAACTTTTTGCTTAGGCTGGCAATACGCTTACCTTGAGCAATACACAGTTTTTTTTCTGATTCGCTAATTGGCCTATCATTATCACTACCGGCGGTATGCGATGCACCGTAAGGCGTGCCGCCAGTTTCGGTATGAATCAGTTCGGTTTCAGAGTAGGGCAGACCGGTTATTAACATGCCGTGGTGTAACAAGGGCAACATCATGCTCAATAGGGTTGCCTCCTGTCCTCCATGCAAAGTCCCGGTCGAGGTGAAGACAGCAGCTGGTTTACCAGCCAATGCGCCCGACATCCAGATGGCTGAGGTGGTTTCCAGAAAAAACTTCAACGGTGAAGCCATGTGACCAAAGCGAGTGGGGCTGCCCAGAATAAGTCCATCACAAGCTTTAAGCTCATCCAGTGTCACAAATGGATCACTGGCTTCTTCTGTGCTGGTCTCTGAAGAAGATTGCTCAGCGCTGCTAACCGCAGGCACGGTTCGTAACAAAGCTTCGCAGCCATCGACAGTTTCGACGCCACGAGCAATGAGGCGCGCCATCTGGCGAGTGTGGCCTTGGCGCGAATAATACAAAATCAGGATTTGCCGCAAAATAATTCCTTTCTATTTAATGACTGCTAGCACATTTTCAGGCGGGCGGCCTACGGCAGCTTTGTCCTTGGAAAAAACGATAGGGCGCTCGATGACTTTAGGATTGCTGACCATCAGCTCAATGATTTGTTCTTTGGTCAAATCAGGGTTATCTAAACCAGCTTCTTTGTATTCGGCTTCCTTGGTGCGAATGATATCGCGTGGAGAAACACCCAATAGTTTTACGATTTGCTTAAGCTTGGTTTTGCTTGGTGGGCTCTTTAAATACTCAATAACGTTCGGTTCAACACCGTTTTCTTGCAAAAGTGCCAATGTTTGACGTGATTTCGAGCAGCGAGGATTATGTAAGATGTTAATTTCACTCATAATATGATGTAATTTATTCAAACGTAGAGCTATTTTAGGCATAAATGAGCATGGAAAAAAGATGGAAGTGGTTAAAAGCCTTTATTAAATTTGTTTTTATCCAGTTTAATCGAAAGCAAGCCAGCGCCATGGCGGCAGAATTGACGTTAAGCAATATGTTGGCGTTAGTGCCATTAATGACGGTTGCGGTCAGTTTAATGGCTGTGTTTCCTTCATTCGAAGGTATTAATGCACAGGTGCAGACGCTCATTTTTGATAATCTAATGCCTGAAACCGGTCTAGCGGTTCAGGAGCATCTGAATGAGTATGTTTCCAAGTCTAAAAACTTATCGGCGATAGGACTCGGCTTCTTAATCGTGACGTCGCTATTGTTGATGCGCTCCATTGATCGCTCGATAAATGCGTTATGGGAAACGCCAACCCAGCGAAAAGGCATTCATAAGATACTCGCTTACTGGGCCATGCTAACCATGGCGCCAATCCTGATTGCCGCTAGTTTGGCAGCATCTTCTTACTTTGCTGCTTTGCCGATTGTTGCGGACATCAGTGGCGTCTTAACTATTGGCTTACCTTTTATATTAATTGTGCTGGCTTTTTCTGCGCTTTATATGGTGGTGCCATTTTCTCAGGTTAGGTTTTATAAAGCCTTAATTGCAGCGACGATCACGGCTATTTTGTTCGAAACAGCAAAGTATGCCTTTGCCATTTTCGTGACGAAGTTTTCCAGCTATGAGCTCATTTATGGGGCTATCACAGCTATTCCAATATTCTTCCTTTGGGTCTATCTTTCCTGGTCTATTTTATTGCTTGGTGTGATTATCTGTTTTGGACTTCATCGCTTTGAAGTAGAGAGCGAGAAGAATGAGCATGAATTTATTTCAGTACTCAAGATTTTGCAGTTCTTTATTCAGGCCCAGGACAAAGAAAGCTCTCTTTCGCTTGAGCAATTGAAGAGTAAGTTCAGTTATTTACATGAGCAGACACTGCGGGGTTATATGGAGCAGTTATTAAGGCTGAATTTTTTAGCAAAACTTGAAGGCGAGCAATACTGTTTGAAGCTTACAGGCCACTCATTGACTATAGAAGAGGTCTATCGTCGAGGGAACTGGCGCTTACCCAACAATAATCAAGCCTTGTCAGATGAGAAGGATGACAGCTTCAGCACACCGATTGAACAGGCAAACCTGGAGATGGCTAAGGCGCTTGATGTTGAGTTAGTCTCGTCGAATACCGAAAATAGCTAGTTGAGAACTGCTTTCAACAATATGAGTCACGTAGCTGGGGTAATGCTTTCCGTCGATTTCAATCTGCAATAATTTCTGTCCACCAATCAAGCTACGAGAGGCAATCATCATTGATGGGAAGTCGCCACTTTGTTTTAGCGTGATGACAGGGTGTTTTACAATTTCATCATCCTTGGTTTTCGTCAGATAATAGTTGAGATGTGGCTCGCCACGAAGATATTCAACCCCAATCGTTGTACCGCGCGCATGATCAATATTTTGCCAGCGACTGATGGCTAACTGCCAGCGATCAGGCTCTTCATGATTATCATCAATCCGAATTAAGCCAATACTTCCCACAGGCAGTTGCGCAATCTGTTCCTTGTTATGGCGAATACACATGCCGCCTTCGCTGTAGTTAACTGTCTGCCAGTTAATACCGGTTTTATAGTCATTTCCTAGCAGTTCTTTAATCTGGTAGCCCAAATGCTCGTTGATAGTCAGTTTGTCTTTCGATGAGAGAATTTTGTGTATAGGCACAGAGCCCCAAACAATACTGACATGGCCCATCATCGGATAACGTGTTGATTGGCGCTTTAGATGTTGGTCACAATAGGTGAAAACTCGATGTAATAACTTAGTTGCAAGCTTCGTATCAATTGCCCGATAAAAAGCAGGCTTTGGTAATTCCTGACTCGCTTCCAGTTTCAGCATCTGCTGCTCAACTACATCAAGCAGTTGATTGGTTAACAACAGTCGCAAATGACCGGAGTCTTCGTACTCAGTATCTTTCTGGATAAATAATGGCTTCTTGCCTTCATTTAAATTAATGATAAAGCAACGGCTCTCACTGAAGTGTTGGAGGTTGCTATCAAGGACGACTTTATTACCCCAATGTGAAAAGTATTTGAATAAATGCCAATGTAGGTTGTCACCCAGATGATAAGGATCGATGATTGCCATCAAGCAGCTTCGAATATAAGTCTCTTCAATTGTCGGCATTGGCTCTAAAGCATCTTTAAAATTGCCTGTCTTTACACGGTGTATCTTTTTATCCTCAGCGAATTCATACAGCATATGCAGCTCATGCCACAAGTAGGCTGGTACCGGAGTATGCAGTTGGTAATGCTCAATGAGCATCAAACCGAGGTAATGTTGCGCAAAGTTAATGACTTTCGCTAATCGTGCATTCTTGTTAAGGACAAATTTTTGTGTCGTTAAATCATCCACAATCCGTTTAAAGGCAAAAGCCATTTCATTGCTTAGGGAGTGGAGGGCTTTGAGTTGGGCGTGACTGACATTTATTGTTCGACGATCATTGTGTTCGCGCAGATGCTTACTAATCTGTAGGTAACCCTTGCTTAAGGTCAGAAAATTAGCTTCACGATGTGATGTTTTTTGCTGACAGCGGTTTAAGGTTTTGGCCACTTTATAAATTTCAGCGATGGAATTATCAATGTTAGAAAAGGCTAAACGCTCCAACCAGGCGCTAATGGCTGCGGGTGCTGTATCCAGCATGAATTCCTGGCCTGCTTGCAAAGAAGGGTATGTGAGCTTTAATTCCGTCATTAATAGCGCCTATCTGTTTTTAGTTCTATTATTTGTAATGTCCACTGAGTATAATATGCACGAAAGTTCGTGGCATTTCCACCATTCTATTCAAATTAACCTTTCTAACTTAATGATTTATAAATGATTATTATGAGACATTTGTGTTTGCGTTTAACTCTTTCTGCCTTCCTGCTTATGCTTGTCGCATCGTGCGATAGTAGCAAAGACTTTTCTTTATTGAACGGTGAGCAAAAGGGGCTATCTGACTATGAGGGAAGCTGGCTAGTAGTCAACTTCTGGGCTGAATGGTGTCCGCCCTGTTTGGAAGAAATCCCAGAGTTGAACTTATTGGCGCAGGAAAACGGAGATATTCAGGTTCTTGGTGTAAGCTTTGACAGACTGCCTAATGAAGAGCTTATTGCTCTGTCTGAGAAGCTGGATATCCAATACCCAGTGGTTGCCACTGAACCAATGCCTTTTCTTCCTATGGAGCTCCCACAAAGCCTGCCTGCGAGTTATATCGTTACTCCAAAGGGTGAGGTCATGGGACCGTTGCTTGGAAAGGTTGATCGACACAAAATTATTGAGTTAATAGAAAAGATAAAGTCTGCGCAGTAACCTATTGGCTTATCTTTAATTAGCGTTATAGACAACGTTTCCTAATTGAAATTAAAGCGGGAACGTCTCGAGTTTTCCGCTAAAAATTCTCGAATCCGGTAGTTCACATCATCTAACCGCGCTTGGATACGAGTTTGTGCGTAGGGGTCTTCGGATGTCCCATTCAACGCAAGTTCAAAGTGCTTTTTAGCGGTCCTTAGATCTCCTAGTAGCAGAAGGTATTGGCCAGTGGTTTCATGCATTTCGGGAGTATGGCCAGCTTGAGCCTGGGCCTCTGCCAATAAATATAGATAGTTCGGGTTGTAACGGTTAACGTCGGCGTAGCGTAAGAGTAATTTTTCTGCATCTTCGGCTTGCTTGTTATCGAGATAAACTTGAGCTGTAGCTAATATCAACTTAGTTGAGCCTGGTGTCTTTTCCAGTTGCTTCTGTAACTCCGGCAGTACTGCAGTTCCGCTATTATTCGCTCTGTGCGTTTCGGCTAAGCTAAATAATAACAGATGGTTGTCTGGATAGTTGGTATATAGCGATTGAAGTACCTTTATTGCTTCTTGGGTTTTACCATTTTTCTTCAATAATTCAGCGTAAAGATAGCGCTCTTCGATTGAGTTTAACTGTTTAGTCTGATACTTCCTTTCAAGAATTCTAAAGCTATCACTATTGTTAGCGAGCTCTATGCTCTTAATTCGTGCTTTGACCAAGTGGTATTCTACCGAGTCCTGATGATCAATATGGGGGTATAGTTCCGCGCGTTCTCTAGCGGCAGCAATACGGTTTCTTGATAGCGGGTGAGTCAATAAAATTTCAGGTGGTTTCAAGGTATAGCGGCTGACTTGCTGCATGGTTTCAAAGAAGTCAGAGGCAGCGCGTACATCGAAGCCAGCACTGGACAGCATGGTAATGCCTATCCTGTCCGCTTCTTTTTCGTTATCTCGGGTGTGAGTAATAATACTTTGATGCGCTGCGGCTTGAGTCGCTGCAACACCGGCCATACCTGCTTCAGGATCTTGGGTTGCTACAATAACAGAAGCTATCACTCCTAAGATGGTCGGAATCGAAATTTTGTCTTGTTGCTCTAAACGTTGAGCAAGGTGACGCTGAGTAACGTGTGCTACCTCATGGCCTAATACTGAAGCAAGCTCGCTTTCACTTTTCGATGCAGTAACTAATCCGGAGTGGATACCAATGTAACCGCCGGGTAGGGCAAATGCATTGATGGAGTCTTCCTGAATCACGAAGAACTGAAAGCGACGGCCTAAGGCATCTGGGTTAGCTGCTACTAATTTATGACCGAGTTGCTGAATATAGTCTGTCACCAAGGGATCTTGCATCAGAAATTGACTGCGGCGGATCTGACTCATAATTTGATCGCCAACCATTTGTTCTTCTGCGACAGATAACGTAGAACCGGCAGTTTCACCCAGCTTCGGCAGGTCGTTAGATGCAGCAAATGCAGTCGACAAACCTAAGGTGAGTAAAAGGCTTAGACAAAATGAGGTCTTTGACCCGGCAGAGCGTCGTTTTTGGGATAGTGTCTTGAGCAATGTTGTCATAAATTTATGATTCGATAGTAAAATCGTAAGCAGGTTACTGTATATGATGGGACTTGTGTGGTAAAAGTTCAATCACGAACTGTGTATCATAATAAGCGTTAGCTAATAACGTCTTTTGGAAATCTCATGACAACAATTTTTACTCGTTGGTTTAGACGTAACTTTTCAAGCCCAGCAACGATAGTACTTAGCATGTTGCTAATTGTGGGCTTTTTCATCATTTTAACGGTGGGTGACATTTTAGCCCCAATTCTGTGGGCACTGGTCTTTGCCTATCTGTTGGAATGGGTTGTGGAGGCATTGCAGA
Organism: Kangiella sp.; assembly: GCF_048265365.1. Taxonomy (NCBI): domain Bacteria; kingdom Pseudomonadati; phylum Pseudomonadota; class Gammaproteobacteria; order Kangiellales; family Kangiellaceae; genus Kangiella; species Kangiella sp. The sequence continues at coordinate 1,416,463 of NZ_JBLXBT010000001.1, forward strand.
AGAAAGGAGTGTCTCGCTTCTGGTCTGTTATCGTTGTGTTTGCTGGCTTTATTAGCATGGCATTTATCGTGTTTTTTGGTCTGATTCCATTGGTATGGAAGCAGGGCGTTAAGCTCGTCGCTGAGCTGCCCAATATTATGACCAAGGTTCGAGAGAGTATTCTCGAGCTTCCTGAAAAGTATCCTAATTTTGTCAGCACCGAGCAGGTTAGCGCGCTATTCTCTAGCTTAAACAGCGAGCTTGCGAGTTGGGGCGAAGCTATTTTAAGCGCTTCAGTGGACTCATTGATGAGTATCGCAACAGTGATGGTCTACATCATTTTGGTGCCGTTACTAGTATTCTTCTTCCTGAAAGACCGCAATACCATTATAGCCTGGTGTACCCAATGGCTTCCTCAGGAGCGACACCTGGCTGAGTCTGTGTGGAGTGAAGTGAACCGACAGATCGGTAACTACATTCGAGGCAAGGTGTTGGAAATTGTAATCGTCGGTACTAGCTCCTATATTGCATTCCTGGTTATGGGTCTCAATTACGCCTTGTTGTTGGGTGTGTGCGTGGGACTTTCGGTATTGATTCCATACATAGGTGCGGCATTAGTGACCATCCCTGTTGCCCTGATTGCATTTTTTCAGTGGGGTTTCACTCATGATTTTTATATCATGCTGGTCATATACCTCATTATCCAGATTTTAGACGGTAACCTTCTCGTACCTTTAATTTTCTCCGAAGCGGTCAATCTGCATCCGGTAGCTATCATTGGCTCAATTCTCCTGTTTGGCGGCTTGTGGGGCTTCTGGGGAGTCTTCTTCGCCATTCCACTAGCGATACTGGTCAATGCGGTTTTATCAGCTTTAAAAGGCCATAAAATCCAACTAGAGAAGGAAGAGCAAGAAGGAGAACTCGGTGAACAAAAAGTACTGGATTCACCAGAGTCGGCAAAAGAGTCTTAATTTAGAGTTGAGTTAGAAATAAAAAGCCTCGTGAAATCTCGGGGCTTTTTTTGTTTCTAGGTCTCTTGTTAGAAGAGATATAAGTGAACTGATTAATACTTCGCTTATTCACCTACTCGAGGAGCTGGCATTTTTTGTCCGCCCTGATGGAGAGTTAAACCCCTTGCTGGTTTATCTCCTTCCAAATCAAACTCTAGTTTGGCGCCAATTTGTTTGTTGAGCAGCATGTTTTCGCTGTAGGCTAGGAAGTCAATGGCTGGCTGGCCGGTTGCTTGACCTGTTAGGCCTTTGTCACTACGGCGTATGCTGAGGATGAAGTTGGGTTGGATTTCGTAATCACCGACCAGGCGTTCCATCTGCGCTGGAGTTAGCTCAATTTCGACTAGCACTTCGACAGTATCACTGATCTTCTCGGCATATTCCGGATTAGCTTCGCCACCTTGATAGAAATCAAGTCCCGTTACTTTGCCGTGGTCATCACGTTTAAGCTGGAATGAGCTCAGGGAGTTTAAGAAGACGAAGCGGTCATCACCCACTGGGCGTACTTTGAATTCAGCACCACTATCGCGCTGGCTGATGATCTCACCGTCTACGAGACGCAAGCTGCGACTCGTATTTTCGTTAATGCGGTAGACACCGACGACTTCCTTGAGCGCTTCATCCGAAAGCTGGGCAGTCGGAAGTTCAATTGGGAAGGGCTTATTAATGGCTAGCGCTGCAAGGCGTTGGGCCACATCACCTGGGCGTGGCTCTAGGCCGACATAGTTGCTCAACACAACCACAGACAGCTTTTCCTCAGGCAACCAGAGCGCATGAGTATTAAAGCCGTGAATACCGCCACCGTGATAAATCATTAGTTGACCGTGCAGGCTTCCTCGCATCAGTCCGTAACCGTATCCGGCTTCACTCGCGGCTTCGTCCGGCGTATACATCCGCTCTAACATTTCTTGGGAGATGATGTCGCCGCCATGCAAGGCACGCTGCCAGAGATCTACATCCAGCGCTGTCGCTGAAAGAGCGCCAGCGGCATGGGGTTGGGTCATGCTCAGCCAAGGTGCATTAACAGGGTTGTTATCGGCCATTTGATATCCACGCGCACGATCAGCCAGAACTTGTTTATCTGGGTAATAACCTGTGTGTTCAATGCTAGCAGGCTTGAGTAGCTTTTCTTCTATGTAGGCATTCCAGCTTTGTCCACTGACCTTTTCAATGATCGCGCCAAGTAACACGTAACCTGAATTGTTGTAGCGCCAGCTTTCGCCCGGAGCAAAGTCCTCCTCAATTTCTGCAAACACGGCGATCAGTTCATCGGTACTTACTTCGCGGCGAATGCGCTCATCGATAAAGTAACCAGGAATGCTGGTGTAGCTGGCAATACCTGAGGTGTGATTGAGTAAATGATGGATGGTGACATCATCTGCTGGGAAGTCTGGCAGAAAGCGGGTTAATGGATCATCCAGTGATAGTTTTCCCTGTTCGGCTAGCAGCAGTATTGCTGCAGCGGCATATTGTTTGGTAACTGAGGCCAGGCGTAGAATGTGGTCTTCGCTCATGGCAACGCCCATCTCAAGATCAGCCATACCATAGGCCTCCGAGAAAATGACTTTGCCATCTTTGGAAACCACCACGGTCGCTCCGGGAGCATCTGCTTGGTAAGTCTTTTCTAGCACCGCTTGAAAGGCGCTAGCTCCTTTTGTGGTCGAGCTTTCTTTTTCAGGTACGCTGGCACAAGCAGCTAGGCCCAGCAACAGAGCACTTCCCCACACAGTGGTTATTGATTTTAAGGGTTTCATTCCTTCCTATCTCCTATTATTAGATATGGCAACAGTTTTGCCAGTTGTTTGCGAAGAGTTTTACGGCACGATTTTTGTTAAGTCAATCATGGAAAAAAGTGAGGTCAAAAACAGAAAGCAAAGAGTGTCGATTTAAATATAAAAACACTAAATATAGCGCTGAAATGTTTCTTTTTATTGCGCGTTAACTAGATGAAATACAAAGCATTTTTAATGCTTGCTAAACAAGCGATCAGGGTATTGTAACCTCATCTATGAATTTGTATTTTAAAGTGTTACAGCTAATGTATCAGTGAGAAATTAGCTGCTGCTCTTAATAAAAAAGCCCCGTGAAATTACGAGGCTTTGTAGGTTTTAAACTTGTCGTTACAATAGTTCTGAGGCGTAGTCAGCCAAACGAGATCGTTCGCCACGTTTTAGCGTCATGTGCCCTGAGTGCGGCCAGTTTTTGAAGCGGTCAACGACGAAGGTGATCCCCGAGGTTGTTTCTGACAGGTAAGGGGTGTCGATTTGTGCCACGTTACCCATACAGACGACTTTAGTGCCGGGACCTGCGCGAGTGATGAGGGTTTTCATCTGCTTTGAGGTCAAGTTTTGCGCCTCATCAATGATAATAAATTTATTGAGGAAGGTTCTGCCGCGCATGAAGTTCAATGAGCGTACTTTTATCCACTTTCTCAAAAGGTCATGGGTAACAGCTGCGCCCCATTCATCATTATCAGAAGGCGAGAGCACCTCAAGGTTGTCCATTAAAGCGCCCATCCAGGGTGTCATCTTTTCTTCTTCAGTTCCTGGTAGGAAACCAATATCTTCGCCAACTGAAACAGTTACCCGAGTCACAATGATCTCTTTGTAGCGCTTGAGTTCGATGGCTTGTTCTAATGCAGCTGCGAGAGCCAACAAAGTCTTACCTGTGCCGGCAGGGCCTTGCAGCGTGACAAAATCTATTTCGGGATCCATCAAAAGATTAAGTGCGTAACTTTGCTCACGATTTCTGGCAGCGATGCCCCAGATGTTATGGCTTTCGCTACTGTAATCAGTCAGCAACTCTATGGTTGCCATAGGCTGGTCATCTTTATCTTCAACCGAGCGGACGATGGCTTCGAAATTATCTTGAGGCTGAAATAAACATTGGTTGATAGACCATTCCGAGACTAGAGGCCCTTTAATCTGATAGAAGGTTTTACCTTCTTCTTGCCAGGAGTCGATATCACGACTGTGAGTATCCCAGAAGTTTTCGGGCAATTCATAATAGCCAGTGTAAAGTTGCTCTACGTCGTCCAGCACCTTGTCATTGAAGTAGTCCTCGGCATGCACACCAACTATATTGGCCTTAATGCGCAGGTTAATGTCTTTGGATACCAGAGTGACGGTTCGATCATCATCGCGAGCTTGCAATGCCAGCGCTACATTAAGAATGGTGTTATCAGCTTTACTGCTTGGCAACGAGTCGGGAAGTCTGTCGATGTGTTCTTTGGTTTGGAAATAAATTTTGCCGTGCTTGTTGCGGTCCTGGATTTGTGGGATGAGGCCAATGTGAATGCCTTCAACCATCGGGTCTTCGCCTTCTTCGGCAGCGGAGAGCAGGTCATCAAGATAGCGGGTAACTTGCCGAACATTGCGTGCTACTTCTGAAACTCCTTTCTTTCCTGCGTCGAGTTCTTCAAGAACAACCATTGGAATTAAAATATCATGCTCTTCAAAGCGGAATAGAGCGGTTGGGTCGTGCATCAATACATTCGTGTCCAATACGAATAGACGTTTTCCGTCCAGATTGTTTTTTACCATGAGGCACCTCTTAAGTGGTTTTTTATAGTGCTTTAACGGTTTCTAATACTTCTTCTACATGGCCTTTGACTTTTACTTTCCTCCATTCCTGTTTCAGTTTGCCTTGCGCATCAATTAAGAAGGTGCTGCGCTCAATCCCCATATATTCACGCCCATAGAGTTTCTTCAGTTTTATAACATCGAAGGCTTTGCACATTTCTTCGTCGGCATCAGACAGCAAATCAAAGGGAAACTCATGTTTTTTACGAAAGTTTTCATGAGTTCTGACGCTATCGCGCGATACGCCCAGAATTTCAGTGTTGTGTTTCTGAAACTGTTTGTACTGATCGCGAAAGTCTTGGCTTTCGGTGGTGCAACCTGGAGTGTTATCTTTGGGGTAAAAGTAGATGACGAGGTTTTTGCCTTTGAAATCGGCGAGTGAAAGAGTTTGGTCGCCAGTGGCGGGAAGTTTAAAGTTAGGTGCTTTTTTATTAAGCTGTGGTTGGCTCAAATCAGCCTCCTTTAAAGTTGTGTTGCTGGAGTCTTTTTTATCGTTTTCATTATCACTTTACGTCAGAAAAAAAATTGTCGCAAGCAATCCCGCCTTTTTTGTGATTTTGCTTGTTTTTACTGGCCTCGCTGGCTAACATAGCCCGCAAACAAGGCTGAGCCTTAAGGATTAATTCATGTTTTCAGGTAGCATTGTAGCGATTATCAGTCCCTTGCAGGCGGATGGCTCTCTTGATGAAAAGGCATTGGAAGAGCTTATCGAGTGGCATATTGATGAGGGTACCGACGGTATAGTCATTATGGGCACTACAGGCGAGTCAGCGACTGTCGATAGCAAAGATTATGAGGCTGCGATTCGCTTGACGGTAAAGCAGGTTGCAGGTCGTGTACCTGTCATAGCCGGAACTGGTTCAATCAGCACCAAGAAGACCATTGCCTTAACTCAGCAGGCCGAAGCTATGGGCGTGAATGCTGTCTTGGTGGCGACCCCTTATTATTGCAAACCTAGCCAAGAAGGGCTGTTTCAGCACTATCAAGCAGTTGCTGAGAACACTAAGCTACCGATTATCCTCTATAATGTTCCAGGTCGTACAGCGTGCGATTTACTGCCTGCGACAGTTGCTCGCCTTGCCGAGATTGAAAATATTGTGGCGATAAAAGAAGCAACTGGCGATTTATCCCGAGTTGAGGAACTAAATCGGCTATGCAAGACTCCAATCACCCTATTAAGTGGTGATGACGCTACAGCTTTGGAGTTCATGAAGTTGGGCGGTCATGGTGTGATTTCTGTTACCGCGAATGCTGCTCCTGCACTGATGAGCAAGATGTGTGAGCTGGCCAAAGCAGAGCAATGGAAGCAAGCCACTGTTATTAATGAAAAACTGTCAGCTCTACATCAGGATTTGTTTGTAGAGGCAAATCCGATTCCGGTTAAATGGGCATTGGCGAAAATGGGTAAATGCCAAGAAACCATTTTATTGCCATTGACTGTATTGGCTGAACAGTACCATTCACAAGTATTAGAAGCGTTGGAACAAGCGAATGTCGACATTAAATAAATATAAAACACTGATTATTATAAGTTCTTTAGCCACTGTATCCTCATGTAGTTGGTTTTCTGCAAAAGATGGAACAGAAGATATTGATGACCGCTACATGAAAAGTCAGCAAGGCCCTGAGTTACAAACTCCGCCAAATGCAAAACAAATTGAGGTTGAGGATCGCTATCGTGTTCCGGAAGGTGTCATTATTACCAATCGTGATGCTAAGGGTAAGAAATTGAGCCTTGATCCTCCGCAACTATTATTGGTTGGTGGTGATGGTGTACGGGAAGATTCGGAGCAGCCTCATCCTACCGTTTGGGTTCGCCATCAGGACACGCCATTCATGGATTATGTTTCGCGTTTTATGACACAAAAAAATATCCCCATTAATGCAGCAACGGATAAGCAAATCAGCTCGGACTGGATTAGCGATGAAGATGAAGAGATATTTTCTCAGTATATAGGCTCATACAACCTTGATGGCCAGCGCCATAAGGTGACCTTAGAAGTTATAGGTCAGAATGCAAATGAAGTCGCTGTTCAGGCTCGTAATACACAGAGCCAGCGTCTGGTTGATGATAAGTGGGTGACCATGAAAACATCAAAAACAGTCGCCAGCCAGTTCCTTAATGCATTTTTAGGTTTCTACGATACCGAGCGAACCCAAGAGGCGCGAGAGCGTATTCTTGATGAAGGAACGATTAGCGTGAGTTTAGGCACCAATGATCAAGGGCAGATGGCATTAACGGCCGAACGTGAATTTATGGCGATTTGGGAGCACTTACCAAGTGTCTTAGAAGACTTGAACCTATCAGTTTCAGATCGTGACCAATCTGCAGGTATCTATTACTTTAATGTTAAAGAACCTGAAACTGGCTTTTGGGCCTGGTTATGGGGTGATGATGAAACCAATCCTAAAGTAGAGATGGAACCTGGTGATTATCAGATTCATTTGGCCTCAACAGCTTCCGGTATTAGCATGACCTTTAAAGATGAAGAAGGTAACTTGTTAGACGCCAATGTAGTTACAAAAATTTACCCGGAGTTTGCAGCAAGCTTCAAAAGCCGTGGAAAACAATAGCAAGTTAAAAGTTGCATCGCTTGGTTCTGGAAGTAAAGGCAATGCAACCCTCGTATCAAATGGTGAAGTTACAGTCATGGTTGACTGTGGCTTCACTGTCAAAGAAGTTCTCAAACGACTCCCGCGCCTAAATATAGAGCCTAATCAAATCGATGGTATTTTAGTGACACATGAACACCAGGATCACATTAGTGGTGTTGGTGCTTTGAGTCGTCGATTTTCGATTCCGGTATGGTCGACAAGAGGCAGCTTATTGTCAGGAAAGTGTGGCAATTTGCCAGAGTTGAATCTGATTGAGGGCTTTCAACCTTTTTCAGTTGGAAGTTTAAATGTGACCCCTTTGTCGGTTCCACATGATGCGCGTGAACCCTGTCAGTTTGTCTTTACTCAAGATGAGCTAAGGCTTGCTATACTCACTGATTTGGGATGCTTTACTCCGAAAATTGTTGAGCAATTGACACCATGCCACGGCATATTACTTGAATGTAATCATGATGAAGAGATGTTGTGGAGTGGTTCTTATCCAGAGAGTCTAAAACAACGGGTTGCCGGTAAAATGGGGCATATGAGTAATCGTCAGGCGATAGAGCTTTTACAGCAGATGGATCGTGATTCACTGCAATTAGTTATTGCTACACATTTAAGTGAGAAAAACAATTGTCCAAAGCTGGTCTGTGAGTTATTAGCTGAAACATTGAGCTGGCCGACTGAGCGATTAAAAATTGCTGAACAGGAGTTAGGTTTTGATTGGCAGGAACTTAACCTTACATCCTCAGGCATGGCTCAATCTGCATAACACCTAGTGTTTAACACCATCCATAGCGTAATCTATCAAAGCTTATATTAGCTGATATCACCTTCTTGATTGTGATCGTTGTTCTCTGCGTCATCAAGTTGTTTCAGTGGCATGGAAATGGTGAACAGGGCACCGTTGAGTGCGCGACTATCTTCTGCCCAAATTTTTCCGTGGTGGCGTGAAACAATACCTTTAGCAATCGCCAGGCCTAGACCTGCGCCGCCAGAGTCCCTGTTGCGACTGAAGTCGAGGCGCGTAAAGGGCTCAAAAATTCTCTTGCGTTTACCAGGAGGAATTCCGGGACCATCATCTTCCACTTGGATATCGATAGACTCGTTATATTCGGTTAGATTGATTTGAACGGTTGAAATAGAGAAGCGGGCTGCATTTCTGACCAAGTTGATCAGTGCTCGCTCAATCAAATTTTTATCAGCGTACAGTACGCTTCCTTGATTCGGCTGGCTATAGATAACAAACTGTTTATTGTTATGGATGGTTTTAACCTTGTCACATACATCTTCAGTCAGTTCTTTAATATTGAATTCAGATAGCTGTAAAGGGTGCTGGCCATGCTTTAATCTTGAATAACCCAATACTTCACGAACCAGAGCATCCAGCTCATCTAAAGCGTCGTGCATATCAGTGGTTAACTTTTCTTTGCGAGCTTCCGATGTTTTGTCGTTGAATAGATCCAGGGCAAAACTAAGACGTGCCATTGGGCCTCGGAACTCATGAGCTACCGCATGCATCAAGTCTCTCTGATTATAGAGACTTTGCTGATGCTCTTTACGTAAGTCGTTGATGTGTTCAACCAGCTTGGGAATATTAGTCGCTAAATCTTGCACTGCATACTCTTGCCTTTCGAGATCGAGGCCATCAAATTGAACTTTATCTAAGGCATAGCTGGCAGGGCGCAGATTTCTTTGGTTTAAATAGTGTAAGCCGTACAGGATTGAACCATTCAGTAGAAGTAGCACAAAAGCATAGACAAACCAGTCTCTAACTGTGACATAGTAATAGGGGGCGTCATAGGGGCCAAGCTTCAGAATGGACTCGTTATCATTTAAGATTACCAGTCCAATAGGCCCATCCTCTCCACTCATATAGACCAGATACCGATTCTGTTTGAGTTCGTCCTTAATGTTTTTATCAAGGTTTAGATCAGATAGTTTTTCAGAAGTGATCTTAGTTTCTAATTCGTATTCAGCCCGAGCAATAGTCTGTGGAGAATGGTTGTAATCAAGGATGGATAATCTGAAATTAAGTTCTCGGGCATCGGAGGTAATGCTGTCTTTGACCTCTTTCTCTCCGATGTCAAAAACCCATGGAAAGTAAACGTAATAAACAAAGGTTCCGCCCAATATATTGGCTACGATGAGTACGAGTAGTGGGGCAAATATTTTTCGGATCATTTGGTCAGTAAATAGCCTTCACCGCGGATGGTTTTAATGATGTAAGGCAATTTGGGGTCGTCTCCCAGTTTTTTGCGAAGTCGTGAAATTCGCAAATCAATACTTCGGTCGGTGCCATCATATTCCAGGCGGAATGTTTTACGATGTAACTCTTCTCGGCTTACCACTTCACCGGAGCGCTCTGCTAGCAACCACAAAAGATTATACTCGGCGGTGGTAAGGTGCACGACTTGACCATCTGAAATGACAGTACGGTTTTGTGGGTTTATCTTGACCTTGCCTGCGTGGATAAAGTCTGTGCTGTTTTCAATAGCTTCTGAAACTTCCACTCGTCTAAGAAGAGCACGAAGGTGAGCTAGCAAAACACGAGATTTGACGGGTTTTGAGAGATAGTCATCAGCGCCTGTTTCAAGGCCTGCTACCTCATCAATATCATCGCTCATCGAAGTCAGCATTAAAATTGGGCCACTGTACTGCGGGCGGACAGTCCGGCAAACAGTTAAACCGTCTGCGCCAGGCAACATGACATCAAGGATAACAGCTCTAGGCTGCTGTTCTATAATAAGATCGATGGCTTTGGAACCATTAGCTTCAATTTGAACCTGATAGTCATTGCTTTCAAGAAACTCTGCTACCAAGGAAGCTAGTTTGTCATCATCTTCTACAAGTAAAATAGTTTGCGACATTGATTTGTAGTTTTTAAGTGTACACCCAGTAAAAGTAGGCATTAAATTGCCTGATTTAGCCTGCCAGGTCAATGCTTTGCCTTAAATATCTAAAGTATTTTTAGATTTGTATCGATCGATGGTAACACAGTTTTACTCTAAATGTGCCACCTCTAAATAAATAATCTTTAAAATCAATCGGTTAGTTAATTATTGTCATGCTTGCATTTAACTGCTAATCTCTTACAGTATGAACTGTGTCATAAAATTTGACATAGTTGGTTCATCATTTGGCATATTAACTTTTCACGCATTACGGCTGTACAAACATGAAAAAAGTAACATTATTCTTATCGACACTACTATTTATAGCTATTTCAGGTGGTTCTGGCCTTGTTAAGGCTGCTGAGCAGATTAACGTTGAGGGCTCCACTCTACAACTGAACGGTCTTGCTGTTCATAGTGAACTGCGTCAGGAATGGTTCCTCAATGGTTTATATTTAAGTAGCAAATCCGATGATCCAGAAGAGATTATAAACTCTCCGATGCTCAAGAGAATGCAGATTAAAGTTTTGGCTGATGAATTGCCTGGGCGCCGTTTGAAAAGATTCTGGATTGAACGCATTAAAAATAATAACGAAGCCTCTTTAGTGTTGGAAAACGCTAAAGGTGTGCGTGAGCTGGCCGATACACTGGGGCAGGATTTTGCTGCTGGCGATACTATTAATATTGATTTTGTACCTGGTCAGGGGACCGTTATTCAGATCAATGGTGCTGTTGTGAATACTATTGATGAAGATATTTTCCCGCTAATGCTCAATACATGGATAGGTGAAAGACCTCCATCTTCAGAATTTAAAGATTCTATTCTGGGTAGTCAGTCAGCAGTTAATTATTCTGACCTATTGGCTAAGTTTTCTTCGATAAGCCCTGCATCGAGCCGTGTTTCTTTGTTTGATCAGGCTGCACAAGCTGCCAAAGCAGAGGAAGAGCGTATGCAGCGTGAAGAAGAAGAGCGTATGCAGCGTGAAGAAGAAGAGCGTATGCAGCGTGAAGAAGAGAGACAGCGTCAAGCTGAGTTAGCAGCTGAGCGAGAACAACAACAAGCTCAAGAGCAGGCTCAACAACAGCAAGAGAAAGAAGCGGAACCTAAGCAAGAAGTTAAACAACCTGTAGTGGAGGAGGTTCCTGCTGGACCGACTGAAGAAGAGCTTGCAGCTATGAGAAGCAGTTATAATGCAGCTATTCGCTCGCATTACGTTCCTTTCTTCCAATATCCGGTTCAAGAAATTATGCGTCGTCATGGTAAGTCAGCCTTATTGAATCCACGTAAAGGCCGTACACATGGTGAAGTAACCATTCAGCTTGAAGTTGATCGTGATGGCGAGCTGGTTGGTGGTAGCCTGGTTTCCAGTTCTGGTGAGAAAATTCTGGATGACGCAGTAATGAGTGCCTTGTTTGATGCGGTGCCATATCCTGCAATGCCAGAAGAGTTACCGGAAGAGTCATTTAACACCACTTTGCCTATTTCAATTCCTGCGCCACAAATGTAGAATTCTCTACATCGTTTGCGAAAGGGGCCTTTGTGGCCCCTTTCTAGTATTTTGGGCTACACAGTTTTGAGGTGTGGTTTTTTTGAACAAATTAAGGTAGAAATTAATGAATATCAATTGCTTATTTGATAGTGGCAATATTGAGGTGATTGATGCTAGTGACAGCAAAGCAATAAAACTAGCTATCAGAAATGATTCTAATTCTGAATTTAAACAATGGTTCCATTTCCGTGCACATGGGGAAATTGGCAAAACCTATAATTTTGAAATCACTAATGCTAAAGAGTGTTCTTATGTTGATGGCTGGAAGGACTACCAAGTTGTCGCATCTTATGATGGAGACTATTGGTTCCGAGTCCATACTCAGTTTAGTGACGGTAAACCCTTAGCATTTTCACACCAATTAGAACAATCTACGATCTTCTTTGCCTACTTTGAACCTTATTCTTATCAACGGCATTTAAGCTTGATTCATCAGGCTCAACACTCAGAACTTTCTCAACACATTGTTTTAGGCCAGACGGTTGATGGTCATGATATTGATTTGCTGATTATTGGTGACGAAAGTCGTGAGCGTAAGATTTGGGTGACAGCGCGCCAACATCCTGGCGAAACCATGGCAGAGTGGTGTGCTGAAGGTTTGGTGGAGCGTTTATTGAATGAAGATGATGCTTTATCGCAAAGCTTGTTACAGGATGCTGTATTTTATGTGGTGCCAAATATGAATATCGATGGCAGCATACGAGGGAATTTGCGTTCTAACGCTGCTGGAGCGAATCTTAATCGTGAATGGCAAAACCCAACTGTTGAGAATAGCCCTGAGGTTTATCATGTGCGCAATAAAATGAAGGAAATCGGTGTCGATGCCTTTTTAGATTTGCACGGTGATGAAGGCTTGCCTTATGTTTTTGTGGCCGGCTGCGAAGGTATTCCGAGCTATGATGAGCGCTTAAAGTATTTGGAAGAAGAGTTTAGTCTTATCTTGAAATCTGTTAATCCGGATTTTCAGACAGAATTCGGCTATGACAAAGATGAGCCGGGTCGGGCCAACTTAACCGTTGCCAATGCCTGGGTTGGAGAAGAGTTTAAATGTTTATCGTTAACTCTGGAAATGCCATTTAAAGATAATGCAAATTTACCAAACAGAGAAACTGGCTGGTCAGGTGACCGGAGTTACTTATTGGGGCAAACCCTGCTAAACCCACTGTATCAATTAGTTAAAAAATTAAGGTAGTAGCATGGCTAAGTTTTTAGTATTCGGTGCAGGATTTGTTGCCGAACCTTTAGTGGAATATTTATTACGTCGTTCTGATAATTCTGTAACAGTAGTCAGCCATATTCTTGAAGAAGCCCAAGCTTTGGCGAATAAGTTTCCGGGAGTGGATGCGGTGCAGGCTGATGTGACCAATCAGGCACAAATTGAACCGTTAATAGCTGACTATGACTTGGTTGTGAGTCTGGTACCGGCGACTCTTCATGCGGTGATAGCTAAAGCATCGATTGCACAGGGAAAGAATATGGTGACAGCCAGTTATGAATCCCCGGCGATGCGAGAGCTGAAACAGGATGCTTTGGATGCTGGCGTCACTATCTTGAATGAAATCGGTTTAGATCCGGGCATTGATCACTTAAGCGCGATGAAAATTATTGATCAGGCGCACGCTGATAACGAAAAAGTTATAAGCTTCGTATCTTGGTGTGGTGGTTTGCCATCACCACAAGCTAACGATAATCCTCTGGGTTATAAATTCTCATGGGCCCCGAAAGGTGTCTTGCTCGCGTTACTTAATGATGCGCTATTTTTGCATAATGGCAAGGTTGAAAGGGTTGTTGCACAAGAGCTGTTGAAGTGGGCTAAGCCCTTGCAGGCTAATGGTTTAAATCTTGAAGGTTATCCTAACCGTGATTCGACCGGTTATCAGGAAATCTATGGAATTCCTGAAGCAGAAGATATTATTCGTGGCACATTCCGATACTCTGGTTTCTGCGAGATTATTCAAGCAGCCAAAGACCTGAACTTATTGGAAGCTGAATCTGATGTGCCGACGGGTGATACCATTTGGGCTGATTATATCTGCCAGATCAATGGCGTGGATAACTTTGAGCCAATTAAAACTAGACTATCTGAGTCAGCATGGCGTGGCTTGGGCTGGATAGGTTGTTTCTCAGAAAAGCCAACCGGTGATTTTGCAGGCCCTATTGACGCCTTTTGTAACTTGCTAGTGCAGAAATTAAATTATCATGAAGACCAGGTCGACATGGTACTGCTTCAGCACAAGTTTGAAATCGAAAAAGCTGACGGTAGTCGTTACCATATCGCTTCGACCTTGCAAGAGTTTGGTCAAGTGGGAGGCTATTCTGCGATGTCTAAAACGGTTGGTTATCCTGCTGCGATAGCATGCCAGCTTATCGCTGATGGCAAGATAGATCGAAAAGGCATTATCCTGCCTATGACTAAAGATATTTACCTTCCTATTCTAGATCTTCTGGAAGAAGAGGGGATTACTTGCCAAGAAGAAATTCGGGAGCTTGATCCTGCATTCTTAAGCGAGTTAGCTAACTAGCGATAGCAAACCTCGGGAACAGCAAGCTCTAAGGTTGAGCTTGCTGTTCCGATTTGCTGGCTCGTAATTCATTACTAAGGAAGTGCTTTATTGCTTCTAGAATAATGAGTTCAAAGTCTTGTTCATCATTCAGTTCTGAGGCAATATCTCTGTTCAGCAATAAAATCGGACGCGGCGATAGCTGAAGATTCTGCCACTTTGCTAATGTTTTATAGTTGCTGACAGCGGCTTCATTGCCATCATCAATGATAAGTGCAGCAGGATAGTTCTTGTTGGTAAGCCTGTGATAAGGACTGACAGCCAGAAACCATTCCGTTGATGCTTGATCGCTATTAAGCATAAACTCCTTCATCCAATAAGGATCTTTCTCTTCCAGCTTATTAAGATAATTAGCTTCGATATTTTTTAACACCAATGCTCTGAAATTCTGAGGAGCGTGAATAGCTGCCTCCATCAATAAACTACCAGCAAAACGTTCACCATAAGCTGCAATGTACTGCCTCTTTGAGAAGTTATTATTGGCAAGCCAGTCAACGGCGGACACAATATCTTCGACCGCTCTGGCATGCTTTTGGCCGCCGACAGATTGACGCCAACTTTCACCATATATACCACCGCCTCGAATATGAGCAATGGCAATAACGCCTCCCTTAGATAACCAGTCAGTAAAAAATGGAGAGTAGTAGGGTAGTTGAATATGACCAAATCCCTGGTTAGTAATTAGTAAGGTTGGGTTTTCACCATCTTTAGAAATCTCCTCGTGATATGTCAACGTCAAAGGGATTCGACTGCCATCGGATGATCGGTAAAAGACTGTTTCGGATACCAGGTCAGAGGTTTCTTCAAGCGGTAACAGGCTGTTTGAAAGCTTTCGCGTCTGGGTATCAATTGCAAAAATTCTAGCTGGATGCTGGAAACTGCTGATGGTAGCGAGAGAACTTAACCGACGATTAACCATCGTTTTTGGGCGCTGTATGATCAAATTACTATTAGGTGTAACTTTAATCTCTTCTTTGGCGCTGCCATTGAGTTGCGAATCATAGACTTTTTGTTGTGTATTATTGAGATAATGTAATAACCATCGGTTATCAATTAGCTGGGCTGATATGAGCAGTTCATTTTGCTGGGAAACAACTTCTTTCCAGTCCCGACGTGAGGGTTGGTTTAGGTTGATAGATATTATTCTCCAGCGTGGAGCGACTAGGTTAGTATGGAAATAAAATGTCTCATTGATATTGCCCACAAAGTTTAGACTTGCGCGGGTATTCTTTGCCAAGCTGATGGCTGATTGTATTTCACCTGATTCAGTAATTGGTAAGACCCAAAGCTGATCGGATGTATTAATCAGGTGCTTTGCAGTGACTAAAAGGTAGCGATTATCATCGGTAAGCTTCGCATTAATCTGCCATTGCTCTGCATCATCCATATGATCGTTTAAATCAAATAATGGCAGGCTAAAGTCAGGACCTTGGCCCAGGTTTAGATAGTGAACCTGCTGGTCAGTTTGGTAAATAAAGCGATTGAATCCATCAAGCCAGTTGAACTCGGTTTGAAGGTGGGTCGCCGGCAAGCGGTAAGAGTGAAAGTTTCGTTGTGCCAAATCAAAAATATACCAACGATAAAACTCTTGCCGGTTTTGGGTCTGGACAGCAAAAAAACGTCCTTCTGGAGAGAGTGACGTGCCTACAACCCGTTGGTTGTCCGGTAGCTTTCCTAACTCTGTTTCAACTTCTTTTATACTGTCATAAATGGCAATAACATTGCTTGACTTAAGGGTGCTTTCTTTAATATAAAAAAACTTGTTTACATATTGCTGTGGATAGAGATGATTGAATATTTCTTGTGGTGTTTGGTCTTCGTTTAAATCACTCCCTATCGCGGAAAAATATTCGCTGACTAGTCCCGTCTGTTGCTCCATCCATTCTGTGCGCTGTGGTGTTTTTTGATTCAGCCACATGTAATGGTCTTGTATCTGGACACCATTTAACTGGTAGTCGTAGTCCTGGCTCGGATTTTGTGGCAAGGATACTTTCGTTACCGGGGCTTGCTCGGGTTCGGGATCATCTGAGCAGGAACTCAATGACAGAGTTAAAACCATTACCATCAGGCTATTAACAATAAGTCTTTTGACAACTTGTTTAGAAGTTGAATGGTCTGTTCGGTACCCTTGAAGGTAAAAGCGCATAGATTCCTTGGGCAGGAGAGCAATTAAGGTTGAATTGATTGTACCAATAGCTAAATTTAATGCAAAACCAAATAACTAGAAAAGCTTTATCAGTTAGGGGTTAACTGTTATATAATACTGAGACCATTCTGCAACACCCAATATGGCGATGAATTCTATTGTAGCGCCCATTGAAATTGATGTCCCATTCCCAAAGCCACCCATTGAGCTGTCTGCTGATGAGAAAAATCATCACCGTTCACTGATTATTGAGCTGCTGAAAAAGCATAATGCCGTTTTAATTGCTCATTATTACACTGACCCTGAGATTCAGTCTCTGGCTGAAGAAACCGGTGGTTTTGTTGGTGATTCGTTAGAAATGGCTAAATTTGGAGCACGTCACCCAGCTGAAACCTTGATTATCGCAGGGGTTAAGTTTATGGGGGAAACGGCAAAAATTCTCAGCCCTGAAAAGCGCGTTTTGATGCCGACACTGGAGGCGACATGCTCTCTGGACTTGGGTTGTCCTATTGAGTCATTCAGTGAATTTTGCGACCAGCACCCAGACCGTGAAGTGGTGGTCTACGCCAATACCTCCGCTGCTGTAAAAGCTCGCGCTGATTGGGTTGTGACATCCAGTATTGCGGTAGATGTGCTAGAGTATCTCGCAGAGCAGGGCAAGAAGATTATCTGGGGGCCGGATAAGCATCTGGGTCGCTATATTCAGCAGAAAACGGGCGCCGACATGTTGTTGTGGCAAGGAGCCTGTATCGTACACGACGAGTTTAAATTTAAAGCCCTTGAGCAGTCGATGGCTTTATACCCAGAAGCTGCCGTATTAGTGCATCCCGAATCACCACAGAACATTGTTGATTTAGCTGACTTTGTGGGTTCAACTTCACAACTGATTAAAGCCGCTAAAGAGTTACCCAATAAACAGGTTATCGTGGCTACGGATAAAGGCATCTTCTACAAAATGCAGCAGGCTGCGCCTGAAAAAGAACTTATTATTGCTCCGACAGCCGGTGAAGGAGCAACCTGCCGCAGTTGTGCACACTGTCCTTGGATGAAGATGAATGTCTTACAACTTTTGTCGCAAGTCTTCGATCGTGATAATAATGAAATCTTCGTTGATCACGGTTTAGCTGAAAAAGCATTGATCCCTTTACAGAAAATGGTAAATTTTGCTAACGATATACAAGTAAACATCAAAAGTAATATTTAACTGAGAGCTAATTCATTGAGACCAAAGGGGAATTATGAAAACCAAAATTAAAACTTTAAGCTTAGCGGTTCTTGTCAGCTTGGGCATTACTGCCTGTGGTGATCAAAAAGAGCAGGCTGAGTCAGAGCAAGAAACTAGCCAGCTGGTTGCTGTAGAAACGAATAAGGCTGAGCAAGAAGTCAAAACTGAGAAGAATGCTACAACAGGTAGTAGTTTGCTTGGGATTATTGAGGGTCAGCATCGAAGCGATGCAAATAAAGCTCGTAACCAATATCGTAACCCTGCTGAAACTATTAAGTTCTTTGGTATTAGACCGGGTATGACGGTAGTTGAAGTTTCACCAGGTGGTGGTTGGTACACAGAGGTGCTAGCTCCCTGGCTGGGTGCTGAAGGCAAATTGTATGCTGCTCATTTCGATCCGAACTCTGAAGTAGAGTACTATCGTAACAGTTTAAAGGGTTTCCAAGAGAAGCTAGAAGCTAATCCAGACTTGTATTCAAATGTTGAGTTAACCGTTTTTGATGCTACTTCAAGTACGCCAATTGCGCCCGCCAACAGTGCTGATGTAGTGGTCACCTTCCGAAATGTTCATAACTGGATGCGTGGTGGTCGTGATGATGCACTTAATGCTTTTAAATTAATGCATGATGCGGTTAAACCTGGTGGTTACCTGGGGGTTGTTGAACATCGTTTAGCTACTGGTTTAAAGCAGGATGAACAGGCTAGCTCGGGTTATATGCATGAGAAGTATGTGATTGATCTTGCGGAAGAGGCTGGATTTAAGCTTCTGGAGCGGTCACAGATTAACGCTAACCCTAAAGATACAACCGATCATCCTAAAGGCGTGTGGACCTTGCCACCGAGCTTAAGGCTGGGTGATGAAAATCGTGAAACTTATTTGGAAATCGGTGAGAGTGATCGTATGACCCTCAAGTTCGTGAAACCTGCTACAGAGTAAGCTAACCAAGTTACAATATTTTGAAAAGGTAACACTGCACCTTATATCGGTGCAGTGTTACGCCGTAGCCAATCTTGATTGTAAATCAGCAAGGTTATGCGCTTTTGTCTCAAAACGGTTCAACAACTCTTTGGATGATGTGTGTTCACTGTACAAATAGCGAATGAGCTCTTGCTGTGAAATATGTGGTGCAAACAGCGCAATAAAGTCTTTCATGTATTGCTTTAAGAACAAGTTTTTATGGAACGCCAACCATGTTGTACATTGTGGTAACATCTCAGACGTTGAATAGCTGATAAGATCCTTATCTGCCTGTGGGTCATAAGCCATATTGGCAATGATGCCAACCCCAAAACCCTTTCTAACATATGTTTTGATAATATCTGCATCACGGGCTGTAAATACGATATTAGGCTCCAGCTTTTCTTTTTTACAGGCACGCATCAAGCTTGACGAACTTTTATCGCTAAAGTTGTAAGTAACCAGCGGATATTTAACCACGTCTTCTAAGGTGATTTTTCTTAAGTCACCCAGTTCATGGTCTTGAGGAAACAAAATTGAACGATCCCATTGGTAGCAGGGTATTTGAACGATATCCGGCCCGAGCTCAGCTGCTCCAGAGGCAATCACAAAATCAATCTCCTGCTTACGTAACTGCTCAATAACTTGCTCGGTGGTGCCTTGCTGCAGGTCGATTTTAAGATTGGGATACTCTTTGTGGAATGCGGCAAAAGTTCTCGGTAAGACATATTGAGCCTGTGTTTGCGTCGTTCCGATAGAAAAACACCCTGAGTCGTCTTGGCTTAACTCACTGGACAGTCGTTTAATGTTATTGATTTCCTGCATGACCTTGCGTGCACGGCCAAGTATTTCATTTCCAACTTGTGTGATTCCTACCAACTGCTTGCCATTACGCTCAAAGATTTTGGTCTGTAACTCATCTTCGAGCAGTCTTAGCTGCTTGCTGATCCCAGGCTGTGATGTGAATATTTTTTGAGCCGCATTGGTAATACTGAGGTTATTATCAGCAATTGCGATCAAATATTTTAGTTGTTGCAGTTTCATTTTAGACGTCTAAGTGTTTAAATGGCTAAGAAAAGTAGCACACTTTATGTGCAAAGGCAATATCTTACATGTCACTGAGATATATTGTGAAATTTTTTCCCGTATCTTAATAACCAACAGTTATTAGAGCATAATGCTAAATAATTAGCTTCTGGGCCTTATTATGCATAGATTTGTCTCTGGCTTTGTCTATTAAGATATAAAATAGCTTGTTAATACGATTGCTTAACTCTCGGTCTTTTTGAGATAAATAGCGTTAAGTTATAAACAGAGGTTGTATAAATGATTCATGATTCCATTTTGGATACTATCGGTAATACACCGATTATCAGAATAAATCGACTGGCCCCCAGCCATGTAAAAATGTTTGTTAAAGCGGAATTTTTTAATCCGCTATCTTCAGTCAAAGATCGTCTCGCTTACGCTATTATCAACGACGCGGAGCAAAGAGGGTTGTTGAAACCTGGTCAAACCGTGGTCGAAGCGACTTCAGGCAATACTGGGATAGCATTGGCTATGGTATGCGCAGCAAAGGGGTATCCCTTCGTGGCGGTGATGACTGAAACCTTTTCTATTGAGCGCAGAAAGATTATGCGCGCTCTTGGGGCTAAGGTCATTCTGACTCCGGCAGCGGAGCGTGGAACTGGCATGGTGAGGGTGGCTAAGGAGTTGTCAGAGAAAAAAGGTTGGTTCTTAGCACGCCAATTCGAGAATGAAGCCAATCCTGCGTATCACCGCAATACCACTGCGCCTGAAATCCTGCAGGACTTTGCCGGTAAACGGCTAGATTACTTTGTCAGCGGTTATGGCACCGGAGGAACTATCACCGGAGTTGGTGAAGTGCTTAAAGTAGCGCGCCCAGAAACTAAAATCATTGCTACTGAACCAGCTGGGGCCTCTTTGCTTGCTGGAAGAGAGTGGCAGCCCCATAAAATTCAGGGTTGGACTCCAGATTTTGTGGCTGATGTTATGAACCAGGAAATTTATGATCGGGTTATTCCAATTGATGACGAGTTGGCGCGTGATACATCATTAGCTTTAGCTCAGGAAGAGGGAATCTTCTGTGGTATTTCAGCTGGAGCAACCTTTGCCGCAGCTTTGGAGGCTGCAAAGGAAGCAGAAGAGGGTTCTTCGATTTTAGCCATGCTTCCAGACACCGGTGAGCGGTATATGAGTACTTTTCTGTTTGAGGGCATTAATGAAGGGAGCGATGACGAATTGTTAAGTTAGCAGTTTGTTTTCGTACATAAAAAAGGAGCAGAAAAATTCTGCTCCTTTTTATTAATAGAGGCTTTTTTACTTTTTAATTTTCTCTCCTTCAGCTTCCATATCAAGCACGTAATCATCTCTATCTTTTCTCAGGTCATCGTCAGTTGGAAGTGGCTGACCCGTATAAGCGTGCAAGAAAGCTTCACATAACAGTTCGCTATTGGTTGCGTGACGTAGGTTATTAACCTGACGACGAGTTCTCTCATCAGTCAATATTTTCAGTACCGAAAAAGGAATTGATACCGTAATTTTTTTTACTTTGTCTTTTTTCTCACCGTGTTCAACGTATGGATTGATAAAGTTTCCATCCCACTTTTTAGCCATATTAACCTCGTGTCTTATTCGATGCGGTTATTATACATTCTTTTCAGCCCTCTAAACATCTTGACTTGTAAACTTATAAAATAATATATTAGCCATATAGACGGCTAAACGTCTTTTTTTTGTAATTGTTCAATCTTGAATGCTTATAAGCGGGTCGCAATATGTCACATCAAAGTGTAGAACTGAATAGTTCAGAGTTGATTTCAGATAGTAATTCAGAACACTGGCTGTCGGTGCCCAGTCGGGCACACAAGCAAAGTGTGGGATTTATTGATATGGGATCAGTTCATCTAGACAGTTTGTCGTTACTGCATGGTGGCCTGATTGAAGACTTGGAAGTACATTACAACTGTTATGGCTCTTTGCATAATCCAGCCATCGTGGTACTGGGTGGAATTTCAGCCTCACGCAATATCCATGACTGGTGGGGGGAGTTAGTCGGTGCAGGAAAGGCTATCAACCTCGAACAGTTCTGTGTGGTTGGCATTGATTATATTGCTAATCAAGATTCTAAAAAACCAATTCTTATTTCTCCTTTTGACCAAGCGAAAATAATCCATCTAGTGTTGGACAAGTTGGGCTTTAGCAAAATAGAAGCGATCGTTGGTAGTTCCTACGGTGGCATGGTGGCTTTGGCATTCGCGGCACTATATCCTGCGAAGCTTGAAAAACTGATCTGTATAGCGGCAGCCCACCGAAATACACAGGTATCGGTGGCCCAACGTCAAATTCAACAACAGATATTGAACCTGGGTATCCGTACCGGAGAGTTTAAAGCTGCCATTTCTATAGCGAGAGAGCTTGGCTTTATCAGCTATCGAAGTGATCAGGAATTAGAAACTCGATTCAATCCATTGAGAGTGATTAACAAACAAACTTTAACATTTGAGCTTGTTGAATATTTAAAGCATCAAGGTGAAAAGTTCGCCAGCAAGTTTGACATCGAAAAATACCGTTCACTTTCACAGTCCATCGACCTGCATAAAGTTAACCCAAAAGACATCCACACTCAGGCACTGTTTGTTGCTATAGATAGCGATAGATTAGTTCCTTGCCGGCTAGTCGAGGAGTGTGCTTCTTCTTGTGCAGGTGAAACTCATATTAAAACTATTTACTCGCAATTTGGCCATGACGGTTTTCTGTTAGAAACCGAGCAATTGACAGAGTGTATAACACCATTTTTGAGGAGCTCACTATGACCAGTAGTAATCAGACTATTGCAGTCCGTTCCGGTATTGAATCGGATCAACAGTTTGGGGCAGTGACACCCCCTTTATATCTATCATCCAATTATACGTTTGCTGACTTGGAGCAACCGAGACGTTATGACTATAGTCGCTCAGGTAATCCAACACGAGATACTCTTGCCGACACTTTGGCTGAGTTAGAAGGGGGTTGCGGTGGTGTTATCACTTCAAGCGGCATGTCTGCGATCTATCTGGTCACTCATCTGTGCGGTAAAGATGATGTCATTATTGCACCGCATGATTGCTATGGTGGCACATACCGCTTACTTAATAGCCTAGCGGAAAAAGGGCAGTTCAAGGTTGAGTTTGTCGATCAAGGTTGTGAGGAAAGCTTACAGCAGGCGTTACAAACCAAGCCAAAATTGATCTGGATTGAAACCCCGAGCAACCCATTGCTGCGTGTGGTGGACATTCAGAATATTTGTAAGCTAGCGGGGCAGGATATTATTAAGGTGGTCGACAACACTTTTTTATCACCAGTGTTGCAACAGCCATTAACCCTTGGTGCTGACATCGTAGTCCATTCAACCACTAAATATATTAATGGACATAGTGATGTTGTTGGAGGTGCGGTGATTGCCAAAGAACAGGAGCTGTTTGAACAGCTTACCTGGTGGGCTAATTGTATCGGCGTTACGGGTTCGCCTTTTGATAGTTTTATTACTAGTCGCGGACTTCGCACCTTGTCTGTCCGCATTCGTCAGCACCAGGAAAATACTCAGCAAGTTATTGAGTATTTACAGAAACAACCACTGGTAAAAAATATCTACTACCCCGGTCTAAGCTCGCACCCCACACATGATATCGCTAAAAACCAGCAAAAGGGTTTTGGCGCGATGTTGTCCTTTGAGTTACATACAGAACAGGCCAATCTGCGAACATTTGTTAATAGCCTAAAGCTTTTTTCGTTAGCTGAGTCATTAGGTGGGGTCGAGAGTTTGATTTGTCATCCGGCAACCATGACCCATGCTGCAATGGCTCCTGATGCTCGATTAAATGCAGGCATTAGCAGTAGTTTACTTCGCCTCTCAGTCGGTATTGAAGATGCTGATGACTTAGTGAGAGATTTAGACAGTGCCTTTCAACGATGTCAAATTAAAGTATTACACGGTGAGCAACATGCCTGAGCAAGTGCATATCAATTCAGCTGAAAGCACCAAGCCTATTGTTGACGCAACTAGCTATAAAAACTTAGGCATTAATGTTCATAAGTTTGGTGGCTCAAGCTTGGCAACCTCTGAGCAGCTGTTAACAGTGTGCAATATAGTCATCGAACAAACCAGACCCGGCGATATTATCGTTGTCTCAGCCAACGGTAATGTTACAGACACTTTGTTGGATGCCATTCATGGTCGAGTCAACTCGTTATCAGGCATTAAGTCGTTCTATAAGAGGTTAGTGTCTGGTCTAAATATTAATACTGAACATTTTATTGAGCTGATTAATAATGATATTGAAGAGGTTCGAGAGTTGTGTCGACACTGTCCTACCCACAATGATGAAATACTTTCTTTCGGTGAGAAGTGGTCAGCACATTTATTGACTCAATTATTGGCTAATTTGGAATGCGAAGCGCAGGCGGTTGATGCAAGCAATTATCTGAAACTGACTTCCTTGCATGAATACAACCAGTTTGATGAAAAGTTTGCGGAAGATAATTTTTCAAACTTGTATCAAGTGCTATATGAAGGTCACAAAGACTGCTTGATACGTTATGTATTCACAGGCTTTATTGCCCGCAACAATAATGATCAGTTAATTACTTTAGGCAGAAATGGTAGTGACTACAGTGCAACTATCATTGCTCAGTTAGTTAAAGCTAAATCCGTAACCATTTGGACTGATGTTGATGGTATTTTTACAGCTGATCCTAATATTGTTCATAATGCCAAAAGAGTAGAGCATTTATCATTGTGTGAAGCACAAGCAATTTCTGAGTTGGGCGCAAATGTGCTACACCAAAAGACTGTCACGCCTTTGTTAACCTATAAAACAGAAGCTTTCATAAAAAGTTCCTTTATTGAAGATTCTTCAGGGACACAGATTACACAACTCCCTGTTTCATCGGGTTATGTTAAGACGATTGCCATTAAGCAATCACTGACACGCATTGTTGTTAATAATATTAATGAACTGAGTGCTCGAACTATTCAGCAGCGTATATTGCTAAACCAGATTGCCAGTTATGCCAGCAACTTTGATCGAACTCTGGATCGGCTGACTTTATATGTGGCAGAGTCTGATCGCTTTAATACCGTTTCTATTATCCAGGCTGCTCAATTTTATCCGATTGTTGAGAAAAACAACTTGTCTTTGATCAGTTTGGTCGGGCAAAGTATTCGTCAGAATCAAAAGATTATCAGCAAGTTTGTTAACAGACTAGAGCGCTTTTCTGTTGAGGAAATTCACTATCCTGCTAATGCACATACTCTGTGTGTTCTGATTGAAGATAAACAGGCTATTACTTTACTGCATGACTTGCACGATACTTTCTTTGTTTTAGAGCCTTCAATTCCAATTGTGGTTTTGGGCTTTGGCAATATCGGCAAGCAGTTCATTCGAATATTGCAGGATAATAAAAATGAGATTGAGACTTCCTTGAACCGATCCTTATCTTTGTTGGGAGTAGCCAACAGTCGCAACTATACATTGTCTAAAGCTTGTTTACTCGATAACACTGATGCTATTGATCTACTTTAGCAGGAAGCGTTACCGCAAAGTTCTCAATCTGAAAATGTTATACACAGTAATCATCGTAATGAAATTCTTGATGTGCTTAATAACTATGTTCACAAAGAGCTGGTGATAATTGATCTGACTGCTAGTAATGATATTGCTGAATTATATCCCAGTTTTGCCTCTAATGGCTGGCACTTAATCTCTGCTAACAAAATAGCAGCATCTAATCATCAGCTTGCTAGTCAAGTTGAAAAGATACTGCAAGACAATAGGCGCTTTTGGTTTAAAAATACTACTGCTGGTGCTGGCATACCTATTCAATCCAGTATTAAAAAGCTTAAAGAGTCAGGCGATAAGATTATCAGTATTTCTGGAATTTTCTCGGGCTCACTTTCCTGGTTGTTTGGGCAGTTCAATGGCCAGCAAAAGTTTAGTGACTTATTGCTGCAAGCCAAGGCCAATGCCTTCACAGAGCCTGACCCAAGAGAAGACCTTTCAGGTAACGATGTTATTCGTAAAATTCGAATTTTAGCTCGCGATGCAGGTTTCACTGATGCCATTGAAAACTTCGAGCCTGCATTGGATAAAGCCTTACTGGAAGGCAGCCTACACAATTTTTGGGATAACTCAAGCCATATTGATGAGTATTATGAAAAGTTATACCAGCAGGCAGAAAAACAAGGCGGTTTGCTGCGTTATATCGCCACGCTCACTAACGATGAGCTTAGTTTAAAGCTGGAGATCATTGAGCCAAGCCATCCTTTCGCCAACCTTAATCCCTGTGACAACGTGTTTGCTATTCGTAGTCAATGGTATAACGACAACCCGCTTATTCTTCAGGGGCCTGGTGCGGGTAGAGAGGTTACCGCCGCAGGCGTGTTAAATGATTTATGCGATTTGCTAAGGAGTGCCTAATGAGCAGAGTGGAGCACCAGTATTTTCATGCAAAAGAATTGGAGCGTATCAACCATGACTTTGCCAGCTTGTCGGGTAACGTCAATATTTCATTTGAATTTTTCCCGCCCAACAGCAATGAAATGAACTCGATATTATGGAGTAGCATCAAAAAGTTAGAGCCATTGCAGCCAGACTTTGTGTCGGTGACTTATGGAGCGGGGGCCAGTACCCGCGAAAGAACTCATGGTGTAATCGAGAAAATTCTTACCGAAACCAGTCTTAATGCTGTACCTCATTTAACCTGTATTGATGCAACTGAGTCTGAGATTGAGACTATTGCTCATCGCTATTGGGAGCTAGGAGTTCGCCATATCGTGGCCTTGCGTGGCGATAAGCCTGATGAGGATTCACATGTGGGTGACTTCAATTATGCCACTGATCTGATTTATAAGCTGAAAAGTTTATATGACTTTGATATCAGTGTGGCAGCTTATCCTGAAGTTCATCCCGAAGCATTAAGTGCTCAGGCCGATCTTGATAACCTTAAGCGCAAGGTCGATGCTGGCGCTAATCGTGCAATAACCCAGTTCTTTTTCAATACTGAAAGCTTTCTGCGATTCAGAGATAAGTGTGCACAAAACAGCCTAGATGTTGATTTAGTACCTGGCATTTTGCCGGTAACTAATTTTATTCAGCTTCTAAAATTTGCCCGTTTTACTCAGGTTGAAATTCCAGGATGGATGCACAAGCTTTATCAGGGGCTTGATCAAGATGTGATTACTCGACAGTTGATTGCTTCGCACATTGCCATTGAGCAGGTTAAGCTGCTCTCGAAAGAGGGTATTAAAAACTTTCATTTTTACACTTTAAATCGAGCAGATTTAACTTATGCTATTTGCCACAGCTTAGGGCGAAGAGATTGCTTTGCAGCAGCAAGTTAATACCACTGATGCAATATGCATCAGTGGTATTAGTCACAAAAAATCAAATGCGAGAGACTAGCTACAAGAGATTAACTTTTCTTTATTGATGCTGAGCGCCAAAGGAAGTATACCAATGGCAAGACAATAAGAGTTAATATTAGAGCACTGATCATGCCTCCTACCATTGGCGTAGCAATGCCACTCATTAGCTCTGAACCTGCGCCACCGCCAAACAATATCGGTAGCAAGCCCAAAATGATAGAGGCAGCAGTCATCATAATCGGGCGTACACGCATTGATGCTCCTTCAACAATTGAGTCCCGCAAGTGCGACTTATCTATTTGACGAGTATTATCACTGATAAGAGCCTGGTAAGCTTGATTGAGATAGACCAGCATGATGACTCCAATCTCAACCGCCACCCCTGCAAGTGCGATAAAGCCAACCCAGATTGCCACTGAGAAATTAAAGCCCATTAAATAGGTTAACCACAAACTGCCGATAATGGCTAAAGGTAGGGTGCCCATAATAATGATAACTTCAATCACGTTTCTGAAGCTCAAGTACAGTAGCACCATGATTATGGCTAGAGTTAATGGCAGCACGTAACTGAGTTTTTCTTCTGCCCGTAACATATACTCATATTGGCCTGCCCAGGTTAGCGAGTAGCCAGCGGGAAGTTGCAACTGATCATTAACCGCTTGTTGAGCTTGCTCAATGTAGTGTCCAATATCTACATCATCAATATCGATAAAAACAGTACCATTAATGCGCGCGTTTTCACTTTTGATTGCGGGTGGTCCATCGATGATTTTGATTTCAGCTACATCACCCAAAGCAATCCTTTGGCCAGCTGGCGTTACGATAGGTAACAGCTTTAACTGTTCGGGAGAATTGCGGTACTCTTGTGGGTAGCGAAGATTGACTGGATAACGTTCAAGACCTTCTACGGTCTGTGTGATATTCATGCCACCGACTGCTGTTGCTATCACTTGTTGTATCGCTGAGATATTTAATCCGTAACGTGCAGCTTGTTGCCGATCAATATCAATATCAATATAGCGGCCACCTGCAACTCGCTCAGAGTAAACCGATGCGGTTCCTTCAACATCCGTCAGAATATTTTCTAATTGGCTGCCAATATCTTGTATCACACTTAAATCAGGCCCAGACACCTTGATACCCACTGGTGTCTTGATACCAGTTGCCAGCATGTCAATGCGCGTTTTAATCGGCATGACCCAGGCATTGGTTAAACCAGGAATGGTAACCAGTTGATCCAGCTCCTGTTTTAAGCTGTCGGTAGTGACGCCTTCGCGCCATTGATCGCGTGGCTTTAACTGAATAAAGGTTTCGATCATAGTCAATGGTGCAGGATCAGTCGCGGTATCGGCACGGCCAATTTTACCAAACACTGTCTCAACTTCAGGGATAGTTTTGATAAGCTTGTCCGTTTGCTGAAGAATTTCTCGTGCTTTACCGATCGACAAACTTGGATAAGTAGTTGGCATGTACATCAGGTCGCCTTCATCCAGAGTTGGCATAAACTCACTACCAATTTTGTTTAAAGGCCACAACCCTATGAGGAATACCACCAGTGTTATACCTAGTGTTGTTTTGGGATAATTGAGAATGGTTTTAAGCAAAGGTTTATATACGGCAATGAGACCACGGTTAATTGGATTATTGTTTTCAGACTTTATTTTGCCACGCACAAAATACCCCATTAACACCGGTATCAAGGTGATGGCCAAAGCCGCTGATGCCGCCATG
This sequence comes from Kangiella sp., assembly GCF_048265365.1. Classification (NCBI taxonomy): domain Bacteria; kingdom Pseudomonadati; phylum Pseudomonadota; class Gammaproteobacteria; order Kangiellales; family Kangiellaceae; genus Kangiella; species Kangiella sp. The sequence goes on from NZ_JBLXBT010000001.1 coordinate 1,445,121, forward strand.
GCATAGGTTTTGGTGAATGCTAATGGAGAAAACATTCGACCTTCCTGTGCTTCCAGGGTAAAGACAGGAATAAAGCTGGCGGTAATAATCAGCAAACTAAAGAATAGGGCGGGGCCAACTTCAGTTGCTGATTTTGCGACAATCTGCCAGCGTCTTTCGCTGCTCATGGACTGATTGGTTTCTGCTTCTTTTTCCAGATGCTTGTGCATATTCTCAATCATCACAATGGCACCATCAACCATGGTTCCGATTGCAATGGCAATACCACCAAGTGACATAATATTGGCGTTTAAACCTTGCCAATGCATGATGATAAATGCGGTCAGAATTCCAACGGGCAAACTGATCACTGCGACCAATGATGAGCGAACATGGAACAGGAAAATCATGCAGACCAGCACAACGATGATCAGTTCTTGCAGTAGTTTCTGCCAAAGGTTATCAACTGCTCGCTCAATCAAGCCACTTCGGTCATAGACAGTGACCAGTTCTACCCCATCAGGCAGACTCGATTTTAAATCAGTTAATTTCTCTTTGACTGCATTAATGGTTTCCTGAGCATTTTCACCATAGCGCATGACAATGATGCCGCCCACGGTTTCACCTTCGCCATTAAGTTCAGCAATACCGCGACGCATCTGTGGGCCAATACTTATTTCGGCAACATCTTTCAGTAGCAGGGGAGTGCCTTGATCGTTGACGCCTAATGGAACATTGCCAATGTCTTGCTGGTTTTTGAGATAGCCGCTGGCTCTGACCATATATTCAGCTTCGGCCATTTCTACCACAGAAGCTCCCACCTCCTGATTGCTTAGCTTGATGGCTCGTTGAATTAGATCCAAAGGAATGGAGTAAGCTCGTAGCTTTTCAGGATCAACTTTGACCTGATACTGCTTGACCATACCGCCCACCGTGGCCACTTCAGACACACCGGAAACCGTTTGCAGTTCATACTTTAGAAACCAGTCCTGCAAACTACGCAATTGACTGATGTCATGCTGACCTGTTTTATCGATTAAGGCGTATAAATAAACCCAACCCACTCCAGTTGCGTCAGGTCCTAATTGTGGCTTAGCAGTCTCGGGTAATGAGGGAGTAACTTGACTGAGGTATTCCAACACACGTGAGCGAGCCCAATACATGTCAGTGTCTTCATCAAAAATAATATAGACATAAGAGTCACCAAAAAACGAAAAGCCGCGTACTGTTTCTGCGCCAGGCACCGAAAGCATGGCGGTAGTTAGTGGATAAGTGACTTGATCTTCCACTACTTGCGGCGCTTGACCAGGATAACTGGTTTTAATAATCACCTGCACATCCGATAAATCGGGAATGGCATCCACCGGTGTTTTCTTTAGCGAATAAATGCCTAGACTGATTAGGATTAAGGTCGCCAATAAAACGAAAAACCGATTATGGATCGACCAGCGAATAATAGACGCTATCATTGATCACTCTCCTCATGGTTCATGCCAGAATGGTCCATGTTGGAGTGATCCATGCTTGAATGATCCATCTCAGAATGATCCACCTCAGGTTGTTCTTCTTCAATTTGTTCTTCTTCAGTTTGTTCGGGAATATGAATCTGAGTAATCAGGTAACTATTATCAGGGTACTTGGTTATTTGAATATGGACTGTCATGTCTTGTTTTACTGACGATAAATCTAGATTCTCAGCGGTATCCAGATCCATAGTCATTGATGGCCAACCCCATTCTTTAACTGGGCCATGGCTGACGTTCAACATATTGTGGTGAGCCATAACGCTTTCGATAGTGGCTTCGACCCACACAGATTCTTCAGCCGCTTCATTATTAGTTGTGTCGTCTGATTGATTGCTCTGGCTCATGCGCTTAAAGTCTGAGTTCTTGCTCGACTCCGAATCAATAAGGAACTGCGCTGAGGTTACAATGCGATCACCGGTATTCAATCCATCGACTACTTCCACATAATCTTGACCAAACTCACCGAGTGTCACCGCAACCGACTTGAACTTACCATCGCCAACAGCGAGAACCACTCGGTCTTGTTTTCCAGTACGAATCACCGCTTCATGAGGAGTCAATATCGCTTGTTTCTTGCCATTCACATGTATGGTGACGTTGCTAAACATATTTGGCTTTAGCGCAAAATCGGGGTTATCAAATCGAATGCGCACTCGTGCGGTGCGATTGCTTGCGTTGAGTGTTGGGTAAACGTAATCCACTTCACCTTGCCAGGTGTCTTTTGCGCCAGTATCTAAGGTCATAGTTACTGCAAGTCCTGGCTCGAGTAGTCCAATTTGGCGTTCAAAAACTTCTGCTTCAACCCAGACTTTATCTAAAGCACCAATCGACATCATGGTAGTGCCGGGTTTAACAAAGAAACCTTCACGAATATTCAGCTCATTAATAAAGCCATCGGTTGGAGCATAGAAAACCACACTTTGACGTATAGTACGCTTTGTTTTTATATCCTTAATAACCGAGTCTGAGAGTTGCAATGCTCGTAGGCGGCTTTCTGACGCACGAATTAATTCGCGATTATTGCGCTTTAATGCAAGCAATAACTCTTCTTGTGCATTGACTAATTGTGGGGAATAAAGCTCATAAAGCGGTTGGTCCTTACTCACTGGGTTACCAGCGGCTTTGACATACAGTTTTTCGATCCAGCCTTCGACTCTTGGATGAATATGAATCAGCTTGTCTTCATCAAACTGCACATAACCGACGGTATTAATTTCATGAGAAATGTAACCTTCCTTAACCTCAGCAGTCCTCACCGATATATTATTTTCCACCGCAGAAGAGATCTTAATGGTGCCTGGTGAATCTTCACCTGCGTCTTCTTCATAAACGGGCACCAGATCCATGCCCATAGGTGACTTGCCTGGTTTGTCACGTCTGTAATTGGCATCCATTGGTGCTACCCAATATAAAGGTTCTTTTTTGCCTGAGGTCTGTTCCGTTGAATCACCGGAGCCACTAAATAATGCCATTGCAGTTACGCCCAGGATGGTACCGACTATACCGGCAATGATAATGCTTACTAGAGATTTGTTATTCATAGTTTCACCCTGGAGTTTACTGTTTAGCTTGAGTTAAAAGGTAGTTAAGTTGTGCAACGGTCTTGAGATAATTGATCTCGACGTTTAGCGCTTCAATTTTGGTGTTGAGCTCATCAATTCTGGAACGCATCACTTCAGTGAAATCACCGTTGTCATTGGTGTATGCATTGAGTGTTGCTTCGGCTTGCTGATTCATCTCTTCTAATAAACTTTCTTTATACAGAGAGCGACGTTTGTTTAGCTCATTCAGTTGGCCGTGATAGTTTATTGTTGTGGATAACAGGCTACGAAGTAGTAACCATTTATCAGCTTTCATGGCTTCTCTTTCTTTAACGCTGGCCGTGACTTCTTGATCCTGGCGGTTACTGGTAAATATCGGTAAATCAAAGCTGACGCCTACAGAGAATAAGTCTGAACGGCTGTTACCCATTGGGTTGTCATCGCGATGACCGTAACTGGCGTTAACACTCCATTGAGTCTTGTATTTTTGCTTTGCCAGATCAATATTGGTTTCGCTGGCTTTCACTTTTTGCTCAAACGCTAAGACCTGCGGGTGTTGTTGCAGGTGTTGAATGAGTGCTTGTTTATCCTTGGAAGACTCCAGTGAAATTACTTGCTTATGATCTAACGAGAGCATCGGCATGGCAGCGGGAAGTGAAAAATAATTGTGCGCAAAGGCTAAATGACTATCATTGATGAGCCATTCTTTAAGCATCGATGTTTTTGTCGCCAGTTCTTGATGCAATTTACTTAAACGGTCATCGAGTCGAGTCAGTTCCACCTGAGCACGAATTACATCTTGTTGTCGGGTTTGTCCCATCGCGCTGGAGTAGTTGAGAGAAACGGTTTCTGCAAGTTGTTCAAAGAGCTGTCGATCGCGCTCAATTAAGTTGATGGTTTGTTCTGCCAGGTAAATATCAAGCCATAGTTGCGTGACTGTCGCTTTAACTTTGGCTTTTCGATCTTGGCGCTGTAACGGAAATTCCTGACTGAGTTGGTTTAGTCTTTTTTGCGTTAATTCCAAGCTGTCGCCACGCGGGAGGGCTTGTGTGACTCCAACTTTTAATTGGGTCATGGCCTCCTGAGAAAAGTCAAAGCTATCTACCGGAAGGTTAGCTGCGGAAATTGAAATCATTGGATCGGCATAAGTATTTGCTGAAATACTTTGTGCTTCAACCGCCTGCTGACGGTATTGATTGCTTTGTAGCCAGGGGTCATTATTTTGAGCCAGGCTTATTGCCTGCTCAAGAGTTAAGCTTTTCGCGGCCTGTTCTGAGCTGGCTTGTGCAGCTATGTTCACACACGAAGCGCAGAAAAGCAGTACTGCTACTATGAATTTCAGAGTCACGTTATGACTATAGAATAAATTAAACATATCACTCCTCCAGCAGAGCGATGAACCAACAAAGTTGGGTTTAAACCTAATGCTTATGAGTAGAGTGTTTAATTGACACCACTAACTCAGCGTTATGTCTTGCGAGAGCTTCTGTCGAACAGAGAGCTCCAGACGGATCGAGGCTGTGTTAGTAGTTTATGGGTGGGCGATAGAGAGAGCTGGAAATTGAGGTTATCGCCTGATCTGAATATAAGTCGATGGATTGGTTGTGTTGGTTTGCCTGAGAGTTGGTTTGTGGTTCCAACACCATAGCCAGCGTTGAGCAGGTGGTCATATTGCAGTTGCCACCATCTTCGCAACAGTCCATTGGCTGAACCATCGCTTGTTCCATTGAATGAGCCATATCAGCATGGTTCATTTTAGAGTGATCCATTTGATGAGCAGGTTGTTGGTGCATGTCCATACAAGGCATATCAACCATAGCATTCGACTGGCCGATAAACGCCAGTAATACCAATGTAATGGTCAAGATGTGTATGAATTTATGCTGCACGAAATAACCTGTTAATAACCATGAACCCCAGTAGGATAGCTTATTTTAGCTAAAGTTCAAAGTTTGCATTCATTATAACCATGCTTAGAGCAATGTTTAGGCATCATAGTTTAAGGTGGGTGCTAGCCACTTTTCAGCTTTTTCCAGGTTCCAACCTTTACGTTGCGCATAATCCTTGACCTGATCCTTTTCGATTTTACCGACACCAAAATAGCGAGATTCAGGATGTGCGAAATACCAGCCGGAGACTGCTGCGGTAGGATACATGGCAAAGTGCTCAGTAATGTTCAGCTCAATTTCGCTATCGGGCTTGAGCATGCTCCACAGCGTTCCTTTTTCAGTATGATCAGGGCAGGCCGGATAGCCCGGGGCAGGTCGGATCCCCTGATATTGTTCAGAAATTAGTTCTGCATTATCAAGATTCTCATCCGGAACATAACCCCAATAGTCTTTGCGTACCAGCTCATGCATACGCTCAGCGAAAGCCTCCGCCAATCGATCAGCTAAGGCTTTTAATAATATGGCATTATAGTCATCGTGCTTTGCTTCGAAGGCTTTGACATGCTCATCAATTCCGATTCCAGAGGTTACTGCAAATCCACCGATGTAATCCCTAAGCGCAGTTTCTTTCGGGGCAATAAAGTCAGACAGACAATAGTTAAACTTTCCATTGCGAGTTTGTTTTTGCTGGCGAAGATGGTGCAGTGTATGGACTATTTCTTGCCGTGAGTCATCGGCATAAATTTCGATATCATCGCCTTGAGCATTAGCGGGGTAGAAGCCAATAACAGCACGGGCCGTTAACCACTTTTTCTCGACAATAGTTTTGAGCATACTCTGAGCATCGGCATATAGCTTTTGTGCCGTTTCTCCGACAACCTCATCATCCAGTATCTTGGGAAACTTGCCAGCTAGCTGCCAGGAACGGAAAAATGGCGTCCAATCGATGCGTGGCAATAAGTCTTCCAGTGGATAATCCTTGAATACTTTGGTGCCGAGGAAAGAGGGCTTAGTAATTTTTGTTCCAGACCAATCAATGTTTGCTGCAAATTGTCTTGCTTGCTGAAGGCTAGCCAGGCTTGATTTTTTCTGACGCTTTTCACGGTCAGTTCTGAGCTTGTCGTATTCGGCTTTGACTTCGCTGACAAATTCATCTTTGTGTTCGCCTAACAATTTATTCACCACACCGACAACACGCGAAGCATCCATCACATACATGGCAGGATGCTCATAATGAGGCTCGATTTTAACGGCGGTGTGAATTTTTGAGGTAGTAGCGCCGCCAATCAGCAATGGCAGATCTAACCCACGACGCTGCATTTCTTTGGCCACATGGACCATTTCTTCCAGCGAAGGGGTAATCAAACCGGACAGTCCGACAATATCGCAGTGGTTCTCGATTGCAGTGTCCAGGATTTTATCGCAAGCAACCATGACCCCTAAATCAATCACTTCATAACCATTACATTGTAGTACAACGCCGACAATATTTTTCCCAATGTCATGCACATCGCCTTTAACGGTTGCGAGCACAATTTTGCCTTTTGGTTTATCAGCAAGCTTGAGTCGTTTCTTTTCTTCCTCCATATAGGGAAACAGGTAAGCCACCGCTTTTTTCATCACTCGCGCAGACTTAACCACTTGTGGCAGGAACATTTGACCAGAGCCAAATAAATCACCCACCACATTCATGCCATCCATTAATGGCCCCTCAATAACATGCAAAGGGCGCACAGCCTGTTGACGAGCTTCTTCAACGTCCTCATCAATAAACTCAGTAATACCTTTGACTAGTGAATGTTCCAGACGTTTATTAACCGGCCATTGTCGCCACTCTTGAGTTTCTTTTTCTTTGACCTCCTGACCTGAGCCACGATATTGCTCGGCCAGATCGAGCAGTTTTTCAGTCGCCTCGGGTGAGCGATTAAGCACCACGTCTTCAACCGCTTCTTTAAGGTCTTCAGGAATGGCGCTATAGACTTCAAGCTGACCAGCATTAACGATGCCCATGTCCATACCAGCACTGATAGCATGGTAGAGAAAGACAGCGTGAATGGCTTCGCGTACTGTATTGTTACCACGGAAGGAGAAAGAAACGTTGGACACACCGCCTGAAACGCGAGCGCCAGGTAAGTTCTGTTTTATCCAGCGCGTGGCTTCGATAAAGTCCACCGCGTAGTTATTGTGTTCTTCAATACCGGTAGCAATGGCGAAAATATTAGGGTCGAAAATAATATCTTGCGGATCGAAGTTGAGCTTTTCTATGAGAAGATCATATGCTCGCTGACAGATTGAGGTTTTGCGTTGCAGTGTGTCAGCCTGGCCATCTTCATCAAAGGCCATGATAATAACAGCTGCACCGTAGCGCTGAACCAGTTGCGCTTGTTCGAGAAACTGGGCTTCACCTTCCTTTAATGAAATTGAATTGACGATGCCCTTGCCCTGTATGCATTGCAGGCCAGCCTCTATGATTTCCCACTTGGATGAATCAAGCATGATGGGCACGCGGCTGATGTCTGGCTCGGATGCGATCAGGTTCAAGAAACGTTGCATGGCCGCTTTAGAATCCAGCATGCCTTCATCCATGTTGATGTCGATAACCTGGGCGCCGTTCTCGACTTGTTCTAAGGCGACCTCAATGGCGGTCTCAAAATCATCCTCCTTTATCAACCTAAGAAACTTGGCTGAGCCGGTGACATTGGTACGTTCGCCAACATTGACGAACAGGCTTGCATCATCCAGGTTTAATGCTTCCAGACCCGATAACCGACATTTAGGTTGCTGATTGAAGTTTGCTCTCGGTTTGGCGCCTGCAATCATTTCATTAAATCGTGCAATGTGAGCTGGTGTTGTACCGCAACAACCACCAATAATGTTAATGAAACCTTTTTCAATCCATTCCGACATTTCGTCGGCCATGTCATCTGGCGTTTCATCGTAACCACCGAACTCATTTGGCAAACCTGCATTAGGGTGGGCTGAAACGGCAAACTCACTGATGCGCGAAAGCTCTTCAATGTAGGCGCGCAAATCTTTTGGCCCTAATGCACAGTTGAGTCCAACGCTGATAGGGTTTGCATGACGAATAGAGTTGTAGAAAGCTTCGGTGGTTTGGCCGGTTAAGGTTCTGCCTGATGCATCTGTAATAGTGCCAGAAAGCATAATAGGGTAGTCAAGCTGGTGGTCATCGAAGTATTTTTTTACTGCAAAGATAGCGGCTTTCGCGTTCAGAGTATCGAATACGGTTTCAATCAGAATGATGTCTGCGCCACCTTCAATTAACGCCTGCGTCGATTCGTAATAAGCTTCGGCGAGCTCCTCAAAGTAGATATTACGAAAACCGGGGTCATTAACGTCAGGTGAAATACTACAGGTTCTGTTAGTTGGCCCAATGACACCAGCCACAAAGCGCGGCTTGTCTGACGTTGAGTATTGATCGGCAATAGCTCTGGCTAATCGTGCTGACTCTCGGTTAATTTCTGCCGACAAGTGCTGCATACCGTAGTCAGCCATCGCCACACGAGTTGCATTGAAGGTGTTGGTTTCAATGATGTCTGACCCTGCCTCAAAATAGGCTTTGTGAATATCGGAAATGATTTTTGGCTGGCTTAAACTGAGTAGATCATTATTGCCTTTAAGATCGCTCGGCCAGTCGCTAAAACGCTCGCCACGATAGTCCGCTTCTGTTAACTCATATTGCTGAATCATGGTGCCCATTGCGCCATCAAGCAATAAAATACGCTGTTTTAGTAAGTCTTGTAACTGTTTGCTTTTGCTCATTAAATATATATCTCAACGCCATGAATACGATATAACTCATGGGAATATGAAAAGACGTATAGACGTCTAAATGATTTTTGTTATAATAGCACCGCTTTTGCCAGTCGTGAACCTTTAAAAGAAAGTTTTATGCTTGGCGAGTAAATTGAGATTCATCCACTGATCAGGTCTTCAAAGTCAAATTGATTGCGAAGATAATCGGGAAATCAGTTTAAATCTGATGCTGCCCCCGCAACGGTAATTGATAGCGCTACTTGACAGACCACTGAGTAAACTTCACCAATGGAGCCAAAACTTGGGAAGGTAAGTAGCTAGATGATCATAAGCCCGGAGACCGGCCTGAACAGTACATCGCGCGGATCGGTGGGCTCTGCATCAAGATGGTAGATGAATCTTATCTTTTAATGCCCGCTCGTAATTTACGAGACTACAATGAGACACCTATTTAAATCGAGTTTAGTATCCCTTCTAATTCTGGGAGCTATATCCCAGCCTGTAGCAAAAGCTGAAGAAGACCAGGCTACTGACCTTAACAATATAGTTATTACAACCAGTCGTTTTCAAAGCGATACAGTTGAGCTTCCTAGCCATGTAACCCTTATTACTCAAGATGAAATCGAGCGTATCGCTGCAACCGATCTCAGTCAGGTACTGCGTCGCGTGCCTGGTTTGCAGGTTTCCTATACCAATGGAAAAACCAGTGTTTCCATGCGCGGTATTTCGGCGGAGCAAGCCAGTAGTAATGTGTTAGTTCTGGTTGATGGTCAGAGGCTTAATAAAACAGATTTAGCCTCTCCGGATTTAGATACAATTAATATTATCGATATTGAGCGCATAGAGATTATTCAGGGAGCAGCCAGCAGTCTTTATGGCGATCAAGCTGTTGCTGGTGTGATCAACATCATCACCAAATCTGGAAACCGCCAATCGAGTATTGTTCGCTATTCACAAGGCCGTTTTGAACATAAACAGGCAGCCGCTAATCTTGCCTTTGATCTTGATGAGCAGTGGTCGCTGATTTTGAAAGGTAACAAAAAGACTAGCGATAATTATCGCGAACATAATGAGCTAAACAATAACCAGCTCGGTGCTGAGTTGCATTATAAAGATAGCCAACAGCAATGGCGATTCTCTTATCGCTCACGCAATGAAACTCAACAGACACCGGGGGCATTACTAGAAGAAGATTTGGATAATCGAAGACAATCACGTCCTGAGTTTGCAGATGACTATGTCAGTACTGATGAGCATTTCAGTCGTCTATTTGGCCAAGTTGAATTGAATGCTAACTGGCAGTTTGCCATGGATCTGAATCATCAAGAAGCCGACATTGATAGTGTGAATAGTTTTATCAATTTTGCGACGACTGATGTCAATAAAACTCATCGAACTCAAAGTAGTCTGTATCCTAGAGTACAAGGCCAATGGCAGCTAGAGCAGGGTGTTGTACGCTGGATAAGCGGTGTTGATTATGATGAAGCCGACTATGCCTTTTCGCTATTGGCCCGCAGTAATCAACAAACGATGGAAAGTCTTTATAGCCAGTTATATTGGCCACTCTCAAAGCAGATCACTCTAGAGGTAGCAGGGCGCTTGGCCGAGGTGGAAGATAATTTGATTGATGCCGCTTTATATCCCGATGGTGTTGTTTTAAAGAATTCTGCAACAGCTTATGATCTAGGATTGAGTCATGAGTTTAGCGATTCGCTGGATGGCTTTATTCGCTACAGTAACAACTATCGCTTTGCTAAAGTTGATGAGCAGGCCTATACCGCAGAAGCTGTGTTGGGCCTTGAACCACAAAAAGGTCGTTCCATCGAAGCCGGTTTCACCGGTCAGTTTGACTCAAGCTCATTGCAGGCTTCTGTTTATCAGTTGAAGCTCCAAGATGAGATCTTTTTCGACCCTTCAGCGACACCACCAGCTGGTGCATTTTTTCCCGGGGCGAATGTAAATGGCGCAGAATCAATACGACAGGGTTTGATGCTTGATTATCGGCTCTTTATCGAAGAAGACGAGCTTGGAGTTTCCTATCATTGGGTTGATGCCAAAGCTGAGCCTACTGATAATACAGTGCCCGGTGTGTCAAAAAATACCATCACCAGCTGGTATAACTGGCAAGTGACGAATGAAGTGAGTTGGTATCTTGAAACACATTATCGTGGCGAACGTTATCAAGCTGGAGATACAACTAATTCATTGGTCAAGGTTGATGGCTATACCTTAATGAACAGCGCTTTATACTGGCGTTTAGATAATGCTCGAATCGGACTAAGAGTCGATAATTTGTTGGATAAAGAGTATATTGATTACGCACAATTTAATGGTTATTACCCAGCAAAAGGTCGTGATCTAACGCTGACTTTTGATCTGGTTTTCTAAATTGACATTAAACAACGGAGAGTCAATGAGTAATCGATTAACTCGCATCACAACAGGGCAGGGCGATAAAGGGATGACTCGCCTTGCTAACCAACAGCATGTGAAGAAAAGTCACCCACGTATAGAGGCAATCGGTACAGTGGATGAGTTAAATGCGGTGTTGGGTATGTTGGTAGCATCTATTAAGAAACCGCAACACGAAGCAATCGTGAGTGCGCTGAAGAACATTCAAAACCAGCTGTTTAGTCTGGGTGGTGAATTGGCAAGTCCATCTCAAGTGTTCTTAAAGACATCGGATATAGCGCAGCTGGAAGCATGGATAAAAACCTGGAACCAGAAGCTACCACCGTTAAAAGAGTTTGTAATTCCCGGCGCTTGTGTTGCTTCGGCTAATGCACATTTTGCCCGTTGCGTCGCGCGTAGAGCTGAGCGGCGATTGGTAGGTTTGGCAGAGCAAGAAGAGGTGACAGAGTTGGGTGTTATTTATCTTAATCGACTGTCCGATTTGTTATTCATTATAAGTCGTATGATTGCCCGAACTGAGTCAACTAAAGAAGCTCAGTGGCAACGTTAAAGGAAACTGGAATGCAAAAAATAACCCCTAAAGTTTATACCTTAATTGCACTGATTGTAGCAGTGTCACTCTATCGCATTTTTCCGCACCCACATAACATCACGCCTGTGATGGCTCTGGCTTTATTTGCCGGGACTTACTTTGATAAAAAGTGGATGGCCTTTGGTGTGCCATTGACTTCCATGTTTTTAGCTGATCTTTTTTTAGGACTTCACAACACTATCATTTTTGTTTATGGAGCTATGGCTATTGCAGTTGTTATCGGTTTCTGGTTGCATAATCGAGTGAGCAGTCTAAAAGTTATCGGCGCAACCATCGGTAGCTCATTAGTCTTCTTCCTGCTCAGTAACTTTGGCGTTTGGCTGGTTTCAGGTTTTTACAGCAAAACCTGGGCAGGGCTTGTGGAATGTTACACCATGGCATTGCCATTCCTGCAGCGCAGCATGATGGGCGACTTATTGTTTAGTGGGGTATTATTTTTGAGCTACTGGCAGATACAAAAGAATTGGTTAGGGAAGCCAGTAAAGAATTAGATAGGTAGGTCGGATAAGCGAAGCGTATCCGACTTACGGTTTCTACCTAAAGAACACCTATATCGACTAATGATACTTGTCTATATTGAGCTTTCGACTGTTCGCGTTGGCTTTCTTAACGGCTTCTAGCATTGCATCAAGCTGACCGCGGTCAAATACTCTACCATTAAGGATCACTGTATCGATAGTCCGGGTGTTTTCAATATCGATCAGTGGATTCTTGTTGAGTATAACCAGATCCGCACGTCGCCCAGCCTCAATAATCCCTGCATTGCTATTCATCAGCTCGGCCGGGTTCTTAGTGGCAGTAGCGAGCGTTTGCGCAGAACTCATACCCCCTAAATTAAGTGATGTTAGTTCATCATGCATTGAAAATCCCGGCACTACTAAGTTTGCTCCAGAGTCTGTGCCTGCGACGATCTTAACGCCACGTCTAACCATTGCTTTTAACAGAATATGATGTGCTTTCTCTCGAGCTTTCCAGAAAATGTCATTCTTTTTATAGATTTCTTGTGAAGGATCGCTCGTAGCTTCGAATTGGTTGTAGCCGGGTAACCAGCCCACTTTAAATTCTTCAGAGTCTTTGGTGCCTTCAACAAGACCAGGGTTGGCATATTCGATAGCTACTTCCTGTAAGGCCACCTCAAGATTGCTGAATTGGTCATGGATACTTTCCATAAACCACAGTACCGAGTTTACGGTAATATCGTTTGCCAATAGATCATCAATAATGTCATCGCTGCGGCCTTCTACGTGGGCATAGAAGGCATCACTGCCTTTGTCATTGATCGATCCAAACTCTCGAATAAGCACACGAACAATTTCTTCAAGATGGGCAACTTCTTTTTGCTGTGTTACAGCAAGCTCGGATAACTCCATTGTTAATGGGAAATGACCAGTTGTCGGCACACCCAGTTCGGCGGCCAATCCGTTTACAGCTCGATAACTAGGCATATCAAGGTGGTAGATTTTAATGGCATCGTAACCTTGATCGGCAAACTCTTTTACCATGCTTTTTGCATGATCCACATCGTGCGTGTTTTTATGGAATGTAATAAACTCCCAAAAGGTACCCTCGAGCAGACCCATCGAATCAATAGGTGGTGATGCTACAAACATACGCGGGCCAACTCGGCCTTGCTCAATCTCATCACGTATTTGCAGACGCTCAGCAGGCCCACCCAAGTCACGAATATGGGTGACTCCATTGGCAACGTAAAGCAACAGGTCATTAGGACTTTTCAGAATATGAGCGTGTGAATCCACCAAACCTGGAATCATGTATTTACCACGCCCATTAATAACTGTTGCATTGGCCGGTACAGTGCCGCCGACAGTCACTGAAAGAATCTTTCCGCCATCGATTACTACTGTCCGATCAGCAAGCATCGTTTGACCGTCTGGCGAGAGTACGTTGATATCCGTAATCACAGTCAGCTCAACCGGTGAAGCGAAAACCGTATGATCGACCTCTTTAGTGTGGGCGCCATAGATAAAATTGACGCCGTGTTTGAACCACAGTAGATATGCTGTGATAAGAATAACCGTGAAAGTTAAGAGGCCAAGAAGCCATTTCGAAAGTGTTTTTAACATGAGTAGTTTCCATCTGTTATTGATGGCCTGATTTCAACACTTGAGCGGGGCAGGTGCGTCCAGCTTTATAAGATTAGACGTCCAATAGCGTGGTTTCACGCCTGTTCAAGACAAGAATATCAATGTGAGTCTTACAGACTTCAGTGCTGGCTTCGGTACTGGCTTGGGGTTTGCCCGGTGAGCTTTTTAAATATGGCATTGAAACTGCTTTTTGACGAAAAACCAGCATCCAGCGCCAGATCAATCAATTTGCGTTCACTGTTGTGGTCGAGTTGCTCACAAACCTCCGCCACCCGGTATTCGTTGATAAATTGATTAAAATTTTTGCCGCCGTATTGATTCAAGGTCTCTGACAATTGATGCACACTAACTCCAACATTCTCAGCAAGCATTGCCAAGGTAAGTTCGCTATTTCGATATAAAGCCTGCTCTTTTACTTGGTTTTGTACTAATTGCAAAATACTTGAACGTGTCTCTTGATCTAATAAGCCACTGGACGTCTGTTGGTCGTTTGGTGACCTTGGTTGCTCCAGCTGAGTGTCCAGTTGCGACGAAAGTTGCTGAATATGAAACAGACCAGGGTTGCGCCATTGAACAATGGCAACAAAATAAACCATGATTACCAACAGACCATCGGCCAGAAGATTTAATATTGGCGCTGGGCTAATAAAGTAAAACAGCACTTTTAAACCCCATATCACAACCATGAAGGTAATCAGGCTCCATAGCCATCTAAAAATATCGGGATTATAAGATGACAGTGTTTTTTTAGCTTTCGCTTGGTAGCGACTGACCATTCTGATCAATAGCGCTGCGTAAACGACGGATTGACCGTAAAAAACGATTTTTGTGAGGGTATGTTTGAACTGCGTGACTTCAGGCATTCTTACAAAGTTCAACGCCTTTTCGGCTGAAAACAGAATGTCATAATTAAGCAGATAGCATATTGCTAGCGGCAATAGGTGCAGAATATCGATGCGTTTAAGCGCCGAGCCTGTAATTGCTGTTCGACAATACAGGTAAGTAAGAGCGCCATAACTGGCAGGTAGAAACACCAGGAAGCCAATCAGCCAGGCAAATTGACTTTCTCCTGTGGCAACAATTAGCGGTAGCGCAAAGGTGGTCGCTAAAAACAGACATAATATACCCAGTAATTTACTGGCGTAGTTAACTCTCTTGTCACTCACTAGAAGCGTGAATAACAGAAAGCCCTGAAATGCTCCAATGGTCAATATTAAAGTCTGAGTTTGCGACATGATTGTTTGCGTTGGGTTAGAGTCATAAGAGGGCGTCAGTCTATCTATTAGGAGTGCTGATGTCGATTTGTAGTCGTGTTATAAAACCAGGAGTTTAGTAGGTAGAGAGTAGTGGAAGCTAAGCTCCGGAGGATTACAGGAGCACTAAAGCTAGATAAGTAATCATCTATTTCAGGGAGGGTTACTTTGCTCGGTTCGAATTGAGAGTTCTCATCCTTTCCGTAGATACAAAAATACCCGCACAAGGCGGGTATTTATTTTATGGCGGTGAAGGAGGGATTCGAACCCTCGATACGCTATTAACGTATACACACTTTCCAGGCGTGCGCCTTCAGCCACTCGGCCACTTCACCGTAAATCACTAAGACTGCCTAGTAATCTAGGCGGCGTAAGATATATGAATTGCCTTAAAAAGGCAATCCTTTGGAATATTTATCGGTTATGACTTCTTTACGTAGGCGGCAATAATGACAATTCTTTGTCCGTTTACGCGTCCTTCAATATGTAGCGGGTTGTCGCTTAAGGATATTCCGCGCACTGCTGTTCCCCTTTTGGCTGTGAAGCCTCCACCTTTGACGTCTAAATCTTTAATTAATACAACGTTGT
Organism: Kangiella sp.; assembly: GCF_048265365.1. Lineage (NCBI taxonomy): Bacteria > Pseudomonadati > Pseudomonadota > Gammaproteobacteria > Kangiellales > Kangiellaceae > Kangiella > Kangiella sp. The sequence goes on from NZ_JBLXBT010000001.1 coordinate 1,460,780, forward strand.
CGCCAGTTTGCAGTGGTGTGCCATTACTGTCTAATGTAGGTTCGCGTGATTCATCAGCAAGAGTCATTTCAGCCCATTCACGTGTTTCATCTTCCATGTACATCATATCCAGCTGATCCTGAGCCCAGGTTTCACCCATGCTCGCCAGTTTTTTCAGCATGCGCCAGGACACGACCTGAACCGCTTGAACCTGACTCCACATGGAGTCATTCAAGCAACGCCAATGGTTTACATCGATGGATTCAGGGGCTTCAAGTTGGCCTGCACACGTAGAGCAAGCTAGTACACATTTATCCGAATGGGCTTCGGCCGGCGGGACTTCATAAACAGATAGGTTGTCGCTCGCGCCGCATAACTCACATTGATTGTTGGCGCGCTCAGTTAGGGTATTAAGAATGCTCATGGCAAGGGCTCCCTGAAAAAGGCGCTATTATGCCTCTTTCAGGGGCGGATTGAAATGCGGGGCTTGAATACTCCTCTTACATTAAATCAGTGCATACGTTCCATAATGTGCATCGGAATGGTAGTTTCCACCTCATCACTGACCAGCTTCAGGCTAGGATGATACTCTAACACTGCTTTGATATGTTTAGCTTCCGCTAAACTTAAATCGATCAACAACAAGTATTTGCCTTCATCAACAAAGTGGAAGAAGTCTTTTAAAGCATGATTCTTGGTTTGCAGACCGATAAAGCCACCTAACCAGGTGCCGAATGCGGTAAACACAACTAGAGTAGTGAGAATCCCCATAAAGCCGTAGTAACCACTAAAGACTCCAGATGCGGAGAATAATAAGCTGGCAAGAATACCTGCGGCCAAGCCATATCGAACACCCTGACTCCAGCCGTTCAAGATATCGGTTTTGTACCAGGTGTTGGCAGCATTTAAGCCACGCCTTAGTAGGCGTCCATCCTGTTTGGCTATGACATGCAGGTGGGCGTCTTCAACGCCTGCATTGCGGAGATCCTTATAGGTGTTTTCAACTTCTGCGAGATTATCGCAACGGTAAAGTAAGCGTGACATGAAAAACCTCCTTTTCGAGTCTTACCTACGATTATCTTAACATGCTTGCTGTATAAAAAGTGTACAGCTGTGCGCAATAATTGATTAATTTTGGTTAGAGGCTACTTGGTCGCTGGGGCGTAATCTGCAAGAAAGAATCGAATTGAATGGATCAGAGGTGATTTGCATTTTGTATGTTACTCTTTGTTTTTATGACTATTTACCCATTTTTACCCTATATAAAGCTGGTTATTCTTAAATTTGGCGCTTACATTGTAGGCTGACAAATAAAACAAATCATTGGAGTCACATTGATTATGAAAAAACTTTGCTTTGCTATCACAAGCCTAGCTTTGCTTTCACCTTTAAAAGCTCACGAATTGCCAACCGACACATTTAATACTAATAATTCCAATGTCGCTGTGGTGGTGAGTTTCAACTATAGTGAAGCGCAATTGAACCACCAATATACTAATTATGCTCAGTTTTTTGATTATGCAGGATGGTTGGCACACAAGAAGGGTGGCACACAATCAAAAGAGAGCTTTGAGTCAGATAGTGACAACGTATCTAACCAGAAGACATGCGGCCAGGTTGATCACTTTTATCAGGCGGCAATGATTGCGACTAATACCTGTAATGCATATTCTTCATTACATGCAGATCAATATCCACAAGGATTGATTCCACGCTTTACTGCACCGCGTAGTTTTATTGATAACCAGCAAGCAGCTGATGGCCATCATAATAACTACGACTTCTCACAAGGCTTAAGTTTTGACTGCGTGTATGAAATCTATGAGGCGGAGCCGGTAAAAGTTCGCAGTACTTTTTAAAGGTTAACCATGTTCCATGGACCGGGCTTTAATAAGGGACATAACTTGCTCAAGTTTGTTTTCCAACAAAGCTCGGTCAGTCTGCATCAGATCACATTCTGCTAATACGTAGTGACTGGTTTTGACCACGTTTCGCCAACGCGGGTTTTGTGGTATTTTCTGGATGTTGAGATATTTATCCAGCGACCGCGTTCTTAATCGTCCTTCATCAATCGATACACGCCAAATCCGGCTTTTTTCGGCTAGTTCAACCCGATCCGATTGAGTCACTTTCTCCCATAAATTGACGGTTTCTATCAGCAGCTCCACCAAGGACTGTCTGAACTGTTCGTCGGTACAGGCCTCTTCCTCGGCCCGTTCAGTTAACGAGTTTTCGCTCTCTGCATCTTTATCTTCTGAACTATCTTTGTCTTGTAAAGCTTCAGACTCTAGCAGTAATAACTTTTCTTTATGTGACTTGATGGAAGCGAGCAAAGCCTGCTTTTCTTTGCGTTTACGGTAAACCAGAAAAATCACCAGAAAGGCCAGTGCCAAGAGAATGATTAAGGAACCGAGAATGATATTGGAAAGTGAGCGGATTCGATTACTCTGTTTTTCATTGGCCAGTTGCTCAGTGACCAGTTGGCGTTCCAGCCTTTCCTTAGATATCTGCTCAATGATTAACTGATGATCAGTTTCATACTGCGCCTGCAATTCCTGCTCTTTGTATTGATAATGTTTATTCAGGTGAGCGAAAGCTTTCTCATATTGGCCCTGCTGCTCGAAGATGGTGTAGAGCAGCTGATGAGAGTCACTTAACACTTGTGGTTCATTATGTGTTTTAGTATGACTTATCGCTTGATTGGCCAGCGTTATGGCTTGCTCATAGTTCTGCTCTATATAACTGATATAAGCTTCAATATAGTAGATTTCATTAAGGTAATTTGAGTCATCTCCTGCAAATTTTCGTGCTTCAGTTATAAATTTTCGCGCCTCGCTACTTTGCTTCTGTTTGATATGAACGAGTGCGAGGTTTTTGAGTGCCCTGACTTTTTCATTGTTTGAAAGCTTGGTAGAAAAAGTGGCAATAATTTTATCAATGTATTGGTCTTGCTTTTCACTGTTGCCGCTAAGGGTATAAACCACTGCAAGATCTTCGTAGAGGTGAGAAATGTTGGAAAACACACGGACATCAAAATCCTCAGTCTGGGTGTAATCAAAAAAGGTATCCAGCGCCTGTTCGTAGTAACTGATAGCTAGGTCTGTTTCACCCCGATCCTTATTCAGCAATCCAAGGTTATTGAGAGTGGTGCCGATATAATAAAGATTGCCCAGAGATTCTTTATGCTTGAGGCTTTCTTTGTAATAGAGAAGAGCGCTTTTGTAATCAAGCATCTTGAAGTGAACCAGCCCTAGATCATTGCTGCTTTTGGCCAGCCACTCGATATTCTGCTCCCGCTCTGCAATGGTATAAGCATGGTTGAGCTTTGTTCGAGCCTGCTCGTGCTCTTCTTGATGTAAGAGTCTTAGGCCGACTAGTCGATACCAGCGGTATTGGGTTTCAGTGTTGCTAAGAAAGAATTCGCTTTGCTTAATTTTGGACAGGTAATAATCAGCATCGTCGTAAAGGCCTTGTTGCGAATACAGGTCGGCTAATTCAAGCCACAGTTGGGTTATTGTTGCTGACTTTGTTTCCTTGGTATATGGACTCTCTGTTTCTAGAACCTCGGTTTCTAGGCTTTCCAGGCAAGTCTCCAATGCCTCGGCATGGGGGCGTGACTTAATCGCATCCTGGCATTGGCTAAGAGATGTAGAATCACTGCCCATACTGGCGTTCGATAAGACCAAAATCAGTAAAAATACCCCAATCCGCATAGTGTTTTATATTTCTAGAATAATGTTGGCAAAGCATAGCATATCAATAGCTTAACTGAGTATTAACAGAATGTAGCCCGCAAGCAAATGATGCTTGAAATACCTCTTAACGCTTATTTTGTTGAGATTTGTTACATATTAGCGGTTGGCGTACCTTGCCTATTAGTAGCAGAGTCCGTATAAACGATGGGTTATGTAGGATTTTGGCGCGCTTGTTTGCAGGTGTGCATTGGGGAAATCTAAACTTAAAGTAACTATGATCAAGGTAATTATGATGAAAAAATTAACCGTAGCCGCAGCCGTAATGTCTGCATTCATTGCAGCAGGGTGTTCGAACGATAGTTCCGAGCAAAAGAGCCCTGTTGATTCGGAGAAAGCTCAGTCTGTAGAGTCAGTGGATGGAGCTAACGGTACGGATACCAAGAACGATGCAACAGCATCCAATCCATTTTTTGAAAAGTGGGATACACCGTATGGTATGCCACCTTTTGATCAGATCAAAGATGAACACTTCAAGCCTGCTTTTGAACGTGCCATTGCAGAGCTTCGTATCGAAGTTGATGAGATAGCCAACAATCCAGAAGCGCCTACCTTCGAAAACACCATTGAGGCGATGGAATACAACGGCAAGCTTTTAAATAAAGTCACCAGTGTTTTTTATAACCTGACGTCAGCTCATACAAACCCTACATTACAAGCAGTTTCAAAAGACATTGGTCCTCAGCTTTCTTCGCTGCGTGACGATGTTAATTTAAACGAAAGCTTATTTAAGCGTGTATCCGCCATCTATGAAAAAAGAGATGAGCTAGGTTTGCGCGTTGATCAAATGCGTTTACTGGAAGACCAGTATCTCGGTTTTGTACGTGGTGGTGCTGAATTAAATGATGAGCAGAAGCAGCAGTTCCGCGAGTTGAACCAGAAATTAACCGAGCTTTCATTAGAGTTCGCTGAGAATGTCCTGGCAGAAACTAACAACTGGGAATTGGTTATTGATAATAAAGAGGATCTGGATGGTTTGCCGCAATGGGCCATTGATGCTGCTGCCAGCGCAGCAACAGATCGTGGTCATGATGGCAAATGGGTGGTCACGACGCATCGCCCAAGCAAGAACGCTTTCTTAATGTATGCGACCAATCGTGATATTCGTGAGAAAGTTTTCCAGGGTTATACAAACCGTGGCGACAATGATAATGAATTCGACAATAAGAAAATTGCCGCTGAAATGGCGCAATTGCGTGCTAAGCAAGCCCAGCTTCTAGGTTACGATACTTACGCTGATTTCGCTTTAGAAGAGCGTACTGCGAAAAATGCTACCAACGTTACCAATCTACTCGATCAAATCTGGCCTGCGGCATTGAAACAGGCTAAAGCTGAAGTAGCTGAAATGCAGGAAATCATTGATGAAGAAGGCGGTGATTTCAAACTGCGTGGTTCAGACTGGCGCTTCTATGCGGAAAAAATCCGTAAGTCTAAGTACGAGCTTAATGATGCTGAAATTAAGCCTTACTTTTCGCTGAATAGTACTTTGGAAGGAGTTTTCTATACTGCGAATCGTCTGTTTGGCATGAACTTTAAAGAACGTTTCGACCTACCGAAATATCATGAAGATGTTCGTACCTTTGAAGTTACTGATAATAATGGTGAATTAATTGGTATCTACCTTGCTGACTTCTATTTGCGTGATAGCAAGCGTGGTGGTGCCTGGATGAACTCTTATCGTAAGCAGTTTGTTACGGAAGAAGGTGAATTCATGAAGCCGATTATCGTCAATGTTCTTAACTACCCAAAACCAACGGGTGATGGTCCAACCCTGTTAACCTTCGATGAAGCCAGCACCTTATTCCATGAATTTGGTCATGCAACACACGGCTTACTATCAGACGGCATTTATCCATCGCAAACGGGTACTTCAGTACCGCGTGACTTCGTTGAGTTCCCGTCCCAAGTGATGGAAAACTGGATGATGGAGCCAGAGGTGCTCGCACAGTTTGCAAAGCATTATGAAACCGGTGAAGTGATTCCACAGCAGTTGGTTGAGAAGATTCAAGCAGCGTCGCAGTTTAATCAAGGCTTTGCTACTACTGAGTATATGGCTGCAACCTTGTTAGACCTTGCCTGGCATACATTAGACGGTAAGGAGCTGAAAGATGCAGCGAAGTTCGAGAAAGAGGTTCTTGATGAAGTTGGCTTGATCCCAGAGATCCCACCACGTTATAGAACAACCTACTTCTCGCATATCTTCTCTGGCGGCTATTCTGCGGGTTATTACAGCTATATCTGGTCTGATATTTTCGGTGCTGATGCCTATCAGGCATTCCGTGAAAACGGTATTTTCGATAAAGAAACGGCTGATAAGTTCGTCGAATATATCTTGTCGAAAGGTGGTACCGAAGACCCATTGGAGTTGTATAAGAAATTCCGTGGTAAAGAAGCCGATCCAAAATACTTGCTGAAAAGTCGTGGTTTGATCGATTAAATCAAACTGACTAATCATACAAGTCTCTAAAAGCCACCTTCGGGTGGCTTTTTTTATGGCTATAACTTATCCGTTAGCGATGATTTTGGCTGTATGAACACGGAAAAAACACAACCAGTTAACACTTTCAAATCAATGTCTTAGAAAGCTCAAACTTGCTATACCTCAATGACTGCGTGTGGCTCCAATAAACGGTTTCATTTATGCTTTTGCCGTTTTCATAAGTATTAGAGTAACTTAGCTGAATTAATGGATTGAGACGCTGATGCAATATTGCAAAAATGACTTTTATTATTAATAAAACTAATGCTTGCCCCTAAAAAATATCCAGCGAATTTGTCTTAAAAATGTCACATAAGAGGCGTAGAATTCATCCCGTAACAGAGACATAGCGCCATTAACTGAAGGAGATAGACATGAATGAGATTACTGAAGGTGCATTAGAGCTAGTAATTGCAGCACTCGTTGTTTCAATGTTAGTCATTGCATTAATATAAATTATGAATTTCGTCAGGATTTATAATGAATTCTGATGATTTGCCCCTTTTTGCGTCTAAAGGGGCGCCCCTATAGATTGTTTTGATTTGATTTACCTAAAAACTTACCCCCAAGTTTAGCCCACTTTGCTTTTGAGTGGGCTTTTTTTTGCTTAACGTTTCATGATAGCTTTACCTTTATCTTGTTAAAGGCTGCCACTCTTGAATACATTCTCAGGCCAAAATTCCGACAAAACTACTGCAGATGGCTTAAGCATTACCTTTGTCGAGTCGCTATCTTCTATTTCTAGCGCTGAATGGCTGTCTTTGGGATTTACAGCTGGTAGCACCAACCCCTTTATCGATTACCGTTTTTTGCAGGTGCTGGAGGAAAGCGGTTCGATTACTGCAGAGAAGGGCTGGAAACCGCTGCATCTTGTTGCCTATTATAATGACCAGCTTGTAGCTTTTATGCCGCTGTATATCAAAGGACATTCTTTCGGAGAGTTCGTCTTTGATTGGGCATGGGCCAATGCTTATCAACGACATGGTCTGGAGTATTATCCTAAAGCACTGACTGCTTCGCCTTTGTCACCCATTACTGGCCCCAGGTTGTTACACAAGGATCTTAAAGTAGAGCAGCAGCTAGCGATTATCAATACCGTGTCTGAGTGGCTAAAGCAAAATCACATTAGCTCATGGCATATCAACTTTCTGGATCATGATGGAGTTGAGCTGCTGTCTAACAGTTCTTTGTTGCCTCGGTGCGATATTCAGTTTCATTGGATGAATCAGAATTATGTTTCATTTGATGACTTTCTCTCGAGCCTTAAACCCAAAAAACGCAAGAACATATCAAGAGAGCGCCGTCAGGTCGCGAGTCGTGGCTGGACTTTTGAGTGGTTATCCGGAGCTGAAGCTACTAAGGAAGATTGGCAGCTGTTTTACGAGATGTATAAGAAGACCTTTGCTGAGAAGGGCAGCTGGTCGCAGTTAACCCCTGAGTTTTTTCCTCTGTTGGCTAAAAACATGGGGGATCAGGTGTTATTGCTGTTTGCCAAGAAAGATGGAGAGCGTTTGGCAGGAGCCTATTTTATTCGCTCAAAAACACACCTGTATGGACGTTACTGGGGCTCGCTGATTGAGGAAGAATTTCTGCACTTTGAAACCTGCTATTACCAAGGGATTGATTATGCCATTAGGCAGCGGCTTGAGGTTTTTGAGCCCGGTGCACAGGGTGAACATAAATTATCCCGCGGCTTTAACCCTGTTTTGACTTACTCATACCACGACATTGTTGAGCCAGCTTTTCGTGAGGCAATTGATAAGGCACTACGTTATGAAGCCAAAGAAATTGATCAATTGTTAGGATACTATCAGGCACACTCTGCCTACAAATCAGCCGCAAAGCATTCATAGTCGCTACGCAGTAAGTATGCTATTGTTTTGGCATGTTTTCTCGAACGGAATAATGACTCAATGAAGATTGGTGGTATGAAAGATATTAGCGCAATTTTCCTGCAGGGATTGATTGCAATTCTGCCTATTTTGTTAACTATTGCCCTGATTGGTTGGTTACTAAGTACGCTTGAAACTTATCTGCGCGAGATTTTGTTGCTGGTTATTTCTGAAGATGCTTATTGGCCCGGACTCGGTTTAATACTGGGATTGTTGCTTATTTTCGGATTGGGGCTTTTGATTAAGTTTTATCTGGGGCAATTGATTTTATCAGGGCTTAATAAGTTGATGGAACGCATTCCTCTTGTTAATACCATCTATAATGCCTTCAATGAGATTATGCGTTTCTTGTCCCCCGATAAAGATGAAGACTTGAAGCAGGCAGTTTTATGCGAAGTTAGCGAGGGTGTTGAGGTGATTGGGTTTATTACCGCCAGTGATGTTAGCTTGGGCGAGCGAGATGAGCTGGTTGCTGTTTACGTGCCTATGAGCTATCAGATAGGGGGCTTCACATTTTTTATGCCGAAGTCGAAGTGTAAAGATTTGGATATGTCGCCTAGTGAAGCCATGAAGAAAGTACTGACCGCATCGATGGGAACGGATAAATCTGTCGTCACGCCAGATAAAGCCGAAGCCATTAACGGTGAGGATGAGTCTAAGAAAGATTCCAAGAAAGACGCTAAGAATCAGTCCAAGAAAGATAAGGACAATGATGAAGGTTAACTTTTCATGAGCGAGTACTCGCAAGCCCATCCTTTCAATAAACTGACCCCAGACTTCATTCTCGATGCGATTGAAGCTTTGGGTTTTTATAGCGATGGTCGAATATTAACCTTGAACAGCTATGAAAATCGAGTCTATCAAATTGGTATCGAAGAGCAGCAACCGATCATCGCTAAGTTTTATCGCCCAGAGCGCTGGACACAAGAGCAAATTTTAGAAGAGCATGAGTTTACTACCGAGCTGGCAGAATCTGAGTTACCCGTCGTTGCGCCATTGTCACTGCACAGCAAAACTCTGTTTGAATATGACGGCTTTTATTATGCACTGTATCCGCGCAAAGGCGGTCATGCACCGGAACTGGACGATCTGGATAGCTTATTTACTTTGGGCCGATTTATAGGCCGTATTCATGCAATGGGTGAGATCAAACCGTATCAGTTCCGCCCCAGCTTAACGGTAGAAACTTTTGGACAGCAAAGCTTTGAATATTTGATGGAGCATGCGGTGCCAAGAGAATATCACTTGCCTTATCGAACATTGGCTGAGGATGTTCTGAAAGAAGTTCGTAAGCAGTGGCTGGAAGTTGGAGAGTTAGACTATATTCGGACCCATGGAGATTGCCATATTGGGAATATTTTATGGCGCGATGATAATCCGCATTTTGTGGACTTTGATGACTCACGGATGGCCCCGGCAGTGCAGGATTTATGGATGCTATTGTCCGGCGAACGGCCACAAAAGTTGTCTCAAATTGCAGAAATAATCGAAGGCTACGAAGAGTTTCAAAAATTTCCTGTGAAGCAGCTAAAGTTAATCGAGCCTTTACGAACCTTGCGCATGTTTTATCACAGCGCCTGGCTCGCAAAACGCTGGAGCGATCCAGCATTTCAGCAAGCTTTCCCGTGGTTTGACTCAATTCGCTACTGGGAAGAGCAAATTCTTGATTTGCGCAGCCAGTTTGCTGAGCTACAAGAACCGGTATTAGAGTTGCCAAACTTGTGATTCAGGTTATATCTTTGTGTATGCAGTGGCGCATAATGAATGTGCGCTGGTTTAGGGTAAGTTCAGATTCCATCTGCTAGGGTAGGGCAATGCATAAAAGATTCTTACTATTAACTGTGACAATTGTCGCGAGCATATGGCTTGGGGCTTGCTCCAGTTCGCCAGAAAGAGTGACTAATGACACTCGACAGCCAATTGATGTAACAAGGTTTGAGCAAGGCTCCACCAAAGGCGAGAACATTGCCAGAATGGCTCAATCAATGTTGGGAAAACGCTATCGCTATGGTGGTTCATCGCCTCAACAGGGCTTTGATTGCAGCGGACTGGTTTATTTTACCCATACTCAGGTCGGTGATTATGTGCCGCGCACTTCAATCGATCAGTTACAAGCTTCAAAAGCAGTAACTTTGGATGAGCTGGAACCGGGTGATTTATTGTTTTACCGTATCAATGGCAAACCATCACATGTCGGCATTTATATTGGTAATAAGCAGTTCGTTCACGCACCTTCGAGTGGCAAGACCGTTTCTGTAACCTCTATGGACAATCCCTATTTTCAGCCACGCCTGATCCGCGCTGGCCGTCTCTATAAAGAGTAACTAAAGAGTTAACAAATACAATGAGTTGGCACCTGTATATTTTACGTTGTGGTGATGACACCCTTTACACGGGTATCACTAATGATCTGCATCGTCGCTTTGAAGAACATCAATCCAACGGCCCGAAATGCGCTAAGTATTTGCGTGGCAGACAACCATTGACCATGATTTACCACACCGAATTTGAAAGTAAATCTGAAGCGCTTAAAGCAGAAATTAAAGTTAAGCGGCTGACTAGAGAACAGAAAAAATTATTGGCATCGGGTAAGCTGATCGTCAATGAGATACCGCCTAAAAGTAAAATGAAACTATAAGCCATAACTTATAAACAATGCAGCACGAACCTTTTAAACTAACCATCACGCGTAGTAAACGCAAAACTCTGGTCATTTATATTCGTGATGATGGCGTTGAAGTGCGTGCGCCTTTAAAGGCTCCGCAAAGCTGGATTGATGAATTTGTTGAACTCAAAAAGCCCTGGATTCTAAAAAAGCTCAAACTTCAAAAGCAAAAGAGCAGCGAACGCTTAAAGCTGGAACAGGGCGAAACTATTCTGTTCTGTGGCAAAGAATATAAGCTCAGTCTTTCGCAAGGGAAAAACCAGGTTAGGGTAGAGAGCGATATGCTTTGTATTCAAGCTCGCCAACTTGAAGAAGACTATTTAAAAAAACAACTTCAGCAGTGGCTACTGCAGCAAACTAAAGAAAACTTTGAACCTAGAGTATGGCAACTTGCATCAGTCATGGGCTTAGATGATAACGTTAAGGATGTTCGATTCCGTAAGACCAAAACCAAATGGGGGCACTGTACCGCACAAGGTGTTTTGCAATTTAATCCGCTTTTAATGATGGCCCCAATATCTGTGCAAGACTATTTAATCATCCACGAACTGTGCCATCTCAAATACATGAATCACTCCAAAGACTTCTGGCAACTGGTAGAAGGCAACTGTCCTGATTACAAAGAGTCAGAGCAGTGGCTAAAGCAGCATGGGCATAAAGTATGGTGCTGAAGGTTAATTAGCTAACTTGCCAGCCAGTATAAAAATCAACCATAATACCTACACAAACCACTCAAAAACCGTTACAATCGCGCCTGAATTTTGCACTGGTTTTACGTTCCAGAGAGCGAGAGGTAATAATGAGTCAAACCAAATCTGTATCAGCAGAATCGTCTGCTGTGTCTACATCTTCTTCTGTTTATAACGAAACGACGCATCCTATTGTCGTTTGCGCCATGTATAAGTTTGTCACTCTTGAGGATTTCGAGGCTATCCGACAGCCGTTGCTGGATGTGATGCTGGAGAACGAAATCAAAGGTACTTTACTATTAGCGAAAGAGGGCATTAACGGTACTGTGGCGGGAACGCGTCAGGCGATTGATACTCTTCTGGGCTGGTTTAAGCATGATGAGCGTCTGGCCGATATTGACCATAAAGAGTCATATGACGAAGAGATGCCGTTTTACCGCACTAAGGTTAAGCTGAAGAAAGAAATCGTGACCATGGGTGTTGAGGGGATTGATCCGAAGCGCGTGGTCGGTACTTATGTGAAGCCAAAAGATTGGAATGCATTAATTTCTGATCCTGAAGTGGTGCTGGTGGATACTCGTAATGATTATGAGGTTCAAATTGGCACCTTTAAAGGTGCGCTTAATCCGAGCACAGAAACTTTCCGTGAGTTTCCTGAGTACGTTAAACAAAACCTCGATCCCAATAAACACAAAAAAGTAGCCATGTTCTGCACCGGCGGTATTCGCTGCGAAAAATCGACGGCCTATTTAAAAGAGCAGGGGTTTGAGAATGTTTTCCATCTGGAAGGCGGTATCTTGAAGTACCTGGAAGAAGTGCCCAAAGATGAAACCTTATGGGAAGGCGAGTGTTTTGTTTTCGATAATCGTGTTGCTGTCGACCACGACCTCAAGAAAGGTCAGTATGACCAATGCCATGCTTGCCGTATGCCGATTACTGCAGAAGAAATGCAACACGAGAAGTACGAGAAAGGTGTGAGTTGTACTCATTGCTATGACCTGCAAACACCTGAACAACGCCAGCGATACGCGGAGCGCGAGCGTCAGGTTCAACTGGCAAAAGCGCGCGGAGAAGAACATATAGGTTCTGATGTGATTACCGCAATTGCACAGCGTCGCCAACAGAAAAAACGTATAAAAGAAATACAGAAACAATCGCATAAGGGCAAGCGCTAATTTATGCCTCTGGTCATTTCAAACAACGTTGTACTAGCTGATTCTGAAATAGAGCTAACGGCCATCCGTGCGCAAGGTGCGGGTGGTCAAAATGTGAATAAAGTTGCTAGTGCGATTCATTTACGCTTTGATATTAACGCTTCCTCATTACCTGATTTTTACAAGACTGAATTGATAGCGCTTAATGACAACCGCATCACTCAAGATGGAGTGGTTGTCATAAAAGCGCAAAAACATCGCACACAAGAGCGCAATCGTGATGATGCCTTGTCGCGTTTGCGTGTCCTAATTCAGTCGGTTGCAAAGCCCAAGAAAAAGCGTATTAAAACCAAACCATCCAAAGCTGCAAAACAACGACGTCTTGATAAGAAAACGCAGCATGGACAGAAAAAATCGATGCGTAAGAAACCGCAGATTTAGTACAAGCTTTCAAAGGTTTCATTTAACAGTTTCTTTGTCACTTCCCAGCTAATACAGCTATCGGTAATCGACTGCCCATAGGTTAGATTCGGCCCCAGCGATTGATTACCTTCTTTTAAATGACTCTCCAGCATGACGCCTTTAATATGGTGGTTACCCTTTAAGATTTGTTCAACTACATCCTGCATAACCTTTGGTTGATTGTTATGATCCTTGTTTGAGTTACCGTGACTGCAATCAATAATAACGGCTGTGTTGAGTTTTTTTTGCTGTAACTTCTCAACACACTCCGCAACGCTTTGCACATCATAATTTGGTTTAGCCCCACCTCGTAAAATGATATGGCAGTCGGGATTCCCTCTCGTATGGAGCAGGGCGGTTTGGCCACTGTTATCAATGCCGATAAAACTGTGTGGTGAGGATGCAGCCAGAATGGCATTGACAGCCGAATCAAGCGAACCGTCGGTGCTGTTCTTAAAGCCTACAGGCATGGATAACCCCGAAGCCATTTCACGGTGGGTCTGCGATTCAGTGGTGCGCGCGCCAATGGCCGACCAACTGATGAGATCCGAAATGTATTGTGGAGTGATTGGATCGAGTGCTTCTGTGGCAACCGGAAGACCTAATTCCGCTAACCAAAGTAACAAAGAGCGAGCTTTACGCAGTCCTAAATTAATATTGTTGTTACCATCCAGCTCGGGATCGTTAATTAAACCTTTCCAGCCAATATTGGTTCTAGGTTTCTCAAAGTACACTCGCATGACAATAAAAAGCTTATCACCCAGTTCTTGATGAAGTTGGTGCAGTCTTGTTGCATATTCTTTAGCACTGTCGATGTCATGAATAGAGCAGGGGCCACTGATAACCATCAGTCTTTTATCTTGCCCGTTTAAAATATTTTGAATGGTTGAACGACTGTTTAAGACGGTAGCTTTAGTCTGTCCTGAAAGTGGCAGATGATGTTTGAGTTGCTGTGGTGGTGTCAGCAGATCAAGCCGCTCAATATTGGCATTCTCAACTTTAGTCTGTTTGATTGGTATGGGGTTGGCTGAGTTCATTGGTTGTGCTCCGCGTGTTCAATAATTGAGGTATCAAGCTTAGTAGCGACAACATCATGTTTCGCGTAACAACCTAAGCAGTGTAGTGTATTAGCAGCTTTCTCAAGCTCCATCAGAGCCTTTGACACATTGTCATCGTCCATATTGCCTTCGAGGTCAATGTAGAATCGCTCATGCCAAGGTTGAGTGGGGATTGGGCGAGATTCCAACTTGCTCATGTTGATCTGATATTTTTTCAGGATCTGCAAGCAATCGAGAAGAGCTCCGGGCTGCTGTCCGGTCTCCAGAGCTATAGTGGTTTTTGCGGGTATGACTGTGGGAACGCTTATGGCTTGCTTGGCGACCATTAAGAAGCGAGTGTAGTTTTCTTGGTAGTTATTAATGGCATAAGACAAAACCTTCAGTCCCGACTGTTCGGCTGCTTGTTCGCTTGCAATAGCGCCAATACTGGGGTTCTGGTATTCAGCCACTAGCTTAATTGCAGAGCTGGAGCTACTGCGGAAGTGACTTTGGATATGAGGATGTTCAAGGAAAAACTTTTTACACTGGGCTATTGCTTGAGGATGTGAATATACATCTTTTAAAGATTCGATAGATGACTGCTCAGTGCCTACCAGGCAATGACGCACTTTCAGCTTTTCTTCGCCAACAATTTTAAGATGATGCTCTGCTAGTAAGTCGTAGATTTCGGTAATGTTTCCTGAGGTAGTATTTTCGATTGGTACAATACCGAGATCCACTGAGCCATTGTCGACTTCTTTGAAGATGTGCATGAAGGTATGGCAATGCACTGTTTCAAGCTTTTGCTTCTTGGTGGAGAAATGATTTTTCAGTGCAATGTGACTGTAAGATTCAGGCTCACCTAAAACGGCAACCTTTACTGTGTGGGTTCCTTGCGCTTTTTCTTGTTCTAGAAAGAAGTCGTACTGACTACGCACCGAGTCTTCAATAATGCTGTGGAATAGGGTTAGGGTGGTGTTGGGGGCGATTCCAAATTCCAGTCCTTTGTCGACTAGTCGAGTAAGCAGTTTCTTTTCCCGACTTTCGTCTCGAATCTGTCCATTGTTGGCCAATTTAAAGGCTGCTACCTGCAAGCTTAGTTGACGCCTCTGCGCAAATATATTGAGCAGTTCTGAGTCAAGGCTGCTGATGGCCTTGCGAAGTTTATTAAGATCGATTTCAGGTTTATTCATCTCACATTCTCTACATTAAATAGTTTGGGCAAAAAAAAACCTCCCAAGAGGGAGGTTTTTCAGTCGTTCTTTGTGTTTTACTTTTAGTTACGCGAACAAGACTCCTCCGAGGGTTTCAGAGTAAAGAAATAAAAGTAAAACTGTTGGATGTGCTTGTTCATGCTTCAATCCTATGAAGCTGGTGTCGTTCTGTCAACTTAATTATCTCGGCCTCAACGCCTTTATGCCCAATAGTTATATGCGAGCACCTAGTTATAATGAAATATCTAGATAAATCTTAGAGCTTGCTCTAGAATGCCACTTGTTCGCTTTCCACTGCTGATTGTAGTCTTTGTTTTTAACTAAAACGGATATTTGGAAATAACAAAGTGGTAGATTATTACTGTTAATTTAACTCATTAACGGATCGGGATAATACGCGGTAAGTAGCTAAGCATTTAGCTTAGTTTTTTGGTTTAGTTCTCGCTTAAACCAATTCAAATTCACTTATCGCTTAACTACCAATACAAACAATTAGCAAATAGCTGAAGGAAAGCTAACTAAGACCTTTCATAAATTGTTTTTACGTAAGGTTCTACCCCAGAGCCGCTATATGACTGTATGACTGAGCAGTCTATAGCGGCTCGTCCTTATTCTCTTTCGGTATCTTCAAGCCGTTCTCCTGGGTTCCTCAACATTTCCGGTACTACCACAAAGATTTACATGCTCCTTGTTGGTCAAAGAGGTAGCTACTGTTATGCTGTAACTGTAGATATTATGAAAAAAGGAGATTTCTATGGCACAACTTAAGCGTACTAAAGATCGAGTGATTGCAGGAGTTTGTGGTGGTCTAGCCAAGTGGCTGGGCTGGAGTCCTAATCCAACTCGCTTACTCTATGCAATATTGACTATTTTCACTGCCTTTGCAGGAGTCATTGTTTATTTGGTTTTATGGATAGTGATGCCAGAAGAGGGAGTATTGGAATAATCGATTGCCTCTAGCACTCATGCTAGAGGCTTTTTTCTAAGATTTACTTATAACTAAATGCGTCGCTTAATAACCTGCGGCATGGCCATCTTTGCGAGATTCTGAAGCGCCATAATAAACACCTTCTTCTTCATCCCACATAATGGCCTGATAACCACCAAAGCCACCATTACCAAATCGAATGTCATGTCCTCGTTGTTGCAGGTCGCGTAATACTTTTTGCGGCACGCCTGACTCTAATTCAATATAGCCACCATCAGTAAGATAAGCTGCCTGACTTTCTGTCGGTTCGGTTGAGCCCAGGTGTTGCCAACGCGTTGCATCGCCAGCTTCTTGCAGATTCATGCCGTAGTCCACCATGTTAATCAGAATCTGCACATGCCCCTGTGGTTGCATGGCACCCCCCATCACGCCGTAACTCATGAAGGGCTTACCGTCTTTGGTGATAAAGGCTGGAATAATGGTGTGGAAAGGGCGCTTGCCGGGTTCATATACATTGGCATGCTCTTTATCCATTGAGAATAGCTGTCCTCGATCTTGGAACACGAAGCCAAGCCCAGGTGTGACGACACCAGAACCCATGCCGCGATAGTTACTTTGTATCAGGGACACCATATTGCCGTCTTTATCGGCGGTGGTCAGATAAATGGTGTCGCCTTCTTCAAGTCTTGGATTACCAGCCTGAACGGTGCGAGCCGCACGGTCGCCAATGAGTTTGGCGCGTTGTTTGCCGTATTGTTCTGAAATCAGTTCATCAATGGGCTGTTTACTAAAGTCTGTGTCCACATAGAATTTAGCGCGATCTTCGAAGGCCAATTTTTTAGCTTCAACCAAGGTGTGTAAGGATTCTGTGGTGTTAAAGCCCATTGCTTTTAAGTCGAAGTTCTTCAGAATTTGCAGCATTTGCAAAGCTGCAATACCTTGGCCGTTCGGTGGAAGCTCCCATAAGGTATAACCCTTATAGTCAACACCTAGCGGTTCAACCCAGTCCGAAGTGTGTTTTGCAAAGTCTTCATAACGCAGGTAACCGCCATTTTCTTTCATGAAAGTATCTATCTTGCGGGCAATTTCGCCTTTATAGAACGCATCACGGCCTTTTTGGGCAATAATGCGGTAAGTATTGGCCAAATCAGGATTTTTGAAGATCTGGCCCTTGTGCGGAGCTTTGCCATCAAACGTAAAGGTTTCTGCAAAAGCGCCTGGTTGCGGGCTTAGACGAGGAACGCTGAGGTTCCAGTAGTAAGCAATCAACTCTGTGACTGGGAAGCCGTTTTCAGCGTAGTTGATCGCTGGCGCTAGAACTTGCTTCATTGGCAATTTGCCAAATTTATCGTGTAACTCAAACCAACCATCCACTGCGCCGGGTACCGAAATCGGTAACATGCCGTAAGGGGGAAGGTCTTGGCGATTTAATTTATCCAGCTCAGCTTTTAATTCGTTATAAGACAGACCAAAAGGAGAGCGTCCTGAAGCATTAAGGCCATGCAGCTTCTTGTCCTTGGCGCTCCAGACAATGGCGTATAAGTCGCCACCAATACCGTTACCAGTGGGTTCCATGAGGCCTAAGGCAGCATTGGCCGCAATCGCTGCATCAATAGCGTTACCGCCTTGCTTCATAACATCCAAAGCAACTTGGGTTGCTAATGGATGACTGGTTGCTGCCATGCCATTTTGAGCAATGACTTCAGAGCGTGTGGCGAATTCCTTACCAGTAACTCGGTCGGCAGCTTGCAGGCTTGCTGTAAGCATGGTGGAGGATAGGCTTAGCGATAATGTGAACAGAGCGAGGTTTCTGAATGATAGTTTCATGAATTTTCTCCTGTGGTGTACTGGCACTCTAATAAACTTTGCCCTATAAATAAATATAGCGTTAAGATAATAGTTCAAATACTAGAATGAAATAGAGGAAAACTATGATTGGAATCGGTGATAAATTACCTAATGTAACCCTGAAAGTGATGGGTAAGGATGGTCCACAGGATATTTCAACGGACGATATTTTTTCCGACAAAAAGGTTGTGCTGTTCGCTGTACCTGGCGCTTTTACGCCAACTTGCAGTGCCTCTCACCTTCCAGGCTTTGTAGTGCAAGCGGATGATATCAAGTCGAAAGGCGTTGATACCATTGCATGCATGTCGGTTAATGACGTATTTGTGATGGATGCCTGGGGTAAAGCTCAAAATGCTGATGAGATTATGATGCTAGCTGATGGTAATGCTGACTTTACTGAAGCAATGGGCATCGAAATGGATGCTACCGGCTTTGGGATGGGTGTTCGAAGCAAGCGTTTTGCCATGATTGTTGATGACGGTGTGGTGAAAGCACTTGAAGTCGATGAGAAAGGTTTTGAAAAGAGTTCTGCAGAAAATATTTTGAGCAAACTTTAATTTGCTCATCGGATAAAAAAAGGCCAGTTTAAAACTGGCCTTTTTTCTTAGCTAACTTATTATGATTTTTGTCCTGGTAATTCATCGCTGATTTCAGTGGCATTTTTAGCTTTTTTGTTTTCTTCAGCTAATTCTTTCAAAGTTTCTTCGATACCAATTTGCGCGATTCTCTCACGGTATTGAGTGGCGTAGCTTTTAGCCATGCTCACGCCTTCAATAATCACATCAGTGACTAACCATTTATCATCAGCGCCAAGTTTTAGGCGGTAATCGATAAGAATAGGTTCGCCCTCTTGCGGCATGATAATCGAACGAACATTGGCAGTGTTTCCACTGGTTGAGTATTGAGTGTCTTCATAAGTGATCGGCTGACCTTCATAGTTAGCTAAGCCTTTCGCGTAACTATTGAGCAATAAGCTGATGAACTGTTCAATAAAGGTCTTACGCTGCTCTTCTGTCGATTCAGTCCAATAAGTACGGCCAAGAATACGTTTTGCCATGTATTCAGTGTCTACTTCGGGAAGTAAGTAGGTTTCAATCAATCCCTTGGCATAATCTGCATCAGCTTTGATCTTGTCTTTATTATCTAGAATCTCGGCACTGATTTGTTCCGTCACTTCTTCTAAGTGTACTTTAGGGTCAACTTTTGCATGAGTTGCAAAGCCCAGTCCAAAGAGTACTATCACTGTCAGCGCTTGATTAACGATGCGTTTCATAGGTTCACCTTAACCTTATAAATTTTGGTTGTTATGCTTAGACGCTATTAACGTCAAAAATAGCCATGTTCAAACTGGCTGTTATTTTACTATTGCTTGCTATCCTAAACAATCAAACTTAACACAAGCTTAATGTGAAATTTGTAACACCCTATATATTATTGACACAATTAGATAACTCTCATAATATCAGTCAGTTACAATTGTTTTTTAATGTCAGATACAGCGTGCAGGCTTGGGCAACCCAGCTATTTTAGTGGCCTGTTTGGCCGGTCCTTCAGGGAATAGGATATGTAGATAGATGCTGGTCCCTTTTTCAGGTGACCACTCTTTGGCCAAATACTTTACCAATGGGCGAATAGAAGGGCTGGTATTGAACTCTTCATAAAATTTTCGAACATACCAAACTACCTGCCAATGGTCGTCGGTTAGTTCAATACCTTCTGCATTGGCAATAGCTTTAGCAATGTTCTCATTCCAAAGGCTTGAGTCAGTCAAGTAACCCTGTTTGTCACGCGGTAATCCCGCCAGTAAATCACTCATCAAAAAAACCTTACAGCCAGGAAACTGATTTATCGTACTGTAGAGTTAATTCTACGAACTGAGGGTAGTTGACCACTTCCCAGTCACTTGCAACTTTTTTATGTAATCCACGAGCGATGAGATCTTCTTCTAAAACATACTGCTTTAAACCATGCGGCTGTTTTGTCTCTCTGGTCGCTAACACAACAGCGTCTTCAATCAGCACAATACCGTCATGCTCAGCAAAGTAAGGCTGTGCTTCTTCGGATTTTTGTGGCTGGTTAATAATATAAAGGGTTTTCATAAACAGACCTTATAGCGTTAACACAAAATCGCTTTGTGCGATTTTGGCTCTAATGCCATCGGTTGTTGCTTGTTGCAATCCGTCAATTTCGAGCAGTTGATGGATGTCGAGTTTAAATTGTTGCATCGCTTGTTGTTCAACATAAACCTCTTCAATGCCATAAAGAGGAAGCGCTTTAAAAGTAGCTGAGTGGTTTTTAATATGCAAAATGTCAGGCTCTTGACCTTTCAATAATTGATAAACACCTTGGTCAATAAATATAGCAGTAATCGGCATGTCAAAGGCGGCTGCCATTAAAGCAATGTCCAACAGTTCGCGACCTGACTGAGATCCATAAGGTGCTTTGTTAAATACAATACAAATGGATTTGTTCATAATCGTTTATCCAAATGTAATGAGGCGATCGCTTTCCAGCATCGCTTCCGTTAATTGGCCGAGCCCACTGATTGCAAATGCAGGGTCAAGGTTGTCGCCCGTTAAAGCATTTCGCTCAGCTTCTGCTGCATTGACGATGCCTCGCTTATTGGCAGCGGTAACGCAGGCAACAAGTTCGATATCTTTTTCAATGGCTAACTTGGCCCAGGCTTTAGTTAAATTGATTTCATCAGCAGGCGGAGCATGTAAACGACTAGCTACCAGAACACCATCCGCATAGAAAAATACGCGCATGAGCTGGTGGCCTTGCTCAAGCAAGGTTTTGGCAAATTGAATAGCGCTAAACTGTCCCTGAGAAGAGTAGGGGTTAGCGGTAACGAGTAATGAAAAAGTTGCCATAACGAAAAGCTGTATGCTTTGTTAGCCCAGTCAGTTAATGCGATGGGCTATTTTAGCAGAGAGTGACAGGCAGTCCTAGCTATCAAATATAATGTACGATATGAAAAAAGGCGTCCGAAGACGCCTTTTCTTTGATAGTAGAGTATTTACTAAGAGCTAGCTCTTAGTCGAGACCTAATACTTTTTTTCCTTGATTAAATACCACATCCACAGGAATTTGTTTTTCTTCCAGTAATTTTAAGTCGCTTGCTAGTTGATCATCAATGATCCCTTGTTCTTCTAGCAGCTTTTGCGCGCCTTCATAATCACCATCACCCTGGATGGTTAGAATTTTATTGGAAAGGGCATCTATTGCTGCGGTCATTTTGTCAAAGTTGACGCTGTAATAGCCTGTTTCAGGGGCACGGCTGAATGCACCAGCTTCTTTGAAGAAGTTGAAGCGAACCATGTTTGCGCGACCATGTGCGCTGGAAGCGCCAAAGCGAACTGAACGGAAGATACCGGCAAGGAAGGTGACGTAGTTATCCATCAGCTCACCATCTTTAATTTCACCTTTTTCGTACAGCTTGCTTACCATGTATAGGCCGAGAATGTCGGCTTTGCCTTCTTCCAAAGCTGAGGCGGTATCTTTTAGTGCTGCGCGAACGGTATTTGAACCATCAATAGTATTTTTAATGCCCAGGCCGTGCGCAACTTCGTGGAACATGGTGTTGGCGAAGAAAGCATCGAAAGTAATATGTTGACGCTGGTCTGGTGTAATTAGTTGCTCAGAAATAGGTACCAGAATTTTATCAAACTTAGCCTGCATTGCATTTTTAAGCTGTAAGCGACGAGTACCTTTCGCTAATTGAACCTGTTCATCATTGGGTAAGTTAATAGCAATCGTTTTTGACCCGGCGTTGCTATCACCCGCATAATAAACCACATCATAAGCATTGAGATCGCTGTCTGTGCCCGGCATTTCTTTTTTATACTTTTCGTCGACCGGCAAGCCTTCTTGTAACTCAGGAAGGAAGGCAGCGAAGCGAGACAGGCGCTCGCTCCATGCTAAATCTTTGATTAAGACATACGCTGAAAAAGCAGTTTTGTAACCAAATAGCTGATCTTCGTAGTTTTCGATAGGACCAATCACCACTTCAATTGGGTTGGTTTTCATATCCATCCAGGCCAAATCAGATGGCTGATAGTTATCGGTTAATAAGGCATCCGCACGCAGCTCCAAGTATTTCTTAAAGGCTTCATTCTCAGCAAGCAGGGCAGCACCTTTTAGCAAACGGCTAGCTTCTTCCAGCTCATCCTTAAAAGCAACTGAGTAAGGAACGAGTTTTAATTTACCACTTTCATCGCGACGGACCAGGGAATATAAGCCATCTTTATCTTCCTGCTCCCAAGCTTCAAATTGTGCGACAGTCATATCAGCTGGATAAAATTGTGCGCCTTTGCTTTTAACATCATAGCCTTCAATAAATGGCTGGTTGCCATCCAATCGATCCCATGGACCGTAGTTGATGATGGCAAACTGTTTGGCTTTAGGGTCTTCAATTTTGGCTAAAAGAGCTTCTTTGTCACCGTATGCCTGTTTCCAGAATAGGTTGTCCATGATTTTGCCAGCATCAATCAGTAAGCTGATCATTTTCTTTTGGTTGTCAGACAGGTGTGACAAGTCACTGGTTAAAGTAAAGGGAGCATAAATATCAAAGCGGCTATAATCGTCCACAATCACTTCACTTTGAGTATCAGCTGCTTTGGCCTGAGCTTCGCTGGCTAATTCAGTTTGTTGCTGATTTTCGACTGCTTGTTCGGCTGTGTCTGAGTCATTGCTGCAACCGCCAAGAGCTAGTGCTATAGCAAAAGATAATGAGTACATTGTCTTTTTAAAGTATAGGTTTTTCTTCAAATGTAAGGTCTTGTTCATAATGGTGTCCTGATTCTGATAATTCTAATGTATTGATTAGTATTTACTAAATACGTACTTTTCCCGTTTAACCTGCTTAACCCCAAACTCTTTATTTTTTAACAAGCTAAAAACATCATCAACCATATTCGGGTTGCCGCATAAATAGACCAGGTCGGTTTCTGGATTAGGCTCAAAGCTTTCTAACTTGTGTTGAACATAGCCTTTAGAGCAGTCGGTTGGTAAGGGTTCTTGCCTGCTTAAGCAACGATGGAAGAATATATTATCTTGCTCGGCTGCGTGTTTAAAATCATCCAGATAAAACATGTCTTCTTCAAATTGAGCGCCAAACAGGATATGAAACTCTGTGTCGGGATAGTCTTTAAGCTGGTTGAGCATACAGCGATAGGGCGCAACACCTGTTCCCGTTCCCACTAAAAACACCCGCCTTGGCAGTTCTTTAGGCAAACATAAAAGCCCGAATGGACCTGTGATATCAATTTCCACCCCTGGTTCGGCGTTAAAAAAGAACTCCGTTGCTTTGCCGCTTTCAACATAAGCCACCACAATTTCCAGGTACTGTGTATTTTCGGGGCTCTGCTCAAGATTGGCGATAGAATAACTGCGCTTTAAGGGCTTGTCGCCATCGTGTGGCAGGATAAAGGACACAAACTGCCCTGGGACGTAGGTAAAGTGTTGTGGCTCCACAAACTTGAAAACAAGTTTATGGACTTTTGGTGTTATTTGTTGGTTTTCGGTTAATTGAACACGAAAAGTGGGTAATGGCATACGGGCTCTCGATCTTCGATTTTGCCATCATTATAGGTTATAGCCCTGAAATTTCCACAGGCTAAAGCGTGCGGTCCCTGGCAAATACCTAACTATTCAGTTCAGGAAAGATTCAGTTGCAGATTGTTTTAATGAGGTCATTGATGAGTAATTAGATGGTTTTATCAGTCTTTTAACGGAGTTAAACAGTTATAAAAGGCATTGGGTACTAGGAGTCCATTATGAAGATAGCAAAAACATTACTGCCACTTAGCATAACCTTATCCTCTATATTGTTTGCGGGACAGGCTTTAGCAGAACAAACTCAGGTTAGAATTGCAGGCAAATCTGGAACTACCAGTGTGGTGGAAACTAAGAAAGATTCTGACCTGGTTAGTGATTCTGTTTCAAGCAAAGCAACAAAAGAGCCGGTTGATCTAAACCGCACCTCTTCTTATGCCTCAAAGCAAGTGACAACAAACTTAAAAGCTGAGTTGCAGCTTGAGCTTGATAAGTCCCCTGCTAAAACTCGTAGCGAAATGCGTGCTAAGAAAAGTGAGCTGCCTGAGAAATCAGAAAAGAGCATGAGCTCAAGCATGAATCACTTGTACATTTATGATGCTTCGGTGTATTTGTCAGAAGATTACGATGCCGATGGTTACTACACCAAGATCAGCGTGAACTTTGATGTTGATGCATACTATGATGAGCATTATGACGTTTATGCAGAGTTGTTTATTCGTAAAAATGGCGAGAGCGAGTGGACTCACTATTATACAACTAATGTGTTTAGCATTTATGGTGATAACACTTCTGATGATTATACGGTAACCACAAAGCTTAACAGTGGTTTCCCACCAGGTCGTTACGAAGTGTTGATTGATTTATTTGAGTATGGTTATTCTGGTGTGGTTGATACTTTTACTGAATATGATGACCCTGACTTAGGTTGGTTGCCACTAGAGGATAAAACCTACGAGTCCGGTAATGTATCGAGTGATACCTGGGTTAGCACGGTTAAGACTGAAATTTGGACGGATAATGATAACGATGGGTTTTATCGTGACTTTACCATCAGTTTCGATGTGGACACTGAACAAAGTTCAAGAGATGTCTATGCGGTGCTATACCAGAGAAGACCTGGTTTTAGTTGGGAGTATGAAACTGAAACTGCCGTATTCACTGTGGTGGGAGCCAATGCGGATGATGTCATATCAATCGATGCAGAGTGGCAGTCAGGCTACCCAACCGATTACTACGATTTCCGTATCGAACTGATTGATGCCAATACTGGCGAAATATTAGATGATGTATCTAGCGAATTTTCTCCACTTCTTGAAGTGCCACTGGAGGATGCCGGTCGTGATACGCAGAGTACAGTTGTAAATCCGCCTCCATCATCAACCAGTTACGGCTCAGGCGGTGGTAGTTGGAGCTTATTAGGTGTGTCTTTACTTGGTTTATTTGGCTGGGCTCGTAGAAAGCGGAGTTAATGGCTTAGTTAACCTTGCCCATAAAAAAACAGCTGCTAGTCAGCTGTTTTTTATGCTTGAAACTTGAAAGCATGTTTCTTGTAGTCTATAAACGCTTGTAATATCCTGTTACAAGTTTTGCCACCATAAGCTTATGTTTAAATTACAATAATCGCCATTCGAAGGAAACTTAATAACTATAATGCAATTGTTGAAAAGCTGTTTAATCTCTATAGTACTTGCTGCCGGCTCATCTGCTGTATTCGCCGAGAAAATTGATACGCTCAATATCCCACAAGTTGAGGGAGAGCTTACTTTGGACGGTAAGCTTGATGAGGCGATTTGGGATAGGGCGGAAAAAGTTACTTTAGACTATGAAACCCGCCCTGGTGAAAATACGCCGGCGCCGGTTAAGACTACTGCCTATATTGCACAAAATGGCACATCCTTATTGGTCGCTTTTGTCGCAGAAGACCCAGAGCCAGAAAAATTGCATTATTCCTATCGGGACCGTGATACGGCGTGGGGGGATGACCAGGTAGGTTTTAAGGTTGATACCTTCAACGATAGTCGCAAAGCCTATAACTTCTTTGTTAACCCTGTTGGCATTCAATCGGATAGTATTGAAGATGATGTCAGTCTGTCAGAGGACACTTCATGGAATGGGATCTGGTATAGCGCTGCAGAAATTACTAAAACAGGTTATACCGTTGAGATAGAGCTACCTTTTAAGGTGTTACGCTTCCCTGATGATAAGGGCGTAAAAACCTGGGGTATTGATTTTGTGCGTTTTTACCCTCGTGGTTTTATGCATCGTTTCGCTCTATCGCCACAACAAAGAGATGTTAATTGTTATGTTTGCCAGATAGACAAAGTTCGGGGCTTTGAGAACATTGAAAGTGGTCGCAATCTGGAATTAACGCCTTACATCGCGGCTCAGGATTCAGAAATACGTAACCCTCCGACAGATCCTGACTGGCAGGGCGAGGGCGTCGATTGGGATGCGGGGATGGATTTGCGCTGGGGAATCACCGACAGCTCGATGCTTAATGCCACCATTAATCCAGATTTTTCACAAGTTGAAACGGATGCCGCACAACTGGATGTTAACACTCAGTTTTCGTTGTTTTTCTCAGAGAAGCGACCGTTCTTTTTAGAAGGGGCTGAATATTTTAGAACTCCATTTACGTTGCTGCATACCAGAACCATCGCTGACCCGGACTTTGGCGCAAAATATATAGGTAAATCTGAAGGTCATTCCTACGGCATTCTTGCCAGCCGCGATCAACAAACATCCTTCTTAATTCCTGGCAGCCTAAGTTCTAGTTTTGCAACTCTACGAAATCCCGATGGCAGTGATATGGAGTCCGATGTCTTTGCGGCACGGTATGCTTATGACTTGGGTGAGAAGTCGCAGATTGGAGGTATGGTTACTCACCGTGGTGGTGAGGGATACAGCAATAGTGTTGCAGCGATTGATGGGAAATACTCGATTACAGATGTGGATGAGTTACGGTATGAAATCATGTACTCAGATTCAGAAAACTCAGAACAATTGCAACAGGAATACGGTCTTGCTTCTACCAGTAGCGGTTTAGGTTATCGACTGAATTATTCGCATAACGGACGTAACTGGGATGTCTTTGCTACTCATATCGACTTCGACGAGGATTTTAGAACTGATCTTGGTTTTAAGCCCCAAGTAGGTTACGACAGACAAGCTTTAGGAGTGAAGCGTCGATGGTTCGGAGACCAGTCACAGGGTGACTTTTTTGAGAACTATAGCATTCAAGTAAAAGGTGAGCGGGTCACAGAATATACTGATCAAAAACTCTGGGATCTGGCAACTATCACTCTGAATGCCAACGGTGAATATCGCTCAAATTTTAATCTTATTGGTAATGTGAGTTATGAGTTTTATCAAAATAACTGGTTTCCACAACAATACTATTCACATACCGGCTCCTTCTATCCAGATAATGCTTTGCAAGTTGGTTACCATCTAGATTGGGGGGATAGTGTTGATTATCGTCATGCCAGAGCAGCTGAATTTACTGAATATGGTTTTTTTGCTAGTTGGCAAGTAAATGCACACTGGTCGTTTAGAGGCGAGTGGCAGTTTACTGATTTTGACGTTAATCAAGGGCAGTTATTTGAAGCTGACATATTTAATTTCGACTCACGTTACCAATTCGATAATTATAGCTTCCTTAAATTAGTGCTTCGTTATACGGATGTTGATTTTAATGCACCACTTTACTCGGACCCGAACCAGGTCAGTAAAGAAACCATCGTTAACAGACAGATTCTTTATGGGTATAAATGGAACCCGAGGACGGTATTTTATTTAGGTTATTCAGATAATGGTTTTGAAGATGACACGGTTAATCGTTTTGAGAAAACAGGTAAAACTTTCTTCTCAAAATTCAGTTATGCGTTCCAACTTTAACGCTTCCTTTATCATAAAAAAAGCAGCCAAAAAAGGCTGCTTTTTTGTGTCTAACTTACTGGGTAAGTTATGCAAAGAATCGTTTTTGTGCTTCAGCTGGCAATGCTAAATCACTGACGTGAGCGCGCTCTAGTAACTGCCAATAATAACGATAGGTAGCGCGATCATGGAGCTCACCGTCGTATTGAATGGGACCCCAGTGGTTATCTTGTGCAGCGATTAAAATATTGGCTGCATCATTCACTTCAGAGTAGTCTGGTGTCATGGCGTCAACAATTGATTTGATTTGAGTAGGATAAATACTCCACATACGTAAGAAACCAAATTCATTACGTGCGCGTTCAGCATCCTTATAAGTTTGGTAAGGGTTTTTAAGATCGAGTGTTACGTTATGAGAAGGAACAACACCATTAGCCAATGCTGCCGCTGACATTTCAACTTTGGCGCGCGCCAGCAGAGGATGTTCAAACTGACCTGGGCTGCGCATACAGGATGCAGGTATGGCACCTTGGTGACTACTAACAAAATCCATCATGCCAAAATCCAGAACCTGTACAGTTTCAATTTTAGCAATCTCCCAAACTTCTCTTAAAGCACCGTGTGTTTCGATTAAAACATGCACTGGAATGCTGCGATCAATCCCGTGCTTTTTACACAAGGTTTTAATGTAATCGACCATTTCTTGAATATGTGCAGCGCAGGTTGTTTTGGGTAGGGTAAAATAAGTAACAATGTCACCAATTTGGGGAATCAGAATATCAAGGTCTGCTTTCCAATGAGGGTGCTGATAGTCATGAATGCGCACACCTGCCATTTTGTGCTTGTTGGCTTCGCTTGATAGAACTTCGGCAATCATGGTCGCGTGTTCTTTTTCCTTGCCTGCCTGAGCGCCATCTTCACAGTCACAGGTGATATCAAATACGGGCCCAATGGTGTCCTGCATTTCGAGTGCTTTTCGGATTAATTTTTCGCTACCAGCGAAGTGTTCGCAGCTTGGAATGACTGGAAATGGCTTTTCGGCATCAAATAATGCATCTTTCGGATGGACCATTGAACTCACTATATTCTCCTTATTTATCAACCAGATAGTTTAAGTTGCAACCTATTACCCAGGTGCGATGTCTAATTTATACTAGCGCGCAGCAAATAAAATTCAAACAAAAATTTGAAATAATCGTTTGAATATGATTTATTTATGCTAAATAACTGGTCGGATTAGTTAAAATGATGCAAGAGCATTCTTTCTTAGAAAAAGTGGATGAACAGATCGTGTTGGGGGGCTTCTGGCCAGGGATTCAGCTGTATTATCCGCCAGTTAAGTACTCTCCGGCCGATGGTGTCTATGAAACGATGGAGCAAGCCTCCGCCCGTATGCGTAAGTATGCTCATAACACCAACGCGCATACTCTGCTGTTTGATCTTGAGGATGGCTGTCGACAAAAAGCCATGAGTCGAGAGTTATTACGTCAGGAACTCCCTTTATTCGAAAATCGAACCTTTCAAATTGCCGTCCGCATAAATCCCTTCCGAACTGACGAATATGAAGAAGACTTAAAACTCATTCGAGACATGTCGGATTATGTTGATGTGATCGTTTTGGCTAAGGCGGGAGAGGTGTATGGTGCAGCAGAAATTCGCGACTTATCCTCCTGGCTGGTTAGTGTTAATCCAAAAATTGAAATTCAGCCAATCATTGAGCACCCGCGTTCATTAAAGATTTCTCCAGAATTAATGCAGTTCTCAACCGTGCGTCACGTAGTGTTTGGTATACATGATTTCTCCAAAGCAATGGCTATTCATTTAACTCCAGAAGGTTGGATTGATGAGTTAAAGACTTATCTCCGCATGTTGCTGCTGGAGGCTCGTATTGCCGGGACGGGTGTGATAGGGGGCGTTGAAGTTTTAATTAATAAAACACCGATGCCAGAAAACTATATTGAGCCGCACGATGTTCGTCGTTGGTTGGATTTACATGGTGAAAGAGAATCTCACGTAGTGCATCAACATGCTTTGGTCGAAGCGCAAATGGGCTTGACCGGCAAGCAGGTGATTCATCCATTTCATATTCATTTGTGTAAAGTGGCTTTTACCCCATCGCCATTGCAAATCGAGCGTAACGTTAAAGTTCTGCAGGCCGCAATTGATGCAGATGCATTGTTAGGTGGTGCCATTAAATTTGAAGGCGAAATGCTCGACCCACCGATGTTTGGTAAAGCGCTACAAAGTTTACTTCGAGCTTATGCACTGAAATCACTGGATGAAAAAGATAAGGCTTTTGCACTGGATGTGCTGAAGCGATTACCGGTCCATGTGATTCGTGAAAATTGGCCGTATGGAATGATTTAAGGATTATTATGAAATATTCCTTTGAAAGCATTGTTCACTACAACCAGGATATAGGTGAGTGGCAATGGCAGCTCCCCAGTTATTTTAATATTTGTGAGGCTTGCGTTGATCAGCATGCAAAAACTGATAAAGCTGACCAGGCAGCACTGATTGTCGAAGATGAGACACTGGGCACCAGCCAGGTAACATATGATCAGCTAGCTCAGAAAACCTCGCAGTTTGCGAACCTGTTGCAGTCTTTGCACATTGAGTCGGACAATCGAATCTTAATTCGCTTACCTAACTCTTTGGAATACCCAGTAGCATTTTTTGGCGCGATTAAATACTCGGCGATTGCGGTCCCAACTTCCGCCTTATTGGCTGCCAGTGAGGTCGCCTATCTGGCAAATGACTCACAGGCTAGTGTGTTAGTGACCCATAAGTCTATGTGGCAAGAACTGGAAGGCGAGCTAAAGAATACGGCCATTAAAACTGTGTTCTTAACGGGGGCAGGGGAGTTACCGCAATCTGATGAGTTTCAGTTGGTTGATTTTGATGATGCATTAAATCGAACCTCTGCTGAATTCACACCGGTCACAACCGCTGTTAACGATCCTGCTTATCTGGTTTACACGTCAGGAACCACAGGCTATCCCAAAGGTGTTCTGCATGCACAAAGAGCTCTACTCGGGCGTCTGCCAGCCAGTCGTTACTGGTTTGATTTTCAGGAAGGCGTTACCGAACGTATTATGCATTCCGGTAAGTTTAACTGGACCTATGTGTTAGGTTCAGCTCTGATGGACCCCTTGTTGCATGGCCATACTGTGATTGCATACGAAGGTCATAATGATGCGCACACATGGCCGAAACTGATTCAGAAGCATCAGTGCAGTATCTTTATCGGCGTCCCCACTATTTATCGCCAGATCATTCAAAAGACTGAATATAGTGGCAAAGACCTCCCATCACTAAAACATTGCATGAGTGCGGGCGAACACCTTTCCGATGAAATGCAGTCACTGTGGGAAGAGCGATTTAATGCGCCGATTTATGAAGCTATCGGTATGTCAGAAATTTCCTATTATATTTCTCAACACAAACAAGCCAAAGTAGTGCCTGGCGCTGCGGGTTTTGTGCAACCCGGACATCAGGTTGCGCTGTTAGATGTCGAGAAGGATGAGTTAAAGCCAGTCCCTAATGGCGAAGAAGGTATGATTTGTATTCGAGCCGATGATCCCGGTCTATTTTTGTCTTACTGGAATCTGCCAGAAGAAACGGTAAAAGCAGTTCGTGATGGTTGGTTTTTTACTGGCGACTATGCCAAGCGCGATGATCAGGACTATGTCTGGTTTTTAGGTCGTAAAGACGACATCATCAATACTTTCGGTTTTCGTGTTTCACCGCATGAGATTGAACGTGTAATTAAAGCGCACCCAGATGTGGCTGACTGCGTTGCGTTAGGTGAAGAAGTAGGCAAAGATAAAACATTGGTCGTTGTTTGTGTTATCCCTGAGCAGGGGAAGCAAGTTACTGAACAGCAAATGTTAGATTATGGGCAGGAGCAATTGGCTAAATATAAAGCACCCAAAAAAGTTTATCTAGTGGGTGATTACCCGCGAACTAAAAATGGCAAAGTCCTTCGTAAGAAGCTATTGCAAAACCTGGACCAATATTTACTTTCGAATCATTAACCACAAAGAAATTAATTATCAAAGGATAAAAGATGGAACCAACACTCAATTATCGACCACGCAGAACCATGCTTTATGTGCCTACTCATGTCGAGCGTTATCTGGAGAAAGCCAGAGGTTTAGCTGCTGACAGTATTGTGTTCGATTTGCAAGAGTCAGTTCCACCACAGCATAAGCAAACCGCGCGTGATGTTTTACTGAAAGCTTTTGCCGAGTCATCGGCCTTTGAGTCCTCAGAACGCATTGTTCGTATCAATCCATTGCATACTAAGTGGGGAGAGCAGGATCTTGATGCTATAAAAAATATGGATATTGATGCCATATTGCTTCCTAGAATCGAGTCAGCGGAAAGCTTGCTAAAGTATATTGAGCAGGTTGATGCAGCACGTTCTGATAAGCTGAACATTATGATTAATATCGAAAGCCCGTTAGGAGTCCTGCATGCCGAAGAGATTTGTGCTGTAAGTGACCGTGTATCCTGTGTTGTCATGGGCGTTACTGATTTATCGAATGAATTAAAAATTACTCAGACCAATGATCGTGCAGGCTTGCTGACCAGTTTGTCCCTGGTGGTGTTAGCGTCGCGAGCTCACAAGAAGTGTGTGATCGATGGGCCGCATTTTGATTTAAAGAATGTTCAAGCTTGCGAGTTTTCTTGTCGTCAGGCACGCGATCTTGGCTTTGACGGTAAAGCTGTAGTTCATCCTATCCAACTGGACTACACCAATGATGCATTCACTCCAAAGTTGGATGACATCAATCGAGCAAAAGCAATCATTACAGCGATTAAGCAAGCCAATGAAGAAGGGCGCAATGTTGCAGTGATAGAGGACCGACTGATTGAGCCTTCGCTAAGAGAGTGGGCTGAGCGAGTATTAACGCTTTATGACACCGTTAAAGAGTTGGGTCAAAACGAGCTGATTGGCACTAGCCGTTAGGCGCTATTTAAGGTAGTGTTTAATCCAGTGATATAACGATAAGCGGTAGGGCATGAATAAATCATCTGTTGGACGTTTCTTTGAAGACTTTTCTTTAGGCCAGATTATTGAGCATCCTATTCCTCGTACCATTACTGAGGGGGATGTGAGTCTTTATATCGCGTTAACCGGTAGCCGCTTTAGTTTATTCAGCAGTCACCATCTTGCGCGTAAAGTTGGCTTTGATCGACCTCCTGTCGACAATCTTCTTCTTTTTCATGTCGCTTTTGGTAAAACCGTTCAGGATATTTCGCTTAATGCAGTGGCCAATCTTGGTTATGCCGAAGTGCAGTTTGTGTTGCCTGCGTTTATCGGCGATACCATTTCTGTGTTATCTGAAGTGATTGGTTTGAAAGAAAATTCAAACGGCAAGACCGGTATTGTCTATGTCCATTCGCGCGCCATGAACCAAGATGGTCATTCGGTGGCGAGCTGGAAGCGTTGGGTTATGGTGCATAAAAAAGCAGAAGGGATGTTGAATACTTTTGCGGTAGAGCCACAGCTTAATTCAGAAGTAAGTCCGGCTTACCTTGCCTTGCCTGATCAATTTAATGCTGACCAGTACAGTTATATTTCCAGTGGTGAAGAGTTTGCATTTAAGGATTATCAAGTCGGCGAGTGGATTGATCACATTGATGGACTGACTATTGATGCCAGCGAACACACCATGGCAACGAAACTGTATCAGAATAATGCCAAAGTGCATTTTAATTATCATCAAATGCAGGATAGCCCCCATCAGAAGCGCCTGGTTTATGGCGGTCACATTATTTCGCTATGCCGTAGTCTGTCGCATAATGGCCTGGCTAATGCGCAGTGGCTAGCTGCAATTAATAGTGGAGCGCATCTTAATCCTTGTTACGCGGGCAATACCATTTATGCTGCCACACAGGTCCAGAATAAGTATGAACTGGGCTTTGGCATGGGCGCACTGAGGCTTAGAACCATAGGCTTTAAGAATGTTCAATGGCAGTCCATCAAAGAACAGGTGTGTTCAGCCACTAACCCTAAAACAGACTTCCCAGAAAACGTGGTACTGGATCTTGATTACACCGTCTTAATTCCTAATACCTGAGCTTTCTAAAACTGTAGGCCTTGGTATCACTTTATGATAAGTTCCCTTATCTTTTGGCTCACACGCTGAGCTTATTGGCTTTTGTCACTGTATTGAGATTGCTTTATGACTTTCGGCTTAGGTGAGATATTCGCGCTGTCATCTGCGATATGCTGGGCAACGGCGATCATTTTATTCAAACAATCTGGCGAAACTCTTAGCGCGACCGCGCTGAATCTCTTCAAAAATACCCTCACGACTTTTCTGCTAGTACCTACTGCATTATTAATGGAAGGTTTTCATTTACCTCAACTTGATGCTTATCAATGGACAATTGTTGCCATTAGCGGCTTCATTGGGATTGCGCTATCCGATACCTGGTATTTTCTCGCTTTGCGAAAAGTCGGAGCAGGCAACACAGCAATAGTTTCCAGTCTCTACAGCCCATTTGTTATCGTACTGTCAGTTTTGTTCTTAAATGAAACGCTTCACTGGAGCCAGTTTTTTGGTTTCTCGATGGTGTTAATTGGAATCGTTCTGGTGACCTGGCAACGGAATCGTAAAAACGTTGATACACCTGTTTTATGGCAAGGGCTGGCATTAGCAGCCGGTGCTGTTTTCCTGAATGCGGTTGGCGTGGTGATGGTGAAAAGGATTTTAGAGGGAGACGGCTTCTTCTGGATTGTCAGTCTGCGTTTGATTGGGGGGTATTCTGGGCTCAGTTGCTTTGTTATTAATTGGCCGAAAATTCTTAAGTGTGGTTCGGGAGTTAAAGCAGCCTAGGGACTGGCGTATCTTAATCATTGCCAGTGTACTTGGTACCTATATCTCGATGATGCTTTGGCTGGGCGGTTATAAACACACTGACGCTATTATAGCTTCGGTGCTGAATGAAACTTCGATTGTGTTTATTGTGCTATTTGCCTGGTTATTCCTGAAAGAAGAGGTCAACCGT
The DNA here is from genome assembly GCF_048265365.1 of Kangiella sp. Classification (NCBI taxonomy): domain Bacteria; kingdom Pseudomonadati; phylum Pseudomonadota; class Gammaproteobacteria; order Kangiellales; family Kangiellaceae; genus Kangiella; species Kangiella sp. The sequence continues at coordinate 1,495,337 of NZ_JBLXBT010000001.1, forward strand.
CGTCGTTTAGCGGGTGTGGTGCTGGCCTTCCTTGGCGTGATTGTATTTGTTTATAACAGTGGCGGTTAAAGTTGTTATTTAGTGGTTAATAAACCTGACCAACTCGCACAACTTTCATCGCATTGGTACCACCAAGCACACCCATAGAATCACCTTTAGTGATAATCACCAAGTCGCCATCTTCTACGAAGTTACGTAACCGTAGTTCTTCTACCGCTAAGCGATTGACGTCATGTTTCGCTAACACTGTCGGATCAAACTCAATGGCCTCGACACCGCGATAAAGTGCGACTTTGCGAAGCGTCTGCTCATTGCGGCTTAGTGCAAAGATCGGCATGCCTGAGCGAATACGCGACAGCCATAAAGTGGTGGAGCCGGACTCTGTCAGAGCGATGATGGCTTTAACACCTTTGAGATGATTGGCGGTGTACATGGTTGCCATGGCAATGGCTTCATCAATCAGTTCGAATGACATTTCATTACGGTGGCGAGACATGCGAATCATGGATTGCTTTTCAGCACCCTGACAAACATTTGCCATAGCTTGTACTGTTCGAGCGGGATTGTCGCCCGTTGCAGTTTCTGCACTTAGCATCACTGCGTCGGTACCATCTAATACAGCATTGGCCACGTCAAATACTTCAGCTCGCGTTGGAATAGGGTTGTGAATCATGCTTTCCATCATTTGCGTGGCAGTGATAACGACACGATTAAGAGCCCTTGAGCGTGAAATGATATGTTTTTGGACGCCGATTAATTGTGCGTCACCAATTTCAACACCTAAGTCACCACGCGCTACCATAACTGCATCGGATGCCATAATAATCGAATCTAATATTTTGTCATCGTTAACGGTTTCAGCACGTTCAATTTTTGCTACCAGATTGCTGTTGCCACCGGCTTTTTGTAAAAGCTTGCGTGCTTCATGCATATCATCAGCACTGCGTGGGAACGAAACAGCTAGGTAATCTACCTGCATCGCGGCGGCGATTTTGATGTCTGATCGATCTTTGTCTGTCAGCGCCGGAGCAGAAAGACCACCACCTAGCAGGTTAATCCCTTTGTTATTACTTAATACGCCACCAATAATGACTTCAGTGACGATTTCCGTAGCTGTTAAACGTTTAACCTCAAGCTGAATACGGCCATCATCAAGCATCAGATGATTACCTTCTTTTAAATCTTCAGGCAGCTGCTTGTAATCGATACCAACGCGTTCTTCGTCACCGGTTTCTTTTTCTAGCTCAGAATCTAGAATGAAGGTGGCACCGACTTCTAAATTAATTTTGCCATTCTTAAAGCGGGCGATGCGAATTTTGGGGCCTTGCAAATCACCTAGAATGGCAATATATCGATTCATGTCGCGTGACAGTCTTCTAATCTGTTCGGCACGATGAATATGATCCTTGGCTTCGCCATGAGAGAAGTTTAGTCGAAAGACATTAGCGCCAGCTTTGATTAATGAGCGTATGGTGTCATCAGATTCAGTAGCAGGACCTAGGGTGGCAACAATTTTGGTGCGTTTAAACATATGATTTTGTGCTCGATGTTAGATACTTAACAGTGTAAAGCCAGACTGGATAAAAACAACACTATTGTAGAGAAAAAAGGGCAGGGCTGCTATTGATGTGTATTAAGTTTTTATAAAACATTGCATAAAAGGGTTCATAAAACGTTTCATAAAAAAAAGGGGCCTAAAGCCCCTTCGTTTTTCGCATAATTACTTACTTAGTTGTTTTGATAGGCTTCTTTTTTAGCCATGCTTTTCGAGTCACGACCTAGGAACCAATCTTTGACGCTACCTAATGTGACGTATAAGCAAGGTACCCAAATTAGCGTAATTACTGTCGCAAAGACGATACCAAATGCCAGAGAAACAGCCATTGGGATCACTAATTGTGCCTGCAAGCTAGTTTCAGTAGTAATAGGCAGTAAGCCGAAGAAGGTTGTAAGCGAGGTCAGGATAATAGCTCGGAAGCGACGAGTACCAGCATTTACAGCTGCCTCAACTCGTGACATACCTTCAGCACGTGCTCGACCAATAAAGTCGACCATCAACAGGCTGTCGTTCACTACAACCCCCGATAAAGCAATAATACCGAAGAAGGAGAACATGGATAAATCAAGTCCTAAAAGTAAATGACCTACCATTGCTCCAATAATGCCGAATGGAATCGCTGACATAACAACGACAGGTTTGATATAGGATTTCAAAGGTATCGCCATTAAACCGTAAATTAATATAAGAGCGATAATAGCCCCTTGAAGAAGTTCTCTTTTTAACTTTTCGGCATCTTCGCTTGGCCCACCTTTCTCCAGTTTTACTGTAGGGTGTTGCGCCAATATGTTTGGAACAACGTTAGTATTCATATCCTCTTGAATCTCTCCAGAGGTGATCGGTGCCTGAGGACTAACATCCGCGCTAATGCGATTTGCGCGAACACCATCAATCCTTGAAATTCTTGCGTAACCTTCTTGCACCTCATAGTCAGCTACATCGGTAAAAGTCACATATTCCCCAGAGGGTGTTTTGATTGGCATTTGTTCCAGATTGCCGATTGAGCGTCTGTCTTCTAGCGGATATCGAACAAAGACTTTTACTTCTTCGTTATCGCGTAGGAAGCGCTGAGCCTCTGAGCCATAGAATGCGTTACGAACCTGCTGAGAAAGAATTTGCGTGCTTAACCCCAGGTTATAGCCGTGAGGCTTAACTTCAACAACGACTTCTTCTTTACCACCGGACAAGTTATCACTGATGTCATAAACACCATCATACTCAGCCAGTTTGGCTCGGATTTTCTCTGTGACGATCTGTAATTCTTCAATATCTGAACCTACTAGACGATATCCTACTTGATCTCCGCCTGGGCCACCGCCGCCGCCGCCAAAGCTTATTTCTTCGATTGCGGGTAATGTTCCGACCTTGTTTCGCCAGCGGTCAATCAATTCAAACTGATGAATTGGTAAGTTTTCACTTTTCACCAACTCAGTCCACATATAACCGCCTGTATTTTCGCGAGTCCACATAAAGGCATGTTGGAAGACGCCAATTCCATGCTCAGCTTCGACCTCTTTATGTAGCTCGTTGAGTTTGTCCCAGACAACCTGAACGTTGCTCATGGCTTGCTCGGCAGTAGCACCTTCAGCCATTTTGATTTCGACAAACACACCATCATTTGGAATACTTGGGAACAAACGCGCTTTTACCCAACCGCTGCCAATAAAGCCGATGGTTGTGATAAATAACAAACAGAGAAAGGTTAGAATAGTTAGGCCTCTGTACTTTAAGAATAGCTCAAGTTTTGGCCTGTAAACATTTTTTATAAAGCGCGATAATAGATCTTTAACTTTTAAACGTATTGCGCGGAAGAATCCTTTGACGGCTCTTACTTTGGGGTTTTTAGTATCTTCTACTTTATTCAGCTTCATGTGAGCCAGGTGAGCCGGCAGAATGAGTTTTGACTCAACCAACGAGAACATCAAGCAGAACATGACTACTAGCCCCATGGATGCCATCGCATTGCTCCATGGTCCGCTGATTGCTAACATCGGATAAAAAGCAGCAATAGTCGTCAATACACCGAAGGTTGCTGGAAGCGCGACTCTTTTAGAGCCTTCCACGACACTATCAATGCTGTGTCCCTTTTCCTCAATCGAAGCCCAGGCGCTCTCCGCAATAATAATCGCATCATCGACCACGATCCCCAGCACCAGAATAAATCCGAAGAGGGTGATCATGTTGATGGTCATGGCAAAGCCAGGATACATGTACATCAGGGCGAATGCACCCAGGAAACACAAGGGGATACCAACCATGACCCAGAAAGCCAGTTTAAAGCGCAAGAAAAGAGCTAAAACGATGAAAACCAGGATCACACCTGTGATCATGTTTTGCTGCATCATCTCAAGACGACCTTTCAGGTAATAAGTACCATCTCCCCATGCTTCAATACCTATTCCTGCCGGAAGTGTGGGAGTTTTCTTATCCAGATACTCGTAAATTTGCTCAGCTATCAGTAGATCATCAGACTCAAGGGACGAGCGAACTCTCAAGCTGACCGTTGGTTGGCCGTCAAAGCGTGACAGAAAATTCCACTCAGCAAAGCCATCATCAATCGCTGCAATATCTGCCAATAATAAAGTGGTGCCATCCGGACGTGTTATGACCGGTATTTTTGCAAAGTCGTATGCATCGTAGGCCTGGTTCTTGGTTCTAACTAAGATATCACCGCCTAGAGTTTTGATGGTGCCGCTAGGCAAGTCCAGAGAGTGGCTACGGACAGCATTGGCAACATCCTGTAGGGTTAATCCATATTTGCGTAATTGATAATCGCTAACCTGAATACCTACTTCGTATGGTCTTGCGCCTTGTACCTCAACTAGTCCAACGTTCGAAAGTGTCAGGAGTTCATTTTTAATATCCTTGGCATACTCTTTAAGAGTCTGCTCATTAGCATCACCAAATACATTGATGCGCATGACATCGCGTTGGTTGCGATTTTCGTAGATCACAGGGCGTTCAGCTAGTGCTGGGAAGTTTGGAATAGCATCAACCTTAACTTTGATTTCATCCATCACGGCAGAAACGTCATAGTTGTCCTGAATTTCTACAGTGATACTTCCCATCCCTTCAGACGCGGTTGAAGTAACTTTTTTTATCCCCTCAATTTCTTTAATATTTTCTTCAATGAGGATGACAATGCCTTCTTCAACTTCCTGAGGCGCTGCGCCTGGGTAGGGCACTTGTATACTTACCGAGTTGATAACGATATCAGGGAAAACTTGTTGGCGAAGGTTCATTAAACCTATGACCCCAGCAACAAAAATGAAGATCATTAAAAGGTTTGCCGCAACTGAATTACGGGCAAACCAGGAAATGATTCCGGTATGTGTATCGTATTGTTTGACCATCTGCGAATTCCTTATTGCTTAGCTGCGTCAGCGCTCGTATTGAGAGCGGTGTCATTGGTATTTGCAGTGCTGGACTTCGGCTGACTACCAATTTTTTGGACTTTCATACCGTTAACGGGATTATGGACCGGAGTAATGATGACCTCGTCACCAGAGTTCAAGCCATTATCGATGTAAATAGTATTTGCTTCAGTACGCGCTAAGGTAACTTCCTGCAAGCGAATTTCACTTTCATTTTCCAGGATCAAAACCGTATTGCCGAAGTAAAGAGCTTGTCGTGGAAGAGCAATTAGGCCTTCACGCTGTTTACCAGCAATTTCAGCTCGGACAAACGTTCCGAATCTAAGCGGTCTGTTGTCACTATTTTGTGCTTTTAAATTATAAGGGTCTTGAATTTGAGCGACTAAGTAAGTTAAACGGTTTGTTTGTTCAACAACGCCTTCTGTACGGACAATTTTACCAAACCAGCTTTGCTCTTTTCCTGCATAGCTACCCATTAGGCGCACATCAGGCTGCGTTTGTGGATTTTCCATGTCAGGTAAGAGTAGATAAGCTAGCTCTTGATCTGGAACCGGTAAGCGAACTTCTGCATACTCTGTGCCATAAAGGGTTGCTACCTGACTGCCCACATTTACAAACTGACCCAGGCCAACCATTTTACTTTGAATTAATGCATTAAAACTCGCTTTAACTTTTGTTCTCTCTAAATCACGTCGAGCACGCATCAAATCCGCTTCTGCAGATTGAACTGTTGCTTCAGCTTGTTTCAATTGAGGGAGTCTTAGAGCAAGAGCAGAAGGCTCACCCGAGCCGATTTTTTTCCAGTCCTTACGAGCTTGCTCAGTTCGAGCTTTGGCATCCTGGAAGTTAGCTTGAGCTTGTGCAAGAGCTGCTTCTGCACTACGCATATTAGCAACATAGTTAGCAGGATCAATGGTAAACAGCGTTTCACCTTTTTCTACAAAGGCACCAACTCTAAAGTTATCAGAGACACTGATAATGCGGCCACTTACTTCAGCAACCATAGTTGAATTTTCAACTGGCAGGACTGGTCCTTGGCTGTCAACAATGAATTGAATGTCTTCACCTTCGACGGTTTTGGTTTCAACGACGATGGCTTGGACAAAAGGTTTCTTTTTTGGTGGTTCCGGCTTCATCTGGATAAGGCCGACAATAATTACAATAGTTGCGATAACTATTGAAGCACCAATTACGATTCTTTTGGTCATTATTTTTTCCCGCTTTACAAATTTTAGGATTACTCCAACTCGAAGCTATTATAACTCTCGACCATTTTTATAACCTAATGTTCAGTAATGACAAAAGGTTAACAAATGTTTCAATACGGTATTTTAAAGGCTGAAGTGTGAAAAAAAGGTGCCCGAAGGCACCTTTTAGTTGTTTTTAGATAGTAATTAGCTATGAAGGGTTTAGTTCGATAGTTTAAATTACTTGTCTGTGAGCCACTGATGTAACCAATTATTGACTACTTGGTGCCATTGTATGCTGTTATTAGGCTTCAAAACCCAGTGATTTTCATTTTCGAAAATTAACATTTGGCTTGGGATATCCTGGCGCTGAAGCGCTGTGAAAGTGGCCAAAGATTGTGTTTCTGGAACTCTGTAGTCTTTACTGCCTTGAACCACTAACATAGGTGTTTTCCAATTTTTAACAAAATGAACTGGATTATGTTTCTCAAAGTTTTCCGGTTTGTCGAAATAGGTACCACCATTTTCCCACTCTACAAACCAAAGTTCTTCAGTTGAGTAGTACATCATGCGGTTGTCGAAAATACCGTCGTGATTAACCAGGCACTTAAATTGATCAGACCAATTGCCAGCAATCCAGTTAATCATATAGCCACCATAGGAAGCTCCTAAAGCGCATGCATTATCGGTATCGACAAACTCATAGTTCTCTTCAACGTAGGCTAAACCTTTCTGTAAATCTTCCAGTGGCTTGCCACCCCAGTCGCCGGTAATTGAATCAGTAAAGTCTTGGCCATAGCCAGTAGAGCCATGGAAGTCGATCATAACGGCAACAAATCCCTGACCAGTATAAGTCTGTGGGTTCCAGCGGTAGTGGAAGTGATCACCAAAGCTGCCTTGAGGGCCGCCATGAATGAGAAATGCTAAGGGATACTCTTTCTCTTCATCAAAGTCAGCTGGTTTAATGATATAGCCGTAGACAGTTTCATCATTCCAGCCTTTAAAGCTGAATTGCTCGTAATCACCAAACTCAAGTTCAGACATGACTTCTTGATTAGCATGGGTAAGTTGACGTTTGTTAGCGCCATTAAGATCCATAATGAATAAATCAGCAGGATTTTTCAGATCATCATATTGATAAACGATTTTATCTGAACCCACATCAAATGCGGACACATAGCCAGCGTCAGTAAGTTGCTGCTTTTGTTTGGTTGCTAAATCGTATGACCAGATAACATTTTTACCAATATGGTTGCCATATAAGAAAACTTGTTTGCCGTCTTTGCCAAACTGGAAGCCGTAGAACGAGCGGTCCCACTCTTTAGTGACATTATCTGTTTTGCCTGTTTTCAAATCACGAATATGCAACTGTCGACGATCCGCTTCAAAGCCGGGACGATCCATCGCAAGCCAGGCTAATTTTCTGCCGTCCGGGCTAAATACAGGATAAGTATCCCATGCTAAATTGTCTTTGGTCAGATTATTAGCCTTGCCCCCTTTTATTGAAACTTCATATAAATCAAAGTTCGTTGAGGTAGGTTCTTTCTTGTCCGCGATACGCAGCGTGAAAATAACGGTCTTGCCATCTGGACTAATAGTGTATTCTTCGTCGCCACCAAATGGGCTTGAGGGAACATTGCCATTTAAGCTGTGGGAAAGGGCGATTGCATCTGTAAAAGGAGAGTTAGAAAGCTTGGCACTGAATAAGCGACTTTGTGTACCATCTAACCAATGATCCCAATGACGGACAAAGCTCTTGTCATACAGCTTGCCTTCCTGTTTGCTAATGCTCGCCGCTTCAGATTTTTCTTTGCTGCATTCTAGTGTTTCGCACTCAGGATAAACCGACGCGCTAAAAACAACCTGGCCTCCTGTTGGTGACAGTTTGAAAGTACCAATACTGACAGGTACATCGGAAACTTGCTCAATAGATTCAGACTCGACCGTATATCGCCAAAGCTGATTGCTACCACTGCGACTTGATAAGAAATAAAGATACTTACCATCAGCCGACCATTTAGGACTGGTGTCAGTAGCGGGGTCAGTCGTTATCTGTTTAGGTTTACTCTCTTCATCAAGCGAGCTGGTCAGGTAAATATCAAAGGTGCCCTTATCAGCTTCAAGATCTGTCGAACGAAGGATATAAGCCACCGAGTTGCCATCAGGTGACAGAGCAGGGGAGGCAACACGCTTCATGGTCACCATATCTTCAGCCGTAAATGGCTTCGATGCCACAACTTCACCAGCGTTTAAAGCCAGTAAGCCAAATAACAGGAATAAGTGTTTCATAACAGACTCAAACTTTTCTTAGTGTTAGGTGGTCAAAACTATACTGAGCTTTTCTCGCTAAGTCGATAATTTGCATCAAAATACAGTTGACAGTAACAAGCCCCGTGCTAAAATGCGCGCCATTGTTTTGGGGCTATAGCTCAGCTGGGAGAGCGCTACACTGGCAGTGTAGAGGTCAGCGGTTCGATCCCGCTTAGCTCCACCAATTTTGTGTTACTGCTTTGTTGAATGGTTCGTCGTTTACTGGAGTAAACTTACTCACCATTCGCCTCGCATTAACAGCAAAAGAATATTAGTTGTCAAAAGTAAGAATTGTGTCCCGTTCGTCTAGAGGCCTAGGACACCGCCCTTTCACGGCGGTAACAGGGGTTCGACTCCCCTACGGGATGCCACATTAAGAAAGCCCGACCTCCAGGTCGGGCTTTTTTTATGTCATTACGAAAGTGTAGGAGAACCAGTTCGACGACAACCAAGGATGGTTGAAGTGCCGAAAATGCAGGAGCAATTTTCGGCCTCCTCGATAGCAATGGCACTATATTGATTTAGGCAACATTGTCTCTGAGCTTTTTCCACGGTGTAGCCTAGAGTGTTTCTGAAAGGCCTAAGAGCAGATACTGACTCTGAATAATATTATTGGTTAGGGCGGTGCAACTGTATTGGCTTTTCCCTTGCTATTCTCAGTGAATAAGAAGACAGTGGTTAATCTCTTCTGCTTAATGTGAACTTGCACCAGCTGTACCTTTATTAGCCTATCTGACTGATTTATCGCCACTTTCGATTTAAAACAGTAAAAAACATAAAAATAGCCATAAAAATTTTGACAAACGGGGGTAGGGGCATTATTATTGCGCCCGCGTTTGAGAGAACAGTTTCAAACATTGTGTCCCGTTCGTCTAGAGGCCTAGGACACCGCCCTTTCACGGCGGTAACAGGGGTTCGACTCCCCTACGGGATGCCATATACAGAAAAAGCCCAGCTATATGCTGGGCTTTTTTGTATCTGTATTTTATAGCGGAGCCCTTAAACACTTCGACGACAACCAGGGATGGTTGAAGTGCCGAAAACGCAGGAGCAGTTTTCGGCCTCCCCTACGGGCAGCAAATGCTCCCGGCATTGTTGCTGCATTCCCCACATCCCTGTGGGTCAGTTCCATATAAATAAAACCCAGCCCTTGTGGCTGGGTTTTTTTATATCATATCGAAAGAGAAGGAGAACTCGTTCGACGATCGCCAGGAAGGCGAAAGTGCCGAAAATGCAGGAGCAATTTTCGGCCTCCCCGATAGCCATGACACTATATTAACCTTAGCACCCGCAGCTGGTTTCTTTATATCTGTATTTCGTTTGGGGATGGAGAAGCCCTGCCAGGGTTCGAAAAATTTGTCTGGAACAAATTTTAACAGCGGAGCAGGGCGACGCTGGCCCGAAGGAGGAAGCACAGGTCGATAAATTGCTCCCGGCATTGTTGCTGCATTCCTCACACCCCTGTGGGTCAGTGCCATATACAGAAAAAAGCCCGACACATAGCCGGGCTTTTAGAAGAGTTACTGCTTGCTTAAGCGGTTTCTTCTGAATCTTTCTCCGAAGGCGCCATAAAGAATAATAATGCACCAATTACAACTAAGCCACCACGAATTGCCCAAGCGATGTTCTCACCCCAGTTGTTAATCCAACCAAGTAGTTTTAGCTCGTAATCGAAGAAGAATAGAGCGATGGATGCAATTCCCAATAAAGCAATGAATGAACCTATATTTTTCATGTTAATATCCCCATTTGTTGTGTCTTGTTCTAGTATTCAGGATTTAAAATACGGAACAATTGATTGAAAATCAAATGATAAATGCCGCTAAACTAAGTTAGAACTGTCTTTGTATAGCTTCATAAATATGAGCTTTTACAACTCGGGCTGACAACTTAGTATTTGTATGAAGTCATAAAACTGCAAAATCTTATTCATTTTAGAGCAATCAATTTATGCTATAGTCGCTATCAGTTTTAGGTATGCCATCTATGAGAAAAACAACATGTTAGACACTTTAATTAACAGAGTTTCTTGTGGTCGTTTAAAAGCACCGGCTCCATCAAAAGAAGAAATGAACCAGGTTTTTAAGGCTGCTTTAAGGGCTCCTGATCACAAGCGCCTGATGCCGTGGCAGTATATTGTGTTTGAAGGTGAAAAGGCGTTGAACGAGCTAGGGGAAAAGTACCGCTTGGCTTGTGTTTCCGAAGATCCCAACACTGACATCGAAAAGCAGGAAAAAACCATGTCATTGCCGCATAGAGCGCCGATGGTGGTGGTCGCTGTGGCAAAAGCGCGTGGCCATGAAAAGGTGCCGCACATTGAGGAAGTGCTGTCTACCGGGGCGGGTGTACAAAATTTAATATTGGGGCTTGATAGCCTGGGCTATGGTGCTTATTGGCGAACAGGACCTTTGGCTTTTAATGAGCATCTCAAACCATTATTAGGCTTGGATCACAATGATACGATTGTGGGCTTTATCTATATAGGTACACCTGACATGGAGCTTAAGGCGAAGCCAATTCCTGAAGTCGATGACTTCGTCAGTTGGGCTTAACTTGACTTAACTTTTATATAGAAAGCGAGAGAGTGGAAAGGGGAAGGGTTAAAATTCTTCCCACAGTTTTGATTTTTTATCTTTATAGCCTGGATTATCACGCTTTTCATTTATCTCATCATACTTTGCTTTTTCCGCTCGACGAGAAGGTGAGTCAGGCTTAATGGTCTCATCAAGCTCTTGCAAAAAGTCTGTGATTTCACTGGTGTAATTCTTTTTTGACATCACTGTATCCGTTGACTGTGTGTACTGACTTCATACTAGCTCAATGCTACAAAAAAGGCCACGTTTGTGGCCTTTTTCATTTCAATGCTTGAACAACAGTTATTAGAACTTAACGTTGTTCGGTACACGAGGGAATGGAATCACATCACGGATGTTTTGCACGCCTGTCACATAAGACACGCAACGGTCAAAGCCTAAACCAAAGCCAGCGTGCGGCACTGTGCCATAACGACGCAAGTCGCGATACCACCAATAATCTTCCGCGGGTAAACCCATTTCTTCAATTCGCTTATCGAGCACGTCCAGGCGTTCTTCACGCTGCGCACCACCGATGATTTCGCCAATACCTGGAGCTAAAACGTCCATTGCGGCGACAGTTTTGCCGTCATTGTTCAAGCGCATGTAGAAGGCTTTAATGTCTTTTGGATAGTTCATGACTACGGTTGGGCGACCAACATACTCTTCTGCAATGTAGCGCTCATGCTCTGATTGCAGGTCGATTCCCCATTCGACAGGGTAGTCGAACTTCTTGTCTGCATTTTTCAGTACTTCGATTACCTCGGTGTAGCTCATGCGCTCGAAGTTATTATTAATGACGTTTTCAAGACGGTTGATGCAGTCTTTGTCGACGCGCTGCTGGAAGAAGGCCATATCATCAGCACATTCGTCTAGAACCGCTTTGAAGATGTATTTCATCATCGCTTCGGCTAAATCGGCGTTATCCGATAAATTGGCGAAAGCAATTTCAGGCTCGACCATCCAGAACTCAGCTAAGTGACGGCTGGTGTTGGAGTTTTCAGCGCGGAAAGTAGGGCCAAAGGTATAAACCTTAGACATGGCCATACAGTAACTTTCAACGTTAAGTTGACCTGAAACCGTTAGAAAAGATTCTTTGCCGAAAAAGTCCTGACTGTAGTCGATATCGCCTTTGTCATTCTTTGGTAGGTTAGTCATGTCCAGCGTGCTGACGCGAAACATTTCTCCGGCACCTTCGGCATCCGATGCAGTAATAATTGGCGTGTGGATCCAGTAAAAACCTTGCTCATGCATGAAGCGGTGAACCGCTTGCGCCAGGCAGTTACGAACACGAGTAACTGCACCGATTAAGTTAGTGCGTGGACGCAAATGAGCATTGTCACGTAAGAATTCAACCGAATGAGGCTTTGGCTGAATAGGGTAGGTGTCAGGATCATCAACCCAGCCTAATACTTCAACTTCAGTGGCCTGAATTTCAAAGGACTGACCTTTACCCTGAGACTCAACCAATTTACCGGTAACGCGTACTGAGCAACCGGCGGTAAGTTTAACCACTTCAGACTCATAATTAGCCACATTATTATCGACTACTGCCTGAATGGGATTAAAGCAGCTACCATCGTGAATATTAACGAACGATAGTCCGGCTTTTGAATCACGACGAGTACGTACCCAGCCTTGGACGGTGACTTGCTCACCGGCGGCGGGTTTGCCCGCTAGGGCGTCGACAATAGATACTAACATGATATTAAGGCTCCGATTTACCTTCCAAAATAGACGTGAGAATTTATATTAATTTCAATTTAAAACTTTTGTTTTCCTTCGAGTTTCAGGCGAAGGTTGACTGCTTTTTTCTGGTCATCAGTAAAAGTATGCCAGTTAAGAACTTCGTCAAAAGTACGTCCGCAACCACGACACACTTCATCGCCCAAAACGGTGCTACAGACGCCAATGCATGGCGAGGCGGTAGGACTTCTTTGGCCTTTGCTTGACATGGATACGATCTCTCCTGCAAAACTCACGAAAAAACAAACGCAGTATGTTACCGTGAGAAGCTCTCATTGGCTAGTGATAATCTTAATACATAAGCACCAGATAGAGTCATATTCAGTTACCATCTAAGGCTTGTAATTATTGGGGCTGTCAGCTATCTTGCCGCTATTGTAAATTTGCTGAAAATACCATGTTTCAACTAGACGAATCACAAATCCAAGAGTATCAGAACGACAAGCCAGAATACTATCGCCAGCTAGCATTACAGCTTGATGCTTTATTGGCAGAGGATAGTAACTGGATTACCAATATGGCACAAATGTCAGCTTTTATCTTTCAGATGCTGCCTGATTTGAACTGGTCAGGGTTTTATCTGGTCAATCCAGAAAAGTCAGAAAGCCTGATTCTTGGCCCATATCAGGGCAAAGTGGCCTGTGTGCATATTCCGTTTGGACGTGGTGTCTGCGGCGCGGCGGCGGCTACTCTGGAAACTCAGTTAGTAGAAGACGTGCATCAATTTGAGGGTCATATTGCCTGTGATGCCGCCTCGCAAAGCGAAGTAGTGATTCCAGTTGTGGTTGATGGCGATTTAAAAGGGGTGCTGGATATTGATAGCCCAAACACTAATCGGTTTGACCAGCAGGATGCGGATGGTTTGACCCTGCTTTTGAATACCTTCATTAAGCAAACACAATTTTAATAGCAGGCCCAGAATGAGTATTCGTCCTTTCCACTTAGCTATTCCAGTCCATAACCTTGATCAAGCACGCCACTTTTATGGTCAGGTTTTAGGCTTTGCCGAAGGTCGCTCCAGCGATCATTGGATTGATTATGATTGTTATGGCCATCAGTTAGTGGTGCATCTTGATGAAGCTATGAGTGCTGATCATGATAAAACCAATAATCAGGTTGATGGTCATGCCGTTCCTGTACCACATTTTGGCGTAGTGCTGGATATGGCGGCCTGGCAGAGTTTGGCTGATCGACTCAAAGAACAGGGCACCCAGTTTGCCATCGAGCCTTATATTCGTTTTAAAGGTCAACCCGGCGAGCAAGCGACCATGTTCTTTTATGATCCATCGGGCAATGCGCTGGAATTCAAGGCTTTTAATGATTTAAGCCAGTTGTTCGCAAAATAAAAGTAAAATTCTATGCTTCAACTGCTGGCTGTATACTGCAGTTGAGAGAGCCTGTTGAAAACGTTTGATCCATCATTTCTTTCAATTCAATTAAATGAGTTAACCCTCTGTCTTTGGCTTTAATACGGGGACTACTTATAGACAACTTCACCCCAAACTTTAAGCTAGACTCAAATACCCAGCTGTAGCCATCTGGACGGATTTCATCATTGGAGCTTAGATCAATTTCATTGAGAATTTCATCCACTTTATTTAATAAACACTTATAGTCCATATCTGAAACGGGATGTTTGCCCACATATATCTCCTTTGGGACTTCCTTGTATAGCTCTTGAATATTGGGGTATTGGTATTTTAGTAAATTATAGTCATCATGAAACTCATCATTGAGTCGGTAAACCGTCACAGTTTCGAAGCTAGGAGCAATAATCAAACGAAACTTATAATGGTCAGGGAAATGAATATCGCTACTTTCTATAGACTTCGCTGAGCCAGAGGCTATAGCCAACACAATACCAATTAATCCTAGTAGCCTTTTCATCTTTTAGCCTTAAAAATTCATGGCCTTAATCACTTCGTCCGGCAATTTAGGGAGTGCCGAGCGAGGAATCAGGAATGTGGTCAGGTTAAATAAATCACGGAAGAAGCGATTGTTTTGGGTGGTTTGACGTAAGTAGTCGTGGCCAGCTGAACCGCCAGTACCAATCTTGGAGCCAATCATGCGCAGCACCATGGTAGTATGGCGATAACGCCAGGTAGTAAATTTCTCGTCAATTTCCACAAGGCTCTGCAATAATCTGAAGGGGCCATTCAACATTGGCTGTTCACGATATAAATTGATAAACAGCGCGCTGAGCGTTGCTTCCTGACTCATGCGGAAACGGCCTTGGGTTTTCAGATCGTCGTATTTTTCTTTATCGAATAATGCATCAAAAGTGGCGTGGGTATTTTCCAGATCGTTTAGCTGGAAGGTTTTTTCCGCGTCGCTGAGATAATCCGCTTCTTTAAGCACTTTTTCATCATGACTGAGCATGGTTTCTACGGCGTCTTTGAAAATATTCCAGAACTTAAAGTCACCAAATTCTAGAAAAGGCATGCGTTCCAGCCATTTTTCAACCGCATCAAATAATGAAGGTTTTTCTTCCAGGTCCATCAGGTAGTTGCGATCTTTTTCATTAAGGCGGCTATAGAAGGATTTTTTATCGAAATTAATACGGTATTCTGATTTAAGGCCTAACAGAATCTCAATCTCTTTAAATTGAATACTCTGAAAGCCTGATGCTGGAATCAAATAGTCGCGAAAATCCAGAAAGTCGAGCGGTGTCATGGTTTCCAGGATATCGATTTGATCGACCAGTACATCTTGAATTCGGTGGATACGCTCAAGACGTAAGTTGACGGTGCTGATGTTGCTTTCGTCGACATGACTTTGAGAGAGTACAGGGAGAATAGAGTGAATCTCATGCAGAACCTGTTTGAACCACAGTTCGTAAGCCTGATGCACAATGATAAAGAGCGTTTCATCATGGGCTTCAGCGCCATACTTTGTACTTTCAGGATGCTGAGCATCTAACAGCTTATTAAGCTGAAGATATTCAGGATAGTAACAAGGTTTAGTGTTCTTTTGCATGGTCCACCACTTATATTTTATAGACTGTTTAGAAATTGTTTATCGTTATTTTTAGCACGTTGAATTTAGTACTTGGAAAATATTCGGATAAATAAAAAGGAGCACTTCAAGTGCTCCTTTAAATTATAGACCTTTGAAAAAAATATTGTCAGCAATAATTTTTCAAAGTAGGGCGATTAGCGCTTATTAAGATCAGTATATTCACGCTCGGTTGCGCCCGTGTACAACTGACGAGGACGACCAATACGACGATCATCTTCACCAATCATTTCGTGCCACTGAGATACCCAGCCCACAGTACGAGCCAAGGCGAAAATGACCGTGAACATATTGGTTGGAATTCCCATGGCATCAAGAATAACGCCTGAGTAGAAGTCTACATTCGGGTAGAGTTTCTTCTCGATGAAGTAAGGATCTTCAAGCGCAATTTTTTCTAGCTCAAGTGCTATCTTGAAGATTGGGTCATCATGCTTGCCCAATAAATCCAAAACTTCGTGCGCACTTTCACGCATAACTTTAGCGCGTGGGTCGAAGTTTTTATAAACACGGTGACCAAAGCCCATCAAACGGAATGGATCATTTTTGTCTTTAGCGCGTTCAATAAACTCAGGGATACGGCTAACATCGCCAATCTCACGTAGCATGTTCAAGCAGGCTTCGTTAGCGCCACCGTGCGCAGGGCCCCACAAACAGGCAATACCTGAAGCAATGGCTGCAAATGGGTTAGCGCCTGAAGAGCCAGCCAAACGAACCGTTGACGTTGAAGCATTCTGTTCATGGTCAGCATGTAGGATAAAGATACGATCCATTGCTTTAACCAATACTGGATCAGGTTTCCAGTCGTTGGTTGGCATGCTGAACATCATATTCAAGAAGTTCTCTGCCAGGCTCATATCATTATCAGGATAAACAAAAGGATGGCCAACGGTATAGCGGTAGCACATAGCAGCGATAGTCGGTACTTTAGCAATTAAGCGTAAGGCACTGATATCACGGTGCTGAGGGTTGTTGATGTCCAGTGAATCGTGATAGAAGGCTGAAAGTGCGCCGACTACAGATACCATGATCGCCATAGGATGGGCGTCACGACGGAAACCGTTGAAGAAGTTCATCATCTGTTGATGAACCATCGTATGATTATTAATTTTAGCAACGAAATTTTCGTATTCTTCTTTGCTTGGCAGTTCGCCATTTAATAGCAGGTAAGCAACTTCTTCAAAATTCGACTGCTCGGCTAGCTGCTCAATAGGGTAGCCACGGTACAGTAACTGACCTTTTTCACCATCAATAAAGGTGATTTTAGATTCACAGGCGCCTGTTGATACATAACCAGGGTCATAAGTGAAGTAGCCAGCTTTGCCTAACGCTCGTACGTCGATAACGTCTTTACCCAAAGTAGGGGAAAGTACGGTCAAATCCAATTCTTCGCCATTGGGTAAGCTAAGTTTAGCTGTTTGTTGCGACATAAAGTCTCCTTTGGACTATAAATTGCTTACTTTTTACTCAATTAATCGAGTCTAATCTCAATCAGGTGGTGCATTCTACAAAATTTTGTCACATTTTACATGAGATATTTTTGTGACACTTGATGATGATCAATAAGATTTTGGCATATAAAGAAAATCTATTGGGTTAATTAATTGTAATCACCGACAAGCACTTATATAATTTGCCTCCGAAACTTTGTATCACTACGGGGTTCCTGTCTGCAGCGTACTTTTCGGTCGCATTTCACGCAATGAAGCAAGACGGGACACAGAGACTCTCACGCCCTGGCGACCTGGGCAAAAATAGATAAGATACGTCGTGAATCAAAAGAGACCAACAAACCTGAATCTTGCTACGATAAGATTCCCTGTACCTGCAATTTCCTCAATCTTGCACCGTATTACAGGCGTTATATTATTCTTCGCTGTACCTATCCTTTTATGGATGCTACAAAAATCCTTAACTCCAGCCGGCTTTAGTGAATTGCAAACCATGTTTGCAGAGTCATTCCTTTGGCAATTTATCCTATGGGCTATAACAACTGCTGTTGCTTATCACGTTATTGCAGGTGTCCGTCATCTGTTAATGGATATGGGCATCGGTGAGTCCTTAGAAGGCGGCCGCCGTGGCGCCTGGTTGGTTATCATTCTATCTGCTATCGCAGCAGTAGCATTAGGAGTATGGGTATGGGCGTAGTAACAGCTTCTACAAGTCTAGGTCGCTCAGGCTTACACGACTGGATTATCCAGCGTGTATCAGCACTCGTTATGCTGGCCTATGTGATCTACCTGGGTTATTTCTTGTGCACAACTCCTGAGCTGACTTTCCCAGTATGGCAAGAGTTGTTTGCATCAACCTTTATGAAAGTATTCTCTCTACTGGCGCTTTTGTCAGTTATCGGACATGCTTGGATCGGTTTGTGGATCGTGTCTACAGACTATATGCCTAAATTGGCGATTCGTTTCATCTTCCAAGTATTAGTAATTCTCATCTGTCTTGCGCTGTTAGTGTGGGGCATTCAGATTTTGTGGAGCCTATAAAGCATGTCTAACCCAATCTCCTCGATTCCAACTTATACCTTTGATGCGGTAATCGTTGGTGGCGGTGGCGCTGGTATGCGTGCATCGCTGCAACTGGCGCAAAGTGGCCAGAAAGTCGCATTGATTTCAAAAGTATTCCCAACTCGTTCGCACACAGTTTCTGCTCAAGGTGGTATTACCGTTGCATTAGGCAACTCGCACCCTGACGACTGGCGCTGGCACATGTTCGATACCGTGAAAGGTTCGGATTATATTGGTGACCAGGACGCTATCGAGTATATGTGTGAAAATGGCCCAGCGGCTGTTTACGAACTTGAGCACATGGGCTTACCTTTCTCACGTTTGGATAACGGTAAAATTTACCAGCGTCCTTTTGGTGGCCAATCCAAAGAATTTGGTGGCGAGCAGGCCGCTCGTACCGCTGCTGCTGCTGACCGTACTGGTCACGCCTTACTACACACCTTATATCAAGCCAACTTAAAAGCTAACACTCAGTTCTTTAACGAGTGGTATGCGATGGACTTGGTGCGTAATGAAGAAGGTGATGTGTGCGGTGTTACAGCAATGTGCATCGAAACCGGTGAAATCGCTTTGTTTAAGTCGCGAGCTACAGTTTTCGCAACAGGTGGTTCTGGCCGTATCTATGCATCAACTACCAATGCATTGATCAACACTGGTGATGGTGTTGGTATGGCATTGCGTGCTGGCTTGCCAGTACAAGATATTGAAATGTGGCAGTTCCACCCAACCGGCATTGCCGGCGCAGGTGTTCTGGTCACTGAAGGTTGCCGTGGTGAAGGTGGTTACCTTATTAATAAAGATGGCGAGCGTTTCATGGAGCGTTATGCGCCAAATGCAAAAGATTTGGCGTCGCGTGACGTTGTTGCTCGCTCAATGATGAAGGAAATTCTGGCAGGACGTGGCGCTGGAGCTAATGGCGACCATGTATTCCTGAAGCTTGATCATCTGGGCGAAGACGTTCTTAACTCTCGCTTACCGGGTATCAGTGAGCTAGCTAAAATCTTTGCTCACGTTGATCCAGCAAAAGATCCGATTCCTGTGGTTCCAACCTGTCACTACATGATGGGTGGTATTCCAACCAATAAATATGGCCAGGTCATTGACCGCACGCCTGCCGGCGACGAAAAAATCGTTAAAGGTTTCTACGCAGTAGGTGAAGTGGCGTGTGTATCGGTACACGGTGCTAACCGTCTGGGCGGTAACTCGTTGCTTGACCTGGTGGTATTTGGTCGTGCTGCTGGTTTACACCTTGAAGAATCATTGCGTGAAGGACTGCAGTTTTCTGACTTTAATGATTCTGATGCAGAGCGTTCCCTTAACCGTTACACCCGTTGGAATGATTCTAACGAAGGTGAAGATCCGGTTGAGCTTCGTCGCGAGCTACAGAACACCATGCAAAACCATTTCGGTGTATTCCGAACTGGCGACTTGATGAAAGAAGGTCTGGACAAAGTTAAGCAGCTTCGTGAGCGCATGAAAAATGCTCGCCTGAAAGATAAGTCACAGGCTTTCAACACAGAGCGTGTTGAGTGTCTGGAGCTTGAGAACTTGATGGAAGTTGCTTATGCAACCGCTAAGGCTGCTGAGTTCCGTACTGAAAGTCGTGGTGCTCATAGTCGTGAAGACTTCCCAGATCGTGATGATGAAAACTGGTTAGTTCACTCTGTCTATTACCCAGCTACTGAAGAAATGGGTAAACGCGATGTGAATATGAGCCCAACCAAAATCGAAGCTTTCCCTCCGAAAGCCCGTACATATTAATCTGTAGCAACAGAATACGGAGTGAAGCAAATGAAATTTAGTATTTATCGCTACAACCCAGAAACGGATAAAAAGCCTTACATGCAGGAATATGACTTAGATGTTCCTGAAGGCTCAGACATGATGTTGTTGGATGCATTGGTTGCGTTAAAAGATCAGGATCCAACTTTGTCTTTCCGCCGCTCTTGCCGTGAAGGTGTTTGTGGTTCAGACGGTATGAACATTAATGGTAAAAATGGCCTGGCTTGTATTACTTCATTATCAAGCCTGAAAACCCCCATTGTTGTTCGTCCATTACCGGGCCTGCCAGTTGTTCGTGACCTGGTGGTTGATATGGCTCAGTTCTACAAGCAGTACGAGAAAATTAAACCTTTCTTGATTGCTAATGATGAGCCACCAGCAAAAGAGCGTCTGCAATCACCTGAAGATCGTGCAAAGCTGGATGGTCTTTACGAGTGTATCCTGTGTGCCTGTTGTTCGACTTCCTGCCCATCATTCTGGTGGAACCCCGACAAGTTTGTTGGGCCAGCAGGTTTGTTGCAAGCTTATCGCTTCTTGATCGATAGCCGCGATACACAAACTGAAGAACGCCTGGCAGATCTGGATGACGCATACAGCGTATTCCGTTGTCGTGGCATTATGAACTGTGTTGACGTGTGCCCGAAAGGTTTGAACCCGACTCGTGCCATTGGCCATATACGTTCTATGCTTCTGAAAAGCGGAGTCTAGTTCGACTGATTCTTAAGAAGGTTTGAAGACGAAAAGACTGGAGTTTACCTCTGTTCTTTTCGTCTTTTTTTGCGATAAACAGGCTACTTTTTGATACATAGTGATTATCGCCTTAAGAGATTGTCCGATTTAGTGCAGAACTTGATTTGCCACTAGATCATAAAAACAATGAGTTAATCAGGCTTTTTTAGCCAGTACTTTTAGCAATTAAAGAGCTAATACTGTGTTAAGACCCCTGATTTTTAGTTATCATAGCGACTTATAAATACCAAGAGTGGTGTTACGTACATGAAAAATGGGTTAGAGGCGATGTTTGAGAACGCCTACCTATCAGGTAGCAGCGCAAGCTATCTGGAAGAACTATACGAGCAATACTTAGAAGATCCTCAGTCTGTCGACTCCGACTGGCGACAAAAATTTGATGAGTTTGCAAAAAACAGCGATACGAAAGATGTACCTCACAGCCATATTCGTGAGCATTTTCGTCAAATTGGCTTAAATCGTCAGAAGATTGCCTTCACTCAGGGTGGTGGTTCTTCAGTTGCAGACCCAAAACAGGTCAAAGTATTGCACCTGATTGAATCTTATCGTGCTCGTGGTCATCACCACGCTAATATTGATCCACTTGGTCTGTGGAAACATCCTTATCCTACTAATTTAAGCCTTGAGAGCTTCGAGCTGTCTGAGGCTGATCTGGATACAAAATTCCATGTTGGCAATTTGGCCGGTCCTGACCAACAAAGCCTTAAAGAGATTCTTCAGAGATTAAAAGATACTTATTCCAACTCTATTGGTGCTGAGTTCTTACATATTAATGATCTGACTGAACGCCGCTGGATTCAGGAAAAGCTTGAGGAAGCCAATTCTTCGCACAGCTTCCGCGAAGAAACCCGCAAGAAGATTTTAGAAGGCTTGACTGCAGCAGAAGGGCTTGAGAAATATTTGGGCTCTAAATTTCCGGGGGCAAAACGCTTTTCACTAGAAGGTGGCGATAGTTTAGTGCCAATGATGCGTGACCTGGTTAATCAAGCGGGCATTGTGGGCGCTAAAGAAATTGTCATCGGTATGGCGCACCGCGGTCGTTTGAATTTGTTGGTTAATGTTCTCGGCAAGAACCCGCAAGTATTGTTTGATGAGTTCGAAGGCAAAAATGCGGTCGTTAAAAACGGTTCTTCTGGAGATGTGAAATATCATATGGGTTATTCCAATGATGTTGAAACAGAAGGTGGTCCTGTTCATTTAGCGTTGGCATTTAACCCTTCACACCTTGAAATCGTTAGTCCTGTAGTGCTTGGCTCTGTTCGAGCTCGTCAGGAACGCCGCAAGGATAAAGATTGCGATCAAGTTATTCCAGTGCTCATCCATGGTGACTCTGCGATAACCGGACAGGGTGTTGTCATGGAAACCTTCAACATGTCGCAAGCCCGCGGTTTCTATATCGGTGGCTCAATACATGTAGTGATTAACAATCAGGTTGGCTTTACTACGTCCAAGCTGCATGACACTCGATCTACTGCGTACTGCACAGACGTTGCCAAAATGATCGAAGCGCCAGTTTTCCACGTTAATGGCGATGACCCAGAAGCGGTATTGTATGTGTCGCGCCTAGCTTTAGAGTTCCGCAAGAAGTTTAAGAAAGATGTTGTGATTGATTTGGTGTGTTATCGCCGCCATGGCCATAATGAAGCTGATGAGCCTAACGCAACACAGCCTTTGATGTATCAAAAAATTAAAAAGCATCCTACGCCGCGCAAAATTTATGAAGACCGACTGGTCGATAATAAAGTTGTATCGACAGACGATGCTAAAAAGATGTTGGACGAATACCGTGATCTACTTGATGCTGGTAAGAGTGTAGTGCTCAATCGCATTGAAGATAGAGAACGCGAGTTCAACGTCGATTGGTCTCCATTCTTAGAACAAACTTGGCAATCTCCAGCAGATACTAAGTTGCCTAAGTCTAAGTTCAAAGAGCTAGCTGAGAAAATTTGTCATTACCCAAGCGATCTTCCACTACAGTCACGCGTTAAAAAGCTAATGGGCGAACGTAAGAAAATGGCTGCAGGAGAAATCAGCATGGATTGGGGCTTTGCCGAAACCATGGCTTATGCTTCATTGCTTGATCAGGATTTCGAAGTTCGCTTATGTGGTCAGGATACTGGTCGTGGCACTTTCTTCCATCGCCATGCGGTGTTGCATGATCAAGACGATGCTGATGTTTATATCCCACTTCAGAATATTAAAGACGATCAGCCACAATTCATGGTGATTGATTCCGTTCTTTCTGAAGAAGCGGTGTTAGCCTTTGAATATGGTTACTCAACTAATGAACCAAATTCAATGGTCATCTGGGAAGCTCAGTTTGGTGACTTTGCCAACGGTGCACAAGTGGTTATCGACCAGTTTATTAGTTCTGGAGAACAAAAATGGGGCCGCTTATCGGGCTTAAGTTTGTTCTTACCGCACGGCTATGAGGGTCAAGGTCCTGAGCATAGTTCTGCAAGATTAGAGCGTTTCTTACAACTCTCTGCAGAACATAATATTCAGGTTGTGGTGCCATCGACACCTGCTCAGGCATTTCACATGATCCGTCGTCAAATGATTCGACCATTACGTAAGCCACTGATTGTGATGACGCCAAAGAGTTTGTTACGTCATAAGTTGGCAGTATCAACGATCGATGAGTTGACCAAAGGCCAATTCCAAAATGCTATTGATGAAATTGATAGTTTGGATAAAAAGAAAGTGACTCGTATCGTGATGTGTTCTGGAAAAGTTTATTATGACTTGCTGGAAAAACGTCGTGCCGAAGAGTTGGATAATGTGGCCATTATCCGTATTGAACAACTCTATCCTTTCCCTCATGATGAGGTAAAAGAGATTCTTGCTCAGTATAAGAAAGCGAAAGAATTTGTCTGGTGTCAAGAAGAGCCACAAAATCAAGGTGCTTGGTATTGTTCACGTCATAATTTGGACGAAGCAGTTCCAGCTGATGTGTCAGTTGAGTATGCAGGAAGAGAGGCGTCGGCAGCACCAGCTGTTGGTTATGCTTCTATCCATAATGAGCAGCAAGCAAAACTTGTTAAAGATGCACTCGGCATCAAATAATCGAATTGAATTTATTTAGGTAAGGTAAAAGGTTAAAACATGGCTATCGAAATTAAAGTTCCTGTGTTACCTGAGTCAGTAGCAGACGCTACTATTGCTACATGGCATGTGAAGCCAGGTGAGTCTGTATCACGTGACCAAAACTTGGTTGATATTGAAACGGATAAAGTCGTTCTTGAGGTTGTTGCTCCTGATGATGGTGTGATTTCTGAAATCATCAAAGAAGAGGGTGACACAGTGCTTCAAGAAGAGGCTATTGCAAAGTTTGAAGCGGGTGCATCAGGTGATGCTAAAGCTGATAGCAGCGATGACAAGAAAGACGACTCTTCAAACGAAAGCAAGAAAGACGATAAAAAAGAAGAAGCGAAATCTGATAAAGAAGAAACTTCTTCTGCAGACCTGGACGTTCTATCACCTGCAGTACGTCGTTTGGTTGCTGAGCATAACCTTGATCCTAAGCAGATTCCAGCAAGTGGAAAAGGTGGTCGCTTAACTAAAGAAGACGTTGAGAAATTCATCAAAGATGGTGGGGCTTCTGCTAAATCATCTGAGAGCAAGAAAGATTCTGGTTCTGCGCCTGTATCAGCAGGCTTACGCGAAGAGAAACGCGTGCCAATGACGCGTCTTCGTAAACGCATTGCTGAGCGTTTGGTTGAAGCACAGCATACTGCGGCAATTCTAACCACTTTTAATGATATCAACATGAAAGAAGTGGTTGAGTTACGCGCGCGTTACAAAGAACAGTTTGAGAAAGTTCATGGTACGCGTTTAGGCTTTATGTCTTTCTTCGTGAAAGCTACCGTTGAAGCACTTAAGCGTTACCCGGCAGTCAACGCATCAATCGATGGCGATGATATTGTTTATCATGGTTTTTACGATATAGGTGTTGCCGTTTCTTCTCCACGCGGCTTGGTGGTGCCAGTTTTGCGTGATGCAGACACTATGAGTCTTGCTGAAATTGAAGCTAAGATTCGTGAGTTTGGTGAAAAAGCTCGTGATAACAAGCTGACAGTTGAAGATATGACTGGCGGTACATTTACCATTTCCAACGGTGGTGTATTCGGGTCATTGATGGCTACGCCAATTATCAACCCACCGCAAAGCGCCATTCTTGGTATGAACCGTATGGAAGATCGTCCTGTGGTTATCAATGGTGAGATTGTGATTCGTCCAATGATGAACGTCGCGCTATCTTATGACCATAGAATTATTGATGGACGCGAGTCTGTAGGCTTCTTGAAAACGATTAAAGAATTCATTGAAGACCCAGCTCGTATGTTACTGGATTTGTAAATTCCAGAATATAAGCGCTGATGCCGAACCTAGGTTCGGCATTGGTGTTTTTAATCACCCTAAGTTTTTAAATTTTATGTGCTTATAAAAGCACTTATGCCAAAGCAATAGGAACATAAACATGAACCTACATGAGTATCAAGGTAAACAGCTTTTTAAAGAGTATGGTTTACCAGTATCCGAGGGTTACGCAGTTGATAATCCTCAGTCTGCATTTGAAGCAGCTGGTCGCATTGGCGGCAATGTGTGGGTGGTTAAAGCCCAGGTACATGCCGGTGGTCGTGGTAAGGCTGGTGGTGTAAAACTTGTCAAGACCAAAGAAGAAGTTAAAGATTTTGCGAAGCAATGGCTTGGTAAAAATTTGGTTACTTATCAAACTGATGCTAACGGTCAGCCAGTTAGCAAGATTTTGGTTGAAGAGTGTACCGACATCGCTCAAGAACTTTACTTGGGTGCCGTCGTTGACCGTTCAAGCCGTCGCGTTGTATTCATGGCTTCAACTGAAGGTGGTGTTGAAATCGAGAAAGTTGCAGAGGAAACTCCTGAGAAGATTCTTAAAGCAACCATCGATCCATTAGTTGGCGCGCAACCTTACCAAGGCCGTGAACTTGCATTCAAGTTAGGCTTGGAAGGTAAACAAGTTAAGCAATTTACTCATATCTTCTTGCAGCTTGCTAAGATGTTTGTAGAAAAAGATTTAGCGCTTCTTGAAATCAACCCTTTGGTTATTAAAGAAGATGGCGATTTGCATTGCCTTGATGCCAAAATCAATATTGATGGTAACGCAATGTACCGCCATCCTAAATTGTCTGAAATGCACGATCCTTCACAAGAAGATGAGCGTGAAGCTCATGCAGCTAAGTTCGAGCTTAACTATGTAGCACTTGATGGCAACATCGGCTGTATGGTTAATGGAGCTGGCCTAGCGATGGGGACTATGGATATCATTAAATTGCATGGTGGCGAACCTGCGAACTTCCTGGATGTTGGTGGCGGCGCTACTAAAGAACGTGTTACGGAAGCATTTAAGATTATCCTCTCAGACTCAAACGTAAAGGCTGTATTGGTTAATATCTTTGGTGGTATCGTTCGTT
Source organism: Kangiella sp. (assembly GCF_048265365.1). Lineage (NCBI taxonomy): Bacteria > Pseudomonadati > Pseudomonadota > Gammaproteobacteria > Kangiellales > Kangiellaceae > Kangiella > Kangiella sp. The sequence goes on from NZ_JBLXBT010000001.1 coordinate 1,521,595, forward strand.
GTGACTTGATTGCTGAAGGTATTATCGGTGCGGTTAAAGAAGTGGGTGTTAAAGCTCCAGTTGTTGTTCGCCTTGAAGGTAACAACGCTGAGTTAGGTACAAAAGTTCTTGCTGAATCCGGTTTGAACATCATCGCAGCAGAAAGCTTAACTGACGCAGCGAAAAAAGTAGTTGCTGCAGCGGAGGACAAATAATGAGTATTTTAATCAATAAAGACACTAAGGTTATTTGTCAGGGTATTACTGGTTCACAGGGTACTTTCCATACTGAACAAGCGATCGAATACGGCACTAACATGGTTGGTGGCGTAACTCCTGGAAAAGGTGGTCAAACTCACCTGGGCTTGCCGGTATTTAATACTGTTAAAGATGCTGTTGAGGCAACCGGTGCAGAAGCTTCAGTTATTTATGTGCCAGCACCTTTCTGCAAAGATTCAATTTTAGAAGCTGCAAACGGCGGTATTAAGCTAGTTGTTTGTATCACTGAAGGCATTCCAACTATGGATATGCTTGAAGCTAAGATTGTTTGTGACAATTTGGGCGTGCGTTTGATTGGTCCTAACTGTCCGGGTGTTATCACCCCGGGAGAGTGTAAGATTGGTATCATGCCTGGCCACATCCATTTGCCAGGTAAAGTCGGTATCGTTTCTCGCTCAGGTACTTTGACTTATGAAGCCGTTAAACAAACCACTGACTTTGGTTTTGGTCAATCGACTTGCGTCGGTATCGGCGGGGATCCAATTCCTGGCTCAAACTTCATTGATATTTTAAAGATGTTCCAGGATGACCCTGCAACTGAAGCAATTGTTATGATTGGTGAGATTGGTGGTTCTGCAGAAGAAGAAGCTGCAGCCTTCATTAAAGACAATGTTACCAAACCTGTAGTTTCATACATTGCAGGTGTAACTGCGCCTCCAGGCAAGCGTATGGGCCATGCTGGTGCTATCATTGCTGGTGGTAAAGGTACAGCTGCCGAAAAGTTTGCTGCCCTTGAAGATGCAGGTGTGAAGACTGTTCGTTCATTAGCTGATATCGGTAATGGACTGAAAGAAGTGACAGGCTGGTAATTAGCTAACCGCTTGAAATTAAAGCCGCTCAGGACATCTTGAGCGGCTTTTTTGTATCTGTAAGATTTGTAGTAAAAAATGTAATACTTATTAACAAATAGCCACTACACAGTTACACCACTTTTATGGATACTCCGTGCTTGTATTGGACTGTCTTATAGTTATTGAAAATTAAGAGGGATATATGACTCTAAAATTAAAAACAGCTGCTTTAGCTCTGGTGCTTATATCCAGTGTTACTGTTGCTTTTGCGAAACTACCTAAAGGCGTAGAAAAAGTTACTACGGTTGAAGGTATTTCTGAATATCGTCTTGATAATGGCTTACAGGTATTACTGTTTCCTGATCAGACTCAGGAATCAATTACCGTTAATATCACCTACCATGTGGGTTCAAAGCATGAAAATTATGGTGAAACAGGTATGGCTCACCTGCTTGAGCACCTGGTTTTTAAAGGTACACCAAATCATAAAGATATCCCTCAAGAGTTGAGTGAGCGCGGCGCCGAGCCAAACGGTACCACCTGGCTTGATCGCACTAACTATTACGAAACATTTGCGGCTACAGAAGACAATTTAAACTGGGCACTGGATCTTGAAGCTGACCGTATGATCAACTCATTCATCGCCAAGAAAGACTTAGACAGTGAAATGACAGTTGTTCGTAATGAGCTTGAGAATGGTGAGAATAGTCCGGTTCGCGTTTTAATGCAGCGCTTGATGGCTGTTGGCTATGATTGGCACAACTACGGTAAATCAACTATCGGTGCTCGTTCTGACCTTGAAAATGTTGATATTACCAATCTTCAAGGTTTCTATAAAAAGTACTATCAACCAGACAATGCTACTTTGATCATTGCCGGCAAGATTGACGAAGAAGCCACTATCAAGAAGGTTGACAAATATTTTGGTGACATTAAAAAGCCAAAACGTCAACTGCCTGAGTTATATACCGAAGAGCCGATTCAGGATGGTGAGCGAAAAGTAACCATCCGTCGTACTGGTGATGTACAGGTAGTTGGTGGTTTGTTTAAAACTCCGGCTGGCCCACACGAAGATTTTGCGGCAGTTCAAGTGTTATCACAAATCATGGGTGACTCACAAACTGGCCGTCTTCGTAAAGAGTTAGTTGAGAATGACCTAGCCGCTTCTGCGGGTGGTTTCGCTTTCCAATTGGCAGAGCCGGGTGCTTTGTTGTTTATGGCTCAGGTCGCAAAAGATAAAGACCTTGCTAAGACCGAAGAAGCTTTTGTTAACGTTTTAGAAGGTGTTGCGGAAAATCCAATTACTGAAGAAGAAGTTGAGCGTGCAAAAATCAAACTATTAAAAGGTATTGAGTTGAGCTTCAATAATACTCAAAGTGTCGCACTTCAATTGACTGAATGGGTGGGTATGGGCGACTGGCGTTTACTATTCTTAAACCGTGATCGATTAGAAGCAGTAACTGTTGAAGATGTCCAAAAAGCAGCAGAGGAATATCTTGTAAATGATAACCGCACATTAGCCTTGTTTATTCCTGAAGAAAAGCCTGATCGTGCAGATTCTATTGCAAGACTGAACAAAGAAGATGTTCAGAAAATGTTGGAAGGCTATACAGGCCGTGAAGCTGTAGCACAGGGTGAAGATTTTGATGCTTCTTATGCCAATATTGATGCACGCAGTGAACGCACAACATTATCTAATGACGCTAAAGTTGTCTATTTGCCTAAGAAAACTCGTGGCGGGTCTGTGGTTATGACTGTCAAACTTGATATTGGTAACCTTCAAGACTTACGTAATGTTGGTGTTGTTCCATCGCTCACTTCGAGCATGTTAATGCGTGGTACTGATAAACATACTCGTGAAGAGCTACAAGCAGAGTTTGACCGTCTCAAAGCTAATGTCAGTGTTTCCGGTGGTACCACTAGCACTTCAGTGCGTATCCAAACCGTGAAAGAAAACCTACCCAAAGTGTTATCACTGGTTGAAGAAGTTCTTAAGAAGCCTTCGTTTGATGCCAAAGAATTGGAAATTCTTAAAAAGCAACAAGTCGTTGCTCTTGAACAGCAAAAGCAACAGCCTCAGTCGCAAGTGTTTAGACAATTAAGCCAACACTTAAATCCCTACGATCCAAGCCATCCGCTTTACAGTATGAGCATTGACGAGCAAATTGAAGCGATTAAAGCTGTTGATGTCGATAGTTTGAAGAGTTTCCACTCTAATTTCATGGGTGCTTCGGATGCTGATATTGCGGTAGTTGGAGATTTTGATCAGATATCGTTACAACAGCAATTAGATGATATTTTAGGTGACTGGAATGCTGATGTTGACTATCAGCGCATCAAACAAAGTGTAGCTGATGTTGAAGCTATCAATAAATTTATTGATACTCCAGACAAAGCTGGTGCTGCGTTTGCTGCAATGACTAAAATTGCACTAAGTGATCAACACCCAGATTATCCTGCACTAGAGATGGCCAACGAAATCTTTGGTGGCGGTTTTTTAAACAGTCGTTTAGCAACTCGACTTCGCCAAAAAGACGGCTTGAGTTATGGTGCCGGCTCATTCTTTAGAGCTAGCTCTGAAGATGAAAATGCTTTATTTGGCGCTTACGCAATTTCTGCGCCAGAGAACTTACCACGCGTTGAGCTCGGTTTTAAAGAAGAACTTGAGCGTGTATTAAAAGATGGCTTTACTCAAGAAGAGCTAGATAAAGCGCGTGACGGTGTTTTACAGAATAACCGTATCGATCGCTCTAAAGATTCACGCTTAGTCAGCACCTTGGCCGGTAATCTTGATCTTGACCGCACTATGGAGTGGTCGAAGGAATACGAAGAGAAACTTAAAGCTTTAACCCTTAAGGATGTGAACGAAGCCTTCCGTCGTCATATTAAGATGGATAATATTTCAATCATTAAGGCGGGTGACAAGGCCAAGTTAGACGCAGAGTAAATTTATTTAACTCTCATTAAACCTGTAAAAAAAAGCCACGGCTGTTACCGTGGCTTTTTTTATCCGCTGTGTTGCTTACCAACTGTATTCAACAGTATAAGTTACTTTAGTTTCCCCATTAGCCGGTACTTTGACGTTAAAGTGAACATGGCGCGAGTCTTGCTTTTTATAGTCATGAGATTTACGTGTAATGTTCCAGTTTGTCCATCGATAGAGGTTTTCTCTGACAACCACTTCAACGGTTTCATCTTTATGATTCTTCACCGTAATCTCAAAGCTTTCAGTAAGTTCTTTACCACTGGTATCAATCTTATAGTCTGTTTGTTTTCGCTCGCCTTTAATATCGAAAGCATTCCCGACTTTGATTAGCACGTCTTCATTCTTTGGTGTGTGATCAATAATATCTTCACCGATAAACTCAAGACTACCATCAGTATCACGTTGATTAACTCGAATTCTGCCAGCTGGTAAAGGTATGCCTAAAGCATTTTTTTCTTCGTTAGCAAACCTTAAATAGACGTTAACGTCTCCAGAAGAGTTTTTGCCGTAACCTTCGTTAGTATTCATTCCATAATAGCTATAGAACTGACTGGAAGCGTCAAACACTAATTCTTTATTACATTGAACATCTTTAACTGAAGGGAATAATTCTAGTTGCTTTGTGGAATTGTTGGCTAAGTCAGCAGGGCGTCCTAAGGTGTATAGGTGATACTCAAAAAAAGCTTTTTGTTCGAAACCTTTGTCCATCATTGCTTCTTCCGCAACGCGCGAGGACATCACTCTAAGAGGCTCATTTTGTTGTGCGCGATTAACATCGCCGGCAATCAATTTAAGCTTTGCATTGTTAAAGCTGGCTCCTGACTGATTGATAATGCTAACCCAGCTGGATAAGTCCATCTTGCAAGTGTCAGACTCATCATAGGTAATATTGTAATCCGTCCACCAGGTCATGCCTTCAGTTTGATAACTGAGCTCAATGGTTTGCTCGCCGGAAGCAGGGGAGTAGAGGTCCCAGATGAGAGTCGGTTTTGTCAGCAGACCTTCGGGAAGGTCGGGAAAGATAATATTGGTGTAATAGCTAAGGGTCTGAATATTCCCCTTGTCGGTTTTGATGACCAAGTTGCCATCAGCGCTTAGCAGCTCGCCTTTAATTTCAACTAACTCATCACCAGAACTTTGTTGGACAGTAATGGTTTTGCCGATAAAGCGTTGCAAGAGTTGATGTCCGTTAACCAAATCAAATTGGTAGCTTTGTTCCAGTACCCGAGTATGCTTATTGTTTAATGAGCGAAATGATACGGTTGTAGGATCAATAAAGGCCGCTACATCCGTGACTTGTAGGCTATTCTGACCTTTGTCGAGCTGATAGTTGCGAGTGGATTTAACCACTCCATAGCCCGGTACGGTGTAATGACCTCTATTTTGTCCTGGTATGGGACGATATAGGTCTGGGTCAATGGCGCCTGGCTGAGCACTGCTATAAATGGTGACGGCATCTTGCTCCTCGGCAACAGCGTCCGAGTTGCATCCCAATAGGGCAAGAGCTATGACGGCTGGGACGACTCTTATAGCTGCTATCCTTTTAGAAGCTATACGCTCAAGTAATAGTGACTTTGTGTTTGATGTTATTTTCATACTCATTACCTTATGTTGTAATCGTGTCCATATAAACGCCAGAGTAACTGAAAAGGGTTACTACGGCCAACAAATGAATTGAAATTGAGGTGTTATGGTGTTTCTTAATAAGTTGCCAATGACTGTATTATTGCTTTCGAGTATTTTATTCGCCAGTTGCCTTTCAGCCAATGAGTCGCTGAAAGTCATAGCGGCCGATAGCTATATTAAGTTTAGTGGTGTTCAGAACAAGAAGACTGAATTTAAAGGGGAGTTCCAAACTTTTACCCCAGTTATCGTGTTTGACAAGGACAATTTGGAAGCCAGCTCCATTCGAGTTGAGGTGGATTTGGCGAGCGTCGAAAGTGGTAGCGAAAAGCGTGACGGGATGCTCAAAAAAAGCAATTGGTTCGATGTTGAAAATACGCCAAAAGGTATATTTGTCAGCAATAAAATTGAACTCGAAAGCGAGGGGAAATATAAGGTTGAAGGCTTACTTACCCTCAAAGGAATTGAGCAACCTGTGACCCTGTTCATGAATTATGTGGAACTGGGTCGCTTGATAGAATTGTCAGGAGACTATACATTAAACCGACTCGATTTTAAGCTTGGACTTGGTGCTTGGAAGAACCCTGATTGGGTTAAGCATGAGGTTGAAGTCAATTACAAAGTAGTTTTAGAACAATAACCCTGGCTCGTTAGCTATTTGTTTTAACGGGCTGAAAACCATATAGCAAATGCCCGTATGAAACGATCTGTTTTAATGGTTGTTGTGATGTTTTTGATATCACTCAACGCACAAGCTAACGTTCTGAAAATTGACTCCCAGATGGCGAGTCAAATCACTTCTATTTGTAAATTTGTTCAAGGTAAAGGCCACCCAGAGGACTTGCGTCTGAAAGGCATGGCCTGGTGTAAAGTCGGGGTGGATTATTTGCCGGATGAATTTACCGAACAGAAGTTACAAGTGATAGAGCTTTATGAATCTGAAGAGTTCAGCGAGTTAAAAGAGAATCAGAAATTTGCTAAATATTTAAGTCAGGCTCGACGTAGAATTGCAGAAGTGTCGCTAGGATTGGCTAGCTTCAGCGAGTAATTGTTTATGACATTCAATATAAAGAAGTTATCCCACCAGTTTACTAACATAGCGATAGTAAAGCAGAGCAAATGGCGCTCGTAACAGAGCGCCTTTGCATTTTCTGCTCAGTGCGTCGGTCTATTGGATGCTAGGCAGCTCTAGCTCACTAACCATATCATTAAATACACCTTGATCAATCAGCGATTTTATCGCTTCAATATCTGGGCCAAAATGACGGTCTTTCTCATAATACGACACCTTTACACGAATAGCGTCATAGGCTTTTTGTAAGCGCGGCGAGGTTTTTAGTGGTGCTCTGAAATCAATGCCTTGAGCAGCGGAAAGCAGCTCAACGGCGATGACACCGGCAGTATTGAAATTCATATCGCGTAACCGGCGCGCAGCAAAGGTAGCCATCGACACATGGTCCTCCTGGTTGGCTGACGTTGGCAAGCTATCTACCGATGCAGGATGAGCCAGTGTCTTGTTTTCCGAGGCTAAGGCGGCTGCAGTAACTTGAGCAATCATAAAGCCAGAATTGACACCGCCATCCTGTACCAGGAATGCTGGCAGTCCACTCAGGTGCTTATCAAGCATCAAAGCAATTCGACGTTCTACAATGGCACCAATTTCTGAAATGACAATCGCCAATAAATCAGATGTTATTGCTACTGGCTCGGCATGGAAGTTACCGCCAGAGATAATGTCTCCTTCATCAGGGAATACAAGCGGATTGTCTGAAACCGCATTTGCCTCAGTGAGTAAGACCGATGCCGCAAAACGCATGTGGTCAAGCGCAGCCCCCATGACCTGGGGTTGGCAGCGAAGCGAGTAGGGATCCTGGACCTTTTCGCAGTCTTCATGTGACTCGTTGATTTCGCTGCCTTTGATCAGGTTTAGCAGGCTCAATGCCACCTGTTGCTGTCCTTTATGACCGCGAACCTCATGAATACGAGCATCAAAAGGTGCAACGCTTCCCATAACCGCATCAACTGAAAGGCCGCCGGCGACTATCGCGGCGGCAAAGTTATTCTCAGCACCGAACAAGCCAGCAAGTGCCAATGCCGTTGAGCACTGTGTGCCGTTCAATAAAGCCAGCCCTTCTTTGGCGCCTAATGTGAGAGGAGTCAGTCCAGCAACTTTTAGGCCTTCAACTGCAGAAATGATTTTGCCCTGATGGCGAACTTCGCCAACCCCGATTAGTGTACAGCTCATATGGGCCAGTGGCGCCAAATCACCTGATGCACCTACCGAGCCTTTTTCAGGAATACAGGGATAGACTTCGTGACTCACCAAGCTAATCAGCGCATCGACGGTTTCACGACGGACGCCAGAATGGCCTTGAGCTAAGCTAGAGAGTTTTAATACCATCAACAAGCGTACGACATTGTCTGGTAGTAACTCACCAATGCCTGCGGCGTGAGAAAGCACTAGGCTTTCCTGTAACAGTTCCAGTTTTTCTTTTGGAATACGGGTTGAGGCCAATAAGCCAAAACCTGTATTAATACCGTAAACGGTTTCATCATTCTTGATGACGTCAGCCACCGTTTGTGCGGCACGATCGATGACCGGATAAAAGTTTTCACTCAACTTAATGGAAACTGGTTCTTGATAGATTGCACGGCAGTCTGCTAATGAAAGCTCGCCAGGCGTTAGTGTAAATTGATGCATTTTAGAACCTCTTATGAATTCTTGTTGTTAAGCATAGGTAGGTCTAAACCCTGCTCTTTGGCGCAATTAATGGCGATATCGTACCCTGCATCTGCATGGCGCATAACGCCAGTTGCAGGATCGTTAAATAACACTCGCTCAATTCGCTTATCGGCTTCTTCGCTGCCGTCGCAACAGATGACAACTCCGGAGTGTTGCGAGAAGCCCATACCAACACCGCCACCGTGATGTAGAGACACCCAGGTTGCGCCACCAGCCACATTGAGCATGGCGTTCAATAATGGCCAATCGGATACGGCATCAGAGCCATCCATCATGCCTTCTGTTTCACGGTTAGGGCTAGCCACTGATCCCGAGTCTAAGTGGTCACGGCCAATCACTACAGGAGCTTTCAATTCACCGGTACGAACCATCTCATTAAAAGCTAGACCAAGTTTGTGGCGCAGGCCAAGACCAACCCAACAAATGCGCGCGGGTAAGCCCTGGAATTGAATGCGTTCACGAGCCATATCCAGCCAGTTATGCAAGTGTGGATCATCGGCAATAATTTCTTTTACCTTCTGATCAGTTTTATAAATATCTTCCGGGTCACCGGAAAGGGCTGCCCAACGGAATGGACCAACACCTCGGCAGAAAAGAGGGCGGATATAAGCTGGAACAAAGCCAGGGAAATCAAAGGCATTGTTAACGCCTTCTTCCAACGCCATCTGGCGAATGTTATTGCCATAGTCGACCGTTGGGATGCCGTCATGATAAAAATCCAACATGGCCTGCACCTGAACCGCCATCGATTTCTTTGCTTCTTTACTGACACGCTCAGGATTAGCTTGCGCTTCTTGGCGCCACTCTTCAACCGTCCAGCCAATCGGCAAATAGCCATTAACCGGATCATGCGCCGAAGTTTGGTCAGTGACCAGATCAGGCTTGATTCCACGTTTATGCAATTCTGGGAATACATCTGCCGCATTGCCTAATAGGCCAATTGAAATAGCCTGGCCTTTATCAAGTGCTTCGTTTAATTGAGCGATGGCTTCATCCACACTGGTCGCTTTTTTGTCGACATAACCAGTACGGATGCGAAAGTCAATTCGAGTCTCATCACACTCAACAGCAATCATGCTGTAACCTGCCATAGTTGCAGCTAGCGGCTGTGCGCCACCCATACCGCCAAGACCACCGGTTAAGATCCATTTGCCACCTGTAGTGCCATCAAAATGCTGACGACCGGCTTCGACAAAGGTTTCGTAGGTGCCTTGTACAATGCCCTGGCTACCAATGTAAATCCAAGAGCCGGCAGTCATCTGGCCATACATCATTAAGCCTTTCTTATCGAGCTCGTTAAAGTGCTCCCAGTTAGCCCAGTGTGGGACTAGATTTGAGTTAGCAATTAACACTCGTGGTGCATCGCTATGGGTTTTAAATACTCCCACCGGTTTGCCAGATTGAACCAATAAGGTCTCATCATCATTCAAGCGCTTTAGGGTTTCAACAATCTTGTCATAGCATTCCCAGTTACGAGCAGCGCGACCGATACCACCATAAACCACTAAGCCTTGAGGGTGTTCGGCAACATCAGGATCAAGGTTATTCATTAGCATGCGAAGCGGTGCTTCTGTCAGCCATGATTTGGCGTTGAGAGTTGTGCCATGTGGCGCTCGAATGACGCGATCGGGATCTAAACGATTCTTGTCAGTCATATTCATATTCCTCTTTATCGAATCTTGTAATGAGTGTTATAGCTCGGTTAATTGATGTTCGGTTTTGAAGCGCCCGGTAATTTGAAAACGGCTCGCTGGATGATAAAGCTGGCTGTAACTGACCAGAGTATCGTTTGACCAGGTTGCTCTATCGATACACAAAACAGGCTCGTTCTCTTGCAATTTTAAGGTCACTTGCATGAATGGGTCTGCCTCACGTGCTTCTATCTGGTGCTCCGCTTCAGTTAGCGGTGCTACTTTTGACAAATAAACATTGGGAGTGATTTTGGCATAATCCTGTTTCAAATAATCGGGTGCGGCTTTGGGGTTCACGTAGCGCTGCTCAATTTGAATCGGTTTGTCATTATCTTTATGAACCATGATCGAATGGTAAATGTTGTCACCTTCTTCAAGCTCGAAACGATCCAGTAGATGAGTTGGGCAATGCTCTTGTTGCAATAAAATAAGCTCATTGGAGTAGTCGCCACCACGCTCAATGATCTCTTCGGCAATGTTGCGGATCTTGAGCATCGGAGAGTAGAGCTTTTTCGGAGCTACAAAAGTGCCACGGCCTTGTACGCGATAGAGAACGCCTTCTTCGGTGAGTTCATCTAGAGCGCGACGTGCCGTCATGCGGCTCACTTTGCAGGTTTCCACCAGCTCATTTTCTGAAGGCACACGCTTGTGTTCTTTCCAGCGTTGCTGCTCGATACCTTGCTTAATAAACTCTTTCACCGTGATATAAAGACGAGTATTCTGTTCAGTCATTGATGGCGCCCAATTACCTTTTTTGTTTATAAGTGATCAGTCTGTGCTAACTCTTTCTCTGATGTTCCTCTGAGTCAGTTTGACTAATAGAAACAATCTTGTATGCTAGGTTGTATATACAACCAAAAACGCTGCTTAAAAGCAACTACTGCAGAGAAAAAAATAGGCGTTAGAATGGAACAGAAATTGAATAAATTTTGAAGGTAATCCGAGTAATCATATGAATATCAATAAGTTAATAGAACAATTTGAAGCCCAGTCTATTGCGGCTAGTGACTTTAATCATCGTAATCATTTACGGGTTGCCTGGTTCTACATTAATCATTACTCGATTAACATAGCTCGTGAGAAAGTCCATCAAGGACTCATTAAGCTGACTAAAGCGCTCGGTGCAGAAGATAAGTACCATCGATCATTGACTGATTTTTTCGTTGATTATCTGTTGCAGGTAAAGTGGTATTTGAACAGTGAATCATGGGATGAGGTTGAAGCACGTTGTGGCTTCCTAATGAATGATGCCAAATCACTACTTAATATCTATTACTCACCAGAAGTGATTGGTTCTGAGCAAGCGCGAACGAATTATGTTGAGCCAGATAAACTGGCTTTGGATAGGGCGACCTTAAAGTTGCAGGCTGCTGATTATCCCGTCTTTGACTGTCAGGAGTATCATTCCCCGATCATTGTTTCTATGCCACACCATGGCCAATTTATTCCTAACGATGTTATCCAGCAAATGCAGCCTGCTGCTTACGACAGTGCTGATACTGACTGGTATCTGGTTGATCTGTATAGCTTTTTGGATGAGATGGGAATTACTAGAATCAATGCCAATTACTCTCGCTACCTGATTGATTTGAATCGTGATAAATCGGGTGAAGTTCTCTACGCCGGTGCTGATAATACTGAGCTATGTCCAACCAGTAATTTTGATCGCGAACCTTTATACACCGAAGAAAAGTTGCCGACCAGTGCAGAGATAAAGCGCCGGGTTGAGTTGTATTGGCAACCTTATCATGACCAGTTAGTGCGCTTAATTAAGCAAGCCAAACAACAGCATGGTTTTTGTTTGTTGTTTGAAGCCCATACCATCCAATCGGAAGTACCGCGCTTTTTTGAAGGTCAGTTACCAGACTTTAACTTCGGCACCAATAACGGAGCAACCCTTAATGAGCCGCTTACAAAAGCATTAGAAAATTTCGATACTCAACAGTATAGCAAAATCATCAATGGTCGCTTCAAAGGGGGTTACATTACTCGCCATTATGCTGACCCAGAGAATCAAATTTACTGTTTGCAGCTTGAGCTTTCGCAGATTACCTATCTTAATGAGCAGAAGCGGCTGTTGGATAAAACAAAGACTCAGAATGTGCAAAAAGTTATTGCTAAACTGTTTGAGCAATTGAGCCTATCTTTGCATAAACAAAAGTAATCTATATTGATTTATTTATGAAAAGATATACCGCGAAACTGTGGTCTTATTCATGTCTTGTTCACACTAAAGTGGTATGCTAAATGCGTGTTTAAACAAACGTAAAAGGTGACAAAATGCGTAAGATTCTATTAACAGTTGTTCTAGCTTTATTTGCTATGCCATTGTTTGCGAAAGACGTTGTTGTAAACAGCGATGACGCTATGAAATTCGACGTCAGCGAAATTAAAGTTAAAGCTGGCGAAGAAGTTAAGTTAACCTTAAATCATACCGGTAAACTGGCTAAGGACGTCATGGGTCATAACTTTGTTGTGTTAGCAACAGGCACTGACGTTCAGGCATTCGCTAATGCTGCAATTCAGGCTAAAGCCAATGATTATATTCCTGAAGGTGATGACCGCGTATTAGCCCACACTAAAGTGATTGGTGGCGGTGAAAGCGATACCATTACCTTTACTTTGAAAGAGAAGGGTACCTACGAGTTTATTTGTAGTTTCCCTGGTCACTCTTTCATGATGAAAGGTGCCATAATTGTAGAGTAGGCCTTTTATTAAGCTTAGGCCTAGCTAATTCAAACAATGAAAAAGAGCGCTCAAGGCGCTCTTTTTTTTATGGATATATTGATTTTTTGATGCTTAGCTCTTAAAAGTTCGTGTCCAGTTACTACCCCCAAGCTGGTAACTTAACTGATTGGGGTGCTCAATATCCCACAATACCATATCGGCTTTTTTACCTACCTCAATAGAACCAACTTCTTTTTCAATTCCAAGTGCTTTTGCCGCATTGATGGTTACGCCTTGTAGAGATTCAAGCGGTGTCATTCTAAAGAAGGTACAAGCCATATTGAGCATCAGCAAAATGGATTCTGCAGGTGATGTGCCGGGATTACTATCCGTTGCAATTGCCATTGGCACATTGGCATTACGAAGCGCTTGAATAGGTGGTAGTTTGGTTTCGCGTAGGAAATAAAACGCGCCGGGAAGTAACACAGCAACCGTACCACTTTTAGCCATCTTATCAATGGAGTCTTGTGATAAGTACTCGAGATGATCGGCAGAAAGAGCATGATAGTCTGCAGCGAGTCCAGCACCCGCCTGATCCGATAATTGTTCGGCGTGAAGCTTAACCGGCAGGCCTAACTGTTTAGCCGTTTCAAACACTTTTTGTGTCTGCTGATAGCTGAAGCCAATATTTTCACAAAAGGCATCTACAGCATCAGCCAGTTCAAGTTCAGCAATCGTTGGTAGCATTTCATTACATACTAAATCAATATAGTCATCGCCGCGTCCCTTATATTCTTCTGGCAATGCGTGCGCTCCTAAAAAAGTGGTTGCCACTCGTACTGGGAATTCTTTACCCAGTCGTTTGGCAACTTTTAGCATCTTAATTTCTGACTCTGTATCAAGGCCGTAACCGGATTTGATTTCGATCGTGGTCAGGCCTTCTTTTAATAAGGATTTCAACCGCTTTGCAGCACTATCAAAAAGCTTTTGCTCGCTAGCACTACGAGTCGCTCGAACAGTAGAAAGAATACCGCCCCCCGCTTTAGCGATTTCTGCATAATCAGCACCGTTTAAGCGCATCTCGAATTCATTAGCGCGATTGCCGCCATAAACCAGGTGAGTATGGCAATCGATCAACCCAGGGGTTAGCCATTGGTTATGGGCGTTGATCAGGTTTTCTGTGTTATGTTCGAGCTCAGAAGGGTGAGTAAGCTGCTCTTGAGTGCCAACAAACTGAATAATCCCTGACTTGACACCAATGCAAGCATGGTTGATGACTCCATAACCATTGTCATTGGTCATGGTTGCCAGATTGACATTATGAATAAGGTAATCAAAGGGTTTCGTTTCTGCTTGGCTCATATTATGATCTCGTTTAACTTTTTGACTTTACTTTCAACTCTGGACTGACGCTATTATGCCTGAAAAAAATGACAAGCAACTGTTTGCCAAACATCTTCTGACTGAATCTGGCTGGGCCAAAGATGTTTTAATCAAGCTAGATTGTAATGGCGTTATCTTAGAATTGAAACCTGACACGCAACTCGATTCTGATTTTTGTGGCGAGCAGTTGCACGGCAGTGTGATTCCGGGCCTGCCCAACAGCCACTCGCATGCCTTTCAATGGGCGATGGCGGGCTTGGGCGAGAAAAGCGGCAAGGGTGGCGATAGCTTCTGGACCTGGCGTCAGGCAATGTATGGCTTTGTCGATGCTATCAGACCTGAAGATTTACAAGCAATTGCGTCGGCGCTCTATATGCAGATGCTGAAAGCTGGCTATACCTCTGTTGGCGAATTCCATTATCTACACCATAACACTAACGGAGCTGCTTTCGACAATCCTGCGGAAATGTCGCAACGGATCTTCGAGTCAGCAAAAGAGTCAGGCATAGGACTAACACTACTGCCTGTATTTTATCGATACAGTGGTTTTGGTGAGCTGGCTCCTAACGATGGCCAAAAGCGCTTTATCCATGACCAACAAGCTTATGCGACATTGATTTATAATGTGGCAAAGCTGTCAGAGCAGTATCAACAGTCTTTTGGCATAGCCCCACATTCGCTTCGTGCTGTGAATCAACAGGACTTAAGTTTCGCCATTGACCATTTAAATACTCTAAATGACAAAGCACCTGTCCATATCCATATCGCTGAGCAAATGAAGGAGGTGGATGACTGCCTGGTGTTTCATAGCAAACGACCAGTGGAATGGTTGCTGGATAATCTTGATGTGAATGAGCGCTGGTGTTTGGTTCATGCTACCCACATGACACAGCAAGAAACACATAGGGTTGCTCAGTCCAATGCTGTTGTTGCAGTTTGTACCACAACCGAAGCCAATCTTGGTGATGGTTTCTTTCCTATGTTGGAATACAAAAAAAATCAAGGCCGGTGGTCTGTCGGAAGTGATAGCCATATTTCGGTTGATGCAGCGGAAGAGTTACGTTGGCTTGAATATCAACAAAGATTAGCGGAGCAGTCGCGTACTGTAATGGTTGAGGAAGAGCATAGTTCAAATGGTTACTGGTTATGGCAACAGGCAGCAGGAGCAGGGGCGCAATCACTAGGCCGTAATGCTGGCTGTATTAAGGTTGGCAACAAAGCAGATTTTATTGAGCTAAACCCTGAGAGTTTCGCATTGTTAGGAAAAAGTGATCATCAATTGATTGATGCATTTATTTTTAACCATCAGTTTAGCAATGACGCTATTCGCTCAGTGTGGGTTAATGGTGAGTGCCAGGTAAGCGATGGAGTGCATCGAAATGAAGAGAAAATAAGACACCAATATCAGAAAACTATTCATCGTCTGAGTCAGTGTATAGCTTAATAAGCATTGATTTTAGTTCGTGAATATCGATTGGTTTTGCAATATAACTGGCATTTAGAGATTTAAAGAGCTCGCTACTCTGCACATCGCTATCACTGCTAATGACAAGTATTTTCGTTGGTTCTTCCTGTTGAGCGAGTTCGCTCAGAAGATTGGTAAAAAAGAATGGATCCGGTTCACTAAAAAAGTCAGAGTTCACCATGATTACATCAAACCTTTCATGGCGAAGTTTTTGCAAAATAACCTGTTTCGTTGAAGCTTTATCCGTCATGACGCCTAGCTTTTCCAGGTAACCCATTAATACCATTTTATCTATAGGGTCTGAGTCGAAGATTAAGGCGTTAATATTCGTATCGATGGGGCTTACGCTATCGGTCCAAACTTCCGGCTCGTCGGTAGCCAGTGTCGCCACAGGGATTTCCAACCTGATTTCTTTTTCGAAATAAAAATATTCCCCTCCAAACTTTCTAAGCAGGTGCTTCGCTGCAATTAGGTGAATATTGTTGCTATAACAAGTTACCGGTGCGTCGTGTGTGAAGTGGAACAGGCTCTGTGTGTTGAGTCCCTTAATAAAGTTTGGTGCGTCAGAGTCAATAGCAATACGTAATACAGTAGCATCATTAAGTGCTTGTCTTTGATCAAAAGAAACCGTTAACTGATAGCCTTTGCAGACGATTACCAACTCTTGCAGTAATAACAATAAAAAGCGTTTAAAGTTATCTTTATCAATAATCACCTGTCTATTAATGCGGTCTCCACCGTAATTATCGTAAATAATAACCTTTTCACTTTTTGCTAAGCTAGATAGTTCAGTGATGACTTGTTTGAGCAAGTCTCTAGACCAGATTGAGCTTTTCCTATCGCCCATTTCTTGAGTAATAGACTGATAAAACAGTTGAATAGTTTCATCATCATGCTCTATGGGGTTTTTTAATAAAAAGCCTAAAAATTCCTGTAGTTCAGTGTTGGCATCCTTTCTTGCTTGAGCCACCTCTGTCTTAAGTAAAGTTAATTGATGCTCAAGATTTTTGTTGTGTAGGAACACATCAATAATGGCTTTTGTTAATGCCTGTGCTTCACGTGTCTTAATATTATAAAGTATATTCCGAGGTAAGACTGACTTATTCAGTGACTCTGTCATTTTTTTCATGACTCGACTGGTGTAGCTTAGTCGATAGTACATATAGATCCAAAGTAGGGCCATGAGTAATATGATGGATCCGCTAAGCGCTAGTCTATAGTTTTGCAAAACTTCAGAGACTTGGCTGTATGCAAGTGGCGTCATGCCCAGCCTGACCTCGCCTAAGCGCCGCTCCAGCTTAACACTTTTAAGGATTTCTTCATTCAGTAGTAACGAATCGCTGAGTGAGCTACTTGGGCTTTGGTTGATCGGCTTGATTATTTCTATTAATTCTTCGTCATCGGGAATGGATAAAGACTCTCTGTTATCCAGTTCTGCCATAGTGTTTTTCTGGTTGTCATAAACCGTTATTATCGCTACTCCCTTATTATCTCTTAGTGCTTCCAATGAGTTCTTCAAGTCAACTTTGTTACCAAAAGATAAGCCGTATTCCAGTTCAATCGTCAGGTTCGACAGAATTGATTGGCTCAAGTTTTGTTGCTGATAAAAGTGCTGTTTTTGGGTCAGCTTTGTAAACAGATAGTTGGCAAGTAACAGTAATGTGATAACTGCAACTATAAAAGCCAGATTATATTGATTGACATATTTTGAACGTCTCAAAGGCAATACCTGTTTATTGTGGGGCGGTCTCGTTCTAGGTTCCTGGATACAACTCTGCAATTTTTGCTTCTAGTTCTTCTTTAGAAACTATATCCAGTCCTAGTGAGTGAGCTACTTCTAGATTGTAACTGATATCATAATATTTACTATGCCTGGTGAACGAAGCTGTTTCATTATTTAATATTTCCTGAGCTGATTCCTCCAAATCATCTATCAGCATTTCAGCTGTAGTATAGGTGGTTGCTACCGCGCCAGCTTTAACGACTCCAGTTGAATAACCTATAACCACTTTTCTTTGTCGATAACTGGTTAACAAGACTCTAGGGAGTGTCTGACTGTTATAAATAACTGGGTCAGGTTGAGCAATAATAAAGTCTGCTTTTTGGACTAGTCTCGGGAATTGAATGGCGACCTCTGTTGTTTGCTTTAGTGGGATGGCGTTCAATGATAAGTCTAAGGCTTCGGTGATGGTTTGGTATTCTTCAATAAAGAAAGGAGTTTCCATTGAATGCATGACGCCTACAGCATCTGAAAGCGGTAACAGCAACTTACCTAAGGTTATCTGTCTTAGAGGGTCTGGGTCATAAAAGATTGCACTTAATGCATTAGGAGTTGCTTCTTGCTTTACAATCTCTCTGAAGTCCTGATAAGTGATCACTGCGGCTAAAATAGGTTTCTGATGTCCTGTTTTAACTAACTCTTCTAGTGGGGAACGTCCTAAGCTAATAATGAGCGCTGAGTCAGGTTGCTGGCGCTTCCAGTCAGCTAGCGACATGTTCACTACTCGATAGGAGTCTGATAAAGAGGAAAGTGATAAACTTTTTGCGATATTAGAGAAGTGGCTGGAGAAGTGCTGAGCAATTATAGTGATTTGCTTTTTCTCTTGGATTGGCTCATTGCTGCCATTAGATACTTGGGGCTCTGCTGAATAGGCAAAACTAAACCCGCCCGCAAATAGGAGTAAAGCTATGAGCAGAAAGGAAGTGTTTTTAAAAGCCCTAAAAAAGCAGTTCATAATCCATCAATGTTTCTATATTCCTTGCTACAAATGCGCACTAATACTAAGGTTATTCATGTAGTTATATAAAATCTACCTTGGCAAAGCCAGCTCTGCTTGTTGTTCAAGATGAGCCTAAGTCCATTCTATCGGTGTTTGGTTATTATCAACAAGTATTTGATTCGTTTTTGAAAAATGTTTACAGCCAAAAAAACCGCGGTGTGCCGAAAGTGGCGACGGATGCGGAGCGCTTAAGATAGTGTGTTTAGGGTTATTTATCAAGCTGGATTTGGCCTGGGCCTGTGAACCCCATAACAGGAATACAATGGGCTGTGGGGCCTTGTTGAGGCTTCTTATCACCTCATCAGTAAAGATTTCCCAGCCTCGACCTTTATGGGAGTTTGCCTGGCCAGCTTCCACGGTCAGCACCGTGTTGAGAAGTAGTACTCCCTGTTTTGCCCAATGACTTAAGTCACCGTTAATCGGTGGTGGACACTTTAAATCGGCAGCCAGCTCTTTATAGATGTTGCGCAGTGAAGGGGGAAGAGGCTGATCAGGATGGACTGAAAAGCATAAACCGTTGGCCTGATTGGCACCGTGATAGGGATCTTGGCCTAGGATGACGACTTTGACATCTTTCAGGTCTGTCAGCTTCAATGCCGCAAATATGTGGTCTTTGGGTGGGTAAATAGTTTTACCAGCTTGTTGCTCTGATTGCACAAACGCTAAGAGGTTCTGGAAAAAATCTTGTTTTTTTATTGCCGCTAGTACATCAGCCCAGGTGGAAAACGATTCTGTCATACAAAAGAGGGTAATTTATTGTTTTACGGATTATAGCGAATGGTCAGAGGATGACCAGTTCTAAAGCTGCTTATGCTCTTTTCACGATAAGAAATTGAATGATTAGTGGTCAATTCAATTGTTAATAGTCATTCGAATCTATAATGTTTAACACATCATCTAATGAGCCGGGCGCTAATTCGAGTTCATCGCCAATGGTATAGTCGTCTACCTCTAATGCACCGCTCCAGTCTTCAGGCGGGGCTGCTTGACTGAGTTCAAGCAATTCCCAACTATGTAAGTCTAGTTCCTCAATCTCACCACCAAAGTACTGAACTTCAATGGTTCCATCATCGTCGTCAATCGCAACGACCTCAAAGATAGTGTTTAGGTCTGAACGCTTATACCAATGGCCACGTAAGGGCAGTAATGCTTGTGCCATGTGACCTCCTTTTTTACTATGTATTCAGAGTATCAACATTGTTTAAAAATTGCACGATATAGA
Organism: Kangiella sp.; assembly: GCF_048265365.1. Classification (NCBI taxonomy): domain Bacteria; kingdom Pseudomonadati; phylum Pseudomonadota; class Gammaproteobacteria; order Kangiellales; family Kangiellaceae; genus Kangiella; species Kangiella sp. Next base: position 1,541,203 of record NZ_JBLXBT010000001.1, read on the forward strand.
CAATTGATATTGTCTATTATGCGACGTGGATTAACAAACAATGACAGCTAGTATTTCAGCCCTTCATTATTTACAATGGCGACAAATAACAGACCAACTAGTATGGAAGAAAATGTCTACAACCAAACAGCTGAAAGCTATTATTTCTAGTGTATTGATTTTATTAAGTTTACCGTCTATATCTGCTGAATGGCGTGGTGTTGTTGCCACTGACGTTCGGTATTATTTTGAAGATGGAGACTTTGGTCAGGACCAAGAGCTTGCTTCAATTATGATTGAGCCTGAGTTCTATCATAACTGGGATGAGCACAATATCAGCCTGGTTTTCAAGCCATTCTATCGTTGGGACAGCATGGACAGCGAGCGTACTCATGGCGATATTCGTGAGCTGATGTTGCAATATGTCGGTGATGAGTGGGAAGTTAAAGCGGGGATTGGCAAAGTGTTCTGGGGCGTCGCTGAGTCCCAACACCTGGTGGACATCATTAATCAGACAGATTTTGTCGAAAATATTGATGGTGAAGATAAGCTTGGTCAACCAATGATAGCGATATCCACTGAGCGTGATTGGGGGCTATTGAGTTTATTTGCTTTACCAGGATTTCGTGAAAGAACTTTTGCGGGCGAAGAGGGGCGACTGCGTTTCCCTTATGTGGTCGACACGGACAATCCGATTTATGCTGATCCAGATGGTAAATCACGACTAGATGGCGCTATTCGTTGGTCGAATTGGATTGGAGACTGGGATATTGGTATTGCGCATTTTTCAGGAACCAGTCGTGACCCACAATTTGTTCTGGATACCACTAATCCGTTAGACCCTAAGTTAAGACCGGTTTATGTGACCATTGATCAAACCAGTGTCGATGTTCAAGCTACAAAAGGAGCCTGGTTATGGAAGCTTGAGGCTATGTCACGTTCAGGTTTCGACCAAGGTCGTTACTCGGCAGCTGTTGGTGGCTTTGAATATTCATTTTATGGCGTTACAGAATCAGGTGCAGATTTAGGCATTATCATGGAGTATCAATATGATTCCCGTGATGTGCTTCCCGGAGGTTTCAGGCAAGAAGATATCGTGGTCGGAGGCCTGCGTTTGGCCATGAACGATATTCCATCAACAGAAGTATTGTTGGGATACTCATATGCGGAAAACCAGCAGTTTATTAATCTCGAAGCCAGTCGCCGATTAGGGGATAGCTGGAAGTTAGTGATCGAAGGACGTTGGTTCGAAGGTATTGATGAGACCAGGCCGATGGATAGCTTCTTGTATCCATTAAGAAATGATGACTATTTATCGATTAGTTTCGAAAGGTATTTTTAGTACTCAGACTGAACTTAAGATGTAAAAGGCGCCAGTGGGCGCCTTTATTTTTTGTCACCGGTTTCAGTCGTTAAAATATACTCAAAAATATCGTCATCAAGCCCGAGCTTTAGAGCATAGACTTGCCGATAGGTCATAACTCGTTTGATATAGTCGCGCGTTTCAGTGTAGGGAATGGCTTCTATCCAGATCTCGGTTGGGTAACGGCCAAATGTTTTCCATTGTTCAATTCTTTTTTTACCGGCGTTATAGGCGGCTGAAGCATAAATGGGATTCTGCTCAAGTTCTTCGTAGCGCATTTGCAGGTAGCGACTGCCCATTTGAATATTAATAGCCGGATCTAACAGATCACTGCGATGCGTATAGGGGATCTGGAATTTCCTTGCAAAGGCTTTCGCGGTATTGGGCATCACTTGCATTAAGCCATAAGCCCCAGCCGGCGAAACAGCCCTTGGCCCGTATGCGCTTTCCTGTCGAGCAACCCCCATCAGCCAGTGAGGAGGCAATTGCACCTGCTTGCCCATTCGAATGTAATCATCTTTAAAAGCCGTTGGAAAACGAATGTCTGTATCATCCCAAGACTGAGCCCTGGCAATGGTTAGAATGCTTTGGTTATACCAGCCCCATTGATTGGCTATCACCGCAGCTGCATGAAACTCTTGTGGTGATTCCAGCTTGCTCATCAGGCTCCGCCATTCTCTACTGGCATCAAGATAGCGCTCTATGGCGTACAACTCTTTTGCGCGCTCAACATTAGCAGATTGACTCACAGAGTTCATGGTCTCTTCAGGGATGAGTAAAGGGGCGTGATTGAGAAGAATTGGGAGCTTAAGCCGAGTAGCTGCTTTATAACCGTAATAATCACGTTCGCCCGCTAGGTCGCTTAGGAGGATTTTGGCTTCTTCTTTTTTCCCTAAATTATCTAACGATACAGCATACCAATAGCGCCATTGTTCGCTACTTTGTTGCTCAAAAGGTAATAGCTCATAGAGCTCGGTGATGGTTTGCCAGTTCTCGGTTCTTAATAAAGTGACCAGCTTCCAATGATTAACCAGTTCATCATCTAAATAGTCATCGAGATGATCCTTAGTCATATCAACAGCTTTGGTGTTATTTTCGGTAGCCAGAGCAAGAAACAAAGTTCTTTCTACATCAGATGTGTGTCCTCCCGCTAATGGAATTCGGTTTTGTGTTCGCTTCCAGGCGCTGTAAGCATCGTCACGGTCATCCCAGGCCAGGCGCTTAACTGCATAGACTAGAAGGCTGGCTTCTTTTTCAGGGTTTTTGCCCGGAAAAAAATTAGGGCGAGTGACTACTTTGGGGTTGCGTCGAACTTTTAGCCATAGATCTGCAAGATATTGCTCATCACGTGGCAGATAGCGCTTAAGATAACTCAGTAAACCAACCGGGCCTTCGTGCGCAGTTTGATAAAATCGTTGATAGGCAACATCCTGTTGTAATTGGTTGTTATCAATCCACTTCTCAAAAACACTGTCGCACTCTTTAGGTTGTGATTTCGACACATTCCACAAGTTGGAAATCTGTTCGGATAGAGCGCTGATTGGCTTTCCTTGCTTGAGTTGGTGGTTGAGTAACATACAGTCATAGCTGGTAACAGAACCAAAAGAATAGTACTGGGCCATCAGGTCGTAATTTTTTGCTTTAGCCAATAGACGCACAAAGTCCCAACGAAGCGTGCTCGCTAGTGGCGAAGACTCGTATTGTTCAATAAAGTCATCTACAGCTTGTTGACTGTTTACATTGAGGTTTTTCTTTATTTCTTCGTATTCAAGATAGGGAAGGAGCGCATAGTTGGCAAGGCTCTTCTTGAGCTTTTGGTATTCTGTACTCTTTCCTTGTTTAAAGGCTTTTTCAGCCTCAATAAAGGCTTTTTGGTTGCTTGTATAGGCTGGTTTGGCCTGTGCTATATTAAAAAAGGTTATAATGGTAAGAGATAAAGCAATCGCTAATGTTCGCATTGTCATTAACATCCTTGAGTGACTAACTGCATGTTTACGTTAATTTGACTGTGGTTCTTATACAATACGCTTGTTTGAGTATTTTGCATCGTTTGTTTTCAATTTAGACAAGTTTAATATGAACTGGCCAATTAATTAAATTGGCGACGGAATTTATACCAAGAAGTTTATGCAACTTAAAGTGTAATTCTCGTGAAAAGTGTTACTAAACTTTAGTATTGCAAGGCACTTAAAAGTTCCACTGGTTAATTGAAGCGTTTGGCAGTTTTTACTTGTTTTCGTGGTCCAAGGTATTGATAATGTGCCGCGTGATGCGCGAAGTTAGATACCGAAGTTAAAGGTATAAGGTAAGATAAACTAATTGAAACATTGAAGAGGTAGTTACATGGGTACAGGTACCAAGTATAAAGCTCGTCCAATGGATGAAGATGGCTTTATTCACTATACAGACGAAGAACATCAGGTTTGGCATGAGTTAATAACACGCCAGGAAAAACTGATCAAAGGTCGTGCCTGCCCAGAGTATTTCGAAGGTCTTGATAAAATTAATCTACCTAAAGACCGTATTCCGCAATTAGAAGAAGTATCCAGCGTTCTTAGAAAGGAAACCGGCTGGGAAGTGGCTTGGGTTCCGGCTTTAATCAATTTCGATAAATTCTTTGCTCTTCTGGCTGATAAGAAATTCCCTTGTGCGACATTTATTCGTACTCGTGAGGAAATGGATTATTTGCAAGAACCTGATGTTTTTCATGAGATTTTTGGCCACTGCGCCATGTTAACCAATCCATATTTTGCCGAATTTACCAGTGCTTACGGTAAGTTGGGCTATGCAGCGTCAAAAGAAGACCGTGTTTTCTTAGCGCGACTTTACTGGTTCACTGTTGAGTTTGGCTTGATCAATACAGCAGAAGGCCAGCGTATCTACGGTGGTGGTATTTTGTCATCGATTGGCGAGACGCCGCATAGTCTGGAAAACCCAGACGTTATTCGCAAACCTTTTGATCCAATTGATATGTTACGCACACCGTATCGCATTGATATCATGCAACCACAGTATTTTGTGATTGATGATTTTAAGCAATTATTTGACCTGGCTAAATCTGATGTCATGTCGATGGTGGAAGAGGCCAAGCGTCTAGGCTTGCACAAGCCTTTATTCCCACCCAAAGAAGAGAAAATGGCCAGCTAAGATATAGCTGAACATTCTATACCCAGGCAGCCCGCGATATTGTTAATATTGGCGGGCTGTTGCATAATGAAGGGATCGTAAATAGCTACTTTAAAATCAAGCTGTTACAGGGCAAAAGACACTATGTTATTGATGTTTACCAAACAACTCACACCAACGTTTATCGTTGCCGACCAAATTCGTGCTCAATGGAGCTAGCGTCCAGTTTACTTTGCGCATGATTTCATGCGTAGGGTTCGTAATCTTTACATTCGTTACTTAATTACGAACCAACCCTTTAAATGGGCGTGTTTTAGCACAATCTAACTAAGAATCGCCTGAAAGCTTTAAATTTAGAGGCTTGCACAAGAAGAGTTAAGCCTCGCATAAGATTTAGGAGTCAAACATGACTGATACAACATTTAACCCACTGGGTACCGATGGTTTTGAGTTTGTTGAGTATACAGCGCCAAATAAAGAGGGCGTACAGAAGTTAAAAGAATTATTTGAATTGCTTGGATTTACCGAAATCGCCAAGCATAAATCTAAAAATGCTGTGTTATTTCGTCAAGGCGACATTAACTTTATCGTTAATGCTGAGATGGACGGCTACTTCCATGAGTTCAGTAAGCAGCATGGTCCATGCGCCTGTGCTATGGCGTGGCGTGTAGAAGATGCGCAAAAAGCCTTCGATTACGCGGTAGAAAAAGGTGCCAAGCCTTTTGATCAGGAAGAGCACATGTCTCACCCGGGTGTTTATGGTATTGGTGGTTCAGTTCTTTACTTCATCGATAAATGGGGCAATAAGCCGAACAGCTTCTATGATGACGATTTTGAATATTATGATGGTGTTGAGAAATTCCCTAAAGGTAAAGGTCTGCTGACACTTGACCATCTGACTCATAACGTTAAGCGTGGTGGTATGGATGTTTGGGCGACTTTCTATGAAAACATCGCCAACTTCCGCGAAATCCGCTACTTCGACATCAAAGGTAAGCAAACTGGCTTATTCTCAAAAGCAATGACTGGCCCATGTAACAAGCTACGTATCCCAATCAATGAGTCTTCAGATGAGAAATCACAAATTGAAGAGTTCTTGAAAGAATACAACGGTGAAGGTATCCAGCATATCGCACTATCAACAGACGATATTTATCAAACTATCGAAGACTTGCGTGCCGGTGGCATGAAGTTCATGGACACTCCAGACACTTACTACGACATGATTCCTAAGCGTATTCCAGAACATCATGAAGACGTTGATGTATTGCGCAAAAACCGTATCTTGATTGATGGTTCATTGGATCATGAAGAAGGCATCTTGCTTCAGATCTTCACCAATACGGTGATCGGTCCTATCTTCTTCGAAATCATACAGCGTAAAGGTAACCAGGGCTTTGGTGAAGGAAACTTTAAAGCGCTATTTGAATCTATCGAACTTGACCAAATCCAACGCGGAGTGATTTAAGATGCGTAAATGGATTGCGTTCCCTCATAAAGAAGGAACCATTTCACGCCAGGCGCATGCTGACTTGCCTGAAGAGGCAATTTACGAGCGTGAAGCAGGCCGAAGTGGTTTCTTTGGTCCAACAGCGCACTTTCATCACAAGCGTGCGCCAACCTCGTGGGAAAAATGGGAAGGTCCATTACGCCCACGTGCGTTTGATTTGAATGATCTCGACAAGGCGAGTCTCTCGCCTTGGAGTGCCAAAGAATTGTTGCATAACGCCAGTTGTAAGTTCCGTATCTGGGAGTGCGCAGAAAGTATGCCTGCCTTGGCGCGTAATGGTGATGGCGATGAACTGCTTTTTATCCATAAGGGTAAAGGTGATTTATTCTGCGACTATGGGCATATGGAAGTTCGCGATGGTGACTATGTGGTTATTCCGCGTGGAACTATGTGGCGTCTTGAGCCTCAAGAGCCTATGACCATGTTATTGATCGAGGCGACCAATGATAGCTATCAGTTGCCTGAAAAAGGTTTAGTTGGGCCGCAGGCGATTTTCGATCCGGCAATGCTGGATGTACCAAGCGTTAATGAAAAATTTTTGGCGCAACAGGATGATAAACCCTGGTCGGTAGAAATTAAGCGCCGCGAACAAATTTCGAAAGTTCATTTTAACTATTCGCCCCTAGATGCGATTGGTTGGCACGGTGACTTGTCGGTGGTCCGCATTAACTGGCGTGATATTCGTCCATTAATGTCACACCGCTATCATTTGCCACCTTCGGCACACACCACCTTTGTCGCCAGTCGTTTTGTGATCTGTACTTTTGTACCGCGTCCGATCGAGTCGGATCCTGGTGCATTAAAAGTGCCTTTCTACCATAATAATGATGACTTTGATGAAGTGATTTTCTACCACGCGGGCGATTTCTTCAGCCGCGACAATATTGATGCTGGCATGGTCACATTCCATCCGTCTGGCTTTACTCATGGTCCACACCCGAAAGCATTTGAAGCAGGGCGTAAGTACGCCAAGAAAGCAACCGATGAAGTGGCTGTGATGATCGATACACGTGATGCCTTAGAGGTTTCTGATGCAATGAGCAGTGTAGAGAATGAAGAGTATTGTAATAGCTGGAAAGCCAGCAAATAACTTCATTCACACCATTCAATTGATTTGACAAGAATTTAGGAAATAAAAATGAAATTAGCAACTTTAAAAGATGGCTCAAGAGATGGCCAATTAGTCGTAGTCAGCCGTGATTTATCACGTGCCGTTAAGCCTGGCTTTGTTAAAACTATGCAGGCTGCGTTAGATGATTGGGATAACTTCAAACCACAACTGGAATTGTTGTACTCCGATCTGAGTGAAGGCAAGGCAACAGATGCATTTGAGTTTGATCAAGCTGCCTGTGAATCACCATTACCTCGCGCCTATCAATGGGCTGATGGTAGTGCTTACGTTAACCACGTTGAATTAGTTCGTAAAGCGCGTGGTGCAGAAATGCCGGAAACTTTCTGGACAGACCCATTGATGTATCAAGGCGGTAGCGATACTTTCCTTGGACCTCGCGAAAACATCAGAATGGCCAGCGAAGAGTATGGTATTGATATGGAAGCCGAAGTCGCTGTCATCACTGGTGACGTGCCGATGGACGCGACGCCTGAGCAAGCAGAAAAAGAAATCCGCTTGTTGATGACAGTGAATGATGTGTCATTGCGCAACCTCATTCCTGGTGAACTGGCTAAAGGATTCGGCTTCTTCCAATCTAAACCATCATCAGCATTTTCTCCTGTTGCGGTCACCCCTGATGAATTAGGCGATAAGTGGGATGGCAAAAAAGTGTATTTACCATTGGTAACGCATCTCAATGAAAACCTATTAGGTAAACCTGAGTGTGGCGTCGATATGGTTTTTGATTTCCCAACTTTGGTAGCCCATGCGGCAAAAACACGTCCATTAAGTGCTGGCACAATTGTCGGTTCAGGCACCATATCTAATAAAGACCAGTCAACTGGCTCATCCTGCTTGGCTGAAGTTCGTATGTTGGAAATTATTGCCAATGGCAAGCCATCTACACCATTCATGCAATTCGGTGACCGTGTGACCATTGAAATGTTTGACGAAAATGGTGATAGCATTTTTGGTCAAATTAATCAGATCGTAGAAAAGTATTAAGCTTAAGGCTAATTAAAGGAGAGGGTTTATGCTGAAACTTTATAGTTACTGGCGGTCAACGGCGGCTTATCGAGTTCGCATTGCGTTAAATGTAAAGCGCCTGTCTTATCAGATGATTCCTGTTCATTTGGTTAAAGATGGTGGTGAGCAGCATAAACCCGAATACCTTGAACGAAACCCACAGGGGCTTGTTCCATTGTTGGATGACAATAGCAAGCTTCTAAGCCAGTCGATGGCTATCTGTGAGTATATTGATGAGGTCTATGACGGTCCCAAATTACTTCCGTATGAACCTTTTTTAAAAGCTAAAGTCAGAAGCCTGTGTCAAGTCATTGCTTGCGACATTCACCCTGTCGATAATTTAAGAGTTCTTAAATACTTGAAAGGTGAGCTTAATGTCAGTGATGAGGCTAAAGATACCTGGTATAGGCATTGGATTCATGAAGGATTCAGGGCGATAGAACTAGAATTGCAGAGCTACAAAGAGCAGGGCCCATTTGCCTTTGGTGACTTGCTGACTTTAGCGGATGCCTTTATTGTGGCTCAAATGTACAATGCTCGACGCTTTAACGTCGATTTAACTGATTACCCGCGTCTGGTTGAAGTAGAGCAACACTGTTTAACCTTAGACGCCTTTAAAGATGCCAGGCCAGAATCACAGCCCGATGCTGAGTGATTTCTGATGATGACACTCTGATGTCTCATAATAGGAATGCATTGATTACACCAAATTCGTCAATATAAGAGAAATAGAATGAAACAACAGCGATTTAAGAAAACTTTACTTGCGTCTTTGCTTACATTGAGCACAGGACTTGCGCTCTCCGCACCTTATGAGATTGTTGACTTAGGCGGCCTCGATGGCAATTACAGTGTTGCTTATAAGCTTAATGAACTGGGTGTTGGTGTAGGTGTTGCCAACGGACCAAGAAATGAAGAGGGCAGCAGGGACTTTTTTGGTCATGCAGTAAAATACCAACAAGGTGGAAATCAGGACCTAGGTGTTTTAGCTGATGGGACTGTCAGTGAGGCTATAGGAATTAATTCTTCAGGTGTTGCCGTTGGTTATGCCAATGTCTTAACTGAAGTTGTACGTGAAGGTAGTGACCCACTAATTCAAGAGAACAACTTTGCAGTGATCTTTGATTCAGGAATTGAGAAGTTAGTAGAAAAAGAAGACCTGACTCAAACAAGGGCCGTAGCCATAAATGATGACAGTTTAATAGTTGGTTATGGACAATTTGACGTTGATCCCGATGATGAAAATGATGCTGTAGATAGAGGCTTCATATATAACAACAACGACCAAAGTTATTATATGGTTCCATCCTTGGCTGATGAAGCAACTCGAAAGTCCTATATGACAGGCATTAATAATTCGGGCAAAGCACTTGGCTTCTCAGATGCGCCAGTGCCTGATACAGAGCAGTACACTATAAAGTCATTCATTATCGATACAAATAATCAAAATGCCGTGACCGAATTGCCAATTAAAGATAACCGTGCGACATTCGCCCACGATATTAACCTTTATGACGAAGTGGTTGGTAGTGTTTACATTTCAGGAAGTCGCAATAATCAAGAGGCTTTCTACTTTGATGCGCAAAGTGGCTCAGATGAATTGACCTTTATCGGTTTCTTCCGGTCGGACTTTACTGACTCAAGAGCAAGAGCTATTAATGACAATGGTCAGATTGTTGGACGGGCACTAATTTCCGCTCCTACATTGAATGAGTTTGCGGCATTTATTTATGAAAACGATGAAATGAAAGATCTGAATGATTTGGTTCCATGTGACTCCGGCTGGAAATTAACCGAAGCTACAGATATCAATAACGCTGGCCAGATTGTGGGTTTTGGAGCAAAGGATGGTGAGATTAGAGCATTCAGGCTTGACCCAACAGGTGGAGCGATTGAAAGCTGTGATACAGAAGAAGACAACAACTCAGGTGGCGGTAGTGTGCCCTTCTTGATGCTAGCACTATTAGCTTTATTCGGCTTAAGAAGAAAGCAAAGCTGAAAAATTAGACTCATAAAAAAAGCGGCTACAGCCGCTTTTTTTATGTCCATAATTTGTTCTAAATCATGAGTTACATATTGGGATAGTTTGGTCCGCCAGTGCCTTCAGGAGTAACCCAATGAATGTTCTGGCTTGGATCTTTGATATCACAAGTTTTGCAGTGCACACAGTTCTGCGCATTGATCACAAACTTGGGATTATTACCGTCATCATCACGTACTATTTCGTAAACCCCAGCAGGGCAGTAGCGTTGCGCAGGCTCATCATATTTTTCCAGGTTAACCTCAATCGGGATGGAAGGATCTTTAAGCTGTAGATGTACCGGCTGATCTTCTTCATGGTTGGTGTTGGAAACAAACACGGACGAAAGCTTATCAAACGATAATTTGCCGTCCGGTTTTGGGTAGTTGATCTTTTTGCATTCTGAAGCTGGCTTTAATTGTGCATAATCAGGTTCAGGATCGCTTAAGGTCCATGGCAGTTTGCCATTGAAGATATTCAAATCGATGAAGGCATAAGCTGAACCTAACAGGTTGCCCCATTTGTGCTGTGCAGGACCGAAGTTACGTTGTGCATGAAGTTCTTTCCATGCCCATGACTTCTTGTAATTGTCTGCATATTCAAGCAAGTCATCATTAGCGCGTTCGCTAGCCATAGCCGATATAACCGTTTCAGCGGCAATCATGCCTGACTTCATGGCGGTATGTGAGCCTTTAATTTTTGCAAAGTTTAAAGTACCTGCATCATCACCAATCAGTAAGCCACCCGGGAATGACATTTTCGGTTGTGACTGTAAACCACCCTTAGTAATCGCACGTGCACCATAAGAAATGCGCTCACCACCCTCAAGATATTGTTTAATGGCTGACTGGTGCTTGTACCGCTGGAATTCATCAAACGGACTAACGTGTGGGTTTGAATAGGAGAGGTCGGTAATCAGGCCTACAACTACCTGCTCATCTTCAATATGGTACAGGAAGCCGCCGCCAGCAGAGCCTGACTCACTTAATGGCCATCCTGCTGTATGAACAACAAGACCTTGCTTGTGTTGCTCGGCTGGAACTTTCCACAGCTCTTTAATGCCAATACCGTAATGTTGCGGCTCTTTACCTTTATCAAGCTTAAATTTGGCAATCAATTCTTTACCTAAGTGACCGCGACAGCCTTCAGCAAATAGGGTGTATTTAGCGTGCAGCTCCATTCCCGGCATATAGCCATCTTTCTTTTCGCCGTCACGGCCAATGCCCATATCGCCAGTTGCGATACCTTTTACTGAGCCGTCGTCATTATAAAGCACTTCGGAAGCAGCAAATCCTGGGAATATTTCAACGCCTAATGCTTCAGCTTGCTCAGCTAACCAGCGGCAGACATTGCCCAAACTGACAATATAGTTGCCATCGTTATGCATGGTTTTAGGTGCAAAGAGATTTGGGATCTTGATTGATTTGTTCTGACCTCTAAAGAGATAAATATTATCTTCAGACACCTTGGTCAACAGGGGAGCGTTCTTTTCCTGCCAGTCAGGAATGAGTTCGTTCAGAGCAGTCGGTTCAAACACAGCTCCAGATAGAATGTGCGCACCGACTTCGGAGCCTTTTTCAACCACACAGACCATTAAGTCCTGGTCTTTTTCGGCTGCCAGCTGGCGAAGACGAATCGCTGCCGATAAGCCCGCAGGGCCTGCACCAACGATTACGACATCAAACTCCATAAATTCACGTTCCACTTAATTCTCCCCTTATCTGTTTTTTTACTCAAAAACGGTTAAAATCTGTTCAAATTCGGCTCAAATTGACCGTTAACTATTGACCTTAAGGTCTTAAAACGTCACCATTGCGGCCTATTTTACTAAAGATAGGCGCTCCAGTCGTCTATATCTGGCGAAATTATACATAGATAGGGTTTTCATGAAAATTCTCGTTGCAATAAAACGTGTTATTGATGCGAATGTTAAGGTTCGTGTTAAGGCGGACAACACCGGCGTCGAAACCGCCAATGTTAAAATGTCCATGAATCCATTCTGTGAGATTGCTGTCGAAGAAGCGGTGCGCTTGAAAGAACAGGGCGTGGCCAGCGAAGTGATAGTGGTTTCTATTGGCAACCAACAGTGTCAGGAAAGCTTGCGTACTGCGCTAGCTCTTGGTGCGGATCGCGCCATTCTGGTGAAATCCGATGACGCAGTTGAGCCTTTAGCAGTGGCCAAGGTGTTGAAGAGCCTTGTCGAGAAAGAGCAGCCGGAAATGGTTCTGCTTGGTAAACAGTCAATCGACGGTGATAACAACCAGACTGGCCAGATGCTTGGCGCTCTTCTTGGTTGGGGGCAGGGCACTTTTGCTTCTAAAGTCGAAGTTGCTGACGGTAAAGCTCAGGTTACGCGTGAGATTGATGGTGGTCTGCAAACTTTGGATGTTAAGTTGCCAGCCATTATCACCACAGACTTGCGTTTGAACGAACCTCGTTTCGCTTCACTTCCAAACATTATGAAAGCAAAGCGTAAGCCGCTTGAAGAGTTTGCGATAGCCGACTTGGGTGTTGATGTAGCGCCACGCACAGAAACGCTAAAAGTGGAAAACCCACCAGCACGCAAAGAAGGTATCAAAGTTGAAACTGTTGCCGAACTGGTTGATAAATTAAAGAATGAAGCGAAGGTGATCTAATGGCCACTTTAATCATTGCAGAACATAATAACAGTGAGTTGCAGCCTGCAACTTTTAACACCATTGCTGCCGCTAAGCATTTAGATGGCGACACAGTCGTTTTAGTAGCCGGTCACGATTGTAAATCAGTGGCTGAGGAAGCTGCTAAAGCAGAAGGTGTCGATAAAGTTCTTTTGTCCGAAGCTGAGCATTACGCGCATTTGTTGGCTGAAGACTTAGACAAGTTAGTGGTTGAGCAAGCTGAGAACTTTTCTCATATTCTTGCGCCAGCAACCACCTTCGGTAAAAACATTGCTCCACGCATCGCGGCTTTACTGGATGTCCAACAAATTTCAGACATCATTGCCATTGAAAGCGACGATACTTTTAAGCGTCCTGTGTATGCTGGTAACGCAATTGCTACCGTAAAAAGTAACGACAGCAAAAAAGTGGTTACAGTTCGAGCAACAGCATTTGATGCTTTGTCACACGAAGGTGGTTCAGCTTCTGTAGAGTCGATAGGCACAACAGAACATGGCGCTTTAGTGGATTACGTAGGTGAAGAACTAACTGAGTCAGAGCGTCCTGAACTAACCTCTGCCAAAGTCATCGTTTCAGGTGGTCGCGGTATGGGTAATGGTGAGAACTTCGCCATGCTTGAGCAATTGGCTGATAAATTAGGTGCAGCTGTTGGCGCTTCGCGTGCAGCAGTGGACGCAGGCTTCGTGCCTAATGATTACCAGGTTGGTCAAACCGGCAAGATTGTTGCTCCTGAATTGTACATAGCAGTCGGAATTTCTGGTGCCATCCAGCATTTGGCAGGTATGAAAGATTCCAAAGTGATTGTCGCCATCAACAAAGATGAAGAAGCTCCAATCTTCCAGGTCGCCGACTATGGCTTGGTAGCTGACTTATTTAAAGTAGTTCCAGAATTAATAGAAGCACTTTAGATATAAGCTTCACTCATAAAAAAACCGCCAACCGGCGGTTTTTTTATTTCTAATATTTTTCAATTAAGCAGCTGCGTTTGTTGACTCAAAAATCTTGTCAGCGCTTGCTGCAACAAAGCCTTGATAAAGCTCGCCATTGTTCATGGCAAAACGTTCTGCAAACTCGTAGAAGCATGAGCGGATAGGGTAGATGCCGTCTTCAAATTTCCAGTCGACCATATTGGCCATGGTGGAGCTTTGCTTTAGGCAAACTTCTTCATTGCCTTTGATTTCGCCACCACTGGTGTTGAGTTCAAAGTTTTGTTGCTTGAGATACTCGTTTACGTCTTCAATCGTTCCCAATTGTGTAAGATGGTTGATCGAAACCGTAAAGTGGTTTGCGCGTAAGCCAAAAGCTGCAAGCCAGGCTGCGTATTCACTTTCTTCCAGCAGTTTCTCATATGCAGTGCGAGAAATTTTACCCCATGGGCGACTGGGTAGGTGCAGCCCATTTTGGCCGATATTCCAGTTGGCCTCTGCGATTAAACCGCGGCAGAACATTTGCAGTTCTGGCGAAAACTCTTCCAGCAGTAATTCGCTGACGAAGATTTTCGGTGCATCTTGATCTGTTTCATGGGCAAAATGTTTGGCGTAGAGTTTCTTTTCTTCAAAATGGTATTCGCCAGCTTCCTGGTAACCAAATTGCTTAAGATGCTCGCCAATGTGCTTGAGGCTGATCAAACCGTCATTGAAGGTTCTTAACGCGATGTGATCGTTGGTGATAACTTCTTCACCTAACGCTTTGAATTTATTGTGAATAGTCAATGCGTCTGGAGTGATTTCAATATAATCTTCCCAAAGTGCATTAAAAAGAGTATTCATATCAATAACTACCTTTAGTTCTTTATGTGTAAATCTGGTAAGAGGACAGACCAATTGTATAATAATCGGCCTGTCGTTCTCTAGTGAAATCTGAAAAGAATGAGTGTTGTTGTGGATTAGATGTTTTTGATCGTCTGCAAGAAGTGCTTAAAGACGCCAGGGTTAGCGGCCAGAATGCTCGCTGAATCGCCTGTGTACTGATTACCTTTGATGTCGCTGACCATACCGCCGGCTTCTTTAACGATTAAAGCGCCTGCGGCAGTATCCCAATCACTTAGACCAAACTCCCAGAAGCCATCGTAACGACCGGCTGCAACATAGGCCAAATCCAAAGCAGCTGAGCCTGCGCGACGCATATCAATACAGTGCGGATAAAGAGCTTGGAAGTATTCCATGTACTTAGCCAGGTCCTGGCCTTCTCGGAATGGGAAGCCTGTTGCCAGTAAGGCATTTTCCAGCTTCTTGCCATCGCTAACACGCAAACGCTTGTTATTTAACTGGGCGCCCGAGCCATTGGCTGCGCTGAACATTTCGTCCTGCATTGGATCATAAACCACGGCAGCAACCGTTTTGCCTTTCTGGCGAACGGCAATGGAAATAGAGAAGTGAGGAATTCCACGAAGGAAGTTGGTAGTGCCATCGATAGGATCGATGACCCAGACAGTGTCGCTGTTGCCCTGGTGGCCGCTTTCTTCAGCGAAGATAGCGTGATCAGGATAGCTTTTCTTGATGGTATCAATAATCAAATATTCGGCTTGTTCGTCGATATTACTGACAAAATCATTGAGGCCTTTGCTTTGCGAAATAATGCGATCACGATCAGTAAACGCTTTTGCAATAAAGTCACCCGCACGGTTAGCCGCACGCACGGCAATTGTTTTGTACGCATTCATATTGATATACCACCACTGTCAAAGAACTACTGGCTCAAAGGCCAAAATCGGGCGCATCATACCAAATATTTATACAGGGTAAAATATTTATCATTATAAATAGGGGATTCCCTTACCCTTTGTTATCATATCGCTTAACTTTTTATGCTTCTTTTCAACGCGTTATGAGCTATTCCACCTCTTCAGAACCACAATTTGACCCTCAACTGCTCGATAGCATTAAAATAGTACTTTGCCAGACTAGCCATCCAGGCAATATCGGTGCGGCTGCCCGAGCCATGAAAACTATGGGCTTGAAGCATCTAGTGCTGGTTAAGCCTAAGGATTTTCCCTCTGAAGAAGCGATGGTTCGCTCATCCGGTGCTCTAGATGTGCTGGAAAATGCGCAGATCGTTGAAACTGTTGAGGAAGCTTTGCAGGATTGTCGATTAATCATCGGTACCAGCTCCCGCAACCGAGCTTTGCCATGGCCATTGATTGAGCCGCGTGAAATGGGCGAGTTAATCAAAGATCAAACAGAAGCGCGTCCGGTTGCCATTATGTTTGGTCGCGAAAGCACCGGATTGCTCAATGAAGAGTTACAGTTGTGCCATTACCACGTCAATATTCCAGCCAACCCTGAGTATATGTCCTTAAACCTTGCTTCAGCGGTTCAATTGATTGCCTATGAAATTAGGCTGGCCAGTAAAATTATTACTGGAGCTGTTGAGCAAGATTCACATCCTGTTGATTCTGACCTAGGTTATAGTGCGCAAACTGACTCAGAGCAGGACAAAGACAGCGAGCAGCTGGCAAGTTTTGAAGAGGTCGATGGGCTATATAACCATCTGGAATCCACTATGAACAAAACGGACTTCTACAACCCCGAGCAACCTAAATTATTACCTGCTAGAATACGCAGAATTCTGGCAAAAGCCCGCCTCAATAAAGGTGAGGTTAATATCTTGCGAGGCTTTTTGTCCTCAATTGATAAGTATATTAAGCGGCATGTAAAAGGCTCATAGTATGTTTAAGCGCATCAAAGAAGACATAAAAAGTGTGTACCACCGCGATCCCGCGGCGCGTAACAACTTTGAAATCTTAACCAATTACCCCGGCCTGCATGCCGTCTGGTTTCATCGCTTAGCTCACAAGTTATGGAATGCGAATTGGAAATGGTTGGCGCGCACCTTATCGACCTTGGCTCGTTGGTTTACCGGTATTGAAATTCATCCAGGCGCTAAAATAGGTCGTCGCTTTTTTATTGACCATGGCATGGGCGTAGTAATTGGTGAGACCGCGGAGATTGGCGATGATTGCACCTTGTATCATGGTGTGACATTGGGCGGAACCAGCTGGAAAGCTGGCAAACGTCACCCAACATTAGAAGACGGCGTTGTCATTGGTGCCGGAGCAAAAGTCCTCGGGCCCATTACCTTACACAAAAATGCACGGGTCGGCTCAAATGCAGTGGTGATTAGAGATGTCCCTGAAGATACGACTGTTATAGGTATCCCAGCGCGCGAAAGTTCTCGCTCTAAACATGATGGCGATGAAATTTTTGAAGCTTATGGCATCAGCGCGGATCAGCAAGATCCATTAACTCAAGCCATTCGTACCATGTACACGCATGCCAATGCGATGGAAACACAGCTTCACTCTATTTGCTGTGCATTAAAGGCTAAGGGGTTTGACCTGAACGAATTTGATTTGCCCGATATGGATTGCAGCAAGATCCTTGATGGAAATGGCAAGCACGCAAAATCACCTACCGAAGCGGTAAGTTCTGAGTACACCGAGCCAGCCCAGTCGGATGCTTCTGAAGGCGATAAAACGAGTAAAGAATAATAATGACTTAATATCTGAGTATTTCATTAAGTCTTATACTAGAACCAAGTCATGAGTTTTATTAATGGTTTTTAGCTTTCTAATAAGTTTCTTTTTAATCAATAGGTTATAAACAGCTCCTTCCTTACGACAAGTTAATCAAAGTTGACTAAATTACTCGGGTATGGGATCATGTAGGGGTAATTTACGGGAAGAGCTTATGAAACTAAGTACTAAAGGTCGATATGCTGTAACTGCCATGCTGGACTTGGCATTACACAGTGGAAATGGCCCCATTACATTAGCTGAAGTCTCAAGCAGACAGGATATTTCTTTGTCTTATCTTGAGCAGTTATTTTCCAAGCTGAGAAAAGCCAGCTTGGTTGATAGTGTGCGTGGTCCCGGTGGTGGATATGAGCTCAAACGTCCATCAAGCCAGATTTCGATTGCAGAAGTTGTGCTTGCGGTCAATGAACCCATTAGCGCAACCAAGTGTAACGGAAAGGGCGGCTGCCAGGATGGCGACTTGTGTTTGTCACATCAATTATGGACTGAGCTGAGCGATCAGATTTATCAGTTCTTGAGTGGCATCACTTTAGAACAAGTTATTCAAAGACGTTTTGTACAAAAAGTTGCAGAACGTCAGAATCATCGTTTTCGTGAAGAAGACGTTATTTTATTTAGTTAACGATTTATCAACTGCATCTAAAAGTTGTGGTTAATAGGCAAACGAAACAGCGGAGAAAAACATGAAATTACCCATCTATCTTGATTACGCAGCAACCACGCCGGTCGATCCGCGTGTTGCCGAGAAGATGGTTCAATACATGGGTGTTGACGGTATCTTTGGTAACCCGGCTTCTCGTTCTCACAAATTTGGGTGGGAAGCGGAAGAAGCGGTAGACATTGCTCGTCAACAAGTAGCTGAATTAATCAATGCAGACCCGCGTGAGATTGTTTGGACTTCAGGTGCTACTGAGTCTGACAACTTAGCGATAAAGGGTGCTGCGCATTTTTATGGTAAAAAAGGCAAACACATTATTACCGTAAAAACAGAACATAAAGCAGTTCTGGATACTACTCGCCAACTTGAGCGTGAAGGTTACGAAGTCACTTATATGGACGTCCAGGAAGATGGCTTGCTGGACCTTAAAGCTCTTGAAAACGCGATGCGTGACGACACTATTTTAGTGAGCGTAATGCACGTTAATAACGAAACAGGTGTAGTTCAGGACATCGACGCTATTGGTGAAATGTGTCGTGAGCGAAAAATTATTTTCCACGTCGATGCAGCACAAAGTGCAGGCAAGTTACCAATCGATGTAGAGAAAACCAAAGTCGATTTGTTATCGATTTCAGGCCACAAAATGTATGGCCCGAAAGGTATCGGTGTTTTATATGTACGTCGTAAACCGCGTGTTCGTTTAGAAGCACAAATGCACGGTGGCGGGCATGAGCGTGGTATGCGTTCTGGTACTTTACCAACCCACCAAATCGTCGGCATGGGCGAAGCGGCTCGCGTTGCAAAAGAAGATATGGCAAGCGATAACGAACGAATTATAGGTTTACGCGAGCGTTTGTGGAATGGTGTGCAAAATATGGAAGAAGTATATCTTAATGGCCACCCAGAAAAGCGCGTAGCTGGCATCATTAATATCAGCTTTAACTTTGTTGAAGGTGAGTCATTGATTATGGCACTTAAAGATTTAGCAGTTTCTTCCGGTTCGGCTTGTACATCAGCCAGCTTGGAGCCTTCGTATGTATTGCGTGCCTTAGGTCGTGATGATGAATTAGCGCACAGCTCAATTCGTTTCACTATCGGTCGCTTTACGACGGAAGAGGAAGTTGATCACGCCATTGAGAAAGTTCTAAACTCAATTGGCCGTTTACGTGAATTATCACCACTTTGGGAAATGTACAAAGATGGTGTGGACTTGTCCAAAGTTGAGTGGCAAGCCCACTAACAATTGTAGGAGATACTACTATGGCTTATAGCGAAAAAGTAATTGATCATTATGAAAATCCACGCAACGTCGGTTCTTTCGAAAAGACCGATAACAGCGTTGGTACAGGTATGGTTGGTGCGCCTGCGTGTGGTGATGTAATGAAACTGCAAATAAAAGTAAACGAGCAGGGCATTATTGAAGACGCAAAATTTAAGACTTACGGTTGTGGCTCTGCGATTGCCTCAAGTTCTTTAATCACTGAGTGGGTTAAAGGCAAGACAGTCGATGAAGCGCAAACCATTAAGAATACGCAAATTGCTGAAGAGTTGGCTTTGCCTCCAGTAAAAATTCACTGTTCAGTGTTAGCTGAAGATGCGATTAAAGCAGCAGTGAAAGATTACAAAGAAAAGCACGGCTAGTAATTGGTTACTCGTCGCTCGTTATTCATCAAGTAATAAACCAGGTAAGAAGGTTAGGATTTAATATGGCAATCACCTTATCCGATGCAGCAGCAGAGCGCGTAAAAAGTTTCTTGGCCAATCGCGGCAAAGGACTTGGAGTTCGTCTGGGTGTAAAAACCACAGGCTGCTCTGGCTTAGCTTATGTTCTTGAGTTCGTTGATGAACTGAATGACGAAGATGTTGTTTTTGAAGACAAAGGCGTCAAGGTGATTGTTGACCCTAAGAGTAAGCTCTATCTTGACGGTACTCGCCTCGAGTTCATAAAAGAAGGCCTTAACGAAGGCTTTGAGTTTGTGAACCCTAATGTTAAGGGCGAGTGTGGTTGTGGTGAGTCTTTCACAGTTTAATAGTCTGTAAAGCTCTTACAAAGAAATAAGACTGTTTGTTAAACAAGTTGCTTTAAACTCTTCAACAAGAATTCCTGTTATGGCTAATTCACAGCAAAACTATTTTGAAATGTTCGGCCTTGAGCCGAATTTTTCTATCGATATCCCAAAACTTTCAGCCAAGCTAAGAACACTGCTCAACAGCGTGCATCCCGACCGCTTTGCCAGCTCAGGCGCACAGCAGCAAATGCTTTCAATGCAAAAAACCACTCATCTTAATGATGCGTTTGCCGTGTTAAAAAATCCTGTTAAGCGAGCTCAATATTTGTTACATCTCAAGGCAGGAATCGATACTGCTAAAGATCACACGGTTAATGACCCTGAATTTTTGATGCAGCAATTAGAGTTGCGTGAAGAGTTAGAAGATATTGTGGCCAGCAGTGATATCTCCCGATTAAATCAATTTGCTGATAAAATTAGCCAGCTGGAAGAAAGTCAGGAAGAACAGATGGCTGAATTGTTTGAGAAGCAGCCCTTGAATACTGATGAACTTGAAACAGCAATTTATAAGCTCCAATTCTTGCATAAGACCTTGTCGGACATTGAACAAGCAGAAGACAAGCTTTTAAGCTAAATACATTTGAACCAGTAAATATTATTTATGGCGTTACTACAAATTGCAGAACCAGGCAAAAGCACCGATCCGCACCAGCATAAACTGGCGGCGGGCATTGACCTGGGAACGACCAATTCGCTGATTGCTACCGTGCGTAGCGGTAAAGCTAAAACTTTGCCTGATCTTGAAGGCGACCATATTATGCCTTCGATCGTTCATTACGCGAAAGACGGTACCGTGTCGGTAGGCAAATCAGCCAAACTGTTCGTTTGCTCTGATGCTCTGAACACCATTAGCTCCGTTAAGCGATTGATGGGACGTGGCTTAAAGGACGTACAAAAGATTAAAGAGTTCAGTGCCAACCGATTAACTGCATCTGGAACAGGGATGCCGGCGGTAGAAACTGATTGCGGTATTAAAAACCCAGTAGAAGTATCCAGTGAGATTTTGAAGGCTCTGGTTAAACGAGCAGAAGAGTCATTGGAAGGTGAGCTGGGTGGTGTTGTTATCACAGTACCAGCCTATTTCGATGAAGCGCAGCGTCAGGCAACTAAAGATGCCGCGCAGATTGCAGGCGTTAAAGTATTACGCTTGATCAGTGAGCCAACCGCTGCGGCCTTGGCTTACGGTTTAGACACTGGTAGTGAAGGTATCCATGCCATTTATGATTTAGGTGGCGGTACTTTTGATATCTCGATTTTACGTCTTGAAAAAGGTGTTTTCGAAGTGATGTCCACTGGTGGCGATAGCGCCCTGGGTGGCGATGACTTTGATCGAGCTATTGCTGGTTATCTTGTTGAGCAGGCGAATATTGATAAGAGTGATCGTAATGCTTATCAGATGGCCATGATCAAGGCGCGCGACGTTAAGGAAGCTTTGACGGATCAGGACAGTGTGGAAATCAATTTTAAACACTGGAAAGGTTCTATGGACCGAAAGCTCATGGAATCTTTGATTGCACCAATTGTTGATAAGACTTTGGCAGCCTGTCGCCGAACATTAAAAGATGCAGGACTTAAAGCGTCAGAAGTACAAGATATTGTAATGGTTGGTGGCTCAACTCGTGTGCCGCTGGTACGACATAAAGTGGAAGACTATTTTGGTAAGAAGCCGCTGACCGATATCGACCCAGACAAGGTGGTTGCCATTGGCGCTGCAATTCAGGCAGACGTTTTAATCGGCAACAAAAGCGATGAAGATATGTTGTTATTGGACGTCATTCCGTTATCACTGGGTGTCGAAACCATGGGTGGTCTTGCCGAAAAGATCATCCCACGAAATACTCCAATTCCGATTGCTCGCGCACAGGAATTTACTACCTACAAAGATGGTCAAACCGCCATGGCTATTCATGTTGTCCAAGGTGAGCGTGAGCTGGTAGAAGATTGCCGCTCCTTGGCGCGCTTTGAGCTGCGTGGTATTCCGCCGATGGTTGCCGGTGCTGCACGCATTAATGTAGCCTACCAGGTGGATGCTGATGGTTTGCTCAAAGTAACAGCCGAAGAGACCATCACCGGTGTAAAATCAGATATTACCGTTAAGCCTTCTTACGGCTTGAATGACGAGCAAATCACAACCATGTTGCAGTCTTCAGTTAACTACGCCGAAGAAGACATGAAAGCACGCATGTTGCGCGAGCAGCAAGTTGAAGCCAGACGTGTGATTGAAGCTGTACAAGCTGCGTTAGCCGAAAGTGGTGATAAGTTGCTCTCAAAAGATGAGCGTAATGCTATTGAAGAGGCTTTGAAAAAGCTGGCTTACCTCAGCGAGAATGGTGATATTGAAGCCATTGAAGAAGCCATAAAAGTAGTGGATAAGACTACTGAAGAATTTGCCAGTCGACGGATGGATGCGAGTATCGCAAAAGCTCTGGTCGGCCATGAAATTGATGAGATATAAGGGTTAAACATGCCTAAAGTGATTTTTTTACCCCATGAAGAGTTATGCCCGGAAGGTGCTGTGTTTGAAGCAGAAGAGGGGGAAACCGTTCTGGATGTTGCCTTGCGCAACGATATTGAGATTGAACATGCCTGTGAAATGTCATGTGCCTGTACAACTTGCCATGTCATTGTCCGAGAAGGCTTTGATTCGTTAGAAGAGAGCGATGAGCTCGAAGACGACATGCTGGATAAGGCGTGGGGGCTTGAGCCTGAATCGCGGCTAAGTTGCCAGGCAGTGGTTGATGGCGAGGATTTAACCGTAGAAATCCCTAAATACACCATTAACCAGGTGTCTGAGCGTCATTAGTGGCTAGTTTTCAGAGGCCGGTTTTAAGAGCCAGTATTTAAGAGAGTATTGCTATGAAATGGATAGATAGTTTAGATATTGCCATTGAGTTATATGAAAAGCATCCTGATGTGGACCCAAAGACCGTTAATTTTGTGGAATTACAGAAAATGGTCATGGGTTTGGAAGACTTTGACGATGACCCAAAGCGCTGCGGTGAGCGTATTCTGGAAGCTATTCAGATGGCGTGGATAGAAGAGGCCGAATAGGACGTTTTTTGAGCTGATAAAAAGCCGAAAAGAGCCAACAAAAGGTTGTATTTTCTGCAAAAAACAGTATTATACGCGTCTCACCAAAAACGCACTTTGGTGACTCTCGAAAGAGAATTTGGGTTGCTAGCTCAGTTGGTAGAGCATCTGACTTTTAATCAGGTGGTCACAGGTTCGATCCCTGTGCAACCCACCAAATTCTTCCCCCTTTAAAGCAAAGGGATCGAAACCGCTAATAGAAATATTGGCGGTTTTTTTATGCCTGACTTTCAACCTCTCTTCTACCCTACATTTCCCCCGGGAATAATCGGTTAATAGAAATGTTCAATTAAGTGATATTTAATCGGAATTTAGGCTTGAGTTTTCAGCTCAAAAAGGTATTATACGCGCCATCGAGTTAGGCCATGGCCTGACAAGAGATTTGGGTTGCTAGCTCAGTCGGTAGAGCATCTGACTTTTAATCAGGTGGTCACAGGTTCGATCCCTGTGCAACCCACCAAATCCCAGAAAGCCGCTAATGAAAACATTAGCGGCTTTTTTTGTGCCTGGGTTTTCTATTCTGGAGTAGGCTACCATCTCTTGGGGGCATCGCTAACTTATGGCAATACAATCCAGTTATAGGGTGGGTTAGTTGCAGCCGTAACTCTTCAATGTCTGATGAATTGCTTGTCGTATAGATGGGTTACGCTACCCATCCTATGCCGACTGCATTCGTTTTAAGTGATTTTCACAGTTGGGTGCTCCGAAGATGGCTAGCGTCACGGATGTTTGAATATTAATTAAGGACATAAAAAAGCCGCGAGGCTCTTAGAAAGAGGACACCCGCGGCTTCGGCATAGGGCTAGTCGACCCTATTGCTCGAACGCTTTTTTAAAGCACAGGCTTAGTAGTGCTTTGCCTGGCCTTGGCCAGTGACTACATATTTCTCGGTAGTGAGCTGTACCAGCCCCATTGGGCCGTAGGCGTGCAGTTTACTGGTTGAGATACCAATCTCGGCGCCTAAGCCTAGTTCGCCACCATCTGAGAAGCGTGATGAAGCGTTGACCATAACAACCGATGAGTTGATGCGGCGGATGAATTCATTACCGCGGTCTATGTTTTCAGTGACAATCACTTCGGTGTGGCTTGAGCTGTGTTCAAGGATATGAGCAACGGCATCATCATAGGAATCCACTTGTTTAACGCTCATGGCAAGACTCAAATACTCATTATGATAATCTTCTGCGCTGGCTTCTGTGGCATTGTCCAGTTGTGTGGCTGAGTCTTTATCAGCTTTAAACTGGATACCAAATTCATTGCCCAGCTTTTTAACGCGTTTTAAAAACTCGTTAGCGATGTCTTTATGGATAACCAGGCTTTCCAGTGCGTTACAAACACCAGGACGTGAAACCTTACCGTCTTTAAGAAGCTTTTCAGCTTTGTCCATATCAGCAAACTTATCGACATACAGATGACAAACACCTTTAAAGTGCTGAATCACTGGAATCTTACTATTGTCAGTTACTGCACGAATCAAACGCTCGCCACCACGTGGAATCACCAGATCAATAGTGTCACGGAATTGAAGCAGGTGATTGACCGCTTCGTGGCTTTGCGATGGAACAATGCAGACCATTTCTTTGCTGTGTCCACAATCGACCAGCGCATCATGCCAGCACTGAATCAATGCCTGATTAGAGTGCCATGCTTCTTTACCACCGCGTAGAATCACCACGTTGCCTGATTTTAGTGTCAGGGCAGCAGCTTCTACCGCTACGTTAGGGCGCGCTTCGTAAATCATCAGGATAACGCCCAGAGGAATACGCATTTTGCCGACGCGGATACCATTCGGACGTAGGCTGCTTGGGCCCATTTCACCGACTGGGTCGGCCAGGCTCATCACCTTGTGCAGAGCATCAACCATGCCATCAACGCGCGCTTCATCAAGAAGCAGACGATCGACCATCGCATCGGATAGGTCGTTATCTTTGGCGTATTGAATGTCTTTTCTATTGGCTTCCAGAATCTGGTCCTGGTTGGCTTTTAGTCTTTTAGCCATCGCCGCTAAAACATCATTCTTTTGGCTACTGGTTAAGTTGCCCAACGTTTGTGCTGCCTGTTTGGCACGCACGGTTAATTCATACAGCTCTTGCTGTTCTTTACTTTCAAATGAATTTTCTTTCATGGTCATAAATTCCTCCTAGGCTACCGATACTTCTTTACAAGTACGGTGGATCAAAGTCCCTGGGTTCTGGTTACTGAACAACCTCATATAACTTTCGTTCTTACCATTACAAATAATGGTGTCGATACCGTTTTCTGATGCAAAGCGTGCAGCTTGTAGCTTGGTTTGCATACCGCCGGTACCGCGTGGGTTATGACTACCTTTGCCGACGGCTAAGGTTTCATCAGTAACGCCATTGAATTGAGTGACTAACTCAGCTTCAGGGTTTGTCTTGGGGTTGTCATCATAGACACCATTAATATCGCTACAGATAATGAGAAGATCTGCGTCAGTTAACGCAGCAACTTGTGCGACCAAGTTGTCGTTATCACCAATCGTAAGCTCCTCTGTGGCAACCGTGTCATTCTCATTCACGATTGGCATAGCACCCAGCTCAAATAAGGTCTGGAAGGTGTTACGCGCGTTTTCAGAGCGTTCAGGGTTCTTGATGTCTGCTGAGGTTAATAATACCTGAGCGACCACATCATCAAAGAAGCGCTGCCAGTGTCGAACCACCATAGATTGGCCAATAGCAGCCAATGGTTGCTTTTCTTTTCTGGTTAACACTTCGTTTTTTGGCTTGACCAGGTTAAAACCTGCAGCCACGGCACCAGAGGATACCAAGGTTACATTCTTTCCAGCTTTGTGGCATTTACGAATAAAGTGTGCAATCGGCAAACAGTATTCTGATGAGCAGGAACGGCCGTCTGGAGCAATCAGCGCTGATCCAACTTTAATGACTATATTTTTGTATTGACTAAAATCTATGTGTTCGAGCATGGAATACCTTATATTTCATTTAAAGGATATGTGAATGGAAAAATCGAAAGGATGTGCCTGAAGACAGGACTGTAGTCAGTGGTTGTCACCGACTCAGTAGCAACAGAAATAGCGTCCGACTGGCTCAAAAAGCCCGCCGTTGCTGTCTTTTTCGCTGTTGAATAAATAGTAAGCACGGTTCGCATTGTCACCATACAGATCCTTATGTCAAATTCTAATCCAAGAAAATCTGAGACGGCCTCTAAGCGCCTCTTAGCGGTGTTCTGTTGCTTTAACTGGTAGGGTAGTAGCATTAGTTTAAGTATTGCTAACTACTCATGAGGCCAAACCTCAGCGATTTCTCCATCTGTGAAAAATTATTTGAAATAACAGTATCTTATGCCTCGGATAAGGTGTGCTTATCCGATGGCTGCTAATTCATAACTTTTAACTGATTTGGATAAAGCCAGGTACCAGGGTTCTGGTTTGCCCATAAATGGTTATAAGCCTCTTTCTTGCCATTACAAATAGTTACCGCAATACCCTGTGTGTTCGCTATAACTGCCGATTGAAGTTTGCTCAGCATGCCGCCGCTAGAGCGAGGGTTGTGTTTGGTCTTGGCATAACCGATAACGTTTTGGTTTCCGTAGTCAATGGTTTTAATCAGCTGCGCGTCTGGATTAGTGTGGGGATTATCATTAAAAACGCCATCAACATCGCTGCATATAATTAGCAAATCGGCGCCCGTCAGTAGAGCAACTTGTGCTGCTAGCATGTCATTGTCACCAAACTTGAGCTCCTCAGTAACCACTGTATCGTTTTCATTCACAATCGGTAGTGCGCCAAATTGTTCTAACTGAGCAAAGGTCTTTTTGGCATTACTGGCTCGTTTTGGATTGTTGATATCATCAGAAGTTAATAACACCTGGGCAACGTCTTGATCGAAGAAGCGTTGCCAATGTCGTATGACGATGGACTGGCCTATGGCCGCCAACGCCTGCTTCTGTTCAAGGTTAATGGTTCGGGCTGCAGGTAGCTGTAATTGATTGAAACCGGCTGCTACTGCGCCAGATGACACCAGAATGACCTGTTTCGAAGCCGCATAGCACTTTTTGATAAAGTTGGCGATCGGTAAGCAATGTTCAGCTGAACAGGCGCGTGAGTTCGGGGCAATCAGGGCAGATCCTACCTTGATGATGATTTTTTGATAGTGACTAAAGTTTATGTCGTTCATTTCAGTTTCTCCCAGCCATTAAAAAACCCGCAAAGCTTTTGGCTTGCGGGTTTCTGTGGTTATTCGTTTCTATGAAGTCGTTATCGATGATTCAGTAAAAAATATTCACACAGCGCAAGCCGAGACTTTCCGGGTACGGGAAGACTTACGGGGATAACCGCTAGAGGCTGTGATGTGTGAAGGAATGTATTCATGGCTCTGATAATGGCTGGAAACATTGTGCTGGTCAATTACCTTTTGGTTATAAAGTGCTTTTTTAGTAAATGGATAGATAAATGAGTAGCATTAAAAAAGGGGCCCGAAAGCCCCTTTTTAACATAGGAAAATGCCAATCCTATTTAAGTTGATCCGCCAGATAAGTATGAATCAGCGCATAAAGCTTAGCTGATTGTTCATTATTGGCTGCACCGCCATGACCACCTTCGGTGTTTTCATAATACAAAACATCGTGTCCCATGGCTTGCATTTTGGCTACCATCTTACGTGCATGCCCAGGGTGGACACGGTCATCACGGGTTGATGTCGTGAAAAAGATTTTAGGGTAGTCTTCTTCTTCATGAATATTATGATAAGGCGAGTAGGTTTTAATGTAGTTCCACTCATCTTCATTATCAGGATTACCGTATTCACCCATCCAGCTTGCACCGGCCAGTAGCTTGTTGAATCGCTTCATATCCAATAGTGGAACCTGACACACTACAGCACCAAATAGATCCGGACGCATCGTCGCAACAGCACCAACTAAAAGGCCACCGTTACTACCACCATGAATACCCAAATGTTCTTCGGATGTGATTTTTCGCTTAATTAAATCTTCAGCAACGCTAATGAAGTCATTAAAGGCTACATGACGATTGTCCTTTAAAGCTGCCTGATGCCAGTCAGGGCCATACTCGCCGCCGCCGCGGATGTTGGCAAGGACATAAACACCGCCTTGCTCTAACCAGTTTTTACCTATCAGCGCTGAGTAGCTTGGGCGCAGGGAAACTTCAAAACCACCATAACCGTAAAGCAGGGTTGGGTTTTTACTGTTGTGCTCGATATCTTTGCGCATGACGATAAAGTAGGGCACCTTAACGCCATCTTTGGCTTCAACAAAATGCTGTTCAACTTTGTAAGGTTCGGCATCAAAGAAAGCTGGCAAGCTTTTTAGCTCACTGAATTTCTCTGTCTTCTCATCAAAGTAAGAGAAAGTACTTGGGGTTAAGAAACTGGTATAGTTAACAAAAAAGTTATTATGCTTGTCGCTGGTTCCTGCCACACTGAGCGTGCCAAATTCCGGTAAGTCTACTTTTTTATGATGCCACTCTCCGTCGGTGTACCAATAGCGATGCAGTTCACTACTCACATCTTTCAGTAGATTAACCAGTAAGTAATCTTTGGTAGAAGAGATACCACTGATTGCGGTACGTTCATCAGGCACTAACACTTCAGTGAAGTTCTTTTTACCGGCCAAATAATCGTCAATGCCAATCGAAAGGACTGAAGCCTGCTGATAAGTCTTGTCATCGATGGACCAGTCAGACTTAAGCTCAATCAAAAGCTGACCATTATTGATTCCGCGGAATGTACTATCTTTGGGACGGTCAAGCTTTGTTAAACCATCTTCAGTGAATAGATAAATTTCTGCAGTGTAAAAATCTAAACCCTGATAAACAAACTTATAAGTGTCTTCTTTATCACGAGTGACAAAGGCTTGTACCGCGACATCACTTTGGTTGCCTGCGAACACTGCTGCTGCATCTTCGAGTTTCTGCCCGCGTTTCCACAGCTTAACGACTCTTGGATAACCTGAGTCGGTCAGGCTATCCGCGCCAAAATCAGTGCCGACAAAGACTGTGTTTTCGTCAATCCAGCTCAAGTTACTTTTTGCTTCAGGAAGCTGGAATCCATCTTTGATGAAGCTTTTACTTTCAATATTAAACTCACGAATAACGGTAGCATCAGCGCCGCCGCGTGACAGGCTGATCAGGCAACGCTGATAATCTGGGTATAGACAGTTTGAGCCTTTATAAACCCAGTTCTCGTCTTCCTTTTCAGCGAGTGCATCAACATCAAGAATGACTTCCCATTTAGGCTCGTCTTTCTTGTATTCTTCTAATGTGGTTCGACGCCAAACACCGCGCACATGTTTTTCATCACGCCAGAAGTTATAAAAGTAACCGTTCATCTCAGTGACATAGGGTATACGGTCGTCAGAGTTAAGAATGTCGAGGCTGGTTTCATACAATTCTTTATAAAGTGGCTTGGATTGAAGGTAACCCAAAGACACCTCGTTGACTTCTTCAACCCATTCGAGAGCTTTTTTGCCTTCAACTTCTTCAAGCCAGATATAAGGATCGTTGGCTTCTTTGGCAGAAACCGAGGTAGCCAATAAGCCACTCAGCAAGCCAGTTAGTAATAGTTTTTTCATTGTTCTTTCCACATGAGCCTCCACACAAGCACACTGTATCTAATGTTCTGGTTAACTGTTCACATACAAAATCGCTACTGAGCATAGCAAAGGGGTAGGTGTTCCGCTAGGATACAAATGTGTAGAAATATTACTGAAGAAGATTATGAAACAACTCGCATTGGCATTATTTTCACTAGGATTTTTTGCCTCGACTCTACAGGCAACCAAAACAGAATCAAAATCACTAGAAGAACTCGTTCTTGAAAGTGATCTTATAGTAGAGGTGTTCGTTGTCGATGTTTATGAAAAGAATGCGTTTGAAGCTATTATTAGAAATCCAGAAATGGAAACTGGCCCCAGTATAGAAAATAGAATTATTCTGAATGTCTGCGTTAAAGATGTCTTTTATAAAGACAAATCCATAGATGTACCAAGTTGTTTTGAAGTGAGCCTATGGAAACGATGGCACTTATCATTAGGTTCAATACTTGAATATAAGTCTAAAGAGGTGCTGTTATTACTTAAAGGCGAAGATTTGAAGTTTGTTCATCCCGGTCACTTTTTTTGGCCTTTAGATAAGAAAGATGAAATATTAGAGTTAAATAAAAAGCGTGATACCCAATGATATCACGCTTTTATTTTTAGGATGTTGCTTGAATTAACGAGCTAACTGTAGGTCTTCCATTACAGCTGCCAAGAAGCGTGCTGCTTCACCGCCAGTACAGGCGCGGTGATCGAAAGTTAACGATAACGGCAACATTTTTGCGTTGGTAATACCTTTATCGGTTAGCTTTAATTCATTACGGAAGCGGCCAGTACCTAGAATCGCTACCTGAGGTGGCGAAACAACTGGAGTGCCGTAACGACCTGCGATTGAACCAAAGTTTGAAAGAGTGATGGTCGCGTTTTGCTGATCATCCTGTTTCAAAGATTTAGTTTCAATCTTTTCGCGAAGCTCCTGAACTCTTGCACGTACACCTGCCATATCCATACGATCGGCGTTATGAACTACCGGTACGTATAAGCCGTCCGGAGAATCTACCGCGATACCGACGTTAACGTTCGGGTGCAACAAGCGCTCGAAGTTTTCACCATCGAACCAGGCATTCATTGCTGGTACTTGCTTTGCTGCAGTGACAAGGGCGCGAACGTAGCGAGCCAGTGAGTCAGTACCTTTTGGCCATGCAGTAATGTCGACATCTTCAACCAGACTGGTTGGAACAACCGTTGCTGCAGAATTTGCCATACCCATTGCCATGGCACGACGAACACCGCGAACTTTTTCAGGTTTCACTTCCAGATTAACCGCTGGCAGGCCTTTTGCCTGTTGCGCAGACATGGCTGGTTGCGATTGGCGAGGAGCCGATGAGCCGCCTTTAGAGGCTTGTTCAACGTCATCACGAGTAATCGAACCTTTGCGTCCTGTTGCTTGGCAATCGCCTAAATCAACGCCCAGCTTACGAGCTAATGCGCGCACGGCAGGAGAGGCTTTATAAGCAAGTGGGTTTGAAGTATCAACGCCAGCTGCTTGTTGAGGCTGTTGAGCTGTCGTTGTAGAGGTTGTTGCTCCAGATTTTGCAGCATCACGCACATCTTTTTGCGTGATGGCGCCGTCTTTTCCTGTACCTTTAACTTGCGTCAAATCGACTTTCAATTTTTTGGCTAGTGCTTTAACTACTGCGTTGGCTGTTTCTGCAACAACATTGTTGCCGACTTCAACAGCACCAACAACAGTGCCACTGTCAGCACGTTTTTCTTCGCCTGCTTCTTCTTTAGGAGGTGTGGCAGGTTGGCTTGTACCGCCAGTGCCACCGAACTCAACTAAAGGCGCACCAACTTCGATGACGTCACCGGCCTGGCCATAAAGCTTTGAAACTTTGCCAGCAAAAGGAGAGGGTACTTCAACCACAGCTTTCGCTGTTTCCATTTCAACCATAGGCTGATCCACAGTGACCGTATCGCCTTCTTTAACTAACCAACGCACGATTTCTGCGTCAGGTAAGCCTTCGCCTAAATCAGGAAGTAAGAAAGTGTCGCTACCGGTAGCAGGAGTTGATGCTTGTGGTTGAGCTTCTTCTTTTGTTGCTTCAGCAACCGGTGTTGGTTCAGGAGCTTCTTCAGCTACTTCACCAACCTCACCAAAAGTGACCAGAACGGCACCCACATCAATCACATCGCCTTCTTTGCCATGTAATTTTCCAATACGACCAGCGAACGGAGAAGGCACTTCAACCACGGCTTTAGCAGTTTCCATCTCGACCATAGGTTGGTCGACAGTTACTTCATCACCTTCTTTAACTAACCAGCGTACGATTTCCGCATCTGGTAAGCCTTCACCTAAATCGGGTAAGTTAAACTGTTTCATTTGTACTCCATGATTTTGCGCGCTTCATCGAGGATACGATCCACGGTCGGCATGTATTGTTTTTCTAAGCGGTAATAAGGCATCACCGTATCATAACCTGATACGCGGCCAATTGGCGCTAGTAAACTCATAATCGCTTTTTCGGCAATCTCAGCTGCAATTTCAGAACCGACTGAGCCAGATTTTGGTGCTTCCTGAACGATACAAACGCGACCAGTTTTTTGAACTGACTCGAGGATTGTATCCATATCAATTGGACTGATTGTTGCCACATCAATGACTTCGGCATCAATACCTTCAGCCGCTAACTTTTCAGCTGCTTGTAAGGTTTCATGCATCATAGCTCCCCAGGAAATCAGGGTAATGTCCGAGCCTTCACGATCAACGAAGCAAGCTTCTAGTGGGTATTCTTCACCAGTATCTTCAACTTCATGTTTAACGATACGGTATACACGTTTTGGCTCAAGGAAAATCACCGGATCAGGATCGCGGATTGCTGCCAACATCAAGCCATAAGCACGGCTTGGGTTGGAAGGGATAACCACTTTAAGACCTGGAATATGAGCAAATAACGCTTCAGTAGATTCTGAGTGGTGCTCTGGAGCATGGATACCGCCACCATAAGGTGCGCGAATCACCATCGGCAAGGTCAAGCGGCCGCGCGTACGATGACGCATACGAGCTGCATGACCGAAAATTTGATCAACTGCCGGGAAGATAAAGCCCATAAATTGCATTTCAGCAATTGGTTTCATGCCCTGTGCAGCCATACCAACCGCTAAACCGGCAATCATTGATTCCGCGAGAGGTGAGTCGATAACGCGATCTACTCCAAATTTCTTTTGTAGACCGTCAGTTGCGCGGAATACACCGCCGTTTTTACCGACGTCTTCACCAAACAATACAACATCTTTATCGTGCTCAAGCTCATAAGCCATTGCTGCATTGACTGCTTCAATTAAAGTAATCGCTGCCATTATTTTGCACCTCGCGCTTTTTCGGCCAGCTTAATCGCTGCTTCACGTTGTGGTTTGGTATTTTCAGGTAGCTCAGCGTAAAGATGATCAAACATCAATTCTGGGCCTGGCTTTGGAGCCTCTTCGTATTCTTTAACTGCGGCATCAACTTCTTTCGCAATTTCAGCCTTCATAGCGTCTTCGTCTTTATCAGACCAGGCTTTGTTGGCTTCTAAATATTTGCGCAAACGAACCATTGGCTCATTTTTCCAAGCCTCTTCTTTAACTTTAGGATCGTCGTAACGAGATGCATCATCCGCAGTAGTGTGGTCACATAAACGATAAGTGATAGCTTCGATTAACGTGGGGCCACCGCCATTACGTGCTTTTTCAAACGCATAATCAGCAACTTGTTTGACGGCGATGATGTCGTTGCCGTCAACTTGAACGCCTTCGATACCTGCAGCAATTGCTTTTTGCGCATAAGTTTCGCAAGCGGTTTGAATTTCGGTTGGGACAGAGATTGCCCATTGGTTGTTGTTAATCATGAACACAACACCAAGGTTCCAGATACCGGCAACATTAATACCTTCGTAGAAGTCACCTTCCGAAGTACCGCCTTCACCAATTTCAGTGGCAACCGCACGTTTTTGACCGCGCATCTGAATTGCTTTGGCCACGCCCGATGCATGAACAATCTGGTTAGCAATGGGTACACAAATAGGGAAGTCTTCTTTGGCTACAGAATAGTTAGAGCCTTCTTCATCACCACCCCAGTAAAGAAGAATTTCTTTCATGGTGACGCCGTGTTTTAGCATGGCACCAGTAGAGCGGTAATAAGGAATAAGAACATCATCAGCGGTCATTGCATCGCCATAACCAATGCCGATAGCTTCCTGACCTAACGAAGCAGGGTAGGTACCCATTTTACCAGTACGTTGCAAAGCGTATGCTTTTGCATCAAAAGCACGTAGCAAAGCCATTTCACGGTAAAGTTTACGCATTGTGTCCATATCTTTGGCAAATGCGGGTAGTTTCTGGGTTGGTTTACCCTGAGCATCAAGATACTGGTGGTACTTGATTTCAAAAGAAGCAACAGTTGTAGTCGTCAAGGCTACATTCTCCTAAGGTTACTGGGAAAAAAATTCTGTTCGTTTCAAAGCTCTATTGAGCTGTAACGACTGTTTTCACGCAAACTTTTTACTCTGTGATCAGAAGTAGTCCGATTATACGTGAACTTTCTAGTGTTTTCGTTAACGGTTTATGAAGAGTGGTTTTTAGTCAGCCACTTTATAAAATAAACTTATTTTTTAATAAGTTAGAGCGTTTGCTCGGCCGTTAATTTGAGCTTTCCCATGGTTAAAAACAGCTGTTTTCGGAGGCGATTGTACGGATTTTTAAGCCTTTTGTATAGTAAATGGCAGTTCTGACCAGTGAAGCATCAGTTTTGTTGTGGGTTGCTCGGCTATGGATTAGTAAAACTTATTGGTGAACGTAGGTAATTTTCTAAAATTCAGTGGGTTAGTCGATTATAACGGGTCGTCATGACTAGAATAAGTATCCAAAATCAGGTTTTAATATCCATCTCAAAATAGGCGTGTTCTGGGCAGAAAGCGAGACCCTTGACGCAGTTCTTATTGCACTGTTTCCACTTACAGGTTTCGAAACTTAAGCCGCCGTGATTTTGCACCATTAAGTCAACCCGAGCGTGAGTCGTATCCAACGCTTTCCATTCGGCTATATCCCTGACCTTGACGCTAATACCGATTTGATTACCCCTGGCAATATCAATGTGCCAGAGTTGACCGCACTCCGGGCACTGATTCAAGCAGGCCCATTGCGAAGGGTTCCAGTCCTCTTCGTCTAATCCATGCAGGGGATGTTGTGGGGTATTGCTGATAATTTCATCGTCTCCTAACAGGATGTCGGCTAACTCAGAGCATTTACACATAATGATTTTCTATTGGTAAGTTTGGTTTTGGCGAACTCTTTTATATCGGATAGTTGGCATGATTGCTACAATAGCGCCAATTTACTTTTGGCACACTATTTGGACTGTAAAGGTTAGCAGGCCGTAACTAAGAGCTTTTATGAAAACTAGCGATAGCATCCCAGTAAAATACCGCAAAGATTATAAACCATCAGCATTTTTGATTCACGAAACGAAGCTGAACTTTGAATTATTTGATGACCATTCTATTGTCACCGCCCGTTTAACGTTGCACGCTAACCCTGATGCGGAGCCTGCCGACAGCCTGGTTCTTGATGGCGAAGAGTTGGAGCTGTTGGAAATCTGTATCAATGGACAGAAACTGAAGCATACTCAACACGAAACTGACTCAGAACAGCTAACAGTCTGGCTGGATAAGGTACAAGACCTGGACTATCAGCAAAGTCCTTTTGAGCTAATGACCAAGGTGCGAATTTACCCTAATACCAACACCAGCCTTGAAGGTTTGTATTTGTCGAATGGTAAATTTTGTACTCAGTGTGAAGCTGAAGGGTTTCGTAAAATAACCTATTATTCTGATCGTCCTGATGTGATGAGCATCTTTACCGTTCGTATCGAGGCGGCACAGCAGAAATATCCACATTTACTGTCCAATGGAAACCAGATCGAGCACGGCAAATTAGCTAATGGGCGCCATTACGCTATTTGGCACGATCCGTTCCGTAAACCTAGCTACCTATTTGCCTTGTGTGCTGGCGACTATGAATTGCTGGAAGACCAATTTACCACTCAGTCTGGGCGTGAAATCAAGCTCGAAATCTACGTAGACAAGGGTAAGCTTGAACAATGTCACCATGCTATGGAGTCTCTCAAGAAAGCTATGGCATGGGATGAAGTGGTCTTCGGGCTTGAATATGATCTGGATATATACATGATCGTGGCCGTCGGTGACTTTAATATGGGCGCGATGGAAAACAAAGGGCTCAATATCTTCAATACCAAGTATGTTCTTGCACATTCGGATACTGCTACTGATCAGGATTTCGAAGACGTCGAAGCTGTGATTGCTCATGAATACTTCCACAACTGGACCGGCAATCGAGTGACCTGCCGCGACTGGTTTCAGTTGAGTTTAAAAGAAGGGCTAACGGTTTTTCGTGATCAACAGTTTACTGCTGACCAAACGGATCATGCGGTTAAGCGTATTGAGGACGTTAAAGTTATTCGCTCCCATCAGTTTGCAGAAGATGCCGGCCCTATGGCGCACCCGATCCGTCCAGACAGCTACATTGAGATGAATAACTTTTACACTGTGACGGTCTATAATAAAGGCGCAGAAATCATTCGCATGTATCACACCTTGTTAGGTGCTGACGGTTTCCGTCGCGGCATGGACTTATATTTTGAACGTCATGATGGTCAGGCCGTCACTTGCGAAGATTTTGTTTGCGCGATGGAAGATGCTAACGGTTATGATTTAAAGCAGTTTAGACGTTGGTATTCGCAAGCCGGTACGCCAGAAGTCATGGTGACCAGCGAATATGACGAATTACATAAGAAACTGACCCTGCACATTAAGCAAAGCTGTCCTGATACACCTGGGCAATCAAACAAACAGCCTTTCCATATTCCTTTAAAGCTTGGCCTGCTTGATAAAGAGGGTAAGGATTTGCCGCTTCAGTTAGCAGCTAGTCGAGAACAATTGACGGGCGATATTTTACACATAACTCGAGCAGAACAATCCTTTGATTTTACTGAAATCGCACAGCAACCTGTTTTGTCATTGTTACGCAATTTCTCAGCGCCAGTGCGACTGCATTATGATTATAACGATCATGACCTGGCTTTCCTGTATGCGCACGATAGCGATTCATTTAATCGTTGGGAAGCGGGGCAGCGCTTATTTGCTCGAGTGATTTGGCAGCTATGTGCTGAGCAGCAAGCGGGCGAGGCCATGCAGTTCCCGTTGCATCTAGTCAACGCGGTACAAAATCTGTTGTCCGATGAATCGCTTGATGGGCGCTTTAAAGCCCTGGCCTTGACACTGCCGGATATCAAAGCGCTGATTGAAGAGGTTGATCGGGTTAATCTTGATCACTTAATCGCTGCACATAACTTCCTGAAAAAAGAGCTGGCTCGTCATCTAGAGATGGATTGGTTAGTGCATTATCAAGCCAACCATCATGTCGGTAGCTTCCAGCAGGATAAAACATCTATTGCACAACGTGCCTATGCCGGTGTTTGCTTGAGCTATCTTGTCGCTTTGGATAAACCAAAAGCCTATGAGCTAGCGGTCAGCCAGCTACTCAACAGTAATAATATGACGGATGCTGAAACGGCATTGCAGTTGCTTATGCATTCCAATTATGAGGACAAGCAGCAGATAGCTGACGATTTTTATCAGAAATGGCAAAATGAAGACTTGGTGGTCAATAAGTGGTTTGTTTCGCAGGCGACAGATCCAAATGACTCAACCATTGAACGGGTAGAGTCCTTAATCGAACATCCTGCCTTTGATCTTAAAAATCCCAACAAAGTCCGATCGGTGGTTGGCGCTTTTGCCGGGTCAAACTTACCACAGTTTCATCGCAAAGATGGTCAGGGCTATGTTTTCCTGGCCGAGCAGATTAAAAGACTCTATAGCGTCAACCCGCAAACCGCGGCACGGTTGACTGGAGCCTTTAACCGCTGGAAAAAGTTCGACGATGAGCGTCAACGCTTGATGTGTGAACAATTACAGGGTATTTTGCAACTGCCTGATCTGTCCAAAGATGTCTATGAGATCGCAAGTAAGGCTTTGGACTGATTGATCAATTCAACAGATACAGAGTAAGAGTGAGTTATGTCAATTATCAGATGTATTGTGTGCAGTAAACGAATTTCAAGCAAGGCAGAAGTCTGCATGCATTGCGGTGCGGTACTTAAAGGCACCAGCGAAGAGCAGTTAGAGCGGGCCATTCATATCCAGAAGATGAAAAGAAGCCGTCGTTTGCAGAGTCTTTCCTTCTTGGCCATATTGCTTGTCGCAGCCGGTTTTTTATTGAATTTTGTTCACCCACAAGATAATGCTGCAACCTGGGTCATCGTTTCATATTATATGATCGCTGCTGGCTTCGTAGGTTATGTTGCTTTGCGTGTATGGATAATGTTTTTAAGAAAGAAATAGTTACCTATATTTCCTAGAATTTATATTAATTCCTTTTTTGAGGTTTTCGGAGAGCTAAATTGAAAAAAGTTAATGTCGTCATCGTCGGCGCTACAGGTGCCGTCGGTGTTACTATTCGTGAGATACTGGAAGAGCGTGATTTTCCAGTAGAGAATTTGTACTTGCTCGCAAGCGAGCGTTCCGCTGGTGAGCGTTTGATGTTTAAGGGCAAGTCAGTTCGAGTTGAAAATCTTGCGGACTTTGACTTTTCTAAAGCCGATATCGGTTTGTTTTCTGCTGGAGGTGATATCTCAGCGGAATACGCACCTAAAGCAGCGGAGGCTGGCTGTGTGGTGGTCGATAACACTTCTCACTTTCGTTATGAGGACGATATTCCGTTAGTTATCGCTGAAGTTAACCCTGAACGTATCGCCGATTATAAGAATCGAGGCATTATTGCCAACCCTAATTGTTCAACCATGCAGCTATTGGTTGCTTTAAAGCCAATTCAGGACGATGTGGGTATTGAGCATATCAATGTCTGTACTTATCAGGCTGTTTCGGGTTCTGGCCACAAAGCCGTAGAAGAGTTGGCCAGTCAAACCGCTGAATTGCTAAATGGCCGAGAAGCAATCAGTAAGGTATACGACAAGCAAATTGCTTTTAACGTTTTGCCGAATATCGATGCCATTCAGGACAATGGTTATACCAAAGAAGAAATGAAGATGGTGTGGGAAACCCATAAAATCTTTGAAGATCCTTCGATTGGAGTGAGCCCAACGGCGGTAAGGGTTCCGGTGTTTTACGGTCACTCTGAAGCAGTTCATATTAAAACCCGGGTGCCGCTTGATGCGGAACAGGCCAGGTTCTTGTTAAAGAATGCTGAAGGTGTGACTGTGGTTGATGATATGAGTAAGCTTGAGTATGCCACTCCAGTAACTCATGCCAGCGGCAAGAACGATGTGTTTGTCAGCCGCATTCGTCAGGACGTAGGCATGGAAAACGGCCTCGCAATGTGGGTAGTTTCTGATAATGTTCGCAAAGGTGCGGCATTGAACACAGTTCAAATCGCTGAAATACTTGTAAAAAATTACTTATAGCCGCAAAATTAGTACTTAACAATAGCTAACTTAAAGTATAATCTTAAGTTCTGACATCAAAAAGCCGTGGTCAACAGCGGCTTTTGAGTCGAATTTTTACTATGGGTATTTAAGAGGGAGAACTTATGTTTCGTAAATTAGCTGCGACTGTCGCTGTATCGACGGCACTAATGACTTCTCAGGCCTGGTCGCTTGGACTTGGTGAGCTTAAAACTGAATCAGGTCTAAACCAACCACTAAACGCAGAAATCGTTCTTCTTTCTTCAAAGGAACTTCAAGAATCTGAACTGCGCGCGAAGATAGCCTCATTTGAAGCATACGAACGTTATGGTGTCACTCGCGAGCCATTCCATAGCTTGTTACGATTCGAAGTTTACACTAAAGCGGATGGCTCAAAGGCGGTTCGCCTTTCTAGTGATTCTCCGATTAAAGAACCCTATGTAAACATTATTATTGAACTAGATTGGCCGCAAGGTAAGTTAATGCGTGAGTATACCTTACTGTTGGATCCTCCAGTCTTCAATAAAACCACACCGGTTGTCAGCGCTGAACCAAGTCAAACACAAGTAACTCCAACCCAAAGACCATCGACTGTTGCTGAGGAAGTCAAACGTACTCCTACAACAACGAGCCCAGAACAAAGCCAGCCGCAACAAGAAGAACCAGCTGAATCAGAACAAACTCCTACAGAAACCGTCACTAGGACTGAGACAAGCACACAACGCCGTACAGCGCCAGTCTTTGAAGGCAATAGCTGGAGTGTCGGTCGTGGACAAACGCTTTGGAGTATTGCCAGTCAAGTCAGACCGAATAACGCCACCGTTCAACAAACTCTGATTGCTCTCTATCGTAATAATCCTGATGCTTTTATTAATGATGACGTTAATCGTTTAAAGGCTGGCTACCAGTTAAAAGTTCCAGAGCAATCCTACATTGATAGTATTTCGCATGCTGAAGCGTTGAGTGCCTACCGAGCTTCTCTGGGAAGTAACCAGGCACCTCTTGATGTACGAAAAACAGTTTCCGAAACGCAAGCTCGTGATGACTCGTCATCACAGGGTGGTCGATTAAGTATTGCCAGCGTTGAAGATAGCTCGCTTAACCAGGCCGGAGGCTCCGAAACTGATGCAGAGTCAGTTTCTGAGTTGCAGAGTGAGGTCAACACATTACGAGAAGCTGTGGAAACCTTGAAGTTACAAAACCAACAGCTTAAAGAAGAGTTACAGGCTAAAGATGATCTCGCTGACACTGGAGTGCAGGTAGAAGACGATACTTTAGCTGTATTATCGGGATCCGCTGAAGTTGCTGAAGATACTTTACCAATAGAAAATCCGGAAGAAGAGCAGTCAGAAGCAAAAGTGGCTGACACTGCTCAAGAGTCTGTGGTCGAAGAAGAAAAGAAACCAGAACCTCAGTTGGCCCAGAATGATAAGTCTAATAAAGAGTCATTTTATCAAGCCGAAGGATTCTGGTACTGGGCTGGTGGCGGTTTATTAGCCTTGCTAGTCCTCGCTGGTGGTGTTGTTTATTGGCGCAACCGCCAACCGCCAGAAGATGGTGAGTCAGGATTAGTACCGTCATTTGGCGACTCTTCCCGCAAAAAAGAACCGGCTTCGCCAAGAGATTCTTTTTTAAATAAAGACAAGATGACGGTTGATGAAGCATCTTCTGATCCAATTGGTGAAGCTGATATTTTAATTGCTCGCGGCAAAATGACCGAAGCGAATAATGTGCTTGAGAAAGCCTTAGCCAAAACTCCAAAAAATGATGAGATCCGAGTGAAGTATATGGAGATATTGGCCAGTCAGAAAAATTCTTCAAAGTTCTACGAACTGAAAAAGGGACTTTCGAAAGATTTTGATCATGACTCTAAACTTGGCCTTAAGGTTGCCAGTTTAACGTCACTTGTTGAGCCACCTAAACCTGCCGAGCCGGTAGTTAAGCAGGAACCATTGCCTGATGAAGACGATGTGTTCGGCTATGATCAGGAAAATCAGGGTAAAGAAGTGAATGTTGATTTAAGCGCTGAGCTTGAAGCAACGGAAGAGCCCGAAGTCGACACAACATCTTCAAGCGATTCATTAGACTTCGACTTGAGTGATTTTGAGAAAGAAGTTGAAGCTACTGCTTCAGAGGACAAGGTCAAACCAGAGTCTGTTGTTGATACCAATGAAACAAGTGATAGTGGTTTGGAGTTCTCACTAGACTCCGACGACGAAAACTTAGTGACCCAGGAATCTACTGCATCATCAGAGACTTCGGCCGCCGGAGAATCAGGAATTAGTGAAGATGAAGTGCAAACCAAACTCGAGCTGGCAAAAGCTTACATAGAGATGGGTGATGAAGATTCAGCTAAAGATATTTTGCAGGAAGTGAAGCAAGAGGGTAATGCTAAACAAAGCGAAGAAGCTGCAAAACTATTAGCAAAACACTGATTAGCTACTTGGAATGAGTAGCCAGATAACAACACCGGGTTTATGCCCGGTGTTGTGCATTTTAACCGCTTAGATTGAGACTGAAGTTATGACAAAAGTCGCGCTCTGCATTGAGTACGATGGGCACCGATATCATGGTTGGCAGCGTCAATCCCATGCAAGTTCAGTACAACAAACACTTGAAAAGGTGTTGTCCATCATTGCAGATGAACTGATTGAAGTATCTTGCGCTGGACGCACCGATACTGGAGTCCACGCAACAGGGCAGGTCATTCACTTTGAGTTGAGCAATGAACGACCATTAAA
Organism: Kangiella sp.; assembly: GCF_048265365.1. Classification (NCBI taxonomy): domain Bacteria; kingdom Pseudomonadati; phylum Pseudomonadota; class Gammaproteobacteria; order Kangiellales; family Kangiellaceae; genus Kangiella; species Kangiella sp. The sequence goes on from NZ_JBLXBT010000001.1 coordinate 1,583,156, forward strand.
AGCCTGGACCATGGGCGCCAATACACAGCTCCCCGATGATATTGGCGTACGCTGGGCGCATTCTGTTTCTGATGATTTTCATGCCAGATTCAGTGCTACCGCGAGGCGTTACCGCTATATCATTGCTAATACTCCTACACGGCCAGCCATAGCCCGCTCAGGTTTGACCTGGTGTCGTGCTCCACTCGATATAGAAGCTATGAATAAAGCATGCGGTTATTTTCCTGGCGAGCAGGATTTCGCTGCATTTCAGGCTGCAAGCTGTCAGTCAAAAACATCGTTCAGGAATATCCATCACTTATTTGTTGAGCGTTTAGGCGACTATGTGGTCATAGATATAAAGGCTAATGCTTTTTTACATCATATGGTGCGTAATATTGCTGGTAGCCTGATCGAAATAGGGCGGTATAACCAAAAGCCTGAATGGGCAAAGCAGTTACTGGATGGAAAGGATCGTACTCAGGCGGCATCGACTGCCAGCCCCAATGGTTTATACTTGATAGATGTTGAGTACCCTGAGCAATTCGGCTTACCCAAAGTTTCACCTGGGCCTTTGTTTCTGCCATTAAGGATGTGACGGGCTGCTGAAATATTAAAGTGGTTAAACCAGAGGTTTATTCCGTTTGCCACTAAACCTGTTACAATGCGTGCAATTTGTTAAGCGACGAATAAAAGACTGAAATTATGAGTTGGTTAGAACGATTATTACCGAAACGCAACCCTGAAGGGTCGCAAAAAAAGAAATCTATTCCTGAAGGGGTTTGGAGCAAATGTACGGCGTGTGAAGGCGTTCTGTATTACGCTGAACTTGAGCGTAGCCAGCATGTCTGCCCTAAATGCAATAATCATATGCGCATCAAGGCGCGTACTCGATTAGAGCAGTTTATGGATGAAGCAAACCGCAAAGAAATCGGTGCTAACATGAAACCGATTGATATGCTTAAATTCCGTGACTCAAAGAAATACAAAGATCGTATTTCAGCGGCTCAAAAGAAAACTCATGAAAATGACGCTCTAATTGCATTTAAAGGCACGGTTAACGATGTTCCTGTCGTGGCTTGCGCCTTTAATTTTGAGTTTATGGGCGGCTCAATGGGTTCTGTTGTAGGTGAGAAGTTTGTGCGTGCTGTTAATGCGGCTATTGATACCCGCTCTGCATTAGTATGCTTTTCGGCCAGTGGTGGCGCTCGTATGCAGGAAGCTTTAGTGTCTTTGATGCAAATGGCAAAAACCAGTGCAGCATTAGCAAAACTGTCAGAAGCGAAGCTCCCTTATGTGTCTGTCCTAACTGACCCAACCATGGGTGGTGTTACGGCAAGTTTGGCCATGTTGGGCGACGTGCAGATAGCCGAGCCAAAAGCCTTGATTGGTTTTGCTGGCCAGCGTGTTATCGAGCAAACAATTCGTGAGAAGCTTCCTGAAGGTTTCCGTTTGAGTGAGTTTTGGTTAGAACACGGTGCAATCGATATGATTGTTGACCGTCGTGAAATGCGCGATACCGTGTCTCACCTTGTTGCGAAATTATTAAACCTTTCTAAACCTGCTGCCTGATACTTTCCAAAGATTGTGCAGTGAGCGCCTCCCCAGATTTTAATACCTTAGATGAATGGATAGCCTGGCTTGAACAGGCTCATCCTATTCATCAGATTGAGCTGGGGTTGTCGCGTATCGAAAAAGTTGCCCGTAGCTTAGGACTGCTTGAGTTTAATGCTCCAGTCATTACTGTTGCCGGCACTAACGGAAAAGGCACAGTTGTTGCCACTCTGGAATCCTTAGCGATTGAACATAATTTGTCTGTCGCCAGCTACACATCCCCTCACTTATTAAAGTTCAACGAGCGCGTCAAACTTAGCGGGCAACCCGTTTCGGATGACTTACTGGTTTCGGCTTTTCGTTACATAGCTCAACATCAAAATGGTGTTCCTCTAACTTATTTTGAATTCACAACTCTGGTTGCTTTCTGGATATTTAAGCAGCAGGAATTGGATGTGGTTGTTTTGGAAGTGGGGCTTGGCGGCCGAATGGATGCGGTCAATATTATTGATCCTAATGTTGCCGTGATTACTTCGATTGGTCTTGATCACGTTGATTGGCTGGGCGATACCCTGGAAATGGTTGCTCATGAGAAAGCAGGTATTATGCGTTCTGGCAAGCCAGCGATTATTGCTGATCCGGAAACTCAGTCTTTACTGCTGCCAGAAGTCAGCGCAAGACAGGCTAAAGGGGTTATCGCTCAACTTGATTATCAATATGAAGATCTAGGCTCCGAATGGACATTTGCTAGTGTTGTTGAAGGCCAGAAGTTATTCATTGATGGCCTGGTAAATAATGATCTATTAGTGAGTAATCTGGCTTCTGCGCTTCAAGCATTTTTGCTGGTTTTTCCGACAAAAGTTAATCCTGAGCGGATTAGAGCAGCCTATAAACACTTACAATTTATCGGTCGCTTTCAGTATCTTTCCAAAGCGCCTATAGTGATTGTGGACGTGGCTCATAACCCAGACTCAGCAAAGATTCTGAACCAAAAGCTGAAACAGCTCAAAGTTCGTGGAGTGGAGCATATAACGGCTATATGCGGTATGTTAAAAGATAAGGATGTTGCTGGCTCTTTGGCTCATTGTGCAACTGTTGATCAATGGAGTTGTATAGACCTTCCTGGCCCAAGAGGTGCTAAGGGCGAAGAATTGATGATAAAACTGCCTGAAAAGTCACGAAAAGACGCAAAATCTTACCATTTACTGGTTGATGCTTTAGATGAATATTGGCAACATCAACGTCAGAATGACGCTTTGGTTGTTTTTGGTTCTTTTGTTACCGTCGCCATGATGCTAGAAACATGGCCTGGATTTAGCCAACGCAATGCTAGAACGACTAAACAAGTAAAATGAGGCTTTAGCTGTGGATGAAAAATTAAAATATCGTTTAGTGGGTGCTTCAGTAATTTTAGCATTAGCCGTGTTCTTTTTGCCGATGATTCTAGACAGTGAAAAATATCGCTCTCAGATCCAGTCGCAAATTCCCGAGGTTCCCAGCGAAAACCAATCCCAGCAGTCAGACGAAGCTCCTGGGTTCCAAGCAAATGGTCCAGTTGAAAAGGGACCTTTGGTGATTAATCTTGATGATACAGAACAAGCCAAGCAAGATGTTCCGAACACAGTAACCACTACAGACCGCAAAGAGCCGACGCAACCAGCAGAAGATCAACTGGCATCTCAGCAGCCTGTAGAAAAAGTGGAACAGAACAAAGCTGAGAATGAAAAAGAGCAAGAAGTTGGCGCCCAGCCTGTTGAAAAGCAGGAGGCGGAGAAGGTGGCTCGGGTCGAGCCTAAGCCAAAAGTTGAGAACGAATCTAAACCTAAAGTTGAATCACAACCACAAATCCAACCCAAAGAAAGTACTGAGAGCGAATTAGCTTTCTCAGATAGTGCCTGGCTTATCCAGATCGGGTCTTTTTCCAATAAAGACAATGCCACTAAATTGGTGAACAATTTAAGGGACCAAGGTTACCGCGCTTATCAGCGAGTAGGGGATTCTTATGCTCGCGTCTATGTTGGCCCTTATCCGGTAAAAGGTGAGGCTGAGCAAAGAACCGGCGACTTAGAAAAAGTGGTTGGTTCAAAAGTCAAGGTTATTGAGTTTGATCCAAAACAACATTAACCGTTTCGCCTGACTGTTACCTCTGTTAAAATAGCCGCCAACACAACACATTAGCCTCCTTAATGATTTGGGTCGATTGGGTTATTCTCGCCATTATTGGCATCTCAGCTATAATTAGCTTGCTTCGAGGCTTCGTTCGCGAGGCTTTATCGTTAGCTGCCTGGATAGCTGCCTTCTTTGTCGCTAAAGGCTTTTATGAGCCATTTGCCGCACTTCTCGTTGATCACATTGATACCAACAGCATTCGTTTGGGCGTAGCCTGGGTTTCTTTATTTGTGGTAACTCTTGTTATTGCAGGCATTGTTAATTACCTGATCGGCAGAATGGTTGATGCAGCAGGGTTGAGTGGAACCGATCGATTATTAGGGATGATATTTGGAGCTTTAAGAGGTGTGTTAGTTGTCGCATTAATTGTATTGGGCTTGAAGCAGTTCACCCCAGTACCTAAGGATGAATGGTGGGGACAATCAAGTTTGCTCCCAAATATGGAGATGGTCGCCGAATGGTTTTATGAGCAACTTGGTGAAGTTGTCCCTCAGTTAAAAGAGGACTCTGAGCCACCAACTGAAATAGACGAGCAAAATTGATATGTGTGGTATTGTTGGAATCGTAGGTAAGAACCCTGTCAATCAAAGCATCTATGATGCACTAACTGTGTTGCAACATCGTGGCCAAGATGCCGCAGGTATTGTGACTACCGATAATGGTCGCCTTTACTTACGTAAGGATAATGGCCTGGTTCGAGACGTGTTCCATACTCGTCATATGCGCCGATTAACGGGCAATACTGGTATCGGGCATGTTCGCTATCCAACCGCCGGTAGTTCCACCAGCGCTGAAGCGCAGCCGCTTTATGTTAACTCTCCTTATGGTATTACTTTAGCCCACAATGGTAACTTGACTAACTCAGACCAACTTAAAGAAGAGTTGTTCTCGACAGACCGCCGTCATCTCAATACCAACTCTGATTCAGAGGTTTTATTGAATGTGCTTGCGCACGAGCTACAAATTAAAGACAAAAATCAGTTAACCCCAGATGATATTTTCGATGCTGTTGGCAGTGTTTTTAAACGTTGTAAAGGTGCTTATGCTGCTGTGGCCTTGATTAATGGTCATGGTTTATTGTGCTTCAGAGACCCTCATGGCATTCGTCCTGCTGTGTATGGTAAGCGCGAAACTGAACAAGGTACCGAATACATGGTTGCCTCTGAGTCAGTTGCCTTGGATGCACTTGGCTTTGAGTTGATTGATGATATTGGCGCAGGCCATGCAGTATTCATTTCTGATGACGGCACTTTGCACGAAAAGCAGTGTTATGCGGACAATGAGTTGACGCCATGCATCTTTGAGCACGTCTATCTTGCTCGTCCTGATTCAATGATTGATAACGTTTCGGTATACAAGTCCCGATTACGTATGGGAGAAAAGCTTGCGGAGAAAATTCTACGTGAGTGGCCCGATCATGATATTGATGTGGTTATCCCGATTCCTGATACTTCGCTCACTTCTGCGGTTCAATTAGCGCATGAGCTTAACGTCAAAATGCGGCATGGCTTTATTAAAAATCGCTATATTGGTCGAACATTTATTATGCCCGGTCAGCAAATGCGCAAGAAAAGTGTTCGCCAAAAATTAAACGCAATTGAATTGGAATTCCGCGATAAGAATGTTCTGCTGGTCGATGACTCAATCGTTCGCGGAACAACCTCTGAGCAAATTATAGAAATGGCTCGTGAAGCCGGCGCTAAAAAAGTCTACTTTGCATCAGCAGCGCCGCCTGTTCGCTTCCCTAATGTTTATGGTATTGATATGCCTGCGGCATCAGAGCTGGTTGCTCATGGTCGTACCGAAGAAGAAGTAGGCCAGGCAATTGGTGCTGACAAAATGATTTACCTTGATATTGAAGGCATGGTGGATGCTGTGCGTGAGGGTAATCCCAATATTAAGCGCTTTGACTTATCAGTATTCACGGGCGAGTACATCACGGGCGATATTGATGCAGATTATCTGGATAAGCTGCAGCAACTCCGCAATGACTCAGCCAAGGAAAATAAAGAGGTCGATGATATAGGTGATGCTGCCATGGTTATGGATTTGCATAACCAATAGCGAGGTCTTATGCGTTATATAATGAAAGCCTTATTGCGCCTTCTTGGCTGGAAGTTAGTAGGGCAGTTACCCAAGGATAAAAAGTATGTGGTTATTTTTGCGCCACATACTTCCAATTGGGACTTTGTTTTGATGTTGATGGTTCGCTTTTGCTTCAAAATGAAAATTGGGTACTTGGGCAAGCACACCTTATTCAAGCCTCCTTTTGGTTGGTTCTTTAGGATGTTTGGCGGCATTCCAGTGGAGCGCAACTCTGCTAATAATGTTGTTGATCAGGTTGCGGCAATAATTAAACAAAAAGAAGAAATCCAATTTGCTCTTGCTCCTGAAGGAACAAGAAGTTATAAACCTTATTGGAAGAGTGGTTTTTATCACATTGCCCTTAGAGCACAAGTTCCTATTGTAATGACATTTCTTGATTCAAAAACAAAAGAAATTGGCATTGGGGACGTATTACGGCCAAGCGGTAATCAAGAACAAGACCTTGATGTGATAAGAGCATTTTATAAAGATAAAGCAGGGATAAGACCAGAGTTAACGAGTGATATACGATTCGAGGAAAAGCGGTAAATACAGTTCAGGCCAAAAGGCTTGGCGCACAGCTGTTGTCTGTGTTCTTTCCTTTGTAACAATACTTCTTTTTTTGCTTACCGAAATTGCTGAAGCAAAAAAAAATCTGCAACGAATTCGGTTCCACACTTACAATATTGAAGATGGCCTGAGCCAAAGTACGGTATTAAGTCTCGCTCAAGACAGTCTTGGTTATACTTGGATCGGCACTCAGGATGGCTTGAACCGATTTGATGGCGTAGAAAATAGCATTTTTCGGCACTCTCCTACCAATTCCGAAACCTTAAACTCTCCGACTATTAGTAACCTTATTTTTGATGACCAACGTACTCTATGGATTCTGACCCCTCAGGGTCTTGATAGTATTGACATACATACCCTTAAAGTAACGCACTGGACTGATTCTCTGCAAAACCTGCAAGTTCAAGGTTCAAACATACAAGGGCAAGCAAAAGAGGTTTGGTCTATTTCATTGAATCAGGATAAGACCCTGTCAGTGCTGGGCGCAGACTACTTTGCAACGATAGATGTGACTAATAAAACGGTCAATCAAAATCAACGACTAACAGATTTCATTGAAGGTAAATCGCTGCAAGTGATGACGATCATTGGCCAGCGTATTTTCTTTATACATAAAAACTGCATTCTGCAGGTAGATTTTGGCGGTGGTCAACGAAAAGAGTTCTGTAGTCAGAATCAGGATAGTGAGAAATTTGATAATTTTTTCTCTTTTGATGATTATCCTGACAAAGTATTTTTATCGCGCTCATCAGGATTTTCAACATTTAAACTGAGCACCGGTGAGTTCGAGCACTTTGATGTAATTGATTCAAAAGTAGAGGCCCCAGTTGAAGTTGAGGCCTTGCTACCCGATGGGGAAGGCATTTGGGTAGCTACGACAGTTGGACTTAAATTCTGGGACAATGAGCAGGTCAGAGTAACGCGTGAATATCACGCAGATTTTAGTGATAAGCATTCGATTGCCAGTGATTACACTATGTCGTTGATGAGAGGCTTTGATGGCTTAATTTGGTTAGGCACGGGTTTAGGTGTCAATTATTGGGATTCGCGCGAACAGTTTGTACATTTATTACAGAAATCTGAAGTGGCCCCTTTTGGTCGAGACAATATCAGCACGACGTTACATAAAGATTATCTGGGTAAGCTTTGGGTTGGCACAGAAGCATCAGGGGTTTATCAATATGATGAGACCTTATCAAAGCTAACTCATTTTTCATCGTTGCCCACCGAGCAGGGTCCCATGACAACCGGTTACGTGGCGGATATTCTTGAAGACACAGATCGAAATCTTTGGTTGCTGACTGGCACGGGTATGTTTATTAGACCTTATCAAAGTGCTACTTTTTTGTATCTAACCGAGTTTGTGGATGTTGATGGTAGTGCAATAAAATTAACTGACCTGGGCGTTGTAATTGAAGGTAGAAATGGTCAAATTTGGCTCGGTGGCAAGCAAGGTTTTTTCAAGGTCTCTATCAATACACCACCTGGAGAAAAGCTTATAAGGGATCATATTGTTGTTGAAGATCTCACTGAGCGGCTTCCTTCAAATTTCATACAGTCAAAGTATGGTGTTTACACCATGTATGAAGACTTACAGGGCTATATATGGTTAGGTGGTTCAAGAGGTTTAATCAGGTTTAGCCCATTAACTTTCGACATTCAATACTACCTAAGTGATCCTAATGATCCCGAAACGCTTACCAGCTCAGATATCAATGTTATTTACGAAGATTTGCTTGGTGTCCTCTGGGTTGGCACGGTAACGGGTTTAAACCGCATTCGTTATAACATCAATGGCGAGGTTTATTTTCAACGTATTACCGTCAATGATGGTTTTATCAACGATTTCATCTGCTCAATTTTATCCGATGATTCCGGAAACTTATGGGTTTCTACTGCAAATGGACTTGTCAAATTTCATCCCGATAAAGGTCGACCTATAAACTATACTTACTCAGATGGCCTGCAATACAGTGAGTTTTTCACTAATGCACACTTTACCGATAATGACGGTTATTTATATTTTGGTGGCTTGAATGGTATTAGCTATTTCAAGCCTGAGGAGATCGTGATTGATAAAGAACATCAACCGATCAAAATAACTGAAGTAATACAAAATAATATTCGTCAACCGTTGGATGCAAATGAGTCTAACAATTTGTATCGCTCAACGATTCAATATGGCGATATTACGGATATTAAATTTACTGTCTTTAACTATGTTAATGCAAAAAATCTTGAGTTCCGTTACAAGGTTGAGGGTTTAACGCCTGACTGGATTAATCTCGGCAATTCGCGATTGATAAGACTTCATTCAGTGGAGCAGGAAGCATTGAATATTCGTATTCAGGTTCGATATGAGGATAGTGATTGGAGTGTGAAAGAGTCTCAATTAAGGATTAAGGTTGATAAAGGTTTCTGGCGTAGCACAAAAGGTTTTGCCGTTTACTTTTTTATGCTTTCCCTATTTGTAATTGCGGTTGTTTTTTATATCTACCGGGGCATCAAAAGGACACTTAAATTAAAAGAACGTTTATTAAAAGAGTCCGAGTCTAAAAGTCAGATGCTGCTCAAAGACAAAAAGTCTTTATTGTATCGAGTTGAGGATTTGCAATACTCTTTATCAGAGCAGCGTTATCAGGTTGAACTTTTAACTTCTAAACTTGAACAGTCATCAATGGATGATCAGCTGACAGGTTTTAGAACTCGTAGTTATTTAAAAGGTAGTATTCAGCAGGAATTAGAATCAATTTTAACCACGTGGCGCGACAAAAAAGAATTGCAGGGCGTTTATCTTGGCGTTTTTGCAGTTGATATCGATAACCTGGCTACGATTAATCAACGATACGGACTTATCTGTGGCAACGAAATCATTAAGCAGCTTTCAGATTGTTTAAGAACCATTTGTTACGGAACGGATACTTTAGTTCGCTGGCAGGGCGCTACGCTGGTAATTTTAAGTCGTGGTATAGAAAAGCGTGAGCAAATGCTATTGGCAGAAAAAATTCGTAATATCGTGGCTTCCAGAAAGTTTGACCTTGGAAATGGTAGTACTACCGATGTGACATGTAGTATCGGGTTTACCCGCTTCCCATTTACCGACAACATTGAAAGGCCATTAACTTGGGAACAAATAATTTATATTACAGAAAAAGCCCTGGCGGTTGCCAAGAAAAATAGCCGTAACGCCTGGATTGGTATTTATGCTAATCAATTTACCCGTGGTGCTGAACTTGATTCGAAATTGGCATCTGACTTACCTGCTTTGATAGTCAGCGGTCAATTAGATTATGTGTCCTCGATTCCTAAATCGAAAAAGCTTTTATGGATGTAATGCGTTAGTCGGTAGTTAGTGCTGATGAATCAGATGAAGCACATACAGTAGAACAGCAGCAACTATAACGCCGGTTGTAAAATACCCTTTGTGTTTAATGACAAACCCATGTGAATGGGGAACTTCATTTGCTACATGATGATGTTTGTCCTCTGCACCTTCATGAATGACTGAAACTGGGACTGAGTGATCGTGATGATGAATATGTCCATGATCATCAACATGAGGGCGGTGAATAATGACGTGAAGCAAGGTCCCAGATATAAATGCCTGGAAATAGTCGATAATGTTATTGTGCAGCCCCGTTAGCTGTTGCTCTCCTGCGTAAAAGCCAATCACAGTAGTCACGAACATAAAGGTGAACACCAGCCAGGTTCTGAAATTACCCCATTGTGGCTGTACAATCCACCAGATGCTTAAACCTACCACTATTCTATGAAGAATCACTGCGTATGCCAGCATTGGATTGGTGTCGTTGGTAACAATGGCTGCACCATCGAGCAAAGAGTGAATCATAAGCCCAGTAATGCCCAAGAACAGCGCTAGACTGTGTGCCTTATCAGCAGCTTTTCTAAAACTCACTTCGATTAAACCTGGACCAAAAAAACCAAGTAGAACTGCGGGAATTAGCGCATAGCCAATGTGTTGCCAAATTGCTGGTAGAACATCAATCAATAGTAGTCCGCCAACAGAAACTAAAACAAAAGCGAACAGGAAGTTATCGAGTCTACGATTATAAGGGAAGAGGCCGACTAAGAAGGGGCCAATAAGTAATGCGACAAGGCTGAGGGCTAATAACATTAATCAATAACCTTGCCGGGATTCATGATGCCATTTGGATCAAAAGCATGTTTGATAGCTTTTAAATAACCAATTTCAGTATCACTTCGGGTGTAGTTTAAGTAGGCCTTCTTAAGAAGACCTACACCGTGCTCTGCTGAAATACTGCCACCAAGTTCTTGCAGCAAAGTAAATATTTTAGGATTCACCTGTTCACAAGACTGAGTAAATTCTTGGTAGTCCATATCCTCTGGAGCTAGAATGTTGAGGTGCAAGTTTCCATCTCCAATATGACCAAACCAAATCACTTCAAAGTCAGGATAGTCTTTGGCTACGATATCGTTTACGCCGGTTAAGAAGCTTGTGATCTTTTCTGGCGTAACCGAAATGTCATTTTTATAGGGTTTATGACTGGAAATAGTCTCGGAAATAAACTCTCGATATTTCCATAACTCTTCAACCTGTTGCTGACTTTGGCTCATGGTACCATCGAGAATCTGTCCATTGCCAAGCCCTGTCTCAAATTGGGCTAAAGCAGATTCAAGAATATCTTCACTGGTGGCGTCAAACTCCAATAAACAGTAGTAAGGTGCGCGCTGCTCAACAGGGCAGGCAAGCTTGTGATGAGCCATGACCTTTTCTAACGCTTCGTCAGAGAAGAATTCAAATGCTGTTAGGTCTACCGCCTTTTGGAACTGCTGGAGAATGGGCATCAAGCTATCAAGATTTGGAATAGCTAACAGCAATACTGTTAGGTTGGCAGGCTTGTGGGTTAGTTTAAGAGTTGCCTCTGTTACGATGCCTAGCGTACCCTCACTACCAATGAACAAGTGACGCAGATCATAGCCGGTAGCATTTTTTACCAAGCCTTTATTCAATTCGAGAATGTCACCTTTACCAGTTACTACGGTGAGACCTTGTACCCAATCTCGCGTGAGTCCATAACGGATAACTTTAATGCCACCAGCGTTGGTCGCTATATTGCCACCTATCTGGCTTGAGCCACTGGATGCAAAATCGACCGGATAGTAAAGATCCTTGTCTTCAGCATATTGCTGGATTTGTTCCGTAATAGCGCCTGCCTGGCATTGTATTTGCTGACTACCTGCGTTGAACGCAATGATTTTGTTCATCTTGTCCAGAGCAATAACCAGCTCACCGTTCGCAGCCACGGCGCCACCGCTCAGGCCGGTGCGACCACCAGAGGGGACGATTGCAACTTGATTGTCGTTAGCCCATAAGATTAAAGCCTGGACTTGTTCGGTTGTTTTAGGCAATGCAATTGCTAGTGGCGCTGGCTGTTTGATGTTGGTCCAGTCTTTACCATAGTGGTCAAGTGAATCTTTATCAGTAAGCAAGCAGTCATCATCAAGTAGGGTGCGTAACTGAGCGATGTAAGTATCTGAAGACATGAGCAATTTACAGGGCTGGTTGAATAAGCTAAATAGGCGCATATTGTGCCAGAGCTGGCCGCTAAAAGGAATGCACGAGCGCTCTTGAGAGCAAAAAATAGTGGTGGGGCTGAGCCATGAACTGCTATGAGTAAAAGTAGCAGGCAAAAAAAAAGCTTCTGAAATTCAGAAGCTCAAAATACTCTTATCAATACATCATACAATATACTTCAAATATATCGTAAGGGGGATGGAGTTTGGTGGGTGGTACTGGGCTCGAACCAGTGACCCTCGCCTTGTAAGGGCGATGCTCTCCCAACTGAGCTAACCACCCAAATTCCATCTGTTCGCTAAGAACGGAGCGCATTATAAAGTGGTTATCGGTTAGGTCAACAACTTTTTGAATAAATCCTTAGAAAAACATTGTTTTGATTAACAATTAATCAGCAAACAATCCAAATCAGCAATAACAAATCACTGAAAGTGGTTTTGTAAAGCAGGGCCTCTTGCTAGAATAGCGGCACTTTTACTTCACAACCAATAATAGACCTAATATGACTGTAAAAACACGTTTTGCTCCAAGTCCAACTGGCTATCTACACGTTGGTGGCGCTCGAACAGCACTTTATTGCTGGCTCTATGCTAAAAAGCATCAAGGTACTTTCGTATTACGAATTGAAGATACTGATCGTGAGCGCTCAAATGATGAATCGGTACAGGCCATTCTTGATGGCATGGAGTGGTTACATTTAGAGCATGACGAGGGTCCTTATTATCAGACCAAGCGCTTTGAGCGCTACAAAGAAGTGATTGGCGAAATGTTGGAGAAAGGTCAAGCCTATCGTTGTTACTGTTCTAAAGAGCGTCTGGATGCCTTGCGTGAAGAGCAGCAAGCCAGCAAGCAAAACATTGGTTATGACGGCCATTGTCGTGATTTAAGCGAAGCAGAGCAGGATTTATCAAAACCTCATGTGATTCGTTTTAAGAATCCTAAAGAGGGCGCTGTAGTTTTTGATGACCTAATCAAAGGTCGCATATCTGTTAATAACAGCGAAATGGACGATTTGATTATTGCTCGAACTGACGGTACACCGACCTATAACTTTACAGTTGTGGTGGATGATCTGGATATGGAAATCAGTCATGTTATTCGTGGTGATGACCATGTTAACAATACACCGCGTCAAATTAATATGATTAAAGCGCTTGGTCGCGATGTTCCTTTGTATGCCCATGTTCCAATGATCCTGGGTGATGACGGCAAACGTTTATCGAAGCGCCATGGTGCTGTCAGTGTTATGCAGTACCGTGACGACGGCTATTTGCCACAGGCTCTGTTGAACTATTTAGTACGCCTGGGTTGGTCACATGGTGATCAAGAAGTGTTTTCAGTTGAAGAGATGATTGAGTATTTTGATTTGTCTGATGTTAATCGCGCACCTTCTGCATTTAACACTGACAAGTTGAACTGGTTAAATCAGCATTACATGAAAGCACTACCTGCTGAAGAGGTGGTCAAACATTTGCAGTGGCACCTGGATCAGCAAGCGGTCGATACCAGCAATGGACCTGACATCAAGCTGTTAATTCCAGAAATGGCAGAACGCGTTAAAACCCTTAAAGAATTAGCTTCGGCAGTTCGCTATTTTTACCATGACTTTGAGGAGTTTGATGCTGGCGCAGCCAAGAAACATTTGCGTCCAGTCGCAAGAGAGCCCTTAGAAGTGGTGAAGTCTAAACTTGAACAGGCGAGAGACTGGACAGCAGAATCTCTGCACGGCCTTGTTAGCGCCACTGCTGAAGAGTTAGAGATTGGCATGGGCAAAGTCGGTATGCCGCTTCGAGTAGCCGTCACAGGCGCTGGTATGTCTCCAGATCTAGGTATCACTCTTGAGTGGATCGGTAAAGAGCGTGTGTTGAACCGTATCGAAAAGGCATTAGCCTTTATTGCGGAGCGAGAAGCGCAAGTCTAATAATTTAATCTTAGGACACAATAAGCCTAGAAATAAAAAAGCCTGCATATAGCAGGCTTTTTTGTAGGTGCTTCATTTTCTAATTTAACTTTAGCAAGTGAATAAGCGTGTAGTTGTAGTTTGGCAGGCTTCTATCAATAAGCCCCTTTGGTTGAGCTGAATAGCGCAACAGAAAACTGAGGGATGGAAGCAATGAGAGTTTAGATTCCCGCTTTCGCGGGAATGATGTTCGCATATATTTTATTCAGTTACTGCCTAGTTCTTAATCCAGTAAAAAGATTAAACTAACTAAACTATTTTGACTCGATACTTTTTATTGCGGTTAAAACCTGTTGTGCATGAGTACCATTTAAGTCATCAACACCAGCCGTAATGGTGTACTTCATTCCGCCGACATGAAAGTCAGATGCGATAACTGATCGCCAGTGTGAAAGAGGGAAGACCTGATAGCATTTTTTTGCGGTGCGGCAAGTGTAGTGTGTATAGCCACCAATTTTGTGATGATCATCGAGCTTCAAATATTTTTGTTCTTTGTCAGCTGCCCCAGCACGGTATAAGAGCGTGATATTTTGTAGGTCTTTGCGGCTTTTATCGTGATTAAAGTTAGAACGCTCAGTTGCATAGCCACTAATAACAATGTGTAGATTGTTATCTTTAATTGTGTAGCTGACAAAGCCTTTTGGCATAAGCGAAGGTTTGATACTCCAATGACTCGGTACTGTCATATAGTTACTGGCACCAATATTCACTGATTTCGTGGTTGCAGTTGGTTTGCTTACTGTTGGTTCTGGTTGAGCCACTGTTGCCGGTTTACAGGCAACAAAGAGTAGTGTTGAAAGCGCAAGTGTTAAAGTTTTGGCTAGATGTTTTGTCATCGATAATCACCCAATTGTCAGTTAAATATGTTACTCATCTTTCGCCTATGGTGTTGCTAAGCCCAGTGTTCATCAAACGCATTACGTTCTCCGACACTAAAGCGAGCCCCCTCAGCCAAAATGTGCATTTGAAGGCCAAACAAGGAAATTGGATCCCCACTTCCTGCTGACCCCATAGACGAATATTGAAGATTACAGGGATCAATCAAAGTAGCTGCGCCACCTCCATAGACCTGTAATTCGTCCTTAGGACTTATAAATAAAGCCGTACCATCATCAATTCCTACCCCGATGGTAAATGGGTTATAAGACAAAGCTGTTAAAAGCCTGCCGAGTCGTCCTTGTTGTTTAAAGTGATAATCCACCATAAAGCGATTAGTCAGTCCAAGCCCTGGTGCCATGGTTACTCCAGCTTGCGTTGGAATATTGGCTTCATTGCCACCAGCAATCATGTGCTCGCTAAGCAAAGCTGCCGCACCATACAAACCGGCAACATGAGTACCATCAGCATTGAGCTTACGAAGTTGTTTGGCTAATGATGTGCCACCAATTAACGTAGAAATCTGTAATGGGCGCTCACCAATAATAACGACCAGATCAACTCCGACGAGGTGCTGTAGAGTGAGTGGGCTTGAGGCGTCTTGGCGACTGCTTACATTAATGGTCTCGCATTGTGCAAAACCATTGCTGATTAAAACTTGCTCAAGCTCAGTTCCTTGCGGGTCTTCGCTGATGTTTAAAATTAAAGCGTTAGCTTTAGAGGTCAGACAAATACTGCGCATTTCTTCAGCAACTCGGTCACTGACTGAATTCAGACATCCGCCAATCGGAATAATGTAACCACGTTCAAACTTGCCGCTACCTTGTGATGGCATAAGTCAGTCCTTAAGGATGTTGTGCTTAACGGCTTCTTGTCAAACAGATGTCTTAGGGTTTTACTGTCGACTCTTAAGTCGATAATTAACCTCTTATGTTTGACCGAGCATAGCACTAAAAAGGGTTAAAAAATGTGGCAGAGTTAATGGTAATAAAATAAAAGAGCATGATTAAAATCATCAACTTATCTGCCAAACTTCATACAGAGACTTTGTAACTCTTTGATATCAAAGCCTTCGATAAACCTACATTAGCACTGCCTTTTAATAAGCGTCAATAGGCCATTGTGGTAAAGCCTTTACAGATAAATTGTTTGTTGCTTAAATGGCAGACTTTCAATTTCATGGTAATCAGAATGAAAATACAACATACCTTGTTCTGCTCATTGGCGGTTATGGCTGCCTTAGCAGGATGTCAGCAAGACAGTTCGAATGAAGAAAGCAAACAAGAAATCGCTGTTTCTCAAGTTGAAACGAAAGAAGTCGAAGTGACCAAAGTAGAGTCAGTCAAGAAACGCAAAGCGCATAATCCAATCGATGACCATACCTATGGCAACCTTCACGAAGTAAAGCTTGAACACCTGGACCTAGACCTAACGGTAGACTTTCAAGCAAAATCACTTAAAGGACACGTTGACTTAAGTTTTGATCGCTTGAAAGATGATGTCAGTGAGCTAGTGCTTGATACACGTGATATTGATGTTGCTAAAGTAGAGCTTTATCAAAATGATCAGTGGGTTGCAGGTGAGTTTGAGCTGGCTGAAAAAGATGATGTTATGGGCTCGAAGTTGACAGTTTCTTTAGTAGAGGGTGTTGATAAGGTTCGTGTTCATTACGCAACTCAACCACAGGCCAGCGGACTACAATGGCTAACACCTGAGCAAACCGACGGTAAAAAGCATCCGTTTATGTACAGCCAGGCCCAGGCCATTCATGCACGAAGTTTTGTGCCAGTTCAAGATAGTCCAGCGGTGCGTATTACCTATAATGCAACTATCCGCACTCCTAAAGAGTTATTGGCTGTGATGAGTGCCTTTAATGAGCCGGACACAGAGCTTGATGGAGAGTACAGTTTTGAAATGCCACAGGCTATTCCACCATACCTGATTGCAATCGGTGTGGGTGATCTGAAGTTTAAAGCGATGAGTGATCGAACCGGTGTTTATGCGGAGCCAGCTATGTTGGATGCTGCAGTTGCCGAGTTTGATGACACTGAACAAATGGTGCAGGTTACGGAAGAACTTTATGGCCCCTATCGCTGGGGTCGTTATGACTTATTGATTTTACCTCCAGCATTTCCTTATGGTGGCATGGAAAATCCACGTTTGTCATTTATTACGCCAACCGTTATTGCTGGTGATAAAAGTCTTGTTAGTTTAATCGCTCACGAGCTCGCGCATTCCTGGTCAGGCAATCTGGTGACTAATGCTAACTGGCATGATTTCTGGCTTAATGAAGGCTTCACTTCCTACGTTGAAAATCGCATTATGGAAGAGCTTTTTGGTCGCGAACGCGCTCTAATGGAGCAATCTCTAGCGGTTCAGGATTTACGTCAGGCAGTTCAGGATTTGCCAAAAGAATATACGGTTTTGAACGTTGATCTTAAAGGTGCTGACCCTGATGATGCTTTCTCAACTGTGCCATATACTAAAGGTCAAATGTTCCTGGTTTGGCTGGAAGAAAAATTTGGCCGTGAGGTTTTTGATGCCTTCTTAGTTGCTTATTTCGATCACTTCGCATTCCAAAGTATTACTACTCAACAGTTCGAAGCTTATTTAAAAGAGAACCTTTTAGACAAGCATCCCGGTGTAGTAACTGATGAGCAAATCCGTACCTGGATTCATGAGCCAATGCTGCCAGAGATGATGCCAAGTCCAACATCAGATGCATTTAACATTGTTAATCAAAAAACCAAGCAATTCCTAACCGGTGAAATCACCATGGCCCAGCTTGGAACTGAAAAATGGACGGTTCATGAGTGGTTGCACTTTATTAATAATCTTCCAACAGGTATGTCTAATGATGACATGATGGCGATGGATGCGGAGTTTAAATTGACTGAGTCAACTAACAATGAAATTGCTCATGCCTGGTTATTATTGTCATTAAAAACTGGCTATGATGTAGTCATGCCACGCCTTGAGAACTACCTTATTAGCATTGGCCGTCGTAAATTAATTGTGCCACTTTATAAGCAACTTATGGAAACTGAGCAAGGTGCAGAGTTTGCCAGACGTGTTTATAAAATTGCCCGTCCAGGCTACCATCCTCTTGCACAGGCAACACTTGACGATATCGTAAACAAATAACCATTTGTTATTAATGGTTGTATAAAAGGCTTTCTTCGGAAAGCCTTTTTTGTAACATTAACAAAAACTGATACTCTAACAGTTGGATAACCCTTGGAGCCTGCTCATGAACCATCATGTATTTAATAAGACCATAACGACACAGCCTGAAGCAGGGCAGGAGATCGCAACCTTTGCTCTAGGATGCTTCTGGGGTGCTGAAAAACTATTTTGGCAACAGGATGGTGTGGTGATGACCAGTGTTGGGTATGCTGGCTCAGACTTTGAAAAGCCCAGCTACGAACAGGTATGTAGTGGCTTTACAGGTCATGCTGAAGCTGTACAAGTTATCTATGATCCTAACGTCATTTCTTATCAGGAACTATTGCAGCTGTTTTGGGAAAATCATGACCCCACGCAAGGTATGCGACAGGGCAATGACGTAGGGACTCAATATCGTTCTGTTATATTTGCTCATAATACGGGGCAGCAGGATCAGGCACAGGTCAGTCGAGATGAGTATCAAGAACTATTGAGCGATAAGGGTTATTCAACCATTACCACGGACATAGAACCGTTTAAAACGTATTATTTAGCCGAAGAGTATCACCAACAATACCTTTCTAAAAATCCAGCAGGTTATTGTGGGTATGGTGGTACCGGAGTTTGTTTTATTCATAATTAATCATAATATTTGAGGAATTGCTTATGGCACATTTAAAACCTATACCCGCTGATAGTCATCCAGAGCTGGCGAGCGACTTTAAAATTTTCGAAGAAATTTTAGGATTTATTCCAAACAGCCTGTTAACCATGCAGCGCCGACCAAAGATGGTGCAGGCTTTTGGTGTACTGACCAAGGCGGTGATGGATCCCGAGGGTGAAGTTGATTTAGGTTTTAAACGTTTGATTGCGCACTTTGCAAGCCGGGCAGCCGGATGTCAGTATTGTGAAGCTCACTCACTGATTGCTGCTAACATTCATGGCATTTCACAAGACAAACTGGATGCCATCTGGGAATACCAAACCAGTTCTTTATACAGCGATGCAGAACGAGTTGCGCTTGATTATGCGCTAGCGGCTGGTTCAGTGCCGAATGCAGTGGATGATGTGTTGATGAAACGTATGAAGCAACATTGGTCTGATGATCAAATCGTCGAAATATTAGGTGCGGTGTGTTTGTATGGCTTCTTAAATCGCTGGAATGACTCTATGGCAACTGATCTCGAAGATTCTCCAAAACAAATGGGTAATAGAGTTCTGACCAAAGGCGGCTGGACTGGCGGTAAGCATACTCGCTAGTTTTACTCTAATGTTAAATTTGTGATCTATGACTTGCTGTTGGCAAACAAAAAGAGGATTATTGTTGCTAGCTGATTAATAAGTAAGCAGCATTGTCATTAATCGAAAAACTCTAAGGTGGAACTTATGGCGGGAAAATTTGTTATATCAAAAGGAAAAGATGGGAAGCTATATTTTGTGCTAAAAGCCGGAAACGGTGAAACCATATTGCAAAGTCAGGGTTATGGCTCCCAGTCGGCATGTGAGAATGGCATCGATTCAGTGCGCAAAAACTCTTTGAATGGTGACCGGTTCTCGAAGGAAACAGCCAAAGATGGTCGCTTTTACTTTACTCTGAATGCTACCAACGGGCAGCAAATTGGTAAGAGCCAGATGTATAAATCTGAAAGTGGACGTAACAATGGTATTGTTTCGGTTGCTAAAAATGCTCAAGATGCCAAAGTTGAAACTGAAGCTTAGAGTTATTTTTAGGATTTTTTAGAATATAAAGCAAAGCCCTCTTATAGAGGGCTTTTTTTGTGTCGATATCATTTGTAGCTGATTGCTTGCCAGCAGTTAATGATCGTTACCAGACTTGGTAGTCAGGTAGTCCATGACAGCAAACAACAATCCAGAAATAACAAAGGTTCCATGAATCAGCAGCTTCCACATCACCACATCGGTCTCAATGGCTTCTGGCATCTTGTCCAATTGCATGTAAGTTCTTAATAGATCGATACCAGAAATCGCTACGATCGAGCTGATAAGCTTCACTTTTAATGTTGAGAAGCCCACTTTACCCATCCAGCCTGGGCGGTCTTCATGGTTGGATACGTCAATTTTAGAGACAAAGCTTTCGTAACCACTAAAAATAATGATGATGAGCAGGTTAGCCAGTAAGGTCATGTCGACGAGTGCCAGGATACCGAGAATCGTCGCAATTTCCCCAAGCCCTCCAAAGTGGGTAATGAGGTGCCATAGCTCTTTTGCGAAGCTACCCAACAATATAAAAATCGAAAGAATCAGACCTACAAAAAATGGTGCCAAAATCCAGCGACTGCTGAAAAGTGCTCGTTCAAAACCGTGTTCTATTTTCTTCACTGTTACCCCTTTTGTTATTGTGTGAATCATTCTTGGGCTTATTCTAATAGAATCGAAACTAATCTGCATAAATAATTACAGGTTTCTTTAAGTTGTAGAAATTCTGTCATTAAGTTGTTATCTAGCGCTATGATAATACTCTGCATGACATTGAACGGATGTAGAACGATGAAGCAAAATCAAACTGACTTTGAAGGCGAGGAAGCATCTAGCAAGAAACTGTACATTTTTAGGCATGGCAAGTCCGACTGGGAAGCCAGGTTTTCAAGTGATCATGAAAGACCATTGGCTGAACGAGGTGCAATTGCTGCTGAAAAAATGGGCAAGCATTTAGCTATGATTAAACAAGATCCGAAACGGGTCTTATGCTCAACTGCAGTGAGAACAAAGCAAACTCTATCGCTTGCAAAAGAAAAGGGCGGTTGGAAGTCTGAAGTACAATATTGTCGTGAACTCTATTTAGCCAGTGCTGAAGAAGCCATTGAGCTTATACACAAGCAGGATAATGCTGTTGATAAGTTGATGTTGGTTGCTCATGAGCCCATGTGCTCATCCCTTATTGCAGAATTAGCCATGGGGGCTAATGTAAAATTTCCTACGGCATCTGTCGCTAGACTTTCGTTCCGAGCAAATCATTGGCAGGAGGTCGAAGCGAATCGAGGTCGTCTGGATTGGTTATTGACACCTAAGGCTCTGTTCAAATAAAACAGGCAATAAAAAAGCGACCGAAGTCGCTTTTCATAACACTGTACCAACTTTAGAAATACCAGTTGAAGAAAGCACCGATATTATTGCCATCGAAGCTTTCGCCAGTAGGATCATAATCATAGTCGATATGAGTATAGCGAACACCCCAAGCCCAGGTGTCATGGTTATTTTCATACTCAAGCACTAAACCCAAGGCGTTCTCAAATTCTGCCGTGCCGTATAAACCTGGTAGGTCAATCTCCAGCTCAGGGTTAAACTCATAGGTAAAACCTGCGCCAAACAGGTGACCATTATTATCAAGAGAAGCAATCACGGTTAGGGGCATACGTGAAAAAGTCGCATCGCCATTGGATGCAAAAACGCCGCCGCTTTTGTAACCAATCGTATTTTTGAGTGCCCAGCCTTCGAAGCCAGCTCTAAAACCGAAATCTATCCACAATCCTTCGCCAGTTTTAACTTCGTCGCTGGAACCGTCATAGAAACGAATATCATCAACTAGAGTCTCGCCACCAAAAGATAAACCACCGCCAAGAATGCCAGAAATGTCTGCCTCTGTTTGAGCCTGAGCTACATTATTTAGCGCCAGACCAGAGATTAATAATGTGGCTAAGCCCAATTTATGAATTGTCATTTTTCTATCCTAATAGTTGTAAAAAAAGCCTCGCTAATTATAGACTGTATATATCTGAATAGAAACTTAATGCAAAGCTTGATCTTGCTTACCTATGGCCCCATTTATGCCATAATGATAGAGACATTTAGCGAAAGAAGTTGCTATGAGTAACGACCAAAATCACAATCAGAACCACGATCATGAGCATGAGCACGGCTTAGCAGTCGCCGATGCCAAACCCAAGCTCAAACAGCCACCCATGTATAAGGTGTTGATTCTTAATGATGATTACACCCCAATGGATTTTGTGGTGGATGTGCTGCGTAAGTTTTTTACTATGGATACAGAGCAGGCAACCAGAGTTATGTTGCAGGTTCATCACGAAGGGCAAGGTGTGTGTGGTACATTTACACCTGATATTGCTGAAACCAAGGTAGTTCAGGTCAATGAATTTGCTCGCGCAAATCAGCATCCTTTGTTATGTGTTATGGAGCCAGAAGACGGTGAGTAACTCAATTAAGCGTTACAAAAGGTAGGTGGTATTATGCTCGATAAAGCACTTGAACAGTCATTAAACCATGCGTTTCACGATGCTCGTGAAAAACGACATGAATTTATTACCATCGAACACCTGATGCTAGCCTTGTTGGACAATAAGGACGCCTTGGAAGTCTTGCGTGCTTGCGGAGCAGATGTCGGCATTCTTAAATCTGACCTTGAGAAGTTTATCAATCAAACTACACCGCAATTCTCTGATGAAGATGACGAGTTTGAAATTTCACCAACGATTGGGTTTCAGCGAGTTCTGCAACGTGCGGTATTTCATGTTCAGTCATCTGGTCGTGAAGCCGTCAGTGGAGCCAATGTTCTGGTTGCCATGTTTAGCGAACCAGAGTCGCAAGCGGTATTCTTACTGTCTAAACAGGATATTTCTCGCCTCGATGTAGTGAACTTCATTTCTCATGGAATTGGCTCAGAAGAAGACGATGATTTTCCTGAGCTGGAACATGAGGAAGGTGAACAAGAGCCACAAGAACCGCGTCCACTTGATCAATATGCAGTTAATCTCAATAAATTAGCCGAGCAGGGTAAAATTGATCCCCTGATTGGTCGGGCTAATGAAATTGAGCGTGTGGTGCAGGTATTATGCCGCCGCAGAAAAAACAACCCTTTATTGGTTGGTGAAGCCGGTGTCGGTAAAACCGCCATTGCGGAAGGCCTGGCCAAACGCATAGTGGATGGCGATGTGCCTGAAGTTATAAAAGATGCGGTAGTTTATGCGTTAGATTTAGGGGTGTTGTTAGCGGGTACCAAATACCGCGGCGACTTTGAGAAGCGCCTAAAAGCCGTTCTCGCCCAGCTCAAAAAAGAATCGCATACCATACTCTTCATTGATGAAATTCACACCATTATTGGTGCAGGTGCTGCCTCAGGCGGCACAATGGATGCATCCAACCTGATTAAACCGGTCTTGGCAAACGGTGAGCTGCGCTGTATGGGCTCAACCACATTCCAGGAGTATCGCGGTATCTTTGAGAAAGATCACGCCTTAGCACGCCGATTCCAGAAAATCGATATTAACGAGCCAACGGTCCAAGACACTATTGGTATCCTAGAAGGCTTAAAAGATCGCTATGAAAAATATCATGGCGTCTCTTATTCGAAACAGGCGATTCAAGCTGCGGCAGAGTTATCTGCTAAATATATCAATGACCGTCAGTTGCCTGATAAGGCGATTGATGTGATTGATGAGGCTGGCGCTCGCCAACGAATTTTGCCGGAAGATCAACGCAAAAGAACCATTACCCCCCATGAGATCGAACAGGTAATTGCTAAGATTGCTCGTATTCCTGAGAAAACGGTTTCCTCATCGGATAAAAAGCTGCTGCAAAATCTTGAGCGCAACCTCAAGATGGTTGTATTCGGGCAAGATCAGGCTATTGAAACGCTATCAGAGTCGATTAAGTTATCGCGTGCGGGATTAGGGCAAGAGAATAAGCCAGTGGGCTCATTCCTGTTTGCCGGGCCAACTGGTGTCGGTAAAACAGAAGTAACCCGCCAGCTAGCTCGTATAATGGGCGTTGAGCTTATTCGCATTGATATGTCCGAGTATATGGAGCGTCATACTGTCTCTCGCCTAATTGGCGCACCTCCTGGCTATGTTGGCTATGACCAGGGTGGTTTATTGACTGAAGCGGTAAACAAGAATCCGCACGCGGTTGTTTTACTGGATGAGATTGAAAAAGCTCACCCTGATGTATTCAACCTGTTATTGCAGGTGATGGATCACGGCACATTAACCGATAACAACGGGCGTAAGGCTGACTTCCGAAACATCGTTCTGGTCATGACCAGTAACGCCGGTGCGCAGGAAATTATTAAAGGTACTATCGGCTTTAAAGAGCAGGATCGTTCGCGTAATAATGAAGAGGCCATTAATCGAACATTCTCACCGGAGTTCAGAAACCGTCTCGATGCGATTGTATGGTTTAATTCATTACCACAGAAAGTGATCATGTCGATCGTTGATAAGTTCTTAACCGAAGTTCAAGGTCAGCTTGATGATAAGCAGGTGAATTTACATGTGGATGACACGGCTCGAGAGTGGTTTGCTAAACACGGTTATGATGAGAATATGGGTGCACGCCCAATGGCACGCTTGATAAGTGATAAAGTTCGCCGACCGCTGGCTAACGAGATTTTATTCGGTAAGTTAATGCAGGGCGGGGATGTTTATGTCAGCATGAAAGATGATGAGCTGGATATTCGAATCGAGCCACATATGGAAAAACTACCTCAGGGAACATCCTGATTTACTTATCTGCCGCTTTAGGGGCGAGCTACTTCTCTCCTTGACTTAATATTCAAAAACAAAAAAGGCGCTTCAAGCGCCTTTTTTCATCTAATGCTTCCAATTAACGGGCACGGAAAGTAATGCGACCCTTGGATAAGTCATAAGGGCTGATTTCAACAGTAACAGTGTCACCGGTTAAGATACGAATGTAGTTTTTACGCATCTTACCTGAAATGTGTGCAGTAACAATATGACCATTTTCGAGCTCTACTCGAAACATAGTGTTCGGCAAGGTTTCTAACACTTTACCTTCTAATTCAATTACGTCTTCTTTCGCCATATTAAGCCCGTTTCTCCTCTTTGACTTTCCAACAAAATGTTCAAAAAATGCGCGCGTATAATGCACTATTTAGACAATAATCGCAAAGATTTTGTGTGATTGGGGCATAATTAGGCTTAATTTTGCAAAGTTGAGCGATAAGCGAGAGAGTAACTGAGGACACTCGCAAAGGTGTGGGTTAGCTGATGTCAGAGCTAGGAATGGTTTCTGAGAGCAGTTTCCAGCGGTTATTATGCAAAACCTCAGCTGGTTTGTAAGAGCTCTTATAGCTCATTTTATGGCAGTCTTGGATGTAATAACCTAAATAGGCATAAGGCAGATTGAGCTTACGTGCCAATGCAATGGTTTTGAGAATCAGGAAAACGCCGAGGCTTTTATACTGCTCGTTTGTGGTAAAGAATGAATAGACCGCCGATAAGCCATCGTCGAGTAAATCCAGACACATGATAGCCACTGTTTGATCACCATCTTTAACCCGTATCTGAGCGGATTTACACCAGTCCGAAAAGAGAAAGTCTGCGTATTGGTCAAATGAAGGTGGGTACATATCCCCATCTCTATGCCGTGCGGTGACATAAAGTTCATATAACTCATAATCTTCATGGTTGGGCCTGGCCGGCTCAAAATGCACGCTCAAGTTATGATTGGCTTTTAGTATCCGCCTTTGGCTACGACTTGGCTTAAACTGCTCGGTAAGAACGCGAAAGGGCTGACAGGCGGAGCAATGAGGACATTTAGGGCGGTAGACATGATTACCGCTACGACGGAAGCCTAGGCGGCTCAGCTCGGAATAGAGGGTGTTATTCATGGGGAGCGAAGGATCAGCGAACAGGGAAACTGCGGTTTGGTTGTCCAGATAGCCACAGGCGTGCTCTGGCCCTGCGTAGAGCTTAATATGTTGAGTGCTTTTTTCTTTGTTACTCATAACAAGAGCCTCGCATATTGAGAGGGCCTGTTGACCTTTTAGTCTTCCCAATCCCTTAGGATCTTACTTTGCCATAGGTTTGGGGGTTGTTGCCAGTTAATTTCTTGCTTTAACAACCACAAAAACTCCTCGCGAGTCATATCCCGAGCGCCCATTCTGTAGAGGTGTGGATTACCGACCTGGGCATCAATCATCGAAAATCCTGCCTGTTTTAAGAAGTGGGATAAATAGATAAGGGCGATTTTTGAAGTGCTCGGGCGTCGACTAAACATGGATTCGCCAAAGAAAAAACGTCCCATACTGACACCGTACATGCCGCCGACCAAAGTTTCCTCATCACCAGTGTTTTCCCAGACTTCGATAGAGTGTGCCAAGCCAGATTGATGAAGCTCATAATAGGCTTGCTGCATCTCAGGCAAGATCCAGGTTTCTGGCTGATCAGCTCTAGGCGCAGCACATTGGTTCATGACTTCAGCAAAGGCTTTATTAATGGTTATGCTGTAGCGAGCTTTTTTAAGTTCTCGTCTAAGCGAACGCGACACATGAACTTCATCCAGCATAAATACACAGCGCGGGTCAGGAGACCACCACAAAATAGGTTCATCCTCACAAAACCACGGAAAAATACCATTGCGATAGGCTTCTGTTAATCGGGCGATAGACAAATCGCCACCGATGGCTAATAAACCGTTCGGCTCCGCCTGGGCCAATCGCGGATCAGGAAAGAGGGGAGTTTCATCGAGCAAAAAAATGTTATTAGCCATAAGCAATTCAATCATTCCAATCTTGCACGAAAGTAACAATTTTAAGAGGTGTTGGCGAGATCTTTGTGAGCAATGTGGTGTGATAACAACCATAAGACCACTCATAGCCAAATTAAATAAGACTTATACAATAAGCGGATTGCACGAATTGCTAGGCCACTATATGCTTCAGCCTAATTGATACTGCCGGATAGTCACATGATAAACCCAAAGCACCACCGCATCGTTTTTTCATTCTTTATGTCGTTGCTGATGTCCTGCATCATGTCTTTTATTATCAGCGTCTTTAACGTCGGTCTTGTCAGCAATATTGTTTCGATCTGGCTCAAAGCCTGGGCCTTCGCGTTCTTTGTTGCCTTCCCAGCGATTTTCCTGGTATCGCCATTGGTTCATAAGTTAGTCAGCCTGGTTCTTAAAGAATCGGAATAAAGCGATATAGGCTAGTGATATACCTGTGTGCCTGCCCAATAAATCATCTATATCAATAAATAAAGCCTTCAGGTTCATCCCTAAACACTGATGGCTTTTACCCTGTGACGAAAAGTGGAAGTGTCAAAAGGGGCGAGAAAACAAGCCGCAAAACTATTTGTCGCTGACCATGGCTAAAAATACTTCGCAGCTCGTCCTCTCTCAAACTTGATATTAGCCCTTCAGTGCGTCATATTGTGTCGTACTTTATAAATAATAAAAAAGGAAACTCATGGCAATCAAAGAACTTAGCCAAATCGAACGGCAGCTTGCCATCCTCAGACGCATTCCCACTGAACCGCAAAAAGTCACCGTCAACGATCTGATTGAATATCTGGAATCGAGCCATAACCTTGGCAATTTAAGCAAACGCAGTATCCAACGCGATATGGCCATGCTGGAACGTGTCTTTGGCGTGCATGTGAAAACCGTAGGGCGGGAAAATTATTATTACTTCCCTCAGGGTTCGCACATATCACTCAAGAAAATGGGGCCCGATCTGGCGCTGGGTTTCCTGCTGATGGAAAAATATACCCACAGCTTATTGCCAGAAGCCAGTCTTGATGCACTTGCGCCATATTTCAAAGAAGCCAAACTCGCGCTCAAAAATGAAAAGTATAAATATGCAGATTGGGAAAAGCGGGTTGCCATCTACCCTAAGGTCTACCCATTGGAGCCCGCCAAGTTTAACGCCAATCATCTGCTGGATATCTATAAGGCATTGCTGCTCAATAAGCAGTTCAAAATGAACTACACCAAAAAGGGCGGCGAAACCAAAGACTATATTGTCAGTGCGCAAGGCGTAGTGCAGCAGGAACAGGTGAGCTATCTGATTGCAACTTACGATGGACAAAGAGCGGAAGGTCTTATCCAATTTGCCATACATCGTATAAATGAAATAGAAATTCTCGACAGTCAGCCCAAGCGTGTAGCCGGTTTCGACATCAGACAATATCTGGAGCAGGGTGGTCTTGATATTTGTCTACATTCAGAACAAAACCTTGAACTTATTTTTAATAAGACGACAGCGCAGCATCTGAATGAAACGCCATTATCAAAAGATCAGCAATTGACAGAGCTTAAAGATGGAAGAGTACTCGTAACTGCAACGATCAATGTTACTCAGTCCATCAAATGGTGGTTGCTTGGCTTTGGAGATCAGGTCGAAGTTATTAAGCCAAAAGCCTTCCGCGATGACATGCAAAAGACAGTGCAGGGCATGATGAATCTGTACAGCAAAAAAGCTCTAAATTGAGTACAAGGTATATAATGAACATCTGGTATCTACACGGTTTTCGAAGCTCCGCAAAAAGCCCTAAAGTTAAAGCAATGCAACAGGCATTTCCTAACTGTCATGTTCAGGGCATTAATTATACGCCGCACTCGCCAGTAGTGGCTGAAGAAATTCTTATCAATGAATACGAAAAACTGATTGGTAAAGATGATGACCTGATCATCGTTGGAACCTCGCTAGGAGGATTCTGGGCCAGATGGCTGGCTTCAGAGCTCCCAATTAAGTCCTTAATGATTAATCCATCGCTTGAACCAGACAAAACACTCGAAACAGGAGAGTTTAAAGTCTTTGGTGAATTTGATGAAAGCATTAAGGTCACCACAAAAGACCTGCAAGATTTTAACCACTATAAAGTCACCAGCGAGCCTTATGGCGAATGCGAAGTTGCCCTGGCGATGGATGACGAAGTTCTGGATTCAGCAAAAACTGCCAAAGTACTAGAAGGCATCTACCCAATACATACATTCGAAACTGGAACTCATCGCTTCACTGAATTCGAGCGTGTGTTTTCGATCATTGAAAAGATGGTCGGCAAATAAGGTTTCCACTTTGGGTATTTTAATGACTTCCAGTACAATACCAACACCTTTCAAGAAGCCCTAGCCTTATGACTACTTTTTATATCATCGCAGGATTAATAACCCTCGTTCTTGCCAGTTATGCAGCAGTTCTACTGTTTAAGCTTAACAAGCAGAAGAAAGCTATTCATCAATCAGCGTTAGCTCAGGCTGAAAAGCATGATTCTCAGATGAAGTCGGTTATTGAAAGCATCACCTCTATCGCAAAAGCCATGCAGCAGGAACAGTGCCCGACGATTGAAGGTTGTATTCGATTAAAGGTGCTTATCGATCAGCTGCGCTTAGATGATGTCATTCGTGATGAATTTGCGGTCTTTTATACCATTTACGATAAAACCGCTCATATCCCCACTCACCAAGGCTGGAAAGATTTAAAAACCAAAGAAAAGATGACCCATACCAAGCTAATGATGGAGTTGGAAGCAGAGTATCAATCGGAAATTAATGAAGCTGTGGATAAAGCCATTATTCATTTTGAGAATAAAGCTCTGTAGCACTGTTAGATAAGGGCGACCTGCGATCGCCCAATAATGAGTAGAATTTATCCGATTGTTTCAGTAATGATATTTTTGTTGTGAGCAGGGTAAGTGCAACTTGCTCTTACAGGAAAGGAATATGGCGCACCTGAGAGGATTCGAACCTCTGACCTTTGCCTCCGGAGGGCAACGCTCTATCCAGCTGAGCTACAGGTGCTTAATTTTTTTTAACTGTACTAATTTCAAATTCTACACTAACTGAGATTCTTTAGAGCTTCGCTCTATCCAACTGTACCCTGTCTTCTGAGGAAGACGGGGCAGGCCCAGCTACTGGTGCATACTGTTTTTTCTTATTAGTACACATACCGTGTAGAAAAGGCGGGCGTATTTTCACAATTATTCTGATGTTTATCAAGCTAAAACGGGCAAGGTGACTCAACAGCGATGGTTTTGTCAGTTTTAGGGTGAGTTATGGTCAGGCTTGCTGCGTGCAGTAGCAGGCGTTTGGCTTTAGCTTCTGAGCCGTTTTTATTGTACAGGTTGCAGCCGAGGATTGGGTGGCCTAATTCAAAGCAGTGAAGGCGTAGCTGGTGGCTGCGTCCGGTTATGGGTTTAAGTTTGAGGCGAGTGGTTTGTTTGTTTAAATCGCGCTCCAAGACTTCCCATTCGGTTACGGCTTTTTTGCCCTGTTCAAAATCTATTTTTTGTTTGGGTCGATTTGGCCAGTCTGCAATCATAGGCAGGTCGATAACGCCGCTGTCATTTTCGACGATGCCGTCGACTACTGCGATGTAGTATTTGTCGGTCTGGCGCAATTCAAATTGCTTACTGATTTCTCTGTGTGCGAATTTAGTTTGTGCCAAAATCATAACGCCTGACGTAGCCATATCCAGGCGATGCACGATTGAGGCAGTTTTTGATTTGGGATGGTTTTGCAAGCGCGTGACTACGCAGTCTTTATTTTCTTCATGGCGCCCGGGAATACTCAATAATCCTGCAGGTTTATTGACGAACAAGAAATGCTTGTCAGGATGTAGAATGCGCACCGGTTCCGGACAAAAAGGGACAATATGATAATCAGCCATTATTTTACAGCCTTTGCGTTGCCGCGCTTGCCGGGTTTTGTGGCGATCAGTACCGCGCGCTTGGGAGCGGGGTAGCCTTCAATGGTCAGTTCTTTGTTTTGTGGATCAAGGTAATCCTCAAGCGACTGAAAAGTCATCCAGTCAGTTGCACGTTGTTCATCAAGTCCGGTCTTTGCGACGTTAGCAACTTTAATATTCTGAAAATCCAATTTTGCAAGCCAGTTCTTTAGCATACCTGTTGATGGAATAAACCAGACATTATTCATTTGTGCGTAACGCCCCTTGGGGATAAGGCACTGATCAGGTTCTCCATCAATTACTAGGGTTTCCAATACCAGTTCACCGCCAGGACTCAGCAGGTTTTTCATGTGCAGAATATGGTCGATTGGCGAACGACGGTGATAAAGCACGCCCATCGAGAAGATGGTATCGAAGCCTTGGTCTGATAGGTTTTCAGGCAGATACTCAAGACCAACTGGCAAGTAGTGAACCGGATAGTTGGATAAATAGGTTTGCATCACTGCGAACTGCATTAAGAATAATTGCGATGGGTCAATACCGAGCACCAGCTTGGGATTTTGCGCGGCCATACGCCAACAGTGATAGCCATTGCCACAACCCACATCCAATACAATACGATCTTCTAACGAGCTGATTTGATCTTTCAATCGATCCCATTTCCAATCCGAGCGCCATTCAGTATCGATATGTTGGCCGAATAAATGATAGGGACCTTTGCGCCAGGGATGAAACTTCATCAAGAGTTTTTTCAATTCTTGCTGTTCAGTTTCAGACAGCTGCGAGGCACTACCAATTTCTACCTTGCTGGCCAGCTCAATATGATCAGGCGTGATATCAGGCAGTTGCTTAAGCAGCTTGATCCAGTCGCTAAGATTACCGTGGGTATAATCGGCCATGCGGTCGTTGACCGCTTGCTTGAATTGGTCGAGCCAGGGGTGAAGTCGAGTATCGGCTATGGCTTTGTAAGTGTTACTGAAATTAATCATGGTGGTAAATTTCTGTATTATTTAACGGCAATAAACGAAGCGAAGTTGTACTGCTGGAACCAGCTGTCGTATTGGCTAAAACCGGCATTGGCAAAACGCTTGTAATGTTTTTCGCGAGTGTCTGGCAACAACACGTTCTCTAGCGCAGCGCGTTTCTGTGCGATTTCCATGTCGCTGTAGCCGTTGTATTTTTTGAAGTCATGATGCAGATCGATGATGTGTTCGTTTAATGCTTCGTGCTGCAGGGTGATTTTCTCGGATAAAACCAAACAACCACCAGGCAGCAAAGCATCATAGATACGGCTAACCAGTTCCTGTCTATGGCCGCGTGGAAGAAACTGCAGGGTGAAATTCAGAATGATCATGCTGGCAGATGACATCTCTAGATCGGTGATATCTGCTTCAATAACTTCAATCGGCATGGCAAAGTTATAGCTCGATTGAATCATCTGGCAGCGCTCAATCATAGCTGGCGAGTTATCAATTGCAATGATCTTGCAGTCTGAACGGTCGACGGTTTGACGAATCGCTAATGATGCCGCACCTAGGGAACAGCCTAAATCGTATATCTTACTATTGGGCTGAACAAAGCGCTGGGCTATTTCGGCAATGCCTTGAATGATAGTGGTGTAGCCGGGCACTGAGCGCTTGATCATATCAGGAAAGACTTCAACCACTTTGTGGTCAAACTCGAATTTCTTGATATCCTGTGGCTCTGCGAAAATGGTATCTTTGCGTTCAGTCATAACGGTTCAATTAAGCCGAAAAAGGCTTTTAACAACTTTGTGCGCAATTCTACTATAATAGGCGCCAGTTACACATACTTAACCCATGATTTTTAATGAATACGGTAGATACACGGTGAATTCAGAGGTTATACAGAGCTTACGTTCAGACATTGATAAGTTGGATAGAGAACTATTGGAGCTGGTTGAAAAACGAGCACAACTGGTTCTAAGGCTCAGTGAAGCAAAAAATAAGCTGGGCATGGATGATTACGATCCAGCTCGCGAACAGGCTATCATTGAGAGCCTGTACCAAGAGTTTAGTCCGACTTTTACTCAGCAAGAAATCGGGACGATTTTTAAACCGATATTTAAGGCCAGTCTACGAGTTCAGCAGGACAAAAAAAAGCCCGCCTAAAGTAGGCGGGCAAAAGTTGCGTCTCAAAATGAGAAGGAGGTATTTTGAGATGCGGGATTTAGCACTAAGGGGTAGTTAATACTAATTCCACACCCCCACTTTAACAAAGCCGCCAGCTCTGGCAATTTTCTAAATGTAACAAAGCATTTCCGCATTAATTATCTTTACAAAGCCAATAAGTTTATGGGCTGGCACTGGGGTTCGATTTTTTATATCCTGTCCGCTTTGTAATTTTTGAAGCATATATTTTTTGGCTTAATTGATACCTTGATAAGGGGACTAATGAAAAAGTTATTGATTTCTATAAGTTTGCTGCTTGCCTCCACCGGCTTGATGGCAAAAAACGACGGCATGAGCTTGGGAGATATTTCTAAGTTGCAGTCTGTTACTTCACTCGATGTTTCACCGAATGGTGAATACATTGCATTTACACAGTCTAAACCTCGCACACCCTATGTTGATGAAGATGGCGCTGCCTGGAGTCAACTGTTCGTGATAAAAAAGGGTGGCGAAGCCCGTCCATTTATAACTGGCAAAGTGAATGTTGGTGGCGTTCAATGGGCACACGATAGCTCGGTAATTTATTATGTGGCCAAGCGTGGAGACGATAAGCATAAAACGCTTTATAAAATTCCGGTAGATGGCGGCGAGTCGCAACCTGTCCTGAGCTTTAAAACTGACATCGGTAGCTACACTATAAATCATGATGGCTCTAAGTTGGTTTTCCTGGCAAAAGAGGAAGACCCAAAGCATAAAGAGAAGCTTGACCAAAAAGGCTTTAAAGCGAAGGTTTATGAGGAAGACATTAGTTCAACTCATGCCTGGCTTTATGATCTTGCTTCGTCTGATGACAAGCAAAAGCCGGCAAAGATTGAAATTGATGGGCATCTCCTGTCAGTAACATTCTCGCCAGCTAATGATCAATTAATGATCCAAACCTCACCGACTTCCTTGATTGATGACATCTATATGAAGAAGTCACTTAAAGTCATTGATTTGGATGGCGACATTGTTGCTAGCTTCAAAACTGAAGGCAAACAAGGTAAAGCAGTGTGGTCAACCGATGGTGAGCAGATTGCTTTCCTTGGCGCCAATGATTACAACGATCCAACCAACGGTGCTTTATACATTGCTAACGTTGATGATGAAACGATTTATAAACGAGTCGCTAATTTGAGCAGCCATGTGATGGATATTGCCTGGAATGGCGATGATGTGATTTACATTGAGCATCAAGGTGTTGAAAGTCGCATCGTAAAAGCTGCGGTGAAGCGTAAAATTGCTGACCGTCCCGTGGTTGATTATGGCAATGGTATTCATCGTCGTTTAAGCGTTTCAGCTGATGGCGAGATATATGCGCTGGTTGATACAGCATCTCATCCACGCGAAGTCTATGCTTTTAACGCAGAAGGTTTTGAGCGTTTGACAGACAGCAATCCTTGGTTAGCTGAGCGTGAGCTGGGTAAGCAGGTTGCTTATGAGTATAAAGCGCGCGATGGCCTGAAAATTCAAGGTGTTCTGGTGTATCCATTGAACTATAAAAAAGGCAAGCGTTACCCAATGATTGCTTTTGTTCATGGGGGCCCGGAAGCGCATGACTCTAATGGTTGGGTAACCAACTACGGTGATACCGGGCAATACGCATCAGCTCAGGGTTATTTCGCTTTCTACCCTAACTATCGAGGTAGTACCGGTCGTGGTGATGAGTTTGCTCGTTTAGATCAACATGCCTACGCTGACCCTGAATTTACCGATATTCTTGACGGTAAATTGTCTATGGTTAAAGAAGGTTTAGTCGATACCGATAGAGTGGGTATTACTGGTGGTTCTTATGGTGGTTATGCAACGGCATGGTCTGCTACAGCGCTATCAGAGCACTATGCAGCAGGTGTAATGTTTGTTGGTATCTCGAATCAGCTTTCTAAGTTTGGAACGACAGACATTCCTAACGAAATGCAAGCCGTTCACGCTCGTGCATGGCCATGGGATGACTATCAGTGGATGCTGGAAACCAGCCCAATTTATCATGCGCCAAAAGGTAAAACGCCTTTGTTGATTATGCATGGTGAAGCCGATACTCGTGTTCATCCTTCGCAATCAATGGAAATGTACCGTTACCTGAAAACTTTAGGTAACGCACCAGTTCGATTGGTTCTATATCCGGGTGAAGGTCACGGTAATAAGAAAGCCGCTGCACAGCTGGATTATTCGATGCGTTTGATGCGTTGGATGGATCATTACCTGAAAGGTAAAGGGGGTAATCCACCTCCGTATGATCTTCAACATGAAGAGAAGTTGGAGAATGGTTCTGATAGTGAGAGTTAATATCGGAATTGGATAAAGAGAAAGCCCGCAGTTAGCGGGCTTTTTTGTGATTATCTGTTCAAATTATTGTTCAAAAACTCCGTGCTGTAAAAAGTGTTCGATCTGCTGCTGCACTTTGTTGTTGTTCATGATGAAGGTATGGCCGTGGTTGACGGTGATGAAGTCTTTCATTTCAGGAAGCTGGGCGCTTTCGACGGAGACTTTGCCGTCATGGGGGCCAGCAAAGGCGTGATTAAACCAGGGATCGGAGGATTTGGTGCCGATCATTATTCCGACATCTGCAGGAACGGGCTTAAGCTGCTCGAGTAGAGGGTTGTTATTGATATACAGTTGCTGCCCCGGTTTGCCAGTGGCTAGCTTATACCACAGTTTATCCCGGTAGAGTTCTGCCACCTCGCTGCCCTGGTTGGGTGGGGCGATCATGACTATACGACCAAGCTTGGCAATTTGATGATGGCTCAAGAAGTAACGCAGCATGATACCGCCAAGAGAGTGGGTGACGAAGTGAACCGCTTCAAGATCATCCATATTGGCGGATTGCAGAAGTTTGGCAATGTGTTCTTCAGCAATGACCTCAATCTGTTTGGTTCGTGAGTCATAGGACTCATTGAGCACTTGATAGCCCTGACGTTTAAAGTATTTCTCTAAAGAGCACATGGAAAAGCGGGTGCGACCCATGCCGTGAAGTAAGATGACTAACTGCTTCATTATTATCAGTTTTATGGAATGTTTTTCGAATTGATAGGCTCAGTGTAGCTTGTTTCTTGTCTGACCAGAAGATTTTCACTGAAGATTATTCATATTCTCTTTGGTTACGGACCTCTCCCCAGAATATCTTTCCTTGATTGGTCTGTTGTGGTGATAAATATTCGTCATTTCTGATAGTATGCCGAATATCATTCAGTTGAGGTGAGTCGAAATGGTAACATATTCACACGAAATAGAGCTGGATTCTGTGGATCAGAAGATACTACAGATTCTACAAAACGATGGTCGTTTGACCAATGCTGAACTTGCCAAGCAGGTTCATCTGTCACCCCCAGCGGTACATGCGCGGGTCAAGCGATTGGAGCAGAAGGGCGTTATTGCGCGCTATGTTGCTTTGGTCGATAGGCAAAAAATTGGTTACGACAATTTATGCTTTGTTGAATTTAGTTTGCAACTACATCGTTTTGAACAGATTCAGAATATTTTAGACAAGGTGACCTCCTGGCCAGAAGTTTTAGAATGCCACAACGTCACTGGCGAATATGATTATGTGCTTAAAGTCGCGGTAAAAAACACTCAGTCTTTAGAGCATTTTATATCAAAGAAGATGATTCCACTGGAGGGAGTCGCCAAAGTTCATACCACGCTGGTATTGAAGGAGGTGAAGGCCACGACGGCTATCAATATTCTTGATGATTAATTTTGGCGAGAATCAAGAGCGAGAGTCGTATGAGTTCAAGTAAGTTCAGCAATATTGAAACCAAAGCCATTCACTCGGGTCGTATTGGTGATCCAAGTTTTGGATCACTATCAACACCTATCCACCAAACATCAACTTTTGTATTTGATAACGTTGAGCAGGGCGCCAGCCGTTTTGCAGGTGAGGAGCAGGGCTATATTTACAGCCGACTAGGTAATCCAACAGTGCGCGAATTAGAGCAGAAAATGGCGGCTTTGGAAAACACCGAAGAAGCGGCTGCTTTTGGTTCCGGCATGGGTGCGGTTTCAGCAACCTTGTTAGCAAACTTAAAAGCGGGTGATCATCTGGTCGCGTCTGCTG
The DNA here is from genome assembly GCF_048265365.1 of Kangiella sp. Taxonomy (NCBI): domain Bacteria; kingdom Pseudomonadati; phylum Pseudomonadota; class Gammaproteobacteria; order Kangiellales; family Kangiellaceae; genus Kangiella; species Kangiella sp. Next base: position 1,619,699 of record NZ_JBLXBT010000001.1, read on the forward strand.
CTTTGTACGGTTGCACTTTCGCTCTCATTAATCATAAGTTTAAAGACTTAGGTATCGAAGCAACTTTCGTTGATATTACAAAACCTATTGAAGTCGAAGCTGCCATCAAAGAAAACACCAAGTTGATTTATTTCGAAACACCAATCAACCCGAATCTGGTTTGTGCTGATATGCAGGCGATTTCGGATATTGCAAAAAGACATGATTTGCTGACGATTCTTGATAATACTTTTATGTCGCCAGTGTTACAGCAGCCCAGTGATTTTGGTATGGACTTGATCATTCACAGCGCGACAAAGTATCTGAATGGACATGGTGATGTGGTAGCCGGTATTACGTGTGGCAGTGCTGAGCAGATTGAAAATATTAAAATGACAACGCTAAAAGATATGGGTGCTGTCATGAGTCCAAATGATGCCTGGTTAGTTCTTCGTGGCCTCAAAACACTTTCGGTGCGTGTAGAGCGTCATTGTGACAATGCTGAAAAAGTTGCTGAGTTTTTAGAGGCAAATGATCAGATTAAACAGGTTTATTATCCAGGTCTTAAAAGTCATCCTGCGCATCACCTGATCGGCAAGCAAATGAAACGTGCCGGTGGTGTGATTGCGTTTGAAGTGAAGGGTGGATTTGATGATGCTGTCCGCTTTATGAATAGCCTGAAGATGTGTCGCATTGCAGTGAGCTTAGGTGATGCTGAAACTTTGATTCAACATCCAGCCTCAATGACGCATTCGCCCTATACACTAGAAGAGCGAGCTGCTGCAGGAATCAGCGAAACACTCATTCGTATCTCAGTGGGACTTGAGCATGTGGATGACATCATCGGAGATCTTGAGCAGGCTTTAAAAGCCAAGCAGATTAAAGCAGCTTAACTAACTATTGATTGATGTAAAAAGGGCGACTGTTTAGTCGCCCTTTGTTTTATTTTTTCTTCTTCAACTTCTTAACACCTATCAAATCCATAATAAATTTTTCCCAGAAAGGCTCGGAAGTCCCGCGGCGTACTTTGTGTAAGAAGTATTTTTCAAAAGCCACCTTGGCGTAATGTACCCACTTACCGCTACCAGACCAATTCAAGTTGCGAGGCGGTATTTGTGGTTTGGCGATAAAGGCAACACCACCATCACCAAAATCTGCCAAACACATTGCATTGAGACTTGGCTCGGTATCAGGCTCTCTGTCCTCAATCAGTGCTTTAATGTTGTGAACGGTTGCTGTGACCATGGACTCAATCATATAACCTGTTTTGGGTACGCCAACCGGAACCGGTGTTTTGCCGATTGGTGGAATGGCGACACAGACACCAACTGCAAATACGTTACCGAAGGTTGGGTTACGTTGATATTTGTCGATCAGGATAAAGCCTTTCGGATTGGTTAAGCCTTCAATACCAAATACTGCATCAATGCCCCGGAAAGAAGGAAGCAACATTGAATGTTTAAACTTTAGTGGATCATGCTTGATGGTTTGTCCATCGCGGAAATGTTCAGTGACATGAATTTCATCTTCGGTAACTTCATCAACCGTTGCATTGGTGATCCAATTAATGTTGGCATCACGTAATTTTGATTCCAATAAACTTTTAGTATCACCAACGCCATCTAACCCTAAGTGTCCAATATAGGGTTCAGACGTAACAAAAGTGATCGGTACCTGGTCGCGTATTTTCCGTTTGCGCAGGTCAGTGTCGAGAATCAGTGCGTACTCGTAAGCAGGGCCAAAACATGATGCGCCTTGTACAGCGCCAACAACAATGGGCCCCGGGTTTTCGACAAACTTGTCCCAGTGTTCGCGAGTACTGTCTGCATGGTCTGTTTTACAAATCGAATGAGTGAAATGTTCGGGACCTAAGCCTTTTATGTCATCAAACGCTAGTGCAGGACCTGTGGCGATGACCAGGTAGTCATAATCAAGTGTTTCGCCGTTGTCCAATTCAACCTGATTACTTTCAGGTTTCACTTTTTTGGCGGCACTATGAATGAAGTTTATCTTTCCTTTGGCGAAGACTTCCGCCAAATCGACCCTGATCTGTTCCTTTCTGCGCCAATTGACTGCGACCCACGGATTGGAAGGGGTAAATTCAAAATAGGGAAGGTCGCTGATTACAGTGATTTCGGCAATTCCTTTAAGTTCATCCCTTAACTCGTAAGCCATTGGGATACCCCCAATACCTGCTCCTAACACGATAATTTGTTTCATTGCTGGCTCCTTTTCAGATTCCCGTCTAAACGTATCAAACGAAATATCAATTTATATTAGAATAATCTTATTTAACAATCTAATAGATGATGCAGATCAAATAATGAGCAACTAACTGATTGAAACGGGTGCGAGGTAATGGTTACCAGACACAAAAAAGCCCGGCGAACCGGGCTTGATTGAATCTAATGTAAAAGTACTAGATTATTTAGCTTTGAAGCTGGTCTCTGAAACGACACCTTCATTAGTAATATCAAGTGTACCTTTGATAGTACCGTCTACTTCTTTAAGCTTATCAAACATAGCTTTTTGGTCTTGAGCCATTTCTGAATTGGCATCCATGTCGTTCATCACTGTAGAGATAAGCTCCATGTATTTGCCAAAGTTCATGCTCATGCTGAATAAGCCATTGCTTGAAAGATCGTCGTTTGACTTAACGCTAGGAAGCTGAGAAATAGCGTCAGCACCCATCAACATCACTAAGTCATGACCGCGTAGGGCAATACTTGCTGGCATACCTATTTGATCCTGCAAAGATATCGCGTCACCGCCGTCCTTAAGTTCCATTTGTGCAAATTGTGGAGCAAATGAGCTTAAGGTCATCAACAAGTCTTTTGGCTTTTCAGCGCTTAGCGTAACAATCATTTGCATGCTGTCAGCTACAGCCATTGGATTGTTAGAAGCTTGCTCTAAACCAGCAATATCCATCTCGATGATGCCGAAACCAATACCTTTGATGCCTGCAACCATGCCAGTCATCATGCCAAGCATCATTGGGTTTTGTTGCTTCAAACCAGCTTGCATTTCAGCTAAAGGAGGGCACTCATAAGGAGTTTCCGTCAAACGCTGCCATACATCAGTAATTACAGGAACCATTTGGTCCATGTCAAAACCCATGCCAAAGCTCATCACATAATCATCGTTGTTCAAGTTTTCTGACAAGTGACCACGTAAACCTTGTAGGCTCTTAAGCAAGTCAGCGTTAGCACCTTCAAGCATGAACTTGAAGTTAGCTTCGTTAGCACTGAATTCAGTGTAACCGCCTGACATGGTAGGCCAGTTGGCTGTTAGTGCTGTAAACTCGGCAGCACAGGCTGGAGTTTGCATGTCGGCTAAAGAACCTTCGGCACCATTAGCAACTAATAGGTCGTTAACCATAACGCCAAAGCTGTTAGCTTTTGGGTTAGTTAAACCTTTCATTACGGCCAGGTTATCAATGAAGAATAAAGAATGACCAAGGTAGTCGTTTTTAGCCATCATATCAGTCAAGCGACCTGTCTCAGCGATGCTTTTCTCTGGCTTGTTTAAAGCGACTTTGATGTCTTTATCATCAGATAGTGGAGTATTCACTGTCATAACCGCTTGGTTATCATGTGAACTGATTATTAATGAATAAGGAACTGAAGGGTCATTTGAGAACGCGTATTCGCGGAACTCAATGCCATCCATGTTCTTAACTTCTGCTGCGATGTTTTGCTCAGTTTCGATTTGCTCGATTAGCTTGGCAAAAGTGTCGCTGCCATCAAGCTCAATACGCATAACCGGTAAAGCGCCTACTGTATAGAAAGCAGCATTAGGAGCTTCAGTTATACCTAGAGTTTTTACTGTGGTTTTGTCTGCAAAAGACTTCATGTATTTCGCATAAAGACCAAGTCCCATGCGTGCAGCGTCAGGAGAGTCAGGACCAAGCTCAAAGTCGTCATCTTGCATATCAACAAAAGTTGATGGGTCAAGACCTAGCTTGTGGCTCATAGCCATAGCTTCTTCAAAGCTGATTGGTGTTACACTTCCTGTAAATAGAACAGTGTCAGCTGGCACGTAGGCAAGAACAGAATTATCCTTGGCTGCTACAGTAGCGCTGCCACCTTTATAGAAGTAGATTCCCGCTGCAACTGCAATAACAATTGCAATAATGATTAATATTTTTTTCATGTGTTTCCTTCTCTTTGTTGTAGTACCGTGGCAAATTATAAGGGATGCAACTACTAAGACCAATGGATTTTATGTATCTTTGACTTACAATAGGTAAAAGAATGTTTCAAAAGGAGCAATTATGCCTGATTCCACCCCAAACCAGAGTGATATCCTGATATTGTCAGAAAAGCTGATACAGGCTTTAGATAGCGATAATGAGCTGTCTGATAAAGAAGAAGCCGTTTTGACCCGATTAGAGTTTGTGATTGAGTCGAAGCTGTTTTTACAGGACAGCCGCGAGTCCCCCGATGAATTTTTCCTTGAGCGCTTCCAGGACCGACTGGTTGAGTTTGAACAGGAACACCCTTCATTAGCTGGTATCGTACGTCGTATTTCCAACAGTTTGAGTAATATGGGCGTATAGGCTCATACAGATAATAGATAAGGCTAATCTGGTTAGTCTTATCTATCTTTCATCCCTGCCATTTCTTTCAAATCATTTCTATTGCCCGTTTTTGCAATACTTTGTTACCCAAAGTGCCGGATCTACACAAACAAATACTAAACCTTTTAGCTGATAAAGCGCATCTTAAAGGAGTAGTCAGAATGTATGGCTATCAATAAACGGAGGAAATTCTATGAACTATAAAATAAAAACCTTAGCCATTGCAGTAATGATGGTAACCGGTGCGGGTGTAGCAAATGCAAAGAGCCAGACATGTGATGTGGATATGGCTTATGACGTTAGTCTAAACGGTAATGAGATTGTTTTTACTAAAGATAAGCAGCAGTCTGTGGTCATTAAGGACAGTAACTCACTGTCGCTGGATGGCAAGACACAAAGCCTATCAGCAAAACAAACTCAGCTGTTGCATGAATATGCCCAGCAAATTCGTGAACTACTGCCGGCTGCTAGTGACATTGCAGAAGATGCTTCATTATTGGCACTGGAAGCGGTACGCGATGTAACCAACGTTCTATTGGAACACAACCCAGCAAAAGCCGACGAAATTATTGCTCGAGTTGATACTATTGCCGCCGAGCTGAAACAACACATCAGTGACTCACATTTACGTCCAGAAGCTATCGCTGAATATCTGGATGGTGCTGAGTTTGAAAAAGAATTTGAAGCCTTAATGGAAGAAAGCGTCACTGAATTTATTGAAGTCAACATACCTTCCATGATTGCTGCCGCGATGAGCGGTAATGAAGAGAAGGTCAAGGCGTTTGAAGAACGTATGGAAAAGTTTGGCCAGGAAATGGAAACCAAGTATGAAGCTAAAGCGAGAATTATTGAAGAAAAGGCCGATGCTTTGTGTGATCTGGTTAAACAAATCGAAGCCAAGGAAGACTCCTTTGTAAGCGCTTTCGAACAGTACGAGAATTACCAGCTGATTCCGTAATTTGATTTTTTACAATCCTTTTTCATAAGCCCCCAGCCCCGAATAGCCTTTATGCTGTTTGGGGCTTTTTTATACAAAACTTTTTACATTTTCTCATGACCTCCTTGTAGACACTGATTCGACACCTCTATAAGCTCATACAACACAACAGGTTCAATGGGGAATAATAATCATGAACACCAAAACCATCTTCAAAGTAGCCGGTATTGCACTGCTGGTTAGCCAACTCATAGCTTGCGATGATAAAAAAGATGAGCAAACATCAAGTGATGCTGCGCAGGTAAGCCAGACTAAAAACTCAGTCCAGCTTCAGGACACACAACAAGCTCCAGTCACACAGTTAACAAAGTACAACATCTACAACAAAGAAGATCAGGCTGGCTCCTTGTCTGTGCAACAGTCGGGTAATGTATATAGCAGTGATATGGAACTTGGCTGGAACAACCGCGTAGTAAAAATTGAAGAAGTCATTACTATTGATGAGCAAGGTTATATCACCAGTCAAACGGTCAAAGGTATTTCAGCGTTTGGTGCCCCAATCGATGAGTCTTTTAGTCAGAAAGGCAGTATTGCTCAATGGCAAAGCACTAATGAACAAGGCGAAGAAAAAGTTGACGGTAAAAAGTTTTATGTTTCTATGGACGGAACTGGAGTTGCTAACAGCGCACTGCTAAAAGCAATAAGCAACTCTAAAACCGGCAAAGTAGACTTGTTGCCAAGCGGTGAGGCCGGCATGATCAAGCTGGATTCCGTGACACTTAATAATGGCCAGGAAGATAAGACTGTTCATCTGATCGGTATCACAGGCTTTGGCTTCTCACCAGATTTTGCATGGTATGACGATGATTACAATTTCTTCGCTACTGATGGCGGTGGCTGGTTTGGCGTTATTCCGCAAGGATGGGGGCGCGAACATCTGGAACAGCTTCAAGAAATTCAGAAAGAAGCGGATAACCAATACCTCGAAGATTTAGCTGATAAGCTCATCCATACCTCAGAAAAACCAATTCTTGTCACTAACGCTAATTATGTGGATGTGATTTCAGGCAAGTTGGTCGAAGAGCAATCTATTCTGATTCAAGACGGTAAGATTGCGCGTATTGGTTCTGATATTCCAGCCGGCGATTACACTCAGGTTGATGCACAAGGCAAGACATTGATTCCAGGCCTTTGGGATATGCATGGTCATCTAAGTAAAAATGATGGCCTGCTTAACATGCCGGCTGGCGTCACTAATGTGCGCGACATGGGTAATACCCACGACAATATCGTAGACATTGAGCGAATGAGTGAAGCCAATGAGATCTTAGGTAGTGATGTGTATCGCTCAGGCTTTATGGATCGTGAAAGCCCTTACGCTATGAAAATGGGCAAGACAGTCGATTCATTGGAAAGCGCCATGGCTGCTGTCGATTGGTATGCAGAGAATGGCTATCCGCAAATTAAAACCTACAGCTCAATGGAGCCCGCGTGGATTGAGCCGCTAGCCAAGCATATCCACAGTAAAGGAATGCGCTTAAGTGGCCATATCCCAGCATTTATGACTGCTGAAGAGGCTGTCAATGCAGGCTTTGATGAAATTCAGCACATCAATATGATTTTCCTCAATTTCCTCGGCAAGAACATCGATACCCGTCAGCGCTTGCGCTTTACCATTCCGGGTGAAAAGGCTCATGAGCTGGATTTAGACAGCAAAGAAGTTAACGACTTCATGGCGTTGCTGAAAGAAAAGGGCACGGTAATCGATCCTACCGTTTCGGTATTCAGAAGCTTGTTATTGGGCGAGGCGGGTAAGGTTGATCCGGAAAATGCTGCTATTTATGAGCACCTACCAGTAACCGTAGCCAGGAACTTTAAAAAAGCCTGGATGGATATCAAACCTGAAGAACGTGATGCCTATAACAAGTCAGCTGATGCCATGGTCGCGATGGTCAAGAAACTTCATGACTCGGGCGTGACTATAGTTCCGGGTACTGACGGCATTGCTGGCTTTACATTGCACCGCGAATTGATTCTGTATTCCCAGGGTGGTATCTCCAACGCCGACGTTCTGAAACTAGCAACTATCACCTCAGCTGAAGTTGTTGGTAACGAAGAGAATGTAGGATCTATTGAAGAAGGCAAACAGGCAGATCTAGTCTTCATCGACGGTAACCCGCTTGAAGACATGAACGATATCCGTCAGGTCGCTTTGGTTATCAAAGGCCAAAATCTTTATAAGCCAGATGAGATCTACGAGGAAATTGGTGTTAAACCATTTACTAATTCAGTAGATTTTGAGTTGTAAGATGAGTTGTTAATGCGTATGAAAAAGCCCTCGTTTGAGGGCTTTTTTTATCTTTCCAGATGTTCCAATTTATTTGGCTTTCCATCCCATACTTCGGCGTCCGGTAACGGATCTTTCTTTTCGGTGATGTTTGGCCATTCTTCGGATAGCTCTGCATTGAGCTCAATAAAGTGTTCCATACCAGCTGGAATATCATCTTCTTCGAAGATGGCTTCGGCGGGGCACTCTGGCTCGCATAAAGCACAATCAATGCATTCGTCTGGATTAATGACCAGGAAATTTGGTCCTTCGTAGAAACAGTCTACCGGGCAGACTTCTACGCAGTCGGTATATTTACATTGAATACAGTTATCAGTTACGACGAATGCCATTAATTTCTCCTAGCTATTTTCTACGGCAAGCTAACTGCCGTTATTGTAGCGATTCTTTCAGCTTATACAATAGTTCTAGCGCCTCGCGAGGTGTCATCTCATCAAGGTTAGCAGAGTTAACAAGTTCGGCCATCGCTTCCAGTTCAGGATTAGATTGCGCTGATTCTATGAGTTCCAGTTCAATCTTTGGTAGCTCGCTTTCATGAGTGCCATGCTGCTCAAAATGCTGGAGCAAAAGACGAGCTTGTTGGATCACGGTTCTAGGCAGTCCGGCTAGTTGTGCCACTTGAATGCCGTAACTTTGGTTGGCTGGGCCAGGCTGAATCTGGTGCGAGAAGATCAGCTTTTCCTGACCACCATCCTTATGCTCTGTCGCTGAAAAATGCAGATTAACCATGGCATCCCACTGTTCCGCCTGCTGTGTCAGCTCAAAGTAGTGAGTAGCGAAGAGGGTGTAGGACTGTAACTTTTCATGGATATATTGAATCGTTGCCGACGCTAAAGCTAATCCATCAAAAGTGCTGGTACCGCGACCAATTTCGTCGAGCAGGATTAAACTGTTGCTGGTGGCATTATTTAAAATATTAGCGGTTTCGGACATTTCCACCATAAAGGTTGAACGGCCGCTGGCTAAATCATCAGATGCACCGATACGGGTAAAGATACGATCAATCGGTCCTATTTCAGCGTATTCTGCTGGGACGTAAGAACCTACATAAGCCAGTAAGGTAATCAGTGCTGTTTGGCGCATGTAGGTGGATTTACCGCCCATGTTCGGGCCGGTAATGATCAGCGAGCGTTCCTGATTATTAATGTTCAGATCATTTGGGATAAAGGGTTCTTTACTGTGAAACTCAACCACAGGGTGGCGGCCCTGTTTGATTTCAATGCCGTCCTGATTCGTTAGTGTCGGACGATTAAAGCCGAGGTTAGTGGCGCGCTCGGCGAAGCAGGCCAGCACATCAATCTCAGCTATGGCACTAGCAGTGGATTGAATTTCAGCTACGTGCTGTTGCAGCTCTTGAATAAGCTCCTCATACAGGCGCTTTTCAAGAGCCAGCGCGCGGGTCTTGCTGGTTAACACTTTCTCTTCGTATTCTTTAAGTTCAGGGGTAATAAAGCGCTCAGCATTTTTCAGGGTTTGGCGACGAATATAGTGCGCCGGGGCTTGGTGGCTTTGTGCGCGAGAAATTTCGATATAAAAGCCATGCACTTTGTTATAGCCAACTTTTAACGTATTAATTCCTGACTCTTCTTTTTCGCGTCGCTCCAGTGACAGCATGAACTCGTTGGCATCGTCAGCCAGTGAGCGTAATTCATCAAGCTCAGTATTGTAACCTTCTGCGATAACGCCGCCGTCGCGAATAACCATTGGCGGTTGTTCTACTAAAGCATGCTCCAGAAGCTGTTGAATATTAGGTAGCGGCTCAATATTGTGAGCCTGATCCAATGAGATATTGAGTTGACCGAATACATCGAGCAGTAAGGTGGCTTGCGTTAAGCCCTGTTGTAAACGTTTTAAATCGCGAGGATTAGCGCTGGCCAAAGCGATGCGGGTGACAATGCGCTCGATATCAGCAATTTCAGACAGAATCGGCTGGATAGAAACAAAGGCATGGTCATGCGTCAGATTAGCCACGCTGTCTAAACGTTTTTGCACGTTATCATGATTGCGAAGCGGGGTGTGCAACCAACGTTTCAGTAAACGCGCGCCCATCACGGTTTGAGTCGAATTCATAACCTCAAACAGTGTGTTGCTGTGACCACCTTGAATATTCTCGGTCAGTTCTAAATTACGACGGGTTGCCGGATCCAGTACCAGTTGGTCGCTGTGTTCCAGTTTCTGCAGTAAGCGAATGTGAGGCAGGTTATTAAGCTGAGTCGCCTTGGCATAATCCAGAACAGCACCTGCCGCACAGATCGCCAATTCATAATCATCACAACCAAAGGAGGCGAGACTCTGCACCGCAAAGTGGCTTAATAGCTTGTCGCGGTTTTGCTCAAAATCAAAAGCCCAGTCCGGTTGCCATTTTACGGCGGTGGTTAAACCTTGGGTAAGCTCCTGCTGATTGTCGGCCAGAATCAGTTCAGCCGGCTTGATTCGAAATAGCTCTGCCTGAAAAGCATTCTTATTTTCAAACTCTGATAACCAGAAACGGCCACTGGCCATATCCAGGCAAGCCAAACCATAATGGTTACGTTTTTTGTAGGCCGCTGCTAATAGCTTATCCGAAAGAGCATCAAGCAGGTTTTCATCATACAAGGTTCCGGGTGTGACGATACGAACCACTTTGCGATCAACTGGCCCTTTGCTGGTGGCAGGATCGCCAATCTGTTCGCAGATGGCCACTGATTCGCCAAGCTTTACGATACGAGCCAGATAAGAGTCCACCGCATGAAAGGGGACACCCGCCATGGGAATGGGCTCACCGGCAGAGCTGCCGCGTTTGGTTAATGTGATATCGAGTAATTCTGCGGCGCGCTTGGCATCGTCATAAAACAGCTCATAAAAATCACCCATCCGATAAAACAGCAGGTAATCCATATGATCCTGTTTGAGCTGCCAGTATTGGCGCATCATGGGCGTGTGTTGGTCGAGATGTTTTGGGGAAGTTTCTTGTTCTGTAATGCCCATAAATTATGTCTATTGTTATTGAAAACTTGTAGGATATAAACTTTCGCATAGCTTAACGGATCTGACGATAAAGAGGTAGGCCAAGCTTGCCTCAAAATGATAAAAAGCCTATGACAGAACATTCAAGTGATCTCGTAAAAAGAGTCGCTAACTTACTGATTGAGAAAAACCTTTTGTTAGTCACCGCCGAGTCTTGTACCGGCGGACTGATCGCTGCGACCTGCACTGAACAAGCGGGTAGCTCAAACTGGTTTGATCGTGGCTTTGTCACCTATTCCAACCAATCCAAGCAGGATATGCTCGGTGTGCCTGCTCATGTTATTGATAAATATGGCGCGGTTTCGCAGCAGGTTGTCGAGGCTATGGCGCGTGGTGCCTATATAGCGTCAGGCAGTGAAAACCGTATTGCCATTTCAGTCAGCGGCATAGCGGGGCCGGATGGCGGCACGCCAGAAAAGCCTGTTGGTACTGTTTGGGTTGGTTTATTTGACGGTAAGACTACTCACTCGCGTTTACTGCAATTATCAGGTTCTCGTTCAGATATTCGTATTGCGACATTAAATGACGTTTTAGGCAGTATGCTAGTAAGCTGGTTAAGTAGGAAATAGCTCTGGCCAGCAAAAGACAATTTCTCTAAGGGTTGTCAGCGATCACAGGTTACTTTTCGAGTGTGATTGTGGAATAATCGGGGCTTTATTTTTGAAGCGAATTTTAACTTTTCAAACGATTAGGTAGGTATCCGTAAGATGGATGACAACAAAAAGAAAGCTCTTGGTGCGGCTTTAACACAGATTGAGCGCCAGTTCGGTAAAGGCTCAATTATGCGCTTGGGTGACAACAGCGCAGCTCGAGGCATTGGAACAATTTCAACCGGTTCATTAGGGCTTGATATTGCGTTGGGCATTGGTGGCTTACCAAAAGGCCGTGTGGTTGAGATTTATGGTCCTGAATCTTCCGGTAAAACAACGTTGGCACTGCAAGCAATTGCCAGTTGCCAGAAAGATGGCGGCACAGCAGCTTTCGTTGATGCTGAGCACGCATTAGACCCGACTTATGCCGAGAAGCTTGGTGTAAACCTTGATGACCTAATCGTTTCGCAACCGGATACCGGTGAACAGGCATTGGAAATCACCGATATGCTAGTGCGCTCTGGCGCGGTCGATATCGTGGTGGTTGACTCAGTGGCAGCACTAACGCCAAAAGCTGAGATTGAAGGTGAAATGGGCGACTCGCACATGGGCTTACAGGCTCGATTGATGTCGCAGGCCTTGCGTAAATTAACCGCTAACATTAAACGTTCTAATACGCTGTGTGTCTTCATTAACCAAATCCGTATGAAGATTGGTGTTATGTTTGGTTCGCCAGAAACGACTACCGGTGGTAACGCACTGAAGTTCTATGCTTCGGTTCGTCTGGATATTCGTCGTATTGGACAGATCAAACAAGGCGACGAGATTGTCGGTAACGAAACTCGCGTCAAAGTGGTTAAGAACAAAGTGGCTCCGCCATTCAAACAGGCCGAGTTCCAGATCCTTTATGGTGAAGGCTCTTCATTAGAAGGTGAAATTCTTGACTGGGGCGTTAAGCACGATATGGTTGAAAAGTCTGGCGCCTGGTACTCATACAATGGCAACAAGATTGGCCAGGGTAAGCAGAATGTCATTCAATTTCTGAAAGATAATGTTGATATTAAGGAAGAAATTGAAGCAAAACTTCGCGCAGAGTTATTGGTTACCGCGAAAAAGCCTGCTGATGAAGCTGATGAAGATGCGCCGGAAGTTGAAGCCTAATCTTCACAGCATTTTTCCACAGTACTGAATGAAGAAAGAAAAGCCAAAACGCGATTACAAGATTATCGCGATGGACTTACTAGCACGCCGGGAACATTCCCGGCGTGAGCTTTTGGATAAGCTGAAAGTTCGTGGGTTCGAAGGCGAGGAGGTCGAAGACTATCTGGACCGACTGGCTGAACGGAACCTGCAAAGTGATCAGCGTTTCGCTAAAAGCTTTATGCGAGTCCGTACTGAAACTGGCTATGGACCGCTTCGAATTCAACAGGAGCTCAAGAAAAAGGGCATTGATGAACACCAGATCAGCTTGTTATTCGAAGAAATGGACATAGATTGGTATAAAACCGCTTTATCAATCTGGCAAAAGAAATATAATCAACTGCCCGGTAATGACCTGAAATTAAAAGCCAAACAGGCACGTTTCATGCAATACCGCGGTTTTGATTTCGACACAATCAACCGAATTTTATCTCGCACCTCAATTGAGGAAGACGAATAGCTTAACTTTCAAATAGTTAAGAAAATAAATTAAAGTATCAAATAAGGTAATAGGTTATCACCGTGAGTATGACAACTAACCAAATTCGTAACGTTTTTCTAACGTTCTTTGAAAACAAGGGCCATCACATCGTTGATAGCAGTCCCTTGATTCCTGCCAACGATCCGACATTGCTTTTTACCAATGCAGGCATGGTGCAGTTCAAAGATTGCTTTTTAGGCATTGATAAGCGTAGCTACACCCGCGCAACCTCATCACAACGCTGTGTTCGTGCCGGTGGTAAACATAACGATTTGGAAAACGTCGGTTATACCGCGCGCCACCATACCTTCTTTGAGATGCTCGGTAACTTCAGCTTTGGCGATTACTTCAAGAAAGAAGCCATTGCCTATTGCTGGGAGCTGCTGACTGAAGAATTCAAACTGCCTAAAGAAAAACTGTGGGTCACCGTTTATGAAGAAGATGATGAAGCCTTTGATATCTGGGTCAATGATATTGGCTTCCCTGCGGATCGCATCAGTCGCATTGGCGACAACAAAGGCGAGCGCTACGCGTCCGACAATTTCTGGGCGATGGGCGACACGGGTCCTTGCGGTCCTTGTACCGAAGTATTCTATGATCACGGCGAAGACATCTGGGGCGGCCCTCCGGGAACGCCTGAAGAAGACGGTGATCGGTTTATCGAAATCTGGAATCTGGTCTTCATGCAGTTTAACCGTCATAAAGACGGCACCATGGAGCGATTACCAAAACCATCGGTTGATACCGGTATGGGCCTTGAGCGTATTGCTGCAATCTTGCAAGGCGTTCACAGCAACTATGAAATCGATCTGTTCCAACACCTGATTCAATCAACCGCTGATCTGTTAAAGGTCAAAGACCTTGATAACAAATCTCTGCGCGTTATTGCCGACCATATCCGTTCTTGTGCGTTTTTAGTGCTGGATGGCATTGTGCCAAGCAACGAAGGTCGCGGTTATGTATTACGTCGTATCGTGCGTCGCGCGGTTCGTCATGGCCACCAATTGGGCGCGAAAGGCATTTTCTTTGCCAAGCTTATCCAGCCACTGCTGGATGTGATGGGCGATGCTTACCCTGGTTTGGTCGAACACAAAGAACTGATTGAAAAAGTATTGGCGAAAGAAGAAGAAGCCTTTGCTCGTACGCTGGACAAAGGGATGCAGATTCTTGATCAGGATATCGCTGAACTGGTTGCCAGCAACAATAAAACCATTTCTGGCGAAACCGTTTTCAAACTGTACGACACTTTTGGTTTCCCGCAAGATTTAACCGCGGACATCGCGCGTGAAAAAGGATTGGAAGTTGACTGGGATGGTTTCGAGAAAGCCATGAATGAGCAGCGTGAACGTGCGCGTGCAGCCAGCAACTTCGGCACTGACTACAATGACAACTTCAGCATTGATGAGCGTTCAGAATTCACAGGTTATGACTACGTCAACCAGAATGTGATCGTGACTCGACTGCTTAAAGGTGAACAGGAAGTCGAGCGTCTGGAAGAAGGCGAGAAGGGTATCGTTATTTTAGCGAAAACCCCGTTTTACGCAGAAGCAGGCGGACAGGTTGGCGATACTGGTCAGTTAATGGGCTGTGGTGCCAGCTTCAAAGTCGAAGACACCCAAAAACTGGGCGATGCGATTGCGCACATTGGCTATATGGAAAAAGGTTCGATATCCAACGAGTCGGAGCTTCAGGCCTTCGTTGATGCCGAACGTCGCCAGCACACCATGCGTAATCACTCTGCGACTCACTTATTGCATGCCGCGCTGCGCGATATTCTTGGCACTCATGTTACGCAGAAAGGTTCCTTGGTTGGCCCAGAGCGTTTACGTTTTGACTTCTCGAATCCAGAGGCAGTAACGCAAGAACAATTGCGCCAAGTTGAAGCATTGGTCAATCAGAAGATTTACGAAAACCATGCAGTCGAAGCACAAACCATGTCCATGGACGAAGCCAAAGAACATGGAGCTATGGCCCTGTTCGGAGAAAAGTATGGCGATGAAGTGCGAGTGTTGACTATGTCGCCATTCTCAATCGAGTTGTGTGGCGGTACGCACGTTAGACGCACTGGTGATATAGGCGCTTTCAAAATCTTGTCAGAGTCAGGTATCGCCGCCGGTGTTCGTCGTATCGAAGCGACCACAGGAGCCGGCGCAGTTAACTGGATGCAGTCTACAGAAGCCAGCTTGCAGTCAATTGGTAAATTACTTAAGTCAGAACCTTCGCAGGTCGCCGAGAAAGTGAATCAACTGATGGACAAGAGCCGTCAGCTGGAAAAGACCATCGAAGCGTTACAGAGCAAGTTAGCCTCATCGCAGGGCAGCGATCTTGCTAGCCAGGCCGAAGAGATTAATGGCGTTAAGTTACTGGTTACTAAATTAGAGGGTGTTGAAGCTAAAGCGCTGCGTGAAATTCAAGACCAGCTTAAAAACAAGCTCGGAAGCAGTATTGTGGTGCTAGGCATCGCTGAAGAAGACAAGGTCAGCATCATTGTCGGCGTCAGCAAAGACTTAACCGGCAAGGTCAAAGCCGGGGAGCTGGTCAACATGGTCGCCTCGCAAGTAGGCGGGAAGGGCGGTGGTCGCCCCGACATGGCGCAAGCAGGCGGTAAAGACCCTGCAGCACTGCCAGCAGCGCTAGAAAGCGTTAAGCCCTGGGTTAGCGAACGGTTGAACTAAACTAATCCCAGCAAAGGCCTGCTCCCAGGCCTTTTGCTATACAATCAAACTGTAACCGATTATCCTAGTTAAGTAACTTTGTGGGTTCTCTCACAAAAAAGTAGAGTTGGGCGTGGAATATTGATAGAATCCGTCGCTTCAACTTTGTATGTAAACTATACAGTCGATTTGTAGATGGCGAAGGAATAAGCAATGATTGCCGAGTTTCTGAGCTACAGGAAATGTAGGAGATTGGAATGTTAATCTTAACCCGTCGTGTCGGTGAGACACTTATGATTGGTGATGAAATCACCGTTACAGTATTAGGCGTTAAAGGAAACCAGGTTCGTATCGGTATCAACGCACCTAAAGAAGTTGCTGTACACCGCGAAGAAATCTATTTGCGCATTCAACATGAGAAGCAAATGGAAGGTTATCAAGGCGGTTCATCAGACGACAACGAATATTATTAAAAAAGTGGAAAAGGAGTGTTGCAATTTATCTTAAATAAGGTAACATTCCGTCCGCACTAAAGGTGAGGTGGCCGAGCGGCTGAAGGCGCTCCCCTGCTAAGGGAGTATACCCTAATCCGGTATCGAGGGTTCGAATCCCTCCCTCACCGCCATTATTAAAATTTGGACTTTTAAGTCCTAATTTTAATAATCAGATGGAAGGATGAGAACCTTTAGGTTCGACAAAATCGTCTGGAACGATTTTGAACAGCGGAACGAAGTGAAGCTGGCCCGAAGGGTAAAATACAGGATGTATTTTATAATCCCTCCCTCAAAGAATGAATTTTTCAAACCTGCTTCGGCAGGTTTTTTTATGCCTGTAATTTGTGAGCTTCAAGGGTTTAATTGACCTGATAGATGTCTCTGCCGTAAAGTCTGTCGATGAATATTTGAGCCTGAGTGGTTTATTTTAATAATGGAGTCTAAATGAGACAAATCATCATAGTTATTCTATTGCTCATATCATCGGTATGCTTTGGAACTGAAAAGAAACAACCTGATATTGATTTAGAGAAGGTTGAGAGTTTTTTATCGCGGTTATACTCAGAGCTTAAATGTCCGTCATATCCGGTATTTGGTGGAAATGGAGGAAAAGGATCGAATGCATTCGCCTGTATATATTCCTTAACTTATAACTTAGAAAAAGAAGGGATATTGTTTGCCTTTACTGCAAATTCAAAAAACCATAAACAGTTTGAGGGTTTTTTGGACATGAGCCGAAAGGAGCGAGAAGAAACCTTACTGCACGCCTTGGGATCTTTGGCAATGTATACAGGAGCACTTCCTGTGAGAGAGGGGCTTTATGTTGGGAAAATACAAAGGACCCCCATGACCCATGTTTATAATGACGAAATCCTTGATGCCAATATAAAGATCCACGATTTTGTAAGGGATAATGCGGTTGTTGGGATTCGCGTAATTGACGGTGATATGCGCTATGTGGCCTTTTTGGATTTAAACCACGATATGCACTATAAAGAGGGGATACACGCTTCGGTTTTAGATTTTGAAGCAAGACCTACAAGTGAAAGTGACTAATTAAGCGTAAGATTTGTCATCCTAGAAAAATTGTACACCTATTAACTAAACAAGCAGTAATAGGACTGGGCGTCGGCCATTTGTTGAAATGTTATGAGTAAACAGAGCATGGATTGGGTAGGAGAAGCAAAACGGTTATTCCATATGGAAAAGCCTAGGCATTTTACTGATTATAAACACTGTGATGAATGTGAAGAGCATGACCAAACACTCATCAACTCTACTATCGATACTATCAGTCTTGACGAGTTAGGGAGTCCTGGTTGGGATCCATTATGTTTTGCCACTGCAGAGGGCAAGAAATACTATATGCCGTCTCTAATACGTTTGAGTTTAGAAACAATGAATAATGAGTTCTACTTTGGTCAATTCTTGTTTCATCTTGAAGCAGACGGAAAAGGCAATGAATTGTATATGGCATGTAACTCAGAGCAACGTGAGCTCATTAAAGCTTTTGTGGAGTACGCGATATTAAATTATGCAGAACAGCTTGAAGATAACGGTTATCAAAATGAAGCTCTTAAAGTCCAAGAAATATGGTCAAATGCATAGCAATGAGCATATTAAACATTCGGTAGTCATGAATTCTATATTCGGTGTTGTCCGTTAATATGATGTAATGCCATTAATTGGTACAGAAGGGGATATTGCAGTGAAGATAGTAGAAATTACAAAAGAGCCTGTTGAGCTCTACAAAATACTAAAGTTCGAAGGTATTGTAAGTAGTGGCGGTGAGGCAAAGGCTGTAATTGATGACGGTCAGGTTTTTGTCAACGGTGAGATAGAGAAGAGAAAACGAAAGAAAATCATGTCCGGTGACGTTATTAGATATGGGAACGACGAAATCAAAGTCCTACTGAAACAATCGTAATTAATTCTGCTACTAGATTTTCAAACCTGCTTCGGCAGGTTTTTTTTATGCCTGTAATTTATCGTTTGACTTATCGCTCGATTAAAATTTAAACAATAAAGTCATTGCAATACTAAGCAACCTAACTATTATAAGGACTTATCTTTTTTCTCGATCAAGCTAATAGAAATTCTTAGAGAAGGGATACCAGAACAGAAATGTCTGGTTTAATATGGTATTAGCCGGAAAAACGGACATTGAAAATAATTAATTAAAAATCAAAAGGTTATCGGTTATTTCCGATAATATAATGTTAAATGTCTTGAGGAGTTGAGAGCATGAAGATTACTGTAGGCGAAATGAAAGAAATGCTTCAGGGATGGCCTGAAGATATGGAGCTATATTTCAATGGTCTTGACTTTTATAGGTTAAAGCAGCGTGGTGAAAAGCTATTACAGGTTGAGTTTAATCAGCTTGTGTACGAAGAAAAAGAAACCGGAAAGGTTGTCATAGATAACCTTGATTAAAGCCAGTAGACAACATTTAACAAGAAAAGGCAGCATCGCCCTGCGAGCTGGACGCGCTGACGCGCGCCGTTGCCTTGGTCGTTAGCTTTAAATTCCCAAGGAGAAAAAGTTGGAAGAATCACAAGCTTGGTTAATGAGTAATGTGTGGGGCGTGTTAATTCTTGGAGCTATAGGAAGTATAATTGGAACAATCTTTCTTTTGCTTGTAAAGAAGGTGATTACTGCACTATTTCCAGCTATCGTCAAAAAATCTAAAGAAGCATTTATTAATGCTTACCTTTGGCTAATTAAGAAATCAATAAAAGAACACTTATCGCTTTATCTGAAAACTTCACCTTCTAGACATCAGGCGTATTATGCTACTTTAGTTGCTCGACTTATAATCGGATTGTTTCTGTTTTCGTGGCTGATTTATGCAGCTATATCTACATATGGAAATGACAACTTATGGCTAACTGTAATACTTATAAGTATTTCGTTTTTAGTTGTAGGTAGTTCTTTGAGGAGTTATTTGTGTTCAATTAATGGGGTCAGAGTAAATTAATTGGATAGGTATAATGGGGTTTTGTGTTGAAATGTGCTCTGACCCCATTAACTACGGGCGTTATAGGAAATAGCATGATCCGTAAAATTATTGAAATTGTTATAGCTGGTTTAGTCGGATATGCGGGCTATTACAAGGCCTCTCTTAGTGGAGGCCCATTTGATGGCCCTTGTTCAGGGGTATGGCGTCAAATTGAAACATATTGCCTATACGATGATGCTTGGCCTGGTCTATTGGCAGTAATTTTTCCATCTATACTATTTTACTATCGAAAATCAGCAGCATTTATTTCTTTCTTAACCATTTTTTCCTTTGCCTTATATGCGTCAATAAATTATGAGTGGCTTTATTTCACAAAGCATTATTATGTGCCAAGCATCTTAGGAATTTGGGTTACATTATGGGCAGCATTTGCTGGCCTTGTTTTCATCTGCGTTATTGATAAGGTATTCGATGGCATCAATTTTGAATTTCCCTATAACAAGTCCATTCAGTAGGACGCAAAAAGCTTGGCTGCGCCTGTAAATTAATGGGGTCAGAGTCTGACTGATCCCCACAATCTTAATCCTTCAAACCTGCTCCGGCAGGTTTTTTTATGCCTTAAATTTATCAGCTTCTGTGAGGTTTAATTGACCTGGATGGTGTGTACCGTGAACCCTGCGAGCCGTAAACATCATGTATTTCGATGAAATTAGTGTGACGGTGGTTTGAGCAGGGTTAATGCATTTATGCTAGCTTTATTGGCGGGAATTAACAAACTGAGGAAAGAACAGGATGAAATCTAAGTTTTCTTGCTATCTATGCATAGTTGCAGCTTTTGCGCTTATTCTTGCGACGGGTTCTACTGATGCCGCGCAGGAAATAAAGAATGTGCAGCTAAAAGCCAAGCCAACTGTTTCGATCAACCCTAATACCATAAAGAACATCAAGAAAGTCCAAATGCTTTCTGATACTGAGTATCAGAAAAAACTGCAAGAGCATCAGAAACTACAATCTCAAGTTGTTAAACAAAAAGCGCGAGCGAATACGACTTTAGCGAGCCAAAACAATAAGTTTGATACAGCTACCTACGATTGCGATGATTCAAGACGTGACATCAATATTGGTGCTCAGGAAGTCTGTGATGGTTTAGATAATAATTGTAATGGGGATGTTGATGAAGGAGTCTCACGGACTTATTACCTTGATGCCGACTCGGATCTTTGGGGCGATGCATCTCAGGTTTATTATGCTTGCAGCCTGCCAGATGGATACTCTGAGAGGAAGGGGGACTGTAATGATCGAAGCTCGTCAATCCACCCAGGATCCGAGGATATTCCGAATAATGGCATTGATGAAAATTGCGACGGATCGAAATAAGGAGAGCGACAAATGAATAAAACACTAATATCGTTACTATCTTCGGTATGCGCTGTGAGCTTTTGGCTATTGGTTTCATTTTTGTTCGTGTCGATGCCTGTCCATGCTGATGCAGAGTCTGATGCGAAAAAGTTTTGCGCCGCATACAAAGAAAAGTCAGGTTATGGCTGTCAGGTCGAGCGTTGCCGTTGCAGTGACCGTGAAACGGAGTTAAAGCGGTGGAATCGAAAAATGAGGTTTGATATATGCGCCTGTGTTAATACAGCGGCTTATAACCTCTATCTTGAGAAAGAAGCAGCAGAGCGTAACCGAAACCGCTGTAACACCAATGCTGATTGCTCTGATGGTGTTTTCTGCAACGGTGAAGAAGTTTGCCGTACGGATGGCAGGTATCGTGTCAATTCATCTGCTGGAAACGGCACTTGCGTACCCGGGGAGCCTCCTTGCGAAAGCGGGTTATGCTTCGAAAGAGAAAAGAGTTGTAAAACACCTTGTGAAGACAAGGATGGTGATGGGTACAAAGCCATGCACTGTGGCGGTGATGATTGTGATGACAACAATCCAAATCGCAGCCCAGGTAATACTGAAGTTTGCGACTCGCAAGGCATTGATGAAGATTGTAATGCTAGAACCGTTGGCGATTTAGATGTTGATGGGGATGGATATGTTTCTATGCAGTGTCGTTAGGCTGCAAATGACTAATTAATAGTACGAATTAATTCGTCGTTCGCGTGATGCACGCAGGTCTAAATCTGTGTGTGTTGCGCGTTTCATCAACTGACATAAATCATCTAATCTCCATTCCTTTTAAAATTCTATTGATATCTCTCCGCTCGATTCTTACTATGAAATAAGGGTGTTTGTTTTTTAATCAGGGATCTGAGCTTGTCGGAAATAATATCTACTCAAGAAGAAAATCAGGATTCAGCTACCACTAAGTCGAAGCCTGTGTTGCATGCGCACAATCTAACCAAGGTCTATAAAACCGGGGAGGTTGAGGTTAAGGCGTTGGATGGCGTTGATTTTGAGGTGTTTGAGCATGAGATGGTGGTTTTGCTTGGCCAGTCGGGAAGCGGCAAATCAACGCTGCTTAATATTCTCGGAGGCCTTGACAGCGCCACGTCGGGCGAGGTGTATTTTAAAGACCGCTCGATTAGCTCAGACAGTAAAGGGCTTTTGACCGAATTCCGCCGTGAACACGTCGGTTTCGTGTTTCAGTTCTATAACTTAATTCCCAGCCTTACCGCTTTAGAGAATGTCGCTTTAGTGACCGAAATTGCTAAGAACCCCATTAAGCCGGAAGAAGCTTTGGAACTGGTTGGGCTGTTGCCTAGAAAGGACCATTTTCCGGCACAGCTGTCAGGCGGTGAACAGCAGCGGGTGGCGATTGCTCGGGCGATTGCCAAGCAACCTGAAATCTTATTGTGCGATGAGCCTACCGGTGCTCTGGATCATCAAACCGGGATTTTAGTTCTGGAAGCGATTGAACAGGTCAATCGTGAATTGGGCACTGCAACCGTTGTAATTACCCATAACACTTCTGTTGGTGGCATTGCGGATCGGGTTGTGACCCTTCGCGACGGTAAAGTTTCTGATATCCATTCTAATTCAAACCGTCTGTCTCCTAGCGAGTTAAAGTGGTGATCTGATATGCGGGCTTTGAATCTGAAGCTGTTGCGCGATTTATGGCATGTCAAAGGCCAGGTCATCGCTGTAGCTTTAGTGATTGCTTCCGGTATAGCAACGCTTAGTATGGCTTTGACCACGCTCGAATCACTGCAGAAAACCTCTGAACAATATTATTCTGATTACCAATTTGCTGATGCCTTTGTCAGTGCGGTTCGGGTTCCTAATGCGGTTAAGCAACGTCTCGAATCGATTAACGGAGTCAGCTTAGTTGAAACCCGCATCAAGAAGTTTGCCAGCCTGGATATGCCTGACTTTAATGAACCTGTAATGGGTTTGCTGACTTCCATTCCTGATCAGGGTCAGCCGAGGCTCAATCAGCTAGCCTTAAGGGAAGGGCGCTGGATTGCTCCGGGAACTTCGGATGAGGTGATTGTGAATGAGCCTTTTGCCGAGGCACACAATTTGAAGTTGGGTGACAAGCTCTCTGCTGTAATGAATGGCAAAAAGCGTTACTTCAGGATAGTCGGCATTGCGCTGAGCCCTGAATATATTTACTCAATCGCTCCGGGTTCTTTGATGCCCGATGATGCACGCTACGGAATTTTATGGTCTGGCCAAAGTTCACTGGAGGCCGCCTTTGACTTGAAAGGTGCATTTAATGATGTTGCCTTTAAGTTTGACTCGACATCCGATCATCAGGCTCTGCTGAAACAGATTGATATGGTTCTTGAGCCTTATGGCGGCAGGAACTCTTATTTGCGCGATGACCAGATTTCTTATTGGTTCGTTAATAATGAAATACAGCAGTTAAAAACCACCTCAATCATTTTCCCCGTCATTTTCCTGCTGGTATCGGCATTTCTAACGAACATGGTGTTAAGTCGGATGATCACCAATGAGCGTGAGCAAATTGGATTACTGAAAGCCTTTGGCTACAGCAACCTGCAGGTCGGCGCTCATTACTTCAAGATGGTATTGGTGATGTGCTTTGTAGGTGCCGTTATTGGGTTAGTCGCGGGCGCCTATCTTGGTCAGGCTAACACTGAAATGTATGCGGAGTTTTTCCGTTTCCCTTTACTGGTTTACGATTTTTCGTTTGTTTCTTTTATTGCCAGTTCTGGTGTTAGTGTTTTAGCGGCACTTTCTGGAATTATTGGTTCGATAGCCAGAGTGGTTCAATTGCCGCCTGCTGTCGCGATGGTTCCGCCGAGCCCTGACATTTACCACAAAAGTTTTGTCGATACGCCCTATATCAAGCATTGGCTGGATCAGCCGACCCGCATTGCTGTTCGTCAAATTATTCGTAAGCCACTGAGAGCAAGCTTTACCGTTATCGGAATTTCTTTAGCTGTGGGACTGATGGTGTTAGCCATTCAGATGTCCGATGCGATTAAGTATCTGGGAATTTCATTTTTTAATGATGCGCAACGGCAAGATATGACCATGGCCTTTTACGAAAACCAGAAACAGGAAGCACTGTATCAGGTTAAGCGGCTTCCTGGCGTCATTGATGCCGAGCCGATACGTTATGTTTCTGTGGAGTTTATTAATGGCACCAAAACCCATCGGGGCTCTATAACAGGTCTAGAGTCTGATGCGACCTTGCAGCCTATTTACGATACCTACACACAACAAGTTGTCGCATTGCCCGAAGAGGGGATGGTGATTGGCAGTATTCTGGCCGAGAAGTTGAATATAGGCGTCGGTGATCGGATATATGTTGAGTTTCTGGATAAGTCTGGTTTACAGCGAGATTACGCCGTCGTTGGAATTTTCGATACTTTTATTGGCTTGCCTGCTTATATGAACCTAAAGACGCTCAATCGCGAGCTAGGGGAAGTAGGGCAGTATTTTATGCTAAACCTTGTGGTCGACTCGCAACATTACGAGCAGCTTTATCAGGCGGTTAAGGAATCACCCGCTATTACCGCCTTAATGACCAAACAATCACTTCTGGATGCGTTTAATGAAACAGTTGCTGAGAGTATGCTGGTCTTTATGTTTATATTCATTGTGCTGTCGTCGATACTGGTATTCGGAGTTAGCTATAACATGATTCGAATATCGCTCTCCGAACGAGGGAGAGAATTGGCCACTTTACGAGTTTTGGGTTTTACTAAAGGTGAAACCTCTTATATTTTGTTATGTGAGGTGGGGTTGCTGACCTTGGTGGGTTTAGCTTTAGGCTGTTTTGTCGGATGGGGACTGACTCAGTTATTGGGTTATGCGTTTGAAACTGAATTATTCAGGATTCCGATTATCATTTATCCCCATACCTATAGCTACGCAGTCATTGTGGCCATCATTGCTTCAGTGGTGTCGGCTCTGTTTGTGGTAAAGAGAATTCAACACCTGGACCTTATCGAAGTGTTAAAAACGAAGGAATAAGTATTCATGGGTATCAATAAACGATTTAAGTTATGGATTGTGTTGGCAGCGGTTCTGGTTGCTTTTCTGGCCTATGGTTTTTGGCCAAGGGCGATAGAAGTCGAAACTGTTAAAGTTACCCGTGGGCAATTTTATGAGGTGGTTTCCGAGGTCGGTGAAACTGAGGTTAAGAATATTTATCAGGTATCAGCACCCATTACAGGCTATTTGCGTCGCATTGAGCTGGAAGTGGGTGATTCTGTTGTCGCCAATGAAACCGTTGTTGCTGAAATAGAACCATTGCGTTCCCAGCCGCTCGATCCGCGAAGCGAGAAACAGGCCGTTGCAGAATTACATGCGGCTCAATCCGCTTTGGAGATGACGCAGGCGAAACTCAGACAGGTACAAAACGAATTAAGCTTTGCTAAAAGCGACCTGGAAAGAGCTAAGAACTTGTATAAGGATCAAGCTATCTCCGAGCGTGAGTATGATACTGCTAAAAAAATATACCAAAGCTTACAGCAGGAGCTGCAAGCGACTCAGGCAACATTGCAACTTCGTCAGGCTGAGTTGGAACGTGTGCAGGCTATGCTTGATACTTCTTTAGTTGAATTCCTGCCAAAATGTGACTGTAGCCAGGTCTTTGCACCTGCAACGGGCGTGGTGTTAACGCGTTATAGAGAAAGTGCGGGCGTGATCAATGCTGCCCAACCGATTATGGATATTGGTGATGCTAAAGACTTGGAAGTTAAAGTCGAACTGATATCGACCGAAGCTGTGCGCGTATCTGAAGGACAGAAAGTACGTATGAAAGGTTGGGGTGGCGAGACTGACCTTGAAGGGATTGTTCGGCAGGTTGAGCCGATGGCTTATAAGAAGGTTACGGCTTTAGGAATTGAAGAACAAAGAGTGAACATTTATATCGATTTCACCAGCCCCCCCGAGCAATGGCAAAAGCTGGGCCATGGTTACCAGTTGGATGTGGACATTATCCTGGCGGACAAACCGAACAGCCTGATTGTTCCTGTTATTGCTATGGTCAGAGAAGGCAAGCAGTGGGTTGCGTTTGCCATTGAGAATGGGGTTGCCACAAAACGTACTTTGGAGATAGGGGCGATTAATGGACTTGAAGCCGAAGTCTTGAGTGGAGTTAACGAAGGTGAAGTCTTGATTTATAACCCCAGCGAAGAGATTGAAGATGGGCTTTCCGTTACGCTAAGAAAAAGGTAAGATTTAGGCGCTGATTGATTTCTAAGCGTTTTGTATTGTTTTTCACCAAAAACTGTTTATAAAACAGGCCGTTAAGTTAAAAACTGAAATATTCAGGAAAAATTTACAAAAGGCCGTTGACATATCATCGTCTGGTGGCATAATACCGCCCGACAACGAGATGCGCGTGTAGCTCAGCTGGATAGAGTACCTGGCTACGAACCAGGCGGTCGGAGGTTCGAATCCTTCCACGCGCGCCATTATTCGAAAGGCTTCCCTTAAACCGGAAGCCTTTTTTCGTTGTGGCAAAGGAAATGATGAGAACCTCCGAAGGAGTTCGACAAAGCACGCAGTGCTTTGAATGTTGGAGGTGTAGCCGACGACGGCCCGAAGGGCAAGGAGTGTAAGTCTTTCAGTAATCCTATCCATTTGAATAAGCCAAAAATAATTAGCTTCACCTAAAAGGCAGGCTTTGCTGGATTTGGCTACAGTTACCGCCAGCCTAAAGCGAACTCAACTGCTTATAAATCCCGCTTTTGATGCTTGGCCTTGTGTGTATAATAAGACCTCATTGGGAAGTCTGATTTATCACTAAAAAAAGCTAAGCATTCATGTCATTAGAAACTCTTTGGAACAAGTATCCGATTGAAATCATTCTGCTGGTCATTATTGTCATTTTGGCAATTGCCTTTATGGCCGCGATGATTCGACAAAAAAACACGTTTAAGCAACTGCTTGATGATATGTCGGTGTCGCGTGATTTATTAAAAAATATGGACTCGCGCCAGAACCATGCGTTTGAGCAGACTAAAAACGATTTTAATCGTCTGGTTGAACAGAATCAGCGTGCTTCCGAAAGCATGGTGGAAAAGCTGGCAGGAAACCAAGTCAAACTTTCCGAGTCGTTTCAGCAATTCCAGAGCCTGGTGCAGGGTGGTTTTAATAAGTTCAGTGACAATCTTGGACAGAAAGTTAACGACAATACCGTTAGCCAGCAAAAAGAGTTGTATCAGTTTAAGGAAACCTTGCAGAAAAATATTCTACAGTTGAAGGATCAGATTGAGCTGAATCAAAAAGAAGCTCTGGCGATGTTGCAAGAGCAATTTCGCCGCGGCATGAAAGATGTTCGAGAAGAGATTACTCTTAATCTCAAAACACAAGCCGAAAACTTTGAGAAAAACATGTCGGGCTTGACGAAAACTACTGATGAGCGTCTTAAGGAAATCAGTGGTCAGGTTGAGAAGCGTTTGGCAGATGGCTTCGAGAAAACCACTCAGACCTTCCAGGATGTATTAAAGCGTCTTGCATTAATTGATGATGCGCAGAAAAAGATTACTGAGCTATCCAGTAACGTGGTTAGCTTGCAGGAAATTCTCTCTGATAAACGTTCACGTGGTGCTTTTGGTGAAGTGCAGCTGGAGTCTTTGGTTTCGAATGTTATGCCAACCAGCCATTATAAATTCCAGCATACTTTTAGTAATGGCAAAATTGTTGATTGTGCTTTGTTCCTGCCAGAACCAACGGGTGTGATTGGCGTTGATGCGAAATTCCCTCTGGAAAATTATCAGAAGATGGTTGATGTCGAGCGCTCATCGCCTGAGCGTGACCAGGCGCATAAAGCTTTTCTTAAAGACATTAAAAAGCATATTAATGATATCGCCAGTAAATACATTATCGACCAGGAAACCGCTGTCGGTGCTGTCATGTTTATTCCTGCTGAGGCGGTCTTTGCTGAGATCCATGCGCATCACCCTGATCTAGTTGAGTTTGCTCAGCAACAAAAAGTGTGGATGGTGTCGCCGACCACCATGATGGCATTGCTAACCACAGCCAGCGCAGTGCTGAAAGACGAAGCGACGCGCAAACAGGTTCATATCATTCAGGAACATTTAGGGATGCTGTCGAAAGACTTTGGTCGCTTCAGAACGCGCATGAGTGATTTGGCGCGTCATATTAATAATGTGTCTGATGATGTTAAGAAAGTGACTATCTCCGCTGATAAGATCAGCAGTCGTTTTGAGAAGATTGAGCAGGTCGAGTTGAACCATGAAGATCATGAGCACTCTATAGAAGTAGCGGCTACCGCCAAAATTGAAAGCAAGAACGATTCTGAATAGGTAAATCGAATGAAAAGATTTGTGGTATTGGTTTTATTGTTAGTGTCTGTTGTAAGCGCTTCACAAGTAAGCGCTAAAGAGCCTTTAATACTGTCACTTAAGGGTGATTTCACTCAGGGCGGTTTGGTGATTGGCCAGGCGGTACCGGGTGCCGAGGTAAAATTTGAAGGTCAGGCAATCAAGGTTTCTGACGATGGTTATTTTGTGTTTGGTTTTCATCGTGACATGCCAGACAGCGCTACCTTGATCGTGTCAAAAGACGAACAAACTGAAACCCAGCCTATCACCATTAGCAAGCGCCAATATAACATTGAACGTATTGATGGCTTACCACCATCGAAAGTAACGCCTAAAAAGCCGGAAGTCTTAGAGCGTATTAAGCGTGAGACCGCCTTGGTTGCCAAAGCTCGTGCAGAAGTTACAGACTTTAAATATTTCATGCAGGATTTTATCTGGCCAGCAAAAGGGCGCTTGAGCGGCTTTTATGGCAGCCAACGGGTTTTGAATGGCGATCCAAAACGCCCGCACTTTGGTGTTGACGTTGCAGCTCCCACGGGGACTGAAGTGGTTGCCCCTGCTGATGGTGTTGTTCGGTTAGCACATCCTGATTTGTTTTTTTCAGGCGGAACTATCATCATTGATCACGGCTTTGGGGTGAACTCGACGTTCTTACATTTGAGCAGTGTCGATGTTGAAGTCGGTGAACCGGTAAAGCAGGGCGATTTCATTGGTCGAATTGGTGCTACGGGCCGTGCAACCGGCCCACATCTTGACTGGCGTCTGAATTGGCTAAATCATCGCTTGGATCCACAATTGTTGGTTCCTCCTTTTGATGAAGCTGCGTCCAAATAGCTGTTACCAAATAACTGAACTAACACCATAGAGAATTATGCTAACGTCACAAGAGTTTAATACCTTCAACTTCATTGACTTCGTTCGTCAAAACCCAGAACAACATGACAGCTTTTCGCTGGAGCTTGAGCAAGCAACGGCTGTATTTCATGATGCAGGGATTATTGAGTTTATTCCAAAGCAAAGCAGCAATCAGTACGTTTGTTTATCTTGCGGTGTGCATGGCAATGAAACAGCGCCGATAGAAATTATCAGCGATATGGTGCGCGATATTCTTGTGGGTGCTCAGTCCTTAAAAGTTAATCTTTTGATATTGCTTGGCAACCCGAAAGCCATGATGCAACAAGAGCGCTTTCTGGAGTTTAATCTGAACCGGATGTTCAACCATCATTGGAAGGCTTATCTTGAAGCGGATGCCAACTGCTATGAAGCTTTACGCGCACAGCGCTTAGAACCTGCAGTTAAAGCGTTTTTTGATAAGTCACCTGCCGATGCTCGTCGTTATCATTATGACCTGCACACAGCAATTCGTGCGTCAAAACATCAACGCTTTGCG
Organism: Kangiella sp.; assembly: GCF_048265365.1. Lineage (NCBI taxonomy): Bacteria > Pseudomonadati > Pseudomonadota > Gammaproteobacteria > Kangiellales > Kangiellaceae > Kangiella > Kangiella sp. The sequence continues at coordinate 1,649,032 of NZ_JBLXBT010000001.1, forward strand.
ATTTATCCTTATCTTGATGGTCGCGAACATAAAGCGGAACAGTTAGCTTTTATGCAGGACTGTGGCGTGGATACTGTGTTGCTTTACCACAAACCCAGCTCAACTTTTTCTTACCATACCAGCCATCATTTTAAAGCAGATGCTTTTACGGTGGAGCTTGGCAAGGTGAAACCTTTTGGCGAAAACAATCGCGATGATTTTAAGCAATCTGAAAACCAATTGCGCAAACTGGTCGCAGGCAACTATCACTTCAATAATGACCGTTCTACTGATGAGTTAAATCTCTTTGCTGTCAAAAAAGAGCTGCTGCGAGTTTCTGACGAGTCGCATCTTAATGTTGAGGATGACCTAGCTAATTTCACCGAGTTTGAGCAAGGCTTTGAGTTGTTGTCTGATCCAAAAGAGCCTTATGTGGTCGAGTCTGATGGTGAGGCCATTGTTTTCCCCAATAACAAGGTTCCCATGGGGCAAAGAATGGCCCTGCTAATAGAGCCGGTTACGTTAGGCTAACCCTAAGGTTGTTACACGAATTTTTGTCGGTATATGTATTTTATTTTGTGAAAAATACTAAGAGCAGATCCTGACTTTCGTCAGGATGACATACTTTCGGGAAATGGGTTGTTGATAGAATCGAGCTCTTCGTAGGACGGTAATCAATAACCCTTTTTGTTGGTTGCTCAAAGTGTATAACTTTGTAGATATCAGAGCTACAGTTAGCTGTCATCCTGACGAAAGTCAGGATCTGCTCTTAATCTCCTCATAGAAAAAAATCAGACATTTGCTTTAAATTTATGGGGCTTCTTAGAGCTTGTTCATAACGCGCTATGTTAGTTGAGTTAAAAACCACTCTGTTTTAAAAGATTTTTCTCTGAATTTCCTTGTCAGCCATAATCTTCACGGCGAGTTCTTCAACTGAGCGGGATGTGGTGTCGATAAAAGGAATGTTTTCTCGTCGATAAAGTGATTCTACCTCTCGAATTTCCAACATACATTGATTAAGCGCCGAATATTTGCTGTTGGGGCGGCGTTTATTACGGATTTCATGCAGCTGCATTGGGTCAATGGTCAATCCATATAGCTTGTGCTTATTCTGCGCTAGACCCTGTTTTAATTTGATGTTCGGCAGATCTTCTTCAGTGAATGGGTAGTTGGCTGCGAAAATACCAAACTGCATTGCCATATAAAGTGAAGTTGGGGTTTTACCGCAGCGCGACGGCCCCACCAGAATGATATCGGCCTGGTTGTAATGCTTGGTTGAAGCACCATCATCATTATTCAGCGCAAAATTTACTGCGCTCATCCGGGTATCGTAAGCTTTTCTGTCATCGGTTGAGTGAGATTTACCAACACGGAATGAGCTGTGTACACCCAGTTCTTTTTCTAAGGGACCAATATAGGTATGGAAAAAATCCACTAACAGGGCATTGGCGGAGGTGATGATGGTACGAATCTCCGGTTTAACAATGGTTTCAAAGACAATTGGCTTATGACCATCGCGAATGGCGGTCTGATTAATCCTCGAAACGGCGGCATTGGCTTTGTCCACATCATCAACAAAAGGGATGGTGTGATAGGTGAATTCGACATCATCTTCGAACTGAGATGTTAGCGATTGACCGAGCACTTCGGAGGTAATACCGGTTCTGTCGGAAATAAAAAAGACTGTGCGTTTCATATTTGCTCATTTATCAGTAAAATAGCGGCCACAAAGACCACTTTGTTCGTGAATTTAAGCATTTACGCTCACTATCGGCAAGATAATCAGCCAAAAATGAGCGGTTTGCGGTAATTCCAAATTTATAAACTGGAGATTAGAACCTTGGATAATTACGTACTTTGGTATGACCAACTTGGGATGGGTGACGTTGAGCGCGTTGGCGGTAAAAACGCATCACTTGGGGAAATGATCAGCAACCTTAGCAATATGGGCGTTAGCGTTCCAAATGGCTTTGCGACTACAGCCGATGCTTTCCGCGCTTTCCTGGAGCAAAGCGGTCTGAATAAGCGCATCAACGAAGAGTTATCAAGCCTGGATGTTGATGACGTTACAAAATTAGCCGAAGTTGGTGCCAAAATACGTGGTTGGGTGATGGAAACTCCGTTTATTCCAGAAATGGAGCAGGCAATTAATGAGGCTTATGCCAAATTGAAAGGCGATGCCAATGATGATTTTGCCGTTGCCGTCCGTTCTTCTGCGACTGCTGAAGACTTGCCCGATGCATCATTTGCTGGCCAGCAAGAAACTTTCCTTAATGTTCGTGGTTTAGATAATGTGATGAAAGCGCTTAAAGAAGTGTTTGCATCATTATTTAATGACCGCGCGATTGCCTATCGTGTACACCAAGGTTTTGAGCATTCTTTAGTCGCGCTTTCTGCGGGTGTACAAAAGATGGTTCGTAGTGATATTGCTGCCAGTGGCGTGATGTTCACCATGGACACAGAGTCAGGCTTCAATGATGTGGTGTTTATTACCGGTGCTTACGGTCTTGGCGAAACAGTGGTTCAAGGCGCAGTAAATCCAGACGAATTCTATGTTTACAAGCAGGCATTAGCTGAAGGCCGCCAGTCCATCGTGCGTAAAACCCTGGGTGGCAAGGCTATCAAAATGATTTACACCAACGATACTGATCACGGTAAAACCGTTGAAACAGTAGACGTTGATGTGCAAGAACGTATGCAGTTCTGTATTAATAATGCAGAGGTTCAGGAGCTTGCTAAGCAGGCCATGATCATCGAAGAGCACTATAAGCGTCCAATGGATATTGAGTGGGCTAAAGATGGTGCAGACGGCAAGATTTATATCGTTCAGGCACGTCCTGAAACAGTTAAGAGTCGTTCTGATAAGAACATCATTGAGCGCTATAGACTGAAAAGCACTTCTGATGTGGTCGCAACAGGTCGTGCGATTGGCCAGAAAATCGGCAAAGGTAAGGCGCGTGTTATCAGCTCCATTGATCAAATGGCGAGCGTAAAACCTGGTGATGTTCTGGTTACGGACATGACTGACCCGGATTGGGAGCCAGTGATGAAACGTGCTGCTGCTATCGTTACAAATCGTGGTGGCCGTACTTGTCACGCTGCTATTATTGCACGTGAACTTGGTATTCCGGCGGTTGTGGGTTGTGGTGATGCAACTGACCGCATCAAAGATGGCGTGGAAGTGACTGTGTCATGTGCGGAAGGTGATACCGGTATGATTTACTCAGGCCTGCTTGATTTTGAAGTCAGCAAAGACTCTGTCGATGATATGCCTGAGCTACCATTCAAGATTATGATGAATGTGGGCAACCCGGATCGCGCTTTTGATTTTGCTCACCTGCCTCATGCTGGCGTTGGTTTGGCGCGTCTTGAGTTCATTATCAACCGCATGATCGGTGTGCATCCCAAAGCTTTACTAGATTATGACAAGCTGGAAGATGAAAGCCTGAAAAAGACTATTGCGATGCAAATGGCTGGCTATCCGAATCCTAAAGAATTTTACATCAGCAAATTAGTGGAAGGTATTTCGACCATTGCCTGTGCTTTTGCACCGGAAAAAGTCATTGTTCGTATGTCTGACTTTAAGTCGAACGAATACGCGAACTTAATCGGTGGTCATCTATATGAGCCGCATGAAGAAAACCCAATGTTGGGCTTCCGTGGTGCATCTCGTTATATCTCTGAAGAGTTCCGTGATTGCTTTGAACTCGAGTGCGAAGCGATTAAACGCGTTCGTAACAAGATGGGCTTCAATAATGTCGAAGTGATGATTCCGTTTGTGCGTACTTTGGGCGAAGCGGAAAAAGTGATCGAATTACTGGCTGAGAATGGGTTGCGTCGTGGTGATAATGGTCTACGCGTTATTATGATGTGTGAGCTGCCATCGAATGCTATTTTGGCTCAGGAATTCTTGAAGCATTTTGATGGCTTCTCAGTGGGTTCAAACGACTTGACTCAGCTTTCATTAGGTCTGGACCGCGACTCTGGCATTATTTCGCATCTGTTTGATGAGCGAGATCCAACCGTTAAGGTGTTGTTGGCCAATGCCATCAAGGCCTGTAAAAAAGCCAATAAATACATCGGCATTTGCGGGCAAGGCCCATCTGACCACCCAGATTTAGCTAAGTGGTTAATGGAGCAGGGCATCGACAGCGTGTCATTAAATCCTGACACAGTTCTCGAAACGTGGCTTTTCCTGGGGAAAAAGTAATCTAACTTGTTGTATTATTTAGCGCTTGGGCATCAAATACTGTATGTTTGTTGCTCAAGTGTATAAAAGGTTATCAAAATTATTTTGTAACTTTACTTATAAGTAAATAATCCGAGGAGGAGTAGGAAATGAAACGTTTAGCTATTGCACTTTTGGCTTCAACACTAGTGGTTGCTTGCAGCGATGACAAAAAAGAGTCTGCTAAAGAGGAGGCTCAAGAAGCCGTTGAGACAGTTAAAGAAGCTACAGCTGATGCTGTTGAAGCGACTGAAAAAGTAGCCGAAGATACTGCTGAGACTACCGAAGAAACAGTAACTTCGTTAACAGAAGCCGCTGAAGAGAATTACGAAGAAACCAAAGCAGAAGCCGAAGAGATGGTAGATGAAGCTAAGGCTGAAGCAGATCAGATGGTTGACGATGCTGAGGCAGAAGCTGAAGAAATGATGCATTCAGCAGAAGAAGAGCTTGAAGAAGCTGAAGAGAAAGTTGAAGAAGAAATTGAAGACGACCAATAATCAGGTCTTCGATGTTTTATCAAAAGCCACTCACTCGAGTGGCTTTTTTTATGACTGAGCAACCTTATCTCTGGATTTTTTTACTATAAGTTATCAAACAGTAATGATATAAAAGTAAGAGCTTTAAAATAAACTGATTATTAAGAACCCAAACAATGCTAATCATTAGATCAGTGCCCCAGGCGAATATCATTCCTCTTCGCCACTCTGTTTTAAGAGCCGGCCAGCCTGTCGAAACCTGTTATTACGAAGAAGACAATATGGAGGGGTGTTTTCATTTAGCCGCGTTTATTGATGGTAGAGTAGTTTCTATTGCATCTTTTTATCCAGAGTCTCACTCTAAGCAAGACACAGATTCTGAACTGGACAGAGACTGTACATGGCGTCTTCGAGGTATGGCGACTGATCCTGAATCGCAAGGGAAGGGCTATGGCGCTGAGTTACTTAAAGAAGGGCTACGGATATGCAATGAAAAGGGTGCTCGGGTCTTGTGGTGTAATGCAAGAACTACCGCTGCACCATTTTACAGTAAGCTGAATTTTGATATAAAGGGTGAAGAGTTTGAGATTGAAGGGATCGGTCCACACTACTTTATGTCCTATACTTTTTAATAAGAGAACACTATATGAGTCAGTCAAACTTGGAACCAACACTAAAGGCCTTTTATCATTGGGAAACATCCGCGGCGGACAATGCCTTTTTGCGACAACCCTTTGGTAATGACTGGAAGGAATATAGCTGGCATGAGGTGGGGCAGCAGGTTCGAAAGATGGCCCAGCACCTTAAAACCACGCTTCCTCCTAAAAGTAAGGTTGCCATACTGTCTCTGAATTGTTCGCATTGGATTATGGCTGACCTTGCCATAATGATGGCAGGACACGTCTCAGTTCCAATTTATCCCACAGCAGGAAAGGAAACCATCACCACTATTTTAGAGCACAGCGAATCAAAATTGCTGTTTGTGGGCAAACTCCCTGATTGGGCAGCTAAAAATGAAGCGGTTGCCAATGACCTACCTAAAATTGGCTTTTACCAAACCCATCCTGGCCTTAAAGAGTGGGATGAGGTTATTGCAGAAACTGAACCCATGGCTGAATCACCGATTCCAAGTCTTGATGAACTAGCTACCATCGTTTATACCTCGGGTACAACGGGTATTCCCAAAGGCGTTATGATCGATTATCGAGCTTTATCGAATGGTGCTGCTGCAGCTGCTCAATTTGTGGATATAGGGCAGGAGCGTGCATTTTCCTATTTGCCATTGGCCCATTGCGCGGAACGGGAACTTACCGAAATTATCAGCATCCATACCGGCAGTGTTATTTCATTCACTGAATCCCTGGATCGCTTTCAGGAAAACATTGTGTCAGTTCGCCCAACCATATTCTTTGGCGTGCCTCGAATTTGGCTGAAGTTCCAGCAGGGTATCGAAGAGAAAGTTGGTAAAAGGAAGTTGTGGTTACTGCTTAAACTTCCCATTATTAAAAACATTATCAGACGCAAAGTATTAGAAGGCCTTGGACTGGATAAGACAAAAATAGTTTTATCCGGTGCTGCCGCATTGCCCAGAGCGACCATGGATTTTTTTGATAGCTTAGGACTAGAAATTTGCGAGGCTTACGGGCTCACTGAAACCATGGCTTTCTCACACGCCAGCAAACCGGAACTTCGTAAAAAAGGCTCGGTGGGCGTTTGCATGCCGACTGCTGAAGCTAAACTTGCTGACAGCGGCGAGATACTTCTTAAAAGCCCATGTATGATGCAAGGCTATTATAAAGAGCCGATCAAAACCTCTGAGGTCATCGATGAAGAGGGGTATTTTCATACTGGCGATATCGGTACCATTGATGAGGATGGCTTCTTATTTATTACCGGCCGCGTTAAAGATATCTTCAAAACCTCTAAGGGAAAATATGTGTCGCCAGCTCCTATTGAAGCAAAGCTTGAACCAGAGCTTGGCGTTGAGCACTTGTGTGTTGTAGGCGATGGTTTACCTTCTCCCGTTGCGATTGCTTCGATTCATAACAAAACAATTAAAGATCGTGTAGCTTTTACCCAGGAAACGGAACAGACTATACAAAAGCTGAACAATCAGCTTGAAAAGCATGAGCGTTTAACTAAGCTCATATTAGTAGATGAGGCTTGGACAACTGACAATGGATTGATTACACCCACCTTGAAAATTCGTCGTCAGCAAGTGGAAAAGCACTATCAAGCTATCATTGAAAAGCACTACAAAAAGCAGGAAATGATTATTTGGGATTGACCTGAATACTCATGTCAAATTATTGACAAAACGAAGGAGTTTATCGATATGGGAATTTTAACTTGGATTGTCGTTGGTTTAATCGCTGGTCTTTTAGCTCGAGCCATTGTTCCGGGCGCTAGAGGCGCAGGTATCCTATTAACCATAGTGATTGGTATTATTGGTGCGATTATCGGCGGTTATGTCGGAAGTATGATGGGGTTTGGAGAAATATCAGGCTTTAATATCAAAACCTTACTGACAGCCACTCTTGGAGCGGTCATATTGCTAGCATTACAAAATATGTTCGCCGGAAAACGATAAAACATCCATTCTTCTTATCAGGTTCAGAAAGCATTCAGCTTGATTTTTATACACTTACCTTAAATCTACGGGACCTGCTTAGCAGGCTCCCGTCCACAATATGAGGTATTGTGTATGAAAAGCTCATTATTAATTACATCAATTATAACTGCCTTGAGTTTAGTTAGCACTGCTCAAGCCGGTCATGACGATCGTCGCTACGAACATTCTCGATATGACTCGTCTCACTACAACTACTCTCACTCCGAGAATACTCGTTACGCACGCGCTAAAGTGGTGCATGTCGAGCCTATTTCGGGCTATAGCGAAAGCCGCTACCCAAGAGAGCGCTGTTACCCAGTCAGTTCTGATCGTGATCGCCGTAAAGGCTCCATTGTAGGTGCGGTTGTGGGCAGTGTTGTAGGCTATAACCTTGGCGGGGATCGCGGCGAAAAGCGTCTTGGTTCAGTTGCTGGTGCTGTGGTAGGCTCTGCCATTGGTCAGTCTGTGGCAGGTAGCGGGCGTAATACTCGCCAGCATTGCGAGGTCACAGAAAGCCGATATGGTCATGCCGCTATTATTGGATATAATGTCACCTATAAATATAAAGGCCAACGTTACACCACTTTTATGGACTATGATCCTGGGCGCTGGATTGATGTTGAAGTCAACGTCAGACCTGGCCGTGGTTATAGACATTAAATTTCATAGCATTAAATAAAGGTTATTATGAAATATATATTGTTCGTCTTTTTGACAATGTCAGCACTTTTGCTTGGTACAGCGGAAGCTGCTGGCGTTCGTCTTGATACAAAAGTTGAGAGCAAAGAGCAGGCTTGCGTGCCGATTGGCAAAAGCGCAGCAATGAGCGCAGCCGCGCAACACACTGATGGTAGAGTGTTGTCTGCTTCATTGAATATGAATCGCAGACCGCCAGTTTATCGAGTGAAAGTATTAAGTTCATCAGGACGCGTCAGCTATGTTTTAGTTAATGCATGTAACGGACGGGTTACCCGTTAATAAAGAATAGAACGTCCATAGTGGAAGGTCAGTAAGGAGTGGGGTGTAGATAGACGTATGAAACTTTTATTAGTCGAAGATGATGATGCATTGCGTGAACAATTGGTTAGCGCATTAAAAGCACAAAATTACGTAGTAGAAGAAGCTCCAAATGGTGAAGAGGCGCTTTACCTGGCGCGCGAGTATGAGTTTGACTTGGGGATTTTTGACCTGGGCTTGCCTGATATCTCGGGGATGGACGTGATTGCTACTTTACGCGAAGAAAATGTAGAGTTTCCGGTACTGATTTTAACAGCTCGTGGCCACTGGCAGGATAAGGTTGATGGTTTGGCTGCAGGCGCGGATGACTATTTGGTCAAGCCATTTCAAACCGAAGAGTTATTAGCTCGTATCAATGCTTTGCTGCGCCGAGCTTCTGGTTATGCCAAGCCAGAAATTGTTAAAGGGCCTATTAGCCTGAACAGCCTTAAGCAGGAAGTTAAGGTTAATGGCGAGGTGATGGATTTAACCGCGTATGAGTATAAGGTTCTGGAATACCTGATGCTTAACCCGGATAAAGTGGTTTCAAAAACGGAACTTACCGAGCATCTGTATGCGCAGGATTATGATCGTGACTCTAATGTGCTTGAAGTTTTCGTGGGTCGTCTGCGTAAAAAAATAGATCCTGACGGTACCATTAAACCTATTGATACCTTGCGTGGGCGAGGTTACAGACTAAGAGCAGATCTGTGAATCGCAAAGCTTCTTATTCCCTTCAAAAGCGAATTTTATTAAATACCAGTATTGTGCTGGTATTTTTTATTGCTGCAATGAGTTTCATTTTACTCAATACCTATAAGACAGGTATACGACAGGCAACCTTTGAGCGACTTTATGCGCAGTTTTACAGCTTATTGTCGGTAGCTGATCAGTTAGAGCCAGGCGAACTCTATTTGCCTGAAGAAATCCCCTCCGATAAACGATTTAACCAATATGGTAGTGGTATTTCGGCGCTTGTTTATGACGAAACAGAAAGCCTCATCTGGCAATCGCTTTCGGCCACTTATGATATTGAGCAGGGAAAAATTTCTCTTCCGTTAAGTATGCCTGGCGAAGAAACTCTCCGATCTGTCACGCTGGGTGAAGAAACCTTTTTTCAGTTCCATTACATTGCAGAGTGGGAATCAGAATCAGGTGAAATATCGCTCTATCATTTTGTGGTTCTTGAGAATAAGCGGCCCTTTAATCAGGTCATTGAGGCCTATCGAAATACTCTATGGATGTGGCTCGCGGGCTTAGCAGCTTCTCTTATCTTAATTTTATTTGTGGTGTTGCGCTGGACTTTAAAGCCAATCCGGCAAGCTGTTAAGGAGTTGCAAAAAGTTGAGCAGGGTGTGCTGGATAAACTCTCCGACCAGTATCCTCAAGAAATACGCTTATTGACCTATAACATTAACCGCTTTATCAGCAATGAGCGTCACCAAAGTAAGCGTTACAAAGAAACGCTAGGTAACCTTGCGCACAGCTTGAAAACGCCATTAGCGGTTATGCAGGCGGCATTGCAAAATGATGCTGACAAAAAAGATTTAGAAAGAGTCTGTGGCGAACAGTTGCAGCGAATGAATCAGATTGTCGGCTATCAGTTGCAGCGTGCGACAAGCGGCCCGCAGGTTATGATGAAATCCATTGCATTGAAACCGGCGATTTCTAAATTAGTGCAAGGTCTGGAAAAAGTCTATTCGCATAAGGCTCTTCAAATTAGCGTTGATATCCCTGAATCAGTACAAGTATTGCTTAATGAAGGTGATCTTTATGAGGTTTGCGGCAATCTGTTGGACAATGCCTGTAAATGGGCGAAACAGCAGGTCAAAGTCAGTGCTAGCCAAAATGGCTTGAAAACTACTATCTTTATTGAAGATGACGGGCCTGGCATTGCTGAAAATGTTCGGCTCTCAGTATTGTCGCGTGGTAAGCGATTGGACGAATCCGTTGATGGGCAGGGCATTGGTATGTCGGTGGTTAAAGAAATTGTTGATGCCTATCGTGGTGATATTGATATTGATGTTAGTAACTTGGGTGGAGCTTTAATAAAAGTGAGTTTCAATGGTTAGGGGCACTCTATTCAGCTCAGTGTTATTGAGTAAATGATGAGGAAAAATAATGAGTTATAAAGTATCGATTTTTGCTGCGTTGATTATGGGCGTATTCTTTTCTACCAGCTCTTTTGCTAAGTCCAAAGATGCTTTCGAAATCTCTACTGAGGAACAGTATATCCAAGGCCATCAAGTTGGCTTGGAGTACAGGATTCAATTTAAGCGCGAAGATGAAGTTGCACTCTGTGGACTAGCTTACAATGATGGAGAAAGTTCATTAACGTTCGTTTTGGTGGGTGAGTCGAGCTTTAAACTAGACATCCCTTATAGTTCAAGCGGAAACCTTGAATACCGAACGCTTTGCCATCTTTACAATATCAATACTTTTGATTTTACCGAACGAACAGTAAGGGATATGACAGAGGATCGGTTGGCGGTTCAAACAGAGCTTGGTAACAGAACGAATACGTTAATTATTGAAGAGTTGGTATGGTTACCACATTCGCGTTGGTTAGATGTAAACCCCGGCATGACATATAGTGAATATGTGCAAACTAGTAATGATAAGCTTGAACGTAGCGGTGTTAGATTTCTGATCAATAACGCATCAGAGGATCAAATTAGACTTTGTGGTGCTTTTAGCCAGAGTATGAACAAGGCTGTTCCATTCATTGTGTTGCCAGAGTCGGTTACAACAATTGATCTTTTCGATGACCATGACCCTTCACGATATAAACCAACATTGGGTGAATGTCGGAACTTGGAGATTGTTGCGGATTCAAAGTAACAGACAAGTGCGCCGGGCATTCCTTTGATGTGGTTTTCTGCAAGCTATGACCCATTAAAAGTCTGTGATTAAAAGACAATGAGATTTTGTCAGAATATAATAGGGTATGCCTGAACCCATATCCGATACACTGCCCATTCGTAAAATCATCCATGTTGATATGGATTGCTATTACGCAGCCATTGAGATGCGGGACGATCCTTCTCTGAAGAATCAGCCTATTGCAGTTGGCGGCTCGCCGGACAAACGGGGGGTTATCGCGACCTGTAATTATGAAGCTCGTTCCTATGGCGTTCGTTCAGCAATGCCATCGGCTTATGCCAAGCGTCTTTGTCCTGGCCTGATTATCGTACCTCCCAATTTTGATAAGTATCGGCATGACTCAAAAGTCATTCGAGGCATCTTTGCGCAATACACGGATTTGATTGAGCCTCTGTCGCTGGACGAAGCCTATCTGGACGTTACTGACTGTACAGAATACAAAGGTAGCGCCACTTATATTGCCCAAGCCATTCGCTATCAAATCTTTGAGAAACTTCAACTGACAGCATCTGCCGGTGTTGCTCCTAATAAATTTTTGGCCAAAATTGCCTCAGACTGGAATAAGCCCAATGGTCAATTTGTGTTAACCCCTGATGAGGTTGAGGGGTTTGTTGAGCGGTTGCCGGTCAATAAAATTCATGGGGTTGGTAAGAAAACTGCTGAAAAGTTCCAGCGCATGGGCATTGATACCTGCAAGGAACTTAGAGAAATCGATTTGCTGACTCTGAGCAAAACCTTTGGCAGTTTTGGTCAGCGTCTGTATGAGCTGGCGCGGGGGATCGACAATCGAAAGGTGATTACTCATTATCCAAGAAAGTCGTTAAGCGTTGAAAATACTTATGATAAGGACCTGGTAACGCTTGAAGAATGCCTTGAAGAATTGCCTTATCTATTACAAACCTTAAAGCGCCGAGTGGCTCGCTCGGGTGTCGGCGCCCCGGTCAACAAGCTGTTTGCCAAGCTTAAGTTCAGTGATTTCACTGCGACTACCGTGGAGCGTACCAGCTTCGGAATTAATGATGATTTATTCTATGAGCTGATGGAAGAGGGCTTTTATCGGCGTGAAAAGTCGGTGCGATTATTGGGGATTGGTGTTCGATTTCAGGCTTCAGAGTCGACTAACTTTGTGCAGTTGCCTTTAGAATATAGTGACTTAGACGATGATTTTGGGTAGTCTAGCCAAGCTTTTTATACTTGTGGTAAGGTTATGCCACTCAATAGATTCTAACAAATTAACAATGGGGATTCGATTTTGGAGATTGTCGAGACGATTAATGATGCGCTCATATTTATTGATGGTTATTTGGGCTCAGCAGGATATTTTCCTTATTTATTAATAGGGGTAGGTGTTTTCTTCACCCTATATCTAGGTTTTCCACAGATTCGCTATTTTGGCCAGGCAACTCGAATTGTCCGCGGCCAATACGCTAAAAAAGATTCCCCTGGCGATACTTCCCACTTCCAGGCATTAACCACAGCCTTATCAGGTACAGTTGGTACCGGTAATATCGGTGGCGTGGCTTTGGCAATCTTTATTGGTGGTCCGGCAGCTCTTTTCTGGATGTGGGTAACAGCATTTTTTGGTATGACAACGAAGTTCGTTGAAGTCACACTGTCTCATAAATATCGCGAAAAAACAGAAGATGGCACCATGGCTGGCGGCCCGATGTATTTCATGGAAAAGAAATTGAACATGAAATGGCTGGCAGTGCTTTTTGCGATGGCTACCATTATCAGTTCAATTGGTAGCGGTAATATGCCGCAAATCAATAACATCGCCGAAGTGATGAATTCTACTTTTCATATTGAAAAGTGGGTAACAGGCGGGGTTCTTGCGGTCTTATTAGCCTTAGTCATTATTGGTGGTATCAAGCGTATCGCTAAAGTGGCGGAGAAGGTTGTACCGTTTATGGCGGTTATCTATGTACTTGGTGCTTTACTGGTTATTGCATATAACTACCAAAATATTCTTCCTTCATTCCAGGCGATCTTCGGTAGCATTTTCTCCGGTTCATCGGCAGTAGGTGGTTTCCTTGGTGCAAGCTTTGCTTACGCAATGGATCGGGGCGTTAACCGTGGCTTATTCTCTAACGAAGCCGGTCAGGGTTCTGCCGCAATTGCGCACTCGGCAGCCAAAGGTAAAGAGCCTGCTTCTGAAGGTATGGTGTCACTGCTAGAGCCTTTCATTGATACTATTATTATCTGTACCTTGACTGGCCTGGTAATTCTGTCTTCAGGCGTTTGGTCAGAAAAGCACTTCAACAAGTTTGATCGCTCCGATATGGAGTTTGTGGTTGGTGATTATACTGATGCCAATGACGAGCATGTCAAAAAGCTCATGATCCATCTTGATGAAAAGCGTTCAGTACCATCAGAAATCAAACCGTTTACCGGAACAATCTCATTGCAAGAGGGTAAAGTGATTTCGGATGGTTTCACCCTGCTTAACGCACGTTCAATTGCTGAAGAAGTCACCTATCTGGATAGTGAAGGTAACCCGTTGACGGGCGAGATTCCTGTTTCAGAGGGTAGACTCGAAGATACTTCTATTACTGTTCAGGGTAAGTCCTTAATCCACTCTGCTAACCTTACAGCTTTAGCTTTCACTAAGGGCTACATGGGCGAAAGTGGTAAATACATTGTGTCGCTTGGTTTATTGCTGTTCGCGTTCACTACGGCCATTGCATGGTCATACTATGGTGACAGGGCATCGATTTACTTATTTGGTCCTAAAGCGGTGATGCCGTATAGAGTTGCATTTGTCGCCTTATTCTTCCTGGGGGCTATCGTTGACTCGACGGTTGTATGGACATTGGCTTATGTCACGGTGGCTCTGATGACGATACCCAACCTCATCGGTATTACTTTGTTGCATAAAGACATGAAGAATACCGTTAAGGATTACTGGAAAAACTTTAAACAAGATCAAGCTGATTAGGGCTAGACAAACTCTTTAGGTTTTTTCTATACTGACTCTGGTCTGACCACGGCGCTAAGCTTGTGGTCACCAGAGTTTTTTTATGCCTGTAATAAATCGACACAGACAACCTAGGAGAAACAATGCAATACCAAGCACCCGTTGACGACATGATGTTTTTAATTAAAGACGTTTTTGATCTCGAAAATCGACTCAAAGGTATTGCTGACTTTTCTGAGTTCGATGCAGAGCTGTATAACGCCATTCTTGAAGAGGCGGGCAAGTTTGCAACAGGTGTGTTGCAACCGATCAATCGCTCAGGCGATGAAGAAGGTTGCCAATTTGATGATGGTGTTGTGACTACCCCAAAAGGTTTCAAGGAAGCTTATCAGGCATATGTTGAAGGTGGCTGGCAATCATTAACCGCAAACCCTCAGTATGGAGGTCAGGGCCTACCTAAAGCATTGCATGTTCTGGTTGAAGAGATGTTCTATTCAGCCAACAGTTCTTTTTGCCTTTACGGCAGTCTTACCGCAGGAGCCTACCATTTGTTGCAGGCTCATGCTGATGACGATATTAAAGTCCAATATTTACCCAAACTGATCAGCGGCGAATGGTCAGGTTCAATGTGCTTAACTGAAGCGCATGCTGGCTCGGATCTGGGAATTCTAAAAACTAAGGCTGAGCCACAAGTTAACGGCACCTATAAGCTGAGCGGCTCTAAGATATTCATTACTGGCGGTGAGCATGATATGACCGACAATATCATTCATCTGGTATTGGCGCGTCTGCCCGATGCCCCTGCTGGCCCTAAAGGCATCAGTCTATTTTTAGTACCTAAATTTATGGTCAATGATGACGGTTCGCTCGGTGAGCGTAATGGGATTCACTGTGGCTCGATTGAGCACAAGATGGGTATTAAGGCTTCTTCGACCTGCGTTATAAATATGGATGAGGCTACTGGGTTTATTATTGGTGGCCCGCACCAAGGTTTGCGCTGCATGTTTACCATGATGAATTTGGAACGCTTATCCATTGGACTGCAGGGTATTGGCCTCGGTGAAATGTCTTACCAGCAAGCTTTTGATTACGCCAATGATCGGTTGCAGGGTAGAGCCGAAGGCGTTGAAGGAACTGCACCGATTATCAGGCATGGTGATGTTCAGCGTATGCTAAAAACGATGCAGGCGTACACTCAGGCAGGAAGAGCGCTTGCTGTCTGGCTTGGCGCATGGCTGGATGAATCATTCCACTCTGAAGACAAAACCGTTGTTAGCAAAGCACAGAACATGGCGGCTTTATTAACACCGATAGCAAAAGCTTTCTTCACCGATATTGGCTATGAGGTTTGTACTATCGGCCAGCAGGTATTTGGCGGACATGGTTATGTACGTGAGTGGGGCATGGAGCAACATGTACGTGATGCACGTATTGCACAGATTTATGAAGGCACTAATGGTATTCAGGCGCTGGATCTTATTGGTCGCAAGATTGTCGCGAACAAAGGTATGTTTTTGTCTGAATTATTAACCGATATGCGTGCCGATATGAAGAACTTTGCGGACACGCCCCATAAAGCAACTCTGAGCACGCAACTCGATGAACTGGAAAGTTTGTCCACTAAGATCGTGGAGCAGTTTTCATCGGATCAGGACAAACAGCAATATATCGCCTGTGATTATCTGCACTATACGGCGTTAAGCCTATACGCTTATTTATGGTTGAAAATGGCGGAAACAGGCAAAAATGATAAGACAGAATTAATGGAATTCTATTTTAATCGTTTATTGCCAAGGGCTTATGGCTTAAAAAGAAGTATTGAGAATGAACTGGGGCTATAAGCCCCTTTTTATGTATTAGCTTTATGTGTCAATAAAATTAACAACTTGCTTGTGGGCTGATTACTATTTGTTCAGCTAATGAGAACCATTAAAAAAATTGTAATTATATTATTCGATCCGCTTGAGTGATAAGAATAATTATGATGTTATTAGCGGCTGGGGCAAATTCCACTATAAATAACATACATATAATTCGGTAAATCACATGGCAACAGATCGCGGTCATTTTAATACTCGCATAGGCTTTATTCTCGCAGCTGCTGGTTCGGCAGTAGGTCTTGGTAATATTTGGAAGTTTCCATTTGAAGTAGGAGAGGGAGGCGGCGCCGCGTTCGTGGTGATCTATCTTGCTTTCTGTTTCTTGCTTTGCTTCCCTGTTATGGTCTCTGAAATTGCCATCGGTCGTAAAACTAATCTCAACCCGGTGGGTGCTTTTAAAAAGCTGGGCCATAAAAACTGGGCCGTTATTGGTTTCATGGGCGTTTTGGCTGGAGTTTTAATTCTATCCTTCTATAACGTTGTTGCTGGTTGGGCTTTTGGCTATTTCCTCGAAATGATTCAAGGAAACTTTGGCATTGGCGAAGAATTCGGCACCTTTATTACCGATTGGCAGAAAATCGGCCTTTACGGGCTAGTCTTCATGGCGATAACTGCTTTCATCGTGTCTCGAGGTATCCATGACGGTATCGAGCGTGCTGCCACTATATTAATGCCGACCCTTTTCTTGATGATCATCGGTTTAATCATTTATGCAATGACTCTAGATGGTGCTTCTGTAGGTATCAAATATTATCTGGTTCCTGACTTTTCCGAGATTACCGGTGAAGTGGTCTATTCAGCATTAGGCCAGGCTTTCTTCTCGCTTTCTTTGGGTATGGGTGCTTTGATTACTTACGGTAGTTATGTGTCCAAGAAGCAAGATATCGTTAAGTCAGCTGCTTTAATTACTCTAACCGATGTTTCTATTGCATTCCTTGCCGGTTTGATGATCTTCCCGTTTGTAGCCTATTTAACTCAGGGTACGATGGAAGGCGTTGATGGTGGGGCTGGTTTGATTTTTGCAACTTTGCCCGGCGTATTTGAAAGCTTTGGACCAAACCTTGGGGTTGTGGTCGGGGCATTATTTTTCCTATTGTTATGTTTTGCCGCATTAACCTCTACCGTTTCATTGCTTGAAGTTCCAGTCTCTTACCTTGTGGACGAAAAGAAGATTAAGCGCCCGGTAGCAGTGTGGGGAATGGCGGCACTTATTTTCATTATCGGCATTCCATCGTTATTAGGTAATGGCTCAGTGGATAGCCTCACTCAGTTCGTACAGATGAACAAAAATGCTGAGTGGCAATACGTAACCTTTATGGACTTTGTTGAGGCAATTGCTAGCGATACATTCTTACCATTGGGTGGAGCACTGATTTCTTTCTTTGTCGCTTATGTCTGGAAGAAGCATAATTTAAATGCCGAAATTGCTATTGGCCGTGAAGGTGGCTCGCAGTGGGTGGCAAAATATATTGATTTTGCGATCACATTCTTCTGCCCAGTTATTTTAGGTCTTATTACTGTTGTAACCATTTTAGACCGCTTCTTTGGCATCGTACTTATTGGTTAATTTTAAATTTCGGGAGAGCATAATGATTAAATTTCCTGCAAAAACCCGGCTCACTCTGGCAGCGCTTATCAGCGCTGCTTTTTTGTCTGCTTGCGCAGAAAAGCAAGATGAAAAAACACAATCAGAAGAGCCTAATACTGCATTTAAATCCACTTATGAAGTTAAAAGTTATCACCCAGTTCTAATCAAAAACGCAACTGTACTCACTGCAGCGGGAGACAGAATTGAGAATGGTTCTGTGTTGTTTAAAGATGGCACAATCGTCGCTGTAGGAACTGATATTGAAGCACCGACTGATGATAATCTTGAAGTGATTGATGCTAAAGGGAAGTGGGTAACTCCTGGACTTATTGATGTGCATTCCCATCTAGGCGTTTATCCATCACCAGGTGTTGAATCTGCTGCAGATGGTAACGAAATGACCGCGCCGGTCACTGCCGAAGTTTGGGCAGAGCATTCAGTTTGGCCGCACGATCCACAGTTTGAATTAGCATTGGCTGGCGGCGTTACCAGCATGCAAATTCTACCGGGCTCTGCCAACTTGATTGGTGGTCGCACCGTAACATTGAAAAATATCCCTGCACGCTCGGTGATGGAGATGAAGTTTCCTGGTGCACCTCATGGTCTGAAAATGGCTTGTGGAGAAAATCCAAAGCGTGTTTATGGTAACCAAGGTCGTTCGCCTATGACTCGAATGGCAAACATTGCTGGTTTCCGAGCCGCCTGGATAAAAGCTGCTGATTACAAAAAGCAGTGGGAAGATTATGAAGATGGTGAGGGCAATGGCAAGCCACCTAAGCGTGACTTACAAATGGAAACTCTTGCTGGTGTTTTAAAGGGCGAAATTCTTATTCATAACCATTGTTATCGTGCTGATGAAATGGCGTTAATGATGGAGATTGCTGAAGAGTTTGATTTCCAGATTTCAACGTTCCACCACGCGGTAGAGTCTTACAAAATCGCTGACAAATTAGCAGAGAACAATGTGTGTTCAGCCTTATGGTCAGATTGGTGGGGCTTTAAACAGGAAGCCTTTGATATGGTTCCTGAAAACGTTGCTTTAGTTGAAAAAGCGGGCGCTTGTGCGATTGTGCATTCTGACTCGCCAACAGGTATTCAGCATTTAAATAAAGACGCTGCCAAGTCGATGGCTTCAGGCAACGCCATGGGTATGAATATCACTCCTGAAAAAGCGATAGAGTGGATTACTATCAATCCTGCCAAATCAATGGGTATTGGCGAACTAACCGGTAGTCTTGAAGCTGGCAAAATGGCCGATATCGTACTTTGGGGTGGAAATCCATTCAGTGTTTATACAAAAGCTGAAAAAGTCTTCATTGATGGAGCTCTGATGTATGATCGTCACGATGAAAAGTATCAGCCGGTTAGTGATTTCCAGTTGGGCCAGTACGACTTTGAAGTTAAAGCACAAGAAGGAGGCACACAATGAGTTTATTATTAGCTAAAACATTAATAAAGCCGATAGTCGCCACTTTGAGTGTGATTAGCCTGATGGCTTCTGTTTCAAGTGCAGAAACAACTTTAATAAAAGGCGCTAAGATTCACACCATGTCACCACAGGGCGTTTTAGAAACCGGTGATGTATTAATTGAAGATGGTGTTATTAAATCAGTTGCGGCTGAGCTATCAGTAGATGCTGACAAGGTTATTGATGCAAAGGGGAAGGTTGTTACACCGGGGATCTTTGCTTTAATTAACCAGATTGGTTTAGTGGAGTTAGGGTCGCTTGACCAAACTGCAGATATGGCAACCGAGAACGAAGAACAGGGTGCCTCTTTCAGAGTGGACCAAGTCTTCAACCACAACTCAACTTTAATTCCTGTTAACCGCTCGAATGGCGTCACCAGAACATTGATTGCTCCGAGCCTTGGCTATTATATTTTTGCAGGACGTGGCGCTATTATGTCTTTAGATGGTGACTATAACGCGTTAATTGCTAAGGATGTCGCCATTTTTGCTGCGTTTGGTGAGAGAGCGGCGGATATGTCTGGTGGTTCTCGAGCCAGTACTCTGCATCAGCTGAATCAAGCTCTCACTGAAGCGCGAATTTATAAAAATAATCGTTCGGCTATTGAGCTGGGTGAGTTCCGAGAACTTCATTACAGCATTGATGATCTTCGTGCTTTAGAGGCGATCATTGATAAAGAAATTCCTTTAGTTATTTCAGCTAATAGAGAAAGCGATTTATTAACCTTGCTTGATTTTGCGAAGGCACAGGATATCAAGATTGCTTTTGTTGGAGCTGCCGAAGCATGGCGTGTAGCAAAGCAATTAGCTGAAGCTGGCGCGGCGGTATTTATTGACCCGATGGATAATCTGCCAAGCAGTTTTGAATCGCTTGGCAAGCGTTATGATAATGCAACCATCTTATCTAAAGCCGGTGTGAAGGTGATGTTCCTTGGCCAGGGTTTCCTTGATAGCCATAACGCACACACAGTGCGTCACTCTGCGGGTAACGCAGTGGCTTATGGAATGGACTATGACAAAGCTTTAGCGGCCATGATGTCAACGCCAGCTGAATACTTTGGTGGCGACGATACTTACGGCAAGATTGCAGAAGGTTTTAAAGCTGAGTTAGTGCTTTGGAGTGGTGATCCACTTGAAGTGACTACTTTAGCAGAACAGGTATGGATTGATGGCAAGGCTACCGATATGGAAAGTCGATCAACCAGGTTGCGCGATCGCTACAAAGCTTTAGATACAGATAAAAATACTGGTTACAGAAAATAACTCTATAAACTTTTAAGTAGGAAAAAACATGGTTGATTCATCGGATAGACAGCCGAGTATGCTACAGGCCTTAACGCCTGTAGTTTTTTTAATTGTACTGCTTTTTTTCTCGGTAAAATTATTTGGTAGTGACTCTTCTTATGGAGCCAATCAGATTGCCCTGATTTTAAGTGCCGCGATTGCTGTGCTAATAGGCTTATTTAACGGTCAAACCTGGAAAGAACTGGAAGCTGGTATTGTTGATGGCATCAGCTTGGCGATGGGAGCCATGCTGATCTTATTGATGGTAGGCTCCTTAATTGGCACCTGGATACTGGCCGGTACAGTACCAACCATGATTTATTATGGATTGCAGATTTTGTCCCCAGATTATTTTTATGTGGCAAGCTGCATTATATGCGCCATTGTTGCAGTCAGTATTGGTAGCTCCTGGACTACTGCTGGCACTGTCGGTATTGGCTTGATTGGTATTTCACAAGGTCTTGGTTTAGATCCGGCAATTACCGCTGGTGCCATTATTTCCGGTGCCTACTTTGGTGATAAAATGTCACCTCTGTCAGACACAACCAACCTGGCTCCTGCAGTAACTGGTACCGATTTATTTACTCATATCCGCCACATGGTTTGGACCACGGCGCCTTCATTAATTATTGCATTAATACTGTTTACATACTTCGGTTTAACCAGCGACGTTCCCGCAGAAAATTTAGAGCTTGAGTCAACGCTGGCATTACTTGATGCCAATTTTAATATCACGCTTTGGTCACTGATTCCTTTAGTAGCTGTATTTGCCATGGCGATCAAAAAAGTGCCTGCTGTAGCAACGATTTTAATTGGTGCTTTGTTGGGTGGCTTGTTTGCCATGCTTACTCAAGGTGATGTTATCACCAAGTTTGTTAATAACAGCGATTTATCAGTTGCCATGCAATATGTGTCAGCAGTTTGGACTGCAATGTTTAGCGGCTTTTCAATTAGCACCGGTGATCAGATCTTTGATGGTTTATTAAGCCGTGGCGGTATGACCAGTATGCTTAATACCGTTTGGCTGATTATCTGTGCAATGAGTTTTGGCGCGGCGATGGAGAAAACAGGCCTGCTACATAAGCTGGTGTACTCCATTATTGGCATGGCAAAATCGACGGGGTCATTAATTGGTTCTGTTCTACTGACCTGCATTGGCATGAATGTTATCGCTGCTGATCAATATATTGCCATTGTCTTGCCAGGTCGTATGTATCGTGCTGAATTTAAACGGCGCGGACTGGATGCCAAGAATCTGTCGAGAACCTTGGAAGACGCCGGAACCATCACTTCTCCGCTGATTCCGTGGAATACCTGCGGTGCTTATATGGCGGCAACTCTAGGGGTCGCAACCGGTGCTTATTGGGTTTATTGCTTCTTTAACCTTGTTAACCCAATTGTTTCCTTTATTTATGGCATGCTCAACTTTAAAATAGCCAAACATGACGAGGCTAACGACGCTATTTAAACATCGGTTCTTCCAATTCTGTGTATTAATACTCGCAGTTGCGGCCTTGTTGTGGCTGGGACTGCGAGAATCTCCTGCCAAATATCGATGGGATCTAGCGACCATCGAACCTTTCAAGCAATGGTATCAAATCAATTGGCATAATCAGGCTGTAGGCCGAGCGAGTGTTGAGCTTGTTGAGCAAGACGATCAGTTTACGGTTATAGAGAATGACTTTATGGAAGGACGGGTTCAAGGTCGCCGCTTTCAATTTCGTTACGTTCGAGAATTATACTTTTCTAACCAGACTCCCTATGAACTGCTAGGCGGCAAACTATACTCAGAAGAACCCCAGTTACGCGTGGAAACATCTTTTAGTAATGATCAAGCGCTTACCGTTACTGAAAAGCGTAATGGCAAGAGCTATCATAAAACCTTGCCAACAGTAGATTATCACTTGAGCGATTACTTTATGCTGTCGAATCTGATTGAGCGTTCGGTATCGCCGCCAATAGAGACTTTTGTTGTCAAAAACTTAAATACACGCAGCTTTGAAGTCGAAACGAGCCATTATCAAGTACTTAAGCCTAAGCCCAATCGACCCTATATCGCTTTGCAACAACAGCATCCTAATAATGAAATAAGCTGGCACAGGCTGTCTAAAGAAGGGCAACCGAAGTTGCATGCGTTCACAAACGGCATGGAATACGTCGCCAGTAGCCGACAAGTGACTCTGAGCCCTGAAATGCAAAGTGATCTCTATCTGAATAGCGGTGTCGCAGTTGATAAGCCGCTTGGCGCCGCCAATCATATTCAATCGCTCACATTGGGCTTGCAGAACGGTCGCCTTGACTGGTTTGAGCATCATCCTGCGGTTATCGTTAATGATGGGCGGGAAACTATTCAATTGAAACTTGGTAGCCGATATAAGGCTTCCAATGAGGATATCAGTTCCTTCGCTAAGGTTGGCACTGAGCGACTCAATCCGATTGCACGAGAGTTGGCATTGGAGGCTGTTACAGAGTCGCATAATGATTGGCAGAAAGTAGAGACTTTGGTGAGCTATGTGTACGACTACCTGAATTATCAACCGGTACCGGCGGCTTTTAATATTGATGATATTCTGGATAACAAAATTGGTGATTGTACTGAGTATGCTCAACTGTTGATTGAGATGTTATCGGCAGCCCAAATTCCGGCAAGAGAAGTTAATGGGCTGGTGTATTTAGGAGACCATGAAAAACGCTTTGGTGGTCATGTCTGGGTTGAAGTACTGGTTGATGGGCACTGGATTGCGGTTGACCCGACCTGGAACCTGACTCAGGTAACCAGCACTCATATTCCGGTTGCCATCAACCTGGATGGCGCTGATTTTAGCAAGACTCATGATCGGTTTGCTTTTCGTGTGGAGGAAATCCACTATAAAGGCGAAACCGTAGATCAAACAAAAAGGTTATAAAATGACAAAACAGTTTTACTCGATACTTGGAAACTCACAGAAACTGGATGGTGGTGCCATGTTTGGCAATGCCCCGAAAGCTTTATGGCAACGCTGGGTTGAGGTGGATGAGCAGAATCGAATTGACCTGGTGTGTCGTGCTTTATTGGTTAAAGACGGCGGCAAAAACATTTTATTTGAAACTGGCATCGGAGCGTTCTTTGAGCCTAAGTTTAAAGATCGCTATGGGGTACAGGAAGATGAGCATGTGCTGTTGCAATCACTCGAAGCTGCCGGTGTTAGTCATGAGGATATCGACATACTAGTGCTGTCTCACTTGCACTTTGATCATGCCGGCGGCTTACTCAGCAAATGGCAGGAAGGCAAAGAGCCCGAACTGTTGTTTCCGAATGCTGAATTTATTATTGGCAAAGAAGCCTGGCAGCGAGCTAATAATCCACACCCACGTGATAAAGCTTCTTTTATCCCAGGTCTTACCGACTTAATTGAGCAAACTGGTCGTCTGCATCTGATTGAAGGAGAGCGCAGTGATTTGCTGGGCGATGATTATCGATTCTTTTTATCGAATGGCCATACCCCCGGGATGCTGCTGACTGAAATCACAACAGAGCAGGGGCCAGTTGTATTTGCGGCTGACTTAATCCCTGGAGTGCCATGGGTTCATCTGCCAATTACAATGGGTTATGACCGTTTCCCGGAGAATTTGATTGAGGAAAAGAAGCTCTTGTTAGACCGTTTGATTGAAGAAAATGGCCATCTGTACTTTACTCATGACCCAGAAACCTGCCTTGGTACGGTCACCAAAGACGAAAAAGGGCGCTTTACCACCCAGGATAATTTAAAGCAACTTGTTAATAGAGCAATGTAACTTCTTGTTTCATAAATTAGTGGCTTTATTTTAGAGAGAATGCATGAAAAAAAGCTGCTTAATTGGAACTTTATGCATGACAACTGTTCAAAATATATACGGAAAGCAATGAAGCAATCCCAGCTTAATGCGAAATTGCTGAATTGTTTTCTGGTTGTCATTGTCACTTCTCTTTTAATGAGTAATTATTTCCTCATATGGGCCATGTAAATGGCCCTTTTTTTATGCGCTATGTTATTCTTCAATAGTTATATTGATTGAAACAAATGATTGAGACATAAGACTATGCACGTCAAATTTGACCAGGAATACCACTTCCAAATACACCATAATAAAGTTGCTGTCTTAGAGTGGGGCGATCCCAAAGCCGAACCCATTCTCTGCTTGCATGGTTGGCTCGATAACGCGGCTACATTTCACTATCTTGCTCCTTTGTTGGCTGATAAATACCGTCTGATTGCCATAGAGTTTCCCGGGCATGGTCAGTCTGAGCATTTGTCGGAAGATGCTGACTATCAGTTTGTTTCGGGTATTTCGATTATTGATGGTGCGTTGGATGTCCTGCATATCGACCAATGCCATATATTAGGACACTCTATGGGCGCTGCTTTAGCCATGATTTACGCCGGAGCTGTGCCCAGCCGTGTTAAAAGTCTGGTTTCCATCGATGCGTTAGGGCCTTTTATATCCACACCTGAGCAAACCATTGAACAGTTGGCGCAAGCTATTGATCAGCGTAAAGCTAAACGCAGCCAGAAACGCTATTTCAACTCGATTGAAGAAGCGGCGAATGCGCGGGCACAAGTGAGCGAACTAAGTGCAGAGACTTTGTTACCTTTAATTGAACGTGGTGTGACCTTGTGTGACCGTGGCTATCAGTGGTCTAGTGACGCACGCCTCAAGAATGCTTCATGGATACGTATGACTGAACCACAGCTCGAAGCTTTAATGAATAATGTGGCTGCTGAAGTATTGTTTATTCGTGGTAAGCAGGGGATGTTACAGGAGAAGCCAGCAATCGAGAAAAGGCTGTCCTATCTGCCACAGTCTGAATGGATCGACCTTGAAGGCGGCCATCATTTACATATGCAGTATCCTGAGCCGGTAGCTGAATCTGTTTTGAAGTTCTGGGCAAAATTTAATCAGAGTTAGATGGAAAGTAAACCCGTTAACGGAAAAGCACGCTCAAAATACGAGAACAGGGTGTTAAAAGTTGCCTTATTCACCACAATCGGTTACTTTTCTAGCCCCTAAAATTTATTAATCATAGCTATAAACAGGAAGCTACATGGAAAAAATCTGGTTAAAGCATTACCCAAAAGAAGTTCAGCAAACAATTGATCCTGAACAGTATTCCAGCCTGATGGCCATTTTCGATGAAAGTGTCGAAAAGTTTGGTGATAGACCGGCCGTCACTAATTTGGGCATCACCTTAACCTACCGTGAGCTGGACCAGAAAGCTCGAGATTTTGCTTCCTACCTGCAAAATGAATTGGGTCTGCAAAAAGGCGATAAGCTTGCTTTGATGATGCCCAATTTATTGCAATATCCTGTGTGTCTGTTCGGTGCTTTTCGCGCAGGTCTTGCTGTGGTTAACGTTAATCCTCTATATACGCCGCGTGAGCTTGAGCATCAGCTAAATGACAGCGAAGCCAATGCTATCGTCATCCTGGCCAATTTTGGCGACACCTTACAGAGCGTAGTCGACAAGACCAGTTTAAAGCATATCATCGTCACTCAGGTGGGCGATATGTGTCCACAGCCTAAACGTTTTATCGTTAACTTTGTGGTTAAGTATATTAAAAAGATGGTGCCGAGTTTTAATCTCGAGCAGGCTCATAGCTTCGTTGATGCCATGACAAAAGGGGCGGCAAAAGAAGTCAAACCTGTAGAGTTGAGCGCTGAAGATACGGCGTTTTTGCAGTACACGGGCGGCACAACCGGTGTTTCAAAAGGCGCAGTGTTAACGCACCGCAATATGGTCGCCAACGTGTTGCAAACGCATGCCTGGATGGGGCCATTCCTTGATGAGGGCCAAGAAAGCATCATCACTGCTTTACCTCTTTATCACATTTTTTCTCTATGCGTTAACTGCTTATTGTTTACTAAAGCGGGTGGTCATAATATTTATATTACCAATCCGCGAGACATGAAGGATTTCTGTAAAACCCTGAGAAAGTATCCTTTTACCGCATTAACTGGGGTGAACACCTTGTTTAATGGTTTGCTCAACACGCCAGCATTTCGTGAGTTGGACTTCAGTAAATTGAAGCTGTCCGTTGGCGGCGGTATGGCAGTGCAAAAGTCAGTTGCCGAAAGATGGCAAGAGCTGACTAAAACTCCATTACTGGAAGGCTATGGCTTAACCGAAACATCGCCTGTTGTCAGCATGAATCCTCTCGATCTGGAATCCTATAACGGCACCATTGGTTTGCCGATTCCATCAACCGATGTAGAAGTTCGAGACGAAGAGGGCAACGAAGTTGAAATCGGTCAGCCTGGCGAACTTTGGGTTAAAGGCCCGCAGATTATGAAAGGTTATCTGAATCGTCCGCAAGAAACCGCAGAGGTTCTAAAAGAGGACGGCTGGTTAGCCACGGGCGATATGGCGACCATTGATGACAAAGGCTTTCTGCGCATTGTTGATCGCAAGAAAGACATGATTCTGGTGTCTGGCTTCAATGTCTATCCGAACGAAATTGAAGATGTCGTGGCATTGCATCCGGGTGTACTGGAGGTTGCTGCGATTGGTGAGCCGGACGAGGTCAAAGGCGAAGTGGTTAAAGTGGTTGTGGTTAAAAAGGACAGCACCTTAACCGAAGAGGATATTATCAAACACACTCGCGAGCATTTGACCGGATACAAGATCCCTAAAGCTGTTGAATTCAGAGATGAACTTCCTAAAAGCAATGTGGGCAAAATCCTTCGTAAAGAATTGCGTAAATAATTACGCAATTTACTCTTTATCCCATGACGCTCATTGACGAGCGTCAGGAGCATTAATTTGGCACGATTCCATTTAGAGCAACACCAAGACTCAGTTCATGTTGAGACTGTGTCTGATCCTGAGCGCTTACAAGAGCTTTGTCAGTCATGGTTGACTCTCAAAGAGCTAGCCGTCGATACCGAATTCGACAGAACCAATACCTATTTTCACCGACTAGCCCTGATTCAGATTTACGATGGCCAGGAAATTTACCTGATTGATCCTTTAGCCTGTAATGATTTATCGGCATTAACCGAGTTGTTTGCTTCATCGTCAGTGGTGAAAGCCCTGCATAGTTGTAGTGAAGATCTGGAAGCGCTTTATCACCAATATGGTTTTGAGTTTAATCAAGTTTTCGATACGCAAATTGCAGCGTCACTTGATGGTATTGGTCTCAGTGTTGGTTACGGAAACATTGTCGAGCAATTCTTAAGTATTGTACTGGATAAAGAACATACCAAAACCGATTGGCTGCAACGACCATTAAGTCAGGAACAAAAAGTGTATGCCGCACAGGACGTTCAATACTTGATGCCTGTGTATTATCGATTACGCGACAGCATGTTGGAAAAAGGCTTATTTGAGTGTGTGGTTGAAGATGTAAACAGCATTTTCGCAGCCATTATTCAAGCGGACGATTACGCTGAAGCTTACCTTAAAGTGAAAGGTGCTTTTCGTTTAAATCAATTCCAGCTCAACCGGTTGCAAAAATTGGCCCAATGGCGAGAAACATTAGCTCGTGATAACAATATACCTAAGACCTTTGTGTTTCGAGATCATCATCTGATTGAGGTTTGTCAGAAAGACAAAACGACTATTAGTGATCTGCTTTCTATGGGCTGCCATCGAGGCAGTATTCGTAAGTATGGCGCTGAAATGATTCGTCAGGTTGAGCTGGCAGATCAGGTCGACAAAGAGCAGTGGCCAGAGCCGTTACAGCCTTTTCATAAAATCCCCAAGAGCAAAGCCATGTTTAATGCCCTAAAAGCTGAGGTTGAAAAAGTGGCTAGCGAGAACAATATCCCGGCAGAGGCTTTATGTAATCGGCGGTTGATCGAGTATTATATTAAGATGACGTTGGGCTTTAAGGGGCGTCCTAATCGGTTCTGGAATAGCTGGCGTCAGCGTTTGCTTGCTGAGCCTTTTAAGCAAGCTATGCAAGAATTTATTTAGTCTCGGATTAGAATTTAAAGCTTTGAGCCTAGAGTTTACAGCCTCACCATTTATTGACTATGTGTTTCAACCTAAAGTTTTACGAGAAATCTCATTATGATGTGCAGTATTTATAAAAGTACCAAGAAACCAGATACCTACCTTTATGTTCCTTACCAGACAGAGTTCGAAGATTTGCCGGAAGGTTTAACCCAGGTCTGGGGCGAGCCTGAATTGGTAATGCATCTGGATTTGAATGAGCGCCAGAGCCTAGCGTTGTGTGATATAGCTGAAGTCAAAGCCAAGCTGGAAGAAGAGGGTTACTTTCTGCAAATGCCACCTAGTGAAGAAGAAATCGCGCAACTTATAGCTGGTAAAAAGTAACTATGAGCGCCGATAAATTTTGGCTCACCACAGCGTTAAAAGACATGACGCATGAGCAGTGGGAATCACTGTGCGACGGGTGCGCCAAATGCTGCTGTGTGCAGTTTATCGATGACGATGATGACCTCTTGATGCAAACTGATGTTTCTTGTCAATTGCTCGACACTAAAAGCTTAGCCTGCACCGATTACGAGCATCGAACCTCAAAAGTACCAGACTGCGTCCAGCTTACCGCTGACACCATTGAAGAATACTTCTGGTTGCCAGACACATGCGCTTATCGCCTGGTAGCAGAGGGCAAAGACCTTCCAGATTGGCATTATCTAATCTCAGGCGATAAACAGCTGGTGCATAAAAAAGGGCACAGCATTAAAGGCAAAGTCATCTCGGAAACAAAGCTTACGCCAGAAGAAGTTGAAGACCGAATCATCTCTTGGATCCCGCTATCCGACTGAAATCTAATCAATTTGCACAGCATTTAATCGGTTTTCATAAAAGTTAAATGTTTTTATAAAAAAGTTGTTGACCTACCCTAAGAACGACAGTAATATGCGCTCCGTCGACCGATGAGGTCACCAGCGAAACACCTGTTAAGAGACACAAGAAACTTAACAAATACTGCGGAGCGGTAGTTCAGCTGGTTAGAATACCGGCCTGTCACGCCGGGGGTCGCGGGTTCGAGTCCCGTCCGCTCCGCCACTATATCAAAAGCCTGCTTTCGAGCAGGCTTTTTTTTACCCAAATTTAACAGGGACGAGAAACAACGCGAGTGGCTCAGATTATACCGATTTATAACAATACCTGTTTTGTTTGGTTAAGTGCTCTCAGACTCTACCAACTGATGGTCATAACTCACCACTCGCTTAACCATCCAGCCATTATCTGTACGCTGCCAAATAATGATGAATTGAGATTTTTCCACCAAGTTATCATCCACATAGAAATTATGAATTCCAGTTTGTACCGCGCCATATTCGCGGAGTAGGTGTATTTCCGTTGAGACTAATTGACGAGTGACTGCAAAGGGCTTGGAGCATCTGTCATTGAATGCTCTCACTTCTTTTTCATACGAGGTATTAAGACCTGTTCTGTCATCATAAAACTCAAGGTCTTTACTCATAATCTTTTTCCAGACCTCCAGATTGCACTGGTTAAAGGCCACTGTAAAAAGTTGATTGTCCATGCTCTGTATTTCTTCATAAAGGGCTTCATTGCTTTCAGGCAGGTTATTTCCATAAGCGGGGGTAGATATAGAGCAAATTGCCAATAATGTTATTAAGGGCTTCATAGTATTCCTTGCTAGTTTTTATATTTTGTATTGTAAGTAACTCCACTTACGGAGTGTGTGAGTAATTGTAAGTAGAAGTTAGAAGCAGTCTTGGATAGATTTTTTGATATCATTAATAACAGGTATAAAAAAAGGCGCTATTTAATAGCGCCTTTTCTTTGCCAACCTTGTCGGTTATAGCTCAACACACATACAGTGTGCATAGACATGGTTTGGATCATTGAAGTTGTTAAAGAGGTTAACGATGCCTTTGGCACGTCCTAAAACGTGGCCAATAACATCAGTGTCGCTATCTTTAAGCTGCGCAATGACGGCATCAAGCTTGCCTTCTGCTTTGGCATTTTCAAGCAAGTTTCTGATGAAGATTTCTTCAGCGCTCAATTCACGTTCAATGAATTTCACTGCGTAGTCATCACCAATGTTAGCAAGTTTTGCTGCTGACTCAATAGCATCTTCCAGGTCACCTAATTGATCAACAAGGCCTAAGCGGTGTGCATCTTCGCCTGACCAAACTCGGCCCTGTGCGACTTGATCCACTTCCTCTTTAGTCATGTTACGACCTTCCGCGACTAGCGACAGGAAGCGGTCATAACCTCGCTCAATACTACGTTGAATGAGCTGAGCAATTTCAGGTGAAATACCATCCATGGGATCGAATGCTAATGTCCACTTAGTGGTTCCAACACCATCACGATAAACACCGAGTTTATTCAAAGGCTCTTCAAAAGTTGGAATCATACCGAAGATACCAATCGAACCGGTAATCGTAGTAGGGTGCGCCCATATTTCGTCAGAAGTTGCTGAAATCCAGTAACCGCCAGAGGCTGCTACACCACCCATCGAAGCAACAACAATCTTGCCTTCGTTCTGAGCGCGTTCAAGTTCGCTACGAATTACTTCCGAAGCGAAGGCGCTGCCTCCAGGGCTGTCAACACGCAATACAATCGCTTTAACTTTGTCATCAAGACGTGCTTTCTGGATTAGGCGAGCTGTGCTGTCACCACCAATAATACCTTCTTTACGACTACCGTCGACGATTTCACCTTTGGCAACAATTACAGCCACGGTATCTTTTTTGCTTGGAAGCTCAACTAATGGGCGAACGGACTTGAGGTAGTTTTTATGGTTGATGGCTTTATAAGAATCTTTCTTCTCATTAAGGCCGACCATATCAATCATGTATTGACGGAATTCACCGCGAGTCATTAATTTATCGACGAAACCTTCTTGTACAGCTAGTTCTCCGCTGTCGCCATTAACCGCTTCAAATTTGGCCAGATAGTCTTCGATAAAGGAATCAAACTCTGCCACGGACATATTGCGTGATGAAGCCAAATCATTCTTCATATGTGTCCACAAGTCGCCTAACCATTCCAGGTTAGCTTCTTTAGCAGCTTCCGACATGTCGTCACGAATGAATGGTTCTACAGCTGATTTGAAGGTTCCTACACGGAAAACATGAACTTTAACACCCAGGTTGTCTAGCGCAGACTTGAAGTAGGTACCGTTGCGGCCAAGTCCTTCAAACATCAACATACCAAATGGGTTCATATAAACTTCATCGGCAGAAGAGGCCAGGTAGTATTGACCTTGCATATAGTAGTCACCAACCGCGATAACCTTTTTACCACTTTCTTTAAAGTCGTCGATTGCTTCGCGCAGGTCCTGATATTTACTGATGCCGGCGTAAACACCTTGCAGCTGGTTGGTATTGATAACCATAACACTGATGCGGTCATCATTTTTTGCGTACTCAATCGCATCTAGCAAGTCATAAATTGAGGTTTCATTTGGAGCAGTACCTTGCGCTTCCTGCAGGGCTCGTGCAACGGGATCAAGATAAGTTTCTTGTTCAACGATAATGCCTTTTGGAGCAAGAATCAGCGCAGCGCCATCGTCGACCTTAGGTAGGTCTGGACCGCTGGTGCAGCTGCGAACAAATAAAATAAAAATCGTCAATGCGATAAGACCGATCATTAATCGGCCAGCTACATCGACTGTTTTCCATACACGGTAAAAGAATTTACCGATCATTGAGTTAGGTTGTGACACGTGAAAGTACCTTTTCTAGTTAAAATAGTTTTGCCTGGCGACATTCTATACAAATTGGTTGTTTTATGACTAGTGTTGAATTTGGCAAGCTTTTCTAAGCTGTTGTATTGTAAGGGTTTTCTTATTCTTTCATTTTGTAATCAAATATGTACTTTTCAGATTCTTACGGGGGATTGCCTTGATCTGGTTATACCAGTAGACTTGAGATTATCTTAAACCTGATCAAAAGACACCAACGTGACATATTCAAAACTACTCGAACCATTAGATTTAGGCTTTACCACATTGAAAAACCGCGTGTTGATGGGCTCGATGCATACTGGGCTTGAAGAAGAGAAGGGTGGTTTTGAAAAAATGGCTGCGTTTTATGCAGAACGTGCGCGCGGCGGAGTAGCCTTAATGGTGACTGGTGGCATCTCGCCAAATTTTCGCGGACGTCTGGCGCCACATTCTTCCCAGCTTAGTTTTGGCTGGCAGGTTAAGAGGCATAAAATGGTTACTGATGCAGTGCACGAAGCGGGTGGAAAAATTGCTCTGCAAATTCTTCACGCCGGACGATATGCCTATCATCCATTTTCTGCGTCAGCTTCAAAACTCAAAGCGCCGATTAGTCCTTTTACTCCTAAAGCGCTTTCCAGTCGTGGCATTAAGCAAACCATCAAACAATATGCCAACTGCGCACGTTTAGCCAAAAAAGCGGGCTACGACGGTGTTGAGATCATGGGTTCCGAAGGTTATCTCATTAATCAGTTTATTGTGAAACGTACCAATCATAGAACGGATGAGTGGGGTGGAGCCTACGAGAATCGGATTCGCTTTCCACTGGAAATTATAAAAGCGGTTAAAGAAGCTGTTGGTGATGACTTTATCGTCATCTACCGCTTATCCATGTTGGATCTGGTTGAGGGTGGCAGCTCCTGGGAAGAAGTTGTGCAACTGGCTAAGAAAGTGGAACAAGCTGGCGCTACTATTATCAACACTGGAATTGGCTGGCATGAAGCACGAATCCCTACTATTTCCACTTCAGTACCGCGTGCAGCCTTTACCTGGGTGACTAAAAAATTACGCAATGAAGTATCAGTACCGCTGATTACTTCCAACCGAATTAACATGCCACACGTCGCCGAAGAAATATTAAGCAATGGTGCTGCGGATATGGTTTCAATGGCACGTCCATTATTGGCCGATGCGGAATTTGTGGTTAAAGCCGAGCAAGATCGTGCTGATGAAATCAATACCTGTATTGCCTGTAATCAGGCCTGTCTGGATCATGTTTTCAAGAACAAGCGTGCTACCTGCTTAGTCAATCCCCGCGCCTGTTATGAAACAGAATTAGTCTCCCAACCCATTGCCAAGAAAAAGCGCATTGCGGTTGTGGGTGCTGGTCCAGCCGGCCTCGCTTTCGCAACTGAAGCGAGCAAACGCGGGCATGAAGTACATTTATTTGATAAGCGCGCAGAAATTGGTGGTCAGCTAAACATTGCTAAACAGATTCCAGGCAAAGAAGAATTTAACGAAACTCTGCGTTACTTTAAGAAGCAGTTGGAATTAACCAAGGTCAATTTGCATCTTGATACGGAGATATCTGCTGAAGATTTGCTTGGTCAATATGACGAGGTTGTTTTAGCTAGTGGTGTTGTGCCCAGAACGCCAGACATTCCGGGTATCGATCACTCGAAAGTGATGAATTACATTGATGTTTTGTGGCATAAAAAGCCGGTCGGCCAAAAAGTTGCTGTGATCGGTGCGGGAGGCATTGGCTTTGATGTTTCCGAGTTTTTAGTGCACGAAGGTGAGTCCCCAACCTTAAACCTGGATGAGTGGTTAAAAGAGTGGGGCATTGATGCTTTGTATCAATTACCTGGTGGCTTGTTGAAAAAACCGGAGTTCGATCCCGCTGCCCGCGAAGTGGTGATGCTACAACGTAAAGCCAGCAAGATGGGAAAAGGTTTGGGTAAAACTACAGGCTGGATCCACCGCGCCAGTTTGAAACACAAAAATGTGCGCATGGTTACCGGCGCTCAATACAAGCAGATTAATGATCAAGGATTAGTCATTGAATATGAAGATGGCAAGGAAGAATTGTTAGCCGTTGATCATGTGATCATTTGTGCCGGCCAATTGCCATTAAGAGCGATGCATGATGAACTGGCTGAAAAGGGTGTTCCTGTCCATCTGATTGGTGGCGCTGATGTTGCAGCGGAGCTGGATGCAAAGAGAGCCATTAGACAAGGTACCGAGCTGGCTTTTGACATCTAAGATTCATCCAATGCAAATCTGCATTGTAAAAATGTCTTTAAAATAGAGCTTTTAAAGATTTTCATTAAATTGACAATGCAAATATGAAGTGGTAGAAATAACTTATAGATGGAGTTTATTGGGATTATTTCTATGGCTTGGATGACGGAGTTATCGCCATTCTTTACTGGGCTTGCAATACTGCTTGCCTTAGTTTCTTTTGCTTTTAACTCTTGGTTGCATCGAAATCACTCAAAACAGGTGGCAAAGCCTAAGCGCATTCCTGTTTGTCAGAATCAAAAGTATGTTCAATCCTCGCCTTATTCTTGTAAAGAAAAGATTGAAGCAAGCCCTATCTGTAAACGATATTATCAGAGGTAGGCATGCATAAATTATTAGATCGTCAAATTCAGAATTACTTAAATGGTGATCATGAGCTTTTGCCAAAACGTTTTCTTAAGGCGATTGATGAAGCTTATAACAGAGCTGAAGAAGAACGTCTTTGGTATGAACGTTCTTTATCATTAAATTCTGGCGAGTCGCGTCAGCGCTTTAACCAGTTACAAAGCAAACTGAGTGAGCTTGAGGAAGTTAAGCGTGAACTTGAGCAAAGTATCCGTAAACTCAGAGTTACTATGGATGCGGGTTATGATGGTATTGTGCAAGTCAATTCCGACGGCATCCCGACGGCCTATAATGACACCGCACTGAAAATGCTCGACCTGTCAGCGAAGGAACTCCGGTCTTTAAACTACCGAAAAATCTGTCAACACCTCCTTAAGATTATCAAGAATCCAGAAGTTGTTATTAATCAGCTACGCAAGACGCTGATGAAACAAGAAGACAGCGATAATATTCTCATTGAGCACAATGACGGTCGTTTCTTTGAGTGTAAAGCCAAAGGCCTGGAGCTGGACGGGCAAACTCAAGGATTGGTGTGGACGATAAAAGACATCACTGATCTCAAATTTAAAGAACAAGAAGCGCGCTATCTTGCATATCATGATGAATTAACCAACTTGCCCAACCGAACATTATTCTTCGAGCGGTTAGAGCATGCGTTAGATTTAGCGAAGCGAAAAGAAGACTTGCTGGCAGTGATTTTTCTTGATTTGGATGAGTTTAAAACCGTTAACGATACCTTTGGCCATGCTCAAGGTGACTTATTGCTACAAAAGGTCACTAAAAGAATATTGGTTGCTTTACGCGAGCATGACACTTTTGCAAGACTAGGTGGCGACGAATTTGTCATTATGCTTGAGGATGTTGAGGATAGAGATGCAATTGTGAATGTCCTTGATAGAGTAAGACATGCACTAGACACTCCGATAACATTGGGTAGTAACCAAGTGTATATTACCCCTTCTTTAGGAGTGGCCATTTATCCAGATGATGGAGATGATGCTGAAGATCTGCTTAAGAAAGCCGACATGGCAATGTATAACTCAAAAAAGCATGGGAAAAATACCTATAGCTTTTATTCCAACCACCTAGAGCAGTATTCCATATATCGATTGTCAATGCGTACTGCCTTGCGTCGTGCGTTAAGAAAAAAAGAATTCTTCCTTGAGTATCAACCAAAATTCTCACTTTCAGATAAACGTATGAAGGGTGTTGAAGCATTGATACGCTGGAACAACAAAGAAACCTTCATGAGCCCCGATGAATTTCTCAGTGAGGCAGAATCTAATGGAATGATTATTCCAATCAATCAGTGGGTCATTGAACAAGTTTGCCGAGATATTGCTCGGTGGAAAGGAGATTGCAAAGTCTGTTGTCCTGTTAGTATCAATATTTCACCACGCTATTTCCAGCACGGCTGTCTGGTTGATGACTTAAAACATTACGTAAACCGATTTAAAATTGATGCCAGCTGCATTGAAATTGAAATCACCGAACAGGCTTTTATTGCCGATATTGAAAACGCTGTTAAGCGAATGCAAGAGCTCAACGATATTGGCGTTAAAATTTCGATTGATGACTTTGGTACTGGTTATTCTTCGTTTAACTACCTGATGAAGTTGCCGGTGCACCAGCTCAAAATTGACACTAGTTCTATTCGTTCCCTGGATGAGTCAGAAGTACAACATTCTTTAGTCGCAGAAATCATTAAAATTGCTCACCTGTTTGGACTGTCGGTAGTTGCCGAAGGGGTTGAGGATAAGCATATCGCTGATTTACTTATGTCTTATGATTGCGATCTTGCGCAAGGTTTTTTGCTCGGCTCACCCATCCCCGCTAATCAACTTTATGAGCAATTCCTCGCTGTATGAGCTTCTAGTTACTTACAAGTTCAACTAACAAGTGTACGCTGAACTATTGACCTCACGCTCAATGTCAGCGAAGATAGCGGCATCTGGTCGGATCTGAATAAAGGCACTACATGTCAAATAATCTAGAGCATTCCAAAGAGCACAATATTGCTCATTTGGACGTTGAGTTAACAGAGCATACTTACAGTATTGGTGAGGAAATTGCTAATGCCCTCATTCATGGGATCGGAGCACTACTGAGTGTGTCCGCCATGACCATGATGATCATGACTTCCGTGCAGCTCGACGATAACTGGAAGCTGGCAAGTTCAATCGTATATGGACTGAGCTTGGTGATTCTTTTCACCTCATCAACGCTTTATCATAGCTTTCAACCAGAATCTGTAAAAAAGCTATTCCAAACCTTTGATCATTGCGCCATTTACTTTTTAATTGCCGGCACTTACACGCCTTTTGTTCTGGTGAGTTTGAATGGTGTCTGGGGTTGGAGTTTATTTGCTGTGGTATGGAGTCTGGCGCTATTTGGCGTAATGTTTAAAGTGATGTTTAAGCAAAGATTCCCGAGAATGTCTTTAATCACTTACATCTTGATGGGGTGGGCGATTGTGGTTGCTGCAGGCGAAATGTTGCAAAAAGTTCCGGAGCCTGCATTATGGTTATTATTGGCTGGAGGCTTGTCCTATACCTTTGGTACCATTTTCTACGCTGCCGACAAGAAAATTCCTTATAACCACGCCATTTGGCATCTGTTTGTATTAGGTGGGGCGGTCTGTCATTTCCTTGCTGTTTATCTTTATGTGATTTAAAGCTGTTATCAAGCTTTGTGCAAAAAACATACAACTTTTGATTGTCTATCCATGTTCTATCAAGTACATTGACGGAACATGGATGGGTAGTTATGTTAATAAAATCATTCTTAACACAGTTTTATCAAAAAGGAAGTAGGGAATTAAGAGTAGGGAAACAAAGTACCACCCTTTACTCTATCGGTTTGCTTCTATTTTCAGCTCTCGCTTATTATGCCAGCGCTCGTTTTGGCATGAGCTTGTTCACGCTTTTTCCAAGCAATATTAGTTTACTCTGGTTGCCTTCTGGCATTGGGTTTTTGATGTGTCTGCATTGGGGCTGGAAGGCTGTGCCTCTGATTATTGTTTTGTCCTTTTACGTCAATTTACCTGGTATGGACATTAGCACGATCGCAAAACCAAAGATTCATACCCTAATAAGTGCGACCGCCGACGGTTTGCAAGGCTGGATCGCAATGCTGCTATTCAGAAAGTATTTGTCAGACGGAGTCGACAATCCTAAAGGGTTATCTAAATTCATATGGTGGGTTTGTGTCATTCCTCCATTTATCACTTCCATCATTATCACTTTAAATCTTTGGCAAGGTGGATACCTGGTAACACACCAGCTTGAAAAGTTCTTCATCAATTTGCTGCTTGCAGATTCTCTCGGCACTCTGATGGTGTATCAGGTTTATAACAGTCTGAAACTGGATCCTATTCAATTCAGAAAGCCTTCCATTGGCCTATGTGTCTCAGTTAGCCTGCTTGGTTTAATTTTCCTACTGGGCATGTGGCACTATCCCGCTATTTTTTATTTGATCCTGCCGGTTTTAGTCATAATGAGTTTTGAATTAAGACTATTGACGGTTGCCAGTATCAGTACCGTAGCTTTTATAGGTTTGATAAGCGCCACTCATTTTAATTTAGGACCTTTCGTTTCTTTAACTGACCAGGGCACTGCATTTGAACTGATGGCTTTTACATTTGCCTGTGTTATTACTGTGTTTGGTTTAGCCTTGCAGCAATACCAAATGCGCCTGGCAAAAGAATCAGGAGAGCGTTGGAAACTTGCTGCTGAACACGATGCACTGACAGGTTTGTCGAATCGTCGTGCTTTCATGCCAGCTCTGACCAAAGAACATCATCGTTCCATTCGATTGGGCCACAACTATTGTGCTGTTATTTGGGATATTGATGACTTTAAGGCAATTAATGATACTTATGGACATGACTTTGGAGATCACGTCTTGGTAGATCTGGCAAAAACTTTGCGAGATAGCTGTCGTGATATCGATTATTGCGCGCGTATCGGTGGCGAAGAGTTCGCCGTTTTATTACCGGAAACTGACCTTGATTCTGGTAGCAGCGCTATGGAGCGATTCAGGATTAAGGTAGCAGAAGAGACATTCATTGCTCCGGATGGAACTGAACATTCTGTAACTATCAGTATTGGTATCGCCTGTCTGGACGGACGAAGGATCAGCGAGACAGAATTGCTCGCAGAAGCAGATAAAGCTCTTTATCAATCCAAAGAACAGGGTAAAAACCAGACCAACTCATATGGTTGTTGATTGATTTTACTTAGACACCTGGTAAAAAAAAGGCGCCTGAAGGCGCCTTTTGTTATAACCGGATTAGTGATTACCAACCGCAGTTACGATCTTTGTTTTGCTCATCTAACCAGGTTTTCAATGGAGCATAGTACTCAAGTACAGCTGTTGCATCCATTTCACGCTGACCAGTCATGGCTTCTAAAGCATCTTGCCATGGACGGCTCGCACCCATCTCCAACATTGCATTTAACTTAGCACCAACTTCTTTGTTGCCGTAGAAAGAACAACGGTGAAGTGGACCTTCGTTGCCAGCCATTTCACACATGTCGCGGAAGAACTGGAACTGAAGGATGTGCGCTAAGAAATAACGCGAATAAGGAGTGTTGCCGGGGATGTGGTATTTAGCGCCTGGATCAAAGTCAACTTCGCTACGCTCAACTGCAGGAGCGATACCTTGGTATTCTGTGCGTAGATTCCACCAGCCTTGATTGTATTCAGCAGCAGGAACTTCACCGTTAAATACTTGCCAGCGCCATTTATCAACCATCAAACCGAAAGGTAAGAAAGCAACTTTATCCATAGCAGAGCGCATCAACAATGCGATATCCGCATCGGCAGCTGGCTCTTCTTCAATCAAACCAATTTGCTTTAAGTAAGCAGGAGTGATGGAAAGGGCTACAGTGTCTCCAATCGCTTCGTGGAAGCCATCGTTGGCACTACCTTTATAAAGCATCGGTTGATCTTTATAAGCACGTTGATAGTAGTTGTGACCAAGTTCGTGGTGCACCGTTTGGAAATCTTCTGCGTTGATTTCAGTACACATCTTGATACGGATATCTTCCTGATTATCAAGATTCCACGCGCTGGCATGACACTGAACATCACGGTCACGAGGTTTAACGAACAATGAACGTTCCCAGAAAGTATCAGGCAATGGTGCAAAACCTAAAGAAGAGAAGAAGTTCTCAGCAGTTTTGACCATCTTTTTAACCGCTTTCTCTTTCTCATTGTAGGTTACGACTTCGTGGTCAACACCATAATGCTGGCGAAGGATTGGATCCAGATCAACGCCTTTCGTTGCGCCTTCAGGAGCGACTAAGTCGTAGATATTACCCCATTGCTGAGCCCACATATTACCTAGCAAGTGCGCTGGAATAGGCTTGTCTAAAGCAACGATTTCATCGCCATATTCTTCGTTAAGCTCAGCGCGAACGTGACAGTGTAGTGCTTCATACAGTGGCTCAACCTGACCCCAGAGACGATCCATTTCATTGGCAAAATCATCAGCAGGCATGTCGTATTTAGAGCGCCACATAGCACCTGTATCTTTATAACCCAGTTCTTTTGAACCTTCGTTAGCGATTTCTACCATCTCTTGATAAAGCGGGCGCATTTTCGGAGAAATTGTACGCCAGCCTAACCAAGCTTCAAGTTGCTCCTGTGGATCACGAGAAGTACGTAGAACCTCACTTAACTGACCAAGATTACGATCATCAGGGCTTTTGCCTGTCGCGTAAATGCTGTCCAGCTCAGATGTGATCTCAGCCAATCGCTTGGTTTTTTCTGCATCAGATGGGGCAGGAAGGGTTAAGCCTAACTTGATCATTTCAAGCTTACGGTTTAAGTCATAAGGAAGCTCAAGATCATTGAACTGCTTTGCGCCATTGGCTAATTCAACACCTAGCTTGGTGTATTCTTCGCCAACTTTAGCGTTCAACTGAGTGGTATCGTGGGTCACAAAGTTTGCATTAACCCATGCAATTCTTGCGCCATATTCAGAGATTTCAGAAAGACGTTTTTCAGCGTCTGCAACGAATTTTTCAGCATCAGCAACTGTTACCTGAGTTTCAGTTTGCTGTGCTTCATTGGCTTGTTGCTTGTCAGCGCTTTCATCGCTACAAGCCGACAAACCAAGCAGTGCACCGAATAAAATGGCACTACTGACGGCACTTTTAATTTTCATCATAAACTATACCTTTAACTCCAAAGTGTGGTTGTTGGTCTTTATTGTCGGTAACCGACTGTTGGTAATTTTTTGCATAAATATTAACCTACCAGCGCAACATTATATCGGTTTTCGCTAATTTTAGAAGCAAGCAGTTATCTTGAAGCCTGTGATCGGTTACCATTGCACAGAATTGAACCGTATAACTAGCTGCTTAGGAGCTTGAATTAATGAGTATTGGCCCATTGATGCTTGATATTGAAGGATTGGAAGTGAATGCGCGTGAGCGTGATTTGCTGCAGAACCCTTTGCTGGGTGGCATCATTTTCTTCAGTCGTAACTATGCATCGCCACAACAGGTTGCTGAGCTAAGCCAGTCAATCCGTGAAATCGCAGCGAGAGACATCCTGATTGCGGTGGATCATGAAGGAGGGCGGGTTCAGCGTTTTCGTGAAGGATTTACTGCTATTCCGCCGATGGGCACGATTTTGCTTGAAAACCCTGAACATCAGCTCGCCAAGCGAAAAGCTTATCAGTGGGGCGCCATGATAGCGATTGAGGTTCAAGCAGTGGGCATCGACTTTAGCTTTGCGCCAGTGCTCGATTTGAATAAAAACATCAGTCAGGTTATTGGTGACCGAGCATTCTCAGGCAAAGTGGACGAGGTAATTGAATTAGGCCGCGAGTTTGTTCGTGGTATGAATGATTACGGCATGGCCGCCACAGCGAAGCATTTTCCGGGGCATGGCTCGGTGGAAGCTGATTCTCACATTGATATTCCGGTGGACGAACGGCCACGCGAGCAAATTATCGGCGAAGACATGCGTGTTTTTGCCGAACTGGCGCAGGACTATCA
The DNA here is from genome assembly GCF_048265365.1 of Kangiella sp. Lineage (NCBI taxonomy): Bacteria > Pseudomonadati > Pseudomonadota > Gammaproteobacteria > Kangiellales > Kangiellaceae > Kangiella > Kangiella sp. Next base: position 1,690,630 of record NZ_JBLXBT010000001.1, read on the forward strand.
AGCAGTTATGCCTGCGCATGTAATTTATCCAGCGTTTGATAAACAACCGGCTGGCTTTTCTAGTATCTGGCTACAGGATATTTTGCGCAGTCAGCTTGGCTTTGACGGCGTCATATTCAGCGATGATTTGAGTATGAAAGGAGCCGAAGTGGTCGGTGGCTACTACCAACGCGCTGAAGCTGCGATTCAGGCAGGATGCGATATGGTGCTGGTGTGTAACCACCCCAAAGAAGGCCAGGAGCTAGCTGAGCAATTTGATTTTGACTGTGACCCCAAATCCGCCGAGCGCCTGGCGGCTATGAAAGGCAAAGCACTCAACTACTCGCTAACACGAGTGCAGGACAGCGATCAGTGGTTAAAACTCAACGACAATTTATTAGCATAACAACGAATACCGAAGATAAAACGATATGAGCAAAGAGAACCCAACCGAACAAAAAACAGACAGCTTCACTCAGCTGACACCCAAAGAAGAGCTGATCATGAAACTAAACGGCGAAACCGCCATAGTTGCCTGGAAAGAGATCGAACGCTTCTTCGCCAAAGGCAATTTGTTGCTGATAGAACAGGGCGTCGACCTGATTAATTGCGCCGCAGACCTATCGCTAGACAATGCAGAAGCCATAAAACCATTGATAGACTCAGAAAAAATCCAGCGCATGCCGATAGAATTCGTTAAAGAAAACTGCCAGCCAGAAACTGAATTCTGGTCAGTAGTGGTAGCGCCTTACGTATTGGCGCAGCTGAAGTAGCTAGTATCTGTTTCAATCGGCTCCAAACCTATAGGATAGGTTAGCTCTCTGCTCGTCACCCATCAATAGAACAAAAAAAGCCACTCAATCGAGTGGCTTTTACTTTCTGACTTAACAGGCTTACTTAGCAGGAGTCGTAATCTACTGACGCCTTACCTAATTCTTACCGATGATGAATGACGGTGTGAATAACGCGGTCATATTCAAAATAAACGGTAAAACCTGAATAAACCCATTTGGTGATTGGCGGGTCGCCTACTGGACCATGAACAGCTTGTGGTGAACCGAATTTTTGCTCAACGGATGCCTGAGTGATGCCGCTTTTGGGAGTTTCAATAGCAGCGCCGCTACCTTGTTCAGAAATTGGAACCCTAACTTCGTCGGCTTGAGCTGCGCCAACAAAAATAGCTAAAACTACAGAAAAGCTAATAGCTAACCCTTTTAATGCTTTCATCTTACGACCCCTTTAATCGTTATTTTCTCTAGAATATCAAAAAATTAGGTAACATTGCTAATAATTTTAACCGATAACTTGACTCCAAATTGTGAACCATTCAATATGACGCCAACTTTGTTTGACCAGATAAGCTGATGCGACTGCCATTCTCGTTATTTGTAGGGTTGCGCTACACCAGAGCAAAACGCCGCAACCACTTCATTTCTTTCATATCATTAATTTCCATGATTGGTATTGCCCTTGGGGTGATGGTTTTGATCACGGTAATGTCGGTAATGAACGGTTTTGAGCGTGAGTTAAGAGACCGCATCCTGGGTATGGCGCCGCATGTTCTGGTGCAGGGTTTAGGCGAACCGATTGATGATTGGCAGGCTCTCGAGAAAAAGGTCAAACAACATCCCGAAGTGATTGGTGCCTCGCCTTATGTCCAGACCGAAACCATGTTCCGTTTTCAGGGGCGTGAGCGTTTTGGCATGGTGCAGGGTGTTTTACCCCATAAAATCGGTGAAGTGTCTATCGTCAAAGACAATATGTACACTGGCTCATTTGATGACATTAAACCGGGTGAATATAACATTGTGCTCGGTGCATCTATTGCCAGAAGTTTGGGGCTTAATATTGGTGATAAAGTTTCATTACTGATCCTCAAGGAAACCCGCGTTTCTATGGCTGGTCTTAGCATGCGTGCTAAACGCTTCACGGTTACCGGAATTTTTGAAACGCGCTCGGAAGCAGATAAAAGTCTCGCCTTTATCCACATGGATGATGCCGCACAATTATTACGCCAGGAAGGCGTCTCAGCACTGCAATTGAAAACCAACAATGTAATGAATGTTTACGACATTAATTATCAGGTTAGCGATCTGCTGAATCATCAATATTTTGTGACAGATTGGACACGCCAACACGAAACTCTTTTCAACGCGATTGATATGGAAAAGAAGATCATGTTTATTCTTCTGACTTTTATTATCGCTGTTGCTGCATTTAATATCGTCACCTCATTAGTCATGCTAGTGACAGAAAAACAAGCCGACATTGCCATTCTAAGAACCCTCGGTGCAAGCCCGGGATCAATCCTGCGCATCTTTATGACCAGCGGTATCATCAACGGCTTAATCGGAACTTTGGCCGGGGTAATTCTCGGCGTACTGTTGGCCCTGAATTTGCCAGACATTGTTAACTGGGTAGAAACAGCCTTCGGTGTCAGTGTATTCCCGCAAGATGTTTATTTCGTTAACTTCTTACCAACAGAACTGATTGTTGAGGATGTGATTAAAATTGGTTTTTCAGCTTTTGCCATTAGTATTTTAGCGACCCTGTATCCTTCCTGGAAAGCATCCAAAACACAACCTGCGGAGGCTCTTCGTTATGAGTAATGAACATTTAATTGAAGTAGCGAACTTGAGCCGTGTATACGAAGATGGTGCTAGCAAAGTAACGGTTTTAGAATCTCTTAATTTGTCGGTTCAGCGTGGTGAGCAACTCGCCATTGTCGGTGCTTCAGGCTCAGGAAAAAGTACTCTACTGCATTTGATCGGAGCTTTAGATAAACCAACTGACGGTACAGTGCTGATTAATGGTCAGGATGTTCATAAGCTTAAGCCGAAAGCACAAGGCGAATTCCGCAATATGAATATTGGTTTTGTGTATCAATTCCATCATTTATTACCGGAGTTTACGGCGTTAGAAAACGTAGCCATGCCATTAATTATTCGCGGCATCAATCGTGACCAGGCTTATCGCAAAGCTTCTGCACTGATCGAGCGAGTAGGGCTGACCAATCGTGAAACCCATAAACCATCCGAGTTATCCGGTGGCGAGCGTCAACGAGTTGCCTTCGCCCGCGCCTTGTCTAATGAGCCAGTTTGCGTGTTAGCGGATGAGCCAACCGGCAACCTGGATCATGCCACAGCGTTAAGAGTGTATGACTTGATGTGCGAAATTAATCAGGAAATGGGCACCACTTTTATTACCGTGACTCATGACCTTGAATTAGCCTCAAAAATGCAACGTCAATTAAAACTTGAAGATGGCCATTTAATGGCAATTGAATAATTTGTTCAGAGTTAAAAAAAAGCCGCTCTGGTTAACGCCATGAGCGGCTTTTTTGTGCATCGTTCCTGACGCCCACTACAAAAGCAGTATCTCGCAGAATCTTCTCTTATGTATTCACTATAAGGTAAATCTATGCTCCAAACTGACCATAACAGAGTTTTAAAACTCTCGGATATCTCTTAGCAGAATCATGGTTAATCTCGTACAGAGTTAAACAACCAAGTTTGGCATAATCCTGCTCAATCGTTACGGTGGTCGTTATGCTCTTTGCGATAGGCTTCTTCAGCTGACTCAGAAGTTTTGTCCTCTTTATCTTCATCCTCTTTTTTAACGAGCTGATCAAGATGAAGAGTATGCAGTAGCCTTTCTTTCCATCGTAGTTGTCGAGCTCTCCAGGCGCGAACAACGTGGAAGCGCCAGAACAAATTAATAGTGTGGTAACCAATAAAGGACAGGGTGCCTCCACAGATAAGGCAACCTAGCAGGAATGGTTTCCAGATATGAATCAGTTCAGATTGAAGCCATGCAAAGCTGAGTTCGAAAGAAAAGTCATTGGGTGGAACGCCGAGAATCCAAGCGCCAACTTTATAGGCGAAATAGAACATCGGTACAATAGTGATTGGATTGGTGATCCAGCAGAGCACAACTGATATTGGCAAGTTAACTCTAAAGTAAATGGCCAATGCTGCTGCAACAACCATCTGGAATGGAATGGGCAAGAAGCCACAAAACAGACCCACCGCAAAAGCCCCGGACGCACTGTAGCGGTTGAGGTGCCATAAACCCGGATCATGAATAAAATTACCGAAAACTTTCATGTAGCGGCTTTCTTTAATCTTTTTATGATCGGGCAAATATTTTTTAAAAATTTTGCGGGGCATTAATTACCACTTAACACTTTATAACACAGGATAAGGACTATCCCTCATGTTGACATGGACACTGGCATTCTTGGCAGGTTGTTGCTCTATACTGTTCATTCCAAGCTTATCGTTTAACGCCACAGTCTTATCAACGCTTCTATTGATACTCGCAGTTATCGGTCTGTTGGTAACTGCTAAAGCCATCCTAACAAATCTACCAACAGGTGTTAAAACGCTTCTGCTAGCAGTTGGAGGCTGTTGCCTTGGAATTGTTTGGACTTGCAGCAACGCTTATTGGCTATTACAGCGCCAAATACCGGAGCCCTTTAACAATCAGGCGCACATTATAGATGCCGAGGTTATTGAATTACCAGCTATTTATCCCGAGTACTGTCAGTTTACAGCCCGAATCCAGAAGGCCAATGAATTTAACCTGTTAGGCAGGGTTATTCGACTAAAGTTCTATCAATCTGAATGTCCTTTCAGATTAGGTCAAGTATGGCAAATGCAAGTTAAGCTCAAACCCATCCATAGTCCGGTCAATATGGCGGGTTTCGATCTGGAGCGCTTCTATTTTGAAAATGGTTTCGATGCTCGCGGCTACGTTCGCACAGACTGGCTTGAACTGAAGTCCGATAGCGGCAACCCAATCCATCAATTCAGGCAATATACTCATCAACAGCTAAGCCAACTGAATCATGCCGGAACTTTTCAGGCATTACTGATTGGTGAAAAATCATCGATCACGCATCAGCAGAGAGAAGTTCTACAAAAGCTTGGATTAAGTCACTTGATAGCCATCTCTGGATTGCATATCTCGATCATTGCCGGCGTCAGCTTTTGGTTGATTAGCTTTTTATGGGGGAGGGCGGCAGGCTTATCGATTGGCAGAAAGTGGTCACCGTTTCAGGTGGGTTTGATTAGCAGTTGTCTCGTAGCCTTTTTATACAGCGCGATGGCTGACTTTTCGATTCCAACGGTTCGCGCTTTAATCATGTGGTCTGCTGTTGTTTTGGCGCTGTTGCTACAAAGACGCTCAGCCTTTTATGACGGATTGGTTTGGTCATTGCTATTGGTGTTGCTGATATTCCCGCTCAGCGTTCTATCCGCCAGTTTCTGGATGACTTTTATAGCCGTTGTAGTCATCAGCTTAATGTTGATGGGAAGAACACAACAGGCCAAAGGCTGGGAGCATAAGCTAACACTATTGATAAAGCTGCAACTGGCAATCACCTTAACACTCGCCATACCTTCATTAGTCTATTTCCAGAAAGCCAGCTTCCTCGGGATGGCCGTCAATATCATCATGATTCCGCTGTTCAGTATTATCCTGCTGCCGACTATATTCCTGAGTTTTGTATTAAGTCTACTAGGAGTGAATTGGCCATTAAAACAGTTCGATAACTTAGTCGGCTATTTCTTTCAATACAGTGAACAGGTTATTCAAACCATCGCTCTAGACAATGTCTCCCTGATCTTCATCAATGCACAAATCCCCATCTTTATCGGTATAGCCATTTTCTTTGTGCTGCTACTGTGTTGGATACCTCTATCAAAGATTAAAACCCCATTGATCACTTTCGCGCTATTGATCAGCTCAATCATGCTGGTGGGGCAAAAACTGGATAAACAATTATCAGAAAATAAATGGTCAATCGAAATCTTCGACGTAGGGCATGGGCTGGCAGTTTTGCTACACAAAAACGACCACGCCATACTTTACGACACAGGCTACGCCAGCCCCGGCTCAAGCGCCGTATCCAGTTACATCATTCCCAGCCTGAAAACGCTAGGCATAAAAAAAATTGATACCTTGATATTAAGCCACAAAGACAATGACCATGCAGGTGGAGTTAATGAACTACTTGATAATTTTCCTGTTAATCAAATTATCGCTGACTCCTGGTACGACAAACCCAGCCAACCATGCGAAGTAGGGCAGTTCATACAACTCGAAGGTGCAAAGCTAGAGTTTTTCTACGGCGAACAAAACGCCGTATCTGATAAACCTAATAACCAATCCTGCGTGGTAAAAATTACCATCAATGATTTTAGTTTGTTAATACCCGGCGATATCGAACAAGACGCAGAGTTCCTGCTAGCCAGCAGCGAAGACTTTGAAAAGCTCAAAGCTGATATTTTGATAGCACCGCACCACGGCAGTAAAACCTCCTCAACTTATCCCTTCATCAAACGCGTTGATCCCGACATCGTCATCTACACCAGCGAACTCTACAGTCGCTATCCGATCCCACACCCCAGTGTTTATAAACGCTATCAGGAATTCAATATAAAAGCCGAACACTCAGGCTGCGCAGGCCAAATAACCATTAATCCTTATGACCGAACCAGCAAACGCTGGCGAGAAGAGCATAAGGTGTGGAGGAAGGAAGTTTGTGAGGTTTGAGAGAAAGTAGACTATTAAGAAATAAGAATGTAGTCTGATATCTATTAATTGGTAAATAATAGTTGCAACAAGCGTAAGGCTCTTTCAGATCAGAGTTATACACAAGGAAATATAATGTTAAAAATTGAAAATTTAAAATTAGGCTTTAGTGATGCAGAAAACTACAAGCGGAGGGAGAATAAAGAACTTCTCAATCATTTATTTCTTAGAACGTCCTCTTTGGAAAAATTATGCTCTCCCTCTACTACTTTTTTGGTTGGGGAAAAAGGAACTGGTAAAACAGCATATGCAGTTTATATGTCCAATAATTCATACGAAGATAATCTCTCATCGCTGCGATATATAAGAGAGACAGAGTATCAAAAGTTCATTACCCTTAAAAATGAAAAACATTTAGATCTTTCAGATTATAGCTCCATCTGGAAAGTGATTATATATTTACTCTTATCAGAACAAATATATCAGAGTGAAGGAAAAGATGGGTTATTCAAAAGGTTTAGTAAGTTTCAAGCTCTTCATGATGCTATTCAAGAGTATTATCTTCACGCATTCTCCCCAGAAATCATACATGCGTTACAATTTGTGAGAGAGTCTAAGCTCGTAGCGGAATTGCTTACAAAGCATGCGAAGGCTAAAGGTGAACAAACAGAAAATGTATCCTTTAGCGAGTCTCGGTTCCAAACAAATTTGCTATATATACAAAAGAATTTTGAGCAAGCTATCAGTTCAATTAAACTTAATAAGAGCCATATTCTTTTTATTGATGGAATTGATATTAGGCCATCAACTATTCCATTTGATGAGTATTTAGAGTGCATTAAGGGGTTGGCAAATGCAGTATGGGAGATTAATAATGACTTTTTCCCTAGCATTAAAGACTCAAAGGGAAGACTGAGAGCTGTCCTCTTAGTACGCCCCGATATCTTTGCTTTATTGGGTCTTCAGAACCAGAATACAAAGATACGAGATAACTCCGTTTTATTGGATTGGAGTACTACGTATAGAGACCATCGCTCTAGTGATTTATTTCTGGTGTCAGATCAAATATTAAAATATCAGCAAGATAAATCGAAGAAATTAAACGTTGGCGACTCATGGGATTATTATTTTCCATTTGATACGCCAAATTTAATGACGCGGTTTGAAAAACCATCTTCTTTTGTTAGTTTTTTACGGTTTGCACTCTATCGACCTAGAGACATCGTTACAATGCTTTCAATGCTACAAGAAACATTTGTGAAAACATCAAAAGATAAGAATAGGTCATTTTCGCAAGATGATTTCGAGCAAAGTGCATTTAGACGAAATTATGCTGACTATTTACTCGGAGAAGTAAAAGACCAGCTAGCTTTTTACTATGGTGATGATGAATATGAGAACTTTCTTAAGTTTTTTGAATTCTTGGATGGAAAGAATAAATTCAGTTATGAACAATATATTCAAGCTTTTAAGAACCATCAGGCATATTTAAGCCAAGTTAATGATAAAATACCAAGATTTATGTCTACTGCACCTGATTTTCTTCAATTTCTCTATGATCTAAATGTAATATGTTTTATTGAGAAAACTGAAGAAGGAAAACCACATATTCACTGGTGTTTTAGAGATCGAACTTACTCAAATATTTCTCCTAAAGTAAAGTTGGAAGAAACCTATGAGATCTTTTATGGCATGTCAAAAGCGTTAAATACAGGCAAAAAGTTTTCTCGAAATTTGACAGGATCTGAGTCTGATTGACTATCTAAAGTTTTGGATACACACGACAAGGAATTAATGGGGCTTTTTTGTAGGAGCCCCCTAGGGCAGGGTCTGCGTCGAGGCGCGCCGCTTTGAAAGATCAAGAGCAGATTCTGATTTTCATCAGAATGACAAACCTTTGAGTTTGCTCCTTTGGTTACACATACAATTCCAACCTACTAATTCCCCTTAACCACGTCACAGTTGCGTTTAATTAGCTCTTGCTCTTAATGGGCGTCTACTGCAAAATGGTTCGGTTCCTAATTTTAGAATTGTTTGTTTTTCAATCAATTAGGCCGGTTGGCCGATGTAAACTATAAGCTGGCAATAAGATGATGATAAGCCAGTGATTTATTAGACTATTTTTAATGACAGAGGGGAGATATGCCTTTATTTGCTACCTCAAGCGGCATGTTGTTTGATCTGCTTATAGCCGGTAGTTGGACGATGATTCCAATTACGCTGTGTTCCTTGATTGCTATGGGGATTATCGTTGAGCGCTTTTGGAGCCTTCAACGTAACCGTATTTTGCCGAAGCACCTGGTTGCTCAGGTTTGGACCTGGATTAAGAATGGTCAATTTGATAAGACCAAGATGCGCGACCTTAAGAATAGCTCTGCATTAGGTGAAGTCTTAACCGCTGGTCTATTGAACCATCAACATGGTCGTGCGGCGATGAAAGCCAGTATTAACGAGGCGGGGCGTGCGGTTGTGGTTCGTCTGGAACGTTTCCTGAATACTTTGGGTTCTATTGCTCTGGTGACTCCTCTGTTAGGTCTTTTAGGTACCGTTATTGGTATGATTCGTGTGTTTACGGTGATTCGCGTCGAAGGTGTTGGTAATGCTGATGCTTTAGCGGGCGGTATCTCGGAAGCTCTTATCACGACTGCTGCCGGTATGGCTGTGGCGATTCCAACTCTGGTTATGCACCGTCATTTTAGTCGTCGCGTTGAAGAACTGGTCAGTGAGATGGAGCAAGAAGCTTTGAAGATGGTTGATGTGCTTCATGGCGAACGCGAAATTTTTACTGGCAACTAACCCTGGTAATGAATAAGTTTTGTAACGAACGGGCCTTGTAAAGAATATGTGGCAAAACAAGAAAAAAGAAGAGTTGCAACTGAATCTGACACCACTGATTGATGTGGTGTTTTTGTTGCTGATTTTCTTTATGATCTCGACCAGCTTTAAGAAAGAAACCAAAATCAGTCTGGATTTACCGGAAGCCAATGGCGAAATCGCTGAAAAGCTGCCTGAGGTCATCGAAATTAGTATCAATAAGGATGGCGAGGTGTTTGTTAATGGCGAGGGCTTGATTAATCGACAGCTAGAGACTATAAAGGACGCCATTACGCAGGTAGCCAATGATCCTGCTACGCCGCTGGTCATTAATGCAGACGCGCAAGCGCCTTATCAATCGGTGATTAGCGTTATGGACGCAGCAGGACAAGTAGGTTTTAATAACCTGACACTGGCTACGCAACAACCTAAATCGGATACTCAAGATTAGTCGACTCATGACTGAACCAAAAAATTACACAGGCTGGGAAATTTATAAACGCCTGTTAGGCTTCACCAAAAAATACAAAACGGTATTTATCGTTGGTGTGGTCGCGAACATTCTCTTTGCCCTGGTCGAAACCTACTTTGTTAACTCGATTAAATACCTGATTGATGATGGTATTAAAGCGCGTGACAGCTATTTCCTACTGGTCAAAACGCCGCTGTTTATTATGGCCGCAATCGTGCTGCGCGGGATTTTTAATTTCGTTTCCGTGTACTGTATGGGCTGGGTGGGTCGCAAAGTGGTGCAAACCCTGCGCGAACAGCTTTACGAGCACTTTGTGCGTCAGCCGACTGAATTCTTTTCCAAGCGCGCTCCCGGCAATCTTCTATCGACACTGACCTTTAATACTGAGCAGGTTGCGGTTGCTAGTTCCGACGCGATTACTTCTGCGTTACGTGCTGGTGGCACCATTCTATTCATCATCATCTTTATGGCACTGACCAGTTGGCGTCTGACGCTGTTTTTATTCATCCTGGTACCGATTGTTGGCTGGGTGATTAAAGTCAGTGCACACCGTCTAAAAAAAGTCAGTGGCAGTATTCAAAATGTGGTGGGTGATGTTACCCGTGCAGCGGAAGAGTCTATTAAAGCGAATCAGGTTATCAAGATTTTCGGTGGCACTGAGCGCGAAATTAAAAACTTTAAAAAACAGGCCAATCGCAATCGTCAGCAGGATATGAAACTGATTGCGACTAAGGGTATTGCTTCGCCGGTTATTCAGGTAATCGCTGGCATTGGTTTTGCGGCGATCATGTATTTCGGTAGCCTTGAGATGCTTGATGACCGAATTACCGAAGGTGAATTGATTTCCTTTATTACCTTGATGGCAATGATTTTGCGTCCGTTAAAAGAAGTCAGTAATGTTAATATGCATTTGCAGCGCGGTATTGCCGGTGCGCAAAGTGTCTTTGATATTTTAGACTTGCCGAATGAGCCAGACGAAGGCACTAAAATCATCGACAATGCCGATGGCTCCATCGAATTTAAAAACGTGACTTTCGGTTATAAACCAAACGAGCCCGTTCTCAATAACATTTCATTTAATGTACCAGCTGGGCAGTCGATTGCTCTGGTTGGTAAGTCAGGCAGTGGTAAAAGTACCATCGCGAGCTTGCTGCAACGTCTCTACAACATCAATGATGGCGAGTTATTAATTGATGGGATTCCGGTTAAAGAATTAACGCTCGATTCGCTGCGCAAGCAAATTGCCATCGTCTCGCAAAGCGTGGTGCTGTTTAACGATACTATTCGTCATAACATTGCTTATGGTCGTGTGGATGAAGTGTCGGATGAGGACATTATTACAGCCGCTAAAAACGCCCATGCGTGGGAGTTTATCGAGAAGTTGCCAGAAGGTTTGGATACGGTGGTTGGTGATAATGGCGTAATGCTTTCCGGCGGTCAGCGCCAGCGTATTGCGATTGCCAGAGCCATGCTGAAAGATGCGCCGATTCTCATTCTGGACGAGGCAACCTCAGCACTTGATACTGAGTCTGAGCGATACATTCAAGAAGCGCTTGAAGAACTGATGAAAGATAGAACTACGGTTGTCGTGGCGCACCGATTATCAACCATCGAAAGTGCTGATCGTATTCTAGTATTAAAAGACGGCGTTATTATCGAGTCAGGAAGTCATCAGGAATTGCTTGATAAAAATGGTGAATATACTCGTTTATATCAAATGCAATTTAGTGAATAAGTCGCAAATAAACAGGATAGGGCATGGCCATTTCCAAAAGCCAACAGTTTTTTGAGTCATTGTGGTACCGCAAAACTGTCTGGTGGCTTTGGGTGTTTTGGCCATTCCATTTATTGTTAAGACTGATCGTTTGGCTACGCCGTTCCTTTTATCGAAAGGGGCTTTTTAAATCAACCAAGCTCAAGACTCCCGTCATTGTTATCGGTAATATCACTGTTGGTGGCACCGGCAAAACTCCATTGGCCATTTACCTTATTGAGCTGCTCAAAAGTCAGGGCTATAAGCCTGGATTGATCAGTCGCGGTTATGGCGGCAACTCCGAGCATTATCCTTTAACGGTCACCGAATCAACGCCAGCTTCTGAGTCAGGTGATGAACCCTTTTTAATTCGTCGCAGAACACAAGTGCCGGTTATGGTTGATCCTATTCGGGCGCGTGGCGCACAAGAACTGGAAGCCTTGGGTTGCGATATTATTGTGTGTGACGATGGCTTACAGCATTACGCATTGCAGCGCGATATTGAGATTGTGGTGGTTGATGGTAACAGGCAGTTAGGCAATGGTTGGTTAATGCCTTTTGGGCCTTTACGCGAACCGCAATCACGTCTTAAGCAAGCTAATCACATTATTGTTAATGGCAAAGATATGGTGCTTGAGCCGAATTCGATTCAAGCCATTAATCATCACAATAGTGAATTGAAAGAGCCAATAACGGCTGTCGCAGCGATTGGTCATCCGGAGCGATTCTACAAGACGCTTGATAGCTTAGGCTATCAATTCGAGCGTCAATCCTTTCCCGATCACTATCAGTTCTCCAAACAAGATTTCGAATCATTTCAAGGCAGCATCCTGATGACTGAAAAAGATGCTGTTAAATGCCTGTCCTTTGCGGATGAGCGTTTTTATTTTTTACCGGTTAGCGCTAAACTGTCTAAACCGTTTTTGCAGTCGCTAATGGAACAGATTAAGGCTATTACGCATGAATCATAAACTTTTAGATGTTTTGGTGTGCCCAATTTGCAAGGGCGACCTGGTGTATAAGAAAGACAACAACGAGCTGATTTGTCGCTTCGATAAATTGGCCTACCCGATTCGAGACGATATTCCGGTGATGCTGGAAGAAGAAGCACGTAAAGTCTCTAGCGAGGAACTCGATGCACTTTAAGGATTTTATCGTCGTCATTCCGGCGCGTTACGCCTCGACTCGACTTCCCGGCAAGCCATTGGCAATGATTGGTGGCAAGCCAATGATTCAGCACGTTTACGAAAGGGCATTGATGGCCGATGCCAAGCAGGTTGTGGTCGCCACTGATGATGAGCGTGTAGAAAAAGCTGTAAAGCTGTTTGGTGGCGATGTCTGTATGACTCGAGAAGATCACGTTTCTGGCAGCGACCGCCTTGCGGAAGTCTGCGCAAAGTTGATGCTGAAAGACGACACTATTGTGGTCAATGTGCAGGGTGACGAGCCTTTTATTTCTCCCGAGAATATCCGTCAGGTTGCGGAAAATCTCAATCAGCACAAAGCCTTTCCCATGGCGACTCTATCAACGCCGATTACTGAGTCAGAAGAAGTCTTCAATTCCAATGTAGTCAAAGTGGTTGCAGACGAGCAGGGCAAAGCCTTGTATTTCTCACGCGCGCCAATTCCATGGCAGCGAGGTGCTTTCGAAGAGCAACGTGTCCAAGAAATTGAGCATTGCCAGCGTCATATCGGGATATATGCCTATCGTGCTGGTTTCTTAGCGGATTACGTCAAAATGGCGCCAGCCATGATTGAACGTATGGAATCTTTAGAGCAACTACGTGTCTTAGCTCATGGCTATTCCATTCACGTTGAACAGGCCAGTGAAGCGCCAGGACTGGGCGTTGATACCCAAGAAGACCTGGCGGCTGCTGAGCAATTTTATCGTAAACACAGACTTTAATTCTTATGGCTAAATTTTCAGTACTATTTGTATGTTTGGGCAATATTTGCCGTTCGCCAACTGCCGAAGGCATTTTCAAACATAAATTAAATCAAACCGAGTTAAGCGACTTGGTATTTGTCGATTCTGCAGGCACCAGCGCCCATCATGTGGGCGAGTCTCCCGACTCAAGGGCGCAACAAGAAGCTAAACAAGCGGGCTATGACTTGTCCTTTATTCGCTCGCGGCAGGTCAGAGACGTTGATTTCCATGAGTTTGATTTACTGGTGGCGATGGACGACTCCAATTTTTACAACTTGAAAGACCTTGCACCTGAGCCTGAATATCACGACAAGATTAAGCTGTTTCTGGCTGACTATGCGCCGCATTTACCTAAGCGAGAAGTTCCCGATCCCTATTATGGTGGCAAGCAAGGCTTTGTTGAGGTTATCGAGCTGATAGAAGCCGCCAGCGATGGCCTGATAGAGCAATTAAGGAAAATACACCAATAATTCCCTCAATCCGTGGCATGCACTGCTCAAGCAGGTATAATAGCGCCAATTTTTTCAACGATCGTAAATCAATATGCTTGTATCTATCGAACACCAACTGAGCCAACTCTTTGCCGATGCATTTGAGAGCCTTGAATTGCCACGAAACCTTGGCGATGTGCAACGCTCGAATCGCCCTGACTTGGGCCATTATCAATGTAACGGCGCCATGGCTGCTGCAAAGTTAGGTGCAGGCAATCCTTTTGTGACTGCTGAGAAAGTCGTCGCGGCCTTGGCAGAGAACTCCCTGATTGAAAAGTTGGATGTTGTTCGTCCGGGTTTTATCAACGTATTCGTCAATGCAGAGTCTTTGGCTAAAACGCTTGAAACTTACGGTTCAGACAAAACTTTCGGCAGTTATGAAGACAAGTCTGACTGCAAAGTGATGATCGATTTTGGTGGTCCAAACGTTGCAAAATCAATGCACGTTGGCCATTTGCGTACAGCGATTATTGGCGATTCATTACAGCGTATTTTTCGTTTTAAAGGCTACCAGGTTGTTTCCGACGCCCACCTGGGCGATTGGGGCACACAAATGGGCATGCTGATTGAAGGGTTGAAAAAGCGTCAACCTGAACTGGTTTATTTTGATGCCGAATTCACTGGCCCATATCCCGAAGACTCTCCAGTTACCATTCAAGATTTAGAAGAAATCTACCCGCAAGAATCTGGTTTGTGTAAATCCGACGACACTGCCGCTGAAAAAGCACGTCAGGCTACGCTTGAATTACAGAACGGTCGCCCGGGTTATCGCGCCTTGTGGAAACACTTCGTTAATGTCTCGGTCGCAACGCTAAAGCGAGACTATGGCGAGTTAGGTGTCAGTTTTGATTTGTGGAAAGGTGAAAGTGATGCTGATCCATTTATTGGCAAAGTGATACAAGAACTTGAAGAGAAAAGTTTAGCCGTTCGTGACCAGGGTGCTTTAATCGTTCCGTTTAAAGACGAAAATGATGAAGCTGTCATGCCACCACTGATCTTGCGTAAGTCTGATGGCGCAGTCATGTATGGCACAACCGACCTGGCAACCCTGTATGAGCGTATTTATGAAGATCATGCCAACTTGGTGTTGTATGTGGTCGATGGTCGTCAACAACAGCATTTTAAGCAGGTATTCGCTGCTGCCGATTTAATGGGTATGAACACCAACACGGCTTATGAGCATACTTATTTTGGTACTGTGAACGGTAAAGACGGCAAGCCTTTTAAGACTCGCTCTGGCGGCGTGATGAAGCTGCATGACCTGATTCAAATGGCTAAAGAAGAAGCACGTAAAAAATTAGCCGCTAGCAACTTCGGCACAGAATTTAATGACGATGAAAAAGAAGAAATCGCGCATAAAGTGGCTATTTCGACACTTAAGTTTGCAGACTTAAGAAACTACCGGATTAAAGATTATATTTTTGACTTGGAAAAGTTCAGTGAATTCGAAGGTAAAACAGGCCCTTACTTATTGATGCAGGTTGCCCGTATTAAGTCTATTTTGCGCAAAGCAGAAGATGCTGGCGCTAAACCGGGTGAATTATTGCCGACCACTGAAAACGAATACGACTTAACCTTTGGTTTGCTCGATTTCCCTGTTGCGCTTGATAAAACGGTTGATAAGCGTGCGCCTCATTATTTGTGTGAGCATTTGTACAATTTGGCGCAGCAGTTCAGTTCTTTCTATCAGAAGCAGCACATTATGAATGAACCAGACAAAGCGCGTCAGGCCAGCTTATTACGTTTAAGCCAGATTTGCTTGGCTCAACTTGAGATGGGCTTAAATCTCTTAGGTATTGAAACACTTGAGCGGATGTAACAAGGTTCAATAGAGTTTAAACCTCGAATTCTTCACGCTGTTATGCAGTAACCCTTTGATTAATCATAAAGCTTCGTTAATATGGTTCCTTATGGAGCCATTTTTTTGGGAGTGTTATGAACGAATCATTATTGAAATCGAGAGCTTTTATCAATGGCCAATGGATTAAAACCGATAAACGTTTTCGGGTTGATGATCCTTTTGCTCAAGAGCTAATTGTCGAGGTATCCGACTGCGGTGAAAAAGAAGCCCAAGACGCTATTGATGCTGCACACCAAGCATTCAAATCTTGGAGCAAAACTACTGCTCAAGAGCGCTCTGATAAACTCCTGGCCTGGTATCAACTGATTCTTGATAACCTCGATGATCTTGCCGAAATACTGACCACAGAGCAGGGCAAGCCACTGCAAGAAGCCAAGGGTGAGATTCAATACGGCGCTAACTACATTAAGTGGTTTGCCGAAGAAGCTTTACGAGTCGATGGCGACATCATTCCTTCTCCCGATGGCGATAAGCAGATCCATGCAATAAAGCAGCCTGTTGGTGTTGTTGGTATCATTACTCCCTGGAATTTCCCCCAAGCAATGATTTCCAGGAAAGTTGCACCAGCTTTAGCTGCGGGTTGCACCGTGGTGATCAAACCAGCCGCGGAAACACCTTTATCAGCGCTGGCTATGGCCGAACTGTCACAACAAGCTGGAATACCTGATGGTGTTATCAATCTGGTGCCAACCAGTGAGGCCAGTGTTATTGGTGAAGCCCTAACTTCCAGTTTCAAGGTGCGCAAAATTTCTTTTACCGGCTCAACCAAAGTCGGAAAAATTCTCATGAGCCAGGCCGCGCAAAATGTTCAGCGCGTGACTATGGAACTTGGCGGTAATGCACCCTTTATTGTGTTTGACGATGCCGATATAGAGTCGGCAGTTGATGGGATTATGGCCAGTAAGTTTCGCAACTCTGGACAGACGTGCGTTTGTGCAAACCGTATTTTTATTCACGAGAACATCTATCAAACAGTGGTCGATAAGCTGGTTAAAAAAGTGGAGGCGCTTAAAACTGGTTCTGGACTTGAGCATAATGTTTCGATTACACCATTAATTAATCAAGCTGGCATAGATAAAGTGAAACGCCTGGTTAAGTCTGCTCGAGATGACGGCGCAAAAGTCATCGTCGGTGGCGGGGTTTCTGATAAGCATAATCAGATCTTTGAGCCAACGATTATGACAAATGTAAACTTTGAGATGGACATCGCTTGTGAAGAGATTTTTGGTCCTGTTTTGTCGTTGATTGCTTTTAGCAATGAAGCCTCTGTAGTGGAGCAGGCTAACGCCACTAAAGCCGGTTTGGCGGCCTATGTTTACACCGATGATAGACATCGCATTAAGCGTCTGAGTGAGCAAGTTGAGTCTGGAATGATAGGCTTCAATGAAGGAATAATTTCTAATCACATGGCGCCATTTGGTGGCGTAAAAGAGTCAGGAATGGGTCGAGAAGGCTCCAAATACGGTATCAGCGACTACTTAGACATCAAGTATTTGTGTATTAAATAGTCAAAAGTGGGTGAACTACACTAGCTAACTTGTTGAAAGTATAGTACAAAGAAGGTACGGGCTTTTTTGCGTTCGTACCTAATTTTCAAATAAGGAGTCAGCTATGAATTTTCAAGAAGTTGAATCCGTAAAACAATCATTAGAATTAAGCAGTCATAGACTGATTGATTTCCTACCATATTTATATCAAGACTTTTCAGAGTTGGGCAGCAACACTGGCTACATGATGGAGCTGATTGATGAGCTGCAAAAAACAGAACTTGGTAAAAGAGTTCTGGATTTATGCTGTGGCAAAGGCGTTACCTTAATCAATCTTTGTAAACAATATAACTGGCACGGCATTGGTGTCGATGTCGTCGAAGATTTCATTCAGCAAGCTAGAATCGATGCTGCGAGCCAGCGGGTCAAAAGCCAGGCACAGTTTGTTCGTCAGAATATGGCTGACTTTTTAAAACAAAACACTGAACAATTTGATGTTATTGTTTTCCCTGCCTGCACAGATGTTTTGGGTGATAGGGTTGAAAGCCTTAACATACTGTCAAAGCATATTAATGATGACGGTTTTGTACTGGTCGAAAGCGACTATAAAAGTCATTCCTTCAATATCGGCAGCGGTGCAGAACTCACTAAAAACATGGACGATGTGATCGCAGAGTCAAATCTTCACTCAACCCGAAAAATCATTTGGGAACAGAAAATCTTGATTGATATTTATCGTCGAGATACCCAAAGGTTAGCTGCCAGAGTTAATGAACTGAAAGTTAAGCAGCCGGAAATTAAACGAGAACTCGAACTGTTTATCGAGAATCGTAATGAGCATTTACAGAATTACATAGACAATGAAATTGCACGCGCCAGCTGGTTGCTATCAAAAAAGCCATACTAACAGACGCGATTAATCTCAGCCCCAAGAAACTAAACTCGTATCACTTCACCTTGTTTGGCGATATCGACTTCGCTATCAATATTCTGAGTCATAAATTTATGAAACTCTTCCATCGTGGTCTTAGCGCCATGGATTAGCACTAACCTTGGAGAGTTTTCGAACTTCTGATACCAGCGCAGCAAGTCTTTTTGTCCCGCATGGGCCGAGAATCCGCCGATGGTGTAGACATTCGCGGCAACTTTCACTGTCTCGCCCCAGAGTTTAATATAAGGCGCACCTTCAACAATCCGGTTACCTAATGTGCCCTCTGGCTGGAATCCTGCAACAATCAACGAGCATTGAGGACGCCAGATATTATGCTTCAAATGCTGCTTAATGCGTCCACCATTCATCATGCCACTTCCGGCAATAATAATAGCGCCTTTATGAACACTGTTAAGTTCAATCGATTGTTCGGTATCAGGAGTAAACTTCAAGTTAGGTAGTTTCTGATGGAGGGTATCACCTGACCACAAATCCTGGCTTTCTTTTTTATACAGCTGCCAGTGCTTGCCGTAAGTGTTGGTCACTTTGATCGCCATAGGTGAGTCTAAATAAATATCCCAGTTGTCCAAGTGCCATTCTTTGTAATATTTGGCGAAGTAGTAAAGCAGGATTTGAGTACGTCCCACCGCAAATGAGGGGATAAGTACATTACCGCCATCGTGGCGCGCTTGTTCTAACGCATCCTTAAGTTCAATAATCGATTCATCCCATGTTTTATGATTACGATTACCGTAAGTGGATTCCATGATGACCAGATCAGCTTTACCATGAAGGTCAGAGTCCTGCTGGATCGGCGAACCTGGGTTACCAATATCACCGCTGAGAATAATCCGCTTGGTATGACTGTTTTCTTTAACCAGCAATTCGATGTGAGCGGAGCCCAGGATGTGTCCTGCATTGTGCAAGACCATGGTAATGTCTTCTGTGATCTCAACTGGCTGATTATAGGGATGTAAGTTTAATAGTGACAAAACCGGTGGCACATCGTCCTGTGTATAGAGTGCATCAACTAGCTTCAAACCTTTTCTATCCCGTTTTTTATTTGCCCATTCCGCTTCCTTTTCTTGCAAAAATGCGCTGTCCATAAGCAGGATATCGAGCAGGTCTGCATTTGCCTGGTGTGTATGAATCGGTCCCTGATAACCCTGACTGACTAGAACCGGCAAGCGACCGCTGTGATCAATATGGGCATGAGTTAAAATCACTGCATCAAGATCGCGCAGCGAAAAAGGGAAGGGGGCCCGGTTGCGCTCTTCTTTCTTGGGAGCGCCCTGAATAAGGCCGCAATCAACGATGATATTACTGTGTTCAGTGGTAATCTGGATGCAGGAACCAGTAACTTCTTCTGCTGCACCATGCACTTTAATTTTCATGGTTAGTGTCCTTAAAGGTTTTATCAATTGATTCTAACGCCTGCATATAATATTTGCAGGACTTGTAGAGGGATTTATTTAGATTTAACAAAGTGGAGATGATATCCACTGAAATATTTTGACTGATTTGTGAGGTCAATAAATTTGCCTCACTGGTTTTAAACTCATGAAACAGTTGCTCGTACCAGTTTTTGGTGAAATCTTCAAAGCTGAGTTCAACTCGGTGATCGAAGAGGTTTCTTGAATCTTCATAAAATGCTTTGGCCTGACTGAAAATAGGGAAGGTTGACTTGTCATGGTAAGACTCTTCTAAATCAGGCTGCTCTAAATCAACCAATAAATCTTTCAGCAGTTTTGCAGAATAGATACCATGCCTGGTGGCTGCCAGAAGATTATATAAAACTTGTGTTTGTTCCTGTGTTAACGGTCGCTCTGACAATTGTCGAGAAAGCTTAATAAATAACCCTTCCATCTTTTTTAGCTCAAAATAATGCTCTGAGTTTATCAAGTCCGTGGACAAGCATTTCTGATTGAATTGACCCACTTGATTGATAAATGAAACCGCCTCCGAACGAAATCGCTCGATTGCAACCGGTGGCATGTTTAGTGGAATAAGAGACAGTCGGCTTTCAATAGGGCTTAAAGTATCTTTAAAGCGCTGTGACAAAAAGTTAACAAAGTAAGTGAAGACTGTAAGATATATCAGAATACCCATTAGATTAATGATGCTATGGAAAGCAACGATACTGATCAGAGGGTCACTGATACTAAGGTAATCAAATATTGTTTTAATCAGGGGCAATATCAGCAAGACTGCAACAAATGCATTGGTTAAATTAAAACACACATGAGCCAAGGCAAGCTGCTTCTTGATTTTAGCTCCTTTAATACTTCCTAGAACTGCTGTACTAGTAGTACCAATATCAGCACCTACAACAATGGCAAAAGCATTCTCAACGCTTATCAGTCCTGCGTGTGCAGCACTTAAATTCATCATCATCACAGCAGAGCTAGACTGCAACAGAGCCGCTAATATCATACCCATGGCCACAAATATCAGAGGCGACTGACTTTTTAAGTCACTCAGGTCAAAGTTCTCGCTTAGGCCCAGAGTTCCAGATTTGATGATATCCAAACTGAATAAAATCAAGCCCATACTGATGAACAACGAATATAAAGCGACCTGATTAGAGTTTTTAGCGAAGAAAACGCGACCAAGCGCAGCGATGCCAATAAAGTAAATGGCAAACTCGCCCAGGCTAAATTTGAAACCCAGAAAGGTAACCAGCCAGCCGGTTGCGGTAGTACCAAGGTTTGCACCAAAGATGACGCCGACGGCTTGTTTTAGGTTCAACAATTTTGAGCTGGCTAAGGCCAAGACGATCAAGGTTATCAGAGAACTGCTTTGTACAACCGTAGTACAGGCAGCTCCAGTGATAACTGCCGTGATTGGAGTTTTGGTCCAGGAGGAAAGGTAGTGGTTAAGTCTCCCAGAGGCTAACTTTGCAAGACTAGATTCAATCAGCGACATTCCCCACAGGAAGATGCCAACGCCAGCTAAGAAGTTCAGCCAATCTAGATTCATCTTTGCAAAGCCCTATACGATTACTTCACCAGTTTAAAGCTTTCGGCAATACTATCGGAGACGTCGATTGCATTACTGACATGCGGAATCGTGTTGCAACTGACTATCTGGCTGATGTGTGAATGAGCCAACTTTCCGTAAGCATTTTCATTAAATATTGCATGAGTTGCGACACAGATAATGGTTCTGATTCCTGCTTCCTCCAGATGTCTGGTAATTTCTAAAATTGTGTGTCCAGTGGAAATAATGTCATCAACCAGCACTACGGTTTTGTCTTTGTATTCTTCCAAGCCTTTAACCGTAATTTCTACATCCTTATCACCACGACGAACTTTATTGGCGACCAGAAACGGTACATGGATTTCACTGGCAATCGCTTCAACCCATTGGCGGCTTTCGCTATCAGGACCAACAATGACAGGTTCTTTTACTTGGCTTTTGATCCACTGCGCGATGGGACTGGAAGTATGAGCCAGATAAGTGCGTATAGGATAAACCTGATCCAGACTAAAGAAACGATGCAGGTGTGGATCGACAGTAATCAGTGCGTCCAGATTCTCAGAGAGGATCTCAGCAAAGTGTTTGGCTAGAATCGATTCTCCCTCATGGAACACGGCATCTTGACGCATGTAAGGAAGATATGGGGCAATGAGTACAATCTTCTTTGGCGATTGTTCCTTAATCATACGTAGCACAAACAACAGAGGAAGGATTTTAGAATTGGGGTGGGACAAATCTGCCAACACGACCACCGTTTGTTCCTTGCATGGAGTTAGCAACTGAACATTGACTTCGCCATCAGGAAAGCAGTGCATCGATAATTTCCCCATGGTGGCACCGATTTTGTCACACACAGGCGCTGATAAATTCAAGTTTTCCGACAAATCAAACAATAGGGTGCTCATAATCCTTCCTCGATAATGATCATCTCTTTATGAGTGTTGTAAAAATCTAATGCGTATTCAAGCTCACCGGGAGCCTCCGAATGAATTGTTAGCAAGGTAGAACCCTCTGTAATAAAATCACCAACTTTGGCTTCCATATAGACACCTGAAGCATGATCTGCGGGCGCGCCAGCAAGCTTTGCCAGACGACTTAATAGTCGGTTGTTAATTCGTCGAATATAGCCTGTTTTATCTGCATTCACATTCATCTTGCAGCATCCAACGGGAGGTTCTTTAAAACCGCCTTGCGCTTCGCAGATTTGCATGAACTTATCCCAGGCTTCTCCTGACTCTATAACACGAAGTGCTTCTGGTATCCCTTCACCAGCCTTAACAATTCCAGCATGTTCCAGTAACTCTCCGGCAAGAAGAACGGAGCGTTCTTTTAGGTCTTGCGGGGCGGAGTTTTCATTTTTTAATACACCAATAACGTCCCAAGCCTCAAGCGCAGGACCTATACCATAACCTACAGGTTGCGAACCATCGGTTAGAACCACTTTTACTTTTAAACCCATTTCATCGCCAATAGCTTTTAACTGTTCGGCAAGTTCCTGGGCTTTCTCTTTACTGCGCAGTTTTGCGGTTGGGCCGACAGGAATATCTATTAATACGTATTTAGAGCCCGCAGCAATCTTCTTCGACAGGATTGAAGCGATAAGTTGACCTTCAAAATCGATATCCAATGCCTTTTCAACACTGATTAAAATATCATCAGCGGGACTTAAACTAACTGAACCGCCCCAGGCAAGGCAGCCATGATGTTGCTCCACTACTTGTTTTAACTGTTCAAAAGTTAAATCAACTTTGGTCATGGTTTCCATGACATCTGCCGTGCCTGCAGGAGAAGTGATTGCGCGTGATGAGGTTTTGGGAATAGTTAATCCCTTTGCAGCCAGAATAGAAACTATAATAGGGGAGGTTCGATTACCGGGCAGTCCACCAACACAATGCTTATCAACAATTTTATCGCCAGGCCAGGATAAGGTCTCGCCAGCTGCAACCATCCCTTGAGTTAAATATAAGACCTCTTCATGGGTCATATTGTTGTTGGCGCAAGCGGTAATAAAAGCTGCCAGATGAACATCCATATAATGACCATCGACGATATCGCGGACAATTTCGTGCAACTGATGCTTATTCAGTTCATGGCCGAAAGCTTTAGCGCGAATATATGCGAGAGAATCGACCTGCGGTGCATGGGAGAGCTTGATACGTTGCCCTTCAGTAATTTTTAAGCGTTTCCAAGCTGTCTCTGAAAGACCTGCATAACCGGATTGAATCAAATCACTATAGACAATTAATAGCGTAGCAATGACCTTTTTATTATTAACTTCTACCTGCACACGCGACATGGTTTCAAAACCTTCCGAACGTGCAACAGGCGAATCGGAGCGCAGGAAAATCAATGGCTCGTGTCGTGAATTAATCCCTAATCGTAAAGCAATGGGTAATATTGATTCCGTTTTATCCATATCAATCTGTACTCAATATTTATAACTTAAACTCTGTTATGACCGGTTTGTGATCGCTGGCCACTTTGGATAGCTTTTTTCGACATAAAAAAACATTTTTGAGCTTTAGGTTACCCTGATAAAAAACGCGATCTAATCCGCCACGTGGAGAAAATGATGGATAGGTTTTTAAAGCTGACATTTTATTTTTATAACGCCGATCGGTTGCACAGAGAAAACCGGCACCATCGGTCATTGGCTTGCGTAATAATGACCGCCAATCATTAAAGTCACCAATGATCAGTTTATTACTGTCCTCATCTAAATTTTTAAATTCGGCCGAGTTCAATAGCTTCTGAATTTGTTTGTCGCGCTCTTTGGCGGACAAACCTAAATGTAAATTAAAGACTTCAAGATGAACCGTCTTGGTGGAACTGGATGGAATATCTATCGTGGTATGCTGACAGCCGCGACGTTTTTTATTGTCAATCGTTAGATCAATGTTACGTTCTCGAACAATGGGAAAGCGACTCAAAGTGGCATTGCCATAGTGACCTTTTTTGAGGCTAACGTTTTTACCGAGAACGTAATATGGGAAGTCGAGTGCTTCAGCCAGCTCTTTAGCTAAATTCAATTCACGAGAGCGGGGCACGCCATCATCGACTTCCTGCAAAGCAATAATATCAGCATCATAGCTTTCCAGGATTTCAACAATACGCTCAGGACGAAACCTGCGATCAACGCCAATAGCACGATGGATGTTGTAGGTAATAACCTTAAGGTTCATCCTGGGTTTTCCAGATCAATCACTAGCAGGGGTTAGCCTGTCAGGTCACTGGATTTGAATGCTTGTTTTAAGTCCTTGTAAGCCTCTTGTAGCTGATTTCCCATCAAAGTAAAACCTTTGCCAATATCCTCAGAAGCCTTCTGAGCACCTTTACCAATGGTCTTTGCCTTAGCTTCAAAACGCTCCCAATCGTGTTCAGTTTCCTGCCACTTATCCCTAAGTTCAGCCTTAGCCAGATACGCTTGAACCTTCAACTCGTCACGTTGAGTTTTAATGCGCTCATAAAGCTTTTTCGCTTCTGCTTTCAATTCTTCTTCATTCATGACGCAAACTCCTTTGTCCATATGTTTAAGAGTGTAAAGCACATACTAGGTATATCATATCGAGAGTTTAACTGCTTGATTTTTGTCAAGGAATGAGGAGGAAAGTCAGGTATTTGGTGAGTGCAGCCCATGACTTGTCTTTACAAAGGAAATCTAGGTTAGTAGGTGGTTGTGAACCCTATTGTTTTGAAAGAGCTAAGAGCAGATCCTGAATCAAGTTCAGGATGACAATCCTCTGGTAAGGAGTTCCTGTTTTAGGTAAATATCATTAACTTTGCTAGGTACACACTTAGCTTAACGGTAAAGCCCTTATTGGCACCACAACAAATCTCATGTCATCCTGAACTTGATTCAGGATCTTCTCTTAACAGACTTTATTTGAAGGGGGGAGCAATTAGAATGGTTTACGGCAAGAATGGACATATGTATGAAGGAGTCAGGGACAACTCATCAGTTGTCCCCACAAATAAATCTAAGTCTTAAACCAATGCTTTGTCCTATTTGCAAATGCCACCAACGACAGCATTACTGGTACTTCAACCAGAACGCCAACTACAGTGGCCAAAGCAGCGCCTGAGTGAAGTCCAAACAATGAAATGGCGACAGCAACAGCTAGCTCAAAGAAATTGGAGGTACCAATCATACAGGCCGGTGCAGCAACATTATGCGGCAACTTCATAAACTTGGCAGCGGCATAGGCGATAATAAATATGCCATAGGTTTGTATCAGTAGTGGAATGGCGATCAGGCCAATATCAAGCGGCTTATCGAGTATTTTTTCGGCTTGAAATGCGAACAATAAAATAATGGTTAGCAATAAACCTAATATCGACCATGGCTTCGACTTAATCAGAAACATATTAAGTCTGTGATGGTCGTCTTTTTTATCTAATGCGTTACGTGTAATGGCACCAGCGATAAGTGGTAATAGTACATACAGAACTACCGACAATAATAAGGTTTCCCATGGCACTGTAATATCCGTTACGCCTAATAAGAAAGCGGCAAGTGGCGCGAAGGCAAAGACCATGATGACGTCATTAATGGATACCTGAACCAGGGTATAGTTGGCATCGCCTTTGGTTAAGTGGCTCCACACGAAAACCATTGCGGTACAGGGGGCGACGCCGAGTAGAATCATGCCCGCGATATATTCATTAGCGGTTTGCGGATCAACCAGATCAGCGAAAAAGAATTTGAAGAAAAGGACGCCGAGCGCAGCCATGGTGAATGGTTTAATCAACCAATTGATAACCAGAGTTAAAATAAGCCCCTTAGGCTTTTTGCCGACATCTTTAATCGACTTAAAATCAACTTGCACCATCATCGGGAAAATCATCAACCAGATGAGTACTGCCACCAAGATATTGACGTGGGCGTATTCCAGTTTTGCAATGTAACTAAACACATCCGGTAATACATTTCCCAAGGTCACGCCTACGACAATACACAGCGCTACCCACAGCGATAAAAATCTTTCAAAAACACCCATTAAAATAACTCCCCAAGTTGTTGCAGTTCAGTTTTAAGTTGATCAGCGTCCATCTGTTCAAAATCTTTCTCCAGAAGCGCACGAATGCGTTTTTCGAAAACGCTAATCACATGCGCAAATGCTTTGGTTTCGTCCTCTTCGGAGCTATGACCCTTTGACGGATCTGGCAGACCCCAATGTACTTTTATAGTTTTACCCATCCACACAGGACAGGCTTCGCCAGCGGCGCTATCGCACACAGTAATCACCGCATCCGGCTCAAACTCACTCAGCTCATCCCAACTTTGGCTGGTTAGCCATTCGTTGCTGTAGCCATGCTTGGCGAGGTATTTCAAGGTAAGAGGGTGGACAACACCGCGAGGTGCGCTTCCAGCACTGGCAGTTTCAAGTCGACCTTCACCCAAAGTGCGCGCAATGACTTCCCCAAGTACGCTACGGCAGGCGTTGTGAGTACAGACAAAGAGTAATTTCATGCGTTCAACCCTATAGAAACAACTTTAAAAAAAATTAATAACATTATGATTATTAACAGCAAATTGAAGGTTCAGGACGATTGGTCATTGCTTGCAGACGCTTCAGGTTCTGTACAATAAAAGCTTCATTACTTTGAGCCGTCTCTGTCAATATGGAGTATGTCCAAACTGGTAAATCAGGGTTTAATCGATAATAAACCCACTTGCTATCACGTCGATCCAGTAACAAGCCACATTGGCGTAACTGTGCCAGATGGCGAGAAATCTTAGGCTGGCTTTCGTCTAGCGCCTCCATTAATTCACACACACATAATTCGTTTTCTTGTTGGATTAGCAACAGGCAACGTAAGCGCGTTTCGTCGGCCAGGCATTTGAAGAAATCAGTCGGTTGCATATTCTCGCCTTAGGATGAATATATATGGCTGGCAATATATATGAAAAATCATATGTGTCAAATAAAAGAGCCGTTGTGATAATCGTTAAGGGAGGGGGGAAGTATTTAATCGGGCGAGGATAGATCGTCCCTACAGATTATCTAACTGGTAAAATGACCTATAGGATGGGTTAGCATTTATGCGGAACCCATCCTATAAACTATAACGACGAATTCCGCCTTCTTGTTTGGGAATCCTAAGCAGACCTTTACGTTGATAATACCTGATGGTTTCAACTCCAACGTCGCCCGCTTTTGCAAATTTGCCAATTGGAAACATGGGGCTTGACTCCGTACTATGGTACTGTCTTTATACTATTGCCATGTCAAAACACGTACGAGGATAAATTATGACTCCTAAGCAAGAAATAAAAGCTGTACTGTCTCGAATGGTAATGGGTAAACACGTGTCCCCATACAGACTCGTAACTGATGGGTTATATATCAATGCTAACTCACACTCACGCTATACATCCTCCAAAGCTCGAGGTCAGGAAATCACCAGCAGCTTATGGTTATTTCTTCTAATCATTGGTGCTAAACTAACTACAATTGATTCAGTAAAAGAATTGCCAATTATGCTTAAGGTTAAGCCACATGAGTGATCATCCTTCCAAATTAAAAACCATAGAGCTCACCATTGAAGGCGCAGGCTGCGCCAGCTGTGTCGGCAAAATTGAAGGTGCGCTGAACAATCTATCCGGCGTAGAAAGCGCTGAAATGAATTTTGCTGATCGTACAGTCACTGTTAAAGGGAGTGCCTCCAATAACTCAATGGTTAAAGCTGTCGAGAATGCAGGCTATAAAGCTTCGGTTATTGAAAACGAATCTGAAAGTGATGCTCTGGAAGAGAAAGAGCAAGCTAATCAAGCCTACTACAAACGCTTGATGATTAAGATGTGGATTGCGTTATTAGTCGGTGCACCCCTAATGGCTTATGGCTTGCTTGGAGGAGCCATGACCGTAAACACAACCAACGAGCGAATCGTCTGGTCAATAGTGGGCCTTATTACTCTTGCCATCATGTATTTTTCCGGCAAGCATTTCTTCACCGGCGCCTGGAAATCCTTTAAAAACCACTCAGCCAATATGGACACCCTGATTGCATTAGGTACGGGGACTGCGTGGGTCTATTCGATGGTTGTTGTGTTCTTCCCTGATGCAATACCCGAAATGGCGCGCCATGTTTATTTCGAAGCAACTGCCATGATTATCGGTCTGATTAATTTAGGGCTGGCGCTGGAAGTCAGAGCACGTGGCAGAACCTCAGAGGCCATTAAGAGGCTCATTGGGTTACAGGCTAAAACTGCCCGAGTCATTCGAGATGGTGATGAAAAAGATATTCCCATTGAAGATGTACAGAAAGATGATTTAGTACGCGTTCGTCCTGGTGAAAAAATCCCGGTTGATGGTGTGGTTGACGAAGGTAAGTCCACTATTGATGAATCGATGCTAACAGGCGAACCGATGCCCGTTGAAAAAGGCGAGGGCGATGAGATCTCTGCCGGTACGATCAATAAAAGTGGCTCAATAATTTTTAAAGCGACGCGTGTCGGAAAAGACACTGCGCTCGCGCAGATCATCAAGATGGTCAAACAGGCGCAAAACTCCAAGCCACCGATTGGCCGCCTGGCCGATGTTATTGCTGCCTACTTTGTGCCTGCAGTCATGATTATTGCGGTTATCACGGCATTGGTCTGGCTCAACCTTGGCGCCCAAGATGCTCTGGCTTTTGCCGTCGTATCGGCAACCACTGTTCTCATTATCGCCTGCCCGTGTGCCTTAGGACTGGCAACGCCCATGTCTGTGATGGTTGGTGTCGGTAAGGCCGCTGAAGCCGGTGTTCTGATACGCAACGGAGAATCGCTACAGACCTCTTCCAAAATAACCGCAATGGTACTTGATAAAACCGGCACCATTACCGAAGGCTCGCCCAAAGTAACTGACATAGTGTCATTCAATGATTTATCAGACGATGAGAACTTGAAGCTGGCAGCAAGCCTTGAAACAGGTTCTGAACATCCGCTTGCTCAGGCGATTGTCGAATCTGCAAAAGAAAAAGATATTGAGCTAAGCAAAAGCTCAGACTTCAACTCTATTGCCGGTCACGGTGTAGAGGCCAATGTCGACGGCAAGCATCTGTATTTTGGTAATGAAAAGTTGATGCGTGATCAAGGCATAGAGATCGATCATGCCGTTGAAAAAGCACAAGAGTTAGCCAGCGAAGCAAAAACGCCTATGTACTTCGCTATCGATAAAAAACTAGCTGCTATCATTGCAGTGGCCGATCCCATAAAAGAAGATTCCATAGAAGCCATTAAGCGACTTAAAAAAGCTCATATTCGTGTGATTATGTTAACCGGCGACAATAAGGCAACCGCTAAAGCAGTGGCCAGCAAAGTTGGCATTGATGATTTCTTTGCCGAAGTTTTGCCGGAAGAAAAAGTCAATAAAGTGAAAGAACTGCAAGAAGAGGGCGAATTGGTAGGCATGACCGGTGACGGTATTAATGATGCTCCCGCACTTGCTCAGGCAGACGTCGGGTTTGCCATTGGCACAGGAACCGATGTGGCCATCGAAAGCGCTGATATCACCTTAATGCGCGGATCGTTGCATGGTCTGGCTGATGCAGTCGCCACCAGTAAAGTCACTCTGCGCAACATCAAGCAAAATCTGTTTGGTGCCTTCATCTATAACGTAGCAGGGATTCCAATTGCAGCGGGGCTTCTGTATCCATTCTTCGGCATCTTGCTCAGCCCGGTCATTGCTGGCGCAGCCATGGCGTTCTCTTCAGTAACGGTTGTCACCAACGCCAACCGTTTACGCTTCTTTAAACCCAAAGACCATTAAGCCAAAGGACACACTATGAACTTACTCATGATAAACATTATTGGCTTAGCAGTTATTGCCCTGATCATTTACTGGTTCTGGATCTATAAACCCAAAGACGTGCAGGCAAAAGATCAGGACCTCATCAAAATTACCGTCGAAGACGGCATCTACCAACCGTCACGAATCAGCGTGCCAGCCAACACCGACATCACCCTCGAGTTTAAACGCATAGATGAAACACCTTGCACTGAAATGGTCATCTTCCCAGAGCTGGATATCAGTGAAAGTTTACCTATCAGTAAGACTAAAACCATCAAACTGAAGAAACTTAAAAAAGGTAATTATCAGTTCCATTGCCAGATGCAAATGTATAAAGGCGAGCTGCATGTTGAGTGAAAAAATCATCACTATTTTAGGTGGTACTTTTTAATGCGGTAGAGGGCGGACCAAAGTGTTCGTCCTAAACATTGATGCATAAAAAAGGGCAGACACACTGGTCTGCCCCTACCAATAACCTTCAGTCAGGTCATTGTCCTTTATAGTTCAAATTATAGGCTGCTCTTAGTCCCATAAATAAACTCACGCACATCAATAGCAGAACAATAGTAAAGGGGAGGCCAACAGTAATTGCTGCAGCTTGTAATGCATCTAAAGCTGCTTTGCCGCCACCAAACAATAATACACCAGCAACAATACCTTCCAACACAGCCCAGTAAATACGCTGTGTTACTGGAGCATTAACTTTGCCGCCAGCAGTAATGCTGTCAATGACTAACGAGCCGGAGTCGGAGGAGGTAATAAAGAATACCAGAACCAGTATAATCGCGACAAACGCAGCAACTTGACCAAATGGCAGATTTTCAAGCATTTGGAATAATGCTAAAGAATAGTCACTGATTCCATCTGACAATTTGCCCACTTCGTTTTGCACCTGATCGATTCCCATTCTACCAAAGGTTGTCATCCAGACTGCGCTGAGCAGGGTTGGAATGACTAATACCGCTGCAATAAATTGTCTAACCGTACGACCTTTCGATACGCGTGCTATGAACATGCCAACAAAAGGTGACCATGAAATCCACCATGCCCAATAAAATATTGTCCAGCCTTTATAAAAACTCTGATCCTCACGTCCAACCCAGTTACTCAGAGGAATAATATTCTTCGCATAGGAAATAAGGGTTTCACCAACACCTTGTAGAATCATCATGGTAGAACCGACAATAATAACGAAAATCATCAGCAGGGCGGCAATCGACATATTGATGTTGCTCAGCACCTTCACGCCACCATCCAAGCCGCGAACCACGGAAAAGATTGCAACGACAGTAACACCGAAGATAATGGCAAGCTGTGTCGAGATATTGTTGGGAATGACGTCGAATAAATGATGCAAACCACCAGCAGCTTGCTGTGCACCAAACCCTAACGACGTAGCTAAACCGAAGATGGTTGCAAGCACCGCAACAGTATCAATGACATTACCCGTTGTTCCCCAGACGCGCTCACCAAACAAGGGATAAAAACTCGAACGAATGGTTAGCGGCAAGTTACAGTTATAGCTAAAAAAGGCAAGCGAAAGGGCAACCACCGCATAAATACCCCAAGGATGCAGCCCCCAGTGAAACATGGTGGCACTCATGGCCATATGTTTGGCTTCCTCAGTCATTGGCGGGGTATTGAAAGGGGTATTCGCTCCAGCACTGGTAAAATAGCCAACGGGTTCAGCAACGCTCCAAAACATCAAGCCAATGCCCATTCCTGCTGCAAATAGCATTGAAAACCAGGACAGCAAGGAAAAGTCTGGAGTGGCTTTTTTACCTCCGATTCGAATTTTTCCGTAGGGTGATAACAATAAGAAGAAACAAAATAGGACAAACGCATTACCGCTAAACATAAACAACCAATCAAAGTGAGTTATTGACCAGTTTTTTGCTATTTGATAATACTCGTTGGATCGCTCTGGAAATATAAGTGTCAGAATGACAAAAAAGACAACGAAAAAACTGGAGGTAAAAAATACAGGGTTATGTAAGTCCATACCAAGAACTTCAACGTTATTTTCGCCTATCTCATGTTCCGTATCGTATTTTTTGTGCAGTGGATTTTTGGATGAATTTGGCTCTTTTTTATCAGAGTCGCTCATGAATCCCCCTATGGATGAGTATTAAAAGTAATAACCGATATTAATATTTAAACGTGAATGCCATTTTTCAGGCCCGTCATAGACTCCTATCCCAGGCCCTCCGGCAAACCACATGTTTTTGCCGGCTATCCAGTCAATGTAGGTATAAAGTCCCTCCTTAATTAAGGTGCAACCTGTGACATTCTGAATCGAGTCAGTTAGCCCTGGCTTGTTACTGGTTGAAGTGTAGGTAAAATCGTTATAGCAAACGACCTTATCGACGAACTCATTGCCAACATCAAAACTTTTCGCAAGATTAAAGCTGGTGACATTGGCCTCTGTAGCAATTTCGAATGGGAAATCAAAGGCAGACATGGCAATTCGATGGTCGGTATTTTGCAAACCGGGAGCTGTATCGAAGTCGTAATAAATATGCTGTAGCTGCAAGTTCCAACTGTCAAAGCGGCCATCAAAATGAACTGCGGCAGCAGTGTGGTTACCAGTGTCATTAGTGGTTTGATTACGAATCTTTCCCGCTTGCAGAGAACCGCCAATAACATGGTCACCTAGTTGATATTGCACTCTAACGTTGGCCTGACCATCCTCTTTATTATCGCGGTCTTCGGTGCTGGCGATATCAAAGGAGTAACGCCCATAACGCGCCGAGTTGTCATATTCACTATTAAAGAAGTAGGCTGTGTCGAACGTCCAATCACCGGAGGTATGAGTCCATTTTACTCCCGAATCATAATCATCTTCGAAGCCCAGATAATAAGTACCACCGAACCAGAAACCGTGAGAAGCATAAGGACTGATACCGAAAGGTACCTGCGAAACGCCAACCGCCAATCGATTAGAATCATCGAACTGATAACCCACTTCAGCATGGTGAACAGCGTTGAAATCTTGGTAAAACCGGAATTGAGAATCTACGAACCATTTGCCTTTGATAATATCAACGTCAACAGCAAACAGCTCAAAATCAAACTGACCATCACTATCATTATCGTAATCTTTCCAACCGTAGTTGAGCCTGATAGCACCGCCCAACTTGACATCAACTTCCTCGTCATCCGCACTCGCTTCACCAGGTGATACCAGAAGTACCCCGAGAAACAAAACTAATCCCCCAGATCGAACCTTTGACATATCCATCCCTTAGTTAATGCTGTGCTCAATTACCACTATACCCACGTGACTTGATAAATCAAACGCACTAAGGCTTGAGGACGCGTAGAGCAGAACAGACTTACGCTATCAGTAAAACTAATCACACCCCATACAATAAATATCGAAAAACATTGATTTAAATCTATGTCGATGAATAAAAGCTGATTATAATTGCGCCACTTTTCCTTAGCACAGATGAAGTAAACGTCGTGAAAACCCCAGCCATATTAGTTGCACTTATCGGTTTATTCCTTCCTTTTCAATTGCTTGCATCAGAATCTTCAACCGGAAACACACTTGATTTAACCCAGCATTGGGTAGGTTTTGTGGCCATCGCCATCTTCGTTGTGGCGTATTCTCTGGTCATATTCGAAGAAAAAATCCACTTAAGAAAATCTAAGCCAATTTTAATCGCTGCAGGTTTGATCTGGCTGGTGATTGGTATTGTCTATAAACAACATGGATTATCTTCATTAGCCGAAGAGGGTATTCGTCATAACTTCCTGGAGTACGCTGAGTTATTCTTCTTCTTGCTCGTTGCCATGACCTACATTAACGCCATGATCGAACGAGATGTCTTCGATGCTCTGCGCGACTGGCTGGTCAACAAAGGATTTACTTACAAACAGCTGTTCTGGATGACTGGTATTCTTGCCTTCTTTATCTCACCCATTGCGGATAACTTAACCACAGCATTGATCATGTGTTCAGTGGTTCTGGCGGTCGGAAATGGCCATGCAAAATTCGTCGGCGTCAGCTGTATTAATATCGTTGTCGCCGCTAATGCAGGTGGCGCATTCAGTCCATTCGGTGACATCACAACCTTGATGGTCTGGCAAAAGGGCATGGTAGAGTTCTCAGAGTTCTTCGCGCTGTTTTTACCGTCAGTAGTCAACTTCCTGGTGCCAGCATTGATCATGCAATTTGCCATCATGAAGGGGAAACCTGATGCAATTGAAGAGGGCAGTCATGCGCAAATCAAGCAGGGCGGTTTAGTGATAGTTGGCCTTTTCCTGGTTACTATCATCACAGCCATTTCATTCCATAACTTCTTACATTTACCACCAGCCATCGGCATGATGCTCGGCCTTGGTTTCTTGAAATTCTATGGATTCTTCCTGCGTAGAAAACACAAAAAAGAAACTGAAGAAAATCCAACCAGTGTATCATCGCAAAGACCATATGATATCTTCGACCGCATCGCGCAAGCAGAGTGGGACACTTTATTCTTCTTCTATGGCGTGATACTTGCTGTGGGTGGTTTAGGGTTTTTAGGTTATTTAGGTATGGCATCGAGCTACATGTACGGTGAGCTTGGTGCAACTCCAGCCAACATACTCGTTGGCATTCTGTCATCTATAGTCGACAACATCCCTGTTATGTTCGCAGTGCTGACCATGCAACCCGACATGTCACATGCACAATGGCTACTGGTCACATTAACGGCGGGCGTAGGCGGTAGCTTACTATCTGTTGGTTCAGCAGCAGGTATCGCACTGATGGGTCAAGCCCGAGGCCACTACACTTTCATGACACATCTCAAGTGGACACCAGTCATTGCTTTAGGCTACGCAGCCAGTATCTGGGTGCATTTATTAATTAATGGGGGATGATTCTAGTTACTGCTAATGTGGATCTCAGTTCAGGTTTTTTAATAAGTGTTTCGTATTAGCAATATTACAAACTACAAATAGGGCAGTTAATATCTTTGGTGACTTTTATTTTACTAAAGTCACCATTGAGCGCATCGTATATCAACAGTTGACCATCAGAGACTTTGCCTGCCCCTGTTAGTATTTTTAATACTTCAGTAGCCTGTAGAGTGCCAATGGTACCGACAACAGGTGAAAGGACTCCCTGATCCAGGCAGTTTTCATCAAGCTGAATATCCGGTTGATACAAGCACTGATAGCAAGGTGAGACATCGGTGTAATTGAAAACGGCAAGTTGTCCTTCAAATCGTATAGCCGCACCTGAAACTAGTGGCTTCTTATGCTTCACAGCTGCACGATTAACAGCAAAGCGCGTTTCAAAATTATCGCAGCAATCAACAACCACATCGACCTGACTGAGTAATTCATCTAAATCTTTGTCTTTGATTTTCAGAGGAAGAGTGGTGACTTGAATCCAAGGGTTCAGTGACTCAAGAGTAGCCTTAGCGGAATCCACTTTATTCAGACCAATACTCCCAAGGTTATGGACTATTTGTCTCTGTAGATTTGAACGCTCAACTTGATCGTGATCAGCAATATAGAGATGGCCAACACCAGCCGCAGCTAAATACATAGCCACAGGAGCACCCAAGCCACCCATACCAATCACAAGGACTTTGGATTGCTTAATTTTTTCCTGACCATCTTCATCTATCTGAGGCAAGATAATGTGGCGACTATAGTGAATGAGCTCTTGTTCGGTAAGCATGGCTGCATCTTGTCTATTTTAAGTGATGGAAGTATCGCATAAAAATTCTTGCAACCCAATAATCAGATTTCTTGTTAAGGACCGAACGAAATGGATGTTTGAAAAGCGAATTTTATTGATCTTTGTCAAGTTAGGCAGAGTAACGATCTTCTATGATACAACAAACTTTAACCGGTATTTTTCCATGAATTCTCACAATAAACAGCCTAAGCCCTTTATTCCTTTAAACATTTCTGTGCTGACAGTCAGTGATACTCGCACTGAAGAAACAGATACTTCTGGCAAAACGCTGATTAAAGGTTTGACCGATGCAGGTCATCTGTTAGCCCATAAAAAAATTGTAAAGGATGATATATATCAATTGCGCGCAGTGGTATCACAATGGATTGCTGATGAAGAAGTGCAGGTGGTATTAATCACAGGCGGTACAGGATTTACTGCACGAGATAATACCCCTCAGGCTATCAGTCCATTACTAGACAAAATGGTTGATGGTTTTGGAGAATTATTCAGACACATCTCTTATGGAGATATAGGCACATCAACTGTTCAGTCCAGAGCCTTGGCGGGTTTAGCCAATCGTACTCTCATTGTTTGTATGCCCGGTTCCCCTAACGCGTGCCGAACAGCCTGGTATCAGATTCTTGAAGAGCAGCTTGATAACAGTCACCGTCCCTGCAATTTTGTAGAGCACCTGGAAATTCAGCAAGCCGATGAAGCGGGGCGCTTGCAAGTCTGTGAGACGCGCTCATGAGTTGCTGTGATGCTCCAGGTTTAATGCCCGTTAATCAAGCGATTGAAACATTGCTGGAAAGCGTAAAGCCGATTCAGGAATACGAAACGGTAACTTTAAATGAGGCATTGGGGCGAGTTCTAGGCAAAGAGCAATTTTCACACATTAATGTTCCGGGCTTTGATAACAGTGCTATGGATGGTTATGCCGTTCATACTGATTCTTTAAAAACTGGTCAGCCATTGCGAGTCAGCCAGCGTATTATTGCTGGCGATCCAGCTGATCAACCTTTGGAAGAGGGAACTTGTGCTCGAATTTTCACGGGTGCGCCAGTACCAGCAAATTGTAATTCAGTGGTAATGCAGGAGCAGTGCGAAGTTTCTGAACATACTGATGGCATTTGGGTAACGTTTCCTGAGTTCGTTAGTGAGCAGCAGAACATCCGTCCCAAAGGTCAGGATATTGCAGCTGATTCTGCTATTCTTAATGCTGGCAAAGAATTACGAGCACAAGAGCTTGGATTGTTGGCATCGGTCGGCATTCAGCAGGTTCCTGTCTATCGCAAATTGATCGTTGCTGTGATCTCAACTGGCAATGAGTTGGTTGAACCCGGTAAACCCATTGAAGCAGGACAAATTTATAACTCCAATCATTACACGCTTATCGGTTTATTACAGTCATTAGGTTGTGAGATTTATGATTGCGGCACCATTGAGGATGATGAAGTAAAAATTCAACAGGCGCTTACCGATGCCTCTGAGAACGCTGATTGTATTATAACCAGCGGCGGAGTTTCAGTTGGCGAAGAAGATTATGTAAAAACCAGTGTTGAAAAGCTTGGTCGACTGGATTTGTGGAAAATTGCAATAAAACCAGGCAAGCCATTTGCTTTTGGTTACGTCAAAAGCACTCCTTTTATAGGTCTGCCCGGGAATCCTTCAGCAGTGTTTGCGACATTTAATGTGATTGCGAAGCCTTATCTAAAAGCCTTTCAAGGTTGCAATGAAAAATATTCCAATCAGTTGACTGCCAAGGTAGCCTTTTCGATCAGTAAAGCAGCTCCCCGCGAGCAATATTTATATGTCAAAACCTTCGAGAAAGAAGGTGAAATTTGGTTAGATAAGTATCCCAATCAAAGTTCTGGAGTATTATCCTCAAGTAGCTGGAGTAATGGTTTTGCTCGTATTCCTGTTAATACCGTTGTTAGTGCTGGGGACTCAATAGAGTTCATCCCTTTCAATTAGTTCTTTTTAGCTTTACCGAGGTTTAATGTAATGTTACAGGATGGGTTTCCTGCACCCATCCTGTGCTTAGAGCGAATTCAGTATTGGCTAAGTTGCCATCAAAACAATTTATTCTCAACCGCGAACAATGCCGCTTCGATTCGAGATCGGAGGTTAATCTTTTTCAGCAAATGTTTAACATGCACTTTAACCGTGCTTTCTGCAATATCTAGTTTTCGTGCAATAACCTTGTTGCTATCGCCTTGCGAAATATAGCGTAAAATTTGCGATTCCCGATTGGTTAGTGCTTCAAGAAGTTCTTCCTTTTCGGCTTTAGGACGAAATGACTTTGCTAGAATTTGGGTCAATGGTGCGCTTATCACCAGCTCTCCCTGCATGGATTTATTAATATAGTCAATCAACTCTTCAGGTTCGGAGTCTTTAAGAATATACCCGTCAACACCCGCCTTAAGAGCCTGTAGAACATCGGCCTCTGCGTCGGATACTGTGAACATAATAACTTTTGCTTTAACACCTGTCTGCTTAATGGCCTTTAATGTCTCAACGCCATTCAACCCCTTCATATTAAGATCCAGCATGATCAGATCGGGGTCTAACTCAAGTGCACGTTTAACAGCATCTTCTCCATTATTCGCTTCAGCAACAACCTCCAGGTTATCCTCAAGATCAATCAGTTGAACAACACCTTTACGTAACAACGGGTGGTCATCAACGAGCATGATGGAAATATTGTTCTGTTTCATCGTATGCCTTCTATAGTGTTAGTTTGTGGCTCTAAAGTCATTTCAACTTTGGTGCCTTGCGGTTGCACTTTGCGTATATCAATATTGGCACTTAAAGATGCAGCGCGTTCATTCATAATGGATAAACCATAGTGGGTGCCTTCGGGCATTTCATTTGGTATGCCAACACCATTATCAATAACTTCGACATGTACCTTTCCATCTTGGATAAATAATCTGACCCAGGCCTGACTTGCTTGAGCATGCCTCTGAACATTAGATAAAGCCTCACGCACTATCTGTAACACATGAATTTGTTGATTGGAGGTCAAGGTTTGATTGGTAATTGAGTAATCAAGCTCTACCTCATAACCACATTTGGTACTAAATTCAGCGACGGTACCTTTGAGCGCGCTTTCTAAAGAAGGCTCCTCAATTTGTAGCCGGAAGGTTGTTAGCAACTCTCTCAATTGTCGATAAGCATTGTTTAAACCATCTTTTAGATCGTCAATGGTTATTTCTATTGTTCGTCGCTCAAGATTTTTATCAAGCTGCCTACTGAGCAATGACGTTTGAAGCTTCAAAAAGGACAGTGATTGTGCGAGGGAGTCATGCAACTCTCGGGCAATGACAGCACGCTCTTCCATTAGAAGCAGTAGGTTTTCCTGTGCTCTTTTTTGGTCAAGACTGATTGCAACAGCTATGTTGTCAGCAATAGCTTGCAAAAGGTTTTGAACCCATTGTTCCGGATTTTCTTTATTAGAGAAATACTGAAGTGAACCATAGTTCTTATCTTGTTTGGTGATGCTAAAGGAGTGCCTGAATCTATTTGATATTCGACAACCATTACAATGAACCTGGTCGCAATTTTTTGGTAGATCGTGCTGACTGATGGGAATCCTATGGTGTGTATTTTCTACCTTTTGATCAAGGCATAATATCACCTGTCCATTACCTATCGTTTGTTCTACCTGACCTAATAAGTTTTCAAAGTCACGTCTGCTATTGGCCCTGACCAGATTATGGGAAGTTTGGTAAAGCAACTCCAATGACTTATTACTTTTCTCCAACTTGGTTGTTTTTTCTAAAACTTTTTCCTCAAGATGGTTATGGATGATCTGTAGTCGCTTAGACATCTCATTAAAAGTAGTACCGAGTAGACCAATTTCATCATTAGAGGTGTCGCTAACTCGTACATTAAAGTTACCTTTTGATGCTTCTTTTGCTGCTGCCACCAGGTTATTCATCGGCTGAACAATACTTCGATTGATACGATAAAGTGCAATAAAGGCTGTTAACAGTGTTAAGAAGAGTGCACTACCTTGAATCATTCTAAGAATACGAATCTTGCGCTCCGATTCACTTTGCAGAACCGATACTAGACGGTCAATTGTATCGACGAAGTTATCGATCAAAATATAATTATTTTTAAATATCGCTGGATTGGTGTTTACTTGTGATTTAATGGCCAACCACTGCTGCTCAAGCACTTTATGAATTTCTATAATCCTTTTATTTTCACCGTTTGCAATTAAACCATGGCTTAGCAATATGCTGAGTCTACGTTCAAATTCACGGATCTCGTCAGTTCCCGAAGTTGCATTTAATATTTCTAAATCATTTTGCTCTGCTGTAAGTGCCCTGGATAAACGAATAGATTGCATTCTAAGTGAACCGGCAAGATTGATCTGTGCAGCATCACCATCCAGGCTCTCGGAAACAAACATCGAACTAATTAAGCTGGCTAATGCCAGGGCGACAATGATAGCCATTACAGAACCCGCTCTAGTTACTAAGGAGGTGTAATTGACCGTGTTGTCTTTTATCGTCTTTTTAAGCAACGTCTTAGCCTTTCGTTGAGTAGTACCACTTAAGAACCTAAGGTTAGAAATTTTGTTACCTTGCGCAAGCATAATTTAAAGTTTTCTAAATTTATCAATAGGTTAAATCGATCGTGCTTATACTACTTAGGTGGTAGTTTTCAAATATAGTAATTGTTCGGGAGAGTGGCTTATTGATCTCGATCAAATAGATGGTCAAAGAGGGGGAGTATCTTCATCTTGAAATAAAGATGAGGAGGCTCTCAATGCTAACGCACAAACAAAAACAATATTCTGTTTTGTCCATGAGTACGGTCGCATTCGCATTTAACTTTGCGGTGTGGACCATGTTCTCAATTATCGGCATCAAGATTAAGCAAGAGCTTGGGCTAACTGACACCGAGTTCGGTATTCTGGTCGCAACACCAATTTTGACAGGCTCCATTACGCGATTGCCATTGGGCATCCTAACTGATCGCTACGGTGGACGTATCGTCTTTTTCATTCAAATGCTGTTAGTTGCCGGAGCAACTTATGGCCTGGCATTTGCACATGAATATTGGCAATACCTGGTGGCAGGACTATTTGTGGGTTTAGCCGGCGGATCATTTGCAATTGGTATTGCCTATACCTCTGCCTGGTTCGAAAAAGATAAGCAGGGTACTGCAATGGGTATCTTCGGTGCCGGTAATGCTGGTGCTGCTATTACCAACTTAGTCGCGCCAATGATTGTTGTAGCTGCTGGATGGCAAATGGTGCCTAAGGTGTACTCAATTGCGATGCTGGTGATGGCTATCGTTTTCTGGTTTTTTACTTTTAACGATCCGAAGCAAATGGAGCGAGCCAGAACAGGACAGCACATTTCATTAAAAGATCAGTTAGCGCCACTTAAAGAACTCCGTGTTTGGCGTTTTGGGCTCTACTATTATTTTGTGTTTGGTGGTTTTGTTGCTCTGGCTTTATGGCTGCCAAAATATTACGTCGGTGAATACGGTTTAGATCTTAAAACTGCATCCTTCATCACCATGTTATTCACTTTACCATCTGGAGTAATTCGTGCTGCCGGTGGGTATGCTTCCGATAAAGTTGGGGCGCGTAAAGTTAACTGGTGGGTGTTCTGGATTTCAATTGCATGTCTTTTCTTCCTTTCTTATCCCCAAACAACGTTACTGGTTAAAGGTATCGAAGGGGACTTTAGCTTCGACATTGGTTTAAACATTTGGATTTTCACTGCATTAGTTTTTGTGGTCGGTATTGCACAGGGCTTCGGTAAAGCCAGCGTATATCGAATCATTCATGACTATTACCCCAACAATATGGGGTCAGTCGGCGGCATGGTAGGCGTTATAGGTGGTCTGGGTGGATTCACTTTGCCCATCTTTTTCGGTCTTTTATCAGACTATACCAACGTTCGTAGTTCTTGTTTCATGCTGCTATTCATTCTGGTTGCTATCTGCATGGTCTGGATGAACTACGCGATTGTTCAACAGAAGAAAGAAAGCGAAATATTGTAAAGAGAATTGATGTAAAGAGTATGCCTTGGCAACGAGGCATATCGTTCTAACGAATTTAACGAGTACTTATTGGAGAAAACAATGGCTGACTTAAAAAAATGGGATGTAGAAGATCCTAAGTTTTGGGAGTCCGAAGGTAAGAAGGTTGCTAACCGAAACCTTTGGATTTCAATTCCAAGCCTGCTGTGTGGTTTTGCAGTCTGGCTATATTGGGGAATCATCACGGTTCAAATGCTGAACCTTGGTTTCCCCTTTGAAAAGTCAGAGTTATTTACTTTGATGGCCATTTCTGGATTAACCGGTGCAACTTTACGCATACCCAGCAGTTTCTTCATTCGACTGTGTGGTGGCCGTAACACCATTTTCTTTACGACTGCATTGCTGATGATTCCAGCAGTTGGAACCGGTATTGCGCTACAGGATAAAGATACCCCGCTGTGGATGTTCCAACTATTAGCTCTTTTATCCGGCCTGGGTGGCGGTAACTTTGCTTCATCAATGTCTAACATCAGCTTCTTCTTTCCGAAAAAGCAGCAAGGTTTAGCTTTGGGCTTGAATGCTGGATTGGGCAACTTTGGTGTCACCTCAATGCAAATTTTGGTTCCTCTATTTATGACCTTTGGAGCATTTGGAGCCATGGGTGGCGATCCAATGACTTTGGTCAGTTCAAGCGGAACTCTAATTGGGAAAATTGAAGCAGGCTCT
The DNA here is from genome assembly GCF_048265365.1 of Kangiella sp. Lineage (NCBI taxonomy): Bacteria > Pseudomonadati > Pseudomonadota > Gammaproteobacteria > Kangiellales > Kangiellaceae > Kangiella > Kangiella sp. The sequence goes on from NZ_JBLXBT010000001.1 coordinate 1,733,050, forward strand.
GAAACCTGGATTCAAAATGCTGGCTTCGTATGGTTATTGTTACTCGTTCCTCTTGCCTTTGCAGCTTGGTTTGGTATGAACAACATTAAGACCCAGGAAGTGTCGCCGGACATAGGTAATCCTATGTCAGCCTTTGGCAAAATCACTTTCATGCTGCTGATTGGCTTTATCACCGCAACGGCTGGTTTATGGTTGATGTTGCCTCAAAGCGCTAATGGTTCTGGCTTTGGTGTGCCAAAAGAAATAGTCCTGGTTTTGGTTATCACTGCAACGGTGTTTTTACTCAAAGCATTACCGGGGCAGATTCGCACAAGTCTTAACCGTCAGTACAAAATTTTCAATAACAAACATACCTGGGTGATGAGTGTTATTTACACCATGACTTTTGGTTCCTTTATTGGTTTTGCAGCTGCTTTCCCACTCGCTATTAAAGTTATCTTTGGCTACAGCCATATCATGGTCGATGGTGTTATGACCCACGATACGATTAATACCAATGGGCCAAGCGCACTAATGTATGCCTGGATGGGCCCTTTTATTGGTGCTCTGATTCGTCCAGTTGGTGGTTGGATTTCTGACAAGGTCGGTGGCGCTTTAGTCACTCAAATTTGCTCGCTGATTATGGTTGCCAGTGCACTTGGCGTGGCCTATTACATGAAAGCTGCCTATGGCTCTGCGAGTCCGGAAGAGTTCTTCATTCCGTTCTTTATTCTGTTCCTAATCCTTTTTGCAGCTACAGGTATTGGTAACGGTTCTACCTTCCGTACCATCGCAATGGTATTTCCGAAAGAGCAGGCAGGCCCGGTACTTGGCTGGACCTCAGCCGTTGCAGCTTATGGCGCTTTCTACATCCCTAAAGTCTTCGGTGAACAGATTCAAGCGACCACACCAGAATATGCACTGATAGGTTTTGCCATATTTTACGCGGTCTGCTTATTCGTTAACTGGTGGTTTTACCTGAGAAAGAACGGTGAGTTTTATAACCCTTAATCGGTAATGAAGAATTTAACTATGACCACTTTAATTATGACTACTTTTATGAATTTAAATAACAGATCAGATGGGAGAGTAATATGAGTCAATTCCTTGATCGCTTACAGTTTTTTAAGAAAAAACAAAGCGAGTTTTCGAATGGTCACGGCGAAGTGACCAACGAAAGCCGCGCTTGGGAAAATAGCTATCGACAACGTTGGCAGCATGACAAGATTGTTCGTTCAACGCATGGCGTTAATTGTACCGGTTCATGCAGCTGGAAGATTTATGTAAAAAATGGCTTGGTTACCTGGGAAACCCAGCAAACGGATTACCCTAGAACGCGTCCTGATCTTCCAAATCACGAACCACGAGGCTGTCCACGTGGAGCTAGCTATTCTTGGTACCTATACAGTGCAAACCGCCTTAAGTATCCCAAGGTGCGTAAGCCTTTATTGAAACTGTGGCGTGAAGCGCGATTGACCATGTCTCCCGTAGAGGCTTGGCAGTCCATTGTTGAAGATCCTGAAAAAGCGGAAAGCTACAAAACAAAACGCGGACTGGGTGGTTTCATTCGTTCAAGCTGGGACGAAGTTAATGAAATTATCGCCGCTTCGAATGTTTATACCGCAAAACAATATGGACCTGATCGAATTGTTGGCTTTTCACCGATTCCAGCGATGTCTATGGTCTCTTATGCAGCAGGCTCGCGTTACTTATCCCTGATTGGTGGCGTCTGTATGAGCTTCTATGATTGGTATTGTGACCTGCCTCCAGCATCGCCAATGACCTGGGGCGAGCAAACTGACGTACCTGAATCTGCCGACTGGTATAACTCCAATTATATTATTGCCTGGGGCTCTAACGTTCCACAAACACGGACACCGGATGCGCACTTCTTTACTGAGGTTCGTTATAAAGGTGCCAAGACAGTATCAATTACCCCAGACTACGCAGAAGTGTCTAAGCTAACCGATGAGTGGCTCAATCCGAAGCAGGGTACTGATGCTGCTTTAGGAATGGCTTTTGGCCATGTCATCTTGAAAGAATTCCACTTGGAAAACCCAAGTGAATATTTTACCGACTATGTTCGCCGCTACACTGACATGCCAATGCTGGTAGTGTTAGATGATTATGAAAAAGGTGGCTATACCGCAGGTAAATTTTTACGCGCATCGGATCTGGTCGATAGTTTAGGTCAGGACAATAACCCTGAATGGAAAACCATTGCTTATGATGAGAATACCGATGAACTGGTTTCTCCACTGGGCTCTATCGGTTATCGATGGGGTGAGAAGGGCAAATGGAATATTCAAGATAAAGAAGGCAAGGAAGGTAAAGACGTCAAGCTTCAGTTATCGCTTATTGGTAATGATGTTGCATCGGTATCTTTCCCTCATTTCGCTTCAGATAAAACCAATCAATATTGGGTTTCTTGCGAACATAACGAAGTTCTTAATCGTAATGTTCCTTGCAAAACCATTACCCTCGCTGATGGCAGAACCGTTAAAGTAGCCACCGTATATGATCTGATGATTGCTAACTATGGTATCGACCGCGGACTGGGTGGCGAAAACGTTGCTTCCAGTTTTGACTATGACATTCCATTTACTCCAGCATGGCAAGAAAAGATCACCGGCGTTAAGCGCGACAAAGTCATTCGTATTGCACGCGAGTTTGCTGACACAGCTCATAAAACCAAGGGTAAGGCCATGATTATTGTCGGTGCGGCAATGAATCACTGGTATCACATGGATATGAACTACCGTGGTTTGATTAACATGCTGATGATGTGTGGCTGCGTTGGTCAATCAGGCGGCGGCTGGGCTCACTATGTAGGTCAGGAAAAATTACGTCCACAAACAGGCTGGTTGCCTCTGGCCTTTGGTCTCGATTGGAGTCGTCCGCCACGTCAAATGAACTCCACTTCATTCTTCTATAACCACAGTTCGCAATGGCGTCATGAGAAAGTCAGCATCCACGAAGTTTTATCGCCGCTGGCTGATAAGTCTCAATACCCAGAACATATGTTGGACTACAACATTAAAGCTGAACGGATGGGCTGGTTACCATCTGCACCACAACTGGATCGTAACCCATTGCAGATTACCCGAGATGCGGAAGCTGCGGGCATGGATCCAAAAGACTACGTAGTGCAAGAGTTGAAAAATGGTAACTTACGCTTTGCCAGTGAAGCGCCTGATGATCCTAAAAACTTCCCGCGTAATCTGTTTGTATGGCGTTCCAATTTATTAGGCTCTTCAGGCAAAGGCCATGAGTATATGCTCAAGTATTTATTAGGCACTAAAAACGGCTTAATGAATGAAGACTTAGGCACCCGTGGTGGTTTTAAACCTGAAGAGGCTGACTGGGTTGAAGAAGGCCCCAAAGGAAAACTGGATCTTGTGGTTACCCTGGACTTCAGAATGTCCTCAACCTGTCTGTATTCAGACATCGTTTTGCCAACCGCTTGTTGGTATGAAAAAGACGATTTGAATACATCAGACATGCACCCCTTTATACATCCGTTATCAACAGCCGTTGACCCAGCCTGGGAAGCTCGCTCTGATTGGGATATTTACAAAGGTATTGCTAAAAAGTTCTCTGAAGTCGCAGAAGGCGAGTTGGGCATCGAAAAAGATTTGGTCACAGTACCCATTCTGCACGATACCGCAGGCGAGTTGGCGCAGTCTGATGTTAAAGACTGGAAGAAGGGCGAGTGCGAACTTATCCCCGGTAAAACAGCGCCGAACATGATGGTAGTTGAGCGTGATTATCCCAATACCTACAAGAAGTTTACTTCGCTGGGCCCATTGCTTGAAAAACTGGGTAACGGCGGTAAAGGTATTGGCTGGAATACTGACGAAGAAGTTGAATTCCTGCGTCAATTAAACCACACCGTTCTTGATGAAGGCGTCAGCGAAGGTCAACCGCAAATTGAAACAGCGATTGATGCTGCTGAAGTGGTGCTATCTCTCGCTCCAGAAACTAACGGAAATGTTGCCGTCAAAGCCTGGGCTGCACTAGGTGAGTTTACAGGTCTTGATCATACTCATTTAGCATTGCCAAAACACGAAGAGAAAATTCGATTCCGAGATATTCAGGCACAACCACGTAAGATCATTTCGTCGCCAACCTGGTCGGGACTTGAAGATGAGCATGTCAGTTATAACGCTGGCTACACCAATGTTCATGAGTTTATACCATGGCGAACCATCACTGGTCGTCAACAGTTCTATCAGGATCATCTCTGGATGCAAGCCTTTGGCGAGCAAATGGTTTCGTACCGTCCACCTATCAATACTAAAACTATTGAATACGTGAAAGACAAGAAGCCAAATGGCAATAAGGAAATTGTTCTTAACTGGATTACACCACACCAGAAATGGGGCATTCACAGTACCTACTCTGACAACCTGTTGATGCTGACTCTGTCGCGTGGCGGTCCGATCATCTGGTTGAGTGAGCTTGATGCAAAAGAGGCCGGAATTGAAGACAACGACTGGGTTGAAGTGTTCAATGCAAACGGTGCCATTGCTTGTCGTGCCGTAGTAAGCCAAAGGGTCAAACAAGGCATGGTGATGATGTATCACGCTCAAGAACGCATCGTGAATGTGCCTGGCTCTGAAATGACCGGAACCCGTGGTGGTCACCATAACTCAGTAACCCGTGTTGTCCTAAAGCCAACTCATATGATTGGTGGTTATGCACAGCAATCCTATGGCTTCAACTATTACGGTACTGTCGGTTGTAACCGTGATGAGTTTGTTGTCGTTAGAAAAATGGACAAGGTTGACTGGCTCGATGGGCCAGACGGCGATGTTCATCCTCAACCACTACCTGATGAAGTATAGGAGCCAGTAATGAAAATTCGTGCACAAGTGGGTATGGTCCTTAATCTTGATAAATGTATTGGTTGCCATACCTGTTCGATAACCTGTAAAAATGTTTGGACTTCTCGGGAAGGAATGGAATATGCCTGGTTTAATAATGTTGAAACCAAGCCAGGCATTGGCTATCCGAAAGAGTGGGAAAACCAGGACAAATGGAATGGCGGTTGGGTGCGTAAATCCAACGGCAGTATCCGCCCTAAAATTGGTGGCAAGTTCCGTATTTTAGCCAACATATTTGCTAACCCCGATTTGCCAGAAATTGACGACTACTACGAGCCGTTTGATTTTGACTACCAACATTTGCATACCGCCAAAGAGTCTGAGCATCAGCCAACAGCACGGCCACGCTCGCTAATTTCAGGCAAGCGAATGGAGAAAATTGAATGGGGACCAAACTGGGAAGAAATTCTTGGTACTGAGTTTGAAAAACGCAGTAAAGATAAAAATTTCGACAACGTTCAAAAAGAAATATACGGACAATATGAAAATACATTCATGATGTATTTACCACGCCTGTGTGAGCACTGCTTGAACCCAACCTGTGTGGCTTCATGTCCTTCTGGTGCTATCTATAAGCGCGAAGAAGATGGCATTGTTCTGATCGATCAGGAAAAGTGTCGTGGCTGGCGCATGTGTATCAGTGGCTGCCCCTATAAGAAAATTTACTACAATTGGAAAACCGGTAAATCAGAAAAATGTATTTTCTGTTACCCACGGATTGAAGCTGGAATGCCAACGGTATGTTCGGAAACCTGTGTTGGTCGAATCCGTTACTTAGGTGTCTTGCTTTATGACGCAGATAAGATTGAAGAAGTCGCATCAACAGCTTCTGAAACAGATCTCTATCAAAAGCAGCTGGAAATCTTCCTTGACCCTAATGATCCAGAAGTTATCAAGCAAGCTCGTAAAGATGGCGTCGCTGACTCAGTCATTAAAGCTGCTCAGGCATCGCCGGTCTACAAAATGGCGGTTGAGTGGAAATTGGCGTTGCCATTACACCCAGAGTACAGAACCTTACCTATGGTTTGGTATGTGCCATCTTTGAGCCCAATTCAGTCTGCAGCCGAAGCAGGGCATATCGGTTATGTCGGTAAGTCAGGCGTGATACCTGATGTGGAATCGTTGCGTATTCCAGTTAAATATCTGGCTAACCTGCTAACTGCCGGCGATGAAAAACCAGTAATTCTTGCCCTAAAACGCCTCCTGGCAATGCGTGCATACAAGCGCTCGCAACAGGTAGAAGGTGTTGAGGATCTCGATGTACTGGAAGATGTTTCATTGACCAAAAAACAGGTTGAAGAAATGTATCGTTATCTGGCCATTGCAAATTACGAAGATCGTTTCGTGATACCAACTGGCCACCGCGAGTTAAACATTCCAGAAGCCTATGAAGAACGTAATGGTTGTGGCTTTAGCTTTGGTAACGGCTGTAGTTCCGGTAATAACGACGTCAACATGTTTGGTGCTAAGAAAATCACCCAGCGTGACATCATTAAAACCGTACAAATCTGGGAGAATGACCAATGAAAATTTTGAAAGTTATATCTCGCTTATTGGACTACCCAACTCAAAGCTTACTTGATAACTCTGATGCACTGGTTGAAGCAACTGCTTCAACCACCCATCTGCCACCTGAAGTACGCGAAAGAATCATTGCCTTAATTGAGCAGCAAAGAGTTGCCGATATCTATGATCTACAAGCCAACTACGATGGTTTGTTCGAGCGTGGGCGTTATGTTTCGTTATTGATTTTTGAACATGTGCATGGTGAGTCACGTGATCGTGGCCAGGCCATGGTCGATCTTTTGGAAATGTATAAATCCAAAGGCTTTGAGCTCGACTCTCGTCAAATGCCTGATTACATCTCTTTGTTCCTGGAGTTTTTATCAGAACAAGATGACCTTTATGCACGCGAATGGCTGGCAGACGTTGCACACATTTTTGCACTACTAGAAGAACGCCTTGATAAGCGTGAATCAGAGTTTTCAGTCCTGTTCAGAAGTTTACTGATCATTTCGGGCGCTCAAGTAGACCGCAAAGAAATTCAGGAAACGGTAGCCAAAGAGCAAGCCGAGGATACTTTGGAAGCGATTGATAAAGAGTGGGAAGACAAGGAGATTCGTTTTGATGATCCGATTGATGGACAGTCGTGCCCATCGAATCGTCCGGCTCCACAATTGAGCGCTAATAAAGAAGTGCCAATCAATTGGCATGAAGCCTCAGTTAAAAACAAATCAGACTCAATACAACGCTAGGTCCAGGAGTATAGTTATGTCAAATTTCAACACACTACTTTTTGGGATCTATCCTTACATTGCAATAGCTATATGCATTGTAGGCTGCTGGATCCGTTTCGATCGCGAGCCTTATACCTGGAAGGCACATTCAAGCCAAATGCTCAGCAATAAAGGGATGCGGATAGCCAGTATTTGCTTCCACGTTGGTGTGATCTTTATTCTGCTGGGGCATTTTGTAGGATTGCTTCTGCCTGAAGCCATTTACCACTACTTTATCAGTACCGCAGATAAGCAATTACTGGCGATGGTATCCGGTGGTTTCTTCGGCATTATCTGCTTAATCGGCCTGGTTATGTTGATTCACCGTCGCTTAACTAATGACCGTGTTAGAGCTAACAGCAGTAAGTCTGACATTTTCATTCTGTTCCTGTTATTAGTTCAGTTGTTATTAGGACTACTAACGATTGCTGTTTCCAGCCAACACATGGACGGTTCAGTAATGGTACAACTAGCGAACTGGGCACAGTCCATCGTTACTTTCCAAGGGTTCGAAGCAGCAGCTTATATTGCTAACGTTAATATCATCTACAAACTGCATGTGTTTGTCGGCATGACTATGATTCTAGTATTCCCGTTCACGCGACTGGTTCATATTATCAGCATGCCCATCTGGTACTTTGGACGAAAATATCAAGTCGTTAGACAGCGATAAGCGGTAGAGCAGGGGGAGTCTCTTCCCCTGTTTCTAAACGGTATACGGTTAAGTTAAAAGTTATTCGGTAGGAGATTTATATGTCAACAGCGGCAACTTACAAACCCACCAAACAGGATCAACAAGCGCCTTTCGAGATACCTGTTATTTCAGTTAATGGTGAGGTCATTGATGAAAAGCTTTTGTCTGAAGAGCTTCAATACCATCCTGCCAATGATGCTGAATCAGCGATTCAAAAAGCAGGCCAGGCTCTGGTGATTCGCCAGCTTCTCAAGCAACAGATAAAAGATCGTGCTTCAAAGGTAGACAATGAAGAGCAGGCTTTTGAAGATTTGATTGAGAAAAATATCAACTTTAAGCAAGTGTCTGATGAAGACTGTCAGCGATATTATGAGCAGAATACACAAAAATTTATGACCGCACCCATTATGGAAGTGAGTCATATTTTACTGGCTGTCGCTCCTGATGATATCGAAGGTCGTATTCAGAAGAAAACATTGGCTGAAAAGTTAATTAACAAACTTCTTGAAAATAGCTCTCTTTTTACCGACATGGTGATTGAGTATTCGGACTGTCCTTCCAGTAAAACTTGTGGCTCGCTAGGTCAGATCAGCAAAGGGCAAACGGTGCCTGAGTTTGAACGCCAATTGTTCCCGCTTGATGAAGGGATCTATGACAAGCCTATTGAAAGCCGCTATGGCTACCATATCGTGTTTATCAATAAAAAAATTGCTGGTAAACAGCTGGAGTATTCGATGGTCAGCGAGAAGATTCATGATTACCTGAATTTGCGCCGTCACCGCCAGGCCGTCAGCGATTATCTGTACCAGCTTGTAGAAGATTCGACTATCGAAGGCTTGGAACTAAAGCTGGAACAAGACAATATTTTCTTTGGTCAATAACAAAAGAAGTAGCCTTATGAGTGAGCAAACAAAGTTAATCGATCCCTTCGGCCGTCAGATCACCTATCTACGATTGTCGGTAACTGATCGCTGTAATTTCAGGTGCGTGTATTGCATGGCTGAAGACATGACTTTTTTGCCCAAACAAAGACTACTATGTTATGAAGAACTAACACAAATCAGTCAGGCTTTTACTGAGCTTGGTGTCAACAAAATACGTTTAACTGGTGGCGAGCCATTGGTTCGCCACGATATCATCAAGCTCACATCCAGTTTGGGTAAGTTAGATGGCTTAAATAATCTTGCTATAACCACCAACGGTTCGATGCTCACTAAGTTAGCCAAGCCACTATATCAAAGCGGTGTTCGCAGTTTGAATATCAGCCTTGATACATTGGATGAGGAACAGTTTCATTCGGTCACTCGCACAGGAACTTTATCTAAAGTGCTTGATGGCATTCAAGCAGCCAAGGATGCTGGGTTCGAAAAAATCAAGCTCAACGCTGTCATCATGAAAGGCCAGAATGATCAGCAGATACCTGCGTTATTGGATTATGTGTTGGACAATGAGCTGGATATCAGTTTTATCGAAGAAATGCCATTAGGGCATATTTCATCGCATGATCGCGCAAAAACTTTCTGCTCAAGCGAAGACGTAAAAGCAATCATCAAGGAACATTATGAACTGCTGCCTTCAACCTTGAACACCGGAGGCCCTTCACGCTATTTTTCGATTCAGGGTCATCGCAGCAATATTGGTTTTATTTCACCTCACAGCAATAACTTCTGCGGTAGCTGTAATCGCATACGCCTGACTGCTGAGGGCCAGCTATTACTGTGTCTGGGTAATGAAGACTCCCTCGATTTAAGAGCCATTGTTCGACGTTACCCCAATCAAACAGAATTATTAAAAGAACGAATTATCGGGGCGATTAAACACAAGCCGAAAGAACATCACTTTAGTAATGACGGTGATGTACAAATTCTACGCTTTATGAATATGACCGGTGGTTAAATGATTAAAATCGCTGCTATTCTGCTGTCTTTCAATATTGCTTTTGTGCAAGCAGAAACTATTAGCGTTGCGGTTCCTGCTAATTTCTTAAAGCCTATGCAGGTCATTGCAGAGCGCTATGAAGCAGAAACGGGAAGCGCTATCATTTTACACTCAGGCTCAACCGGACAGCTCTATGCGCAGGCAATCAATGGCGCTCCTTTTGATTTGTTTCTATCGGCGGATGAGGAACGAGTCGATGCTTTATTAGATAACCAGCTGGCAGATACATCGCAGCTGTATACTTGTGGTCAGTTAGCCTTTTATTCGCAGCAGCATCAAATAACCCAGCTTCAAGATCTGAGCAGCCTTGCAAAAATTGCCATGGCAAAACCAAATCTTGCGCCTTATGGTAAAGCTGCCGAATCGACTCTCAGCCATGTCATCCATGATTTTCCAGCAAAAATTATCTACGGACAAAATGTGGTAGCGGCTTATCAATATGCCATGCATAAAGTGGTGGATGGCAGTTTTGTTGCTTACTCTAATGTACATGACGCGAACACAGGATACGTATGGTTAGTGCCTAAAGAACTATACACTCCGATTAAGCAGAAGATGACGGTATTACATTCGAGCAACAAACAGCAAAGTGCACAACGCCTGTATCGCTATATATTGTCTGATGAAATTCAATCACTGATAAGCGAAATGGGCTATACTCACATAAAAGATTGCTAAGTTAGATTCGTCTATGGACTTCTTTATCATTGATTGGCAGCCGATTCTTCTATCGCTCAAACTGGCTTTCGTGACCACGATATTCCTGCTGCTAATTGGAACGCCAATCGCCTGGAAATTATCGCAAAGCACAGGCTGGCTCAAACACATTGTTTCCGTGATTGTTGCATTGCCATTGGTACTGCCGCCAACCGTTATCGGTTTTTATTTGCTGATTCTGCTGTCTCCTGATGGTTGGGTGGGGCAACTCAGCGAAGCCTTAGGCATTGGCAATCTCTTGTTTAGTTTTAGCGGTCTGGTGATCGGCTCGATCATTTACTCTTTACCCTTTGTCGTTCAGCCCCTGCACAATGCTTTCGAAGCACTCGGTCGTAAACCCATTGAAACCGCATACAGCCTTGGTGCAAAACCGCTGGATACGTTTTTCTCTGTAGTAGTTCCTTTATGCCGTAATAGTTTTATTACCGCTTCAATTTTAGGCTTTGCCCATACCATGGGTGAGTTTGGCGTCATTTTAATGATCGGTGGCAGCATTCCCGGCGAAACTAAAGTGGCGTCTGTCGCCATCTATGAACAAGTTGAAATGCTGAATTACACAGAAGCTCATAAGCTAGCCATTATTATTGTGATTATTTCTGTGTTGTTAATGTTGGTTTCATACCGATTAAATCATCGCAAGAGGGCTGAAGCATGAGTGAATTAGCCCTCGACCTTAAATTGCAGAAAACAGGTTTTCGGGTCACTGCCAATCAAAGCATATCCTTGCAGGGCATCACTGTGATCTGGGGACCAAGTGGCAGTGGCAAAAGCCTTCTTTTGCGCGCAATCGCTGGCTTCGAACGCCCCCAGGGTTCAATGCTATTAGATGATATGACCTTGCTTTGCAGCCAGTCATCAGTTTTTGTACCCCCTTATCAAAGGCACGTTGCCTACGTTGCACAACAACCTGAATTGTTTGCCCATTTAACCGTTAAACAAAACCTTGAATATGGTTACAAGCGAAGAGGGGGTAGCGAGCCGCGAGCCTACTCTTTTAATGAAGTGGTCACAGCATTAGGCCTGGCCAAATTCTTAAACAAGAAACCTTCCACACTGTCGGGGGGACAAAAGCAACGTTGCGCCATAGCTCAGGCACTCCTGTCGTACCCCAAATTACTACTAATGGATGAGCCTTTATCGGCACTCGATGATCAAGCACGACAAACCATCATCAGCTATTTGGCGCAAATACCGAGACTGTTTAACGTGCCGATTATTTACGTCACACATGCTTATGAAGAGCTTTTAAAATTAGCTGACCATGTGTTACCGGTCAAAGATGGTGTGGTTACTGGCTGCTATCCGCTTGAAGACTATTGCTCCAATTACAACAATCAATCTTTACCCGCTGAACAATTGTGCTCGGTGTTGATAGGGCAAATAGAAGCAGAAAGTAGAGAGCAAGAAAACAAATCTACAGAACACAGAGCTAGCCAAAAAGACTACGGCTTAAGCCGGTTAAGTTGTGAACATCAAAACTTGTATATTCCGCAAGTCATGGCCGTAAATAATCCATTGAAGATCATTGTCTATGCCAAAGACGTTTCCGTCAGCCTGAGTAAAGTCACGGATAGCAGTATTTTGAACTTGCTTGAAGTGACAGTGGAACAGATCATCGATTATTCAACTACCAGTAAACTGTTGCTGTTAAAGCTTGGCCAACAAAGTTTATTTTCTCTCATCACCAAAAAGTCGGCAGCAGAGTTAAACATACGCCAAGGTCAAAACGTTATTGCGCAAATTAAAGCCGTTTCGATTAAGGCCTAAAGGGATTGCTCGCCAATGATCAATAATCGCACCAAACAAGGCATACTAAATGTGCTATTGCTCGCAGGCGGCAGATCCTCGCGTATGGGCGGCGAAGACAAGGCGCTGATTGATTATTATGGCAAGCCGATGATAGAGCACCTGATTGAAGCACTGCCCACATCGGATATTAATCAGCTGGTGATCAGTTGTAATCGCAACTTTGATCAATACAGGAAATACAGCGAACATCTGGTCAGCGATAAGAGTTATGAAGCCATAGAACCATTTGCAGGTCCCTTGCTCGGCATCCTTTCAGCGATGGACACTTACCAGGCTGAGACATGGCTTATCCTGCCATGCGATACACCGCAAATTAACCAGGCCATGCTGACAAAGCTTATCGACACTTATCACAACAGCTCAGCCTTAATTAGCTGTCTTAGCATTGGCGACCGGCTACAACCACTACACTGCGTACTCAGTAGTCAGCTGAAAGGCTCACTGTGCGATTACTTGAAGAGTGGGAATAGGAGGGCGCAGGAGTGGGTGATGTTGCAGAGTCCAAGCCAGGTGGATTGTTCAGATCAAGCGGACAAACTGGCGAATATTAATTCACCTTCTGATCTTTAGTATTCTTTTGCACTTTTTGGGTAAGCCACTTATCCACTTCACTTTGGTCGCTTTGTTTAGCATCAACCCAACGAGCGCCATGGCTGGTTTGTTCTTTTTTCCAAAAAGGTGCCGTGGTTTTCAAACTATCCATAATGAATTGGCAGCCATTGAAAGCATCTTGACGGTGCGCGCTAGCGGTGGCCACTAAAACAATATTATCGCCTGGATATAAAGTGCCGACACGATGAATAATAACCACCTCGTTAAGGCTCCATCGCGACTTGGCATCCTCAGCCAACTGAGTGAGAACCGACTCGGTCATGCCGGGATAGTGTTCCAGAGTTAATGCTTCGACGCGTTCCTTATCATCAGGTTGATGCTGGAAATCTCTAACCAGACCAGTGAAAGTAACGACCGCGCCAATTTCAGTGCCGCATTGCTTGAAATAATCGCTCACCAACGACAGTTCAAAGTCTTCATGCTGTACCTTAATTAACATCACTAACCACCTGTAACAGGAGGGAAAAACGCTACTTCATCACCATCTTTCAATGAGCTGTTCAATTTAGCCATCTGTTGATTAACAGCAATCATCAAACCTGATTGCGAAAACACCTGCTGCCAAGTGTCGCCTTTAGTTTTTAAGACATCAATCAGTGACTCAACCGATGAAAAATCAGCATCAAGTTGAAGCGAATCGGTGTTTAGCTGCTCGCGATATTTAGCAAAGAATAAAACCTTAATCATAATAATTACTCGCCTGACTTACTGTTTACCTAAGAGTGTTCCGCCTGCCAATGACCCGACTTACCGCCCGACTTTTCCAGCAGGCGAGTAGGGCCAATAACGATTCCCTTATCCACCGCCTTGCACATATCGTATAGCGTTAAGGCAGCAACCGACGCCGCAGTTAAAGACTCCATCTCAACCCCTGTTTGACCCGAAACCTTACACAACGCCTCGATAGTCACCTGATGCTCCTCATCATTGAAAGCAAAAGCAATTTTAACCGAAGTTAGCATCAATGGATGGCATAAAGGAATCAAATCGCTGCACTTCTTAGCCGCTTGAATACCGGCAATTCTCGCTGTAGCGAACACATCACCCTTAGGTAAAGCATCATCCAGCAACAAGCGATACGTCTCAGGATTAAAACGAACCACAGACTCAGCCACAGCCACACGCGAGCTGTTGCTCTTATCCGTCACATCAACCATATGAGCATGGCCTTTATCATCAAGATGAGTAAGCATAATCTAAGTAAAATAGAGGTTTATGGGCATAATAATACAGCAAAAAAAGACAAGAAACTTAATCCAGATCAAGTGTTTGTTAAGTCTCTAACAGGGTCGTATAACGATATATTGCTGCAGGTTTAGCATAGATCGCTTTCAACACAACTAAAATGGACACTTGGAATAGTAGGCTACGTGTAGCCAACATCTGGGTACATTATGTTGATTAAGGAAATGCCAGTCATCCATTTATATTGTGTACGTTCATTGATTGCCATTTTTGTTTCAGGCGACTAACTCAAAGTAACTCCCAGAGCACTTAATCCTACCCAAATACCCATGCCTATCATGATTAAGTTTTCAGTCAGTGATATAAATCCAAGAGGGACATTACTGGAACCGCCAACGCAAGCGCATTTCAGTTCTCGTTTATCGATATAAACGGCTTTAAACACTGATATTGCGCCTATCGTACCAATGGTGAGAGCTAATGGTGCAGACAACCAGGGCAGCAACCCTCCAATCATCAATACAGCAGCAAGACCTTCCGCTATGGGATAGATATAAGAGTAGGGGACCCATCGCTTAGCGAGCAGATCATAGTTAAGAAACATGGTGGAAAAGCTTTCGATATCCTGTAGTTTTAGCATCGCTAAAATGGCCATACTGAATGCAATAAACCAATGCAAGGCTTGTAGGTTAAACGCTGTATCGAAGACTGCAATACTTGCCGCTATTGCCATCAAAAACGTCATGCTGAATAGCGCAATAATCGGCTGGTAACTGGTTTCATCTTCAGACTTTATGGGTTTACCCAGATGTTCTCTGAGAGCATCGTAGCCACCAATTCTTTCATCTTCGATAAATATCTGCGGAGTGGTGGATACATCATGCTTAGACTTAAACTCGTCTGTCTCGTCACGAGAAGTTAACCAGTTATCGTCAACCTCATAGCCTTCACGCTGCAACAAGTCTTTGGCTTTGAGCCCGTATGGGCATACGTGTTTGTCCATTACCATTCGATACAGTACAGCTTTCTTTTCTTGCTTAGGAGTCATAGTTTATCCTCGTACATGTTTTGACATGGTGATAGTATAAATACAGTACCATAGTACGGAGTCAAGACACATGTTTCCAATTGGCAAATTTGCACAGGCAGGCGGCGTTGGCGTCGAAACCATCAGGTTTTATCAGCGCAAAGGCTTACTCAATATTCCTTCCCAAGAAGGCGGAATTCGTCGCTATGGTGATGAAGATCTGAGGCAACTTAAGTTTATACTTAAAGCAAAAGCCGCAGGATTCACACTGGCAGAGATAAAAGAATTGATCACGCTAGACTCAAGCGACGACCGCCACAAAGCGTATCAACTTGCATCTGCACGAGTCGCAGCACTCGATAAACAAATAGCAGAACTCAAACAGGCAAGGAACTCATTGCAGCAACTCGCGACAGAATGCCGAACCAGCAAGACAGGCCCATGCCCAATAATCGAAGCATTTGATGATTAGAACAAGCTATAACAGCAGTATAGCGACTCGTAAACTTACAAGAGTATCGCTAAATCAATCCCTTATAGTGGCTTTTTCAAGCCAACCCTAATATACCTCACCCACATCTACATATTCGCATAACTTATATTATGTTAAATTGATTGTTTATGAGAATAAGATAGATATCCAAAACCACTCGTGAACATATAGGTTTGTAATTTTATGACATAAACCTTTATAAAATAACACAAACCTTTGTAAAAAAAGTATACATAAAAATCAATGAGTTATAGTGCTCGATAAATTGATTAGGTTTTATAAGCGAATAGACCTATCATCCCCTTTTTTTCTCGACAGAAATCGCCATGCATTTGATCTAGGGTTAATTGAATATTGGTGACCTCGTTAATTTGCTCGATTGATGGAGCCAGAAGCCTTCTGCATATATCAGTAAATCTATTCTGATATTTAGATTGGTTGCTTTGAGCTAAATAGCTCAGAATTTCATCCATATGAAATGAGTAAAAGCCTAACTGTTTTTCACTACACTCCAAGATATGATTGATGAGTAGATACAATCTTGTTGCATAGAGGCTTTTTAGTCCCAGAATATTTTTTAGTATTGATTTATTATCTAGCGATATTTCAGAGTATTGATTGGAATATGAGTTAACAAGAATAGTTTTTGTCCGCCCCACTTTTTTTATGTCAAAATCTATATAACAACTTTCACTGCTACAATAGAATGCTTTTATTTCGTCGATACCAACGTTAACTCTGTTGGAAATGTTAACTAGGTCGTTTTTGTAATATTCAGTATTAAATTCCATTGGTGCTATAGTTATGGGAAAATTATCATTAGAATTTTCAGCAATTTGTAGAATTACAAACGCAGCTAGTCTGTAACTGTATTTACTTAATCCATTGTTTAGCCAAAGTCTAAGAACTGGACTGAATTCACTTATGACATCATCAATATGGATCACGTATTTTTCCATAATTAAAACCCTTCTTATAAACTGCGATAACAAAGGCACAGGTTTAAAGAAGCCTTGTCTTACTCGAATAAAGGATGTGTAATACGGACATATAGTACATCAATCAAGCAGCTTCCTATCATGAATCATGACTTATTTATCGAGATAATTGAAGGCCAATCTCCAAAATTAACACTTGCATATAACAACGATGATAAATGCTGGGGTTGGTACGGTTACGATGGTATGGGTAGATATGTATTTCTTGAAATTAAGAACCAGGAAGTCCTAAACTCAGCTGAGTATTACTTTGAACAGAATCTACTTCGAAAGATTAAGAATGTCTACGCTGTTGAAAATGGCTGTGAGTGCTCCTTGTACGAGATTGCTTAACAGCTATTTAGAAATCTAAATCCGTTAAAGGCACAATATCCGCCCTCATCCGCTCCCATAATTTGTTACATCGTCGAACATAGATGATATTTAAACTATTTCTAAATCATCCAGCCATGACTATTTCTAGCCAGGCTGGATCTTAGTATGAAGTATCCTAAGGTTCTGATTTTATCGTGGCTCTAGAGTTGAGTACGGCAAATGCTCCAATGGCAACAGCACCGCCAAGGTACTTTAATAATTTGGGATTTTTAGCAAACAATGCCACCAGCAATAAACCAGCGGCAACACCAGAGGTACCTGCAATCACCTGAGTAGAGCTAACATTTAATCGTGTAGCCCACCTGACAAAATGCTCACAATTACTGCTTATCACTGAATATTTCCATTTACCAATTTGAGATTTTGCGAGTGATAAGGCTACATTCACGGGGATGATATATCTTGCCTGGATTGGGTAAGAATGCTTTCCTTGAGTAACTATATCCCAAGGCTCTTCTTTCACTGTTCCGTTTCTTTCTGTGGCTGATATAAGCATTGGAATGCCTTTGTCACAAAATGTATCTGAAACAATTGACCAGTGTTGATAAAATCCGAAGTCGCTGACAATGATATCGCCAGCTTTAAGCGTGTTATTTAACATATGTAGTCTCTACATTTGTATTTAGTTGAACCTTTAATATAAAGCTTTGAATTGAATATTCAAGTAGAAATTAGCAAGAGAGGTAGCTATTTGCATTTAAGTTTGAATAATCTTTTGAGGTAACCAGCTAACCTCAACCTTTTAAAGATGAATGGTTTGAAATTTCTACAGGTTATTAAACTCGGATTTTCACATCTCCTCTCTTCTCTTACTAAAAGCTTCATGCCATTCGATTATTAAAGTAAGTGCATCATGCAACTCATCTGGTTCCGGAATATCCACAGGCGACTCACTAGATTGGCTGTGTTCATAGTCCGAAAAATTCCCCATTAACTGATCAATAAGATCGCAATCTTCCGTGGTTATTTTTGCTAACTTATGAATCTTACCTTTGGTGTTTACGGCTCTACGATGCCTTGCAACAACATCTGCTAACAGTTCATTCTCAACAATTCTTTCAAGTAGTATTCTGAAGTCACTGCAAATCGCTTTTGCCAATGGATAATAACTATCATAACCGTCTTGTTCTAAGGCTTTTCGGGCAGCGCTCAACTTTGAATTTCTAAGGTCTTTAACTGCATTGATTGGCTTCTTAGCAAAAATTGGAAGTTCGCTATGCTCTCCACAGCCCCAGGGCTCACGCCTAATATGCCGATATTCAGCATTGCCTTTTTCAATCAGATGCCCTAATAAGCTTAGTCTATGCGTGAAAACAATCACTTGTCTATCAGCACTCAAATCTACTAGCCGTTTTGCCGTGTTCTCCTCATAAGTCTGGTCTAAAGATGAGATAGGGTCGTCGAAAATAAAGGGGGCAGAATTTGGTTTACTGATGACATCCGCAAGGAAAGCAGCAAGCGACACGATCCGTTGCTCTCCTTCACTGAGAACGCTCATTGCCCTGCTTCGATTATGTTGGGGGTTCAGCCCATGTAGCTGTATTTTGTGCTGCGCCTTTCCAAACGTTGTTTTAGTTTTTATTAATTCGACACTAACTTTTGAAGCACCCAATAACTTTAGCTCTTCATTAAATCTTTTAACAAAAGCATCCGTTACTAGAATTTCAGAGACCCGCCCAGCTTCTCTGGAAATAGCAGATGTATTGACAGCCTTCAGCCGTATCTCAATCTCATGCTTAATTTGAAGTTGTAATATTTCATCTTTTATTGAGGTACGGCCACGATTCGTGATAAATCGACCAAAAAATAGTTTAACCATATGAAATATATTGAATATCTCAACGAACTAACAGCAGACTTTGCGCTATTGATACACTGTTTGTTATATTCGTACTTTCAACTTAGAATTTTACTACCCACTTCAGTACCGACAATACGGTTAAATTATGTATGTAATTGGTCAACTTGCCAAATTGGCAAGCGTAAACGTTGAGACCGTTAGATATTATGAACGGTGCGGCTTAATTGAACAGCCCCAAAAACCCGTTAAAGGTTATCGTCGTTATCCTGAGACGACTTTGAATCGCATTCGGTTTATCAAACGTGCTCAAGAGTTAGGGTTTTCCTTGGATGAGATCGCTAACTTGCTGATGCTGGAAGAGACTTCTTGCCAAGAAGTACAAAGTATAGCAAACCACAAACTTGCCAGTGTTCGTGCAAAAATGGCTGATCTACGCCGCTTAGAAACCAGTCTTAATGATTTACTGAAACAATGTGCAAGCAACACTGAACAGGCACATTGCCCGATTATTACTTCCCTTCTCCCAGAAAACAACTAATAACAATCGCTAAACCCCTTGACTCCGTACTTGGATACGGAGTTTATACTGTTTTCTATCAGAACATTTGAAGTGGAGTAAGCCATGGCAAAAAACGATACCAGTTTACCGCTAGTTGGTGGTATTGCTGCTGCTATTGGTGCTGGGCTTTGTTGTGCTGGGCCCTTAGTCTTGTTACTACTAGGCGTTAGTGGTTCTTGGATTGGCAATCTGACCGTATTGGAGCCATACCGCCCTATTTTTATCTTGCTGGTACTGGTTTTATTTAGTTTTGCCGGTTGGAAAGTTTATCGACCTATAGAAGAGTGTGAGCCTGGAACCGCTTGTGCAATGCCACAAGTACGTAAGCGCCGGCAGATCATTTTCTGGGTAACCGCCTTCATTGCATTAATATTAGTCACTAGCAATTACTGGATTATCTGGTTTGCTTAATTATATCGTTGAGAAATAACCCTTGGAGAAGAAGATGAAAAAAATTGCACTATTATCCCTACTATCAATACTTAGCTTGGGTGCGTTTGCCAAGCAGCAAACAGTCATGCTTGAAGTTCCCACGATGACCTGCGTAACTTGTCCGATTACGGTGGAAAAAGCATTGCAACAGGTTGAGGGAGTTACCAAAGCTGAAGTGACCTTCGAAGATAAGTTAGCCGTGGTCACTTTTGATGATGAAAAAACTACGGTGGAAAAGCTGACCGAGGCCACAAAAAATGCCGGCTATCCATCTGTGGTAAAGCAATAAAGGACGAATACTAATGAAGAACCTGCTGAGTCTTTTTACCCGCATTGGCGACAAAGCCAGCTCATTAGGTGCCGTGGTGTCTGCCATGGGTTGTGCCATGTGCTTTCCGGCCATCGCCAGCTTGGGGGCAGCCATCGGGCAGGGTTCCTCAGTCAGTGGTAGTGGTTCTTTATCAATACACTCTTGCCTATATTGGCTTGGGTTAGCCTAATAGTTAACGGACTTGGCTGGATTGGTCACAAGCAGTGGCATCGTAACCTGCTTGGTATGCTAGGGCCTATTCTGTTGTTGCTATCACTTTATCCGTTCTTTCAATATGCCTGGAACACTTATGTGACGTACTCAGCCTTGGCACTGATGGTAGCGGTATCAATCTGGGATATTTTTTCGCCAGCGAATAAACGCTGTGACAATGAAAGTTGTGTGCTTCCTGCCGACAACACTCACTCAAATCCATAAGGAGGTCTTTATGCGTAAATTCTCCATCTCTGGAATGACTTGTGAAAGATGCCCTCAGCAGATCGAAGATGCCTTGATCGTCATGCCTGGCGTCAGAAATGCCACCGTTTTTTATACGAAATCCAGTGCAGTCGTCGAAGCAGAATCTGATGTCAATGAACAGACGCTAATCAATACCATCAAAGCTCTTGGCTACACGGCTCAACCTGTCGCGTTAGATGGCTGCGATAGTGAAGATGTGACTGACAAAAAGTCGCTGCATGTCGCTATCATCGGTACTGGCTCGGCTGCTTTTGCTTGTGCTATCAAGGCAGTGGAAAATGGAGCACAAGTCACACTCGTTGAAGCTGGAGATGTGATCGGAGGTTGTTGTGTTAATGTCGGTTGTGTACCTTCGAAAATTCTGCTCCGGGCTGCCCAGCTGGCTGAACAGCAGCGTAACAATCCTTTCGACGGTCTAGAAAATCATGAACCTTCTTTGGATCGTAGCTTGTTAGCGAAACAACAAACTGCACGCGTGGAAGAGTTACGTGCCGCCAAATATCAGCATATTCTGGATACCAATCCAGCATTGTCATTGGTACAAGGTTATGCATCTTTTAAAGATACTCATACCTTAACTATTCGCAACAAAGATGGTTACGAGCAAGAGCTGGTTGCAGATCGCTTTTTGATTGCCAGCGGCAGTCAGCCATCTATTCCTCCTATTCCAGGCCTGGTTGATACCCCTTATTGGACTTCGACGGAAGCTTTATTCGAAACTGAGCTACCTGAGCACTTGTTAGTGATAGGCTCTTCAGTTGTGGCTGTCGAACTTGCTCAAGCTTATCGTCGGCTGGGTGCAGAGGTCACTATCTTGGCTCGCAGTACTTTATTGCTCCGTGAAGACCCACTGTTGGGAGAAGGCTTAACCGTAGCTTTTGAACAGGAAGGCATTCGCGTACTGGAACATACCCAAGCCAGTCAGGTGTCTTATGAAGATAATAAGTTTATCCTTGATACCGAGCAAGGAGAAATTCGTGGCGATAAATTGCTGGTCGCCACCGGCCGTGCACCTAATACCGGTAAGCTTAATCTTGCCGCTGCCGGTGTAGAAAAAGAGGCCAATGGAGCGGTCACTGTAGGTGATCAGATGCGCACATCACAGTCACATATTTACGCAGCAGGTGATTGTAGTAACATGCCGCAACTGGTTTATGTCGCGGCAGCGGCAGGCAGTCGTGCAGGGATTAACATGACAGGGGGTGAAGCTCGGTTGAATCTATCCGCGATGCCAGCCGTGATCTTTACCGAACCGCAGGTAGCAACGGTAGGGTTGTCAGAACAAGAAGCTCATGCACAGAATATTGAGACCGAAAGTCGAGTATTGCCACTGGAAAACGTGCCTCGAGCACTGGCTAACTTCGACTCTCAGGGTTTCATCAAACTGGTGGTTGAAGCTGGCTCCCAACGCCTGATCGGAGCCCAAGTATTAGCTCATGATGGCGGCGAGATTATCCAGAGCGCGGCACTGGCGATTCACAACCACATGACAGTGGATGACTTAGCGGATCAATTGTTTCCTTATTTAACTATGGTGGAAGGCCTGAAGCTTTGTGCACAAACTTTCAGTAAAGATATTAAAGAACTGTCTTGCTGTGCTGGGTAAGCTTTATCTTTCGTCAGAAAAGATATTTATGAGTCTGCTTTTGGTTTCCAGTGATACGGTACTACCAATTTACTGCATATTTCTTCGTGGAAAGTTTCTTCAGTAACTGTTTGAGAGCTAGCCTCAAGCAAGATATTTGGCCACAATAGGAGATGTGATCATCTGAATTACTGCAAAGAATGTGGCTGGTATTACTATTTCTGATGGCAACCGGGATGCAGCCACAAAAGCCGCTGCAATGCTAAATTCTTTTTTGCTGACAGTAAATAGGTATGCGATGACTTCCGGTCGGTCTGTCGTTATAAACCGTGAAGCCATTCCAATTAAGTAGCCACAAAGATTTAGACTTAAAGCTGCTCCAGCAATTACAAAAGCATACTATCCATAACCAATGATGGTTTCTGCATTGGAAGCCACTACCGCAAGTAATATTACAAGATAGAAGACTGACCCAATTCCTGCGTAAGTCGAATCATGCTTTGAAATAATCGTCGGAAAGTTGGTGCGTAAGGTTACACCGAGAATTGTAGGCACTAAAACAACTAGAGCTAACTCCAGGATGATGGAAACGAGAGGGACTTCTAGCTGTATCCCTGTCAGCCATAGAAAAAGGAGCGGAACTACGAAAGGAGAAAAGGCTGTATTGACCGCATTGAAAAAGGCGACCAGTCAAGAAGCCTGCAATTGAATCGGGCCATAGACGAGCCCCATTGCCAAAAACTGTCTTGACGGTTTGCGAAAGACTATTCGTACGGCATGTGCATCAAATGTAAGGCTGATCACAAACATCAGAATCACAAGTAAAGGGGCTATTGAGGAGTCGAGGTACTTCCCGGATTCGGGCAATATCAGGCCAACTCCAGCTACAATAATCACAAACCAAACAAGATTTGATTCAACGAAATAAATTAATCGACGCATAAGTCAAGGGTACCAGTTACTGTGCGGCCACAATATAAATTATAGCTGTACTCTCCCAATTACAAAGCTTCAGAAGCATCGCGGCATTGCTCGTCAGTCATTTCAAGCTCAATAGTCGTATGCTCTAAATTAAATTTACTCAATCGTTCTGCTATAGATTTTTTTAACTCCAGCTGTTGCTGCATAGATAGTGCATCCTGTAGAGCTAGATGAGCAGTAAGTACGTGATGCTCTCCATCCAATGACCACAAGTGCAGGTGATGGATACTGTCCACTTCTTCAAGTTCTATTAAGGTTTTGTATACTGATTTTGACAGTTCTTTGTCAGGGATTGCCTGTAAAAATAACCTTATAGTGTGCCAAAGGTTTTTAGCAACATTAATTAAAATATAGAGAGTGAAAAGAATCGACAAAGCTGGGTCAAGAATGGGCCAGTCAACAAAAAGAAGTACGATGGAAACGATTAAAACTGCAACCCAACCAAGTACATCTTCCAGTAAATGCCAGTTGAGTATACGCTCATTAAGAGTTTTACCTTTACTTAATTTATAAGCCGCAAAACCATTAACTAGCACCCCAAACACGGCTAACGCGATCATGCCCTCAACCATAGGCATTTCTGGTTGCAGGAGTTTAGGGATAGCTTCTGTCAGAACCCATGCAGAACCAATAATCAGGACTAGGCCATTAATAAGAGCTCCAAGCAGTGATAATCGGCGATAACCATAGGTGAACTCTGAATTTGAACCTTTCTCACTAACTTTACTAAGGAACCAAGCAAATCCAATGGATAAACTGTCGCCAAGATCATGGACTGCATCGGCCATGATGGCGGTACTATTGGTTAAGATACCTCCTATAAACTCGATAATGGTAAAGGTGACATTCAGAAAAAATGCCCAACCTATACGAGTATTTGAACCATGTGAGTGCGAATGATCATGCATTTAAGATTACCTCTTGTGGAGCTTTATTCTTACTTTAGGATTTGATCTTCAATATGCGAAAACCACCAGTTAAAACAATTGAGCCAATGATAAAGCCAATGATTAAGTCTGGGTATTGCGACCCCGTCCATGCTACCAACCCCCCAGCAATAATAACACCAAGGTTGGCGATGACATCGTTAGCAGAAAAAATCCAACTTGCTCTCATGTGAGCGCCGCCATTTCGCTTTTTGGCAATTAAGATTAAGCACCAGACATTTGCTACCAAGGCAATTAAGCCAAACACCATCATAAGGTTTGACTCAGGCTCACTCCCTTGAACCAGTCTCCTCACAACTTCTGTTAATACACCCAGAGCTAATATAATCTGTAACCATCCTGATATATGCGCTGCACGGAGTTTTTTTCGGACGCCATGCCCAACGGCGTATAGTGCCACCCCATACACTGCTGCATCGGCAAACATATCCAATGAATCAGCTATCAATCCGGTCGATTGTGCCCACCAGCCGATAACAAGTTCTGTAATAAACATCACTGCATTAATAGCTAATAGCATTTTAAGTATCCCAGCTTCCTCTGCTTCTTCATTTTGTGCCGTCAACCTTGCTTTATGGATAATCTCGCTGTCCACAGCGTTAGTTGATTCCAATCTAGCCCCAAGCCCAAGAGACGTTATCCGGTCTTCTACCATGTCCCTGAGTTCAAGGTGATGAAACACTCTAACTATGCGTTTATGTGTATCAAACTCGAGGATTACACTTGGCTCAAGACTGTCCAGTGCCATTCGGATCATGCCTTCCTCTGATGGGCAGTCCATTTTAGGAACGTGGTATTCGCTTACATGTGCCCCTTCAAATAACTTGTCGTCGTTAGTAATATCTTGTGTTTCATCTGTAGCATCTGCTTTGCAGTCACGGTTACATTTCTGGCTCATAGGTATACCTTGCATTTTTTGATATTGGCTTTCCCCCTCCCCGATCACTATAGTCTAAAGCGGAGAGTCCTCGATACGAAAATGGGCGAGCTTTCAGCATTAATGGGGTGTTGGTTCAAACCATCTTGCTATTATAAAGTATTGCCGACTCCAAAATAGAGCCGGCAGATTGCTAGTTAGTGTTTCTCCTTCAACTTACCTTTTGAAAACCAGGCAAACAGAACGGGCAACACAAACAGTGTTAAAAATGTGGCTGTTATCAGCCCGCCTACGATAACACTGGCAAGCGGTTTTTGTATCTCTGCGCCAACGCCATTTGATAGCAACATCGGTATTAAACCTAACGCAGATGTCACTGCTGTCATCAATACCGGTCTAAGCCTGGATACGGCACCATCAAAAGCGGCTTCACTGACAGGTAGGCCATCCTTGATACGCTGATTGATACTTTCAACCATCACTACACCGTTAAGTACCGCGACGCCAAACAGGGTAATAAATCCGACCGAGCTGGGCACTGATAAATACTGCCCTGACAGCCAGAGTGAGAACACCCCACCAATAACGGCTAGAGGTACATTTACCAGGATCAGCATAGCCTGACCAACCGAAGCAAAGGCAAAGTAAAGCAACAAGGCAATAAGCGCCAGCGATAATGGCACGACCAGCGACAGACGCTTTTGTGCTCGCTGTTGATTTTCGAATTGTCCACCTATATCCACGGAGTAACCCGTTGGCAAATCAACTTGTTCAGCAATCGCTGCGCGAATATCTGCTACCACACTGCCCATATCACGCCCTTGCACATTGGCCTGAACGACTACTCTGCGCTGAACATCATCTCGGCGAACCTGCGGCGGGCCGGAAGCAATATTTACAGAGGCTACATCACCAAGGCGAACCCAGGCTCCTGAAGGTGCCTGCAAACGAAGGTCAGCAATAGTTTCGCGATCTTGGCGAAAACGTTCATCCAACCGAACATAGATATCATAACGTTCGTTACCATTGATGATTTGTCCAGCGCTGGCACCGCCAAGCCCATTTCGAACCACTTCCATGACATCCGCTACGTCGAGTCCATAACGAGACAATGCGCGGCGATTGGGCTTTACGACCAATTGAGCTTCACCGACAATTTGCTCCATGGCAACATCACGCGTACCGTCGATCTTTTTGACCACTGCCTCAATTGCCTGCCCTTTTTCAGCCAGCACATCAAGATCTTTACCAAAGAGCTTTATCGCTAGTTGCGCTTTAACCCCCGATAACAGCTCATCCACACGGGTGGCAATCGGTTGTGAAAAATTGAACAGCAATCCTGGATGTTGTTCCAGCTTTTGCTCCATCAGGGATTGAAATTCATAACGATTATCGGCGCTGGTCCATTCTGGCACTGGCTTAAGACCAATATAGATCTCAATGTTATTCACTGGCTCTGGATCACCGCCAATTTCGGCACGTCCAATGCGTGATAACGCATAGGTGACTTCCGGGAATTCCATCAGCATTGCTTCAAGTTTTGGAGCGACTTCAAGCGCAGTATCCAGGCTGGAGGACGGAGCGAGTGTTACCCGGAGGTTGACCGTTCCTTCTTCGAGTTCAGGCACAAACTCGGTACCCAGACGCGGTATTACTAAAGCTGCCGCAACCACGAGCGTTACAGCAATACCAACGACGACCTTACTGTGGCTCATAGCCCACGACAAACCCTTGCGGTAGAGTTTATCAAGTGGTTTCAAGACGAAACTCTCCCGCGGGCGTATCCCTTTGCGAAACAGGTAGGTGGCTAATGCTGGGACTATGATTAAAGCTACAATCAGCGCGGACAGCATAGACAGCATGATACTGATAGCCATCGGCTGGAACAGTTTGGCTTCGACCCCTTCGAAACTGAATAGCGGCATGAAGACAACTAAAATAATTCCTGTAGCAAAAAATATAGGTCTTGCTACCTCTCTGCCAGCTTCTTGCAAGCGTAAAGCAATCCCATGGCTATCATGAGCTGCATCAACAGGATCTGGATCATCCTGAACCATTGTCTGTCTATCTTTGTCATGGGTAGCATCGGGATGGGTCAAATGTTTGAACATGTTTTCGACCATCACTACAGAGCCATCCACGAGCATGCCAATGGCCACGGCAATACCGCCTAGAGACATTAAGTTTGCCGAAAGACCAAACCACGCCATCACCATTAAAGCAATACCGATGGAAATTGGAATTGAGATCAGTACCAGTAAGGTAGCACGCAAATTCATTAGGAACAGCGCCAGAATGACCACAATGAAGACAAACGCCAGTAACAGAGCATTGACAACGGTATCAACCGCTTGCGTCACCAGATCGGCCTGATCATAGTAAGCCTCGAACTTAACTCCTTCCGGTAACGCCTGATTAATACGCTCGATACGGGCATTAACCCCATCAATGGTGCTTTTGGTATTGGCGCCTAAACGTTTTAATACAATGCCTGAGACGACTTCGCCTAGTGTCTCAACTTTCCCATCCGAAGTTCGGCGTGTCATGGTCACTGCGCCCTGGCGGATTTCGCTACCCAGATTCACTTTGGCTACATCCGATACGGTGATAGTGGTGCCATCCACCGTTTTCAGGGGAACTTGACGGATCTGCTCCAGCCCTTGCTTGCCATGCTCGAGCCAGCCGGTACCTCGGATCACCAATTGCTCCTGACCACGGTTCATATACCAGCCGCCAACATTGGTGTTGTTACGCTCCAGAGCCGCCATGATATCGTTCTGGGTCAGACCGTAAGATAACAGCTTTGACGGATTCAGATCGACCTGATACTGACGCACCTCACCGCCGAAAGACAGCACATCAGTCACGCCTTCGGCCGGGATAAGCAACAACTTGACCACCCAGTCATTTAAACTGCGTAGCTCCATGGCATCGAAACCCGAACCGGGTTCGGCAACCAGTAAATACTGATAGACTTGCCCCAGCCCAGAAGTGTTTGGCCCCATTTCGGGTGTACCAACGCCCTCTGGAATCAGCTCTTTGGCAGCCTGAAGTCGCTCGAATACCAGTTGCCGGGCAAAGTAAATATCAGTGCCTTCCTTAAACACAACAGTGACGCCAGACAAGCCAGTCTTTGAAATAGACCTTACTTCTTCTACATCAGGCAGAGCGTACATGACAGCTTCAATCGGATAGGTTATCAGCTGCTCGACTTCCTCGGCAGCCAAGCCAGGGGCTTCAGTATTGACCGAGACCTGAACGTTGGTAACATCCGGAAATGCATCAAGATTCAGCCTTGGAATAATAAAAAAGGCGCTGACCGTTAGTGTAATGAGCGCAATCGCCACCAGCAAACGGTTAGTGACCGCCCAATCGACAATTCGATTAAACATAGAGTCTCCTTAGTGCTTAGTGGTTATGCGGATCAAAACCGCCTTTGGCGATTTGTGAAGCAACAAAAAATGCACCGTCGGTAACGATACGAGTTCCGGGAACAATGCCGTTAATTTCACGTAACGAACCTAGTGCTCGCTTTAGTTCAACTTCTTGAGAGCGAAACTGCCCTGGACTCTCTTCTACAAAAACTGCCCAGTCTCCATCGGGATTCCGCATGAGCGCTGACTCTGGCACAGCCAATACCGGCTCTTCTGTACGAAAACGAAAGAAGACCTCTGCAAACTGTCCCGGATGCAGCCTATGCTCCAGGTTGTCCACCAATAAGCGCACTGTTCGGGTTCGTGTAACGGGGTTTATGGTATGTGCTTCTTGGGATACTTTGCCTTGAATTCGGATATCACCAGCCACAATGTCAGCCAATGTACCGAGCGGAAGTGATATAGACTGATCTGCTGGAAGGTGTGCTTCGACCCAGAGCTGCTTCTCATTGGCCAGCTTGATCAGAGGAGAACCAGCTTCGACGCGCTGCCCCTGCTCGAAGTCGTCAGATAACACAGAACCATCGGTTTCGGCACGTAGGGTATATTCGCCCAATGCCTTAATATCTTGCGATGCCAGGGACTGCAAATCTGACTCAGCTAACCCATAGGCCTGCAACGTTGCCCGAGCCGCTTCCCAGCTGGTTTTGGCCTGGATATAACGCTGCTCTCCAACGGTTTTGCGGCCGAGCTTGCGGACTCTTTCCCATTCAGGCCAGGCGGTGCGATAGTCTGCCTGGGCCTGTGCCACATCCTCACTGAACAGGGTGACCAGTGGCTGATCTTGTTCGACATGAGCGCCCAATGCTACGTGCCGCCGTAATACAACGGAAGCTACTCGCGGTGACACTATGTAGCTAGTGTATCCATTAGAAAGAACTTCCCCTGGTGCGTAGAACTCATAATCAATACGCTTGGCAGTGAGAGGAGCAACCTGGATATCAGCAATAGTCATTTGGGCAGTATTTAGTGCCGTAGTGGCAGAAGCTTCTTCTTGATGCCCATGTCCATCTTCTTCAGTATTACTTTCGCTGTGTCCAGCCTCATCATGACTTTCATTGTGGGAACTATCGCTAGACTCATGTTCTGTATCACCATGACGCTCATGTTCATCCGTGGCGTTCGATGAGCGTTCTTCGTGAGACGAATCATCCTTATACTCAATAACTTCTTGAGCAGGCTTGCTCTTATCATGTTCGTGCGCCTCACCACTCATCGTTTCTGCAAGCCCTATGCTTGGTGCAGTCATTGCGGCGCTTAGCATCGCTATCAATAATCTATTCATGTTCATTATCCTATCTTTAATTCAGTGGCTTAGTCGCAGTTGGTGCAACAGCTTTGAGCTGGCCGGAGTGCAGCAACACTTCGGTTAACGCAAGCTGTGTGTGCTTTTCGAGTGAGATTCCTGCCAGCAAGCTCTCCGAACGCTGGTTGAGAGCAAGCAGGTAGTCAGTTGTTGATAGATCACCGCTTCGCCACTGGCTTTCCAACAAGTCAGCACTATTTTCAACTCTGCCATGAGCCAGCTCGAGCCAGCGTCGGTATTGCTCGTCATAACGTTTCCAGGCAGCTTGTGCAGCCTGCCAGTCAAACCGTAGATTGCGATAAACGGCCAAGAATCGGGCCTCTGCTTCTAGTGCTGCACGATTAGCCACACGAGTTTCGGCACTGTAGTCATTACGTACATTCAAAGGAATTGAGAAGGTCAGGCCGACAGTATTTTCTCCACCGTCGCGACCAGCATTGACTCCAAAGGTCGGCTCTGCTTTGGCTGCGCGGCGGGTTGCTTCCGCTTCTTCCTTGATGGACTTCCAGCGAGCCTGAGCGCTGGCAACATAGGGATGTTGTAACAACTCCTGGTCAGTAATTGACACCGGCTCCGAAGGCCAGAAATCTTCGGGAATGCCTCCTTTTTCAGGAGTCCACTGTGGCAAAAGTTCGCGCACTCTGCTTTCGGCTTTTTGCAAAGCGACTTCAAGCTCAGCAACCTGTGCCAGCTGTTTTGATAAAGATAGAAAGGTGAGCTCAGCATCAATAGTGCCTATATCTCCTGCTTTTTGGCGCTTTTCAGCCACTTGCAATAATGCATTAAGTTGCTCTTTTTGTGCCTGAGCTATAATGGCGGCTTGATTACTGGCACGCCACTCAACCAATGCTGATAGAGCCTCAGCAGTCTTACTCATAACCTGTTGCTGATACTGGGCTTTAGCTGCTTGTCGGATAAAAGCCGCCTGCTGCTGTTTAGCACCTCGTCTATCCCACC
Source organism: Kangiella sp. (assembly GCF_048265365.1). Lineage (NCBI taxonomy): Bacteria > Pseudomonadati > Pseudomonadota > Gammaproteobacteria > Kangiellales > Kangiellaceae > Kangiella > Kangiella sp. Next base: position 1,763,708 of record NZ_JBLXBT010000001.1, read on the forward strand.
AGTCAACCGTTTGAGAAACACCTACACGGTAGTTATTTTCTTCACCAACCTGTTCCAGCTCAGAAGATAACTCCGGGTTGTAAAGTGGCTGTTCCGCTGCGTCCGCAGTAGCTTCCGAGCCTTGCAGTTGCTCGCGGGCCGCGATGATGTCTGGGTGCTGCTTTATCTGTGATGCCAGCCAGCGCTCCCAATCAACGGGTTGCGCTTGCGCTGAAGCCGACAGCAAATAAATAACGGCACACATCGCATAAGAAACTGATAGTTTCTTCATGAAATTTCCTCACAATTAAAATCAAAGTACATCAGGCACAGCTGGGTTGGCATTTGCACAACGCTATACCTCAGAATAAAAGTTTATTTGTACTGTATTTAACTGATCGGAGGGGGATTATCAGGGAATGCTATATGGGAACTGTAATGGGAAGGGTTGCCTAAAATAGCCCCCTTTTGATAAAGAGAAGCAGAGATATCTTGGCGACCCAGAAAGAAAGGGTGTGATGAGCCATGACAGTGACAACAATGGTGGCAATCAAGCTGGTAGCTTTTGCTCTTTTCTGATTCTAACCAACGCTTGTCATCATCTGGTATTGGAGAGGAGTGAGCTTTTTGATGCTCGTGATCAAAAGTAAGATGCTCAGAACCGGATTGATGAAACTGATGGACGTCCGCCACAGCAACTACCGATTGCAGGGCAATCAATATGGCTAGAGCGAAAGTTAAAAGTTGACGGTTCACGGTAAAAAAGAGTCTCTACTCGTTCTCATAAATGCAGGGCAGTAGACTAGCAGATTATCAGTTAGTTCACAAAAGATAAGTGGATACTAACCAACTATTACACAGCTTTGTGGTTAAACGCTAGCTTTCAGACTTGGCTACTTCCTGTTTTTTGCGAGTTTCTTGGGCGATTTCAATTCCTCAATCTCATGCTCTAGCTGCACAACGGAAGTGTTTAGCTCATTGTTTTCTTTGGTTATAGCATCAAGTTGCGCTAGTAGCTCCTCTCTGTCAGTACTGGCTGACTGCACCTTTTCAGTTAACGTTTTTAATGAGTTTTGAAGTTCGCGCTGTGACTTGGCCAACAACCGCTTTTCGGTGATTAGCTCAGCGTTCTGACGGTTCAACTGCGTGAGTTCTGACTGTTGAGAGGCAATGGTTTGCCCCAGCTTTCGCTGCTCTGCTCGCAATCCCGACACTTCTTCAGCGTGCTTGCGCTCTTGTTGATCACGTTGTTCTTTGGCGGATTCGCGGAAGTGGCTCAAGTTGTCATAACTGTGTTGCAGACTCTTCTCCAGATCGATAATTCGTTCATCTTTTTGTCGACAAACGGCTGTAAGTTCTTTCAAGTCACTTTGAATACCTTGCAACTCAATGTTCAGTTGCTCACTCTCACGGCTGGCAGTATTGAGCTTCGCCTGTAGTGAGTGAATGTTCTCACTTAGAGCTTTATTTTGCTCTGTGGCTTGGCTTAACGACTCCTCAAGTCCTGACTTTTCTTGATTCCAGGCCTGACGCTCATTCTCAAAAGCTTGCTCCATGTCTTCAATGGTTTTATTCGCTTCAGCGTTGAGCCTGGCAGCAAGCTGGCTTACCAGGTGCCCAATGGCGTCGGAGACTTTGACCTCGGTGAGTGTACCGTTAGTACGGGTCTTTTTAATATCTTTGAGGTATTTTGAGATGGTGGTTTTGGAGCCTGTGTTACCCAGCTCAGCTCGTATTGCATCAATTGATGGGTTATTAACACCCTGTGAAGTCAATGACTTATATGCTTTTTCAACGTCATATTGAGAAATACCGATGCGCGCCATTTTTGAAACCTCTGATTATTTTGTACTGTATTGTGTAATATGTATATACATACTATTTCTATACTCTTTACATGTCTATAGCTTTCGATGTTTCATTTTGGATAATAATAGATTATCTATTGTGACAGGCATTTTTGGACGATATGATGAGATAAAGTCGTACATAACACGCATATATGCCCAATTCTAAAAATACTGATTTAGTGAGTTTTTACGTCAACGCAGCCACTCGCGAAAATACGGTACGCAGTTACCGTACCGCCGTTGAACACTATGAACGTCACTGGGGTGGGCTCTTACCTGCCACTCCAGCTGCGATTGCACAGTATCTCAGTCACTACGCTGATAAGCTGACTTCAAGCACCTTAGCGCACCGGTTGGCCGTACTTGCAAAATGGCATCATGAATACGGTTTTCCAGATCCTACGAAAGCACCATTAGTAAAAAAAGTAATGAAAGGTATCCGAGCAACGCATACATACCAAACCAAGCAGGCTCGGCCTCTCCAATTAGAAGAATTGAAAATCATTATTCAGTGGCTTGAGGAGTCGATAAAGGAGTCAAAGGATTATAGGAAAGGATTGAGACTCATTCGAAATAAAGCCATTCTGCTACTCGGGTTCTGGCGTGCTTTTCGAGCAGATGAACTCACTAATATAGATGTTGAGTACGTGACCGTTATCCCCAACAAGGGAATGTCACTGTATTTTCCTACTACGAAAGGCGATAGGGATAATAAAGGGGTGACCTATAAAGTTCCAGCTTTGCAAAAACTCTGCCCTGTCACCGCTTATCAGGAGTGGGTTACGGCCGCTGAATTAAGCAAAGGACCGCTATTTGTAGGGATCGACCGCTGGGGACATTTTAATCATAAGAGCATGACATCCAATACAATCATTAATATTGTTCGAGAGTGTGCAAGAGGTGCTGGACTATTATACCCTGATGCCTTTAGTAGTCATTCGTTACGACGGGGGTTCGCATCCTGGGCCGACAGTAATGGCTGGAGCCTTAAAGAGCTTATGGAATATGTAGGTTGGAAAGATCCTAAAACAGCAATGCGCTATATCGAGTCATCCCATATAACGCAACAACGGTTCATTGAGCTGCACCATTAAACGAAGTAATATTGATTTAAAGTGTCAAATTCATCTTTCAGATTATTGAACAAAATTTTGTTCTGAAATGACTCCATAGTAATTTTAGATTAATGATGGTTGTGGTTTTGCTGTTCAGGACAAATTGATAAAAGCTAGTATCGTCTGCATGGAGCAGCTGGTCAGCTTTTGAGTCATAACTTAGTATCCAAATATAATTAAGCTCGCTGTCTCTTTTTAACAGGTCCACAATTTCCTTAAGAGTATTTCGTAGCCTTTGTTGCGGTAGGTTGGCGGGTTTCAGATTCACTTCTTTAATTAGGTGAACAATCAAAGAAAAGGCAAATACTTGAATGATATCCAGCCCCTTTCGATCAAATTCACTCGGTGTAAATACAGGAAACCAGTATTCGAATTCCCCTCTAGTGATCCCAAGTAATTCACACACTTGAAAACGTTTGAGGACGAGCTTGGTTGTCTTACTCATCGTAACCCCTTATTCAGTTTCTCACACAAATTAATGTGCAGGTCGAGCAGACACTAGGGGCATGCCCTACATGCAATTGAGACTTAGTTTTCAGGATGTGATCTGCTAATACAATACGCATTAGCATTGGGCGGGAAACGATTTCCTGCAGTTGAACAAGGTCAAATGAATGACAAAGAATAAGCTCCTAGAGGTTATGACAGATAAGTCGGTAGACTTTCTGAGACATCCAGTATGCCATCATACACCACTAAGTTTTCGTCGCAAAACCAATTACTATGAACAAATCATGCTTAAGCACCCTCTTCCATCGCCGTTTCATTCCTTAGCAGAATATCTGCATGGCGGTCTGCTTGAAGCGGATCCCTCTGTGCAAAGTTATGTCCCACAGCCGTATCAATTTAAAATTAATGGTAAGCGGTACATTCCGGATGTTTTCGTGATTCGAGGCAATCAAAAGATAGTGATGGAAATTAAACCAGAAGCCCAAACCCCATTTCACTACGAGCAATATTTGGAGCCATTTTTACACAAATACCAAATACGATTTGAGGTGATAACCAACGAATCCATTTTAGCGCAAGAGCAAAAAGCCGTGAACTGGCTTAAAATCGTTCAAGTGCTTGTCGCGGCAAATAAATCCCGGATCAGAACCACCCAGTTACAAGATGAGATCATGTCGAAGCTGTTAATGTCAGATGAAGGAATTGAGTTAGGCGATTTCATAGATAGTGGTGATAGGCAAAGAACTTATGCAACGGAAGTCGCTGTCTTTCGCTTAGCTCATGCCGGGCTCATCAGCCTGGCTCTGGAGCAGTCTGACTTGGGCTTTGATACGGTTTTGAGCTTATGAATGGATTCCGCTCTACTTTGATCGAAAAACCTGAGTTGAATGATCTCAACAATTGGCCGATGCATGTGGATACAGCCACGATGTCTTCTAAAAACCGTGCTAAGTTCATCAGAAATGTTGAAATAATAAAATACTTTCAACAAGGAGTGAGCGTAAAAAAAACGGCCATGACTCACAATGTCTCGCCTAGCATGGTCTATTATTTGCTCAATCGAGCCCTGGGAACCTATGATGGTGAGCCCCCTGCTTTGTATAAAGGGTTGATCCCCAATCTTATCCAACATGAAAAACAACGCCAGTCACCAATGCCGACCTTGGCGGATGGCCGTGGTTCCGTCTTTGCCTTTAAAGCTCTGCTAAAAAAGTATCCAGATATCGAAGTTGAATTGCAGGCTAAAATAAAAGCCAGCTACCGTGGGACTGCTACCAGTGAGAATCTTACACCGAACATTCTACATAAAACTTTTTTATCGCTGTTAATTCAATTTGGTGTTCCCAAAGATCATTACCCCTACACCACCCAATCCCTAGCATACCAAAGTGTTCGACGTTATTTTCATGATTACCTATCTGAGCTGAGATGCCCCGAAAGTAGGCCCTGGCGCGAGAGTATCAGTAAACGTTCGGACATGGCTTTCGAAGAAATCCAAATAGACGAGCAACATTTCGATTGTGAGACAGCCATAGAATTCGAGATTTTTGGTCGTCGAACGCTTGTTAGAGTGAAGCGGTTCTGGATTGTTATGGCCACTGACTGTTCTACTGGCTGTATTTTGGCATTTCATTTCAGCATCAACCTTCGGTGCAGTCAGTGGGACATCATGAACGTTTTGAAGCAAATTCATTATCCGAAGCCGAAACTGACCATCCAAACGCCATCCCTTTCTTACCCCGAAGGACCAAATCTTAACGATTTAAAAGCATGGTTGCCCAGAGTTCAGATAGGTGTGATCAGTCTTGATAATGACATGGCGCATTTCGGAAACAACTGTATCCAATACGCTCACGATCAACAGGCATGCTTACATTATGGTCATCCAGAAAACCCTAATGCAAGAGAGCAGATCGAGCGACTCTTTCTCATGATCAACACTGTGACTCATAGACATCGTTCAACAACTGGTTCTCATTCACATGACCCTATAAAAGAAAGCAAGCGTCTTAAGAAAAAACCGCCCAAGGTCAATGTTCAAACGTTACTGGAAATGATGAGCATTCAGATTGCAGAATACAATCAAAAACCTCAGGCAAGGCTAGGAGGCATCTGCCCCGTTGAAAAGCTGAAGGAATTAATTCAACACCAATACTATTGTATGAGACCACCGCAAGCACCACAAAGCCAGCTGGTAAAAGATCCAAAACTACGAAAGCTTCACTTTAGCAAAACAAAAAAGCAGCATCCTTGGGTTAACTTTTATGGCGTAAGATACACCGTTATGGACTGGTCAAAATCTGTAAATACGACCACTACCGTTTCGATAGAGTTTGATCCGCAGGATATCCGAAAAATCAAAGCTTACCTCCCAAATGGTGATTTCATAGCGGAGCTGATCGTTCCACGAATGTGGAGACGCTATGCACACGGTATCGTCACACGTAAACGTATCATAAAGACGACCAAAAATTTGCTGTTCGCATCAGGCGATGCTTTTACGGAGTACTTTACTATCTTACAAAAAAACTTTCATAAACCCAGCGTCCAGCTAGAAATGGTACGGCTTGGCTTCGAAAATTCACAAAGTAGAGAGTTAGTGTTGGACATGGTAAAAACAGACGACTTGAGTGAGGTTGGGTTCAGCTCTAATTCGTATGAACAGTCAGCAAACTACATTAGTTCCCAAATCAGGATGCCCTGGGAACAAGTGAAAATCTCCTGAGATACATCGCAGAGGTAAGCTTTATGCAATGGATGGAACACTTTAAAGAACTCGCTATGAACGACGACGCATCTAAAATCGAACACCCTTTAAAACACCCTGAGTTATTGCAGATCCACACTTTGGAGAATGAGGGATTACTTCAGTTTTGTTCCAGTATTATTAGACGTGGATTGCCTGGTGCGCTCATTTATGGATACAGCCGAAGTGGCAAATCTACCAGCACTAAGATTATTACACCTTTTCTAAAAGATGCAGATAATCAATCGATCCCGTACGAAATTATTTATATTGCTTCAAGAGATCGCAAAACCAGTAGAGGTGCTTGGCGACAACTTGCATTCAATTATGATTTTCCTTTAAAAAGCAGAGCCACTAGCGATGAAATATCGCAACACTATATTACATATCTACTCGACAGGTGCTATGAGTCACAAAGTAAACGACTAGTGCTTATGGTGGATGAGGCACAACGGCTGTCGATCCGACAGTTTTCTATATATGCTGAGATTTATGATCGATTAAAAGATTCCTTTGGAACCCTTTGTCATATTTTTTTCATTGCCAACCTAGATAATTTTAAGGATACATATCGGCTTTTACAGGAACGGGAAGACACCCACATATACGAACGATTTTTCAAAAGAGCTTACTTTTATCAACCTATTACTAAGCTTGAGTCTGTCAGTCATATTCTTAGTGAGTACGACCGACTCACATTCCCGACTACTTCTGATGTGAGTTACTCACAATATTTTTTAAAAAAAAGTGGCAAAGAGTACGAAACATTTAAACTCCAAAAGTACGCAAGCCTAATCTGGCAAGTGTTTTTCGAAAAATTTAAAACTCCGTATAAACTCAAGCACTGGTCCACAGAAAGTTTTTTCTGTTTTGTCAACCTGTTTATAACCCATTATTTACCTCAACCTGATGTCACAGATATTAGTTTCGAATTAATTGAGCATTGCATTAATAACAGCGACTTAATTGTAGATCAAGTTAAACTTGAGGAGCTTTAAAATGAATTTTGGCTTTGATTTTATATGCCCTTTTGAATCAGATGTATCACTGCGACATCATTTAATCAAATGTAACCCTCTATACAGTAATCCACAATTGAATTTACTCACCGAAGCAGAGCAGCTGAATCATCACAAAGGACAAGCTAAATTAATCACTAAATACATGCAATGGTGCGAAAAATCAAAATATACAGGTGTACTAAGGCCGGAAGAATATAGGCGCTTTCCTACCAGGCTGAAACCTAAAAGCTGTCCTGATTGCGCAAAGATTGGCTTCTATAGCCATTTCTACAATTATGTGTGGATGAAGCGATGTCCGATTCATAACAAACGACTTACCAAATACTGTCAAGCATGCAAAAAAGGATGGCTGGATTCTCTAAGTAAAGACAATAAGTGCACAAAGTGTCAAGTCGATGAACAGTACTATAACTATTTAGAAGCTAGAGTAATTGCGAAAAATTCTTCAAAGGTCACACTGGTGCGAATATATGAACTCATACAGAAATGTAAAGACAACAGTAAAAATCGATTAGTCTATTCGGATGAGCTGGATAGTGAATTATCCCACTTTATAGATATCACACAGAGCAAGCTGTTTCCTTCCTACCTAATCAAGGAAGACCTTACTTCTAGCAAATCAATATCTGCTGTAGCGTCTAAAACCTACGCATTACATAAGCAATCGTTCCAGCTTGATAATAATATAATACTAGCAGAACCAATAACGTACGATGACTTAAAAAAAATACCAAAGCTTAAGGATTCTATAATAAAAGCAACAACCAGAGCCAACAAAGTAATCAGGCAATCACTGGAAACCCTTGATCCATCGCTTACTCTACTGCCATTCATAACTCATGCCAAAGTGAGGTTTTGCTGCCCTTACTGTATGGCTTATTCTTGTTGGATGCATTTAATAGAATCAAGTATTAAACAAATTGACAAGAGCGTTATTATCCATAGTATTGCCGCATATGTGTTTTCTGAACAAAAACTTAAGAACCCATTTACACTCGCTACCTACATAAAGCCAACAGATAAAACCGCCACACTAATTGAAGAATTATCGTATGTCACCCTTTTGTATGCTTACGTCAAAATTCACTGTATGTTCTTGTCTGCATTCGATCTGTACTATAATAAAAATTCAGACTTGATTTTTATCTATGAAATCGATGAATGTATGCGCTACTCCAGATACAAGGTTTCTTTCCCACTTGAGCTAATACTCGACACCCACGAAAACACTACTGCACTGTTATATCCAAAGCAAATTTGTAATAAGATATCTCTTCCGAAATGGAAGCACACGATATCAAATAAAGATCATTCTGAAATGCTAAAAGTTAATTGTCGATTTAAGAAAGATAAAAAGATTATGCGCAAAGGATTTGAGGAAGAACTAAAGGTTTTAAAAGATTTTTTTAGTTGAGCGCTACTCGAGAGACCTTCAATTATAGGTCTCGTGAAAATTTAAAACTGATAATTGTTACATTGAACCGGTAGCTGAAAATGCCTTGCGCCTCCATGACTTTGCGAAGGACATTTTTCGTATTCGTGCAATTCATCTGCGAGCAAACACCCTCTCTCATTATTATAATTGTCATATTGATTACTGACGCTTTGACTAAGCTACTGGTACAGAGCGCAGTTAAGTACTAGTGGGCTTGAGTCCTTGGTTATTTGTTTTTACTTTTTTGCATAAATATTGTTTATACCCAACTCCATTTTTTTGCGAGCAGAAGAATTCGCAGAATGTACTTTGATTATCGGTGGCGAAAATTGGTTTAAAATAACCTGTTCTTCTATCCACAGTACTACGTCGTATCCCGTTCCGTGATCATCATCTCCAAGATCATGATCTAAACTTATCTCTTCTACATTACCAGTTTTCAGCAACTCTATAGCTTCTTCTGGCCAGTAGACTCTTGTCCACCCATCAGGGGTTTCTCTCTCATCATCAAGGTAAATTTTCACTGACAGATACCGTTTTTGCACATAATATTATTTACCTCATTTTAAACTTACTTTACCTCAATGGATAATAGCAAAGTCAATGTCTTTGGAAAAACTATTTTCTGAAAACCAAACTCTTCGTATTTAGTGCAGAATACTACTAAGCAATTCACTGACCCTATGAAAGTTGAATTAATTTAGTTGGTCGTAAAAACGACCAGTTATCTAAAACCAGTTCGTTGAGCTTAATAAGCACTTGAATAATCAATCAGAATGCTAATGATTGTTAGGGCCTTCAATCAACCGATTTCAATCTATAACTATAAGTACGAATATAACAGTCAAGCCACCTATTACGATTATTAAGCTAGCAGGTTGCATATTAAAAGTACCCAATGTAGTTATTGTTGAATCATAATCACTACTGAACATAGCTATGATAACTGCCGAAGTGACCAGGAATCTGACTAGCAAAACAAAAAAGCCGCTTTTGTCTGGGCAATGCTAGCTTGAGTTTTGGCTAGTAATCCTCTGGTATAACATCCTAGAGTAGTTTTACTCCTACTATCCATTATTGTCTTCGAGTTTCTTGGGGACGGTTATTTTATATTTTGGCACATAGACACCATTCTTAACGATGCTACGTTTACCGCACCCTAAATCCAGCTCATCTATTTTTATATGATTAAACCAGGCATGTTCAGCTTTTTCAGCCATATACAAGAATAAACGCTTCGCTTTTACTGAGGTGCAATTTATTAGTAACTTGTTTACGTTAGCTGGCCTTAAATTATTCAATCCCTCCATTAGTTCATACACTTCTAATAAAGGCTGCTTCTGGGGAGCCTGATATAAACACTCAAGTATAGCTCTAGCTGGACTAGAGACTTTCACTGTAAACCCTTTATACTCAAAGTCTATTAGGCCTATATCTGGAGGCAAAAATGAAGAAAGCGTGGTTTTTAGCTCTAACCCCCAATCGTATTTTCTAAACCAACTAGGCAGGTTTTCATGTTCACTTCCAAAGAGTTGAGCTCGTTTGGTAGATACTTCTAAATAATGAGATTTACCCTGAAGTGATAAGGCCGTCTTCCCTCCAGGGTGAACAGACAGGCCAAGCTGTGATTGCAATGCGCATATTCCAGCAAGATAGTCTACTTTCTTACCATGGCGCACTAGTGCGCCAGTGCCTATGGAGTCAAACCACTTGCTTTTTCTATAGCGCTTTTGCAAATCGTAGCTATAACCCTCTTTAGCAAGCCATGAGGATGTCAAAACAACATCTTCTGGCTGACTACGAAGAAGCCGGTTTAATTTTGAATCATTTAAGGTACTCATGGTACCTATAATAGCACTTATTTAAAATTTTTCGTGCTTTAAGTTTTTTTAATGGCAAACTGGTATACTCTGAGTACCTTTATCTAACAATTATCAAACTAATTTCATTCTACCATTATTAATTAGTTCTGGATGGTGGTTTTCATAAACCCTTTTTGCTGAGCGTAGCGAATCCGCAACATTGCCTTGTTATGGCTTACCCAGCACATAGAATCGGCCACCCATTGCTTGCACGCCAAATTTGCTCACCGAGCTTTAGAATAACATTTCGGTGTGCTTTTGAAGCGGGTACTATAGTGTTGATTAGGTAATGGAACTTCCAATCGTAGTCCTTTATTTCTTGGTAATTTGCCAAGGCCAAACCTGCGGTGCCCAAGTGCGCAAAAGTATGCTCTCTGGCCCTATTAAGTAAATTTTTTGCCATCCCTGAATAGACGACTCTAAAGGATTGGCCGCCAATTACACCATCACTTCCCACGCAGCTTAGTAATGAGCCAGCGCGTGAACTAATGTTGTAATTACGACATTTCTTCTGATCTCCATCATTATTCGTATATTTGGATGGTGGAGACGATAAATTTACTAGAACTTCGATTGGAGTATTGGTTTCAATAAAGTACCAACCTGAGCTGCTTGGGATGGCCAGATGCCATTGTGAGTTATCAAAATCAATATCTTTGACCTTAAACTTTGATGCCAACATACTTGTTATTTCTTGCATAATTTTCCTATACCATAAACGCTCCACTCACCGGAATTTTAGGAGCGTAGCGAGTAAAATATCCGAGTGCAGTGGCTTGTTAGGATGCTTTTCTGCAATCATTTATCAATTCATCAAACTCAAAACTAATAATATCAGTTTTAAATGGCATGTTAGAAAGAAGGTCTTCAAGTCGCTGCATAGCTTCGTTATTTATTTCATCGCTTACTAAAACAAATGTAACTTTAAAACCAAGTTTTTTTGAGTCGGATAATCGCTCATATATGTGTCTATAGCGAGATATTTGATCTTCAAACCTACGAGAATTAAAGAATCCACTCGATATTCTACGATGATATTTAATATCAAATGCATTCAAACTATTCTCGGTAGCGATAGCAGCATCAAGCCTGAAGTCCATACCATCCAAAGATAAGCTTAATTCTCGCTGAAAATTCTGACCTAGGTCTCGAGAGAGTTTTTTGAAAACAAGATCTTCAGCCATTCGGGCTTCATCTCTTCTAGCTCTGAAAAGCATACTTTCAACTCTCATTCTTCGCTCTCGATCTGTCTTGTTGAAGTCTAAAACATCATGAGATTTGAATATTTCGTTTGCGTCAAAGTCCAAAACCCCGGGGTTTATTTCTTCATCTACATCATCTACAGTTTGCTCTACAACTAAAGACTCCCTTTTATGCAGTAGATTTAGGAAGTTATCTTCATTCTCAAAATCTGATGGAGCATAAAGCACTTTGTAATTCCAGTTTAATGTAATGAAGAAGAGTAAAACAAGTGCAAACGGGAACAGCATTAAAAACCAGATATAGGTTTGCTGATTCGCCTCACTAATAAAGGGAAGCACTGCGCTCCCTGAAACTTCAGCAATTCCAGCAAAAATCGCTATAACCGTAAGTGGATTTTTTATTGTCGATATCGGTTTAGGCATTATGCCTCCTTTGCATCCTAACATTATATTACCGGACAACGCCGATAACCTCTCGATTTAAGGTAGCTTGTTTTTAATGTCCACTTTTAAGGCTAATACCATATAACATCGGACATTAAATTCTCTTTTCCCCAATGGATAGTAGCAAAATCAATGCCTTAGGAAAACTAATTTCTACCCCCCCTCATTCATCCAGCACAACAAAAGATGACGCACTTTAATTAGTCGTAAATTAGACGAAGTCTAAATTTGGTCACACTTTTTACAAGTGAATGTGTTTTATGAAAATAAATTGTTTGGTGTCATTGTAATTTACAAAGGTATGTGTAAAAAACACTTTATAAGATACTGAATTTCTGTGAAAAAAATTACAAGCCTATATGTAAACGAGGGAAAACTGGGTGTATGACCAACTAAAGTACTTCACTTTTAACAACTACAACTTATGCCTTCATACGCTTACGCTTTGATAATCCACTCTCATTTCCCAAAACATTGGCATAAAGTGTTTTATGGGTTCAGCTACTTCTATGTATAGTTGTGATTAATAGCCGTTAAGTGTTTTGCCAAATAATCAAAAACAAACCTAATGCGTTGACTTTGTTTAAGTTCCGAATGACAAACTAACCAAGTGCTGTAGTTATATACGGATTCTCCTTTAGGTAATACGCATTCGAGGTCTGCTAAAGTCTCACCAAGGTTTGTTGGTAATAACGCCAAGCCCACCCCTATTTTTGCTAACTCAATGTGGGTTAGTTGAAAATCACTAAAACTGAGAAAGTCTACTTGCTCTTTTGTAATTCCTCCCTTGGCTAAGACTTCTGTTAGATAGTCAGTTTCAAGAAAACCTATCACGGGGAACCTGCGTGCTGCTTTATTTTGGGCCTTTACCTGAGTACACAACTCTGGTGTACCATACAGGCTAACGCTAGAGTCTCTTAGTTTACGTATTATAAGGTTTTCCTCTGTTGGTCTATAGTTACGAATAGCAATATCAGCGTTACGATGAATAAGATCTGCACTATCATTTGAGACTTCTAGCTTAATTTGCAAACTGGGTTCAAGCACTCTTAATTTAGCAATCAAAGTCGGAAGTATGAATACTGCATCAAGTTGGCTTGCAGCAATGGTGACCAAACCGGCAAGTGAGTCTGTAGCGCCTTTTGCCACAAGGATAGCTTCGTTAGCTCCCCTTTCCATCACCTTTAAAGATGCAAGTAGCCGCTCTCCTTGTGGAGTTAAAAATAAGTTATTTTTACTACGTTCAAATAAAACGATACCGAGACTTTCCTCAAGTGACGTTACGCGCCTGCCTATCGTTGGTTGACTTGTACGTAGCTTCTTTGCGGCGGCCGTCAGGGAGCCACTCTCAGCCGTCACAATAAATGCTTTCGCATCATCCCAGTCAAAATCCATGCTAATCTCTCAGCTCACAAATGACTTCAGTATACATTTTTGTATAGTGAGACAACATCTAAAATGAATGATTTTAATTAGAGCCACTGATAAATTTGAGGTTTAGATGATAGTGATAACGAAAATACCGGACTTTGATAATGATCGATAACGAATCCACGACTCGCTTCTGGGATAAGCTGGCTCCTAGTTACGCTAAGAAGCCTATTCCTGATGAGGCTATTTATCAGAGAAAAATCAACCTTACGCAACAACATTTGTCTGCTTATGATGAGATTTTTGAGTTTGGGTGTGGTACAGGCGGTACTGCAATATTACATGCACCTAAAGTCAAGCACATTGTCGCAACTGATGTATCACCCGCAATGATAGAGATTGCAAAGCAGCAAGCAATAGAAGCTGGCGTAAAAAATGCTTCGTTTCTTGTTGGACAAATTGAGGAGCTACAACACCCAGACAAGCGCTACGATGCAGTTCTCGGTCTCAATATTATGCACCTAATAGAAACAACTGAAGCAACTCTTAATCAAGTACATCAGATGCTAAAAACTGGCGGTATATTTGTATCCAGTACTCCTCTACTAAAGAATGAGCCAGTTATCATTCGTTGGATCATCCGTATCATGCAGGCAATCGGACGAGCTCCTTATATTAAGTTTTTGGACAAAGACGGGTTTATGAAACAGGTCAATGACGCAGGTTTTGAGATTATCCATGAATGGTCGCCCACAAAGTCCAGCATCTTTCTAATTGCTCGTAAAAATATGCCTACGATTTAAATTATGTTGCATATAATGATCATAAATACTCATATCAATCACGGAGCCTCCACACTTAATTGCAACATTACTACTCGTGAGTCTATGAAGAGCATGATTTACGGCTACAAACAAGCGACATTTATATTTCGTTCTTTCAAATTAGGCTCAGCCCAGCGTTAAGGTACAAAAAATGAAAAGATTTTTATTGTTATTTGTTCTACTGATTACAAGCTCCCTACTCCCAGCAGCGGCCGCGCAAATTGATACAATTAGTTTTGATTTAGATATTCAGGTACAAATTTACCAACCGGACCCAACCCTTGAGCACGACCAAGAAAAGTTTCCGACTCTTTATATCATAGATGGCCAGCATTTCATTCACAGCGCCATCGGCTATCAAAGATCTTTAAATTGGCGTAATTCATCAAGCCCTGAGTTTATCGTTGTAGCCATTGACACGCATCGAATCGGTGACAGCTCGGCTCGACGCAGAGAATTACTTAACCAAGATTCAGTGGAGCTTATAGACCTCATTGAAAAAGACATAGTTCCTTACGTTGATGAACACTATCCAGCCAGTAACATGCGCTTGTTTGCGGGATGGGAGCATGCAGGCGGTTTTGCCCTGGATCTCCTAACGACACGCCCAGACTTATTTGATAGCTTTTTATTTGCGAGCTCTCCTAACTTGTCTGCTGAGCGCTTGAAGAATGTTGAACAGCTTTTCGCATCAGCTGAAGCAAGTAAAGACACTCTCAACAAACGACTCTACCTCGCCCTCGGCTCCCAAGAAAATTACGCAATCGAAGGTTTTGATAAACTTAAAGAGCTTAGTCATGACTACCCTTCTCAGTTGGAAGTACATTACAAGCTATCATCAGACCTGAGCCACTTCACTACACCGATCGATCTTTTTACTAGCGGACTAGCTTGGGTCTTTGCTGACTATCCAGCGTTGATTTTTTACGACATTAATGAAATTCATGCCTTTGGTGGCGTTCCGGCAGTGAAAGACTATTTTGCTAAGCGGGGTCAACGATACCACGTTAGTTCGACAGTTTCAGAAAACACTAAATTTACCATGGCAAGGCATGCCGTCGATGCAAATGACCTAGAGTTATTCTTGGCTATTGAGCGTGATCTTGAAAAGCTTGACCAACAAGAATTTCCACCATACTGGGGACACTTCTTTGCAAACTTCTTACTCAAACATGATCAATTACAGCGCGCTGAAGAAATCATTAGGTCAGTCTTAAGTCGTCACCCTGAGATACCTCAACTTATAGAGTTGAACAAGTGCCTGCATCAACAAAAGTAAAGAGAGTAACCATTTATTGTTGTCTTTGAGTTTTTCGTTAAAGAGGATTACGAGGGACATTTTCTGGCTGAATGGGCAAAACAACCCCACGGATATACTTTTGTAAAAAATGCTTGGACTTTGTATGACTACTTACAGCGTCTATTTTTGAAATTTAACAACTGTTTCATGGGTAGTTGACAGTTTTGATTTAGAAGAATATGAAAATTTTCATGTCTTAGCGCAAATTAATTTCATTATATTTGTTAAACCGGTAGTGCAAATTTGAATCATCGATTGTGTCTATTGCTACTTGTTATAAATACCAAATGATGCCGACTAAACACCGAATAGAGAGGAAGCTCGAGATGAGGATCGAAGTTGATTGCCTACATCGTCGAACTTTCGCGATTTAAGGCAAAGATAACTATTTCTTATTAATACGAGCATAAAATGAAACCATATTTTTTCATGATAGGCTACGGGTTCTCCCAAACCATTGTTTGGATCCTTGTGTCCTACCTTAGCCAGTCGGTGACAGTAACGGTCATGTTCCTTGCTCGTAACTTAGTGGGCTTTGTCCTGACTTTCCTTTTCGCTCCAAGTAAAAGGATACCACTTGCATCCTTTAAGCGCTGGAAAACACACTTAGTACGCGCAAGTGCAACACTTCTCGGTGGACTCAGTATATTTTACTCGGTCACTAAGATACCTGTTGCAGACTCTGTGGCGATAACATTTCTTGCGCCTATTTTCGGTACATTGTTAAGCATCATTTACCTTAAAGAAAAACTAACAGGCGCAACTCTCGTTAAGTTAGCTGCTGGCTTTGCCGGGGTGCTCATAATTACCGGCTTCAGTGCTGACGGTGACACGATTGGTTACGCAGCGGCACTATTTGGAGCCTTTATGACGGGCGTGGCTTATGTCTCTGTCAAAAGCTTATCCGACACTGAGTCACCGCAAAATATTTTATATATTTCATACCTCGTTATGCTGCCGATTTCTGCATTATTGGCGACCGACGAATGGGCAACTCCCTCTTATACAGAACTTTTCTGGCTGCTCGCAATCGGTACTGCTTTCTATTTAGCACAAATATTTATGGCGAAAGCCTTTTCCTTGGCACCCGCAGCAAAAGTTCTACCCGTCGACTACTCGAGAATGATTTTTTCGAGCATTTTAGGGCTTTTGTTCTTAGATCAATCTATGACTTTGAGTACTTACATTGGTGCCGCATTGATTTTATTTACCTCAATATTGAGAGAGAAAGATATTGAAAAGTTATCGTATCGCCGTATTTTCAAACGCTCCTAATACAGGTAATCAATGCCTTGTTTACCTCGCAAACAAAGTTTTGACGGCTTCCGAAATGCAATCGATTGCAGCATCCAGCGGTCTTTCTGAAGTGGCTTTTATACACCTGCAGAGAAGCAGAGCAACCTTACGGATATTTTCGCCCTTTTGTGAAATGCTCTCTTGCTTGCATGCAGCCCTCGCGGCTTGCTATGTCATGCAGCTTGAAGGACTGACTGTAGACTTATATTTAGGTGGCAAGGTTTTAGCGCTACAGCATGTTAATGATGAATTTGCCATTAAGGTTCCCCTACTCTCAGATGAAGCCATTAGCCAATCTGTTAATATTGACATTCGTATTCAGTTTCCAGACGCGGTCTCACTTTGGTCTGTAACTACTGCCAGTCACAAGCTGCGTCTAATGATCGAGTATGCTTATGAAAAGCAGATTAGTGCAATAGATGCCTCTCTATTCATGGATATAAAGTCTTTATATCCAGAAATAGAGTCTTTCTTTACTTATGCATCAACAACCGGGTCAAACACTTATGTAGGACGGATGTTTGCGCCGCAGTTAGGTATTGACGAGGATCCTGTTAATGGCAATTCTTGTATTGCATTAGCCTCAATACTTAAGAAAACAAAAACGGATTTAACTAAATTGAAGGTACGCCAATCGCAGCAATGTGTAGTAGAAAGTACAGTCGGAGAAGATAGTGCTTTTGTCAAAGCTACCTGTTACGTTACTGAAATTACATATAACGATGTCAATTCGTTCGCGTTTGAATCCACCAAAGAGAAAATTGAATATGAAATATAAAATTCCCCCCTTAATTTTTTTCTTCTTACTTTTTTATTCATACTGTTATACAAAGTCAAGTCATGCCAAAGAGCTACCTATGAGTGGTAATTTCAAATATTCTGTACACCTACCAATAAGCTACGCAAAAAGTGAATCGCGATCTTATCCAGTTGTATATCTCATTGATAGCAACTCATTCTATTTAGGTGACTATTTTACAGATGCACAAGATGCCATTCGTCAGCTAGAGAAGTTTCATGACATCCCGGAGAGCATTATTGTCGATGTCAAGATTGATAAGCTCTATCAAAATGTGACAAGCGATCGGAATAAATTAACCCAGTGGCTTACAACTGACCTTACACAGCAAATATCAAATGGATATCGAACTCATAATCAGCAAACTGTAATCGGCTTCTCATACACAGCTGGTGGGCTAATGAACTCCCTGGCCCTTCAGGAAAACCCATTTACCGCGCTGATCAGCTTGTCTCCCGTCTTTGAAACGGTAGATGATATTCCGTCGAGTCTGTCAAACCCACGTCTAAATACAGAACATTACATAGTGTTTGGTAATGAAGAGCACCGGCTAATGGAGTTCTATCAACCACTTTGGGAATCTGCTGACAGCAAAGCGAGCTTGTCCATCATTTCACATCCACGAGCAAATCATCAATCGGTATTAATACCAGGGTTACGAGACGCATTATTGGCAACTTTCCAAAGCTATCATATGCCAAGTTATGCTGAATTTAGTAACCGCGACTATACACCTCAAGAGCTAACAGAGCTCTTTAAAAAGCGTAAGGCTCAATATGGTGTCGAATCAAGTTCAGCAGAGTTCTCCGAACTCGCGACCACAGCAGCTAAGATCTACACAAAAGCAGGCAAATTTGATTTAGCGGAACAACACTGGCGCAACAGTGATTCAGAACATAAGTCCTACTTTATAGAACAAATAATTTCGGAGTTTGAGCGGAGTAAACAATCCATCCTTGCCGACAAAGCTCGTAATTTACGTCAGAATCTAGATTTGTAAATATTTGTGCATCTAAATCAGGTCATTTAAGCGTCAAACTAGTAAGAGTTAACATAACATCACTTGTTAAGGAGACAGCATGTCAGAACTTTGGATACCCATCATCGGCATTATTTGTATTGCACTGGTTGTTATAACTACCCTTTTACTAGGTGCACAAGAGAAAAAGAAACTACATAACACTTTACAAAAACATCTAGAGAACGGAGGGAGACTGTCACCAGACTTATTACAACAGCTTGGCGTAAACATAGACCACCGTAAGCGTGATATACGTAAAGGACTAATATTAACCTCACTAGGACTGGCTTGTATTGCAAGTGGACTTATTGGTGGAAACCTTATTCTTGGAACCATAGTTGGTGTGTTTCCATTGTTTGTTGGCTTAGCATTTTGCACTCTCGTACTGTTAAACAAAGATGAATGATAAAGCACTCATCAGCCGCGTTTTAGTGGACGATGACCACCATGCATTTGCTGCATTAGTACGCAAGCACCAACAGTCTATTCTACACTTTTTACGAAGGCTAACTGGTGGAAATTCAGCCCTGGCTGATGATATTGCTCAGCAAGTGTTTATCTCTGCTTACGATAAACTTTCAACTTTCCGTGCTGAAGCTGGTTTCAACACTTGGCTGCACAGCATCGCTTACCGTAGTTTTCTGAATGAGATGCGAAAGTCTCATCACCACACTGAAGTTGCACTCACAGACGATGTTCTTGCTCCATCAATCCGTGATTCGGTGGAGCAAGAATTACTTATAGAAAAACTTATGGCACGACTTTCTGTCACAGAGCGAACCTGTATGACGCTTGCCTACAGTGCTGGTATGAGCCATCAAGAAATTGTTGACGTAACACAACTGCCTCTGGGTACGGTAAAGTCACATATTAATCGGGGCAAACACAAACTGACCAAGTGGGTACAGCAATCACAATCAAGGAGAAAATCATGACCTCCCCTTCTGAACAAGATTATAAGAATCTATTAGCTTATGAGCTAACTGATACTGACGAGTATTTTGTCACTACAATTATTAACCAAATTCAGCGAAAGAGTAAGTTTCGTAAGCGTATGTTAGCGTTATCATCAATTAGCGCCGGTTGCGCCGTCACTCCGCTGCTTTTTTTCTATAGTGCTAAGGCTTGGCATCCCATCGTGCATTTTGTCACACAATCACCGTTGATTGTCGCGAGCGTTATAATTGTAGGACTAATGAGCGTCATGCTTGTTTCTTCACAAGAAGTTTAAATTTGAGCATCCAAAACAGGGTTACGATGTTTCTAATAGGTAGATTTAACTGATTATTTGGAAATAAGCTATGAAATCAAAATTTATCGCTGCAGCAATAACTGCAATACTTTATACAACAACTAGTGCTAAAGCAGATGGCATCTCTGACACAGCACTTACACTGCTTGAACAAAAACTCCCTAAAACTTTAGAAAGTCTCTATCAGAACTATCAACTCAAAGGAGACTTTTTGCTTGCGGTAGTCGACAAAACTGGCCTTCGCTACTCATACACCCTCAATGAGAAAGGCTCAACCCCCGAATCAAATGGGCTTTCAATAAAAACTCCATTTCTCATTGCCTCCCATACCAAAGCCTTTACCGGTACCTTAGCTCAGGTTTTGGATTCAGACGGTAGGTTTGAACTTGATGCTCCAATTCACAAGTACTTAGCTGAAGAGATCAATAATCCCAAAATAAACACACAAGCTATCACTGTAACTCAGTTACTGAATCATACTGCGGGCTTTACTAGCATTATGCACACATTTAAAACTGCTTTTCTTGGTTATGATACAGAGGTCGAACTGGTCGATGCGCTCAATACTGACACCATGATTGCTCCAGCAGGTGTGTTCCGTTACTCTAATACGGGGCCTATTTTGGCTGCTCACGCTATGAAAAAAGCAACTGGTAAGAGCTGGAAAACCCTCATTAAAGAAAAGGTGTTTGCACCTCTACAAATGCAGGACACCGGTTCAATGTTAAGTGACTACCTAGCTGATACTATCCTACCAAGTATTGAAGTTGATAAGAATGGTGAGATTCTACGCACCGGTCTTTTCAAAACCGATGAGACCCTACACGCGGCTGGGGGTAATATCTCGACTTTAGCGGATATGGCGAAGTGGCTTACGTTCAACCTAACTCAAGGAAAAGAGCTTTCAACTTCAGCCGATTTCTTTGAAATTTTACACAAGCCCACAACAAGCCAAGACAAACGCTATTTCACCTATGAACGCACAGGCTACAGCCTTGCATGGGACATTGCTGACTATCACGGCGACACTATCCTTACTCGCTTTGGGGGCTATGCGGGAGTTAGTTTTCACGCATCATTTATGCCTGAGGAAGGTGTTGCGGTAGTCGCATTTTTCAATGACCAACGTGGATACGTACTCCCTCACTTGGCTGCAAACTTTGCCTATAACTTAGTAACATCTCCGGAGCTTGCACAGTCGCGCTATGCCAATGAAGTGAAAAGGTTCGAGAAAAGCTTTGCCCGCGAACAAGCTAATGCTCTCGACCGTAACAACAGAATTGCATTCACTACAGAATGGAAAGATCGACTTGGCGCTTATGTAAATACAGACGGATGGCCTGAAATAGTTGTTTATCAGAACGGCAACGATGTTTGGTTACGTAGCGGCGGGTTGTCCGGACCTGTCTACGCAGTTGAAGGAGAAACCGGTAGCTTTGTCGTCAACCTTGGTCCAATACGCCGCCCAATCAAATTTTCAACAACGCCAGTTGGTGACGTGACTATGCTTAACGGTAGCCTTGAGTACAGCATGCGAAATTAAGTTTTAACTCGGGCAAATAGCTCAAATGTCCCTAGCATCGCGCGTTTGAACATTTGAGCATTATTTCTACAACACCATTAACTTTATAGGTATCAGCATGACGATATTGTGTCGATTTAAAAAACTTACGCTCTCATACCTTGCGCTCTTTGTATTTGCATTGTGCCAAACCTCTTCATTCGCATCAGAATTTGAAATTGATGGTGAATTATTCGAGGTCAATCGAATTAATAAGCATGTAATCATTGCAAGTCAGGCCTTTGGTTCAACACGGATTAATTTCGGTGTCGTCGAGGGCAGTGATCAAGTTGTTTTGATTTCATCAATGATGCGACAGAATGCAAAAGCCATTGAAGAGTTGGTCAGACATATTAGCGCCAAACCCATTAAGACCGTGTTGGTTATCGATTCAGATCCCTTTCACCATCATGGTAGTTCCTACTTCAAAGATAAGGGAGCTATCATAATTGGGCATGAAAATCTCACCGCTAAAGAAATTGCATTCGACATAAGCTTTTCGGATGAACTTGTACTTGATGTCGGTACTGAGACAATTCGCATGACCCATTCAGCGGCACACTCTCTCGACCATGCCTTCATTACATTAGAAAATAGCGGCATAGTCTTCGCCGGTGACGCTATACGTAACGACTGGCTTATCTACGCCGGGGAAAATGGTTGGTCTGCACATATAGCCGCACTACGTGATTTTGTCGCGAAAAACCCTGACACAACTCTTTATGTGCCAGGTAATAGAGGGCAGAAAGTGAGCAGCACCGTGCATGAGTTAAACGGCTTGTTGGGAATATATGAGCGTTTCAGCAATTTAGTCCAACGGCTTGCAAGTAAGGGGAATTCCGCTGAAACTATCGTAAATTCTCATGAGGTGCATGACCTAATACGAGTACTAGAGCGCTACGAAGAGTTTAAACCATACTTAATTCATCATGTGAATGATGTTCTTTCAGTTGAGACTTTCTGAACGACGAAACGTTTCACACTTTTAATACGTTATGTGGAGGGTTGCACGTAGGAAAGTAGGCCCATGTCTATTGCGGAAATGTTTCGTAAAAATCATTCGTAATAGACTACGCTCGACTTCCCTTTCATGCGAGACTAATGAGAGTATCTTTCTTAAAATAATACCAAGTTCCATTTAACCATATCTTCTTCCGTAGACACGATGAATCTAGGCCCCACTCTACTGCAAAAGTACCCTCTTAAGTCTTTGAACTAAACCGAGTATTTTTCGATAACGGTTAATGTTCGTTCAATAAAACGAATAACAGCCTTTTCTGGGAGAGCGCTTTTCTCATTTTTCTGAGCAAAGTAACGCAAAAGGCTTTCAATTGTTTTGTCTGCTCTAATTTCTAAAACTGTTAGGCCTTGTTTGTTTAGCTCCTTGACTCGAGCGACCCATTCGATTGTGCTTTGCTTGTAGGTTTGAAGTGCTTCAACTCCAGTGGGTTGACCATGGCCGGGAACGATCACAGTGTCGTCATCGGCAAGCGCAAGAACAGAGCTCATTGCCTCGGTAAACCCGGAGATTCCACCGGCATAAAAAGTTGGATGCCAGCTAGTATCGTAGATATCCCCTACAAACATAATATTACTCGCCTTATGCCAAAAAATATTGTCCGAGGTACTATGGGAGCGAACTGGAATTGATTTGACACTTACAATGTTCTCATTTGAATTGAGAACAACCGCACCATTATCAGAAAAGAAGCTATTCCCCCCTGAATGATCCTCATGAGCATGAGTGTTTATAATCACAATAGTCTCGGGACTAAAATTTTCTTCGATCTTTCGATACAACTCAGGAATATTCCCACTCCCTGGCATAGGATCAATAAGCAGAATATCTCGTCCCTTTTTGATAACGCCAATATTTGTGCTGTAATTAGATGCTTTTAGCAAATAAACTTCACTTGCGAGCTTGTTCACCTGAATTTCTGATGGCTCTGCCGCAACCATGGAAGATAAGGTCAACAGGATTATCGCGGACAACGTTTTCATATAGACTCACTTTGGTTCAATTTCTTAGCCAGCAAAGCAACGCGCTCAGCCAAATAGTTGGCTGTCGCTTTATCCATTTTATGCGAGGCCAAGAAAATCAACTGTTCCTTCAGGCTTGTTACTCGGTACATTTATTATATATCAAGATACGGGCTACGTAACTAAGATGATATATCATGGTTTGTGCCCATAACATGTCATGAGTTTCTTCAAAAAAAATCTGCCTTCATGATAAAGAAAAGGAACAAATCAATTAAACTACCGATCTTTTAATGAGTTAGCCAACCTCAATAATTCGATTCCTTTCGATACTTCGAAGTCAATTATCGATACTAATGCATGCGATAAAATAGTAACATTCTGAAAAGTATGAGGCGACTTTAAAATAGCTTCCTGAGCTGCCTCATAGCCCTCGGTTTCATATACCATAAGTAGCTCAATCGCATATTCTTCCTCGGTTCGTGGCCGTGCTTTTGGATCATAACCAAGCTCCTCAACGACTAATTCAGCAACTTTCCATACTGACCAAGGATTTTGACCTGTTATGAGTTGTCCATCTTGTGTTACGTGCTCTAAATAACGTGCACCACTCACGAAGTTTCCACCTCGGTCTACAAGCATGTCTTCAAGTAAAAATGGAAAGACCTCGTTTGCATTTGGAATCAGAAAGAGCTCTTCTTGATTTGTAAAGCCTGTTACTTTTTTGCCCGTAAGCAAATACTGTCCATCATCCAATCGCACATTCAATAATGCAGCTGGACCATGGCAAACAGCGCTGATGACACGACTCTCCTGATAAAGCGCTTTGACAATACGCTGTATCTCCTTATTTTCCGGAAAATCAAACATCGTGCCTTTACCACCAACAAAGTATACAGCCTCATAATCCATCGGCTCTATATCGGCCAACGCTATTGAATTCTCAAGTTTAGCTTGGGAAGCAGGATCGTTTAGGAAAGCGTAATCATAAGCACCCATATCATCCGCATCGAGAACGCTGGGGGGATGCCCACCCTCTGGGCTCGCAATATCTACTTCAAAGCCATTGGCAGTAAATACCCAATAGGCGCGAGCCAGTTCGGTTAACTCAAATCCTGCAGAAAGCTGCTCACCCATGTTTCCTACATTTGTAACCACGGCTAGAATTTTTCCACGATACTCTGATGGGTTAGAAGTAAGGTAATCAAGGTCACTCTTTTCAGTCTTTTTAAGAGCTTCATAATATGCTTTTTCGGGTATGAGGCTTTTCATCCAAACTTTCATTCCATAGAAACTACTAACCAGAATTAAGATTAGTATTACTAAGCTGATAAATAGTTTTTTGAGCATTGTGATTTCTCCTAATTAGTGAGCCTTGGAGTCTATCCAATAAAGGGTAAAAATTAGGTAAAAAACAATAAATAGATTTATTCTCAGGCATCCCTTAGTAGGGACTGAGTAGCGATAAACTTTAAAATATCCGTTCTGGTCAAGGAACCGAATAACCTGGAATATTTTTCAATGAAATATCCACGCAGGTTTTGCCCCTCATGCAAAGGGTCAAATCACCTGGTTCACTCGCCATATCAAGCCAGCTTGATGTACTAATTTCGCTGGTGGGTACACTATTCATACTATCAATGACATCTCCAACCTCAATCTGCAATGACTCAGCAGGGAAGCCTTTAGCAATGCTTCTTACAATGAAGCTTCCATCGGTTTGCTCCCTTAGTTCAAGACCTGATAGATTGAAACGACTCGAAAATGTGTGGTTTGGGTATGAGTCTAAACTAATCGTTTGTTCGAAGTAATCAATACCGACGATATAATGTGCAAATAACGCACTACCAATGACATTCAAGTCGTCCTCGTCTTCTGCATAAATTAAATTGGTTTTAACACCATTCAGCTTAAGGTCGCCGATATGCAATTTATCAAGCCGAAACCTTTGATGAGTCGCTTTACCACTTAAACCAAAATCTGCAGCATTCATCATTCGGGCAGGAAGTCGAATTTCTCGGTTCTCAACATAGGCAGTGTTAATTTTAAGATAATGGCGACTACCTGTATCAATCTTGACATCAATGTCACTCTGTTGCTCGTCACCAAAATCCAGCGTAACCGGAATGCTAATCTTTCTTGAACCTGTTTCGAACCCAAGAATGGTTGACTCTGTACCTTGGGCCAATGGAACATTTGAAATTGTGACTTGCTCTGCTTTATAATCAAAAATCCATGCAAAGTGTTTTAAGAAATCGTTGCCTAGCACACCGTCGAAAATCATTTCTTTATCAGACAGAAAATATTGGCTTTGACTTACAGGAACCACTGCAAAGCTAAAGCTTGGAACTCTTACGGGACCAACATTTACCTCCGCGACCTCAGTTTTAAACCCCACGGATGACTCCTCATTACCCCAGCCAAAAATTGGCAATTCATAATCTCGTTCAAGCGCCATGTTTCGTACTTTCTCTGTATCGAATAACATCGAAAACGAGAGCCCAGTATCAATATGCATAAGAAGAGTGGTTTGACCATCAACCGACATCATCACATGGGGTTTTACCCCTATATAAGTCGTATCTAAGACATATTGCTGTTGCTCTCCCTCCCAAACTGGTTGAATGCTGTCATTTTCCGAGCGCATTTTCATAACGTTCACTAAGCTGCACCCTGACAGTTGGAGTAGAAAAATAATTACTAACATTTTCTTCATGGTTCTTACCCTATTTGATACCAATAGATTGACAGCGAAGTCTACCCCGAACCAGGTAAAATTCAGGTGACGTAGTAATGGGGATCTTCGAACTAATTTGACCAATATAGAGTAACAGTGAATGTGTTATCAGCTAAAATACAGTCACAATCCCAGTTTTGTGCTTTAGCGATTCGGTCGACTAAATACAGTCCCTGCCCTATTCCCTTACTCGCATATCCTTTGCTATGGCGCGATAAAGGCGCGTCTGGTAACGATTTTGCATGGTTGCTGAAGCGCCAATATTCTTTTGTCGCTTCTATTATTAACTTAGGGCTTCGTGCATAATTTACGGCGTTATTTAATAGGTTACGGATCAAAACAATGGACAGTTCCTTATGTGCTGTTATTTTCAGCTCATAGGGCACTTCAATCTGAAACTCGAAAGCTTCCAGTTGCTTGGGGCTCAGAGTGCTCATAAGCGTTTCTTCAAGGACTGCACGTAACAAAAAAGACTCTTTTTCAACCTCTTCGGCTCTCGCCAAAGCCATTAACGACTGTACACAGTTACCCACATACTCTATTTGTCTCTCTAACTCCGCGAGCTCTGCCGGCTGTAACGTTCGGCGACGCTGAAGCGTCAAAAAATTTTTAATTACGGCTATCGGCGTACGAAGCTCATGCCCCACGTCTCGGGTAAAGTCACTCTCACGGTCAAGGGCGCTTTGTAACGAAGATAGCGTTCGATGAAACGTCCTTGCGAGAAGTCCTATTTCGTCGTCACGTTCAAGCATTTTCGATGTAGTAATCTTCTGCGGCTGTGTCGACAATAGTTCTGAAAGATGGACCAGTGGTGATGTGATTTTACGGGTTAATGCATAAGCGAAAGCAAATGCAATAAGGATCGACGATGTCATCAGTGCGAGTAAAAGAATAGTTATTTCATTTTTCAATGAAGGGAGTGCAAGCCAAGTGGTCGCATTTAGAAAAATATAGGCATATCGCCCATCAGGCAGTACTAAGGTTTTAATGTGCCAATGTTGTTGTTTCTTGTCAGTCACCTCTCGCTCAGTAGGTGATGCATCAGCTAATAACTCTTGATATTCATAAGGCATCGCTCTATCGGGTGAGAATACAACTACATTGGCAAGCCTTGATGTTAAATTCAATCCGTCTTGATACCGTTGTAGCAAGTAGCCGCTTTCCTCATTAAGTACATTTTCAATTACTTTATCTTCAGTTGCAAAACTCACGACAAAGGCGATAGCAGCAAACATGACCGATAACATACAAGTAAATGAAAGTAGTAATTGAAGTACTTTTCGCCTAATACTACGCTTCATCAGCCGCACCCAAATCCAGCCGATAACCCAGGTTGGTAACTGTTTTCAGCATCGGATAATCAAAGTTTTTGTCGAGAATGTGTCGTAATTGATAAATATGGGATTTCAGAGCATCCGTTTCTGGGGGCTCATTACCCCAAATTCTGTGGATCAATAAAGCCCGACTAACCGGCTGTGGATACGCTTCAATTAAAGTTTCGAGAATTTGAAATGGGATCTGTCCGAGATGGAGCATCCGGCCATCCCTATGAGCTACTCGTGAGACGCTATCTATTGTCAGTTGCCCTACCGTCAGTACTTTTGGCTGATACAACTGATGTCGTCGACACAAGGACCGACACCTTAGAAGCAACTCTTGCAAATCAAAGGGTTTCGTTAGGTAATCGTCGGCACCAGCAGCAAACCCTTCAGTTTTATCCGCTATCGCGTCGCGCGAGGTAAGCATAAGAATAGGAAGATGGATGGCTGATTTTTTTTTAATCGTTTTGGTCACCTCAAAGCCGTTTTCGTCAGGTAACATCACATCCACAATTACCAAATCATAAGTTTCACTCAGTGCGAGATATGTGCCATGCCGAGCCGTCATCGCATAATCAACAACTACACCATTGTTTGCCATAAACTCAGTAATTTGCCGAGCAAGCACCCCATTATCTTCAATAAGCAAAACTTTCATTTCGACTCCAATTAGCGTTAACCTCAGATCTTTGCATCGCCTAATTAAGTTATCAGTGTCAGCAAACGGCTAAATCACTCTGTAAAATGGTAGCCTGGAATACTGTAAGCGTGATTGAAGTCTTTGAACTCATCAAATGCTTCGTCTTAGAGCACCAAGATATTTTATTGAGCTATCTTTTAGCGAACGGGACGCAAATCAACACTCGGTATCCTACTGTGTTACCTTGCCCCTTCGTTAATTTATTAGGATAGGGCCTGATATAGAGCGTTGGCCATGATGGACCAAGGCTTAGCTTCACTACACAAAAATGCTAGATGTTTATCTCGCTCACAAAACGATTAAGCGATTTTAGACTGCGAATAATATAAACTGACTTTGTCGAATATTTTGCATCTAATTGACGCTCGAAATCTTTGTTCCAGAATTTAGGACTCATTCGTAAAGCTTTGTAACTTGCCAAAGACCCCTTAATGATTGAACTTCCCTCAGGCCAACCTTCAGGTTTCACAAACATACCCTTTAAAAGTCGCTTAGTAACCAGCCAATAACTTACCGAATAAGGCAAGTTTACATAAACGAGTATATCGGCAGCTTTCAAACGCTCGTTAAATGCACTAATCGGCCCAAACCCATCTAGTATCCAACTATC
This sequence comes from Kangiella sp., assembly GCF_048265365.1. Taxonomy (NCBI): domain Bacteria; kingdom Pseudomonadati; phylum Pseudomonadota; class Gammaproteobacteria; order Kangiellales; family Kangiellaceae; genus Kangiella; species Kangiella sp. The sequence goes on from NZ_JBLXBT010000001.1 coordinate 1,792,583, forward strand.
AGACGCAAGTATCTGCTGATGCTTTTCATCGAAAGTTGCACGGTCGACAAATTCACCGTTACTCCTGTAGACGATAGAGTCCAGCTGATAGAGCGGGATACCGGTACTTATGGATAATGCCTTACTGAAAGTTGATTTACCCCCTCCTGGCTTACCGAAAACTGCGATTTTTTTCACATAGACTCACTTTGGTTCAATTTCTTAGCCAGTTCAGCGACTCGCTGACCTAGATACTGTGCTGTGGCCTTGTCTACCTCATGTAAGCCATCGCCACTCACATGTGCAACCACGCCAAGCTGGCTTCCCAAGCGATTTAAGTGTTTTTTGGTATAACCATGCGCCGCATCGATACTCACCCATAGCATTCCTTGTTGAGAGGCCAAGGTGAAAAAATAATGTAGTGTACTGGACTGGTCCCCATTCGGTGCACTGCCACATGTAAAACCCGCCGCCAACTTATTGGCCCACAGTTGTTCGCACCAAAGCTCACTGGTGGCGTCTGCAAAGGCTTTAAACTGACTGGAAACTCCGCCCATATAAGTCGGCGAGCCAAAGATAATGGCATCACAAGTGTCTAATTGAGCTAACATGTTCTGGTCGACAAAACGTCCGTCAACAAGCTGTTTTTTATTGATACGAAAGCTCTGAACTTCAACTTTCTTGACTGAGCTAGCGCCTCTTTCAATCTCTTGAGCTAGTAACTCTGTTGTACCAGTGACACTAAAATATACAATTCCAAGCCTGATCATAACTGCTCCACTAAATAGGTTTGACTGTCAGATTGCTGATAATTTTAAAATCTTACTGTCCATTTTTTCTTTCCGATAAATATCTGACAAAATCTTTCGCAACTTCACTCGATGCTAATTCGGAGCGCACCGCAAGTTGTAACGCTACGGTACGCATGTGGCCAGTATCAAGCTTAAGCTTCACTACATTCGAGGTGTTTTTATGCTCTAAAAACCAGGCGGGTAACCATGCGAAACCTAGTTTTTGCTGAATCCCCTGCCAGGCTTGTTCTAAATTACTCACTGTTAAGCGGCTTGCTGACCCTAACCAACCAGAGTTGATATTGCCACGTAAACCCGCATCTCGAATGACAATTTGTCGATGCTGCTCAAGTTCTTCAAGTGTATGTTTATTTCCGCTTGCTAGTGGGTGTGCTTCATGCGCGACAGCGTGGAGATCTATTGTCGATGCCAATTGTGAGACATAGCCCTTGGGTATTGAACTGGCTATGCCAACATCAACAGTACCATCATCTAGCAGCTCACCACAGCGTGACAAAGCGGTTTCATGCAATTGGATATTTAGCTCTGGGTGTTCAGAAGTAAGCTTATCGAGAGCTGACCACAGCAGGTTCGAGGGAAATAAAATATCAACAGCCAAGTTAAAGGTTGTACGGATTTCACTCTGTTGAGAAATGGCGTCGTGCTCTAATGCATCTGCCTGAGTCACGAGTGTTCGAGCTGCAGCGAGAAGGCTTTCACCATAGGGCGTAAGAACCGCTTTACGGCCTACCACCTCGAACAGTTGCTTCCCCACTGTATTTTCTAGCTTTTTAATACTATGACTGATAGTGGATTGCGTTTTATAAAGTGCATCACCTGCTTGGGCGAAGCCACCATTATCAACTACCGCAATGAACATGCGCCATTGCTCTAGGGATATTCGGTGCATTCCTTCCTCCAAAACGTTATCGACCCTGCCTCCTTGAAGCCTAAACGTCGGTATAAGTTCAGACCCATCTCCGAGGCCTGTAAAGTAATTAATTGAGCTCTTTTAGTCTGCCCCCAGCGCATACTGTGAAGCATCATATCTGTAGCATAACCTTTACCTCTGAATGCACTCGGGACAGCCACTTGGTGAATACCTAGTGTATTATCTTGCTTGAGTAAAAGTACCGTTGCTACACGTTCCCCACTCACTCTAAGAAATCCAAGTTTCACAGCCGAAAATTTAGCTGCTCGTAGCAAGGCTTGGGGATCCATACTGTAACCGAACCCATCGCTAGACATTTTAACAAAAGATATAATTCCATCAGTATCAGTACTATCAAGTAGTTCTAATTCAGAGTCTTTATCAACTTCAAGCTTGGTATTAGGCATTTCCAGATGCATCAAGGTCAGTCGCAAGTCCTTTCGCATATCTTGAGGCTGCCATTCAGTTTCATCCTTCATTGCTGATAGCGTTACAAGCTGCTGACTTGCGCTTAGTTGAACTGCATTCAATTCTTTTGAGGTTTCGGACCAATCCAGTGAGTTATGCCAAACTCGATGTGGCCAACTATGGGAATACCACAAGTCACCACGTTGCTCAGCCCCATAATAACGCCACAGAGCAATCATATTTGCAATATTTTTAGCAACGAACTTACTCATCTCTTTACCTATTTAATAAGACTAAGCCACCAATCATAGCTGCTAGCCCAATCACTTTAGTTTGATTCAACGGCATCTGTGGCAAACCAAACCAGCCAAAATGACTTGCAACAACGGCAAGTACAAGCTGCCCCGTAAGGGCATAAGACATCATAGTGCCTACGCCCATTTTCGGTATCAAAAAATAGAACAAACCTACACCGGTGGCACTTAGTACGCCACCAAGCCACAAATACCAAGGGACTGTACGAATTGCACTCCAGTCAGGCCATTGATTGGTAAAGCTGAATAGCGCTATACCACTGACTAGCACACTCATTACAAAGGCGACAACGGTTGCCATGAGTGAGTTCTTAAGTAGAACTCCTAACTGGCTATTCAGTCCTGCTTGTAGTGAAATGAGCGCGCCAGCAAATAGCGCCATAAGCAATAACATAAGTTAGATCTCCAAGCTGAATTCTGCGCTTGGTAAACGCACTTTGCGTTCGGCGGCACTTGCATCTGTATCGGCACGCTCACCTAAAGCACAAATCACAGAACTTCTTAGTCCCAGCTCTGAAAGACCAAGTATTCCATCAAAGCCTTGATTTTCAAAACCTGCCATCGGGCAAGCGTCAACACCTTTTATGGCTGCGGCAGTTAACAAATTCCCTAATGCAATATGCACCTGCTTCTCTGCCCAGTGAGCCAACTCTTCTGTAGACAATGACAACATCACGTCTTTTACATGTTGCGTAAAACCTGCTAGTGCACCGGGTTTCAAACCACGCTCATTTTCTACATGAGTAAAATGTTGCTCAATGAATTGCGCATCAATATTTGTATTCCTTGCTAGGACAAATAAATGTGAGCATTCTCGTACTTTGTTTTGTCCCATCGCAAAAGGTAGTAGCTTAGCTCGTACTTCTGCTGACTTTATAACCAGCAGTTTGTAGGGCTGCAAACCATAGGCCGATGGGCTTAAGCGCGTCGCCTCGACAAGAGCAGCAATCACATCATCTGACAGCTTGCGATCACTGAATTCACGTACCGCATAACGCCAGTTTAAGGCTTCTAAAATTGACATATCTTATTCCTCATTAACTTGAGCAGAGTCTGCTTTAAATGGAAAGGCAAGAGGACGTAATGGAGCTGCATCTGCCCCACGCAGTTTTAGTGAACCACCCACAAACGCGAATTCGTAAATTTCGGCTGTAGCAAGCGCTTCAAGATTAACAAGCTCTATGATTGGCACGCCAACCTGTGTTAATAAGTAGGTATGGACTGGCACATAATTACCTTCAACTTCCGATGGGAAAGCTTCAAAGCTAAGATTATCTGCACCTACAATCATCGCCTGCCCTTCTTCTGCAAGAAATTGGGCTGCCGCCATTCCTAATCCCGGTGAGTGCTCCATAAACTGAGCAGCTTGCTCATAGTTTTGCATGCGGCCAGTGCGTATCAAGACAACATCACCAGGTTGTAATGTAGTTTGCTGTAGGTCTAAAGCCACTTTGATATCAGCAACAGTTACACGATAATTGTCAGCCAACATCTCAAGGTTTTTTGCCTTAGGTAAATCGATCAAAACACCGCGGGCCACCAAAGGTGGGATTGTTTCTGCACCACTGCGTTTCCAGCCTTTGTCGCCAAGGTAATCATCGGCACTAAAGTGATTATAAATTTCTCCATCCAAACCGAAATGACTAAAGGTGTCGATATGCGTTCCAGTATGGCTATACATAGAAAACGCACTTCCAGAATAGCTGACATGGCGATTTATCTTTTCGCCCATGTCTAGCACATTATCAACTACTGCACCGCGCGGTGTGTGAGTCATCCAAAACTGATAGTGAGGATCACCTGCGGCTTGCCAACTGGGCATGCCGACAAAATACTCTACTGACAGGTCATAAACCTGTGATGCATCAATTTGCGACATTACACTGGCCTGACGCTCCGGAGTCATCATATTTAACCGACCGACTTCATCATTCGGTCCCCATGGGCTGGTGCCAACAAACTGACTGGATGACACTTGCAAACCGGCAGATAAAATTGCAATTAATAAGGTACTCATAAAGCCTCCTCTACTACCTCTTGATTTGGTGATGACATCAAAGAACTGATGAGCTGTTCTAATTGAGCTGATGTCAAAGTCTGTGATACAAGCTGAGAGCCGTTAATAATTAAAGAAGGAATACTAGAAATGCCAAACTCAACAGCTCGTCGTTTATCGTTCAAAACACCCAGCTCCACATCTGGAGAATCGACTGCCGCTTTGACTTGTGCATAGGAAAAGCCCTGAGCTATTGCAATTGCATTCAGAACATCAGCATCGCCAATATTTCTCGATTCGTAGAGGTGTGCTCGCTGAACCGCATCAAAAAAATCCCAATGGGCTTCTTGTCCACCAAGCTGCTCTATGGCCTTGGCATAAACAGCAGCAAGATAGCCAGTGGGGTAATCAAATGAGGCGGCACGCATTCCCTCAATATTGATAAGTTCAGGGTGTTCTGCATAGCGCTGACAAGTTTGCCAGTGCTGCATAATTTCTTGCTTGGCTTGCTTCATTGAACCGAAGCGTGCAATCATCTCGCTTTCATTGCGTTGCAGAACAAATGCTCGATGCACGATATTTACAGGATATTTTTCTGCTATTTGACGTAACCTTGGTGAAAGTAAGTAGCACCAACCACAAACAGCATCATGAAAAAATTCAAGGGTAATCACAGAAAGCCTCATTCGTTACTTGTAATAACGATAAGGTTAGCCTATAGGTCATCAACAAAAAAATGATTAAAATCGATACTTGGACACAAAAATATACATGTAAAGTAGATAGTTGAATTTTGAATCAATGCTTAATAACTAGATGATGACGTACCATGTACTACCCACACTATTTTATAAGAAATATTAATTCGTGACAGTACACTGTATATGTAAATTGAACTAATTTAGTTGTAAGGTTAAATTGTACTTTGGAAGCGAAGTACTTTAATTGTACATTCAAATAAATGCACTCATAACCAGTTGATTTCTTGTGGAAAGATCGAACAAGTTTAGTTGGTCATAAATATACCCCGTTCGTTGTCGATTAACCGGTATCTATCGCTTGTTCAGGATAAATGTTCCCTAAATTATATCCACTCATTTATTCTATGATAAACTTCGCAGCCCTATTTGTTACTTCACTAATAGTACAGCATGCTAGATACCACTTTAATATTGCTCTTTATTCCAACGTTTCTGGTGATTTCTGCCACACCTGGGATGTGTATGACCCTGGCGCTCACGCTTGGTATGAGTATTGGTGTTCGACGCACCATGTATATGATGTGGGGAGAATTGATTGGTGTAGCGCTGGTTTCAGTGTTGGCTGTGGTAGGTGTGGCCAGCATCATGCTGAACTACCCCACGGCATTCATGATTCTCAAATACGGTGGCGGTGCTTATCTGATTTATCTTGGGATCCAGATGTGGCGTTCACGTGGCAAAATGGCCATTGAGCTGAGTGATCAAGCCCCCAAAACGGTGTCTGGACGACAGCTGGCGATGCAAGGCTTCGTTACTGCGATCGCTAACCCTAAAGGCTGGGCTTTTACCGTTTCTTTATTACCCTCATTTATCAATCCAGATATGTCGATGCCACCACAACTCGCTGCTCTAGTTGCCATCATATTGTTAAGTGAATTTACTTTTTTAATGCTCTATGCCACCGGTGGAAAGACCTTAAGACGAATATTGCAACGCAGTGACAATGTGCGACTGATCAACCGGCTCTCCGGTAGCTTGATGATGGCAGTTGGCATCTGGTTGGCATTCGGTTAATGGTTAGAACTGCTTCAGTTTAACCTGCTAGTGCAAGCAGAACACCAGCAGCTACTGCCGATCCGATAACACCCGCTACATTGGGGCCCATTGCATGCATCAATAAGAAGTTATGTTGATTGGCTTCTAACCCTACTTTGTTGACTACGCGAGCAGCCATCGGTACTGCTGAAACACCGGCTGCTCCTATTAATGGGTTGATAGGATTTTTGCTGAACTTACCGAGTAACTTGGCCATCAATACACCACAGGCAGTTCCGATCGCAAAAGCCACAGCTCCCAAGCCTAAAATCCCCAGGGTTTCCAAAGCCAGAAATTTATCCGCAACCAATTTTGAGCCAACACTTAAGCCTAGAAATATGGTGACAATGTTGATCAAAGAGTTTTGTGCAGTGTTACTGAGTCGTTCAACCACCCCACACTCACGCATTAAATTACCCAGACAGAACATCCCAATCAACGGTGAGGCTGATGGTAAAAATATGACACACAGAGCGAGCACAGTAAGGGGAAAGACTATTTTCTCGGTTTGGCTCACATGACGCAGTTGTTTCATTTCTATTTTACGTTCTTCGGCATTAGTGAAGAGTTTCATGATTGGTGGTTGAATAATGGGAACCAGGGCCATGTAAGAATATGCTGCAACAGCAATAGCTCCGAGTAGTTCTGGCGCTAGTTTTGACGCTAAAAATATTGCGGTAGGCCCATCTGCCCCGCCGATAATTGCAATAGCCGAAGCGTCTTGTAAGGTAAATTCAAAACCCGGTACAAAGTTAAGAGCGATAGCGCCAATCAAGGTTGCAAAAATACCAAACTGTGCGGCGGCACCTAAGAATAATGTGCGGGGATTAGCAATCAGGGCACCAAAATCTGTCATGGCCCCTACTCCCATAAAGATCAGCAAAGGGGCGGCACCACTGGCAACGGAAATTGTATAAAAGTTATAGAGCATGCCATTAGCAAAACCAGCGTCTCTTGCCACCTGCATACTGGCCAAAACACCGGCTTGATTTGCCTGATGATAGTCGTTAAGCAATTGAGCAGTATTTTGAAACTCTACATTGAGCGCACCAGCTATGGCTTGCATAACTTCCGGTTGCGCCAGGTAAATAGCATTTTCAACGGCATCTAATGCAAGACCTGCGTTAGGAATATTTGCCAGAATGCCTCCGAAACCGATGGGGACTAATAACAAAGGTTCAAATTTTTTCGAGATCGCCAGGTAAAGCAATAAGAAACCGATGCCAATCATGACCAATTGACCCCAGGTGAAATTTGCAATACCTGTCTCTTGCCAAAGTTTTAATAAGCCGTCCATTAATATACTCGTTTGTTATCTATTTACAGGGTGCTACTTACAAAATCACTAAAGGTGTTCCAACTTTTACTGAATCACCCTCTGCGACCAGTATTTCAGACACCACACCGGAGTTTACTGCTTTGACTTCCGTTTCCATTTTCATGGCTTCTAAAATAATCAGAGTTTGACCGGCTTCAACCTGCGCACCAACTTTAGTCTCTACTTTAAAAATATTCCCTGCCATAGGAGCATTAACTGCTTCACCATTTGACTCCACTGGCGCTTCACTTTCTTGTGAGGATTGAGAGGCAGATTTGATGTTAGCTATCTGTCCATCCGGCGCAACCGTTACGGAGTAGTTTTTACCATTAACAGACACCTGATAAGACTCTGGTCCTGACATGGTGTTACCTGAAGACTGACTGGCTTGCTGCTCGCTCGACTCAGTTTCGCTTCCGGGTGCTGGCTCAAAGGCATCTGGATTGCCTTTGTTTTTTAGAAACTTAAGACCTATCTGTGGGAATAATGCATAGGTAAGGACATTTTCAATTAACTCACCTTCCAGGCTGATGTTCTCTTTTGCCGCAATTTCAACCAACTCATCGCTCAATCTTTCAAGCTCAGGCTCTAATAAATTAGCTGGTCGTTCGGTGATAACCTCTTTACCATCAAGCACACGCTTCTGTAGTTCTTCATTAACAGGTGCCGGGGGCGTGCCATATTCCCCTTTTAGAACAGCTGTCGTTTCTTTGCTGATACTTTTATAACGCTCGCCTGTTAACACATTAAGTACGGCCTGCGTGCCAACAATTTGTGAGGTTGGTGTAACCAGAGGTAAATATCCCAGATCTTTGCGTACCTTCGGAATTTCAGCCAGTACCGCATCAAACTTATCTTCTGCGCCCTGCTCCTTAAGCTGACTTTCCATATTCGTCAACATACCCCCAGGAACCTGTGATCTTAAAATGCGAGAGTCGACACCTTTTAAACTTCCCTCCCACTGGGCGTATTTTGTACGCACACTGCGGAAGTAAGCTGCAATGTCCTCAAGCAGAGCCAAGTCTAGCCCGGTGCTGCGTGAGGTTTCTTCAAAAATAGAGACGATGGACTCGGTTGGCGAGTGGCCGTAGGTCATGCTCATGGATGAAATGCTAGAATCCACCATGTCCACACCGGCTTCCGCAGCTTTCATTATGGTCGCGGTACTTAAACCCGTAGTCGCATGACAATGCAAAGCAATAGGTAGATTGACCGTTTCTTTTAAACGGCTCACTAGCTCCTCGGCAACATAGGGCTTTAATAAACCAGCCATATCTTTAATACAAATTGAGTGAGCGCCCATGTCCTCAATTTGCTTGGCCATATCAAGCCATTTCTCGATATTATGCACAGGGCTGACGGTATAGGATAAAGTCCCCTGAGCATGTTTGTCGCAATCTACAGCGGCTTTAATAGCTGTTTGTAAATTTCGGGTATCGTTCATGGCGTCGAATATACGAAACACATCCATACCATTAGCGGCGGCTCGCTCAACAAACGCTGTGACCACGTCATCAGCGTAATGTCGGTACCCAAGTATGTTTTGCGCACGGAACAGCATTTGCATCTGCGTGTTGGGCATCGCTTTTTTTAATTGCCTTAAGCGTTCCCAAGGATCTTCACCAAGGTAACGAATGCATGAGTCAAAGGTCGCTCCTCCCCAGGTTTCTAATGACCAAAAACCAACCTGATCAAGTTTTTCTGCTATGGGGAGCATGTCATCCAGCCGCATTCTAGTGGCAAATAACGACTGATGTGCGTCTCTTAAAACAACATCGGTAACTTTTAAAGGTTTATCGTTCATGCATTATTTATCCTTTCGAATTAGCTGAGCGTACACATTATTTATGCTTGTTGCGCTTATGTTTATTACGGTATTGATGAACAGCGGAGGTGATTGCTGCTACCACTTCATCGTCAGTAGATTGACTAGATTGTGTTGAAGCTTCTATTGAAGATAGTGCTTCGGGCCAAAAGCGGTTAATGACTTTTGAGGAAATGTTGATACAAAAAACCAGCAATAGTAAAAAACAAAATACCGTTGTCATGCCAACCAGCATTAACGATAAACCGCTTATTAGTTCATTCATATGCCCCCCTTATTAACACAACACAGCTTTGCTAGTTTAGTACCTGATCAATTGGGTGCAGTTAACCAAGCGCGAATACTTTTGTCAAATAAGCAACGATTATAGCATTGATAAATAACAGACTTAGTTTGGCGACCCCACCACTTAAAAGGGTTATGGTTATCAAATACGTAATAATCCGCTCTTTCTACTAGAGATCTACGCTCTTTTTGGGGTTCAAATGAATGACTACGATAGTTATTGGATCAAAATTGCAGTATTCACTTTAATCCAGATATACCAGTAAACAGATAACAATCAGGCCACCTAGTCCGATAACAAGGCTTGCTGAGTCTATATCGTAGAGTCCTGGGATTGCCATCATTTGACTACTGCCGAATACTGCTAACATGATCGCTGATGTTACCAAGAATGCAACTAGCAGTATGATTGCCCGTTTATACTGATTCAGAGCTAGCTTTAACTTATGTCTGAATTTTAGTTTATACATCATCTTGCACCTTAATCTGGTCTCGAGCCTGCTTTAGATAGGTTTTAACGCTGCCAAGCGGTATGTCTAGAAGTTCTGATATCTCTGTGTGTGAGTGTTCGTAAAGCTCTGCGTAGATAAATACTTTTTGCTGGATTGTACTCAATCGATTAATTTCTCGCTGAGCATCAATGTATACCGTTGAGTTGTCATTACTCGTTAGAGTTCTATCACTATCAGATTGCCATTTCTCTTTTAATCGCGTGAATATTGATGCCTTGCGCTTTAACTGTAGGAATTCATTGAATGCGATTCTGTACAGCCAGGTTGAGAATTTAGACTTACCATCGAACTGCTTTATCTTGAGAAACGCTTTGACAAAGGTTTCTTGTACAATGTCATCGATGTTCTGGCAGTCCAGTCTGTGATACAGGAACGCCTTCAATGCCTGGTCATGCCGTGTAAACAACTCATTGAAAGCATTCCTATCCCCTGTCGACTGACAGATAACTATCAGGTGCTCAGTTGAAGCACTCTTCATATCAACTAGTCTTTATCAAACTTAGCAAGAAGCAGATAAACAATCCCTATCACTCCTGGAAAAGCGGCAATACCATTAATGAGATCGTTTAAGTCCATATTGCCATTGTTCGGAAAGTCTGCGATTAATGAACCAAGCAGTATCGCTGCTGATACAGCAATGAGTAACAGCCCTTTTTTAATGTCACTGGTAGGCCTTAACACCTGATTTGCTAACTCTCTAATTACTCCAGGCGAAATGCTTGGATTGGCTTTAAGACTTTCGTTAGTCATGCTCAAGAATAGCTTCTTAGTCTTATACTTATACCCTAACAACACTATCGAGAGGATGATAATGGTCGAGAAGACTATTGCTGGAATTAGAATTTCTACAAGTTGATTCATAGCTAATTAACGCCTCTGCCACAGTTGGTCACCTAAGTATGAATCTTTTAGCACATGCTCCAGAACCGGTAAAGCATTGTCGCCATTCATGAAAATCACGTATCCGTTTTTGCTGTTGGGAAAGAATATTGCCAATGTGTTTACACCGGGATCTCTTCCCGTATGTAATAAGGCGTACTCGTCATTACTAAAGTCAGTAAAGATTTCCCATCCTAGGCCAAAGTAATGGCTCTCCCCTATTCTTATCTGGTTTGAGATAATGTTCTTGTATAAGCTTGGATTCTCATCTGATTGCTGCATCATATAAGCTAAAAACTTTGTGTAATCACCGACTGTAGTTAGCAGGTTAGCCGCGGCATTTGCTGAGTAGTATTTTTTCAACGGTATGAGATTACCTTTTTCATCATGGTTGTATGCATAACGTTGAACATCTACCTTATCGTTCCACCAAAAATTCGTATTCCTCATTTGCGCTGGCTCAAATAAATACTCTTCGGCAAGTGCTTCTATACTGGTATCGAACTTATTTTCTAATGCCCTTCGCAAATATTCAAAACCTTCACCAGAATACTGATGCTTAGTTCCAGGAGAAAAGTTGAACCTAAGCTTTTCGGTTGGATTCATCCAACGCCAATTATCAAAACCGGTCTGATGTGTAAGCACATGCCTTGCCGTTAGCAATTTATGCCTATCATCAGCTTCGATTTCAGGGTCTACCCAATAATGATATAGAGGCTCATCCAAGTCGAACCGTCCTTCATCAACCAGCTTCAAGGTGACAAAACTCACTATTGGCTTGGTCAATGATGCGACTTTAAAGATTGTCTCTTTGGTTGCAGCTTGCCCTTTCTTGCGCTCTCCGTAAACTTTTGTGCTGGTCACCTTGCCATTGTGAATCAAACCTATACCCAGTGCTGGAACATGGTTTTTTATTAACAATTCAGCAGTAGTGGGCGCATTGTTGACTGGTGATTTATGCGCATAGCTTAAGACATTCTCTAACAGCCAGTTATTATCTACCTTTAACCATACATGAGTGAATTCCGCAGTACTCGTTAACCGGTCCGGCTCACCTGTTTTTCTAATGTAAAACTCATGTGTGCCATGCTGAATAGCTCCGTAAAGGTTGCCATTTTTATGCAAAGGAAAGGTTTCAATCGATCCATCCACTAGCTTCCGGATTGGTTTTTCGGTTAAGTTTGAGCAAATGTTTTTAACGACATTACTCATGAACTGCTCTTTATTCTGGATACCGCTTTGATCGTGATAGAAAACCAGATCGTCACTGACATGCTGTTGTAAGTAAGCTGTGTCACATTCATTAAAGCCCCGTTTGAAAAGTTCAGCGTCTTGCTGTGCAAGCTCTTCAGCTAAGCTCAAGGCGTGGACTTGTTGTGTCATTGCAGCCAGTGAAACAAGGTAAATTGTTCTAAAGAATATCGATTTCATTATTAAAACTCCAAAGTGTGTTATCTATTTGATGCACTGGAGTCTTGGTTTGGATTTAACAGATTAAAAAAAATTGTATTCTTTGTTGCAGTACAATCTAGGTATCGTCAGGATTTAAGGGGGAAAGGAAGGTTTACACCAACTCTTCAAATGCTGATTTAAGGATTTCTTTTGAATCGAAGTTTGGTTGTTTCACTTCTATATCTTCCATGCTGAAATCGATACCGGTATTTTCATTCCATTTAACCGGTACTTTGACGCCCATTTCCATGTCTGGGCCAAACTCGCCCAAAGACTTACGCCAAGGCCCCCAGGTTTTGGTAATATCTGGCAAGGGCCATGGCAAATCAACTCCAGCGGTGACACTGGCATTAACGCCGACTCTAAATTTTGGTCTAGCATTTGCTTCCACATCTGCTTCGACCGATAAGCCTTCACTGCGATTCCAGTTTACCGTAACGCCTGCAGAAGCATCTGCTTCAATGCCCAGCTCACTATCGAGACCAACCCGGCCTTCTACAAAAGCTACTGCTAGCCTTGCTCTTAAGCCACCGCCTATATCCAGTTTTAGACCAGCCCCAGCGGGGACGAAGAACCGAGCGCTACCGGTTATTTCAGCATCTTCCGGGGCATCCAGGTCCATGGTCGCTGTCACTTCGGTATCGACAAGTTGTCCTGGGCCTATGTAGGCATTAAATGATAATTCGGCATCGGCAAATGCGAATACTCCGATGCCAACTCCACCCAAAGAGACTCCCCATATGGGGAAGTCGGGAGTTTCAACTGAGAGTAACGATTTGTTGTATTCTTGTTTTTCGAAAACTTCAAAAGTTGGGGGTAACCCGATCGAACCAAAAATGGTTACATTAGCATCAGGGGAAAGCTCAATGCCTGCCGTTCCTTTTAATACCGGTCCAAATGTGATTTCAGCTTCGCCTCGGCCAAACACTAGAATCTCGTTTGAGGTTTCGCCTTCGACGATGTTGCCCTCTTCGTCCATAGGCTTATTGGTCGCCGTAAATGAGAGTGATCCACTTGCTGGCCCTTTTGAGACTTCTAAATTACCCCTGAATATTATTTGGTCACCTTCGACACCAATAGTGATTTCACCCGTCGCGCCAGCAATACCTAGAACAGCGGTACCGCTTCCGCCGAACACCCATTCATTTGTTTCAGGATTCTTCCGGGCAAACAAGGACGCTGTGGCGGAAGTGACTCCGGGTACACCCTCGACAGGTAACGGGATATTTTCTGCGCCAATAACCAACCCATTTTCTTCGCTATAATCTACGGTAATGACCGTTCCGCTAAGTGGGCCTGCCAACTGAAGCTCTCCACCTACATCAACACCTTCTCTTGAGATTGTGACGGTAACCTGTCCTGATTCGACTCCTGGTAATCGACCCTCTTCTACTCCGGCCGTTAAGCTTACGGTAAGCTCGTCTTGATTGTAGTTGTAGGTCATTTCGGCCTGGGCAGGATTTAAAAAATCCATATCAACATCGAAGGTTCCATTAAAAATAGTGTTACCGTCTTCTACCCGGGCCCGAATATTTCCGGAACCAACTTGTGCCACTTCAAGTTGCGCCCCACCTTCAAGAAAAATTCCATTCTCACCGACTCCCATTGCAATTGCTGCTTCGGTTACACTTACCGGACCAAAGTTAAGTCTATCTGTTGGGATGGGGAATTCTATAAATATATCACTGCCACGGATTCGAATGGGGATGCTCAGATTAGGAAATAAGGCTTTAGTAGCAGTAATTTCTCCATTAGCAAAGAGTTCACCGGAAGGTGATATGCCAGCTTCAGTAAAGGTTACTGGACTGGCATTGGTAACGTGTCCTTCAATGGCACGAATCGCTCGCCGCATTTCTGTTTGATCAACATAGCCACCAAAGCCAAAATGAGGAGCGTGTATTATTTTTAACGAGAAACGCTCCGCTCTCAAAAATTGTTCACCATCAGATGTTCGGAATATCTCACCTGTCAATGTGCCTAATTCTTCTCCGCCCGCTCCTGATGTGGGTAAACGATAATCGATTGCTTCTAAATTGAATCCCTTATAAAAGTCATTCAAATCACGTCCATTTGCTGCTTGCCACACATCACCCTGTCTTTCCAGGCGTCTTCTCCAGCCGCCGGTGGGGCTTGAAAATATGCTGACAAAGTTTGGGACCTGGCCTTGAACAAAAGCCAGTCCTTCGCTAACCACTTCTTGCTCTGTTAATGCTTTTAGATGCTCCAGATGATCGCCATCTTTAATCTCTTGTTGGGTCCAATAAGCATTAGTGTTCTGCCGTCTGACCTGAAGGTTTGTAAATCCTGCAAAGTTAATCGTCCAATTATTTTCTCCTGCCTTTATGGTTTCATAACTTGGTCTTTTGCTTGTATTGGAACCACGCCAGAAATCAGCATCATCAGCACTCTCTAATAAGTCATTAACGCTACTGCGGAACCTGCTGGCTATTTTGCTTCCCGAGCTACGGTTGGTGCTTTCATCCAGTAACCAGAAGTTATCAAAATCGTCTTTACCTCCCAGCTGCAGTTCGAGTGAGTGATCAACATCCATAAAATGAATATCGCCACTACGATTCCAGGTAGGTAATTTCAATAGTTCATGGTTGGATAATTCTTGAACCGTTCCAGGTATGATCATACTTGAACGAGAAGCGCTTTGTGAGTTCAGCCGAACGTATTTCTTGCCATCAATTTCAGCACCCTGCTCCCAGTTTATGATCTTATTAGGGATGACATCTTGTAACCTTGGTTTTATTTTTGTGTCTGCTTCATTTAACCAGCGTTGTCTTGCAGTGGTGCTTCCCCTGTCCGTTCTTCCTTTAAAGACGAAAGCTTGTCCTGATGTTATTGAATTTTTACCTTCGGCCGGAACGCCGGGTGCTAGAGGGTGATCACTGGCACCCTTAATTCCCCGCTTAATGGTAGGGATTTCTAAGGTGGGTATATTAAGAACACCTCCTGTGCTTTCATTAAGCTCAATACTTCCCACTGAGCGTCGTGCGGCATGCGTCAATCCCGGCTCTTCTATTTCAGGATCATCATCACCTTCTCTTTGTATGGTTTTGGCTTGTCCAGTACCAGCAATACCTTTTTGTTGGACAGTATGGGTTAATTCATGAGCAAGCAGATGTTGTCCATGAGGTGAATCGGGTTGATATTGACCTTTTCCAAAAAAGATATCCTGACCTACTGTAAAGGCCCGAGCTCCGACAGACTTTGCAGCGTTATGGGAAGACGCACTGTTATGGATTCGCACATTATTCAGGCTTCTGCCAAATCTTGGCTCCATGTAAGATTTTGTGCTGGGTGACAAGGGAGAACCACCCGCAACTCGCATACGGTTAATAGAAGATTCGGTAGACTGAGTTGCACTAGAAACACCGTCAGCTCGACGCTGAACGGTTTTTTTGTTTTTATCCTTATCGTCATCTTCGACTTTGGTTGTTTTTATGCTCTTACTTTTTGCGCTGGGATTTTTACCGCTGGGCGCTCTTTGTGCCCCAGGTTGAGACAACCGTGATATTGTGGGCGGAGCAGCCGTTGAAAGCGCCCCCTTCTGAGTTGTTACCTTATCTGCAACGGCATCAGCTTCGCGCTCATAGCGATCATTGGCTGGATTCACACTCAGCTTCTTTTGCAAAGGCATTGCTTTTTTGGGCGCTGCCTTTGTCGGTTTTTGTGGGTGCTTTAGCTGAGCCATGGGGATACCTGAGTTACTAGCCTTTCATTTGGTTAGTAACATCAACCAAAAGAGCTTTTAGAACCCTAGCTTCCTCAATACCACCAAGATCAAACGTAGCCGTTAGAGATTTCATACTTGTTCTTGAAAGCTTTCTTAAATCTGTAAGGCTATCTATCTTTCTGTCCTTAAACACTTTAGATAATTTACTTTTAGTGATGTTTAAATTTTTGAATTCTTTATTCCGTTCCAAAATAAAAATTGCGGTAGATAGATCTTTCTTATCATCCCCTATTCCAATTTTAAGTCTGATGTTAGCTCCCTTTTTTAGTGGCTCGCCGGGTACTGGAATTTGTGCCATAACTTTACCCGATTCGCCAGACTTATCAAAGTCAACTTTATCCAGTGAATACAACTCATCACCATCAATAATTTTCCCAGTGGCATTAATAGATTTTCCGACAAAATCATCAACGGTTTTTATGTCTTTTCGCTTTTCACCAATCCAGACTTTTATCGCACTTCTCGGTTCGACCTTAGATTTTGCTGCGGGTACTTGTTTAGCTATCTGGTCAATATGTTTGGTTGTCGTTACTGTACCAACAACTTCAATGCGAAGTTTTCGGGTGGCAAGAAGCTTCTGAGCTGCAGATTGTTCAGAGCCAATCAAGTCCGGAACAGACACTTTCTTTTTGGGATCTTCTTTAGGAGGATCTTTAATATCACATTCTTGTTCAATACTTGATAACTCAATCTCCAAGTATAGTTTAGGATTGTCCTGCGATAGGCCAAGTTTCGCATTCTGATAGAGAACCTTGCCTTCTTTATTTGAGACTTTAATAGCATAGGCTGCTCCCGAGTCGTCTATTAACGTAAAACCCCCAGATTTATTAGTTGTGGATTTTTGTAGTAAACTTCCTTTTTCATTAACCAGACTGACCAGGTAGCAATCAACTCCTAAACCATTGAGTGTTACTCGCCCTTGAATAACTATTTGATTTTCTTCAGGTCTGACAGGGTTAATTTCTTCTCTTTGTTTCTGAGCGATGATGTATTTACGTTGTGCTTCCTCATGACGCAATTTATGCTTTATTAGTACCGCGTTATTATTATCACCCCTCTTTTTAGAACGATTTAACTCACGCTTTAATTGCCGTTGTTTAGCCCTGCTAAAAACATCGCCAGTATTAAAGTTAGCTACTCTCGCCATTGGCATAATGTTTGGCAAAGCGGATGCACTCTCACTCATTTCATCAGAGCATTTATCAATATTTTTAATCTTCATCACAATATCCTTCTTTAATATTCGCGAGTTGTAACTAAGCTTTCTTTTTATCCGCAAAGACAAAGGTTCGCCACATCCCTTTCCTGATATAATCCCCTAGCAAAGAACAAACACCATTGTCTAACGGGTACAATTCATTTATTAAACTCAGGTTATCTTTATTAACTGTAAGAGCACCAGCAACGCCACGATAGTTCAAATACTCCATATTGTTTATGGAATAACAATGAGTGGCCTGATTATTACTGGTTGTATTCATTACTAATGAGAAAGTGAAAGCAGAAAACAAGTTGCTTAATGCAGCGTCTTCGTCCTCTGCTGTCGACGACAATGACTCCTGAAAACGATTACCTATAGCCCGAACCGTTATGCCGCTAACAAAGGCATTAATTAAGACAAAAGGAAGATCATTGTCACACTCAACCTGATTGCTACTGAATGAAACGTCGTCTAAGCTACTTATCATTACTGATGAAACATTTCCTTCAGATGATCTACTGTGTGCTCTTAAGGAAACCTGATTATCATTAAACAATGTTTCGCCGCCGCCTCTGTACAGCCCTCCTCCTGAATCTCCGGTACTTGCACCAAGAAACACATCTTCCGCAAAGGCTGAATTGAAGACTGAGACAGCACTACCACCAAGTGCCGCAATAAAAAGCTCACTTAACAGCAGGTAATTAACGTTTATATTGTCTCTATCGACCACACGAGAAGAGCCTAGAGCACCAAGTAATAAGAACAAGGTGGTAATCCCTGGTGATAGTACAAAAAAGTAAGCAAAGTAGCTCAATAGTGAATTAGAGTGACCAGCTCCATTGAGTCGGTTATTCGTTACAATAGTTGGACCTAACGCAACAACTTTAAGCGCTTGCCCATGTGAGGAGTCGACAAAATTCCGCTGACAGGAGAAAGCAGTGTAACCAGATGGTGTAATTGCTTGTGCCATACTAGTGGTAATCGCTTCCACGCCACTAAATGGATTATCAGCTACGATGTTTGGGGCCGGTGAGTAGCACCAGCCGATTACAACGCCTCCTCTTCTTCCGAATGGTTCAAAGTATTCGTTATTTTGCGGGGTGGCACCATTTTTATAAATTTGATTATCATTGATTTTAATACCGCTTCCATGCAATACAAACACACCACAATTGGAGACTTCAACTGACTGGGCATTACCAAATATTTTATTGTTGGAAATATCCAATAAGTCACAAGAGGCGAGCGCTATACCGCCAATTGCTTTAAATAACAATTGCTCCATTGGGAACTTTTCAAATTCACCCCTTAGGCAGTTGCTAATGGTATTGTGTGTTATTTGAGTATTATCCAAGCCAATAAAGTCCGGCTCTTCTGATAAATCAAAGAAGTAACAAACACCAATTCCATTAAGCGACATGTTAAGAATTTGGTTTGATTGAATAGAAAGGTTTTGAATCTCGCCACCCGAAGCCGGAATCAGTTCGACTTCATTATCGGTAGGTGGAGGCGTTGGTTTTCCTGGAATTCCTATACAACCATCTGCAGTTATGATCACTCCATTACCGTAGGTGAAATAACCATCAACAGCATACTCTTCACTTGGCGTTGATTCAGTTTCTCTTTCAATCCATTCAAGATGTCCCAAACAGATACCATTACCCACACCTCCGTCGATATAGTTTGCTTGGATAACGACATTGCTCGACTGCCCGCCTATTTGTATTCCTCCAAAAGGACGAGAAGGAGCATCAATTTCAGAATCAACAATGATTGAGTTACTGATAATTTCAACGTTAACGCCAATAATAAATACTGCAGGGGCTTGACCGAAGTTTTCATCAGGTATGTCCGAAGAGGAACGAGGTCGGCTCAAAGCATGACAGAATACCTCACAACCAACCATTGCAAAGTCATAGCAGCCGGTAACCCATACAGCCAACTTATCGGAGCAATGAAGATTGAGTTTTTCGAAGACTATTTGTTCATTCCAAGAATGATCATCTTCTAGATCTTCGATATCACCACAATGTATACAGCGGCTTGCTTCTGAGGTAATCGCTAAATTAACGACTTTAATATTTGAGCATCTATGCATAGTAAGAACGGGAGAGTCATCTTCATCATCTGCCCCCCATATCGTTCTCTCACCACATCCTTTAATTATAATATTGTGCTTATTTTCTAGTATGACATTCTCAGAAAATATTCCTTCAAGCAAACAAATCTCGCCACCTTCTTCAGGCAATGACTCGATAGCAGCAGTTATTGAATTAACATCACCAAAAGAGTGCTGGCCATCACCCACCGTAATTTTGCAACACGTATGAATTTTACAGAGCTTTCTAAAGCGTTCGCGACAATCATGCACCATCGGAACAAACACAGATGATTCATTCAGCTCCCATTTGATTAGAGCTAGAGGAGCTATTCTTCTAACCGGCCCCATAGGTGGAGCCTGGTCGAGTAAAGTCCACGGAGTTACTATATCTGGAGCGTTGGGTCTTGCGGCGACAATCCAATGATCGCCCTGTCTACCCTCTCCCGTAAATACCAGACTGAGTCCAGTATCACCCAGTGGATTGGGATTACCGTAATCTATGTCATAATCTGGCTTATCTGAGTCTCCTGAGCCGCCTGTCCATATCCGCAAGTAAAAATATTTGTTAGCTGATGAGGCATCCAGATCACTGATAAAGTCTGAGCCATTGCCAGCAAACCAATCAACCCACTCTTGCGGTAGTGGCTCTGATAGTACAATGGAGCTATCCTCAGGATCATAATCGGTTTCAACTGTGATTAATTTACCTAGCGGTTCGGCAAGTTTCTCTTGATTGGGTAAGAATGTATTCCATCGAAATAGTTCTACTGCATGACCTGAAAGCGGTTGCGCATAGACATCTTTCGGTTCCGTTAAGAAGGTGATTTTACGAAGACCAAGACCATCGCCATCACTAACTTCACTGACTTGAACCCGGTACAAGGGGGCGGCATTGTCTCTACCATAAATAAAACTGGTGGGTGACGTTAACTGAATTCTATAAGTTTCATTGTTAGCGCCTAAGAATCCAGACTGGGTTTGTGGTGCGCATAAGTTTTCAGGAGTTCCCTCTGAAGTTAAATCCACCGTCAGGCGCACATCCGACATGACCCTCATCGTATCAGGATCTATAGTTCCACCCTGCTCGCTGTCCTTTAATTCTTCAATTGCTTCAAGACAGTTATCAGCAGTATCTTGCATAATGTGAACTCGAGTCATGCGTCGCATACGACCTGCTCCATCAGGGCCACCCAATGCTCTCTCAAAGCATTCAGAGTCCTCTGTTGCAGAAACATTTTGCTCCCAAGTTTCAAGCCAGACAAAATCATATCTCACATCTGTTGTAACAGAGGGATCGGGCGCTGTAAGTGGTGGCTGCATATCTAACTCAACTTGTAACCAGTCCCCCTGTGTCAGAAAAGTCGAATCCTGCAAATTGTCATACCTTTCGCCACCGATGTAATAGGTTCCCTTTCCTATATCGAAGTTGTAAAGACGATACCTTTCTTCCAGATCTTCAGCGTCTGCTGGGAAGCTGATCTTAAAGCCACCATCCGGCGTACCGCTGTGACAGATTAAATCGTGAATACTCCGTCTTAGTTCTTCAGCCGAAATTGACAATGCTTCATTAGCTTCAGAGTCTAAAGGCACACGACCCTGCTGCTGCTTCAGCCTCGAGTAATTTTTATCCCTTTGAAAGGAGTCTCTTGAAATATCTAGTGATTGCATGGCTCTTTATGTTTCCTTGATCAGTTGTGGGATGACATTTATTCCTGTGAATTCAAATAACTTGAACATTAAGTCATCCTCCTTAATGGCTGCGATGGCACAGTTATAAGCACCCATTTCACTAGTGCTTTCTGCGCCTCGCTTGATTGATTTTGGTGCGCTTTCGCTTAACTGCATAAATCCTGCATCGCCGAATCGTCTTGACACAAAATAATGGTTTGGAATAGCAGTATTAAACAGTATCGATTTGTAGGTTTTGGGCAGTTTCGATAATGAGTTACTGGTGGCTGCGCTATAGCGTATACAACTATGCTGGTTATCGTCGACGCAGAAATCACCCTGAAAAATACAGTCACTTGCATTAATTCGGGCAACTTGGATATCACCCACTACCGTACTTCTTTCAATATCAACACTGGCAACACGAGTGGCAATAGCTGGCTGAGAGGTTTCGCTATAAATAATAGAGTCTGAGATGGAAATATTTTTGGCTGAGCATGGATTTATGATGTCGCTATACTCTGTAATAGGACCGGTAATGCTCCGCTCTATCACCAACTCATCAATTTCACCTCTAAGCTCTAAACAAACGTGAGGAATGACAAATGTTTGTCCAGTATTAACTTTGGCTCTTTGGCCTCCTGGATCTAATGTCATATGGCGTAGGGTAACTTTATCAAAACTACCATCGAGAATGAGTTTAGTTATTTTTGGAGCAGGTAAATCTGTATCATCAGTCTCAGCATGAGTTGACGGAAGAATACCCAACCATAAGCCATCAAGTACTAAGGTTGCTCCAGTAGTTTGTGATTCAAATATCCACTCATCCTCCCCACCTTCTGGGGTTAACAAGATATAAGGCCGCGATTGATTAGCCGCCTGAATAACCAGATCGCCTATAATCTCAACTGTGTTTGCAGGACTTGCCGCAGGATCGTTGAGATAGGTTTTTGAGTCCTGAAATTGATAAACCCCTTCGCCAGCAGGCCCTGCGTCAGTTCCTGGAAGCTCTAAACCGGCCACAGGTCCAGGCGACAACTCCTCTTGTTGTGCATTGGTCGCGACACTGCTAAAAGTGTGGTCAATCGTATCGGATAAAAACTGTCGACGCTCATAAGTTCCGGCACCCAATGGGTAAAACTGCCCGTAGAAACTTTTTACGGCAAATAAGTGATTAGAATCATCTTCTGGGTCTTCTTTTAACCAGACTCTGCCATTAGCGGGGTCGATCAATAAATCCTGCCAATCTGATAAATTGGGCGTGTCACTTCCCCAATCACTCAGAGTTCCAGCTGTAATTTGTAAGGGATCTAATATCTCGCCAGAGTTTTGTCCCAGCGCTAGAACTAGAGCAAGTTCCAGTAGCTGTAGTTTGGGGCTATCATCATGAATGCTATTTGCCAGTAGCTCTTTTATTTGATTAATATCCAACACAACCGGTGTGCCATCGCTGATATTTTTCAATCTTTCTACGCGCCGAATAATGTCATGTGCACTGTTAAAGGTTTCATCAAATAGATTGCTTAATGGGTTATCTACGCCGGTTATGTCAGCACTATTAGTAATACTATACTGGGCCGAATTTAATAAGCTGCATGGAATTGGAGAACGAACTTCCCACTCTTTAGGAGAGCTACAGTAATCACCAGTTTCGCGGCCCGGCATAAATAAACTAGTATCTCTACCGGATGGATCTATCGTGTAGCGTTGCTGGTCGAATTTAAATGGCGTTGTATTGATTAAAGGTAGGGCTATCTGTCGATAAAGATGAAGTAATACTTTAGGAATATTATACCGTCCAAGCGCCCCTCTTAATTGTCGGAATTCAGGATAATAAGAAAGATCATCAAAGGCTTTCCCTTTCTTCTCATCAATACGTTGCTCTTTTAGATGAACAAATCCCCCAGCGGGAGTCTTTGACACCGAATCTTTAATACAGTCAAGGCTATGCCAGTTACGATATAGTCTTTTAAAACTTTCTGATACGACAGCATCCCAGCCTGTAATATCATTAGCCAACAATTCCAATAAGTGTACCGTTCCTGCTCGACGTCTATATTTCAGAGTATTGGCAACATCCACTCTTCGGCCCACTGGATTTTGCGGGCTAACTAAACGAGTAGCAAAGAGATCGCCTATATATGGAATTGCCCACTCATCACAGTCGGCGATATTAGTGTCATCCGACAGACGTTCGATACTTCGTCTTGCTGTTGCTGCTTGTTTAGCAAGCACTTCAACAAAGGCTCGTAATTGATGGGGATTAGTTGCATTAAAATCCTCATCCTTATAAATAGAAGGGATTAACGACCAGATTTTTTCAGCATAAAATGCTTCAAAACCATCGTGGGCTACTTTTCCTGCTGTATTATTCATCCCTGCCATTTAATTCACCGTTGTTGAATCTGAGAAGTTAAAGTAATGTCCAATAGGTGCTTGAATAGCCCACTCCATTTCACTTCCTTGAAAGCGAATGCTGGTAACACCATCAACTCCATCAAGCTCTTGTAAATTCTTGACTAGATCCGAACGGTAAAGAACTTTATGAATACCGATGTGATTCTTTGACAATAGCCCAGAGTCTTTGTCGTGCAATAATTGAGTGATAGCTTCGCGGGTGATCTCCTTGGGTACTTTTAGATCGTACGAGATATTAATAGTAAGATTTCTTTCCAGACCTGTTGCTTCGGAAACTACTATAGGAGTTCCTGGAGTTGCCATAGCACTTAACCAATTACGCATTGTTTTATAATCAATACCACCGTCATCAATAATCCATATCTTAACAACAGCTCTTTGTTTTCCTGGATCCCAGGCCCAACCTGAGCTAACACCGAGAACACCGGTATAACTTTTAGCTAATGCATCAAAGTCATGGATTGAGACGGCTCGACCCAAGGTTAATACGGATGATGATGCATGAGTTTTAACGCTCTCGGAGCTTTCAATATCACGACCACCTTGAGCACGAGTTGCTCCGTATACTGCTTTCAATTGTTTTGCACCTTTAGCAATTGAATGGATGCTTCCGGGTGGAGGCTTTGCAGCCCCCGCTCCAAAGTAATAGTCAGCAACAATATTATTAACTCCAGAGCTAGGTCTTTCGCCCCGAATGCCGTCCCCGAAGCGCACCCATGAATCACCCAGTTCGTCGCTTTCAATAACATAAACCCTATCATTGGGCTTAGCTGTAAAAAGTGAGTTAACTCGTTGCCAACGTACACCGTTGACGTATAAGTCAAGCAGCGGCCTGGCTCCAAGCGCGCTCGAGCTATCCTCAATCCAGCTCAAAGGCTGTTTTTTCAATTTGTATCGGTTATTTGGCGTGCTGGAATCTGTAGAACCGAGAACTTCTTGCTTAACACTTTCACCTCGATACGCAGTGACAATATTCCCTCTGAGTGAGACCGGAACCTTTAAGTCTTGCTCAAATTCAGTAGCATTCATAGATGCACTGAAACTGTAATCACTAAAGCTATTGCGACTAACAGTTCCCGAGAGTTCTTTTCCTAACTTGCTCTGCCCTATTAACATAAAATTTGCCGATAATGAGCTATCCACCAGTTCCACTGATGGCTTTTCCAATGAGACTTCATTTATCTCATTAAGCGAAATACGCTCTTTATTTAGTCCTGATAATTTGCCAACGGAAATAGGATTAAAGTGGAGTGTAAATCCTGAAGAGAGATTTGCACCTAAAGAAGAAGGATATTCAATCCTGGTTACTGGAACTTCTATGTCAGTTATTCCAGTTGCCACATTTTCTTTGCTTACACTGACAATCATAAATGGATATAAGGTGCCATTGACTTCAAAGACAGCGGGTTGATCTGCTACTAATTGAGGGTAAACGCCATCTAAGTAAACTTTGAAAGATGAGGTTGAATCATCATACGGTGATTGATGAGCCGAAAGCCCCATAACAAACATCCGCAAGTTAGTGACATCTTTATCACTTAAATCGCTACTGATATCTGGCGATAGCGTGACTTCCTGATACTTTGTGTTATCGGCAGCAGTATATGCGTCAATAGACTCAATATAACCACCCCAAACCTGACTTGGTGAAGAGGTTTCTACAACTGTTAGTATGCCGCTTCGTGGCACACCAGAACCTTTGGGTTTAACTAGAAGTCTTCCAGGGAATTTTGTATCTGGAATGTCAACAATCTGCCACTTGTTAAACTGTGGGCTGACGGTCACATCCGAAATTAGTTCAAATACTTGTGGCGGCTGGTCATCAAATGCTTCAGAGCGAAAACGAATCCCTGCTGCTAATGTGGTGTCGTCATGCCCGTCAATTTCAAGCGACAGATTTACTTTTGCACTGAGTGCGGGTTTACGTTTATAGCCTAGTATCTCAACAATGCGATTTGTTGAGATATCTCGTTTGGCGGTTCTTACATAAGCCTCTTCAGAAATTTTTTCATCATAAAATTGAGTAACATCAAGTACGTATGACCACATATCCAAGAGCATCACCCCAAGATCATGCTCAACTTCACCGGACCAATCCTTTAATGCAGGCTTGCTTGCAATATCGGAGAGCATTGCGCTTCTGTAGTCATTAAAAGTCATATATTGACGCGGCAATTCCTTCAGGCCTGGCGAGATATTCAGGCAGTCATTTAAAATATAGCTGTCGCAAGAACAGGTTGCCATTAGCCACCTCCATGTGCATTAATCGAAACATGCCCGGCTTCGGGATGTTCGGGGTTGTTATTTACCTGGATAATTTCATTAGCGGCAACATATAGTGACTCTTTAAAGTCTTTGAAATCGCTTTCCCCTTTTTTTCGAATCTTTATATTTTCTATTCCTTTAACGCCATCGACCGTTTGGATAGAAGCTTCAAGTTGTGAACGAATTAATGGTTCGCCAAAAGAAAAGTTGTTGGGATGAAAGAATGAATTAGGATCATTACGGTTTGTCAACGCAGATTGTATTGAGCGAATAACCTTTGAATTCTGGAAGTCACTTTTTGCACAAACTTCAACCTTGATATCGACGGGCAAATAAACCGCTGGCATATGACAAACTGATCGGCCAGCTTGACGAATACAGTCAAGTGTCTCGTCAACATCATGTTTAATTTCATCACTTAATGATGTAGTGTCCATAGGATCAACAGCGACAAAATCGGTAGCCCAACTTCCAGTCCATCGGCTACTAGCTTTAGCCTTCTGAATTCTTTTGTCGCGTTCCAGGATTTCCTGATAATCATCCAGCTTGACCGCTCTTAAAGGTAAATGCTGATATGCTTCTGGAGCATTTTGTTTTATTGATTCTATGCTTTCAGCTTTTTCTGCAGAATTTATACTAAAAGGATTGGTTACCCATTCTGCATAATCCATACTTATGATGCCATCGGAAGGAGAAGCTAAAAGTGTTATGGCGTCACTTGATAAGTTTGCTTTTGTTCCGGGTGCGGTTAAATAGGTTACCTGTAAAATAGCTCCTTCGTTCGGCAATCTTCCGAAAGCGCCATCACCGAAGCGTATGCTAAATCCATCATTGCCGGCATAGTCATAATGAACAACATCACCAGACGGTTTTTGATAACGTGTAACCTCACCCCAATAACCATGCTCTACTGTAAAAATAGAACTTTCACTGTTAGCGTTTAGTATTGACTCGATAAATTGCCAATTTAGACTTCCTGCAAAAGGTTTGTATTTAAGTCTTTCTGGGTCCGTTGCATCTGGCTCCACTTCTATAATACTAATCACAGGTTCACTGATATTGCTTTTGTCTTTTAAAGACCAGGCGAGGCCTTTATCAATGCTACCAGCCAGTCCATAGCGTAAAATTAGACCACGACTTTCAACACAAGCACCTAAGCGTTCGACTGCGGGCTCTAAATCAACGAGTTGAGCCAACTCAAAATCATTTAAGCTTGAGTTGTATTTTTGAGTTATCGTTTCTACAGAACCGATACGGAAATATTCTTTAATGGTTTCGCCGGCTATAACATCTACGCAATTTAAATAAGCATAGGCACTTGAAAATGGCATTTGAAAAGGTAGCGCTTGCTCTTTTGACCAGGCAACGCGCGTTAATACAGTTGGTAAGCCGGTACCGGGATCTAATATCAGAGGGTCTTCATAAGCCTCGACATCTGTAACGACAACCAACCAGGATCGATTCGGTTCATCTGAAACACCAATACCTGAACGTAAAATTATACGTCTTCCTACCCAGAAATCTGCTGCAGAACTAAAAGCAACATCCGGTGGAAGTTCGCCAGCAGTTGGAGGGCTCAGTTTGAGATAAGCTTCAGTGGCACCTAGCTCGAGACACGGTTCTCCGGGATCTGGCATATGAATTTCAGCTTGATTCCAGCGGGGATGTACCCATGTTTTCTCTATAACTTGAAAAGGAATTTTGCCTACGCTCTCTTTAAGAGCATATACGGTATCAGGTTCAATACTGGAATTATCATCACGTATTCGTGTGTATTGCGGCGTACCTGTCGCGCCAATAATAAGAGTGGTTTCTGCTGATTTACCACGGTTCACTTGGTAATCGACCAGTCTTGCGTGATTAATGATGTTCTGGGTTTGAGTTGCAGTAGATAGATAAGCTTCCAAAGCGTACCGGTCTTGTGTATAGGCAAATTCATCACCAATAGCAGCCATAACTTCTAAAATCATCATGGCTTGGTCAGCTTCTATTTTTTCTTCCCACTCGGGATAGTATTGAGATGCGAAATCAATTAGAGCACTACGGAAACTCCAGAAGTCTCTCGCTAAATAATCAATATTGACATTTTTCCTAGGCTGCTCTGGACATTCAGATTCTGTCGCACAATCTAGATCCGACGGGCAAGCTTGTTTAAAACTAAAAATGGTAGATTTAAAGAACCTATCCAGCTGTTCAAAGTTCAAGGTTAAGCGATGAAGTTCAAATCCGCCTGGCTCCGATACATTAATCTCTAAAGCAATTCTTTTTTCGGCACCAGAATCTGTGGTGCAACTATTCTCTTCTATCCAAGTTGCGCTGGACACTTCAATTTGTTGACCACTACTCTGTGAATCTATTGATATGGCTGATAGCTCTACTGCTGTTAAAGCCACGGGCAAGCTTCCACCATCCACTAATGGGCTAGCTAAATCATCAGGTTCTACAATGAAAAACACCTGCAATGTGTTTTGTACATCTTTGTCTTTGATTTGAACAAAGTCTATGCCCGTTAATTGAGCGGGGATAGATTGAGCGCACAATGCTGTTTTGCGATCCTGGTTTGACATGTTAGATACTAAGCTCCACATTTAAGAACCGTTTTTCACCATTGGCAATCACAGTATATTCAACGTTTACGAATAGAGTTGACTCTTCTGCTAAAACTTCAACACCTTCTGTTTTAATGAAATTTGATAGCCACTGCGTCAGTGCTTGATAAACAATTGTTTTGCCAAATGTTGAAGTGGCAGGATTATTCAAATCGAATACCATGCTTTTAATATTGCATCCAAAATCGGGCCTATTGATGCGCTCCCCCAAATTGGTAAGCAGAACCTGACGTATCAGTTGCTTGATATAACTATCGTAGTCATGCTCCTCACGAAGCTGCCCCGAAGTTGAGTCCACAGCAAAAGGAAATCTTAAAGAGTTTAAAATATCCATATTTACAATCCTTTGACCTTATTGTCAGCTTGGGCAACGGTTAATGGTCCGGTAGATGAACCGGCTGCATTTAAACCAACGCCAACTGAAGCGGTATTGATGATCGGCAGACCATTTACCTTGACTCTAGTTGCTCCCATAGTCCACATACCTGTCACGGTGGTACCGCTAAATTGAGGGACATCTGTAATGGTCCCAATGCTTCCAAAAGTAGTTTTTACCCTCTGATTAGCCGTAATATTTGATACAGAACTGCTACCAAAACTATCCTGAACTCCATTAGGTTTACTATTAACTGGATTTGACATAATAATTCCTTAGGTTACGGTAAATGCACCATTGTTAACGTCCAGGCCCGTTGCTTTGAGCTCATGCTTTGAGCCATTTGCTACTTGATTCACTTCTTGCGCATCAAGCTTGATTTCATTAGGACCAATTGTTAAAACCGCACCGCTATCAGTTTCAATTGTTAATGAACCTTCATCATCATCAATTCTTAAAAGCACTCCTTCAGTACGCCAAAACTTTATTGAAGGCTTAGCATCTTCTGCCGAAATATGATCGTCACCCTCCCCCCAAAAACAGCCTACCCATATCGGAAAATTCGGATCGCCACCTTCAAACTCTACCCATACACCCGCATCTTTACGTGAATCCCAGCGCGGCACTTCACCATCGAAAACTGGAGGGATAGCATATAGACCAACATTTTTTCCTGCGTAGTTGACGCAAGGCAAAGCCCAGATGGCCTGTTGCCCCATAACATTGGGGACCACAACCTTAAGTCGTCCACGACGTTTATCATCCTCATTTGAAACAACGACTCCTCTATACTTTCCAAAGTACTTTTGGCTTAATACCTGCATTAAACTTTCAGCATTCATACTGTTTATGCTCCTCTACTACCTAATGTGTTAGTACGCAGCTTAATATCCATCATATGATCTGAGGCGTTAACGACATGAGTCACTGATTTAACCTGATATGGAACCGACAATGTATCACCAGCACCTTCAACGACAATAATGCTATGCGGATGAATGGTTTTTCCATACATGTGAACCGAGGTAGAAACGCTCGCCTCAACAAACCAGGATGCTTCTCTTAAAGTAGAACGCTCACGTCGCTCTCGATCTTCGTCAGTACCAGGTGAGTTTCGTGGGATCGTTCTGACTGCTCCTCCCACCTCAGTAATAGTTTGCCCTTCACCTAACGAATCTGCCCTTTCCTCGCTAGCATTGCTTTCTGTTTCATCGTGTTGCCCCAATCTTGCATTAGGGACTTCTGTATCAACTTCAGCACTAAAGACATTGACGTTAGGGCATGCAGACTGAATTACATTAACTCTGAAACTGGTTGCCTGATCGTCATCGGGAAGTAAAGACAAATTGGTTGCACCTTGTTCTGGAGGTGATATTTTCACAATCGATTTTTCGCTAACACTGTATTCACCGCTCATTTCATTAGTACTGTCTACCGAGTACTCAATCCAGAAATTCAATCCGTGCTCATTAATCATCTTATTAAGAAATGAAAGATCCGTGCCGCTTTGGTTTAGCTGATCAGTTTCAGTGTATTCAACATCAATATCACTGACGTCAGGTGTAAAGTCGTAACTGCTTAATATAGAGCTGACAATATCAGCTCCATTACCTTGCCAATTAGCAGTTACAGCTAGACGGTCCATTTCTATGCGCCGATCTTCTCCATGAAACTCTATCCAGGTACCGGGACCTCCAAGTTGTAAAGAGCTTTTGATTTTGGTTACGCGTCCAATGATTAAACATTCCATTTCAGATGTTTGCGGTGAAGATTGGCTATTTACTGGCACAAAAATACCAATCACTGAGTCAGGCCTAAGAACCAAGTTGTTTTGCACTTCAAATCCCTCTCCGCAGATATCGTCTTCAAATCGAATAGCAAACCTTGCAGGTTTATTAAGCTCCTGCTCGATCCTGACCTCAACTAACCATTGACTCAATTCATCAGGAATTGGCTGATTGCTATCACCGTATGTAACGATTGCTCCGAAACTCATAGTAATTATTTGACCGGTATTTTAATTTGTTTTTTCGCACCTACTGCTTCTACTGTCATAGCATCATTAGCATGTGCAATCCGCCAGTAACCTGCCGCATCATTGAGATAATGATTGGACAAATGATCCAATCGTTGGGCTTGTTTAAGTAAATGTTCTCCGAGTATTCTTTGCTTAGGTATCTCAGCAGGTGTAAGCGCTTGAACTTGCCTACCAGAGCTATCAGTAGTCACATATACTTGAGAGTATTTCACATAACGACTATTTGACTTAAAGTGCGACATATCTTCTCCTAAATGGGTAAAGACCCAACAGTATTAGTTACCGTATTACTGATATTTAAAATGGCTAATACATCTTCTTGTAACTTACTAAAATTATAGGCGGCAGTAGCAACAGAGTTTGCAGCCGTCTTTCTACATTTGAAAACATCCGGCGTCAGTACAGCTAACTCTAGAGTAACGCTAGCCTGGATTGGGTATAACAGCGGATTAAATTCTTTTTGCTCAATTGATATTGATGTAACCCTGACTGGATACATTAAACCGGGTCCTAATATCAGCAAGGTGACAGGTACTGTAGGCCTCTCAACAACTTGCTGGCCAGCCAACATTTTCGCACTGGATACTAAGTCACCAATCAAACCTTCGGTTGGCTGGGTTAATTTTTGTAAGGCAGCAATTTGAGGAGCCACACCGGTTCCTACGGTGATTGGATTCCCCCGTTCCATATCATCAGCAGCATTAAGCTCAAGAGAAAACGAAAAGGTCTCTTGTGGGGAGTAAGGTTGTACAGTTGGAGCTTGTGCTCCACGACTGGTTTGATCAACCTCAAATGGATTCCATGGCTGCAATCCTCGGGTTATCGCTTCAGGATTATATTGAAAGGCTATAATATTCGGTATGACACCAACGATGTCCTCAACCAATTGAACCAAAGCCCCTCTAAGTACAGAAGGCGAACCTTTGTAGCCACTAGTCGACATAGGAAGGCTCCCCTAAATTATTCTTTAAACTTTGCGGAATACTTCTTCCGTCTTTCTGAAGCTCTCTTGCAATGCCGTGCATAATGA
This sequence comes from Kangiella sp., assembly GCF_048265365.1. NCBI lineage: Bacteria > Pseudomonadati > Pseudomonadota > Gammaproteobacteria > Kangiellales > Kangiellaceae > Kangiella > Kangiella sp. The sequence goes on from NZ_JBLXBT010000001.1 coordinate 1,824,517, forward strand.
ACTGCTCCGATAAAGGCTCATCATTCATGAGTGATAGGTATTTAGCGTTCAAAATAGATGATTTTATTTGAGCAGGTGAAAGCTCAAATTTTCTAGCATATTGTAAGAAACCATCACTAAGTGAATCCGTTTCTTTACTGGAAAATAGTAAACCTGACAGCCTCCTCCATAACTCAAGACGTTGTCCACTATCAGGATTCCTGAAGGCAACAATATTGCGTATTCTGCGGAAAAAGGCAGCATCAATACGCGCTCTTTGATTAGTCGCAAGTATTAATGGACCTGAATAATTTTCTACCAATTGAAGCAAGTGATTGGTGTCAGCATTGGCATAGCGGTCATGACTATCATTCAGTTCGGTGCGCTGAGAGAAAAAGGCATCGGCCTCATCAAAGAACAGTAAGCAATTGTGCTTTTCTGCTTGCTCAAATATTTTTGATAAATTCTTGGCTGTTTCGCCAATATACTTATTGATGGTCTTGCTAACATCAATAACCACTAATGGCATTCCTAAATCTGATGCAACACATTGAGCAGCCATAGTTTTACCAACTCCCGGTGGGCCGGAAAAAAGTGCGGAGGAGTTAGTGTCATGCTTATAAAGACGATTAGTTTCAGGATCAGACAATAGAACTTTTCTTAGTTCTATTTCTTTTGTAAAAAGCTTTAATTGCTGCATGATACTATCCGACAAAACCAGATCACTCCATGACATGGCTGGCTGTATTACTTGTCCCAGTTCTTGCAATGCAGACAATTGACGTTGATTTGAGAGTACTTTTTGAAGCTCATCATTATCAAGCTCAACTAAGCTTGTTGCTAACCTCAAGTCCCTATAGGTACTAGACTGGAGCTCTTTTGGAAGTGGTGTTGATTGATTTTCATTCCATATTTTCTGTTTCTGCTCATGACCGAGTGTTGGCTGTATAATAATAAGATCATGGTAACTATCATGTGCTTCAGGCAGTTCTTGAGCATTGCTTATAACAATTTGCAATGGGCAGGAATCAATATTCTCAGGCCACAGTGGAGGACTGGAAATCCATAGTGGTACACGATTGGTTAAGATACAGTACCTTTGGATACGGATATAATCATCAGTGAAATTACTTTCGGATAAGCTTTTAGCTGATATACAAAGTGCCCTTTTGCCAAGCTGATTAGCGAGGTTAGCCGCTAACTCTTTTCGACCACTTCTTCTACTGCCTTGAATAACCACGCGAGCTGAGTGCCCAAGTTTGATCATTTTCAGAATGCTTTGGCTATACTCAGATACAGATTCTCTAAAATAATCACTACTCAGATCCTTGGCACTACAAGCATGAGCAATCGACTCACCTAGCGCAGCTATTCCAAAATACCAATTAACCATCTCAGGGTCAGCCCTAAAGGTCTGAGCAAAACCAGAGGGATCGGCTATTGGTTCTACCATTTTCCACTTGAATAGCGAAGATGCTCCATGCCATATGGGCTTAGGTGATAATCTAAATAATCTTTTGAGTAAGTTCTCTGTGATTTGAGGGCGATAGGGTCGGCCCTGTAACTGGACTACGAGATCTTCAAGAGAAGCATCTGCTGAAATCGCAACACACGTATCCAGCATTGCAATTTCGGCTTTAGATAAACCAAACACATCAATCAGTGCATTTCTTGGAGAGTGAGGATGGTTGTTAATTTTATATTCTAACTCGGCAATCAACTGTGCGGATTCATCTTCCCAGCCGAGCTCACCCTCAATAGCATCGTCGTTTGCATTCTGTTTAAGATACTCAATCCTGGATTCTAATTTTACTCTAACCAATTGAGTGACTAACTCTGCGGCTGTGATTTCTATAGCTTCCGGTACGGTTTTTAAATATTCATTTTTCATTAAACCACCTCCAGCCAGAATGGTTGTGACTCTGCACCATTGACCGTAATCTGGATCGGATAAAACCCTGAGGATGCTATATTAGGCAGAGGTTCTACCAATAATTGATGGTTTTCAACGAAGAAATCACCAGCCGTTAAGGCTGCAATAGTATCCACTCTTCTGTATATACTTCCTGCAATTGACAGGTTTATGGTCTGAGGCTCTGTGTCAATCATGGTCGTTAATGACAAACTATCAAGAATCTCGATAACATATCGATTGTTGATATCTAATAGAGGATTTGAAGCAATGTGTGGGCCAATGGCAACTGAAAGCCGGTTGGTTTCGTAATGACTCTCGAGTCGTTCTGCGCCTTGAAATCGATAATCAATAATTAAGAGGGATATATCATAAACTCCTGCAGTCAACTCATGATTAATTGCACCTCCCCCATCATCTACGACCAGAATTTGTTGTGGTATAAATCTGATTTGGTTAGGTTCGATACTAATATTCCAGTCAGGATTGAGAGAAGCGTCTACTTTGAGTGTTTCATTTAATACAGAAGACCTTAACAAAAGCGTTCTTGCTTGTGCTGCAGTAAGATTTTCTCCAGCAAGGGTAATCTGAGGATTATTTATTCCATCTTTTTGTAGCGTTATCTTTGCTGGTGAAAGTGGAACTTTCTGTTCCCCTATTCCTGTTATTACTGGCGGTTGAATCAGCATGAAACTTTTGCTGGATAACAGCTTAGCTGAACCACTTGCGTTAACATAAAGCCCCATATTGGTAACAATACTTTGTGTAGTAGCAGGTTTCTCAGGCTGTAAGAATATGACACGGACCTCATAGAAAGCTGATAAACGCGCAGTTTTTCGGTCTTCAGCGGCCCAAAAGTTAAGAGTGTCTTCTGGGGTGACCGGGCGTAAACTTATTTCTATAGTATTACCGTCGCCTTTCAAGTCATCATCAAGGATATCGTCTGGCCCAATATTAAGATCATCATTGATAACCGGGTAGTCATGAAACGTTTTCATTGCCAGGCCAATCAACTGTTGTTGAGTTATGGCATCGAATTGATCATTGACTCCAAAATGCGGCGTCAGAATATAGTACAGATTAAGAGCCATCGGCTGACCGGCAATAGGCGGTTGAGTGCCGAGATATCCCGAGTGGTTTTTATAGTGTGGATCTTCAGAGATATGGTATAGATATAAGTTTATTGTTTTTGTTGTGCCAGGAACCATCTCTGGAGGCATGGTTGAAACAGTGATAGTCTCACCAAGCAGGTTTGCTACATTAGTTTCAACTAGTTTTTTGAGACTAGTAGTAACCAAAGACAAATCAAGCATAGCCATAAACTACCCCCTGCTCCCGAAAATTGAAAAGACACTATTCCTGATCGGAAGACTGCCAATTTTCGAAATGCTTTCAGCTGTAGCTGGCTTAGACTGATGACTACGGTTATTTCTAATATTATTATTAGTGAATTCTTTTTCTACGACCTTCTCGACAACCCTTTCAACAACCGATGGCGGCGCTGGAGAACTCTCCTTATGAGAATCGTACTCTTGGGCTATTGAGCTCACAGGCATTTTAGCTCTAACTTCCTGAAGCTTAAGTGCTACATCTTCTCTCGAGGCTCTTTCGGTCTTATCCTCAAACTCTGGCTTTCTTGATATGTCAGGATTAATCGACATCGTTTTCTTTACCCGTGGCTCAACCACAGAATCTTTCGGCTGAGTTATCTTTTTATCCGCAGCACCATTGTATGATTGCTGAGTATTACTGTAGCTATTTAATTCGATAGCACGACTTGAGCTGCGTGGATTATCAACATAGTTGACCGTTTGTTGATTCTCAGTCTTGTTAATATGGGTTTCATTAAAGTGTTTATTAATGACCGGTGATTGATGTATGAGTTGTTTCTCAACCAGAGTTTGTTTTTGAATGATTGGCGGTTCAGAATTGGCTTGGTTTTGTTCTGGTGAAGAGTAAGCATGGGATTTATCAGATTCCGCTGCAGGGCTAGAACTTCTGACCGACACTTCACTATTATCATTCCTTATGAGTGGTTTACCCTGATAGTCACTCTCCTGCATTTGACCAACACTTTTGTCCAATTCTCCAGAGCTTGTCTTAGAGGCTATAGACTGGTTAGAATCAAAGCTGAAATCTTCTTGGGCTCTGCTTACTGGGACATCAACGGTATGTTTTATATCAAAATCGTGCAGTCTCTGGTCATTTTTTACCAGAGGTGACTGACTTTTAGCCACCGAGCCTAATACAGAACTGCTACTATATGACTCGACCCCGCGAGCAATTAAACGTTGGATATAACTGCTCATGAGTAAGCCCTTAATACTTTATTGTCAGCAATAATAAAGCTTGCAAACTGCCGGCGAACGTTTCTTGTCAACAATAATATCTCATCAAGGTTCCAGCCATATTTATTAGCAATGATATGGACTTCCTTCAGCAGAAACTTTTGCTCCTCTTTAAGAGACTGTAGGCAATACCGAGTTAAATCAAAGCGAACCAAGTTTGTTTCGTCACAGCTAGGACACTGAGCTGAGATATCTTGCGACATTAATGGACCGGCAGCTTCGATATGCTCTTGAAGCTTCTCATGATTGCAGTTACCTGATATAAGAAATTTATCTAGCCATTTTTCAGCCGGATATTTCTTTAAATCATCAAGATCTGCAACCTTGGGTAAGGTGAATACCTCTCCATACCCAGTTGCAACATAAGTTCCATCTTCATTCAGGCTATAATCGTCTTTAGAAGCAAAAATAGTATTCTTGAAATCGATTAATTCGATATCAAATTCAAACCCTTCAGTACAAGATTGACAATGCACCTCACAGTTCACCCTTGTGCCATAGAGCTGCTCATAAAGATGGCTCACGCATTGGTCAAAATCCGAAAGAGTTAACTCATCCAGCTTCATACGATTATTATTACTGGAGATATCAGTAATGATTTGCTCTAGAAGCCAGTACATTTCATCCATTTCAGTACCGCCAAACTTGGCCAAACTCAGCTCTTCCTTGCCCGTTAGCTCTTTAAACGATACTTCTATAGCTTTCTCAGAATGCTTGTGTAGAGTTAACCCAATCATCTAAAACCCCATTAAGTTTCAGCAACTTCTTGAACCGCTTCATCTCTTTGGAACCCTTCGTTTTGCAGAACGATTGACTCAAAAGCTATACCGTTGGCATTAGCATCCAGTTCTGGAACAGCGGTGTATTCCGATACCCATGCTCTGAATACCTGCCAGCTGATTACCTTCACACCTTGTAAGTTATAAAGCTCAAGTACTATATCCTTGCGAAAATCTTTAAGCGATACACCCGCATCACCTTCCACGGAATATACCTTGTTTGCCCACTCCTCAAATTCATGATCGTGGGTTATGCCACGTTCAAGGGTAATCGCTTCAAAAGTTGAAACACCTGGAGAATGCCTTTTGGTCGATAAATCACCGCCATCCCGGTTGCTTACAACCTCAGTCGTTCGTTTCAGACCACTTACCTTACTTACTCCGGCAATAATCTTTCCGTTCCATACAAGCCTGAACTTGAAGTTCTTGTATGGATCTATTCTTTGTGTATTAACTGCAAACTGCATAAGAAACTCCTACCTTATGTTTGAATCTGGCCAGCGATCTGGGTCACGGTAAGCACCACAAACTCGGCCGGTTTGACTGGTGCAAAACCAACAACGACGTTAACGATGCCCAAGTTTTTATCGGTCTCTGTAGTGGTGGTCGCATCACATCGTACGTAATAAGCATCCGATGCTTTTTTTCCGGCAAATGCGCCTTGTCTGAACAAGGTGTTCATGAATGAACCAGCAGCTAGTCGGATTTGAGACCAGAGTGGTTCGTCGTTTGGCTCGAATACGGCAAACCTTAATCCTCTGTATAGAGATTCTTCGATGTATAGCATTGTGCGGCGAACAGGAATGTACTTATCATCGATGTTCCCGGAGTCATTGAAGCCGATAAGTGTGCGAGCCCCCCAACTTAAAACACCATCAGGGAAAACCCTAAGTGCGTTAACAGCTTTAGGGTTAATGACACCATTATCAGGATCGCTCATAGGATACTCGACACCACTAACCCCCCTGAGAGTAGCCTCTACACCGGCAGGCGCTTTCCAAATACCTCGTGATGAGTCAGTACGTGAGATAAGACCTGCCATAGCTCCTGATGGATCCTGGAAGCTTCCATTAGCTTTTTTAAGTCGTGGCCAATAAACGGCACTGTTGCGGGTTTCTAATCCAACTCTTAGAGCATCGACTCCAGTTGAAGTATTAGATGAGTCAGTCCATTTGTTAGGCCCATTATCAGAGGGCGGATCGACTAACAGGAAAGCGCGTTTTTTTGCACAGAAACTACTGGCTATATTGAATGCACTTTTGCGCTGACTATCACTCTGTGTACCGTCGGTTGCTTGTGCTCGCGGTAAAACCATGAGATTAAATAAATCGACCTCTTTTTCGATAACACTAAAAGCATCTCTATATTCAGAGTCAGTCGGTAAAACGCCATCAACCCCTTCTTGATGACCACTTTGATAAGGCTCAGCACCAATACCACCAATAACCTTGCCAAGCATATAGCTCTGGGTATTTTGCGGCGTAAGAGTAGCCTCAAAGATGTTATCTGCTGCTGCAATATCATCGGTAGCAGTAGTCAGGGAAGCATTAACCCCTGCATTTTCCATACCAAATAATGGTTTTAAGACCAATCTAAAGCCATGTACCTCCGCTTCCCATTGCTGGCTTGTGTTATTTGAAATAACTGTAGCAATAGTATTCAAATTTTCCGTGAGGTTAACCAGGGCTCCGAGAGAATGATCATCAGGATTAGTCGAGGGATCGAATTGATTTCCTACCAACATATTGCCAGTTGCATTGGAATAGGCAATACCGCCAAAGCTATGGGGACTAAAGCTGCTTGAGTCAGTGAGAGCAAATGCATTTAAATCGGCTTTATCGGTTTCAAAAAGTGAAATTAAGCGTGTGAAATCAGGCGCTGTTCCAGAAATTGTGTAAGGGCGAGCTACATAGCAAGAAGCCGCTGGACGCAAGTTGGCAAAACGACTCACTTCTAGTCCACCCTGACTGGCTCCTAGCATCAATGGAACTGCAATATCATTGTTTGCCGCAGGTGTAATACTGATTCTGGCATCATCAACACTGATGTGAATCATCCTACCTGTAGAAACGTCAGAATTATACGTACAATTCACTGTGTTACTCAGACCTAACGAACTAATTCCAGCATCAAGAGCATCAGAAATGTTAGTTAACAATGCAGCGGGAGAAGCAGGCAATGAAACTACAATGGTAACCGGAGCATTATTATCGACTCTTAAAACAAACTGTCCTGTTGGATTACCTGAAAATTTATCGGTAACCGTATCTACCAAGTCACCATCAACATCGGGCAACAAAAGTCCTGACAATGAGTGAGAAGCATCCATAGCACCACTGCCAGAAACCAGATCTTCCACTTCAACTAAAGAGCTTAAATTGTTGATATTGGTTACTACATACTTTCCATCGTCTGGATCCATAGAAAGATTACTGTAGGTTTCGGTGTTCTCAATACTGATAGTTCCGTTGCTATTAGTAATACGACGATAAACCTTCACATTGAAAGTTGCTTCGGGCTGCAGGGTATTATAGTCGACCTCGACACGGATATTATTACCTTCGACCCCAACCTCTCGAGCAGTGAATCTAAGAACAGCATCACCCTCTTCGTTTTCCACATCGACAGATGCAGCTTCTGCATCTTTAGCAATTCTGGTAATCCATGCTTCAGTACCGCCATTATCAAAGAATAATTTAATCTGTTCTTCCGTAAAGCTAGTACTATCGCCTGCACCAAAATGTCGTTCATAGTCTCTTAGGTTGAAAATTCGCGTGGGCGTATTGAGTTGTCCTCGCCTTGTTGTGCCAACAAAAGCGGTAATAGAGGTAGCTACGCCAGCTATTGCTCTTGCACCTGACGCTTTCTCTTGTACATAAACACCTGGATAAGTTGGATTAATCATAAAATCGTCCTTTTACATATTTTATAGACCCTGTTGAGGATTAAGCTTTTGATAAAGTATTTTGAATTTGCGCAAATGCATCTTCTAAACTGGAAAACGACCAGCTTTGCTTGGTATTGGCTAATTCAAGATTGATAATGGTTCTTTCCGGTGCCCCACTCTCTTTACTCATTTCTCGGTTAACCCGAAAAATGAACACATACTGTTTCTGATTTGAAAGAATCGAAGAATACTGTGGGAAATCCTGCATATTCGCACTTTTTGACTTAATCCATAAAAGAAAGCTAGCAGAACGAAATTCAGCGGACTCTCAAGCAAATTTCTTTTGCATCACACTGCCGAAACTAATTAGGCACAGCAAAATCACAGGTCAATATGACTGAGTCACAGCTCAGTCACAAAGCAGCTTAACAGATTGAATGGAAAGGTTTTTTTGGCAAGAAAGATAGGGGTTATAAACTAAGATCAGTGACTAAATGGTGGAAAATTTGCTGCCTAATTTGATCTAAATTATATTTTTTTAAATCTTGGTCATCAAAATTTTTGCTGGTTGAATTTAAAAAATAGTTGGGCTTCTTATCTGAGACAATGCATTGATATAGCTCTACGGTCTCAGGCATGGGTTCAATATCGAGTTCTTTTTGTAACATACCTTTGAGATCAAGATATTGCTTTATAGCTTGAGCTCTCTGCCCATTCATGACGTATACCCACATAATCTCACGCTGGGCGGTTTCTCTAAAGGGATCAAGCTCTAGTAATCGTCTACCGTGTTGCAGTGCGCTCTCATACAAACCTGATGCCACAGCATCACGCATACAGTAAGTCAGTGCTTGAATATAATAAGAAGTATAGAGCTCACGTGCTGAGTGCACCCACGGTTCATCAGAACCTTCAAGAAATAAGCCATAACAGTTAGCAACAATGTCCGTTAACCGTTCTCTGTGTTTTGCATCAAGAAGAAACGAATTTGCCTTGAAGTTCTGCAATTCATTTACGGCGTTTTCCAAAGCACGAACATCAAGATAAACATCAGAAGCAATACTTAAACTCACTAAATCGTCATAAGTAACGATTCCAATGCCTTCAAATGAATTTAAGTATTTTTTGATGCGCCATAAGGCTGTGTTTAATGCAGATCGTGCTTGTTGGCCTGGAGAGTCCGGCCAAATATTGTCGTACAAGTATTCTTTACGGAACGTATGATTACAATGGCAAGCTAGCAACATAAAAAGATTTTTAGTGCTACCAGTTAACCTGAATTGTTGACGCACCCCATTGTATCTAATGGCTAGATTTCCCATTAGTGTTAGAGAGATCCCTGAGTTATTCATCGAATTTCCTTTCGAGTTTTCATCACAAACAACGTAGGTTAGTATAAATAAACATGCCTCTTACTATAAGAGGCACTTTGTGTTTATATGAACTGATTCAATGCAGATTTGACTTTCTCTAATAAATAAATGCCTGTTCCATGAAGTATAAACAAGCCTTATTTAATGCTCATGACCCTCTTCATGCGAATGGTCTGAGCCTTGAGTTTCTTCGCTGGTGTCTTCTTTCGGCTCAGCTTTTACCTTATCTCCACGATAATCACGTGATGAAGAGTGAGAATGAACCACTTTCCATTGGTCGTTTACTTTACGAAACAAGAATGTCTGGTAGCCAGATTTATCAAACTCATATCCCGTTTTGTTGACCTTACCTTTAACTCGTGTATCAGCTACAGCCCAGGCAAAGTTATTCTCAAAATGGATTTCGATATTGGAGAATTCCAACGAGAGATATTCCAAGGCGTCTTTTTCAGGCTCCACGTGGTGTGTGACAAGATCATCAAGTCCTTCATTTTGACCGCCTGACTCAACATAGCGAGCTCCTTCAAAATCCAGGAAGTGCTTGCGGAATGGAGCGCCGTCGCCATTTTCCCAACCGTATTTAACATCAGCAATTATTTGTTGGATGTATGCTCGATCATCTGTGTTGCTATGATGATCCTGGCTATCATTCTGATGTGCATGGCCATCATCGTGAGCATGGCTATCATTTGCATTTGGGGTGTTCTGTTCAGCATTATCATGCCCATTGCCATCACCGTGATCGTGATCGTGCCCTTCTCCAGTCACCTCTGGAAGCGACATAACCCCTAACCCATGGCGGTATACAAGATCGCCACCTTTATAGGCTGTTATCGATACTAAGATCAAGGCCGCAACAAAAAAGATACCGGCAAGATACTGGCGCTTTCTTGGGAATAGAAAAAATAAAGCCGCTCCAATCAGAAAAATAGCACTCGTAGTCAGCGCCCAATTACGGTGGTCGGTCATAGCCAAATGAGATGGCGTATCATGAGCGACACTGTAATAAGCCTGTAGACCGGTGCCAACTGTTGCAAGTACCGCTACAGAGCTGAGAATAACCAGCCAATTCTGAACGCTGAGGGCTGTAGTATTTGCCTTGTTAGGGAAAATCCACAGCATCAGTTGAAAAACACCGCCTATAACGAGCAATGCCACGGTGAAGTGAACAAAAATCGGATGCCAATTAGGAATGATTTCAATCATGTTATTCCTCTGAAAAATTGTTTGTTTCGTTAGCAGCTAGCACCTGACCATTTGCCGCAATTTTAAAATAAATAACGCCATCTTGTTTTGTGTTGGTAGCACTTACAACAAAGAATCCTGTGCCAACTTCAACTACTGAAATGTCAGCCTCAGTGATTGACTTCCAGCTTTCATCCAATTTACCAGGCTCAAGACCTAAGTCTTTAAAGGTCATTTGCTTAACTGACTTGTAGGCAATACTCTTTGCGTCCTGGCCACTAATTTTACCGTGCGAACCGTGCCCAAAAACACTGCCAGATGCAAACGCCATTACCAATGCTAAAATAGTTACTATTCTTTTCATATTCTTCTCCAATTTACTGTTTTAAACCAATTACTTCGAATTCACCTTCGACGATCAACTGTATCGATACATCTTCGCTGGTGTTGTTCTTCCAGTACCAGCCATGCGAACCGGCAAAAGGGGTCGTGAAAGAACCTTTCATCTCATCGAGAGTCGCTATGGCATAACTTTCAAAATATCCTGTGGTGTCCCCTTCTGGTTCTCCGTGCAAGTCAAAATAGAGTGGCTGACCATCAGTGATCCACTCATATTCCATTTTAGAGAATTGTTCCATAGCAAACTTATATTCAATTCCACGTCCGGCTGGCACAGTAACCTCTATGACCTTATTCATCGATTCCGTTTGCGAGTTATCGTCAGCTGGCGTTAGGTCTATGTCTTTGCTGGTGTCATCATTAATTGCCAGCGCTGTTAATCCAAGCGCCTTCCCTACTCCGGTCGGATCAATGTTGTACTCTGATGGGAGAATGACAGTGACCAAAGCTATAGCGGCAATGATTAAAGCTATTAAAGTAGCTTTGAGTAAACTTTTATTGCTAACAGTATGTTGCATATTCAATCTCTTGTCGTATTAATTTAAGAAGTAGCCAGTCAGCTGGAAGCCAATAAGCATAAAGCCTGAACTGATTAAGAGTGTGTTGGCTGTTACCGCAAACCGATCGTAGGATGGCAGCTTTCTCCAAGCATTGATGAGCAGTAAAATAATACCTAATGCTGCGAACTGTCCAATCTCCACACCAATATTAAATCCTATGAGGTTGCTCAATAATCCGTCTTCTGGCAACTCAAATTCCTGTAGCTTTGTGGCCAAACCAAAGCCATGGAAGAGTCCAAATATGAGGACTGCTAACTGTGTATTCGGTTGCTTACCAAACAGCTTTTTAAAACCACCTAGGTTGTCAAAGCCTTTATAGGCAACGGACAGGCCAATAATGGCATCAATGAGATAGGCATTAACGTTAATTTCATTAAGTACTCCGTACAGCAGTGTCACGCTGTGCCCAATAGTAAACATGGTCACATATAATAGAATGTCTTTGCTGCGATACAGGAAGAAGATGACTCCAGCCAAAAACAATAAATGGTCGTAGCCCGTTACCATGTGTTTGGCCCCGATATACATGAATGGTAGAAACTGTACGCCGGTATTATTTTCAAGGAAGTTACGAGTACTATCATCAACACCGTGAGCAAAGGCTCCTGCTGACATTAAGGCGAGGATTGCTACTATGATTTTTAAACTGACAGCTACTGCTTTGTTATTCACTCATTGGTACCTATTGTAGAGAATTTTCGCTGAAGCGCCCCGTAGTCGGCGCTCCCATGATTATATCTGTCCCTAATTAGGCTGATATCTAAATTGGCTGTCCTTAATCAATCAGCAAACATAGCATTCATTGCGCCTTTAGTTAAGTGCAGTATGCCCTTTTGATGATATTTGGATAGCTTCACCATACTTAGAAAAGCCGATAATTCACTGATTATAAATGATGATAAAAGTCGAAAGTTCGATATTGACGAGTACCTATAACTTTAAAAGCGGGCCCAGAAAATAAAAAAGCCCCAATCAGGGGCTTTTTAAAGTGTTAGCACACAAGGAACTCTCTTATGAACTGTGGTTCAACTTTCTTCATTTGCTTTTCATCATTGTTAGGTGCTTTTAAGCACAAAACTATGAGTATCTATGGATTCCACATGGGATTAGACTTACTTAAGTTAAAGACTAATAACTCCCCGGATCCGTTGCTGTTCCCGTTGCCGTAGAAGATGTCGACTCTGTATTATCCGATGTGGTTTGTTGTGTATCACTATTTGATATAGTCGTTTGATTATCAACTTTATCACCGATAGTTACGGTCGTATGTCCAGCTTCTATAGCCCAGTTGCTTAAAACACCATCCAGAGTTTTCAGATAAAGCGATTTAGCTTCATCTTTAGTTAACTGGTAATTGGACGAAAATTCACAGGCGCGAAAAAATAATTCCCGTGTCATTAAAACCGCAGGTGTTCTGCCAGCAAGCTCTACTTCTTCAGTGTCTTCATTAGTGGTTGCGCTTCTGTCGCTACTGGTACTGATGAGCGAAAGATCGACATTGCCTCCATCCTTTTGATCAAAAGCCGAATCGGGCTGCGGTAGAGAACAAAGATAATGATCATTATTGCGAGACATCACGTAAATTTGACCTTGACCCGAAGTCGTGGTCAGAATGTGATGATTGGCTAAATCAGTTTGTGTAGGCTTAGGCGATTCCATCGATGCACACCCGTTTAACAGGGCAAATAAAGCGCTACAATAAACAAACTTTTTCATAGTAACCTCTCCTAAGAAGCCATCGGCACAACGACATGCCGATGGCCATTCCATAAGTTATTAGTTCATTGCTTCCTTTAACCAGGCAGGAGCATCAGTAGGGTAATACTCTTTAGGGTTAAACTCAATTCGAGTCGGTGCATACTGACGCGATAAGCCCCATTCGGACAACTTACCGGTGTACCATTTCTCAAAATGATAAACCATTTCGCCATGCTTATCCTTGTATCGATTCACCAGCGTACTGTGTTCAACACCGAGTTTGGTCGCTTTCATTAACGCCGATGCAAATTGATTGGTGTCACCATTGGCTGCGATGATGTCAATCCAGCGCAACGCGAGCCCTTCAATATCCCCAAACCAGTTCGGGTACTTGGTAATAGAGTTTAAGTTTCGAACATAACGTGCCAGGTCTTCGCCTTTTACTACCATCATGTGATAGTCGTAGATATGTGGACCCGGGTTGTTTTGCCACTTTTTGAATGAGAATGCCCAATAATCGTTTCTGTGCACAGGCATCACATCGGTGGACTGCCAGGGCGTGGTAGCAAAAATATTCATAGCAGTATAGTCGCTACCACCCAGCTTACCGTCAATCATACCCTTGTACGTCTTGTACGACACGCCTTGCGGTAAAATCCAGTCGTAGTGACGACAGTTAACTGTGGCGCGATTTTTATCTTCAGTGTCGGTATTCGAGCCTAAAACCCCATTTGTTACCCATGGCGTCTCTGGATATTTGTAGATGCAGCCCTGCTTGGCAGGACCATTTTCGTAAAAGTCCTCATAGAAAAAATTCGACATATCAGTCAAAGCGTCGAGAGCTGTTGACGCTATAATACGACTCTCTTCGTTCATTTCAGCGACCATTTTTCTGGTCAATTCTTCCTTTTTATCGGCAATCTGTTGAGCCGTCATATCGGTACCAATACCCACTGAATCAATGGCTTCCTCTCGTGTCTCCTTTTTAAAGCGACGACGCTCGGATAAAAAAACCAATCGCACGGTTACGGCCGTCATATAGGCTCTTACCACCGGAACAAAGTTGTCGTGATTGATATTTTGTGTGGCTTGGCTCCAAGCATCGCCCGTTCCCTCAAGGATTAATCCGATGGCTACTGTATTATCAGACCAAGGTGATAAATGATTGAAGATATCAAGCCCCTTATTTATTTTGCCTACACTCACCTGAAGTGCATCGAGCGCAGCCTGACTAAACCCGGCGTCCACGATACTTTGCACCTCTGCTTTCGTTACCGCCGGCGGAGTTGAATCATCCCCAAAAAGAGACGTAAAGGCTTCGCCGATAATTAATCCAGCTACTTTTTCTGCCAGCTTCATACCCAAATCAGTTGCCTTACTGGCTTCTGCGTATTTCGGCAGCAACAAGGTAAAAATTAAAGCGCCTGTTGCAAAACTTATTCCTAATTTTTTTAACATAATTCCCCCTGGGTTTGGTTACGTCTTTGTCTCAGTGAACAGTGCATCAGAGTACGAAAGCCGTGTTTTAAATTGACTATTTATACTTTAATCGTGAATTTTGCAGGAAATATGCAGATTAAAATATTATTAAATTGTAGCGCCCAAAAAACTCGAGTCGCATTCTCTCAAAGGTTATGCGAGTGGCAACTTAACCCTTACTTTCAACCCCCCAAGGGATGAATCATCTATTGAAATCTTTCCCTTATGAGCCTCGACGATGACTTTAGCAACAGACAGGCCAAGCCCTGCCCCGCCGGTTTGACGATTGCGGGAAGACTCTACCCGGAACAAACGGTCACATAGTTTGTCGTGATCGCGTTTAGGTACCGCCGGTGCTGAGTCATCCAGCGTAAGAATGACATTCTTATCATCTTTATTGACCGAGACAATAACTTGTCCGGGCGAATCGGTGTAACGCAAGCTATTATCCAAAAGCTTATCAAAAACGATTGTCATACTATGAGAATCAATACAGGCAAAGAACAGGTCATCATTTGTGGAGAGAGTAAGTTCTAAATTCGCCTGCGCAAAGCTAGGTTGATATTTCTGAACAACCTGACTCAATAACCACTTCACATCCATAATCTGGCAATTAGTATCGTGATATTGGCGACTAAAATTAGATGCTCGTGTTAAATCTTGAATCAACCTATCCAGCTCGGTTATTTTATCTTGTAACTTTTTATATGCCTCTTCTGGTCTATTGACTATTCCGTCCTGGAGGGCTTCCACGTTCATACGCATAATCGACAATGGCGTCCGAATCTCATGAGATACATCGGTTAATAACTTATCTTGCTTTTCCAGTGTTTCCATCATCAAGGCATTGCGCTCGGCCAATAAGCGCTGTTCTTCCAGTTGTGCTTGTTTATAAGAGGTATAAGATTTCTCCATCGCCAGTTCACTGTAATAACAGGTGTAGACCATTACCAGTGAGGCTATTGAAAAGCGCATAAAGCTGCTAAAAGTCCAGTTGCCGTTCTGCCATTCACCTATGTAAATGAAGGCCATGGGAATCAAAACTCCATAAAAGACGAATACCATCCAGCCACCGGTTTTTCGGCCGTTTAGCATAAAGACAAAGATGGGGAGAAAGAAGGTCCAGATCAGGCTGTAATCACGATTTTGGCCAAAAAAAGCCAACGCTAAAAGAAAAACCATAAGCGCGACACTAACCGTATGTATCGCAAAGTCTAGGCGCTTGCGTGCGTATAATTGAAAATACGCATAACCACACACCAGCAAACCAGCCCAATCAAGTGAAGCAACCAAGGATTCGCCTCGAATCTGGTTAAATAGAGCAAACACAGTGAAGAGTAGAATAATGGCCAGGATTAAGGCATTAATAATCACCAGCTTTCGCAATAATGCGATATCGTCTCTATACTCAATGTCTGCTGTAATAAAACGCAAAAATGCATTTTTGTTAAGCATTCCTATATTCTCATGTCATCTGAGGTAGTAGATTCTACTTAGTGAAACACAAGAATATGGAGAAAATATGCAGAGACCCAATGTTTATTGGTCTCTATTAAAAAGTCTCATATTTATAGCCAGCGCCATAAATTGAACGTACGAGCTCAACCGGTGTTTCCAGTTCAGAAAGCTTTTTCCGTAAATTCCTGATATGGCTATCGACTGTCCTGTCGGATATCACTCGATAATCAGAATACAGCCGATCAAGGATATGTTGACGGGAATAAATACAGTTGGGATGACTGTAGAGAAGATTGAACAGGTTAAACTCTACAGTGGTTAAGCTAACCATATTGTCACCAAACTTTATCGTTTGGCTACCGGGGTCAACCACAAGCTGATTTTGTTTAGATGTCACTCTATTATCCAGTCGACGCACAACTGCCTTGACTCTAGAAACCAATTCTTTAGCACTATAGGGTTTGCAGACATAATCGTCAGCCCCAATATCCAAACCTAACAACCGGTCAATTTCTTCGACCTTTGCCGTGGTCATTATGATATGGGTATCTGAAAACTTTCGAATCTCTTTACAGATAGTTAGACCATCAATTTCTGGTAGCATGAGATCTAACAACACAACGCTAGGTGATTCATTTTTGACAGAATCTACAACATTAAGGCCGTCGTAAAAACACTTGGTCTGAAATCCTTCAGCTTGTAAATACATATCAACGACTGTTGAAATCTCTCTCTCATCTTCGACTATGAATATTGTATGAGGCATTCTTTAATCCCAAAATTATTATTAAGCTATATTGGAAGTTGAATAGTAATCAATAAGCCGCCAATAGTTGATTGACTGGCCGAAATCGATCCACCATGAGCGGATACTATCGACTGACAAATCCAAAGTCCTAGACCAGAACCTGAAGCTCCCCCTTCTTGTTCACTTTTGGCACGATATTGACGATTAAAGATTTTATCTATATCTAAGTTTGAAACTGAAGGTGCACTATCCTCAACCTGAATCTGTAGTACTTTTTCTATAACAGTAAGTGTCACAATGACTTGTCCGTCTGGATGAGTGTATCGATAACTATTATTTAATAAATTACTAATTACTTGTGATAAGCGCTCTTTATCAATATTAATATACTGCTCACGACTAATATTATTTTTGAAATCTAGTTTTAAGTTTTTTGTCATAAGCATTGGCTTGAAGGAGTTTGCCAATTCATCTAGCCAAGAACTCAATTCAAGTGGGCGTTTTTTTAAAGCAAAGGAACCCGTTTCCAAAGTAGATAGCTGATACAGATCCCCGACTAAATGATTCAAGTTTGAGATACGATTCTGTATGGAATCATAGGTTTTTTCATTGGTATCTAGCACACCATCTTGCATAGCTTCTAACTGAACTTTGATTGAAGCCAAAGGCGTTCTCAAATCGTGAGTAACCTCCGCAAACAACCTGTTCTTTTGCTCCATGAGCTCACTTATCATTTCTGCTTTCTGAATCGCCTGCTCTCGCTCAAAGACTTGTTGCTGTTTCTTATTAGCAACGGCAAGTCTCCATCGGAAGAATACAATTAATAGGATGGTGGCTAATAGCCCAATCAATAGTCTGAACCATAGTGTTTGAAAATATTTGGGCTCAATTGATACATCGATACTTAATGTATGAGGAGACCAGGTCCCCTGACGATTGGTCCCCTGTATCAATAATGTATAGTATCCGGGATATATAGAGGTATATTTTGCTTGCCTGATATCTGATGAAGTAGTGATCCACTCAGAGTCATAGCCATCAAGCTTATATCGATATTGAATATGTTCAGGCTCAGAAAGATCTAATGAGGCAAAGCTGACGGTAAAGCTATCTTGGTCAGGCAACAACTTAATTTTAGGATTAGCATAGCTATACGGAGCTGTTTTATTGTTAATGGATAAGTTAGTGACGACAATGTTAGGAGCATGCCGTTCATTCACTCTCCCCTGTTTATTGATTATAATAATTCGACTTGGTGTGACCCTCATTAAATAGTTATCATCAAAATCAAACAATTGATTGCCACGTCCTACATGTAATGCTCCGTCTTTAGCCGAAAAGCTATCAATTGTATTGCCCTGCAAATCCAATAAGAAACTATGACCCAACCAATAGTTACCATTTTTGAGCTGTAATAATCTATCTTCAGAATCCATTTGATCCGCAGATTCTATGGCAAAAGGTGAAAATCTTTTAAATTCGGAGCTATCCTCTACTAATCGATCAATGCCAGCCCGATTAAACACAAGGATGTCACCATTGTGGTTTTCAAGGATCTGATAGATAGCATTATGACGCAAAGTGTTATCGGTATTTTTATCAGTGGTATAGACTTTTACTACATTTGAATTCGACTCAACTACCCCTATACCACTTGTTGTCGCTATCCAAACTCTATTGCTTGAGTCAACAAACAAGTTCTTTACAAAGCTAATGAATCTAGAACCATCTTCATTGATTAGTGTACTAAGGGTCTTTGTCTCACGGTTTAATTTAACCAGACCACGATCCGTACCAATCCAAAGCTCACTTTGTTTCCCTTGCTCAAGATGGCGAACATAAACGCCTTTATTTTGGGTTAATGGCAAACGGTATGGAATAACCGCTCCATTTCGTGAGTCAACTTGATACAGGTACCCATCTCCATCGCCGAACCAATAGTTTGTGTCATCTATTAGTGCGCTTGAAAGTTTTCTTGGAATCTCACTATCGTTGAGGAAGCTTTTTACGGTACCAGTGTAAAGATTGACATAGTAAACATCTTTCTCTGTTAATACTAAAATGTTTTTTGAGTCTAAGCTAATCACTTTGTTGATGAAACCAGAGAACAATTCTGATAGTTTTTCTGAGTACCGATTGAAATATAAGAACTGAGTCGTGTCAGGATTATAGAATTGTAGGCCGATATCGTTGACTCCCAACCATATCAAACCTGAATGGGTTCGAAGTAACGCATGAACCGTATCACCGGCTAACCCGAACTCATCTTGTGGGTTTCCTCTTATATATTTTATGAACTCCCCGGTTTTAGCATCCCAGATTTCAATACCTGTTGTGCCAGATATCCAAATTCTTCTCTCGCCATTCTCAGAATATGCTACTTCAGTTATTGCAGTATTCACGGACTGTGATTGGTTTTCTGGATAGAGTAGCTTGGTGACTTTCATACTATCTGGTTCAAAAATATAAGTGCCAAGCTTTTGGGTTGCTAGCCACAGCCGCCCATCACTGGCTAAATAAAATCGCCTAACGAGAACGCCATCCAATAGGTTTGTATCTATCTCTGAATAGTTTGCTTTATTGAAAAGAAAGAATGAATTTTCTTCAGTTTTGAAATTCGCAATGCCTTTTGCTGTCGATAACCATAAGTTACCCACCTGATCAAACTCCATATCAATCAGATAATTATAGTACCTTTCACCATGCTCATCCCCTGAAAAGTAATGACTGAATGACTTTTCCTGCTCATTAAACTTATCTAACCCAAAGCTATGGGCTAGCCAAACATTCCCTTTGTAATCAGTTTTGATGCTGTTGACCTGATTTCCACCCAACGAATCAGCATTTTCAGTGTCATGAGTAAAGTGGATGGTGTCTAAAGTTCTTAAATCAACACGGAATGCACCTTGCGACATAGTGCCTATCCAAAGATAGTCTCCGACTGCTAGCAAAGAACGTACATACACATTAGATAAGTCAATTGAAGGGGTAGCTGCCTGTAATTTCTCATAGGTATATCCATCAAAACGATATACCCCCTTTCCTGTACCAACCCATATAAAGCCGCGCTCATCTTGTTCGAGCCTTAGAACTTGTTTATTGGGTAACTTTCGGTTTGCTTCAGAAGTGAATAGGGTTGACGAAAATAGCTCTTGTTCAAATTTTGAACTAGCAAAGCTATTAATCGATAGAGCAAAATAGCACAGAACTATTATTAGACTTTGTTTATAAGGCATTTCATTATGATTTAATGGATTGTTATAGTTTTAAGCAGTAACTATAGCCGAATATAGCGGAAATCGATGTTAGATGATATAGCTTAAATGTATCTATTGTGTTGCCAATATGAGTTGCACTTTTTGTCGAGGCTATTGCCGTTGGTGCGGGAATATGGACTTTTCGTTAGTAATGATGATTATGAATTTGCACCAATGCTTCTAGTAAGTATCAGTACCACCAGCATTTGGTGCAGGCAGACTTTCAGTCTACTCAATGGCTAAGATGACCGCCCTGTAAACAAAAAAAATCCTACTCATAAAAATGAATAGGAGTTCTTCTAATCAATATTACTGTCGTTGTTTTGGAGCTAGTTTGTCCTCCATTACCTGTCCATCTTGACGATAAATAACACCCTTCTTCATGACCAGATCGACTCTGGATAGTAAGTTGATATAGCGCAGCACATCCCCTTCTACTGCGATAATGTCAGCCTGTTTACCTGGAGTAATGCTTCCCAATCGATCTTGAACACCCATTATCACTGCTGGCCAGTAAGTTGCAGAGCGAATGACGTTCATGGCTGGCATATTCATATCATTTACCATTACCGCCATTTCATTCCAGGTACTTTGACAATGGAACTTTGTTGGGATGCCACTATCAGTACCGACCAGAAAAACGACGCCAGCTTCTATGAGTTGCTCAATTTTTTTCTCTAGGGTTGGTTGCCGTAGCGGCGTTAACTGCATGTAATCCAGCTTGCCAGGATCGGTTAACGAGGCTTTAATATCTTTGATGGTGTCTGCCTTTAAACCACGATGCCAACAGACATTATCGAGTCGCTCAGGGTTCTGAATAAACTTCGGATATTGGTACAGTCCCTCAACCGTCGGCGTCCAGAACAGCGGGCCTCCTGCTACTCGTCCGGTGGCAGTACGTTCTTTTAACAGTTTCATGACGTCTTCTGGGTATTCTGGCGCTGTAGTGAGACCGGTATGCTCAAAGTTATCAACTCCAATCTTGAGTCCAACCCGAATTTCATCGGGCCGATGGGAGTGACCTATGACTTTTAAGTTATTCTCATGTGCGGTATCGACGATGGCTTGAGCAACTTCCAGATCCATCTGATCCTGATCGACCAGCTTGATCATATCAACGCCAGCTTTAGCCAGTTGCTTGACCTTTTGTTTGGCTTCTCGTACCGTTTTGACCCCCCAACGGTAATGCTCAGAACCAGGGTAAGGTTCGTACTGTAGAAAAGGGCCTGACACGAATAAATTGGGACCAGCTATATCACCCTGCTCAATCTGTTGTTTAATTTCAATTGAATCCTCAAGATTTGCACCCAAGTCCCTTGCGCTGGTTACCCCAGCTAGTAGCAACTGTACCGCACTGGCTGGCATAATCTCATCAACTTGACGCTCACGATAGGTCGGTTGCCAGTGACTATAATCTGCATGTCCATTTAACATCAGGTGTGCATGGCTCTCCCATAGTCCCGGTAACACATCCATTCCTTCAGTTGAAACCAACTCATAACCTTCAGGAACCTCAAGCTGCCCTACTTGACCTACGGCTTTGATAATTCCGTCTTCAACCAGAATGACACTATTGGCTAATGGCGGTCCGCCATAACCGTCGATTAAGCGTCCGCCTTGCAAGGCATATTTTTCAGCGCTCGCACTGAATGAAAAAACAGTACCAAGAAACAGCAACACCGAAAGAAATAGAGAACGAATCATTATTACCCCCAAACAGTCATCAGAAAAATCACCATAGCTTTATTAAATCCATGAAGCAAGAAGAGACACTTATTTGCTCACTGAATAATCAAAGTGGCAAGAATGTAATAACGCAGGAACTTTCCTAAAGTAACAAGTATTATGAACCATAGTAGTCTGATTCGTAATATACCGGCCATAACGGTAAGTGGGTCGCCGATGATCGGAACCCATGCAAAAAGAAGCGCGATGACGCCATATTTCTTAAACCGTTCTTCGGCTAATACGAACTCACTTTCCGTCATACGTAACCATTTCTGAATTACCGTTTTACTGGCCCAGTAACCCAAACCATAATTGGTTAATGAACCAAGTACATTGCCGACAGTGGCGACAATAACCAAAAGCTCAGGGGATAAATCATTAAGCAGTAATGCGGTTAGGACTAGTTCAGAACTGAGCGGTAAAATGGTGGCAGCAAGAAATGCGGCAATAAAGAGGCCTATATAGCCAAGTTCAGCGAAAAATTCCATAGTGATCAACAAGAGCCTTGAAACGATAAGGTTCTTTAGCGAGAACTCTAACCTATTTATGCCATTAAGTAGCTAACACTAAACAATTCTGCTTCATCGAGCCAGCTTTTTTGCAGCATGAAGCCAGATTTTTGAGCAAGTTCTGCGATACCGTCTAGCGTGTATTTATACGAATGTTCAGTGTGTATCAGCTCGCCCATTTCAAAGCTGATGGTGTTACCGAGAATTTCATACCGCTGCTTGGATTTACTGCGTAAATACATCTCAATACGTTGCTGTTTAGAGTTGTAAAGGGCGTGATGTTCAAACTGATTGATGTCGATATCAGCCTCAAGAATCTGGTTTATGTGGTTTAGAGTGTTGAGGTTGAACTCGGCGGTAATGCCTTTTTCATCATTATAGGCGGCGTGAAGTGTTTCGTAATCTTTGTGCAAATCGACGCCGATCAATATACCACCATGGTTACCGACCAGCTGATGCATCTTTTTTAAAAAGTTTATGGCGTCTTCTGGTTCAAAATTTCCAATGGTTGAGCCGGGATAAAACACATGTTTGGCAAAGTGCTGGTAAATTTCAGGCAACTCTATGGGATCGGAAAAGTCACTGGCGATTGGATGAACCTCAAGCCATGGGTAACGCTCTGATAGACGCTCAGCTGACTTTTGCAGGAACTCTTCGGATACATCTTGCGGTACATATACATTAGGATGAATATCCGTCAGCAAATACTCGATCTTAGTGCAATTTCCTGCACCGGGTTCGATGATAATTGAGTCAGAACTAATAAACTCCGCAATCTCTTTTGACTTATTCTTTAGAATGCCTAGTTCGGTTCGCGTAGGATAATACTCATCAAGCTGAGTTATTTTTTCAAAAAGTTTTGAGCCACGATGGTTATAAAAATACTTTGGATTAATGAACTTTTTCTCAGCAACCAGACCATCGAGAATGTCTTGTTGTTCTTTATTTATGGACGGTTCTTTTATGTTCATTGTTTTGCCCTAATTTAAAATAATTATCTAGATGTCTCGAGCCAGCCGAATACCGCTAAACTGCCAGCGTGCCTCGGGATAGAAGAAATTGCGGTAGGTTTTGCGAATATGGTTGCGACTGGTAACGCATGAGCCGCCTCGTAGTACATATTGGTTGCACATAAACTTACCATTGTACTCACCGACTGCACCTGCAGCTGCCTTAAAACCTGGATAAGCCGAATAAGCACTCGAGGTCCACTCCCAGACCTCACCATAGAGCTGCTGCAAACCATTGTTACCCGTTGCAACTACAGGATGCATCACATTATTGTCGACAAAGTTATGTGAACTCGCTTTCACTTGAGGTTCTTCTGCTATCGATTCCCACTCTTGCTCAGTCAGCAAACGTGCATCATTCCAACGTGCAAAAGCATCTGCTTCATAATAGCTAACATGGGACACAGGTTCATGAAGATTGAGTGGTTTTACTCCGTTTAAAGTATACACAAACCAATCGCCATTCTTTTTAAACCAATAGAGCGGCGCCTGCCATTGATGTTCTCTCACAGTATCCCAACCATCGCTCAACCAATATTGAGGATTCTGATAGCCACCCTCTTCTATAAATTCAAGATATTCACCATTGGTTGTTAGACGATTAGCAACTGAAAATTCATGGCGATAGAATTTGTGGCTGGGGGTTTCATTGTCATAAGCAAAGTCATTTTGAGTAACAGGAACATCGGGAATGTCCGTTCCGATCATTACGAGCTGCGCATCAAAGCGAATCCACTCAATCGGCAATACTTCTTCATTCTGATCGACTAGTGGGTTGGTACTGCGATACGCAGGTAAGAGTGGACTTTGAAACAGATTGTATTTCAGGTCAGTTAACAATAGTTCCTGGTGTTGCTGTTCGTGATTAATGCCTAACCTGATTAGACTCAACGCATCACCTAATCGACTATCGTGATGGCGTGCTAAAGAGCTAACAAGCTCCTTGGTCTGCTCAGTGACACATTGGCGATATTCATAGACTTCCTTTACGGAGGGACGCGACAATAAACCGCGTTGTGGGCGTGGAAATTGCTCACCGATAGCATTGTAGTAAGAATTGAAAAGGTATTCGTACTGAGGGTCAAAGGGCTTAAAGTCAGCTTTGAATTTCTTGAGTATGAATGTTTCGAAAAACCAGCTGGTATGGGCGAGGTGCCATTTTGCAGGACTGGTTTCGGCAATGGTTTGCAGATTGTAATCCTCAGATTGTAATGGTTCGCACAATTGCTCGGTAAAAAACCGAATGGAAGTAAAGTCAGCAAGAACTTGTTCAACAAACTCTGTTGACGACTCTTCATTGACTTGTTCAAGCATTAATAGTGACCTTTCCTGAAATCCATACTATGCCGTTCTCGCATTCCACTTCAATCACAGCACCCTCTGCTGATAACTGCCTAGCTTTAAATTTACTTTGATTCAACTTACTTTTCCAATAACTAGCTAACACTCGGTTAGCGGAACCTGTGGCTTTGTCTTCATTGACCCCATGCTGTGGTGCGAAATAGCGCAGGTCATACTCGAAACCATTAGCTTGCGATTGAGTAGTCGCGATTAAGGCGCGTTCCGATGCAAACGTCAACTTGTCGAAGTCGATTGCAAGCTGCGTTAAATCGAAGTCTTTTGGCCATTCAAAGATCCAGTAGCCGTTGCTGGACCCTACTTTAGATGCCCTAACAGGCTTAATGTTACAGCACTCTTCTGCCCAAACCGGAATATCGACTGGTTCAGAGTCAATCGTATCAAAGCCAATCCAAAGTTGCTTCTCATCATCTATTTTAGTTTTAACATGTGAAGATTGGGTGATGAATTCAATGGGTTCCTTACCATTGACCTTGTCATTAACAACTTGTGCGGCTGCCAACAAACCATGGCCACACAGCTGAATTTCGGTTTGGGGATTATAAAAACGGATATGAAACTTGGAACTGTCATCGGATGGCCAGACAAAACAGGTAGCCGGAATGTCTTTGCGCTTGGCGATGGATTGCATCTCTTCGCTCGACAACGCTTCGTCTTCAACAAAAACTATCGCCTCAGTACCTGCAAACAGTTTGCCATGAAAGTCACCACTGAACACCGTTACATGAAAAACCTTTTTTCCCTCTAACACCTGCATAAACACCCTCAGCTATAAATACAACTCTTAGCCTACTGGATTATAGATATTATTCAAGCCTATGATTTTATTGATTTTTATTTCTATGAACTCGTAGAAAAAATATCTCACCAATAATAATTAAACTGAGGCCAATCAAACTGGCCCAAATCACAAATGGATCCATTTGCCACTTAATCCACAAAAAAGCACTCAAAATAATAACGTCAAGCGTGATCGCGAATATGACTATATATGGGTTGGCATCAAGATCATGTTTAAGTTTGGTTAAAACACCCCAATGAATTGCGATATCCATGATGATATAAAAAATCACGCCCATCGAAGCAATGCGACTCAGATCAAAGAACAAAGTCAAAAGCATCGCAATGACTACGGTGTAAACCACATTGTGCTTTTGAATACTACCTGGCATACCTAAGTGACTGTGAGGTACCAGTTCCATATTGGTGAGCATGGTTAGCATTCGAGAGACCGCAAAGATACTGGCAATGACACCGGATACCGTCGCCACTATCGCGAACAAAACTGTTATGGTCAGGCCCCACTGCCCAAATGCAGGTTTGGCGGCTTCAGCTAACGAATAGTCACGGGCCCCTACTATTTCGGGCACAGTAAGATTACTGCTGACCGAAACGGCGACTAATAAATAAACCAGTGTGCAGATACCAATCGCAATCGCGATGGCTCTAGGGATGTTACGCTTAGGATCGTTTATTTCATCGCCGCTATTGGTAATGGTTGTGAATCCTTTGTACGCCAATACGCTTAAAGCAACCGCAGAAATAAAGCCCCAGACAGGATTGATAGCGAGATCTTCTGTCAGTTTAGAACGGTTTTCCGTTACAAATAAACTATTAAAATCAAATCCAGCAGCCCATAGACCACCAAGCGCCAAAAGGAATAAACCAATCGCTTTAATGAAGGCCATCACAACAGATAGACCTTCAATATACTTATTGCCAATAATATTAACGGAAAATGCAAACGCCAATAATAGTGCACCCAGTATTGGGATCCCCCATTGGCCGAACTGCTCTATCTCAAACAATTGCAGAGTGTAGGTACCAAAGGTTCGGGCAACCAGGCTCTGGTTGATGATCATGGAAAAGAACATCAGCAAGGCGAATATCGCTGTCGTCGCGCCCTTGCCATAAGCCTTCTGCAAGAACATGGCAATGCCACCGGATGAGGGATAATTTTGAGAAAGTTTAATATAGGAGTAAGCGCAAATACCGGTAACGATCATGCCGGCAAGAAATGCCAGAGGAAATAAAGCGTTAGCTAGCTCCGCTATTTGCCCAGTTAACGCGAAGATACCGGCGCCAATCATGACGCCGGTACCCATTGAAACAGCACCTAATAGGCTTAGCGACTTTTTTGAATCACTCATGCAGTCTCCTTCAGCAGCTTGAGTTAAAGCCTACGTGAATGGCATTAATTATCAAGCCTTAGGTTTTTCTTCCATTAAACCAACAAGATTATCGTCTGGGTCACGAAGAAACCCTGTCCACAAATCATGGTCGGGCATGTTAGCTGCGAGCTGTGGCTCACGTTCCACTTTTGCACCCTTCTCCACAAACTCTTTGTAAGCTTTCTCAATATCTTTGGCGTTGAAATAAAGAATTGAGTTGGCACCAACAGCACCCGCCCCTTGTGGTGTGCTCAGCATGATTCGAACCCCATCAGCATTAAGAAATGCTAAATTGGGGCCTGCGCTGAAGAGAAATTCCAAGCCCAAAATATCACGATAAAAAGCTAGAGATTTATCAACATCGCTAACTGTAATAGCGATTTGTTTGATTGAAGATACATTTGTATTCATGAATTGCCCTTAATCATAATTTGAATACTGACAGTCTATTACTGGTACCTTTTGCACCGGCCTGAGTAGCGCCTGCGACAACATAAATACTATCGTCTATGGTGACTGCGCCAAGGCCGTGGCGAGGTACGGGCATTTCATCGATTTGTTGCCACTTTTCTTCTTTGGGTGAGTACTGCCAGACTTTTTTGTAGACTCCGCCACCGTTGGTGAAATACTCGCCACCGAATACGTAGATATGCTCGCCCATCACTGCGGCTGCTAATCCGCCCTGCGCTTGCGGTAATGGTACAAGGCTGCGCCATTTGTCTTCTTTATAATCATAAACCTCGTGGGTATCAAGGTTGCCACCTTCAACAGTTCGACCACCAATGACGTGCCATAGGTTATTCAAATAACCGCCTGCAGCACTGTTGCGTTCGGTCGGAATAGGATGTGCGCAATCCCAGGTCATGGTTTGAGGGTCAAATACTTTATGGCTGCTTGCATCAGTGTGATCACTCCAGCTACCGTTACTGGAACTTTTGGGTCTTCTGCCACTGGCGAGATGAATTTGACCATTGATCGAAGCCGCTACGGTTTCGCACAAGGGATAGCTCATATGGTTCGGGAATTTGCGCCAACGATTGTTGTCTTCATCTAGAACAAGGACATCTCGACTGCCCGTCCAGCTACCACGCTCGGAAATGGTAAAGCCACTAAAAGCGAATAGTTTGTCGTTATGAGAAATTAGAAAAGGATGGTGTCTTGGTTCAGGTAAAGCAATGGATTGCTCCCACAAGTCAGTGACTGGATCATAAACAACTACGTCTGAAAGAACTTCAAGTTTATTATTGTTAACCGTCAAGCCTCCCGCTACATAAATCTTACCTTTATGTACCGCTGGATATATTTCCTGAACATTAAAAGGCAAAGAGGATTTCGTTTCCCACCTCGCCATACCCGGCAAAGCAATCGCCGAAGCAGACAGCAAAGAACCTTTTAAAAATGTACGGCGTGAGAACATGCAGGTTACTCCTAACTAATTTCGTAAGATGCGTCACGACAAAGGGTCTGCCCCATTGAGCACTCTATATTGATCCAATACTAGAGTGCTTACTATGAATTGCAATAAAAAAATGCCTGTGAGCTTTTCAGCAAACAGGCACAATTGTGACTAACGTTAAGGGGTATTCAGTAAAAGTCTATCTTGCGAGATAACCACCATCGATATTGATGGCCTGTCCAGTAACGAAGCTGGATTTGTCTGAGCAAAGCCACATGACGCTGTCAGCGATTTCTTCTGGCTTTCCGACCCGCTCCATAGGTTGCAATTTTGCAAACTCTGCCAGTGTATCCGGGTCATGATTGGTTACCCTTTCCACCATTTCTGTGAGAATCACCGCGGGGCAGATAGCGTTGATGCGGATATTACGGGTGGCGTATTCAAGCGCTGCGGTTTTTGTGAGCTGGATAACACCGCCTTTTGAAGCACAGTAGGCCGGTAGATTCATGAAGCCCACCTCGCCGGCAATCGATGAAATATTAACAATCACACCACTGCCCTGCTCGCGCATGATATCTAGCTCATGTTTCATGCCATAAAAGACACCATACAGATTAACCTTGATAGTGCGATCAAAGTTTTCAAAGGTGCAGTCGGCAGTTTCGTTTTGTTCGCCTTCTATACCTGCATTGTTGACTGCGTAGTCCAGTCGTCCGTATCGGTCGTTAATGGTTTCGAAAAGATGTTTAACTGACTCAAGATCAGATACGTCAGTTTTGACAAAGGCTGCGTCGCCGCCGTTTTGACGGATTTTATCGGCGAATTTTTCACCGCGCTCTTGATCGACATCACTGATGATAACCCTATCACCACGTGCTGCGAATGATTCGGCAATTGCTTTGCCGATTCCTGCGCTGCCTCCTGTAACGAGTGCAATTTTTTTCTCTGCTTGTGCCATGCTAATCCCTTTTACGTTATATTGGCGGTAGGTTCAGAATAACTGATTCAGTGCGCGGTTTCTTGATATATATCAAAAGATGATACGATTTTGGTTTATAGTAGCAATGAGCTCTATTAAGCTCTGGTGACTAAGCTAATTAAGGAGAATATGCGATGAGTAATCTTGTGGATAATCAACTCGATATTGAATGTCAGGAAAAGCCCTGCTCCGCCATTGAACGCGTTATTAAGCCGCGTGACAAGGATCTGGGAGAGTTTATGGTACGTCGCTCGATTCCCACAGCAGAACAGAAGCAGGTTGGTCCCTGGGTCTTCTTTGACCACATGGGGCCCGCAGTATTCCAACCTGGGCAAGGCGTTAATGTCCGCCCTCATCCGCATATCAATTTAGCCACCGTAACTTATTTATTTACCGGAGAAATTTTGCATCGCGACTCTTTGGGTAGCGAACAGACCATCCAGCCGGGTGATATTAACTTAATGGTTGCAGGCAAAGGGATTGTTCACTCGGAGCGTGAGCGTCGTGATGTCACTGACTCAATGCATCAATTACACGGCTTACAATTATGGTTAACATTACCGGAAAAAGATGAAGAAATCGATCCCGCTTTTTATCACTACCCTTCTGCTGATATTCCTGAACTTGAAATTGATGGTGTGACGGTAAAAGTCATGATGGGCAGTGCTTACGGCAAAACCTCACCTGTTAAAACGTTTGCCAAAACTATCTACCTCGAAGCGAATATGGATCACGAGCAAAGCCTGAAACTTCCACAAGCCGATGAGCGTGGATTATATGTCGTTGAGGGTGAAGTTGAAATTGACGGTGCTACCGTAGAAGAACACTCAATGGCTATTCTGAGTGGTAAGCCCGAGATGACAGTTAAGGCTATAAAATCCAGCCGCGTGGTATTAATTGGCGGCGAACATCTTGGCAAGCGTTATATTGAGTGGAACTTCGTTTCTAGTCGCAAAGAGCGGATTGAACAAGCCAAGCAAGATTGGAAAGATGGCAAGTATCCAAAGGTTCCGGGCGATGAGTTGGAGTTTATTCCGCTGCCGGAATAAGAGTTTAACAGCTTATTTTAGATCAAGCACAACTTTAAAAAGGTCTAGTAAATGATTGAAATCAATTGGGCTTTAGTCGGAATGCACAGTATAAATTTAGCGGCTGCATATGTTTTAGCGCTACCTATCGCCTTTAATCGCGAAGCCAAAGCGCGCGGCGCTGGTTTACGCACATTTCCATTAGTCAGTATCGCAGCCTGCGGCTTCGTCTTGATTGGCATTGATATATTTGATGGCTCTGAGCCCGAAGCCCGTGTCGTTGCAGGCATCATCACCGGTATTGGTTTTATTGGCGGTGGAGCTATTTTGAAAAATGATAACAAAGTCAGTGGCACTGCCACTGCTGCGAGTATCTGGGCGACAGGAGCGATTGGGATCGCCGTGGCATACCAGCGCTATGAAGTGGCTTTATTGGTCAGTATTATCACATTCCTCACATTGCAATTTGGATATAACGCCAAACAGGCAGTTAGAGACAGTGATGTTGAGAAGGAAGAAAAGAGTTAAGTCATGGCAACAAGTGATGATGAGTGTTGCGGCTGCTCAGATACTCCTTCAGAGAAGTTCGAGGGCCATTCTAAACAAGAGACTAAAGCCGCAACTACGCCCTTATTGACTCGCTTCAAAGTCCCAAAAATGGACTGTCCTTCCGAAGAACGCATGATTCGTATGGTACTTGAGGATGTTAAACCCACAGTAACCATCCAGTGTGATATTCCGAATCGAACAGTATCAGTTTACCATCAAGATAACCCTGACCTTATTACTCGCAAAATGGAAAGCCTCAACTATGGTGCCTATGTGATTAATACCAAAGCCATTGATTCTGAAACGTTAATCTCAATAAACCAGCACAATGAAGAGAGCGATATTAGGCAAGCTGGCATCTTGAAGTGGTTACTGGTGATTAACGGTCTGATGTTTATCGTTGAAATGGCTGTTGGCTGGATTGCACAATCCACAGGGCTAATTGCTGACTCCCTGGATATGTTTGCTGACGCGATGGTATATGGCTTAGCACTCTACGCCGTTGGACATACCGTGAAGAAGAAATTGAAGGTGGCCCATTTATCCGGTTGGCTGCAATTACTGTTGGCACTTGGCGCATTGTTCGAAGTCTTCCGTCGATACTGGTTCGGCAGCGCCCCCACCTCTGATTTAATGATGATGATTGGCCTGCTGGCCTTGGTCGCTAACGTCGCATGCTTGTGGTTAATATCAGGGCACCGTGAACAAGGTGCCCATATGAAGGCAAGCTGGATATTCTCAGCAAACGATGTCATCGCCAATACAGGTGTCATTCTAGCTGGCGTGATGGTGGCATGGACTGGGTCACGATATCCTGACCTTATTATTGGCTTGATCATCGGCTTGGTTGTATTGTTCGGGGCTATCCGGATTTTGAAACTTAAAGCCTGATTCATTCATTTCAGGTCTTACCTCCTCCTCTTTCTAATCACCTCTTGATCCAGGTCAAGAGCTTTTCGCTCGCTTGCCGTTAATCTTACGCTCACATTCTAATAGCTGAATTAATGGAGCCTTTGTTATGGCAGATACGACTGAGCATTCTGACAACCAGAATTATTTAGGACTTCGAGGTATTGAATTCACCGAGTTTGCAAGTCCTGACAGTAATTACATGGAAAAAGTTTTCGCGGCTTTTGGCTTTTCTAAGTTGAAGAAATTCAAGGGAAAAGACATCTATTACTATAACCAGAATGACATTCATTTTTTAATCAATAAAGAAAGAGCTGGTTTCTCCAAAGAATTCGCGAAAAGTCATGGTCCGGCGATTACCTCTATGGGCTGGCGTGTCGATGATGCTGAACAAGCTCTATCGATTGCGGTTGACCGCGGTGCTACAGCTGCCAAACCTGAGGATACAGACCTTCCCTACCC
The DNA here is from genome assembly GCF_048265365.1 of Kangiella sp. Classification (NCBI taxonomy): domain Bacteria; kingdom Pseudomonadati; phylum Pseudomonadota; class Gammaproteobacteria; order Kangiellales; family Kangiellaceae; genus Kangiella; species Kangiella sp. The sequence goes on from NZ_JBLXBT010000001.1 coordinate 1,856,679, forward strand.
TGCAATTTATGGTATTGGCGATAGTCTAATTTATTTTATTGATACTTTTGCAGGATCAGAGAACAAGCCTGGCTCTATCTATGAACAGGACTTCGAAGATTTAGATGCTCCTGTTATTGTTGAAAACAAAGGTTTCTTGCGTATCGATCATCTGACTAACAATGTTTATAAAGGGACCATGCAAGAATGGGCAGACTTTTATAAAAATGTGTTTGGTTTTACTGAAGTTCGTTACTTCGATATCAAAGGCAAAGAAACTGCTTTAATTTCCTATGCATTGCGTTCACCTGACGGCAGTTTCTGCATCCCCATCAATGAAGGAAAAGGTGATGATCGCAATCAGATTGACGAATACCTGCGAGAATATAATGGTCCTGGTGTGCAGCACATAGCCTTTGAAACCAATGATATTTTGGGTTCATTAGATAAGCTTGATCATTCGGTGATTGATACACTTGATATCCACGAAGACTACTACAAAACCGTTTTTGATCGTGTACCCAATGTTCGTGAAGATCATCAACGCATTCAGGATCATCAGGTCTTAGTCGATGGTGATGAAAACTCTTATCTATTGCAGATTTTTACCAAGAATTTATTTGGGCCTATCTTTATCGAAATTATTCAGCGGGCCAATAATTTGGGTTTTGGAGAAGGTAATTTCAAGGCGCTTTTTGAATCAATTGAACGTGACCAACAGAAACGCGGCGTACTGTAAGCTGAGGAACTGATAATGAAAATAGAACAAATTCATCATGTAGCCTATCGCTGCAAAGATGCTAAAGAAACGGTCGATTTTTACACCAAAGTGCTGAACATGGATTTCATTTTAGCCATTGCTGAAGACCGGGTTCCATCTACCAAAGAACCGGATCCCTACATGCATCTGTTCATGGATGCAGGTAACGGCAATATTCTGGCTTTCTTTGAACTACCGAATTCGCCTGATATGGGCAAAGACCCGAATACCCCCGAGTGGGTGCAGCATATCGCACTGCGCGTTAAGGACGAAGACGCTTTGATGGAAGCAAAGAAGGAAATTGAAGCGCATGGTGTTGATGTTCTCGGCCCAACCAACCATGAGATCATCAAGTCTATTTATTTCTTTGATCCCAATGGTCACCGCTTGGAATTGACCTGCGTTACTGCAACAGACGAGATGATGAAAAAACTGGATGAGGTCAAATGGGACATGCTGGACGAATGGAGTCGCACCAAAAAAGCGCCTAAGCATGCAGAATGGTTGCATAGCGAAGAGTTTGTAGAGGTATAGCATGACCGCCTATCAAGCAAAAACACCTGATGCAAAAGGCTTTGTCGCTTACACAGAAGAAGAAAATGGTACTTGGGAAATCCTCTATAAGCGTCAGCTGGAACTGATCAAAGGCCGAGCCTGCGATGCTTATATGGACGGCCTTGAGCGACTTCAAATGTCGAGTAACAGTATTCCACAGTTACCTGACATTAACCGCGTTTTGCGTAAGGAGACCGGCTGGGAAGTGGCTGCAGTACCAGCTTTGATACCCTTTGGTAAGTTCTTTGAGTTACTGGCTAATAAACAGTTTCCCGCGGCAACCTTTATTCGAACTCGTGAAGAAATTGATTACTTGCAGGAGCCGGATATTTTCCATGAAATCTATGGTCACTGCCCTCTCCTGACCAATCCTGTGTTTGCTAAATTTGTCGAAAACTATGGCAAACTTGGTTTAGCGGCATCCAAACAGGAGCGCGTCTACTTAGCTCGCGTGTTCTGGTTTACTGTTGAGTTCGGATTAATTCAGCAGGCCAAAGATGATTTGAAAATCTATGGTGCAGGTATTTTATCTTCCACTGAGGAAACGGTTTACAGCCTGGAAAGTGATAAACCCGTGCGCAAACCTTTTGATGTGATGACAGCGCTCAGAACACCCTATCGGATTGATATTTTGCAAACCACCTATTTCATCATCAAGCAGTTTGAAGATATCTACAACATTATGGATAGCAATATTATCGAGCATATTCATGACGCAATTGAGCTAGGAGATTTTGAAGCAAACTTTCCACCAAAAGAGATTACAGCAAAGGCTGAATTTCCTAGAAACGAACACGACTGCTAACCAATCTATAGCTAACATACTATGAAAATACCTGAACTACTGTCTCCTGCCGGGACATTAAGAAACATGCGCTATGCATTTGCCTATGGCGCAGATGCAGTTTATGCAGGACAGCCACGCTATAGCTTGCGCGTTCGCAATAATGATTTTGGACTGGACAATATTGCGATTGGTATTGAAGAAGCGCATGCACAGGGCAAGAAGTTTTATATTGCCAGCAACATCGCGCCGCACAACAGCAAAATCAAAACCTTCATGAATGACATTCAGGAAGTCATTGCCTTAAAACCAGATGCGTTAATCATGTCCGATCCGGGGCTGATTATGATGGTACGCGAAGCTTATCCCGAACAGGAAGTGCATTTATCCGTTCAGGCAAACGCCACAAACTATGCCACCGTCAAGTTCTGGTATCAGCAAGGCATTAAACGCGTTATTTTATCGCGTGAACTGTCGATTAAAGAGATCGAGGAAATCAAAACTCACTGTCCTGAGATGGAGCTGGAAGTATTTGTCCATGGTGCACTTTGCATGGCCTATTCAGGTCGCTGTCTGCTTTCGGGATATTTTAACCATCGCGATCCCAATCAAGGCACTTGCACTAATGCTTGTCGCTGGAAATACGATTTGCACGAAGCAACTGAAACCGACTCGGGCGATATTATTGCCGTTAGCCAACCAGAACCAGCGGTACAAACTGTTGATCCTCAATCTGTATTTTTGTTACAGGAAAAAGAGCGCCCTGGTGAATACATGCCAATGTTTGAAGATGAGCATGGAACCTACATCATGAACTCTAAAGATCTACGTGCAGTGCAGCATGTAGACCAATTTACCCGTATGGGTATTGACTCTCTAAAAATAGAAGGACGTACAAAGTCGCACTATTATGTTGCCAGAACAGCGCAGGTTTATCGTCAGGCAATTGATGATGCTGTTGCAGGAAAACCATTCAATATGCAACTAATGGATGAGCTGGAAAAACTCGCCCACCGCGGTTACACCGAAGGTTTTTATCGTCGACATGTGCATGATGAATATCAGAATTACGAAACCGGAAACTCCCTTCGTGACCGACAACTCTTCGTGGGTGAAATCAGTGAAAAGTCTGATGACTCGATAACTGTAGAAGTCAAAAACCGTTTTGAGGTTGGCGATACCATTGAAGTTATGACTCCTAAAGGTAATCAGTATTTCCAACTCAATAATATGGAAAACATCAAGGGACAGTCTATTAATGTGGCACCAGGCTCTGGACATAGAGTGGTTTTACGCCTACCTGAGAGTGTCAAAGTCGATAATATTGACTCTATGTCATTGTTAATGAAGAATTTGTAAATCAATAAGGACATTTGGATATAGGCCTACACTTAAAGATGCATAGAAAATGCATTTTATTGATATATATCAAAGTCCAGCTCATTTAATGAGGTATTGTATGAAGTGCCAAATAAAATGCATATTGGAGCTGATAATGACCCATTTGACAAAAATATCGATCGCTGTTGCTAGTGCCCTGTTGCTAAGTTCTGCCTTAGTGCAAGCGGATGAATCTCAAGAACAAGCCAGTACTTTTGCCGAATCATTGGAAAATACTAATGTTAAGTGGCAGTTACGCTACCGGCTGGAAGATGTTGACCAAGATAATGCATTAGAAGATGCAACTGCCTCTACCCTGCTGACTCGTGTAACGCTAGATACACAAACCTATAATGATTTCAGCTTCAAGTTTGAAGTGGATAATGTCAGTGCTGTGACTAATCGTGATGACTACAACAGCACATTAAATGGTAATACCAATTATTCTGTGGTTGCCGATCCTGAAGCAACCGAAATCAATCAGGCTGCACTAACGTACAGTGGCTTTGACAGCACTAATATCATTGCTGGCCGTCAACGTATCAACTTAGGCAACCAGCGCTTCGTCGGTGGTGTGGGCTGGCGTCAGAATGAACAGACTTATGATGGTCTATTAATTAACAATCGCTCATTTGACAATGCCAATATTACGTATGCTTATGTCAATAACATCAATACGATTTTTGATGGTAATACCGATACTCGAAGTCATTTCTTGAATTATGACTGGGCTTTGTCAGACTCAATGGACTTAAACTTTTATGGCTACTTCTTGGACTTTAAGGAAACGCCTTTAAGTTCGACAAAAACGTTAGGCGCTCGTTTTTCTTATGGTGGAACATCTGAATTACCGCTATTTTTCAATGCCGAATACGCGAAGCAGTCTGAGTATGAAGACAATCCTGCTGACTTAAGCACTGACTATCAGTTACTAGAAGTTGGTTACAAGCTACAAAACTGGACATTCGCTGTAGGCCAGGAAGTACTGGGTGGTGATGCCAATGTTGCAGGTCAGGCATTTCAAACCCCACTTGCCACTAAACATAAATTCCAAGGCTGGGCAGATCAATTTTTGGTAACCCCAGACGCGGGTATTGAAGACACCTACTTCAGCGTTGGAACGAGTTTTGTCATGTCAAAGATCGGTTTTGTTTATCATGATTATCAGGCGGACGCGACAAGCCAAGATTATGGCTCAGAACTAGGAATTAACTATTCAAGCAAAATTGATCAGAATCTGACATTTGTTGCAAAGTTTGCAGATTACTCATCGGATGGTCACTCGGTGGATACTCGCAAAATTTGGCTCATGTTGGTGGCTAACTTTTAATCAGAGAGCCACGGCAAATTTGTTTGGCTAAAGTAGAGAGAGAGAAATATGATGGAAGCAATGCAACTAACCAGTCTGGCACCCACATTGCGTCGCAATGCGATGTTCAATTGTCTCAGTGATGAACAGCTACAGAAACTGTTAGCCATCAGTAAGCTCACCTACTTTAAGCCAAACAAGCCAGTTATCAGCCAGGGCCAGCCTGCGAAATACTTTTTCCTGGTACTCGATGGTCAGGTTAAACTGCATCTGATATCTACCGAAGGTAAAGAAAAGATCATCAAGTTTGTTAACGGCAATGATACTTTTGCTGAAGCACTGATGTTTTTGCAAAAGAAGTTCTATCCCATTAATGCCACAAGCACTAAACGCACACAAATTTTAGCGGTCCCTAGCGAGTATTTTTATAACCTCTTGCATAATAACAGTGACTTGGCTATGAAAATGCTCGGTAATATTTGTTTGAAGATGCGCGGCCATATTAATGAAATTGAAATGCTGACCGTTCTTGATGCTTCTCAGCGTGTTGCGCGATTTGTCTATGACATGATGCCGCATGATATTGAAGATGGTGGCACCTTTCCAATCAACATATCAAAAAAATCTATTGCTGGTAAATTATCTATCAGACCTGAAACATTCTCACGTTTATTGAAGAAATTTGAAGATGAAAATGTGTTTTCTTTCAGTAATGGCAAGGTTATTGTTTTGCAACGTGAAAGACTGTCTCAATATTACTTAGAGTCTAGTGATGGCGTTGCGAGCTTGTAGCTGTACTTACAAGCCATAATCAGAATAAACCTACTCAACCCATTTAAAATTATCGAACAAAGGCTCTATTGTGGAACACAACTGCTGGCGGGTTTCTTTATCAATCATTGAGTAAGCAAAATCGTCACTTCGCAGGCTTTCATCGAGAGTGTTTTTATTACGCGCAATTTGCAGGTTGTAGTTTTTGACGCCTTTTGCAGCTAAGGCTTTAGCAAGCTTTAATACTCTCTCTGGATTGGTTAAATTCCAATGCACGGTTGTTCGACATTCATAGTCGACACCGCTATTTAGCAATACATCTAAACTCTGCCAATTGGCCTGGGCTGCACCATCGACTCGTATAATCGCATCACCAAATTCCGGTAAATCTTTGACATCAAAACCCACCCAGTCCACATTAGGAAGGACTGCTCTGAAGCGTTTTGGCGCCGATCCGCCGGTATGTAGACCCACTTTATAGCCCATAGCTTTAACCGCTTCGATCGCAGGAACTAACGCTGATTGTAGTAATGGTTCGCCACCACTGAAGACCACCGCTTCAAGCAAACCTTGTCTTTTCTGCAGGAATTCAATCAACTCTTGCCAGTCGTATGACTGATCAGCCTTGGTTGGGATCAATTCAGGGTTATGACAATAACGACAGCGCCAGGCGCAACCTTGGCAATATACAACGCAGGACAAATGATTTGGGTAATCGATGGTGGTAAGGGGCGTTAAGCCCCCTACTCTTAAAGGAACATCTCGCAAAGCAACACCCTGATCGATGCTGCTTATAGATTGATTCACTTTGAGCATTAGGCGCGCTCTTTAAAGTGTTGGCGTTCTTTGTGCTCAGATTGCTTACCTTTATTAAAGGCTGACACCGGACGATGGTAACCCATCACACGAGTCCAAACTTCACACTTTTGACGGTCTTGGTTATTGAGTTGCATAGTAGATTTCTCCTTTTTGGTTGAAAACTTTAGGTCATATTTGTTTGCATGATACTTTTTTGCGTGATAAAGGTTCACCAGCTCTGCATCCTGTAAATAAAACTCAAACATTAGCAGCACACCTTTTCACTATTTTTACCACCCGACTTCTGCACTAAGGTTTCATCACAGCGTGGACAATATTCATGCTCACCTTGCAGATAGCCATGTACAGGGCAAATGGAGAAAGTTGGCGTTATGGTTATGTAAGGCAAACGGAAATTGGTCAATGTTTTACGCACCATTTTCTTACAGGCTTCTGCACTGGAGATACGCTCACCCATGTAAAGGTGCAACACTGTACCGCCGGTGTATTTGCTTTGCAGCTCATCCTGTAGCTCTAATGCTTCAAAGGCATCATCGGTATGACCTACCGGTAATTGCGATGAGTTGGTGTAGTAAGGTGCATCCTCAAAGCCCGCCTGGATGATATCTGGATAGCGCTTCTTGTCTTCTTTGGCAAAGCGATAAGTAGTACCTTCCGCAGGTGTTGCTTCAAGGTTATACAGATGCCCTGTTTCTTCCTGATACTGCACCATTCGTGCGCGAACATGATCGAGCAGTTCAATCGCTAGTGCGTGGCCTTCTTCCGATGTAATGTCATGCTCATCATTAGTGAAGTTACGCACCATTTCGTTAATACCATTCACACCAATGGTCGAGAAATGATTACGCAAAGTACCTAAATAACGCTTGGTATAAGGGAATAAATCACTATCGATATAATGCTGAATGACTTTGCGTTTAACTTCTAAAGAATCTTTAGCCATAACCATAAGCTCGTCAATCCGATCAAGCAGTGCCTTTTTATCACCTTTGTATAAATAGCCTAGGCGCGCGCAGTTGATGGTTACAACACCCAGCGATCCGGTTTGTTCAGCAGAACCAAATAAGCCATTACCACGTTTTAAAAGTTCACGCAGGTCGAGCTGTAAGCGACAGCACATAGAACGCACCATGTTCGGCGATAGCTCAGAGTTAATGAAGTTCTGGAAATACGGCAAACCATATTTAGCAGTCATCTCAAACAACAAGTCTGAGTTTTCAGATTCCCAATCAAAGTCCGGCGTAATGTTGTAAGTTGGAATGGGGAACGTAAAAACTCGTTTTTTAGCATCACCTTCAATCATCACCTCAATATATGCACGATTGATCAGGTCCATTTCTTTTTGTAAGTCACCGTAAGCAAACGGCATCTCTTCGCCAGCAATTATCGGGATCTGCTCGCGTAAATCCTCGGGGCAAACCCAATCCAGAGTTATGTTGGTGAATGGGGTTTGCGTACCCCAGCGTGAAGGCACATTCAGGTTATAAATGAATTCCTGAATACATTGTTTGATATCCTCATACTTCATCGCATCTTTGCGAATATATGGCGCTAAATAAGTGTCAAAGGAACTGAACGCCTGTGCACCGGCCCATTCGTTTTGTAAAGTACCGAGGAAGTTAACCATTTGACCAATAGCACTGGATAAATGCTTAGGTGGACCAGAATCAATCTTACCTGGTACGCCATTTAAACCTTCATGTAACAAGGTTCTCAAAGACCAACCTGCGCAATAGCCTGCCAACATATCCAGATCATGAATATGCAAATCAGCATTACGATGCGCCTCACCAATTTCTGGTTCATAAATGTGATTAAGCCAGTAGTTGGCAATAACCTTTCCCGAAACATTAAGGATCAATCCGCCCAGCGAATAGCCCTGGTTGGCATTAGCTTTGACTCGCCAATCTGAACCGGACAAATACTCTTCAACGGAAGACGTTATATCAAGAAATGTCTTCTTGTTTTCGCGAATCCGCTTGTGTTTTTCACGATACAAAATGTAGGCTTTAGCGGTAGCAAAATACTGATTAACCGCCAAACAATGCTCAACAATATCCTGCACCTGCTCAACCGTTGGTACGGTTAAATCGGTGAACCTGAAGCTCAAGACATCAATCACCTGGCGAGTGAGTTTTTCCGCTTCATCAGCATCAAATTCTGCTGAAGCCTTTCCAGCCTTTAGTACCGCTTCATAAATCTTCGCTCGCTCGAACTTGGCTTCTGTTAAATCCCGCTTTACAATCTTGACTGGCATCGGTGCCTTTTCTATTTCAATACCCATATCATTATCTCCATTGCTCTCTGCAAAGTGGCATTCCATCCATTACAGATTCAATATATTGTGTTTTCGAGATCGATTTAATCAATATGTGGTATACCTATCCTTGATCTAGCTCAACTTGTCGTTATATTTTTTCTCTATGCAACTTGATACAGATCAATTAGCTAACCCTCACATAAACGTTACATTGTCTGCCTAAATATCAGAGTCATTTTGATTGCTAAGCTTATGGCTACTAACGAAAAACCTCTTGTATATTCTTGCTCGGGCTGTTCCAACTTGGCACAAACGGCCAACCATCTTGCAGTTACCCTTAATGCTGAGCAAAAGGCGGAGATGTCTTGTATTGCCGGTGTCGGGGGAAATGTTCCTTCATTGGTAAAAAAAGCCAAGTCAGGCCGCAGAATCATTGCTATTGATGGCTGCCATCTGGCCTGTGTCAAAGCCTGCCTGGGAAATCATGGGGTAACACCCGAACAACATCTTGTGTTAACAGAGTATGGCTACAAGAAGCGTTATAACCAGCCGGTATCACAAGACACGGTTGATGATTTGTTGATTAAAGTGCGCATGATTGCAGACGAAATGTCCGTCAGCTAGTTATTACCCGATAAGAATATCAAGAAAGCATTCTTGTTGATTATGATCAATACGCGCTCTCCCGAATCACTCTACTCTGTTTAAAACATCTTAGGATAAAAGATTATGAATCTAGAATTTTTAGCCCCTTATTTTTTAGGGCCTTACGGAGAAAACAATGATGTTTTCGAGAAGGTTCTAACAGAGCTATTGCGGGACCATATTTATTGGCGTCGAAACATACACCCAGAAGACTTGCCTGCAATCTCTACATTTGCCTCGCAATCACCTGAGTATCAAGACGCGATAGCTAAAATGCGCACTGAGCTGCACAAGCTTACGGCTTCACTAAAACAGTCGGTACCGTTTTTTAGTCCTCGCTATATTGGCCATATGTGTTCCGACTTAATGATGCCTGGCTTAATCGCACAAATGGTCACCACACTTTACAACCCTAATAATGTGTCCTTCGAAGCAGCGACTGTCACGGTAGATTTAGAGCTTAAAGTGGGCAAACAGTTTGCCGAAATGTTCGGCTTTAATACTGACCAGAATAAATCACCCTGTGCCTGGGGACATTTAACTTCCGGTGGTACCGTTGCTAACTATGAAAGCTTATGGAACTTCAGAGCTGCAAAATATTATCCCGTTGCACTTGCCGAAGCAGTAAAGGCATTAGACCTTAAACTTCCAAACAGTATTATTCTCAACGGGAAGCTGATCGATGCCAATTTATGGCAGCTCACCAATATGTCGATCGATAATGTTCTAAGTCTCAAGCATGAAACAGAGCAAGCGATCGCTGAAGCCTATCCCGAACTCGGGGATAAGTTTAATGAGTGCGTTGAGCAACATCGGATTGAAACAGTCGGTCCAGCCTACTTCTACTCTAATCATTTAGGCCTAAAGCAACCCTTGGTTTTAGTGCCAGGCTCAGCCCATTATAGCTGGCAAAAAGGGATGCGCGTGATGGGTTTCGGTTCCGATCAGCTGATTAAGATTCCTGTGCATTCCAATATGCGTTTAGACATAGAGGCCCTGCGTAAAATACTCGACAATGCATTAAGTAAAAATATACCTATTCTTGCCTGTGTTGGGATTTTAGGCACCACAGAATTTGGAACTGTTGACCCGATTCATAAAATTCTTGCGCTACGTGATGAGTTCAGCGCTAAAGGCTTGGACTTTTATGTGCATGTGGATGCAGCATGGGGCGGCTATCTAGCGAGCATGTTCCGCGAAGAAGATGGCTCAACCATGAGTCATGGCAAAGCAAAAAAAATGTTTAAGTACTTCCCTTCTAAAGAAGTTTTTCAGTCTATTACCAGTGTTAAAGACGTGGACTCTGTAACCATTGATCCGCATAAGTTAGGTTATCTACCTTTCGGTTCCGGTGGATTTATTAGTCGTAATCAGGACATCACCGATTTGCTAACTCAAGAAGCACCTTACGTCTTCGAAGAAATGGATAAATCAGTCGAAACACCAGCTACTAAGCAGTTTGAAAAACTAGGACAATATATTTTAGAAGGGTCAAAACCGGGTTCGGTAGCAGCAGCCAGTTATGTCACCAATCAGGTATTACCTCTGAACTACAAGAATTTTGGTCGCGTGATTAGACAAAGCCTCAAAACCTCAGAGTACTTCTTTGATAAGTTATTAGAGCTTAAAGGAAAAATTAAAGGACGAGCTAACCTCTGCTTACCTTATACGCCCGATACGAATTTAATCTGCATCGTCATTAATCCAGTTGGTAATAAGTCAATTACCTATTTGAATGATTTTACCAAGCAGATTTATCAGCACTTGAAAATCTCGCGAGGTAGTTCACCTAAAGATCGAGAGTTCATAGGTTCAAGCACCCAGATTATGCGCAAGAACATCAGTGATAACCACGCAAAAGAATTGTGCGAGATGCTTGGCCTTCAGGAAAAGTATTTTGTGAAAGAAGTTCAAAACAGAACCTTAGAGAGTGATCGTATCATGTTACTTCGCCATACCATTATGAATCCATGGTTAGCTAATGACACTAATGGAAACGATTATGTGGTGAAATACTGTGACTACCTTGAGTCCTTGATTCTACGATATTTGGATATCAAGTAGTTTACAGTATCAATATGAAAGCTGTTTCCCCTGTTGTGAGATTACGACCACCAGGGATGGTGGAAGTGCCAGAAATGATTGAAGCAATTTCTGGCCGCAAACAGGTGATGACGTTAATACCACCTCTTATATTTAAACCAGATCAACAACACAACCGCTAAAGCACCACAGAAAATTGACACATACAAAAATGCATTGTCATCCTCTAAGCCGGGTAGCCCCCCAATATTCATTCCCAAAGCACCCGTTAAGAATGTCAGTGGTAAGAATATTGCTGAAATAATTGCCAGCACATATAAGCGACTATTTTGTTGATGCGCAATTCTGGCGAGATACTCTTCTTGCATGACAATCGTGCGTTCGCGGGTCAACTCAATATCTTCTAATAAGCGAGTAAACTTATCCAGGTCATCCCGAATATTATCCAGATCCAACTTGGTGATTATTGGACTTTGGCTGCGATAGAGTTTCTCAAGTGCATCTTTCTGTGGCGTTAAGTATCTTTTGATGGTGGCACTTTGACGGCGTAGATGACTAATTTGTGCATAGAATTCATCAAATCCAAGACTGGCCAGAGTATCTTCCTGCTTATCCAGATTAACATCCAGCTCTTCGAAAAACTCCTCAACACGAATAGCAAGCCTTTCAATCAGTAGCGATATAAACTCTCCGCTACTTTTTGGCCCCGCTCCCTGTTCTAAGGCTTGTCTGATGTCAGTTATCGACCAGCTGTGACGGTTACAACTGGTGATGATCATATCTTCAGATACCCATAAACGAATTGAAATCATATCTTCAGGTTCGGCATTTGGATTAAGATTCACACCTCGTAAGCACATCAAGATAGTATTGCCTTCCATATAAAAACGAGGACGAGTTTCAGCTCGCAACAAGATATCCTGTGCTACTTCATCAATCCTAGGCTCCTTATCTAACCATTCTTTAGCAATCGGAGAAGTATAGTTAATGTGATGCCAGGTTAAAGATTGGCTAGACTGCTCTTTATCAAGCGATGCCTTTTCCAGTAGCCCACCCTTTCTTGTCAGGTGCAGACTGGTGATGGGAGCATGAACAGTTTCAGTCATAGTAGTGTTCCTTAACCCTTCTTTTTGGAAGTTGATTCTTCACTCTTTACAGAGGACACAGAGGAAGTCGATTTACTTTTTTTAGAATGGCCCTCTAAAGACTGATTCTCTGGAGACTGTTCTTCTAAAGATTGGTCATTTAGAGACTTATCCTTTAGAGATTTTGGCTGCTCCGAGGGTTGTAGCTTTTGCGCTAACTGCTTGGCTACATCATCGGCAAAATGCAGGTGAACATCTCTTTGTGGGAAAGCTATCACGATATCATTGTCGCGGAAGCGGTTGTCAATTTCGAATCGCAGGTCGCTGCGAATTGCTCTTAATTCTCTAATAGTGCTAATCCTTGCCCAATACCAAATTTCAAATACTAAAGAGCTATCTCCAAAGTCTTCAAAGATGACCATTGGTTCAGGATCCTCAAGAACACTTTTATTCTCCTTCATAATGGCAAAAAGAATCTCTCTGACTTTTTGCACATCACTACCGTAGGCAACCCCGACTTTGACAGAATTGCGGATATTCTGATCTAGTAATGTCCAGTTAACCAGGTTGGATTGCAACAAGGTGCTATTGGGGATAACGATATGGGCACCATCAATTCTTCGAATAATGGTTGAGCGGTTTCCAACTTGAACAATGCGTCCCAGCTGGCCATCCAATTCGACTACATCATTGATATGAACTGGCCTTTCCGACATCAATATCCAGCCGCTGATAAAGTTATCGATAACATTCTTGGCACCAAAGCCTACGCCAATTGCTACTGCACCTGAAATAAAAGCAAAAGCAGTTAAAGGTACCTTTAAGAAGGAAAGAACAGTAACCACAATAATGCCCAACATGACAAAAAATACCAGCCGCTGGATGATAACCACATTATCATCGCTAACGTTCATCATCTTGAGTATTTTGCGGCCGATAAACTTAGCGAAATAACGGCTGACTAACCAAGCAATAATAACAAAGAGCAGTGCCAGCAATAATTGCCATAAGGTAATACTACTGCCCTCTTTCAAACTAATAAGAGGCTTATTTAAGATCTCTTCAAACTTTGAAAACGTACTCATTAAAACGGGTATTAACGGCATCTAGTAATCCTGGATATCATAGTAACTTCGTCCTTTTTATTATATCTGATACAAAAAAGCCAGCACAAAGCTGGCTTTCTATCGAAAAGTACTTCTAGTTATTCGAAGATTTCTCTTCTGCTAAAAAGTTAGCAGCAATCTCAGGCTTCTCGCGAATCATAATAAGATCAGATAAGATATTACCAGCCTCCTTCAAGAACAGATCTTTTTGGTCCTCATCAACAATATCTGATGCACTTTCAGCATTATCGTCTTCAGTAGAATCTTCATCACTGGCCAATTCTTTAAGCGGTTCCAGTCCCTCAATTTTGCGGCGTAGATTTTCACGCTCTAATCGAATCTCATCATTACGCTTACGCTCTGCTAAGCGCTTTTCATAATTCAAAGAAACCACTTTAGTATCTCGCTGCTCGGCTACTCTACCGATATCTTCCTGTAAAAACGAAAACTCTTGGCTGGATGTTTTTCGCTCTTCATGCTTGGAGCGTAAAAAAGGAATAACATCTGTTACTCCACCAGTTTTTTTGAAGTTTGTCGATTTAATGGTGTCCCAGACTAAAGCATTGTCATAAGAGCTCTCTCCATACTCATTAACATCGAAGATGGTAGGGAATTCAATATCCGGTTTAACACCTTTGTTTTGCGTACTCTCACCGGTCACCCGATAGAATTTTTCCACTGTCAGTTTTAATGCGCCAACCTGATTTTCAGGGTTACGGATATATTGGTTTAAATCGGCTACACTTTGCACAGTACCTTTACCAAAAGTATTTTCACCTAAAACGATTCCACGGCCATAATCTTGAATGGCTCCGGCGAAAATTTCACTGGCACTGGCAGATCCGCCGTTAACAAGAACGGCTAGAGGTCCTTTATAGAGTATGTCTGAGTCAGTGTCTTTTAACACTCGAAGACGGCCACGACTATCGCGCCCTTGTACTACAGGACCTTTATCGATAAATAACCCGACCAAGTTAACAACTTCTGATAAGGAACCACCGCCATTGTTTCTAAGATCAATGACGAGCCCATCAATATCCTGCTTGTTAAACTCTTTAATCAAACGAGCAACATCTTTTGTGGTACTGGTGACATCATCACCGGATCCGTTAGAAGCAACCGTTTCTGAATAAAAAGAAGGAAGCTCTATCACACCCATTTTGAAGTTTTTGTCATACTGCTCAACTTCGAGGACTTTAGATTTAGCAGCCTGATCTTCAAGCTTAATTTCTTCGCGAACCAGCTCGACCGTTTTTGGCATACCATCACCTGCTTTGGTGTATGGAATAATTTGTAGGCGAACAATCGTTCCTGCTTCACCGCGAATTAGATCAACCACATCATCATTGCGCCAGCCGATTACATCAACCATTTCACCTTTTTCGCCTTGACCAACACCAATGATTTTGTCATTCGGGTGAACTTGACCGGACTTATCAGCAGGCCCCTTGTTCACAATGGAAACAATCTTAGTAAACATATCTTCTTGAGTTAAAACTGCGCCAATTCCCTGTAACTTGAGACTCATATTGATAGCGAAATTCTCAAACTGCCTTGGTGTGTAATAACTGGTATGAGGATCAATGGCCGCACTGATAGAGTTCATAAAGTAACCAAAAACATCTTCGCTTTTGGTTTGAGACAAACGACGAATCGCTGATTGGTAGCGCTTGGTTAGCTTGTCTTTAATTTGCTCATCGGTTTGTTCAGCAAGCTTTAAATTCAATGCATCATTTAACACACGCTTCTTCCAAATTGCATTCATTTCCTTTTCATCTATTGGCCATTCAGCTTCGCGACGGTCATACTCAAACTCACCGTCACTATTGAAATCCAGTGGTTTTTCAAGTTGCTCTAAAGCAAACAAATGACGTTCGCGGAAACGCTCTTCAAATAAGGCAAAGAAATCATAAGCCAACTCGATGCGTCCTGTTCGTAACGCATCATCGAATAGCTTTTCATAGTCATCTAGTTGTGCAATATCTTTTTGATAGAAGTAACTACGATTCGGATCAAGTGCTTTGAGGAATTGATTAAAGGCTTCTTGTGATAACTCATCATCAAAATCTGGATGCTCATAATGGCTTTGCATCAATAGAAAAGAAACAACACGTCCAGTTTCGCGGAATTTGTTCTCTGGTTTTAAACTTAAGCTGGCAGGCTCAGGAACGACAAAGGTTTCTTCCTCTACAACAGGCTCATTTTTAGCCTCTTCCGCATGAATGGTTAGCGGTAAGGTTAAGGCCAGTAATGTTATTAACCACTTATTTTTGTTCATCTAAATACCTTTAATGGGAAAGCTTTCCAATAATGACTCTTCTCTAGACTAAAGGTTGCGTATATTTACGTAAATTACAAGCCATAGAGTGTGTAAAAGTATGTAATTATCTAAAAAATCTTTTAATATCAATGCCTAACTGTTCTATGTAAAACCAAGCCATTTGGCCCTGCAGCAATTTCGGCATCTTTTTGATTACCGTATGCGCCTTCAAAAAATTGAATATCTCTGGCAGCATCGTAATTAGACGCTGTATAGACTTCTTCCGGGTTTGGCTGAATCCCGCGAACTGGCACTTCTACTACCTCGGGCTTGCCATGTAATTCATGGCTCTCGACATAGCGCTCAGCCTTCGGTCTCTGGTCAAAAATAGCTATATCCTGGTCGCCTCCAAGTAAATGAGTTTCAATCACATAAACTTTCATAAGACCTCCTAGACTTTAAACTTTAACTAGGGCTATCAACCCTGAGAAGTAACTGTTTTCAGTGTAGCGCTCTGATTTGCTTCTCACAAGTGGCGCATTAACAACTGCGCCAATTGCCTCAAGAATTGGCTAAAAATTGCACAGAACCGTTTAAAAGAGCACAAAAAAAGGGCCTCATGGGCCCTTTTAAGCATTTCTTGGCAATCTTACATGAAAGCCTGTAATCCTGTCTGTGCACGACCAAGAATTAACGCATGGATGTCATGAGTACCTTCGTAGGTATTAACGGCTTCCAGGTTCATGGCATGACGAATCACATGGAATTCATCAGCGATACCATTACCGCCATGCATGTCACGCGCCATACGCGCGATATCCAAGGCTTTGCCACAAGAGTTACGCTTCACCAGCGAAATCATTTCAGGCTTGAAGCGTTTCTCATCAATCAAGCGCCCTACTCTTAAGGCACCTTGCAGGCCTAGACTAATCTCGGTTTGCATATCAGCCAGTTTCTTCTGGAATAACTGCATTGAAGCCAATGGCTTGTTGAATTGCTTGCGGTCTAAACCATACTGACGCGCTGCGTGCCAGCAGAACTCTGCTGCACCTAAAGCACCCCAGGAGATACCATAACGGGCAACGTTCAAGCAACCGAACGGGCCTTTGAGACCCTTAATCTCAGGGAATTTATTCTCTTCTGGAACAAACACATTATCCATCACGATTTCGCCAGTGATAGAAGCGCGTAGCGCGAACTTGCCTTCAATTTTAGGAGCTGACAAACCTTCCATGCCTTTTTCTAGAATAAAGCCACGGATTTCGCCTTCATCATCTTTTCCCCAGACAATAAAAACATCAGCAATTGGTGAGTTAGTGATCCACATTTTATTACCGGTCAAACGGTAACCGCCATCAACTTTCTTAGCGCGAGTTTTCATGCTGCCTGGATCTGAACCTGAGTCCGGCTCAGTTAAACCAAAACAACCTACCCACTCACCCGTTGCTAGCTTTGGCAGGAACTTTTCTTTTTGTGCTTCGGTGCCATAAGCATTAATCGGGTGCATCACCAGACTGGACTGAACCGACAACGCAGAACGATAACCAGAGTCCACACGCTCAACCTCACGCGCTACAAGGCCATAGGCAACATAAGAAGCGCCTGCACAGCCGTAACCGTCAATAGTCGAACCAAGCAAGCCTAGCTCGCCCAGTTCAGTCATAATCTCGCGATCAAAGATTTCGTGGCGGTTGGCTTCTAATACGCGAGGCATTAATCTTTCCTGACAGTAGTCACGCGCAGCATCACGAATCATGCGCTCTTCTTCCGTTAATTGCTCGTCGAGTAAAAGGATATCGTCCCAGTGTTCTAGTAGTGCTTTAGACATGATTAAAATCTGTGTGGTTATAGGTCAAAATTGAAGCCCAGAATATACGCAATCTGGCATAAATTAACCAGTGGTTATATACACGTCTGACCAGAAAAGATAAGAAAAGTGCCCAATCCTTGGGCTAGATCAATCCTTTGCGTTTGAAGGGTAGAAAATTATAGAACACTATAAAAGCGTGTGATTGCCACAGTGAAAGCGGCACGAGTCATTACTTCACCAGGCTCGAACTGAGCGTGGATAGTTGGCTCTAAATCAAACATTCCTTGAGTTACAGAAAAGCGTGCATTCAGAATACCTAAATCAAGCGCTAACTGAACATAACCTTTTAACTCATCTGGAATCATGTGCTGATCTTCAAGTACCACTCTTTCGGCACCAAAAATCGCCGTAATGTCACCGGAAAATGAATGAGCAAGCTCTTCCAAGCCAAGCGACTGTACTAATGAATAAGCCACATCCAATTTGCTGACACCTGAGTTAGGATTAAACATATTGCCATTGGCTGTCATAACAGAAGCCGTTACTTGCGCTCTATCACGTAGTGGCGAACCTTTCTGGGTCACTGCATTGATGGCCGAAGTATCTTCGATAACGTCGATATATTGTTGGCTATCAGCGCTATTAGATTGACGAATACCGGCACCAAGAGTCAGGTAGTCAGCCATTTGTGACCGAGAAATAACTTCATCAGGGGCAAAACCATCAGACAGAGCATCCACTAGTTGTTCGCTAACAGCGGTTTCGATAAATGCCTGCGCTGGATGGCCGACAACATCATTCAAGCCAACAAAACCATCGGTGCGGGTAATTTTAACGACAGCGTCAATCTCACTGGGTAATGCATAGCCATTAGTCGCATTAACAGGATCAACGTCAACGCCTGAAACACCGCCAATACCATTAGCACGTAACGTCCAGGTGCCCTCTTCTGCCGGAGCGGTTACAGCAATATTCTGACCTAAAACAGGCAGCGCAATACTGGAACCATAGCGTTTTCCGCTTGGGCTGGTTAATGACATTCCTACCGTGTTATCGCCGACATTAGCACGAACCATCAACAATGAAGCTTCGTCGTTGACTTCGAAAGTAACACCCTCATTTTCACCCACCGGGCTAAATGGAACCGTTATATTGAACTCGCCGGCAATTGATGTCTGTGCAGCAGCATTGAATTCACGCTGGATCTTGGTGGTTTCACCAAAACTTTTAGACTCATCAAGCACCGCCTTGACCGCAGCGTAAGCATTGACGTAGCCAGCACCACTTTCCCATGGCTCAAGACCAGGCATATTAGTGGCGGTGTCTTGCATGATGCGCTTCACTTCACGCCAGGTAAGATTAGGATTTGCTTCTAACATCAAGGCAACAATACCTGATGCATGCGGAGCAGCCATCGAGGTACCACTCATCACTGTGTAATAAGGTACATGATTAGCATCCATCACTTCGCTGTCTGAAGTCACGCTCAATGCACTTAAGCTTGATAAGGATGCACGCGCAGAGATGACATCAACACCCGGTGCAGTAATGGTTGGGCGGTCTTCCCAGGTGAAAGTTTCACCATCAACCACCGCTTGGCCAGTCTTGCCTTTAACACCGCGTGAACTGAAGTCAGCCAGATCACCCTGCTTATCACCCGCAGCCACCGTAATCACCCATGGAGCTTTTTTGAAGTTGCCGGTAATGGTTGCTTCGCCTGAACCAGAGTTACCTGCCGAGAAAACAACGATCACGCCATTGTCACTCAAGGCCTTAGTTGCAACGTTAGTAGGATCATCAGGATTAAAATCAGTGCCGGTGTCGCTTGTATTACCAAAAGAATTGGAAATAACGCGGATGTTATACTCAAACTGGTGGGTTAATGCATAGTCAAAACCACCTAGAGTATCCAAAATGAAGAGACCCGCACCGGAGCCATAACCAATCAGTTTTGCACCCGGTGCAACACCTTGATACAGACCACTCGACATAGCACCGTTACCACCGATAATGCCAGCAACGTGTGAGCCGTGGCCGCCACCGATATCAGTATTGGCAACGTCTTCCTGATAGGTAATAGGTAAAATGCCTGAAAGAGAATTCAGATTAACCTGCGCTAAAACATTTTGCGTGACATGGTTAGGATATTTGATATCACTATGAGTGCCGTCAACACCGGAGTCGTTAATGACGACACCAATACCACGGCCTGAATATGGCATACCAAGATTGCGCATTGACTGGTCATCGCGCAAACGATCTACACCAGTCAGTTCAGTTGAACCATCATTTTCGAGCGTTAAAGGCGCGTTATACCAGACTGAGCGAACATCATCGCGAGCATAGATTGCATCAATCTGCTGCTTCGTAGCTGTGATACCCACCATTGGCAAACTGTTAAAGCTTACGCCGTTATTAACACCTAAAGTTTCTAAAGCTTGCAGTTGTGACAAGGAAGCAGGCTCATAGCCTTCAAAGGTGACAATCACTTCAAACGCTTCTTGCTCAGTTGCATCCGATAATAAATCAGTTAGTTGTGGTCCAAGCGATTTAGCATGGCCCGTCATTGCAGATAAACCTAATCCCGCTGCCAACAAAGCACCGTAGATAGGTTTTGTTTTTAAGTTGAATTTACTCATATTAAGAAACCCCCATTGGATTGAGAGCCTGAGCATCGCATGAAAATGAGAAAAGAATAATTAGGGAAATCCCCTAGGTGAGATTGGTGATAGTACCCTGCGTGTTCAATTAGTCAGATCTAAATAAACTTATAACCAGCAATGAGACCAAAAGAAACTGAAGTTAACAATGCTATAACCAAGCCATAAATACCAAATCCGAATATTTCACTGGGGCTTGCTTTAAAGTATAAAAAGCCTATTGTCGCCGAAAGAATAAACCCAGCATTTACACTAATAAATATCAGGGTAACTTGATTCAGGATGAATGTTTTTTTGATTGGTTTAATTATTGCGAAAAACGTTAATAGCATTGCTGGATAGATTATAATTAATGTCACTAAGATAATGATTTCAGCAATCCAATCGCTAGGTGAAATTATTAGAGTAGTTACCCAAAGTATCAGGCAAGTAATTAATGGAGATAAAACTAATGCTAGTCTTTCTTTCGAGCTTGTAGAATTTGTTAATGTTGCCATCATTTAAACCAATAAATTATGCTTAGCTGCGTAGCGAACCAATTCAGCGGTATTAGACACACCTAGCTTCTCCAGCACTTTGCCGCGATGGTTTTCGGCAGTTTTAACACTTATATCCAGCGCACGCGCGATATCTTTAGTAGTCTTGCCATCGACTACCAGATGAAACACTTCACGCTCCCGTTGAGTTAAATTTTTGTAGGGGTCTTGCCACTCTTTGTCTGGCTGAGAGTACTGAGTTGCTAGCACACTTGCAGCGTATTGACTGTAATAAGTTTTACCGCTGGCCAGCGTTTTTACTGCATCAATCAATTCTTCACTGGCACTGTCTTTCAATAAGTATCCGGACGCACCAGCTCTAACCATATGAATCACATACTCCTGCTCTTCATGCATAGTCAGTACCAAGATTCTACACTCTGGTAGCTTGTCATGAATGCGTTTTACAACCTCCATACCATTGAGTTCGGGCATTGAAATATCAATGACCGCAACCTGTGGTCTAGTCTCAAATGCTTTTTCAACCGCCTCAAGTCCGTTAGATGCTTCAGCAACCACCGTACAGTCAGCGTCTTTACTTAATAAGCTGACCAAGCCTTGTCTTAAAATGGTGTGATCATCTGCCAACATTACTCGAATCATACAGAGCTATCTCCATTGCCAATTGCACCAGTGATTATGACTTTGATTTCACAGCCTTCGTTCGGCTTTGACTCAACCATCAACTGTCCTCCAAATGCTGTTACTCGATCACGCATGGCTGATAGACCGAAGCCATCGACAGACTCAGACAATTCTTTTGTCATGCCAACGCCATTATCCTTAATCTTAATGACCAGCATACGCTCTGTTGCAATCACGGTAATGTCTATATGCGTCGCTTGTGCATGCTTAATCGCATTGGTTATGGCTTCCTGTACCACTCTAAAAACAAGTGTCTGAGTTTCATCATCGAGACTGACTGATATTTGCTCATGCAGCTCTATCTCGATAGCGTTTTTTTCACCCATAACACGCGTCAACCATTGCAAAGCGGGGATTAAACCCAGGTCATCCAGTATTCTAGGTCGCATCAATCGAGATATTTCGCGAGTATCACTCAGCGCCTGTCTAGCTAGAGTCAAAGCTTCATCAAGCTCCTCAGGATCAGGTTGCCCTTCTTTATGCATTTGCTGCAGCTGATTGATCAATGCGGTTAACAGTTGGCCCACACCATCATGAAGCTCGCGAGCAATATGCTTTCTTTCATCTTCTTGAACACGCCAGACTCGCTTAGCCAAAGTGCGCATCTGTTGATTACCACTAAGAAGTTCCTGAGCAATCTTTTGTTGCTTCTGACTGAGTTCATTAACCAGCTCTGAAATATCTTTTTCGCTATTCATCATTCACACCGAGCTCCATTAGGTCATCGTCAAAAGCAACTATATTTTGTTGTTCTATAAATACCGAACGTGAGTCTTCCGGTAATTGCTTTAACAGACGATTAAGTTGTTTTTGTGCTCGTTGGCGATATAGTATTGGCGATTCGCCTGACTGCTCAACCAGTAATGCCCGCAGACGATTCAACTGAAAACTTCTCCAGTAGTCCCCCATTCTGCGCATAAGTTGATCAGCCAGATCCAAAGATTGTTCTAACTGCTCCCACTCATTATTAACATAGAAATAAGCGCCTTCTAACTCTAGCAGATAAATATACTCATACTGATGAAGCGCCATATCATACAAACGTATTTTTTTGGCAAGCTCAGGAAAGTCTTCACTATTGGACATTAAAGAGCGCCTGGCCTGATCAAGCAAATACCTTAATTTAGTGCCATCGGGAATATTTGTCCTATCAAACATATCAACTAAGTACTGTTCAGAGTCAGGCACTTCATCAGAACGTAGTGCTAATGTTTTATAGTAGAACTGTTGTTCAATACTGCCTTTATCAATTACTAAGTCGCTGATTGACTCAAGTTGTTGTTGAAGTGAATCAGGGTTGCCGGTCAAAGAGTACCAGTCTGCCAGCCATAAACCAAACTCAATCACTCCACGAATGTCATTGCGCTCTTGCACCTGTTGGTAAAGTGATTCAAGTTTCGGCAGACTTTGTGCAAAGTTCCCGTGTAGAAAGCTCAGCTTTGCTAGATAAGCTTCTGCAACGAGTGTTTCTTCGAGCAGACCAAGCTGTTTAGAATCTTCTAGAGCTTTTTCAAAGATAAAATAAGCACTGCGCCAGTTTCCCATGGCTAACTCCATTTGCCCCAAGTTTTCACGAACTCTAATAACCCCTACAGGATCTTGTACTTTCTGATAAGACTGCTCCGCTTGCTGCCAAAAGACTAATGCATTTTCAGGGTTAGACAGTAAATAATAGATAAAACCCATATTATTCAAGCTTTCCGCTTTTAACCACTCATCTCCTAGATTAATGCGTAGTGTTAATGCCTGGCGGTAATTTTCAAGCGCAGTTTCGTATAGCCCCTGCTCCTCTGCTAAAATTCCTAGCTCATTGTAAGCATTCGCCTCACCCTCAATATCATCCAAGGTTTCATAGACAGATAAGCTCAGCTCTAGATATTCCGTCGCTTCAGCATGCTGCCCCAGAATAGAATGTACTGTGGCCAAATTGGACATGCTGGTTGCCATGCCATTTTGATCATTAGCCACCCTACGTTTGTGTAATCCCTGCAAATAATAATCTTGTGCCAGCTCCAAGTTTCCTAAACGCTGGTAAGCAACACCCATGGCATTGAGCACATCACCTTCAAAGTTGACATCCTTTAATTTCTTGGCAATGACTAGCGCTTTGACCAGATAATCATCTACCGCTGTTTGCGCATCTCCTGACCAGATTGATACCTTGGCTAATTCAAACCATGCACTAGGATGATTAGGGTCGAGCTCTACGACCTCCTGTAGTATCTGTTCCGCTTCTGGGAATTGTTGGGTATTGATATAAAGCTCTGCCAGTGAAAACTTAAGATCGATATTAAGCGGATACTGATCAATTAGCTCCCTATAAACCTGCTCAGCAAGCTCAAATTTTTCGGCCAGTTCATTAAGTATTGCGGTGGCTCTCATATGAATAAAGCTTTGCAAAGGACTCAAAGATTGTGATTTAGCAAAAGCTGCTTCCGCTTGCTGCCGGTCATCAGAATTTAAATATACGTGCCCAAGCTCAAACCAGAGATGTTCAGAATCAGGTTGTTTAGTAATTAATTCTTTGAGCTCTGATGCCGCTTGCTGCCACTGCCCCTGCTTGATCAACTCTCGGACACCACTCTGTAAAATAAAGCCTTCACTAGTCTCGTCAGATACGTCAAGATTGATTCTTAATGACTTATTCAGGTCGGTGACTAAATGACGAACGTTTGAGTCAGCAGAATCTTCAAGAAGTGTAATTTCAGACACTGTACTTCGGCTGATGGTATTACCAGAAACTGACAGCACTTCCAACACCAGAGTGTTCTTTTCACTACCAGTCGGAATAAGTTTTGCACTAATCATCTTATTCACTTTCAGAAGATCGGCCAACAACAGTAACTGATTGTCATTGGGAGCTGCCTGATAACCAAGTAGATCTATCGTCTCCAACACCCGATCGTTATTAACCAACCTAAGTTGGGAGTTTTGTGATAACTGGTAATTAAGATAATCAGGAATACCATATCGTACCCAGTCATCGACTGATTGGCCTCGTATTTGGCCTTCAAATGGCAAAATAGCCAGAGATGTATGTGGAGCACTCAGTGGCGTTTGAGCTTGATAACGCCACCAGAATATAACGGCAAGGATTAAAAGAACCGCAACAGATATCCAGGCAAATTGTTTAACAATTTTAGATTGTGGCGGCTGCTTTATTAGAACATGGTCAATTGCTTTCTGTAAGTCTTCCGCGGTTTGAAACCGAGAATGTGTGTATGCTGATATTAGTTTTAAAATGACCGGCTTAAACTTCTTTAACTCTTTATTTGTTACCGGAAAAGAATCGACTCCCTGAAGCTTTTGTTTAACTAAATCATCTAGAGTGTTTGCATCAAAAGGTAAGCGACCACAAAATATTTGATAAAAAATAACACCCACCGCATAAAGATCGATAGAGCTATGAACTTCATTCTTTTGTAGATATTCGGGAGGTAAATAATAGGGAGTACCGCTGATGACACCTTGGCTTCGGGCATCTGATAAAACGGCTAAGCCAAAGTCAGCCAGGTAAAGCTGATCATTATTATCTATTAGTAGGTTTTCTGGTTTGATATCGCGGTGATAAATCTTATGGCTTTCCGCAAAGCTTAAAGCACTGATAATTTGATTAAGATACGATTCGATTTGTTGCTCAGTAAAAGACCCACTCTTATTATTGTGAACTCTTAGTTTTTGTTCTAGACTCTCACCGTCAATCCAATCCATGGTGAAAAAATGCAGCTCTTGATCCGAATAGTATTCATGGACCCGAACGATGTTCGGATGAGATAGTTGCCTGAGAAGAAGAATCTCTTTTTTGAAATCAGCAAGAGCCTGTTTGTTTTTTGAAATGGTGGGGTGTAAAACTTTTAGCGCAACCATAACATCAAGCTGCAAATCTTTTACTTTGTAAACCGCACCAAAGCGGCCTACACCTTGTAGCTTTTCTACTTGGAAACGTCCAGCCAGAAGGGTTCCAGTTTCAAGAGTTTCAAAGTCCTCAATTACTTGCGTCTTTGATAAGTCCCCAGAATCATCTTGGCTTTGCTTCGGGTCATCATTCACCATTGAAGCTTAACCTTATAGTGTTAATGCACGAGTTGTAATATCGGTTTATTTAACAGGCTATCATAACTTCTTGATTCTGGCACCCGATTCATGAGGTTGGTTATTTGATTCTGTAAAACAATAGCTTCAGAACTTAAAGTCATCTGCTGACTGATAATCGAAAGTATATCCATATCAAGTTCTGTCAGCACTTTGCTGGACTCTTTACTGTCGGTGTAAACCACACCAATCAGCTGACCTTCAGAAAATAATGGTACACAGGCCAAAGCCGCGATTTGTTTGCGTTGAACACTCTCACGCTTTGCCAACATCGCATCTTGGCTAACATCCATTGCCACCACAGGGTTAGTGCTATTGATAGCTTTCATCATGGCGCCAACGCTACCCTCGAAAGCTCTGTTATTAAAGTCGGCATCAGACATACCAAGCACAGCACCCACTGTGAGACTTTGAAAATCGTTGCCAAGCATCACCAGACCACGCTGAGTACCCGTCAAGCTAATCAGTGAATTGAGCTGCTCTTGAAGGGTGTCCAATAGCATGTTGTCAGCCGCTTGATTGACTATCCTGCTTTGCTCTAATCGCCACTGATTATGAGTCTCAATCGCCTTCAATTGTTGCGGTGTTTTAGACTCGAATAAGCAATCGACATCTCCCACAGAAATTAGCTCATTTCCATTCAATAGGCTGGCTTCAACTTTTACACCATTCACTTTAGTACCATTCTGACTGGACTGGTCATTCAAGTGCCAACCATCATCAAGGTGCGACATTAAAGCATGCTGTCTAGAAACAGTAGGATGCTCCAGCACCAAATCACAGGAGCTAGCCCGACCAATTCTAAAGTCGGACTGCTCATGTAAATAAGCTTCACTCGCTGGCTTGTCTGAATAGCAGACTGTAATTTTTGCAGGCATGGTTGTCTCTAATCTAACCTAATTTACAAGGCGAAGACTGAATCGCAATGTATTGGCATAGGCAATCAGCTCACCGGCAACATTGTCGATATCACGGCTGGAGCGCCATACATTTGGGATATCTGACTGATCTGCCTGTTCAATGATTCGACTAAAATCGTCCACCTTATTACTGGCGAGAACATAATCCTGCGAAGTAATCAATTGCTGAACTTCACTCAGTTTACTGCTTAGCTGAGTGTATAGAACTGGTTCAATTTGAGTTGAGAACCCGGCAAGACTGTTGCTCAGACGATTGTACTTGGTATTCACCACGGTAAGAACCGGTCTTAAATCCGCAACAATCAAGAACTGCGAAAACTTACCGGTGGTACCACGAGCACGATAGCTGCCTGATCCCATGGTTGCAGTAACATCTTCAAATTGACCGTTTAGCGGAGCCTTAAAAAACCGCAATGGAGTGCCGGGCAAATATTCCAGGTTATGGGTATGAATATCAACCGTAGCCAATCCCGAAAAAGCAAAACCCTTATTTGAAGGTGGCTCAATGGTGATTAGCATTGGAAAGGCTGCCAATAAATTGGTATTGAGTGAGTCTGGTAGACGATTCAATAAGTTAAGATCGGTAATATCAATCAGTTGAGCAGAAATACCGATATTGTCAGCGGTTAAACCAACGGAGTTTTGGAAAGTTAAAGTTAAATCAGCTGATACGTTCCCTGTAAGATTGATTACCGCTTCAACTTTATTGCCTTGAACCGTCAGTTCCACAGGGTCTGCCTTACTGGCAATTGAACCTACCCCCAAAAATAGAACGGTTACGCTTAAGGCCAGAGCTTTGAAAGCTGTCATCATCATTACCTCGCAACGTGAGAAAAATATTTCATTAGATATAACTAATGCAATACGCTAGTTCAAAATACTTAAATTTATGTATTAAAGCAAGAATGCATTAATACAAATTGATTAAAAAGTAGGCTTCCCTGCCTACTTTTGTCTATTATCACTAACAGTTAACATTCAATATGATATTAACTTATTCTGTTAACTTATTGATAATAAGAGTCGTAAAAACGTCCAATCAATACAGCATACTCGGCACGGCTGATTATATTGCCAGGCTCGAAATAAGCTACTAACTTAGGCTGCAAATCAAAAGGACCCTGCTCTAGCTCATAACGTACACCAACTATTGATAGATCGAGAGCTAATTGGACATAACCTCTCAACTCGGCTGGAATATCGTCCTGGTCAAGAACAGGTACAGCTTCACCATTGTAGTCCACGGTTATATCACCACTGAATGCCTGAGCTTCGGTTTCTAATCCTAGACTTTGTACCAATGAGTAAACTAACTCTGTCCTGTTAACATTGTCATTTGGACGAAACTTGTCGCCATTGCTCAACATTACGGGCTGTTGCATTTGAACACGGTCTTTTAACGCTCCACCCTTGGCACTGGCAGATTCAGCAAATGCGGCCAACTCATTACCCACATCACTAAAACTCACTACAGGCTGATTCAATAAGTCGCGATATTGACGTACTGCTGCGCCCATCACCAGATACTGAGCTAACTCTTTACGCTTCAATGCACGATCAGGACGGAAAAACTTGTCATTAAAGCTATCAACTAAACGCTCGCTGGTGGCGAACTGAATAGCGTTCTCAGCTGGGTGTCCCGCTATATCATCAAGACCTTCGTAGCCACCTGATGTGAAAATACCGATCTCGCCGCTAACAATTTCAGGGACACCAGGACCGTTAGTGGTACCCGTTGGATCAGCCTCAACTCCAGATAATGAAGTCAAACCAAAAGCTGACAACTTCCAGGTACCCTCCTGTGCTGGAGCAGAAACACGCATAGATGTAGTTAATACCGGTAGGGTTAAGTTACCGAAATACTCAGTGCCATCTGGAGCTTCAAGTTTAAGCTTAATAGTGTTAGCTAGAGATTCCGCTGAAGCTGAAACCCACACTGCATCAGAGCCTACTGTGAACTCATGAACCTCAGGCTCACCCACTGGCGAATACAACACCTCGAAAGGCTCCGGTGACTCTGGTGGCAGAACAATCGCGTTACCATTAAAGGTATTAAGATTATTGACAGTCGCACTATGCTCAGGATTATAGTTAAGTGCTGCGGCAACGGCCGCATAAGAATTCACATAACCAGCGCCGACTTCCCACTTTTCATAACCTGGCATGTTAGTGGCGGTTTCCTGAATCAATCGCTTAGTTTCAAGCGGCGTTAAGTTAGGATTAGCCTCAAGCATTAAAGCAATGACACCAGCTACATGAGGTGTCGCCATCGAAGTACCAGAAATCATGGTGTAGTAAGGAAGGTATTCTGTTTCAATTGCATCAAGGTCTGCATCACCGCCATTAGAGACTAAGTTAGTTTTTGCGCGTGTTGAAATAATATCAACACCGGGAGCTACCACTGAAATTTCATTGTGATAAGTCCACTCAGTGCCATCAGGCATGGTGAAGGTACCGCTTTCATCACGCTTACCACGCGAAGAAAAATCGATCAAAGTACCCTGCTTAGTACCAGCACCAACCGACATTCCCCAAGGGATCTGTGCGTAAGGATTATGCGTATCTTCACCCGCACCACTGTTACCCGCAGCAAATACCGAAATCATACCAAGCTTATAGGCTTTATAAGACGCTACCGAAATAGGGCCATTCGGTTCATATTTACCACTAGAACCCCATGAATTGCTCATCACACGAATTGGAGAATTGAAATCATAGATATGCGTGATGGCATAATCATAACCACCCAAGGCATCAAGAATTGATAAACCAGCCCCGGAACCATAACCGACTAGCTCAGCATCAGGTGCTGCACCTTTGTATTTGCCGTCAGAGCTAATTCCCCAACCCGCAACCGTACCGGCACAATGAGTACCATGACCAACATTAAGATCAGTATTCAGCTGACCCTCAACCCAGGCACCGCTAAACCCCGTAAGGGATAATGCTTGCGCGTGCGTTAGTGCTTGTACGTTTTCAACTACTTTTGTTCCGAACTCCAGATCTTCATGAGTAGCGTCAATCCCAGAGTCATTGACCATGACAGTAACGCCTTTACCCGTAAAGCTAATGCCATTACGTTGCACAAACTCTTCAGTTTGCAATTTTTCAGCACCTGTAAGCTCGCGCGCTTCAGCATTAAAATATTTAAGATTGCGATTGGCAAAAACTGAGCGAACACCATCCATTTGGCTGATTTGCTCAATTTGCAATGGTGTTGCTACGACACCAATGATAGGTAAAGATTGAAACTGGACACCTTCAGTAATTCCCAAATCCATCAGAGATTCGATTTGCTCCGGTGCTAGCTGTTCAAGTTGATCGAAGGTCACCACGGTCATAGTACTGTCTGTGGCTGACATAGTTTGCAAGTTCTGCTGTAGCTCACTGCCAATGACAGCTTCTGCAGTTGCGTTTAAGCTAAAGCCAGCTAATGTAGCCGCCAGCGCTAGTCGTTTGATTTGTGTGTTCATTAGTACACTACCCCTCTGGTTTTTAAATAAGCTTTATTTCGTCATTCATTCCAAGTCATTTTTGACTTATTTACTATTGGTGGAACTACTCAGAGCTCACTAGGGAAAACCCCTAACCATGAATGAGAAATATTGTGGTTTAATAGATAGGAAAATTAAAAAAAAGAGGGCCCGAAGGCCCCCAACGCCTCTCACGAGCAGTTACTGGATCAGGTTTGAAACCTCTACATCGATTGTGTAGTCAGTTGAAACACTGATATATCCGTTGACTCTAAGCGTATAGTCGCCCGCCTGTTCTGGTCTGAAAGAAATCACTTCAGGGTTATCCAAAGATGCACTGCTGGCAACAACAGTACCGTTTGCATCTAGCAGTTGGAAGTCGAGGTCAGCAACACCGCCCCAGCCCAAAACCGCATCAATCGCTACAGCATCGTCACCAACTGTGATGACATGATCATTGAACTGCAAGTTTTCAGCCGATGGACCAATGTTACCGCTAATGGCTTGTTGCTCAGTAATGATTGAAGTGCCATTATCAACCAGTTGACCATCCAGTTTCAGACCATCAAAATTGATCGTGCCTTCAACGTTTCGAATAGACAGACTGTTTACCTGTGACGTATCTAAATCGCTTAGTACAAATGATTTTGCTGTTGTCTCTGGAGCATAAAAGTCGATGATACCTTTGCTTTGACCATTTAAGAATAATTCACCATGGCCACCCTTTTTATTGGCGGTATAAAGCACTTGAATGCTATCGCTGATAAAGTTGAACATAACTTCAGCATTGTTTCGACGGCTTTCCTGATAAGTCCCATCCGTGCTCTCAGAGTCAGACTTAGTGCTCCAACGAGACACATAGTCGATCATTGAGTCATTTTCAGAAACCACTTTCCAGTTACCCTGACTTGACCACTTGGTATTACCGGCCAAAAACTCAGCGCGCTTACCTTCAGTGACTCGTGCCATTTCAACCGCAGCTTTCACATTAATGTGACCACCGCCCACTTCATGATATTCATAACCTTCCATTGGGTCGGCTGTATCACGAATAATATCCTCGATTTGGTCAGGAGATAGGTCAGGGTTTGCTTCAAGTAATAGGCCTGCCACACCAGCAACAAAAGGTGTCGCCATTGAAGTACCACTCATACCTGCGTAATAGACGTCATACTCAGGGTATTCTGGGTCAAGAACGGGACCTAATAAAGGTAAAGCAGTATT
This sequence comes from Kangiella sp., assembly GCF_048265365.1. Lineage (NCBI taxonomy): Bacteria > Pseudomonadati > Pseudomonadota > Gammaproteobacteria > Kangiellales > Kangiellaceae > Kangiella > Kangiella sp. The sequence continues at coordinate 1,887,795 of NZ_JBLXBT010000001.1, forward strand.
CAATGCTTTTGTTGAAATGATGTTACTGCCAGGAGCTGTGACATCAGGAGCTTTGAACTCGTCACCAGCAACGCCACGACTTGAAAAGTTTGCCAAGTCGCGATTTTCTGTACCTGCTGCAACATTAATTGTCCAAGGAGCCACACCATAAGGGTTGAGTGTGTTATCGCCAGGGCCATCATTACCCGCAGCGAAAGTGACAATAATGCCTTGCTTATAAGCTTCATAAGAAGCTTGATTGGTTGGGCTATTTGGGTCGAAATTTGCTCCGCCTGAAGTTCCCCAGCTGTTAGTGATGACGTCTATGCCATATTTATCTTTATTACCAATCGCATAATCAAAACCTGCTATGGCATAAAGAATTGAGATAGCATCACCAGCACCGATTCCAACTAAAGTAGCATCAGGAGCAATACCGTCGTGATAGTTAGCTCGACGAGCATCATTTTCTGAAGCTGCACCCGAACCAGCAACAGTGCCGGCTACATGAGAACCATGACCTGAACTGGTATCACTGTTTGGTACGCCTTCAAGGAACAGGTTCAAACCGCCAGCAAGATCAAGATCACCCACGATTTTTACGTTCTGAACAACTTTTGAACCCAGTTGCAAATCGGGGTGTGTCGCATCAACACCGGAATCAAGTACGGCGATAGTTGCACCACGCCCCGTGACGTTCTCAACGTCATGGACATAGTGACCGCCAGTGATTTCACCAGAGTTGTAGTTGTAATACTTTAATGGCGCATCGTAATAAATACTTTTCACGCGCTCATCTGTGGCAAGCGAATTAATTTGCGCTTTAGTAAGAGTTGCTCCAGCCATTGGAAGCGTTTTCATCGCTAAGTATGGCTGACCAAGGTTAGCCATGACATCATTCAATTGTGATTGATCATGGGTAGTGACAATGACTTTAGTTGGTGTTAACGCTGTAGGCAACATTTCTGTTAGCTCTGGTCCAATAATTGCGTCTGCGTGAGCGGTCCCTGCTACGGCTGCCAAAACACTGGCTGTGATTACTGATACAGTTGGTTTCATGGTTTGGTCCTCGTAGTCAAAATAATAATATTTTTTGGTTCGACTACGACTATGCACAAATCCAACGAAATCCGATATTAGGTAAAGCCCCCAGATTATGCAGGGGTTTTCCCCTAGAGGAAGAAGCTATAAAGAAAAAGCCACCTAATGAAGGTGGCTTGTATGGAACATTAAACGTACTGGAGAATTACAGAGGATTACCTTTTCGATCCAACATAATTGGATCGCCGTAGCCAAACTCTTTGACTCGTTCCAGCTGAGTAGCCGCATCACCTACAATGACATAAATCATTTGCTGTTCATCAGCATACTTTTGATAAATCTGTTTGGCCTGCTCTACAGTCATGGCTTCAAGTTGGGCTTGCTCTTTTTCGATAAAATTAAATGGCAAATCAAACTTGCTGACTTCGTTAAGCATGGTCAAAAGATTTTCAATAGTCTCATACTCACGAGTACTTCGCTTAATCAGTAGATTCTTGGTGGTATCCAAATCTTGCTGAGTAAAGGTTTCGTCGTAATTAGAGATAAGGTCTTTGAAGATCCTCAATGATTCCAAAGTAACGTTGGCACGAACCTGAGAATAAGCCAGGAACGGTGCTGTATATCGTGCTTTGGAAATCATGCTGTATGCACCGTAGGTGTAGCCCTTCTCAATTCGCAGCGTTTGGAATAATCGAGCACTACCACCTGCGCCTAAACGGTTCTGAGCGACTGTGAAAGGATAAAAATCAGGATCATCACCTTTCAGACCAGCTTTACCCGCAATAATGACTGATTGTTTTGCATCTGGTATATCAACAAAAAATACTTTAGGCGAATCAAACGTCTTCGGCTCTGTAAACTCAGGCAAAGCAATGCTATCGCCTTTCCATTCTTTCGATAAAGAATCGATTCCTGCTTTCACTTGCTCATGAGTAATTTGTCCGACTACATGTATAGCAGCATTTTTAGGTGATAACGCTTTGTCATAGAAAGCTTTAACATCATCGAGGCTGATTGACTCAATAGATTCCGAAGTACCTATCAACGGAATACCAGCACGGTGTTCTTGTCCGTAAACCTGACCATAAAAGGCTCTACTGGCAACAGAAAGAGGACTAGCTTCACTCTGCTTAATGCTGTTGAGCTGCTTGGCTTTCAGACGATCAAACTCTTTCTCATCAAAGCGCGGGCTTAAAAGCATTTCACTAAGCAGGTCCATGGTTGGCTGATAATTTCTTGCCAAGGTTGTGCCAATGACAAAAATAGAATCATTATCAGCATCGAATCGAATGCTCGCACCCAATAAACCGATGGCATCTTCCAGCTCTTCTGGTGTTTTCGAAGCCGTACCCTCATTCATTAACTGAGCCAGCAAACTTGCAACACCATATTCATCATCACTTTCTAACCAGGCACCGCCATCAATCCTTAAAGCAAAGCTTACGATAGGTAGCTCGTTATGTTCCATGCTGAAAATTTCAAGTCCATTATCGGACACAGTTTTTGAAATTTCTGGGATCGATACTTTAGGACTTTCGCCTAAAGGAGGCTCTGAGCGATCATGCTTGGTCGGTGTTTTCTCATAATCAGCAATTGCATCAGAATCAAACTCTTCTTCTGCACCTTGAACAATCTGCTCTTCAACCACATTTGCTTTGATTGAGCCATCAACAATTAGCTTTGGCTGCTCTTTTGGAACGAAGCTGGTCATTATGAAGTTCTGATCCTTAATATATTGCTCATAGACACGCATAATGTCATCGCGAGTCACTTTCTTAATATTATCAATAGTGGTAGCAACAAACGCAGGATCGCCAGCGTACTCATTATAGATACCTAACTGGAAGGCTTTACTTAAAACACTGGAAATACCGTTATAAAAAGACGTTTCCTGTCTTGCTTTAATTCGTTGTAAATCATTATCACTGAAGCCTTCTTTTTCAAAATTCACTAAAGCAGTATCAATCGCTTTTTTAACGTCATCTAAATCAACACCGTCATTAGCTCTCACACGAATAGTGAAGGTGCCCGCAATTTCATTAGAGCTATTATAGGCTGCCACCGAAGGGGCAAGCTTTTGTTCATCCACGATCACTTTATAAAGATGCGCCCTTTTGCCACGGCTTAAAATCTCACCGAGAGCATCCAGTGCATAAGAGTCTTTGTGATACTGCTCAACTGTTGTGAAGGTTAAGCGAATCTCTGGAACTTTTGCAAAATTGTCCAGATGAAAGAGTTTTTTAGATTCTTTAAGCTCCACCGGCATTGGCTCAGGATCTTTTACTCCCTCAGATGGTTTAATTTCACCGAACCACTTCTGCACCATCTCTTTGGTTTCATCAAACTCAATGTCGCCAGCAATCACTAATGTGGCATTCGATGGGCCGTAAAACCTTTGATAAAATTCTTTCACATCGGCAAGAGTCGCAGCCTGTAGATCCTCCAGATCACCGATTACTGTCCAGTTATAAGGATGTCCTTCTGGGTAAAGGTTTTTAAGAATCACGTGTTGTGTGTGACCATAAGCCTGGTTATCAACACGCTGTCTTTTTTCATTCTTAACAACCTGTTTTTCTCTTTCAAGCGCCCCGTCAGTAACCGTGTTGATCATATATCCGAGACGGTCTGAATCGATCCACATCAACTTCTCGAGCGCATCTTTAGGAACGACCTCATAATACATGGTGCCGTCAGTCCAGGTTCCGCCATTGCGGGTACCTCCCAACTCTTCAATCAGCTTGCGGTTAGAGCCTTGCGGGACATTTTCAGAATCATTAAAAGCCATGTGCTCAAAGAAATGCGCAAAACCAGTTCGGCCAGGCTTTTCACGATTAGAGCCCACGTGAACAATAGTTGCTATTGCTACAATCGGATCAGACTTATCCTGATGCAAAATAACGGTTAAACCATTATCCAGCTGATATTTTTCAAAGGGGATTTTAAAGTCTGTTGATTCATTAGACTGAACCGTTTCATTCCCTTGTTGCTCGTTAGCGGTTCCATTGTGCTGACAGGCAGCAACCGATAAGAACAAAGATAATAGCAGTAGTGTTTTTTTCATTGATACGTCCTAATTGTCAGATTATGTCTTGCACAATACATCTAATTTACTAAATAAGACTCTTACTAAATAATTTCTGATAATTGTTTGAGGTGATTTCACATAATTCGTCATACGTAACGTGATGCAGATCAGCAACAAACTGCCCTACTTCTTTAACGTAAGCGGGCTGATTAGTTTTGCCACGATAAGGCACCGGTGCCAAATAAGGCGAGTCGGTTTCAATTAATAATTTATCTAGAGGAATATTGCGACAAACTTCCCTGAGTTCTTCGGCATTCTTAAAAGTTACGATACCAGAGAATGAAATATAGAAACCCAACTCTAGTGCCGCTTGCGCCATTTCGAGACTTTCAGTGAAGCAATGTAAAACTCCCCCGCACTCTTGTGCTTTTTCTTCGCGAAGAATATCAATCGTATCCTGACGGGCATCTCGAGTGTGGACGATAACCGGCAAACCTGCTTGTCGCGCAGCACGAAGGTGCTTGCGGAAACTTTCTTGCTGTAGCTTATGATTTTCAGGATCTTTATTATAGAAATAATCTAATCCGGTTTCACCAATTGCGACTACTTTAGGATGCTTAGACTTCTCCACTAACAAATCAACGTCAGCTTCAGATACGGCATCATAAAGTGGATGAATTCCAACCGAGCAGGAAATGTCATCATTGGCTTCTGCAATCATGCGCACATCATCGAACTTATCGATGGTGATGCCAACACACAGCATGTGTTTAACGCCACGTTCGCGCGCGAAGTCTAGAGCTTTATTGAGGTCATTATCGTATGCACCCAGATCAAGACGATCCAGGTGGCAATGTGAATCTATTAGCATAAGAAATTAATTTGTGGGATGGGTTACATCGTATGAGTAGGTTTATCTGAATCCAATCGGCCAGCTAGCAAGTTCTCAATTTTGTTTTTAGTTTGACCATTGTCTTGATCGCTGAATTGAATTCCGATACCGGCACGCTTGTTACCTTGCGAACCAATAGGCGTGATCCAGACAACTTTACCGGCAATAGGTAATTTTTCTGGCTCATCAATAATGGCAAGAAGCATAAAGACGTCGTCGCCCAAGTTATATTCTTTATTGGTTTGAATAAAGATACCGCCATTCTCCAGGAATGGCATATAGGCTTTGTAGAGGTCTTCTTTGTCTTCGACATGGATGGTTAATATGCCGGGACCGGTTCTTTCTATCCGCATTGGGTAACTGCCTTAATCGTGAAAGTCTTAATAACCATTAACCAGTTTCTAATATAATTAATCTAACGGTTTGTATTTACTGGCAATTTGGGTGACAAAAATCAACAAGCTTTGCCACGATGCCATTAGATTAACGGGACTTTTTTGCTTAATCAACCGTTGGAGCTCATTTATTTTCTCCAACAACATCAACCAGCCTTGTCCATTTATGGCTTTAGCCAGCACTTCAAGTTCCTGCTTTTGCTGCATAAAGAGTAAATCAGCCTGTTTGCCAGCTTGTTGAATCAGTAGAATATCGCGCACCATCAACTGCATCCAAAACACTGCATCGGCCACATCTTCATGCCAAAACTGGGCCATTTGAATGGGGGTATTGCTTCCCTGGACCAAGTCATTCATCTGTACGATGAACTCGGCATATTTCAGTGTATCACCATTAACCCCAAAGTCTTCAGCTTTATAAGGTGCTTGCGGAAACAGATTCAGAGCAGCCTCAAGAGCCTGGCTCAGGCTACCCTGACGCTCCATCAACCATTGTTTAACCCCTTCCTGATCATCAACACTCAGTGATAATAACTGGGCACGACTACGAATGGTCGGTGGAACACCTTGCAACTGTGAAGTTTGCAGGATAAGCAGAGTATTCTCTTGCGGCTCTTCCAGGGTTTTAAGCAGTGCATTAAACGAGCTCGCATTCATGGCCTGAACATTAGTAATATTAGAGACTTTCCAGCCGCCCTGATGCGATGATTCCTGCATTGAGGTAATCAACTCTCTCACCTGCCCTACTGAAATCTGCGTCTTTTCGGGCTCAATATCCAGCAGGTGATAATCAGGGTGATGGCCTGCATCAAATAAAAAACAGCTTTTACACTCACCACAGGCTTCGTCTTGACGGTTTAGGCATAACAACCATTGAGCCAGAGCCTGAGCAAAATTTTCGCGACCAATCCCTTCTGGCCCCATTAACAGAACAGCGTGTGGCAATGAGCCCTGCTGGAATTGATCCTGCACTCGCTGAAAACGACTTTGGTTCCATACTTCAACGGATGTCATGAGCCGGAGACCTGCTGCTGATAGAAATTAATAAGCACCTGCTCAATCTGCTGTTGAACCTCTTCTAAACTACCGCGCGCATCGACAATCTTGACGCGTTCAGGCTCTTGCTGAGCAATCTGCAAATAGCCATCACGCACCTGTTCAAAAAACTCGACTTTTTCTTCTTCGAAACGATCAATCGGGCCTCGCTCCTGCGCGCGCGACAAACCGACCTCAACCGGTAAGTCCAACAGTATCGTCAAATCAGGTTTAAAACCTTCCAGCACCCACTGATCCAGCGCGACCAGTTTATCAAGGCCAAGCGCTCTGCCCGCCCCCTGATACGCAAAGCTGGCATCACTGAAACGATCACACAACACCCATTGGCCTTGTTCAAGCGCTGGTTTAATCTTTTGGCTGACATGCTGAGCTCTTGCAGCGTACATTAACAGTAGCTCACTTTTAGCATCAACCTGCTCTTCTCGTTGAGACAAAAGCAGTTCTCGGATCTCTTCAGCAAACGGCGTCCCGCCTGGCTCACGCGTATGCAGTAGCGCAATATTCTTTGCTTCGAACCAGGCTTTGATAAAAGCGATGTTAGTGGATTTGCCAACACCTTCAGTGCCTTCAATTGTGATAAATTTACCTGTCTTTTTATCCATCATTAATCCAAACACCGCTATCGATTTAATTGGTATTTACGAACAGCACGATTATGCTCTTCTAAGGTTCGACTAAATTGATGACTGCCATCACCCTTGGCCACAAAGTACAAAGTATCGCCGGACTGTGGATTTAAAGCAGCCTGAATCGCTTCTCGACCGACCATAGCAATCGGTGTTGGCGGCAAGCCACGGTGGACGTAAGTATTCCACGGATGAGGATTTCGAATATCCTTGTAACGAATGTCGCCATCGAACTCAGGCAACAAACCATAAATAATGGTTGGGTCAGTTTGTAGCAGCATATTCTTTTCGATACGACGCTTAAAGACACCGGATATTTCAGGGCGCTCCGCTGGAACTGCGGTCTCCTTTTCAATAATCGAAGCCATGATTAAAGCTTTGTATCGCGTGTCATAAGGTAAATCATCGGCTCGCTTAGGCCACTCTTCGTCTAATACCGTTTGCAGGCGAGCATAAGCTCGCTTCAGAATATCCAGGTCAGAATCGCCCTTAATAAACTGATAAGTATCCGCATAAAACATGCCTTCAGGATGTTGTTGGCCAACAAACTGCAAGGCGTCAAAAATTACATCGTATTCCTGGCTGTAATCGATCTCATGCGTTAAATCTGTGTTGATCTCCAATGCGATCAACAACTCATAAATATTGGAACCTTCAATTACTGAGAACTGATACTTGATGACATCGCCAGCGACCAGTTTTTGCAACACATCCACCGCAGTCATATCAGATGTGATTGCATAGTTGCCTGCTTTAATGGAACGCAGTTCAGGTTTCAATTTAAGCAGCAACTGATAGTAATAGAATTGCTTAATATTGCCGTCCTGCTGCCATTGGCGGCCAAGACTATAGGCGCTGGTGCCTTTTTTAACATCCAGTTCTTGCTCGATACCCAGCGGCTGTTGCATAAAGTCCTGAAAGCCATTCCACAAGTACCAGGTGACACCCGAAAAAATTAGGACAATCAGAATAAAAAAGGTCAATATTGGTTTTTTCATTAATACTCTTTAGATCAATTATTGTAGTAAGAATTGTTATGCATCACTCTAAAATGCAGACTGGCGGTAGCTTAGAGCTAATTTCTGCCAATCGGGATAAAGCTTATAATCAGTTGAGCCAATGACGCTCACAGGAATAATACCGACTATTGCATTAGATACCAAGCAGTAGCGAGCTGAAGCTACATCTTTGTGAGTTATCTCGGCCTCTACAAAATTAGACTGGTTATTTAACAACCAACGACGAACCGTACCGTTAACTCCGGCCTGGTCTAACTTTGGCGTCTGCCACTGCTCATTAAGGTAAAAATAGATATTCGATTTAGTGCCACATATCACTTTGTTGTTGAGCCTCATAATGCCATCGAAACATTCCTGCGGAACTTCCTCAGCCGCCAGCACCTCAGCCAGTCGATTGCAATGCTTTACGCCAGCTAGAGCAGGATGAATAATCGGTGGTGTTGAACAGATAGATAAACCAACACCAGAATCAAAACTTGCTGAATTTTTAATAGGTGACCAGCTCAAGACACGCCGCACCTCAGGTGAGTCAGGCGCTTTATAGCCTCTCATCCCCGAGCCTCGACTAATCGTTAACCGCACAACACCATCGACAGATTGCGAAACTTGCGACTGTTCTTTTACGAAAGCCTGTAATTCAGCTTCAATCAAAGTTAAGTCCAGAGGTCGGAAACCAAGCCGTTCAGCACTAAGCATCAAACGCTCAGCATGCAATGCCCAATGCTCAACGCGACCATCAGTTACTTTAATGGTGGTGAAAAATGCATCGCCATATAGCAGGCCGCGATCGGTGATCGTTATCTCCTGACAAGGTTGACCATTGAGCCATATCTGGCCAGATGAAATGTTAGCGTCTTTCGAATTCATCAAAGCATTCTAATGTAAAAACGAACAAGATACAGCGCAAATTTGAAAGCTCTTCTTTAAAAGCCAGACAGCAAAAAGGCCCTCAATTGAGAGCCTTTGTGCGGGTTAACTAAACTCACTTACTTTAACTTACTAAACACCAATGAACCATTAGTGCCGCCAAAACCAAACGAATTACACAAGGTATGTTCAATTTTAGCCTGGCGTGCAGTATGAGGCACATAATCCAAATCACAGCCTTCACCTGGGTTATCCAGATTCACTGTTGGTGGCGCCACCTGATCCTGTATCGCTAATACGCTGAAGATAGCTTCTACGGCACCAGCAGCACCGAGCAAGTGTCCAGTCATAGATTTGGTTGAGCTAACCATAACTTTACGCGCGGCATCACCAAATACAGCTTTAACAGCTTGGGTTTCGGCGATATCGCCTACCGGAGTTGAAGTACCATGCGCATTGATATATTGAATATCTTCTGGGTTCAGACCTGCATCATTTAATGCATTGCGCATAGAGCTAGCCGCACCTTCACCATCAGCTGGCGGCGAAGTAATATGGAAGGCATCAGCACTCATACCAAAACCGGTTACCTCTGCATAAATTTTGGCACCACGTGCTTTGGCATGCTCATAGTCTTCCAGCACCATCACACCAGCACCATCACCCATCACAAAACCATCGCGGTCTTTATCCCACGGGCGCGAAGCCGCATGAGGATCATCGTTGCGAGTGGAAAGTGCTTTGGCCGCAGCAAAGCCGCCAAGAGAAACTGGCGTCGAGCCTTTTTCAGCGCCACCAGCTAGCATCGCATCGGCATCACCATAGGCAATCATTCGCGCTGCGTGGCCAATAGAATGCACGCCTGTTGTACAGGCAGTAACGATAGAAATATTAGGGCCTTTCAAGCCATATTTGATCGACAAGTGGCCTGAAATCATATTGATAATCGAGCCTGGAATAAAGAAAGGAGAAATTCGGCGCGGGCCACGCTCATGATTCAAAATGCTGGTTTCTTCAATGGTGGTCATGCCACCAATACCAGCACCCACACAAGCACCAATGCGACTGGCATTTTGCTCGGTCACTTCCAGACCTGAATCTTCCCAAGCCTGAGCACCAGCAACGATACCGTATTGAATAAAGATATCCATTTTACGTGCATCTTTTTTGGCCAATACTGGCTCAGCATCAAAGTCTTTTACCGAACAAACGAATCGGGTACTTAAATTGCTGGCATCAAAGTCCTCGATCATATTGGCACCGCTTTTCGATGCTAATATTCCATCCCATGAATCTTTAATAGTGTTACCAAGCGGGCTTAACATGCCTAAACCGGTAACTACAACTCTACGTTTACTCAAGGAACTTACCTCTCGTTCAGGGTCTGTTGACCTTTATACAGTTATCAGCTCTGCCGAAAACCTTACTACTCAACAGAACATTGCTTCAGCCACAGACAGGGCTTATTTGTCGCCCAGATTTTTTTAAGCTATAAAAACACAAATGGGCAAAATACTTTCGTATTTTACCCATTTTACATTCGCTAACTATTACGAATAAATTGCAGACGAGTTAAATTACGCGTCAACATTCGCCTTAATGTAGTCAATAGCGGCTTGTACTGTGTTGATTTTCTCAGCTTCTTCGTCTGGAATCTCAGTATCAAACTCTTCTTCAAGAGCCATAACCAATTCAACGGTATCCAATGAATCCGCACCTAAGTCATCAACAAAAGAAGCTTCAGCAGTCACTTCTTCTTCTTTAACACCTAATTGCTCAACAACGATGTTTTTTACGCGTTCTTCGATAGTACTCATCTGTTTTAAATCCTCTTGTATATCACAGTATTATACTGCGACGGTAGTTTAGTTAACTCCAGCAAACTTGCAAGTTTAAATTCACTTTTTTAGCAAAGGTCAGACCTGCATCAAGTTTTGCATAATAGCAGAATTGGCCGCTATTTTAATATGACAGTTTGTTAATTTAAAGCTGTTATATAACCAATATCCTAAACCAGGCTCGGTTGGCATAACTGCTTTAAACCATATGCATACCACCATTAACGTTAATCGTTTCGCCAGTAATGTACCCTGATTCTTCAGAAGCCAGGAAGTTCACGGCGTTAGCAATCTCTTCTGGCTGACCTAAGCGAGCCATAGGGATCTGGTCAAACATGGCTTGTTTTTGGTCATCATTAAGCGCTTTGGTCATGTCGGTATCAATAAAGCCCGGCGCAACCACGTTGACGGTAATTCCGCGTGAACCCACTTCACGAGCCAATGATTTCGAGAAACCAATCAAACCGGCTTTAGCGGCTGAATAGTTAGCCTGACCTGCGTTGCCCATGGTGCCAACTACAGAGCCGATAGTAATGATGCGGCCCCACTTTGATTTCATCATGCTGCGTAAACAGGCTTTTGACAGACGGAAGATTGAAGTCAGATTAGTGTTGAGAATACTCTCCCACTCCTCGTCCTTCATACGCATAAGCAGGTTGTCACGAGTGATACCCGCATTATTAACAAGAATATCCGGAGTGCGGCCATGTTCGCCTTTAATGGCGTCTAAAACGCTTTCGATGCTCTCTGGGTCAGTGACGTTAAGCGCCATGCCAACGCCATTCAAACCAGCAGCTTTAAAGTTTTCAGTAATTTTTTCAGCACCGCTTTCAGATGTTGCGGTACCAATAACCGTAGCGCCCGACTGGGCTAAGCGGTGAGCAATAGCTTGGCCAATACCACGACTGGCGCCTGTCACTAATGCAATTTTATCATTCAAACTCATGGTGTATTTCCTTTCTGATGTATTCTATCTTGTCAGTAGAACTTAATTCTGTGATCAGGCTGAAAGCGCTGCTTCAAACTTATCTAAACTGGCTAATGGCGCAGCGTTTAGCTCGCGGTCTATGCGCTTCGCTAAACCACACAACACGTTGCCCGGTCCGCATTCGAATAAGTTTAGAGCGTCTTCTGATTTTAGTTTTTGCACCGTCTCGGTCCAGCGAACAGGGTTGTACAGCTGACGAATCAATGCATCTTTAATGGCTTTAGGATCGGTTTCAACGGACACATCCACGTTATTGATCACTGGAATGGTCGGAGTATTGATATTGATGCTTTCAAGCATATGAGCAAGCTTTTCCGCCGCAGGACGCATCAAAGCACAATGAGAAGGAACACTGACTGGAAGCGGTAAGGCACGCTTAGCGCCAGCAGTTTTACAGGCTTCCATGGCACGCTCAACGGCATCGGCACTGCCCGCAATCACGACCTGGCCAGGAGAGTTATAATTAACCGCCTCAACCACTTCGTCTTGTGCTGCAACAGCACAGGCATCACGAACCTTTTCATCGTCCAAGCCAATGATAGCGGCCATTTTGCCGGTACCGGCAGGAACAGCTAACTGCATGAATTGGCCACGAGCTTCTACTAACTTAACGGCATCGCCTAGCTCTATCACACCAGAAGCCACCAAAGCACTGTATTCGCCTAGGCTGTGACCCGCTAAGAATGCTGGCTTAGTGCCGCCTTCCTGCTGCCACAAACGCCATAAAGCAACACTGGCTGTTAACAAAGCTGGCTGGGTGAACTCAGTTTGGTTCAACTTGCCCTCTTCATCCTTTTGCACCAGCTGCCAAAGATCGTAGCCCAAAGCTTCCGAAGCCTCAGCGAAAGTGTGTTCGATAATAGGATATTTTTCAGCAATATCGCTAAGCATACCAACCGCCTGCGAACCCTGACCTGGAAAGATAAATGCTGTTTTACTCATAATTAAATCTTTTTATTCAATAAGTTATTTGATTTATTTAAAGCTGATTCTCATAAAGCATCAGCAGCGATTTATGTCGTTAAATGATCTAAAGCACTGTATTAAGATCAAAAGCGGTACCCCTAGGGCAGGATCTGCGTCACGACGCACTCTACAAATGATTCTGCAACTCTCAGCACTACCGAAAAAGAGCTAGACAATGCTGAGGCGAGACATCAATGTTTGAAAAGCGCGGCGTTGAGTCCACTCAATAACAAGCTTTTCAAACATTCGATAACAAAGCCTCAGCGCCGTATTAGCTCTTTTGATCAATATCTTATAAGGGCTGAACCCCAAGTAAATCCACCCCCAAAACTCTCCAACAAGCACACATCACCGCGCTTAATACGACCATCTTCAATCGCTTCGCACATGGCCAACGGAATAGAAGCGCTGGATGTATTACCGTGACGATCAACCGCCACCACGACTTTATCCATCGAAGCGCCGAGCTTCTTGGCTGTGGCTTGAATAATACGGATGTTTGCTTGATGAGGGATCAACCAGTCAATATCTTCTTTTTGCATATTGTTGGCTTCGAGGGTTTCATCTACGATTTGGCTCAGTGTTTTCACTGCAACCTTAAAAACTTCATTACCACGCATAACGATTTGCGGTTCCGGGAACTCGCCCAATTGGCCTCTTAGGCCGTTATTACAGTACAGTAGGTCGCCATAACCACCGTCTGCATGGATATGCGTCGATAGGATACCTGGCTCTTCACTTGCTGTAACTACCGCAGCGCCTGCACCATCACCGAAAATCACACAGGTTGAACGGTCATCCCAGTTCACCAGACGCGATAGCACTTCTGTGCCGACTACTAAGACGTTTTTGCGGTGGCCGGTTTTGATGAATTGGTCAGCGATGCTTAAACCATAAACAAAACCTGGGCAGGCAGTGGTGATATCAAATGCTGGTACGCCGCCAATGCCTAATGCGTGGCCAATATAACAGGCGACACTTGGGAACATTTTATCAGGCGTTGCGGTGCCGACGATGATCATGTCGATATCTTTTGCTTCAATGCCTGAGTTGGCAATGGCTTTCTTTGCCGCTTCGAAACCTAAGTCAGAGGCTGACTGGTCGTCGGCAGCGATATGACGCTTTTTAATACCGGTGCGATCTGTGATCCACGCGTCAGTGGTATCGACCATTTTTTCAAGATCGGCGTTCGTTAAAACCTTTTCCGGCAAATAGCTGCCCATACCAAGAATTTTAGAATATTTCACACTTAACTACCCTTTAATCATTCACCGGATATTTATCTACAAACGACTCATTTACTGACTTTGTGAGAAAAAATCCACTGAGTATCTACAAATCTTAATGGCCACCTGGATCTTAAGAGCATACTTCAATAGATTAATGATCTATCGGTAATACCAGGTGACTTACTTTATTCTGGATTTCCTGAGGAACTTGACGCTCTATCTCTGAAATCGCTTTATTTATAGCGCACAAAGTCGCTTTGATATCAGCAGAACCGTGACTCTTGATCACAATTTCGCGTAATCCTAACAGACTTGCCCCATTATACTGGTCGGGGTTGATGCGCTTTTGGAAACTTTTTAAGACCGGTTTTACCATCGCCGCAATCAGCTTGCTGCGCCAATTACGAGTAAATTCAACCTTCAGCTGATCATACAGGAAACGAGTAATGCCTTCACAGGCTTTCAGAACATTATTACCGGTAAAGCCATCACAAACTATAACATCAACATCGCCATTAAAAATCTGGTTTGCTTCAATGAAACCAACGTAATTGATTTCCGCTTGTTTGCTCAAGATATCACCGGCTAACTTAATGCTATCACGGCCTTTAGATTGCTCTTCACCGATATTCAATAAGGCTACTTTAGGATCATCTATGCCATCCACCGCCTGACACAACACATGGCCCATCATGGCAAAACTGGTCAGTTGTTCTGCGCTAGCGTCAATGTTAGCGCCAAGATCCAGCATATGGCTGACGGTGCCCTTCTTGTTCGGAAGTTCTGCAACAATCGCCGGACGTTCAACACCAGGCAGGGTTCCGATCAGAATGGTCGCCAAAGCCATCAAAGCGCCAGTATTACCCGCACTTACGCATGCATCAGCCACATCATCGCAAACGAGCTGCAAGCTGACGCGCATACTGGAATCGGATTTATTACGAATGGCCTGAGACGGCTTTTCATCCATAGCAATAACTTCGGACGCATGCTGAATACGCAAACGGTCACCGAAAGTATCAAATGCTTGAGGATTGAGTTGAGAGACCTGTTTTTTGACCTGTTCTTGATGGCCAACCAGGTAAATAGTGATATCAGAATGGAATTCCAGCGCTTTTAAAGCCGCTGGAATTATAACTGAGGGGCCATAATCGCCCCCCATACAATCAATTGCTAGAGTTTTAGTCACGGGAACAGGTCAACATAAATCGGTTGTTAACAGTAAACTTATCATTGTTTTAGCCAGCATTGAAACCAGCAATCAATAATAAATTGTTTCGAACCAAACTCTTATCTTCGTTAGGAGTTCTGAGAAGAACTCTCTAAAAAAGAATTAAACGACTTTGCGACCTTTATAAAAACCATCTTTAGTCACGTGGTGACGACGATGGATTTCACCAGTTTCACTTTCAACTGATAATGTTGGTGCGCTCAAAGTGTCGTGTGAACGACGCATGCCACGCGTAGAGCGTGTTTTACGATTCTTTTGTACGGCCATTAGCGTTCTCCTGCTTAATCAAACTTTAAATCTTTTAAGGCATTAAAAGGGTTACCCTTTTCCGCCTGCTCAATTGATTCTTCTGGAAGCTCGCCTGATTGGTAGGCCTCCAGCTCTTTACACTCACCAAATAAAGGAATGAGTGGTAGTGATAAAATCAGCTCGTCTTCTACTGCTGATTTTATATCTAATCCGTCTTCGCCAACAAGCACTGGCTCCACATCATCTGGGGCATTGTTCATTTGCTCTTCCGAATAAACCGGACGCAAAACTGCTTGCCGATCAAGTTTGAACACAAAAGGTTCAGTACAGCCCTGACATACTAATTCGACCTCACCAGTGATAGCCACATGCAGTGAAGTTGTACGAGTGTCTTTAACCCTCTCACCATTGATTTTACAGTGAATTTCGCCTTTTGAAGAATGCAACAACTGGCGAAAACGCTCGAAATAATCAATCTCAAGGGTGGCATCAATTTCTTTGCCCTGGTCCACAAATTTATTGGGACTAAGCGATGCCGGGAACCTGCGACTTGACATAGGCGCGCAATAATACATATATCTTGTGGTCTAGTCAAAGCAAACCCGCTATTTTTAAGCAATTTTCGCCTATTTGATTGCTTTTTTAGATAATTCTTACACAATTGGCCCTAAGCAACTGATTCTCTAATGAAAAGCCGGAATAAAAACACTGATGAATAAGCCGAAAGACCGCATTATCCTCGCCTCCTCTTCGCCTTACCGAAAAGAGCTTTTGAGTCGAATCTTAGAAGGTTTTGGCACTATATCACCCGATATTGACGAAACGCCCTTCCCCGATGAAGAACCGATTGAGCTGGTAGCACGTCTAGCGCAACAGAAAGCCCTTGCAATAGCGGTTAGTCATCCCGAGGCACTGGTCATTGGCTCGGATCAGGTGTGTGTTCTTAATAATCAGATAGTCGGTAAACCAGGCACTATGGATAAAGCCATTGAACAGCTTAAAGCCTGTTCCGGTCAAACCGTTACTTTTTACACCTCTTTATGTGTGACAACAGGACAAGATGCATCCCAGGAAACGACCGTCGTTGCTACTAAGGTGCATTTTCGCCAGCTTACTGATAAAGAAATAACGGCTTATCTTGAAAAAGAACAGCCCCTCAATTGCGCAGGCTCATTTAAATGTGAAGGCTTGGGAATTGTGCTGTTTGAGGCTATTGAGTCCAAAGACCCGACTGCCCTGATAGGATTACCATTGATAGCGCTGGCAACCAGACTCAGAGAGTTTGGAGTGAAGTTAATTTGAACATACTCATTAGTTAAATAAAGTAGTCGAAGGGCTTATCCACAACTTTCTAATCAAAGTAGTACTTAATCTGGTCTATCAGGTTTCTGCATGACTGCAAGTAAGCACCGCCAAAAAGATTATAGTGGTTCAGGTAGTGATACAAATTATAAATCGCTATTTTCTGAGGGTAGGCGCTGGTTCTGGGGTAGATTGAGTCGTAGCCTTCATAAAAGCTTTCACTAAAGCCACCAAACATCTCACTCATGGCTAAATCTACTTCACGATCACCATAATAGACTGCGGGATCTATCAGCCAGGGGCCTTGCTCATCAAACAGGACATTGCCTGACCATAAGTCACCATGTACTAAGCTTGGGTGAATACAATGCCGGTTGAGCCAGGTTTCCAATAAATCTTTGCGCTCAAGAATGGGCTCCTCAAGCAGACGTTTTACTTTGGGGTCTTTAATCAAATTAGTTTGATAGAGTAGACGCTGTTGAATAAAGAACTTTCCCCAATGCTCAAAGCGCCCATTCACCTGCGGGTTGAGTCCAATATAGTTATCTTCTTCCAGTCCATAATGTGGAGCTTTAATTTTATGTAAATGAGCGAGCCCTTCACCAAGCTGATTCATTGACTGTGGACTCCAGGCAAAACTGTTAACTTGCTGCAACACCATCTGCTCATCAGACACTGATTCAATATTGGGGATGTTTAGATAAGGAACCTGATACTTTTGAATAGCATTACGCAACAGTTCCAGCCCCTTCGCCTCTTGGATAAGCTGGTCAGTAAACTGAGAACGGTTACTTTTATAAAACATAGCTTTCTATATTGGTTGGTTAAGCAATGGTTAGGAGTCGATCAATAGCTGTCGATAAATGGCCAAGCTTTCATCATCGTAGCAACAGAAAATGATTTCTTTTAACGATTCGGTATTACTGACAAACATTTTACAGACATTGACGGCAATAGCTGCCGCCTGTTGTTTTGGATAGCCATAAACCCCGGTGCTGATGCAGGGAAAGGCAATGCTTCTCAGTTTTTTTTGTTCCGCCAGTTGTAAGGAATTCATATAACAACTCGCTAATAGTTCAGCTTCATTCTCATTGCCACCCTGCCAGACGGGTCCCACCGTATGAATGACGTGTCTAGCTGGAAGGTCATAGCCGTTAGTTAATTTGGCTTCACCCGTTTCGCAGCCACCTAAAGTTTTGCACTCTTGCAGCAACTCGGGGCCAGCGGCGCGATGAATGGCTCCATCCACTCCGCCACCTCCAAGCAAGCTTTTCTTTGCCGCATTCACTATGGCATCTACATAAAGCTGAGTAATGTCACCCGCATCTAGCCTTAACGTCATTCCGAATCCTTCCTGTCACTTATAAAATTTTTGATAAGCCTCTCTATCTATAGCATATTCCAGCGCATCGATATCAAACAGAGTTATCTTTTTGTTGAATGACTCACCCAGACGTTCTGCAACTTTAATGGATGGCGTATTATCAGGTTGGATCATGCTTATAATGCGCTCCTGGTTCAGTTCTTCAAAACCATAACCAATGATCGCTCGACCAGCTTCGGTAGCATACCCTTTGCCCCAGGCACTTTTGTGTAACACCCAGCCCGCCTCTATTGCCGGCCAGCCTTCAGGTTTTATAAGCCCAGCGCGACCCACAAACTGTCCGCTACTCTTTTCTTCCAGCGCCCACTGGCCATAGCCATTGAGCATCCAATGACCCGCCATGGTAGCCATACTGCGCCAGGCATCATGTTTAGACATGGGTTTGCCGGAAAATAGATAACGGGTTACGTCAGGATCTGCCATCATTTCATAATAAGCAGACAAATCAGATTGCTGATAATGACGCAAAATAAGGCGCTCGGTTTCGAGCACAGGTAATTTAATAACAGTATCTTTGGAAGTCTTCACAGAAAATTGAGCTCTCAGGTATTAAGTTGCAACAAATAGTTCTACAATCTTACAAAAGGTCTACTGGAATGAACACTGTTATGAAACACTTTCTATTATCTATATTGACAGCACTACTGATGGCTTTCAGCTTTTCTGCAACAGCTGAAACAAGTTGGGTTGGTGCCTTGGCGCCAGATTTTAAGCTACAGGACCAAAATGAAGAGTGGAAAAGCCTTGAAGACTATAAAGGGCAATGGCTGGTGCTGTATTTCTACCCAAAAGACGACACCCCTGGCTGTACTACTGAAGCGAAAAACTTCCGTGATGGCTATAAAGACATTAAAGCGCTTAATGCGGATGTGGTTGGCGTATCGTTAGATGACGTTGAGTCACACAAATCGTTCGCAGAAATTCATGGCTTACCTTTTAGTATTCTGGCTGATGTGAATAAAGAAGCTGCCACAGCTTATGACGTTTTAGGCGGTTTTGGTCCAGTCGAATATGCCAAACGCCAAACCTTCATCATCGATCCTGAAGGCAACATCGTTTACCACTATGATGATGTAGATCCCGATACGCACATGAAAGATGTGGTCGCTAAATTAAAAGAACTTAAAAAAGGCCTGGCTGAATAACAGCAGGCCTAGGCTACCTTGGTTGTCTTACTTGATTCAAATTGAATCACTCTATCGTCGCTAATATCTAGAGCCAGAGTTTTCTGCTCCATCAATTGCTTTAGCTCTTTTACATCGATTTTGAAATATGAAGCTACATCGCTATCAGTTACAACCGCAACCAGCTTGCGACGATTTTTACCTCTAAACCTGCGTTCATTGACCTTTGCCCATGTTAAAAATATCACTCCAAGCAAAACAATAATCTGGAGATAGATGAGCAAAATATTGGCAAACTCTTTATAGCCACCCAACTCAATCATGTGGTTATAAAAGAGTTCAAAACCAAAGTACCAGGCAACCAGACTTATCAGTGGTTGCCAAAGGTAAAAAGTTATTGCCCAAAAGATAAAAGTCACACTTAGATAGGTAACCTTATGATGAGTTTTAAGTGCATCCGGCTTATCAATAATTAAATCTTGCATTCTAAATTCCTCGGTCAGGACTTTTCCAAGTCGCACGAATTCCTTCCTGGCGAAGCAAAGCTTTGGGGACTCCGACAATGACGGTAATAACGTTAATCAACCAGTAAGCCAGCGGATACCAGATCATCCAGTAGTAGTATCTACCGAGTCCCTTATCATAAGAACTGTCAATAACCAGACTAACGGCAAACTGGAGCAAGCAAGTCATTGCCAGCATGACGCCATTCCAACCAGGAACGATGGTGCCGATATGAAAAGGTTCAGGAACATTAACGACCAGTCCAATAGCCCAAAGAATAATGATTCCTGCTACTACATAACTCCAGACCGCACTGGTGATATATTCCGCTGCGACTATCCACATGCGACGGCTTCGCCATTTAAAAAGCTGCTTAAAATATCGTTTAAAGACTTCCATTCCTCCCTGTGCCCAGCGCAGCCTTTGTCGCCATAAGCCCGCGAAAGTCTCTGGCATCAAAATCCAACATAAAGCATTGGGCTCATAGCGAACTTCCCAGTGATTCAGCTGCAAACGCCAACTAACATCGATGTCTTCAGTAATCATGTCAGTAGTCCAATAGCCAATTCTATGCATGGCTGATTTTCTAAAAGCCGAAACTACGCCAGAGACGGTAAATATTCGACCATATATTCTTTGTGCGCGTTTGATTAAGCCAATTATTGACGAGAACTCGCCTACCTGAATTTTGCCTAATAGCGTTGAACGATTTCGGACTCTTGGGTTACCGGTAACAGCTCCTACACGTGTTCCGCCATCATTAATGAAGTGGCTAACCAACCAATGCACAGCGTGCTCTTCTAAAATGGCATCACCATCAATACCCACCAGGTATTCATGTTTCGATAACATCGCTGCCATGTTCATTGCCATGGCTTTACCCTGATTAGATTCAAGGTGAACCACTCTCAGGTTTTCAAACTCTTCACATAGCTCATCAAGCACTTCCCGAGTATTATCGGTACTACCATCATTAACAGCGATAACTTCAAAGTTGGGATAAGTCTGATGGAACAAGCGCTCTATGGTTTCTCTGGCTAAATCGCCTTCATTAAAACATGGCAATAAAATGCTCACACCAGGATAACTGTTAAGTTCCGGAGGCTCTGAATATGACCTTCCGCCTGCATGTTCCCAGTGAAAGCGATAATAAATGGCGCCGATCATCCAGACATAAGCCATGAATAAGGGATAATAAAAAGCGAATGAGAATAATGACTCCATAAAACTATTCATTGGTATTTACCTCAGAGGGAACCGTACTCAGCGAGATACCTTTGATGATGGTATTAAGTCGTGGATGATCATTGATGAAGTCATCAGGATAATAAGCAAAATGAATAAACCCTTGTCGCATAAGCAATTCCATTTGTTTTAATAACACCTTGTCACTAATTTTCGACTGAGTACGCCAATCTACCGTCTGCAACTCCAGAACTACCTTGCTTTTGTTGGGCAAATTACCAATATGCTGAAGCAGTTGCTTAAGCCATTGCGTCGGCTCTTCTGCTTGTTCCATGAACGGCATCGCCATAACTGCGGTAATATCATAATTATCAGTAAAACTAGACAAATCTTGTGCATACCAGCGAGAGGCCTGAGGATTGATAATTGGCTGAGAGTATAGGTTGCGTGCCGTCACGCTTGAGCCGTTGTAACGCTCCAGAATTGCTGCTAACTCATGAGTGAAGTCAATTAATGCGTTTGTTTTGATACGAGTCCACTGATCGATCGTTGAGGGAGCACGCAAGTCATCTATTGAATCAAAAGCCAGGCCATGACGTCGATAATAATCCAGCGCTTGAGGGCCAACATCTTCAAAGTCAGTCAGCAAAGCATCATCATGAAATAAAACACCTGACACATAACTGTAACGAGCAAGATCCTCATAAATAGTTTTAATGGTATCTTTCGCTTGTGGAGAGAAAATGGATAAGCGTTGATAGTTATTGCTTGACGGTACTACCTGACCATCGCGCCATTCTTTAACGCCGTGTTGTAGGTAAAAGTCATCACCTAAATCAAAAGCGGAGACAGGCATCCAGGCAAAAACTTGAACGTCAGTGCGTGTTTTCAATTGCCAGGCAACTCGATTAAACAAATCCGCCTTGACCGGCATAATACGGTTGGGGAAATACAAAGCAGAAGCATTACCGTCACCATCTTCATCAGCAAAAGCCTGCAGATAAACATGTGAGACCTTAAGCGCACGAATGCGATCTAATAGTGCACTCAAGTTGCGGTGTTGTTGCTCTGGGTCTGGATCATAAACATAATCCAGATCGATATGCACAGCTCTGTGTGGGGCCTTATAGTCATAAGGCTCAATTGCGGTGCTGATATCTGCATCAATCGGATTATCGCTGACCAGGAAGCGTTTTATATGCACATCATTATCAACAACAGTATTAGCACCCTTCTCAAGTACCAATGACTGAGTAAAGCCAACATCTTGAGCTATTTCCCAGGTCTGGCCGCTATAGCTGCCGTAAGGCCAGACAATGGCCTTTGGAGCAACGCCGGTGTGCTTGCTGATCAATTCAAAACTGGTTTTAAGATCATGCTGAATACGCTGCTGATAGGTTAGCTCTGACTCATAGTCAGTTCCATTGAAAATACGCGTCGTTGCTGCCGGTTGTGAGTTACCTTGTGGGTTGCCAATCACACCCTGATGAAGATTATGGCTGTGTGATGCAATTTCAACCAGGCCAGAGTCTTGCATCTCCCTGACCTGCTCCCAAGTTAGAAACTCATTGGGAGACTTTAGTACTTTGCCATATTGAACAGACTCGGAGCTTTCAATCCAGCTGGTTACCAAGGCAAAAGTAGCCGGGTAGTTATAGAGTTTAAGTATCGGATAAATTTGCGTATAGAAGCTACGATAGCCGTCATCAAAAGTCAGATAGACAGCTTTTTCTGGCAATGGTTTTTTGCCGCTTCTGGCGGCAATGATGTCATCAAGGCTTACCACCGTATACTCATTGTCCTTCAGCCACTCAAAGTGTTGGATTAAATTGTCAGTAGTTACTAGCCCGCTATCTTGATGCAGACTCTTAATAGGGTGTGGCGTGACATCGTGATAACACAGCGCAAAAAATTCAGACTGTTGGTCAGCTGATGCGAGGTACGACGCAGTCAGAATAACACTCAAAAGCAACTTCTTAATAAGGCTCATAAAGTTACACCATAAGTTAAATTAAAGACGGGGCCATTTTCGGTTTGCCCGTCATAAACTTGTTCGCTATAACCAATCGAGTAATTAAGAAATGAACGTTTGTTCAGTTGCCATTGATGCTCATAGGAAATTCCCCAGATAGCATCTGATGAAAATCCTTTTTGTTGATAACGACCGATTTGTAGATTAAGCCCATGCCATAAATGAGTTGGCGCATGTTTATAGAGCATTCTGAAATAAGAAACATCTAGCGAAACGCTTAACGCAGAGTCTGGATTGAAATACAAACGATTGGTATCCGCACTATTGGTTTCGCGATACAGAAACTCTGACAGGGTCAAGCGCTGCTCATAATCATGTAGTAATGTTTGTGAGCCAGAAAGGCTGACCGTTTGGCGTTGATTGCCGTCGGAGAAATCCGAGCGTTGCCAGGCCAAAGAGTAAAGGTTTCGCTCATCATGACGATAGGACAATGACAGCGCATTCAAGTCCCCACTGACATCGCTAAAGAAAGCTCTTACCGGAATCTGCTTATTGTAAGTCTGATGCCCCAGGTTCAGGCTAAAGTGATCATCAAAAAAGACAGTGCTACTGATCCCTCCTTCAACATTATTAAGCTCTTCAATCTGATAAAGCTCAAGCTCGGTATTATGAAGCTTGCTCTGATACTGAGCGCCAAAACCCAAAGCGCTAACACTTTCACTCACAGCAAAAAAACGGGAGTAATTTATTTGTGACTTGGCAAACAATCGCCAATGATCATTCAGTAGCGAACTATAAGCAGAAAAAGCATAATTACGATCTTTACTCGAAAAGTTCGAACCACTGCTATTGGCCAAAGAAGTGGAGAAATATAGCTTAGGGGAAGTAGCAATATCATAATCAGCTTTTAATCGAGAAACTGGAAGCGTTTCGGGGTCGTTTAAACTTTCTACTGCTTCACGAGCCTGCGCAAACTGACGCTCTGCCATATGATTATAAATCCTGGATATTTCAGCTGGCTGATAATTACTGTCAGTAGCCTGAACCATATCAAGCTGCTGGTTAGACTCCTCAACAAACCCACGCCAACGCAATACATCGGCATAGTTTTTTCGATATTCATTATTACCCGGTGCAGTATTGAGTAGCGTCTCAAGTTGAAATTGTGCTTTTGCTAACTGATTGATAAAAGCAAAGTGCATTGCCTGCATTAAACGTGCAGATGGGAAATCAGGATTAGAGGTTCGACGCGACTTGTCAGGACTGTAAATCCATTGCGGATTGTTATCCTCGATGTGTTGCAAGTAAGTCTCTGCAGGGTCGATATAACCACTATCAAGGGCTGCGTAATAACCTGCTTTTAAAGCTTCATTATTATCTATAGCTATCTGTTCATTGCTAAAGCCTGAGTCCATAAGCTCATAGGCCTTTAATGATTGATATTGTGCTTGATATGAATCAGCTAAAGCGACCATGCCATAATCTGGCATGCTCGATTGATAGTCCAGCGTGCTGTGAGCAAGTTGCAGTACCTGTTCATGCTGACCGGACTTATTGAGCACTAATAATCGATCAGCATACGCCATTGCTATGACCTTCTTGTCGCTTGAAGAAAGGTTTTCTAACTGTTTTAAATAAGCTGAATTTGCTTCAAGCGCCTCATTGATAAACTTAGAATTTAACTGTGCTCGTGGATCTCTAGCTATTCGTCTCACGGCTTTAGTGTTTTTGATTGAAGCCAGCTTAAGCCAGTCATCATCTTGATATATCTCTGGCTGCTGCTTCATAGCCTTCTCAGCAGGCTCAATAATTCCCAGCTCAAGCAAGTTAAGAGTCTTGAGCCTGACAATATCAGCCTCATCAGAATTAAGGGCAAGAATTTTATCGTAGGTACTGACTTTTTCTACGGCTCTGGCCTGTTGCTGGTTATAAAGATAGGCCAGCAAAGACAAAGCTTCTTCATGTTCAGGGTGTGCTTCAAGAACATTTTGTATGCTTTGCTCTGCAATATCCCACTGTCCTTCCCGGATATCTAATGCTGCCAATCCTAACTGAGCATCGACATAACCGGGGGATTGAGCCAGCGCCTGCGAATAGATCTCTCTGGATAATGCATAGTTTTGAATTTCGCGAGCAGATAGCGCGACAACATTGAGGGCATAAGTTGGTAGGGCTATATTTTGCAGGTTAGACTGATAGAAACTAACAGCCTGAATGTAGCGTCCACTCCACCCCAGCAAGGTGACATAGTCCGCTAGAAGCCTTGGCTGTTGAAACTCGCTCTCAATAGCTAGCTCATAGAGCTCAATCTGCTGAAGCAAAGATGGGTAATCAGACTTGATACGCTTAGCCCAGAGGTCATAATTGGACTCTAGAAGACCAAGCGCTAAATCTTTATCTTTCAACCATGAATTTTTACGACTTTCCTGGTCAGTGTAACTTTCCTTTGTAGAGCTTTCGCCACCTTCCAGTGAGCTTTGGCTCTGATATGCGAATACTGAATGTGAAATAAAGGAACTCACTGCCAGTGCAAACACTAGCTTTTTAAACAATGCGCTATCCCAAGATTTTATTATTTAATGCAAGCGTGCATCTTAATTAATATGGATGCGCATCACTACAAAAATGTGAGCTAGATCAAAGATTTTTTCGTGTTTTTATGAAGTTAAAAAATGAAATTGTAAAGCAAACTGACAAAGTCAAAACTTTTTTAATTCTCGAATATCATCAATAATGGCTTGTGGGTCATAGGTCTTTATCATTTCTACAGTATGAGCGCCAAAACTCACCCCAATGCCGCCCATTCCTGCTCGTTGCGCCATTTCTAAATCAAAAGTAGTATCACCAACCATAATAGCCTGTTCAGGCTGAGTCTTTGTATGGGCCATGAGTTTATGCAGCATTTCGGGATGCGGTTTACTTTGAGCCTCGTCGCTGGCGATAGTAACATCGAACATAGACATCAAACCAGACTCGTTCAGCACTCGGTCCAGACCATGACGCGCTTTACCGGTTGCGACCGCTAACAGGTAGCCTCGGCTTTTGAGATGCTCAAGCGTATCCTCAGTGCCTTCAAACAAAGGACTAGGCGTTTGGTCACCTTCAACATATTGATAACGATACTCTTCGGTAATCCAGTCATGATCGTCCACTTCCGGGAACAGACGGAGGTAACATTCACCCAAGCTCAAACCGATGATACCGCGCACATCATCAACCGATGGGATCGGCAACTTTAAATTAGTTGCGGTGGTTTGCATGGCTGAAACGATACGTCCTGTTGAATCCATCAATGTGCCATCCCAGTCAAAAACGATTAATCGAGTTTGCTTCGCTATCATCGACGTAAATACTCCAGAGTTTTCTGTAAATCTGCGGGAAGTGGTGCTTCGACCTTAATGGCCTTGTCGTCCGGGGTCACCTTAAACGTTAACGAGTAAGCGTGTAAGAATAAACGGCCTGATAAGCCCTGACGCTTAAATTGCTCAGTCACTTCATCATTTCCATACTTGGGATCGCCCACCAGCGGATGTCCTGCTTGTTGAGCATGAACACGAATCTGGTGAGTCCTGCCAGTTACAGGTTCGGCTGACACCAGACTAAAGTTTTTGAAAACCTTAACCACACTAAAAGAAGTTAATGACGGTTTGCCATTTTCAGTGACACGAACCACTCGCTCGCCTGACTTTAAATGGTTCTTCGCCAATGGATAATCAATATGCTTAAGTTTGGCTGGCCATTTTCCTTCCACAAGCGCCCAATATTGCTTGCTCATTAGTTTTTTCTGCAGTTGTTCGTGCAGGAAACGCAGCGTGCTACGCTTTTTGGCTATTAATAAACAGCCTGAAGTATCACGGTCAAGCCTATGAACTAGCTCCAAAAATGGTGCTTCAGGCCTTAAAGCTCGCAGCGCTTCAATCACACCGAAGCTCATTCCACTACCACCATGAACCGCCATGCCATGCGGCTTATTCAAAACTATCAAACGCTTATCTTCATACAAGATGGCGTTTTCGAGATCTTGAACAATGTTCAGATTGACCGGCACTTCGGTTGTGGTGTTAGTAGTTTTAACGGGAGGAAGACGAACTGAATCGCCTTCTTTAATTTTGTATTCGGCCTTAATTCGCCCTTTATTAACTCGAACTTCACCCTTCCTCAGCATCTTATAAATGTGGGACTTTGGTACGCCTTTGAGTTTTTTGAGCAAAAAATTATCGATGCGCTGACCGGCTTCTTCAGTCTGCACTTCAACAAATTGGACTTTTGGACGGGATTCACTATTCATCGGGCGCAACTATACCTGAAAACATGTCAAATCAATAGCTTAAAAAAACAAAAGATTGCCCTGCATATATAAGCAGTCTATAATGCGCTACAGAGCTACACGCTCAAAAAGAGCGCCTGGTGTCGCTCCTTCCACCTCAACTAGCTAAAGCTTTACAGTTAAGCAGGCAGAAATTGAGGCCAACGGAAGCAAACAACACCTTATATGAAGGTATTAAATCAGCACATAGCGTTAAACAACTCTAAAACAAGAGATGGAAGATGCGAAGCTGAGATACCATAAACAGCAGAAATGATTTTTTAAAGCCGGTCACCGGAAAATAGCAGAATTGTAGAGCAGCTCATTTAATGCGTTTATACGATAAACGTTAAAGTTGCTCGGTTAGTTTGGCTTCTTTTGCGCACAACAAGCGGTAAGACGTGAAATAGCCAAACAGGAAATAAACAGGTTTAACAGTCAACTTAGTGATGAAAAGACAGTTTAAGAAACTAAACTTACAGAAATTCACACCCCAAACCCCTTGCCCTTAAAAGGCTTGACGGGTTTTTAGACCCTATTCCTAATATTCTTGCTAGCTCTTCCTGTGTCCGCAGAAATTGAGAGTTAATAACAAATGAGACGTATGTTGATTAACGCAACCAATCATCATGAAGAGTTGCGTGTTGCGCTGGTAGATGGCCAGCGTTTGTATGATTTAGACATCGAACTAGCAGGAAGAGAACAGAAAAAAGGTAACATCTACAAAGGCAAGGTCACTCGTATCGAGCCCAGCCTTGAAGCCGCTTTTGTTGACTATGGTGCAGAACGCCATGGTTTCCTTCCGCTAAAAGAAGTAGCCCGCGAATATATGCAAAATGCCCCATCGCGCGGCCGCCCTACAATCAAAGAAGCCTTAAAGGAAGGCCAGGAAATCATTGTCCAGATTGATAAAGAAGAACGTGGTAATAAAGGTGCAGCCTTAACCACTTCAATCAGTTTGGCCGGCAGCTACCTGGTTCTTATGCCGAACAACCCTCGTGCCGGTGGTATTTCTCGTCGTATCGAAGGCGATGAACGCACCGAACTTAAACAAGTTATGAGCCAACTTCCGGTACCCAATGGTATGGGTTGTATCGTTCGTACTGCAGGTATTGGCAAAAGCCTTGAAGAAATTCAGTATGATTTTAAATACTTGATCGATACCTGGAATGAAATCAAGAAAGTTTCTACCACACGTCCTGCTCCATTCTTAATTACTCAAGAATCAGATGTTATTACGCGCGCAATTCGTGACTATCTACGTCCTGATATTGGTGAAATTATTATTGACCGCCCAGAAATTTATGAACGAGTCAAAACTGAACTGCAGAGCAAGCGTCCTGACTTCGTCAGCAAAGTTAAACTGTATCGTGATGAAATCCCATTGTTCAATCGCTACCAAGTTGAAAGCCAGATCGAAAGTGCTTTCCAGCGTGAAGTACGCCTGCCATCGGGCGGCTCTGTGGTATTTGACCAAACGGAAGCCTTGCTTTCTATCGACATCAACTCGGCTCGCGCCACCAAAGGCGGCGATATCGAAGAAACAGCTTTACACACGAACGTGGAAGCGGCAGAAGAAATCGCTCGTCAATTGCGTTTACGTGATATCGGCGGCCTGATCGTTATCGACTTTATCGACATGGGCCCTCCTCGCAACCAACGTGAAGTTGAGCGAGTATTGAAAGATTCTGTAGCCCGTGATCGTGCGCGCATTCAGATTGGTCGTATTTCTCGCTTCGGTTTGCTTGAAATGTCACGCCAGCGCTTGCGTCCATCATTGGAAGAATCCAGTCAGCACGTTTGTCCTCGCTGTACCGGTTCCGGTGTTATTCGTGGTACCGACTCACTCGCTCTATCGATATTACGATTGATGGAAGATGAAGCGATGAAAGAATCGACTGCTGAAGTTCAGGCTTTAGTCCCAGTTGAAGTAGCAACTTTCTTATTGAACGAAAAACGACGCAAAATCGAGCAGATTGAGAAACGTCAAAAAGTTCGCCTAGTGGTTGTACCAAACCCATACCTTGAAACACCTCATTATGAAGTGCTTCGAGTTAAAGCGGGTGAAACACTGGAAGATAGCAGCTATAGTTTAATTGGTGATGCTCCTGAAATTGAGCTGGTTAGAAGTAGTAAACAACCAGCCCCAGTAAACGACCAGCCAGCTCTAAAAAGTATTAAACCGTCTACGCCTCCTCCTGCGCCGAGCAAACCTGCCAAGAAGAAAAAGCCGGGCTTATTCGCACGTCTTTGGGCTTCGTTGTTTGGTGATGACAAAGACAAGAAAAAGAAGAGCTCTCAGTCGCAGAACAATCGCGGCAAGTATGATCGTAATACCCGCGGTCGTAACACTCGCCATCAGGGCAAAAAGCGTACCAACCAGAAGGGGCGCAACCAGAACCAAAATCAGAATAAACCTCAGCCGCAAGAGCAGAATGATGATAAAGACAATAAGGTTCAGCAGAAAACTGGTGGTCGTCCGCAGAAAAAGCAAACTGACAAGCCACAGAAAAAGCAGGCGAGTCAAAAGCGCGAGCAAAAGCCGGATCAAAAACCTGAACAGAAAAATGAGCAGAATAGTGTTGTAGAACAGCCTAAAACTAAACGTCCTCCACGCAAAACACGTGCAGAGCGTATGGCTGAAGCTAAACAGCCAAACTCCTCAGAGCAAGGCCAACAGCCAGCTGCAAAGCAGGAGCAACCACAGCAAGCGAAGAAGCCATCTGTGCGCTCAGCGATTAAAGGTAAAAAACCTCAGGACGACTCTGTAGAAGCTAAACCGGCTGCTAAGAAAGAGAAAGCAAGTAGCGATAAGCCAACTAAAGACCAGTCAAAAGATAAAACGGTTAAAGAGCGTACTCCGAAGAGCAAAGCTCATGCTGAAGATATTATGGTCTATAAAGCTCACAAATCTTTAGAGCGCAGTGTTTCTGAAGTCATGGGCTATAGCAAAGATAAGAAAGAAGAAAAAACTGAAGCAGCAAATGATGCTCAAGTTGAACAGGTGCAAGAACAGGCTTCTACTGCAAAGGCAGAACCTTCAACGGAGCAACAAAAGCCTCAAGCAACACAAGCTCAGAATGAAGCAGTTGCAACCAAGCTTGATGCTGAAACAGTTGAGCCGTTTGTTAACCAGGAAGCTGAAACTAACAAACCAGAAACAGCTGCAAGTGAGGAAGCCAAGCTTGAACCAAACAAGCCTGAAGAAAGCAAATCAGAAGAAGCTAAGCCGCAATCACAAACTACTGAAAGCAACGAGAAACCAACAGCGAAAGCTGATGACGTTGCGACTGAAGTTGTAAAACAACCGGCTAAGCCACACGTAGCGACTCATGCTTCAGCGCCAATGGCTAAAGCTGTTAACCACGAGTCAGTAGTATCTGCAGACTTCGCACCAAAACCTTATCAGTTCTCTGAAGGTGATGTGATTACAACTGATATTGAAGACACCAGTGACAAACATAGTAATAGCCCTGCAGCAAAAACCAGTTCATTGAACTAAGCTTGTTGCTTGATTGCAATTGCTAATAAAAAAAGGAGGCTTAATCGCCTCCTTTTTTTATGCTCAGTTATTTATCTATATATTATTTGTTATTGTTCCAACCGGAACATGCCCTGCTCTATGACACCTTGCTTCTTCTTGATATGAAAAACCGCTCCATAGTCTGACTCATCCAATTGCACTTCGGTATTAGCTGGTAGCGACTGCCCTGAAAAAGACACATCAAAGCTTCCGCCAAGCGCTACTACTATTGCAGGTGTTGTATTCGAGTGACCAACGATGGCGATAGTCTTACCACAATATTGAGTATTAATAACCTTAACTAAAGCCTCATTATCGCGCGGGTCATAAAGATGAACATCAAAATCATAACGCGAAGCGGATGGTGCTATAGTTTGCTTAGTACGTTGATAGTCTGTACTGAACCCAACATCAACCTGTGCCATATAGTCTGTTTCAGCTAATGCTAGTGCCATCTTTCGACCAACTTCATTTAGCTCAGGATCTTTGTGCACAACCTCTGCTTTAGGCAAATGACGCATGACATAAACATCGTAGTTATCACAAAGGTTAGATTTATTAGAAGCTTCATTCGCATATAACGAACTACTAGCGAATAAGCTCGAAGCAAGAATGGTTATTGCAAAGCTCTGCATACAGACCTCTATAAGTTATCCAGGAAAGATTGATCGAGCACTTCGACACCCAGCTCTTGCGCTTTCTTTAATTTACTTCCTGCACTTGCTCCAGCAATTAAGGCGGTTGTTTTGCTGGATACCGAACCAGAAACTTTAGCGCCTAAAGCCTCCAGTTTTGCTTTGGCTTCAGGTCGACTGATTCCCTCTAAAGTTCCAGTAATGACAAAAGTCTTACCTTTCAATGGTAATTCATCATCGGATTTCTGTTCTATATCAGGCCAGTTTACACCTAAGTCCTTCAGCTCTGCAATCTGCTCCAGGTTTTCTTCATTATCAAAGAACGCACGTATATGATGTGCGACAATTGGACCAACATCTGGAACGGACTCCAGATCTTCCTGACTGGCTTTGATAATGGCATCTAAAGTTAAAAAATGATGCGCAATATTTTTAGCGGTGACTTCGCCAACTTCTCGAATACCTAATGAATATATAAACTTTGGCAGCGTGGTGTTTTTGCTATGCTCCAAAGCATCAATTAAATTCTCGGCAGACTTTTCCCCCATCCGATCAAGAGCTGCAATATCGTTGGCCTCAAGTCGATAAAGATCACTGATACTTTTAATCATGCCTTTTTCAGCGAAAATCTCAACCAGCTTATCTCCGAGGCCATCGATATCCATAGCTTTACGCGAAGCAAAGTGCTTGATGGATTCTTTGCGTTGCGCTGAACAAACTAATCCACCGGTACAACGAATGGCTGCTTCACCCTCTGTTCTTTCAACCGACGAATGACACACTGGACAATGTTCTGGCGTTATAATAATTTCTGCTTTAGAGGGGCGCTTTTCAAGAATGACACTAACAACTTGAGGAATAACATCACCCGCACGTCGAATAATAACGGTATCACCGATACGAGCATCAAGGCGTGCGATTTCATCCATATTATGTAACGTAGCATTACTGACCGTGACGCCACCGACAGACACCGGATTAAGCCTTGCCACCGGTGTCAAAGCACCGGTGCGGCCAACCTGGAAATCCACGCCAACCAGCTCAGTTATTTCTTCTTGAGCAGGAAATTTATGTGCAATTGCCCAACGTGGAGCGCGAGCAACAAAACCTAACTCTTCTTGCAGATCTATTGAATTTACTTTATTGACGACACCGTCAATTTCATAAGCAAGGGAGTCACGCTTTTCCGCTATTGACTGATGGTAAGCCAAGCAACCTTCAGCACCTTTAACCACTTTAATTTCACTGCTAACAGGTAGACCAAATTTTTTAATCTGTTCCAACCGATCGTAATGAGTATCCGCAAGCTTAAAGTCATCGGATACCAGGCCCATCGAATAGGCATAGAAAGACAGTTGGCGTTTAGCAGTAATAGAGGGATCGAGTTGGCGTAAACTTCCGGCAGCAGCATTTCGAGGATTAGCGAAGGTTTTACCACCCTGCTCTCGCGCTTCACCGTTCAAAGATTCAAACACTGACTTTGGCATAAACACTTCACCACGAATTTCAATGCGCTGAGGAATCTGTTGGCCACGAAGTCTTAACGGGATAGCACGAATCGTCCTAACATTTAAAGTGATATTTTCTCCAACGGTTCCGTCACCTCGAGTAGCGCCACGAACAAGCTGACCGTTTTCATACAACAAACTCACTGCCAAACCATCTAGCTTTGGCTCGCATACATATTCTATTTTGTCGGTGGCTTTTAAACGATCCTGAATGCGCTTATTAAAACTGACTAACTCCTCATCGCTCATTGCATTATCAAGCGACAACATGGGCAGTTCATGCGTGACTTCCTGAAAACCATTATCAGGTTTAGCGCCAACCCGTTGCGTTGGCGAATCTGCTGAAACCAACTCTGGATGCTCAGATTCGATCTGCTGAAGTTCGCGTAACAAACGATCATATTCAGCATCAGGAACAGAAGGATCGTCTAATACGTAATATTGGTAGTTATAATTATCGAGGGTAACGCGTAGCTCGGCTACGCGCTTTTCTAAATCAGACATCTTGTGACTCATGACTATCGTCTATGCAGAATTTTTGGGGAAGTGATTGTTGCGTGGCTATTGTTTATTCAATAACTGGCGACGTTCAAACTCACTGATTTGTTCTTTATGGTGGGTTTCAATCTGACGACTGAAATTACTGCGACTGCCATCAAGGATGCGTCCACCAAGTTGTTGTGTAATTGCCTGCGCAGTTTTAACCATTAACTCATAAGCTTTCATAGGTTTTGACGGGCCAGGAAGAGTCATGAACAAAGCCAAACCTTTTGAGGACAAATTATCAATATCATCTAAATCAAAAATGCCTGGCTCGAAAGCATTGGCCAAACTGAACTGAACCGCACCGCGACCATTGGCTTGTGCATGACGATGGAAGATATCCATATCACCATGACGCATACCTTGTTCAACAAGAGTCTGCACAAGTTCTGGGCCATGATAGGGTTTATCTTGAGAAGCAACGACGTATAGTGAGAAAATTAACTCGGGTTCCACTTCTACTGCAGGAGCTTCTTCTTCTGGCTCTTCAAAA
Organism: Kangiella sp.; assembly: GCF_048265365.1. Lineage (NCBI taxonomy): Bacteria > Pseudomonadati > Pseudomonadota > Gammaproteobacteria > Kangiellales > Kangiellaceae > Kangiella > Kangiella sp. The sequence goes on from NZ_JBLXBT010000001.1 coordinate 1,921,675, forward strand.
AGGGAGGTTTGCTGTGGTTTTTCTAGCTGAGACTCCTGTTTATCCGCGGCTTTCTTCTCGGACTCTTTTGCCGCCTCACGCTTGAAGTGCTCACTGGTAAACTCAAACAGAGCATCATCTAATACTGGGACACTCTCTTCATCAATAATGGGATCTTTATGCACTTGTTCTTCATTGAGCGGTTGCTCTGCTTGCGTTTGCTCGACCTGCTCTTCAGAGACTGGCTGAGACATGGCCTCAGTTTTATTTTGAACAACAGGTTTTGAGCGGACTGAATCTTGCTCAGACTTCTCACTTTTGCCAATTACCCGAACTTGTCCTATACCATCAGGGTCATATCCAGCACCATCATTATGCTGCCCCAAGCGCTGCTCATATAGATCACGCTCAACCTTTTCTCTTCTGACTTTACTGCGACGCTTCGCATCAAAATAAATAAAGCCAATGATAATTAAGCCTACGATTATCAGTAATAAAGTGAACTGCCAGTCCATCACTTCACCTTTTGGTTAATTGTAATGTTTTGTTATGAAGCTGCTAATGCTGCAGCTTCTTCTACGTCTACGGAAACCACGCGTGAAACGCCTGGCTCACTCATAGTAACACCTAATAGATTATGCGCCATTTCCATCGCAATTTTATTGTGGGTAATAGCTATAAACTGCAACTGCTCGCTCATCTCTTTAACCAGATTAGCATACCGCCCCACGTTCGCATCATCCAATGGTGCATCAACCTCATCCAGCATACAGAAAGGTGCTGGGTTCAAGCGGAAGATAGAGAATACTAATGAAATTGCAGTCAAAGCTTTTTCACCGCCTGATAATAAGTGGATAGTTGAATTCCGCTTACCCGGTGGGCGCGCCATCACGGTAACACCAGTATCGAGTAAATTATCACCCGTAAGTTCAAGATAAGCATGACCGCCACCGAAAACTTTCGGGAATAACTCTTGTACGCCTTTATTCACTTTATCAAACGTTTCTTTGAAGCGAGTACGAGTTTCATGGTCAATCTTGCGAATGGCGCTTTCCAGCGTTTCCAGTGCTTCAACCAAATCTTCATGTTGCGCATCAAGATAGGTTTTACGCTCTTCTGCGGCTTTAAACTCTTCAATCGCTGCTAAGTTGATAGCACCAAGACGTTGAATCTTGCCGGTAATATCTTCAATCTCGCTGATCCACTGCTGCTCGTTAGCCTCTTCCGGTAATTCTTCAAGAAGAGTTTCTACATTGGCTTTAGCGTCAGCCAAAATCTCGGCTTGGGTATTTTGACGAGTTTTAGCTTCCTGCCAGTCCATGCGTAATTTTTCCAGACGAGAACGCACACCCTGAGCTTGCTGCTCGGCTTCGTGACGACGACGCTCAAGCGAACGCATTTTATCATCCACTTCTGCTAATTTATTACGCGCCTGTTTGAGCTCTTCTTCAACCAGCAAGCGTTTTTCTAAAGCCTGCTCAAGTTCAATCTGATAATCTTCTGTAGGGTCTTGTTCAGAGCTTAAACGGTTTTCTAGCTCAACTTTACGTGATGTTAACTCACCAATTTGTGAATTAACACGCTCAAAACCAGCGCGGGTCGAGTTAACTTCAGCTTTAACCGCACTGACCCGAATCGCCAATTGGTGCTGTTCATCTTTAACCTGACGAGCTTGTTGGCGCTTGGCTTCAAGCTGGGCGCGTTTTTCTTCACGCTGCGTCGTCATCTGTTCGCGACGCTGATTATCATCAGCCATACTGTCCACCATCAACTCTATCTGTTGACGGCTTTTTGATAATAATTCTTCATCATCTTGCAGCTGTTGCAAAACATCGCGCTGCTCTTTCTGCAAACGCTCTAAACGATTTTTGGCTTGCTCAAGTTTGGCTTGTTGCGAACCTACTTTCGCTCGTAGCTCGCTATACGTACGACTAGCTTGTGCCAATTGAGATTGCTTTGATTGCCACAATTGTTCTTGCTCAGAAAGTTGCTCGGCCAAACGCTCCTTGGTTTGCTCAAGCTCTTCCATAACAGCTTCTTGCTGCTCAATCTTTCCTGCCAGTTCATTAAGCTCAGCTTCGCGCTCAAGAATACCAGCGCCCTGCTCTGACTGCTTGGCAACACGTAACCAGCTTTTGCCTAACCACAAACCATCTTGCGTAATAACGGACTCATCATCGCCAAGCTGAGTACGAATGTTCATGGCTTGCTCTAACGAATCGGCAACTTTAACTTTACTAAGCTGACTGGCTAATGCGTCAGCGTTTTTAATCTTGCTGTGTAAAGTATTCGGATGACTGCCACCAGAACCATTGCCTGAAATCAGAATCAACTTACCGCTGGCCAGCTCAGTTAGAGAGTTGGCAAATTCATGACTATCATTGACCACCACCGCTTCAAGGTATTCACCGAGAACAGTTTCTGCGGCAAGCTCCCAACCAGAGTCTACCGAGATGTTTTGCGCAAGACGAGACTTACTGTCCAGACCCTGTTGTTTTAACCAGCTAACCGACTCTTCACTTTGCCCGCCCAATGCTGCACTCTGCAAGGCTTCTAAAGAAATCTTACGCGACTCAAGGCCACGTAATTCTTTGCGAGATACTTCCAGCTTCTGATTGTGTTCACGTTGTTGTTGGCGGATCTGGTTGATTTGCTCAACCGCGTTGGAAACTTCTTCTTCAAGACGCTCTGACTGTTCTTCTGCAAGGCTTAATTCTTTAGCTATTTCAACCAGGTCATTTTCCATTGGGCTGGATTCTTGCTGATTAATTTCGGCACGGATATCTTCAAGACGTTTGGTGTAGCGTGCGATGTGTGACTCAAGATGCTGAATACGCGTTTTTTCGACTTCAGTTTTTTGCGCATTAGCATGAGCCTGTTGATTGAACACATCCCAGTCTTGTTGCCACAAACGCATGTCTTCTTCCATGTCCTGCAACTGTTGCTGCTGTTCTTCGACCTGTTCAGTTTTGAGCTCTAAATCTGGCTCAGTTTGTAACAGCTCGGTCATCAATTCTTCAAGCTTTGACTCATCAAAACGTAATTGCTCACGCAACTTATCCAATGAGCTTTGAACTTGCGCTTTATCTTCCAGCAATTGTGATTTTTGCTGGCGAGCATGCTCTATAGCTTGCTCAAGGCGCGCAATATCGGCACCAATGCCATAAAAACGACCTTGAACTTCGCTATGTGCATCAGTTAACTCAATGTGCAGTTCGCGCGATTTTTCGATTTCACTGTCTGAATGACGCTGATCAGCAATTTTAGCCTCGACTTCAGTTTCCATTTTCTGGATGGCATCATCGAGTGCTTCAATTTTGCTGTTAAACGTCTGCCAGCGAATCGCAGCTAACTGAGCTTTCAGCTCACGCTCTTCGGCTTTGTATTCTTTATAACGCTGAGCAGAAGTTGCCTGACGCTTCAGATGTGATAACTGCTTACCTAGTTCGTCGCGCAAGTCAGTTAAACGATCAAGATTGTCGCGAGTATGACGAATTCGGTTTTCAGTTTCTTTACGACGTTCTTTATATTTGGAAATCCCAGCGGCTTCTTCGAGGAAAATTCGCAACTCATGCGGTTTAGACTCGATTAAGCGCGAGATCATGCCCTGCTCAATAATCGCATAACTGCGCGGTCCAAGACCGGTTCCAAGGAAAATATCAGTGATATCTTTACGACGACAGCGGGTTCCGTTTAGAAAGTAGCTCGACTGAGCCTCACGGTTAACCATACGCTTGACGGAGATCTCGTTATAGTTAGCAAATTCACCTTGCACAGTGCCGTCTGAATTATCAAATACCAGTTCAATACTGGCCTGACCGACGGGTTTACGCCCCGTGGAGCCGTTGAAAATAACGTCTGTCATCGCATCACCACGAAGGTTCTTAGCGGAAGACTCCCCCATTACCCAACGCACAGCGTCAATAAGGTTTGACTTACCACAACCATTAGGGCCGACAATCGCGGTCAGGTTGCTCGGCAAGGATACCGTGGTTGGATCTACGAATGATTTAAAACCTGCTAATTTAATTTGTTTTAATCGCATCTATTTTATTCGTCTATTTTTTAGTCAAAAACCAAGGCCAACATGTTAATTACCTTGGCAAGATTTTAATTGTATGAAAGGCCCTGTTACATTTGCAGGGTTATAATCTAAAGCGTTTAAGTGTAAATTATTTTAATCCAATAAGCACACAGTATAAGTAAAAAAATCGACATGGCACAAAACACTTTTCATGGCGCTCACTATCTCGCCGACGGATTCCGCATGTTAACCCAAAAAGGGCTCAAGCGATATGTCCTGATCCCCTTAGTAATTAATTTAATATTACTCTCTACTGCATTGATTTTATTAGTTTCCCAGGTTTCTGAGTGGTCACAATGGGTTGAACAGACCATCGCCAGCTGGGGAGCCTGGGAATGGCTGGGCACAGCCCTTGCCTGGTTGATGTGGCCAGTGGTAATTATTGGTGGTATTTTGTTCGTTTTCTTCTTCTTCGCCATGCTGGCAAACTGGATTGCAGCTCCTTTCAACGGGCTGTTAGCCGAAGCGGTAGAAAACAGACTTCATGCAGCTGCTGGCAATGAGGAAAAGGTCTTGCCAGACCAGGGCTTCTGGGCCTTGGTTAAAGATATCCCTCGGTTATTTGGCCGCGAATGGACCAAGCTCAAATACTACATCCCCAGAGCCTTGATCTGCCTTCTAATCCTATTTGTACCATTAATAGGTGCACTTGCTTTCCCTTTCATCTGGTTTATTTTTAATGCCTGGATGATGTCGGTGCAATACGTCGACTACCCAATGGATAACCATAAGGTGCCATTTCAGGATATGCTCAAAGCCTTGCAGCAAAGACGTGGCGGAACCTTCGGCTTCGGCGCTATGGTCATGCTGATGACCATGATTCCTTTTATTAATTTACTGGTCATGCCGGCCGCTGTCTGCGGCGCCACCAAGATGTGGTATGAGCATTACCGCCAAGATATGCTAGGTAACACTTCTCTGAATTCATCCCTAAACAAAAGAGTCTGATAAAAAAAACGCGCCACATTATGTAGCGCGTTCTCGTGTTAAGTGGCTAGGAGATTGCCACTTGGGGGTTAAGAACTATGTTTGCTATAGAGTCTGAGGTTCAGTCTCAATTATTAAGCAGGCAGTAGCTCCTACGAAACTACCTTGGCCATCGTCAGTTTTGATAAAGATACTCAAGCTATCGAAATCACTGAGCACGCCTGCAGCAATACCACCACAAACCGTTCTATCTTCATTCGGATCGCTGGGTACTAAGTCACAAGTACCTAAAGGCTGACCAAACTGGGTTGGACCGTCATGGTAAACCCAAGCTTTACCTGAGCGAGCCGTATTACCCTGCGCTGCTTTAACCACAAACTGCTGGACTATTGCACCTTCAAGGAATGGAACTACGACACCCACTTCAACATGATGACCACCTTGTTGGCCAAGTCCCATGTATTTGCCTTGCGAACCAATTGTCTGGTCAGTCGCGAAACATAGTAGATTTGAACCTCCACCGGCTGGTCCAGTTTCACCTTGAGGACCTTGAGGACCTGCTGGTCCGGTAGCACCGGTATCTCCAGTATCGCCCTTTTCACCCTGAGGGCCTTGAGGACCCATTGGTCCCATTGGGCCTTGCGGACCTGTGGCACCGGTATCACCCTGAGGACCTTGAGGACCTTGAGGACCTTGAGGGCCTTGTGGACCCATTGGACCGACGTCGCCGGTGTCACCTTTTGGACCTTGCGGACCTGTGGCACCAGTATCACCTTGTGGACCTTGAGGGCCTTGCGGACCTATAGCGCCAGTATCACCCTGTGGACCTTGAGGGCCTTGTGGACCAGTAGCGCCAGTATCACCCTGTGGACCCTGAGGACCTTGTGGACCGGTAGCGCCAGTATCACCCTGAGGACCTTGTGGACCAGTTGCACCGGTATCACCAGTGTCACCTTTTGGGCCTTGTGGGCCGGTAGCACCAGTATCACCCTGTGGACCTTGAGGGCCTTGTGGACCAGTAGCGCCAGTATCACCCTGTGGACCTTGAGGGCCTTGTGGACCAGTAGCGCCAGTATCACCCTGTGGACCTTGAGGACCTTGTGGACCAGTAGCGCCAGTATCACCAGTGTCACCTTTAGGGCCTTGTGGACCTGTGGCACCAGTTTCACCCTGAGGACCTGCTGGACCTTGTGGACCTGCTGGGCCGGCGTCACCTTGTGGACCTGCTGGGCCGGTGTCACCTTGTGGACCTGCTGGGCCGGTATCACCTTGTGGACCTGCTGGGCCGGCGTCACCTTGTGGACCTGCTGGGCCGGCGTCACCTTGTGGACCTGCTGGGCCGGTGTCACCTTGTGGACCTGCTGGGCCGGTGTCACCTTGTGGACCTACTGGGCCGGTGTCACCTTGTGGACCTGCTGGGCCGGTATCACCTTGTGGACCTGCTGGGCCGGTGTCACCAGGATCGCCTTTTTCACCTTGAGGGCCTTGTGGACCAACTCCTCCAAGAGTCAGATCATATAGATCAATCTGTTGACTTGGACCGCCGGCTTCACCAACAAAATCAACCAATACAAAGCTACCAAAAACATCACCTACAAATAGCGGTTGCGAGCATGATGTATGCAGGCCAATAGATTGGCCCAAACCACCTTCGCTGAAATTAACATTAAGCTCATTTCCCCACTTATTACCAGCAGCAGTAAAGACAACATCTTCACCAGGATAAATCATGGTTGGATAACTCCACTTTTCAGCGTCTCTTCCAGAAACACTGACGGAAGTCGCACCAACGGCTCCTGTCATATCACCTGAACATGTTGCTCCCTGCGCATTCAGACCGCTACAGTCGGTTGGAATATAATTAAAAGTCAGTGCTGATGGTTTTTCACCACAAACATCTACACCGCCTTCAACCACTATCTTCAATAGATAATCACCAGAAGGTACTGCGGGTGAACCGTTGTTAACGTAGGGCAAGTCGACCACAAGACATTGGAAATCAGTCGGATCGAGTGGTGGTGCTGGGTTGAATGCCATGGCATCACAAGCTGACTGATCGGCACTGATCACCAAAGGATCGGCATGAGTACCAAAATAAACCTGTGGGTCATCAAAGCCTGAGCCCCAAATCACCAGGTTTGTCGGTGATTCATAGGGATAAGGTTGCACCTCATGAATCTTTGGCGCTGCGAAAGTTAGTTGAGCTGACACCAGTAAACCAAGACCCACTAAGGGTATACCCAGTGTCTTAAGATTAGTGTTCATGAATTTTCCCTCCATTGAACATCCATTGTTAACGAACTAGTAAAAGCTCTTAAAACCCGTAATCACTACCACCCTGATCACAGGCTGATGACGAATGAGCTTCAAGATCTAGCTACCCTAAAATTGAAAGGACGTCTTTGAACTACAAGAATTGACTAACTTGAGATAATAAAAGGCGATGTAACAAATTTAGGATTCCAGCCCGCAATATATGAGCATTGATAAAACCTGTCTAATGTCAAAATTCGATACATTAATTTGGGAATATAGGGAGTCAGATGTTAAAAAAATTGACTGCTATTAAAGATTTTTTACACCAATTTTTGTCAGTACATTATAAAAGCCGCGGCCTTACATCCACTTAATGCATATATGCATTAAGATGTTGTTTTATTAGACAAAAAGTAGACCAAGGAAAAAGTACTAAAGAGCTTCTTTACAAAAAGGACTCTATAATCTTAAAAGTTACTCCCGTTTACGGGTGTCGAAGATTAATACAGTGAATCAGCTCATATTTTGAGAAATACTCCTGCAAATTTTACATTTAACTTTTAACCCTCAGCATAAAACCTTTTACAGTGGCTCTATGGGAGCTGGGGATGGAGTGCATGGACAGGGAGATTGAAATAACTTTCTGTGCATTTAAAGATAAGCTCCTATACAATCGGGCCATTGGAATAAAGATACTAACACTTTGAAAAGCATACTCGTTGTAGACGACAGTAAATTTTTCTGCGCATTAATTGAAAAGAAGATCACAGAAAGCCTGGACTACCAGGTCATGTCTGTTGGTACCTATGCTAGTGCGGAAGCTTTGCTGGATGTCCTGGATATTGAACAGATCGATGCCTGCCTGGTAGATTTCCGTTTGCCCGATGCGCCAGAAGGCGAAATTGTACAGTTAATGGCTAAAAAGCGCATCCCTACCATTGTTCTGATCAGCGATATCACCGCCGAGATTCGAAACTACATCTGGAAATTCCGCATCGTGGATTATGTTATCAAGAGCGATAACTATGTCACCGAGTACATTATTGAGACTTTACAGCGTCTACAAATTAATCCTAGCATCAAAATTGCCTTAGCTGACGACTCTAAAACCAGCCTGCGCATTATGAGCACACTGCTCAGCGTCCATAAATACCAAACCCTGCAATTTAATGACCCACTGAAACTCCTAGATCATTTAAAGCAGCACCGTGATATCAAAATGGTCATCACTGATTATGATATGGAAGCCATGAATGGTTATGATTTAACCAAAAACATTCGTCGTCTCTACAGCAAGCAGGAATTAGCTATTATTGGCATGTCAGCCCGAGATGATGTGTTAATGTCTGCTAACTTTCTTAAGCTTGGTGCTGACGACTTCATCATTAAGCAATCGTTTTTAGCGGAAGAGTTTTATTTACGGGTTGCGGTTAATACGGGTCGAGTCATTGAGTATGAAAAACTAACAACCGCAGCCAGCAAGGATTATCTGACAGGTCTTAACAACCGCCGCCACTTCTACGAGCTAGTTGAAGTGATGCATAACTCAGCGGTTCGACACTCCACTCCAATAGCCTGTGCATTAGTTGATATTGACCACTTTAAACAGGTTAATGATACGTATGGGCATCAGGTTGGTGATGCAGTTCTGACTGAAATTGCTAAAATTCTGGAAAGCTCTGTGCGGAAATCCGACGTAGTAGCACGCTTCGGCGGCGAAGAATTCTGTATGTACATGGTGGGTATTAATCGTGAAAATGCAGAAATATTCTTTGATAAATTACTAAAGAGAGTAGAAAGCACAGCAATTGATATTGATGGTTTGGAAGTAAAGGTGACCATCAGTATTGGAGTGAACATCAACAGTCACCATGTTTTAGATAGCATGATCGAAATTGCTGATAAATGTCTTTATGAGGCAAAGGAAACCGGCCGAAACAAGGTGGTTATCACTCCCGAAGAATCATAAGCCTAACAAGCCCAGAATCGAAACACCTCATACCAATCAGTAATACTGCCTCTCTAGCTCATCAACAAACTTCTGCAAACGCTTGGCTGAAATCGGAAAGCGCGTTTTCTGGCCCTGAGCAAATAATGATATTCTGAACTCTTCAAGCATCCAGTTAAATTCATCTACTTCAAAGGATGGAATAGCATTGTCCTCAGCTAGACTTTCGCGCACATCAAGCCAATCTGATACCATTAATAAAGACTCTGCCTCTTTCAGAGGATTCAGCTTTGCCCGCTCAATACGCTTTTCAATGGCCGATAAATAGCGCTTAAAATCTTTTATCTTTGTAGCGCCGAACCTGAAACAAAAACCAGGCTGGAATAAATAGTCGCATTGACTGCCAATGTCTTTTCGAGTGCTCGGTAGAGCTTTACCTAAACCTTTTGCCTCAGCCAATATGCTGGCTCTTAGTTGCAGAACCTGAACCAGATCATCTAACAACTCGGTCGTAGTAGGCACCAACTCTTTTTCAATCTTTCGCGACAATGCGTCAAAAGCAGTCTTGTCATAAGGTATATTTTTTTGTACCAGATCTTTTAAGCAGGCCATCGCCGCGTCATCAATCAACTCATCAACACTACACAAGGTACTGACTGACAAGGTTAGTTTTTGTCGGTTGTGATATTTCTTTTTCAGGTAACTGAGCAGCTGTGACTTTTCAAGCGCAAGCAACCTGCACACACCGCGCACATGGACATTCTCCGCCTGGCGCTTATTGACCACAGCAACTATCCTCACCTTGTTGCCACCATCTTCCAGCGCATAAGTTACCGGAATTTTAGTGCCGGCCTCTTCGAACACCCCCTCTTTCACAAAAGAATCGGGCCAGTTGGTAAAGGTCTCTTCCTTCTTTTTAGGATTTTGCCTGGTCTTAACCTTAACTTGCTTTAGTTCTTGCGACTGCTCAAGAGTCCTACCGCTACTCAAAATCTTTCCTTTATCGCCAACAATCTCGAAGCGCATTAAGTAATGCTCTGGCAAACTCAGTTCCTGCCAGGCCTCTTTAGGCAGAATCACGCCGGTCATTTTAAATAGATGCTTACTGATAATATCAATCAAGCTGCCCTGCTGCTCCAATACCTGTTCATAACAGGCTTGAGCAAACTGCGGAATTGGCACAAAGTTTTTGCGAAACCGTTTCGGCAAGGAGCGCAGCATGAATTCAATTTTTTCTTCCAGCAAACCAGGTACCAGACGCTCAAAATCTGAGTCTTTAAATTGTTGACTCAGCGATTGAGGAATTTTGACGGTCACACCATCTTGCGGATGCCCCGGTTCAAAGTGATAACTGAGCGGTAATTCAATCGATTTAACTTTAATGCTTTCTGGATAGAGACTGGCGTCCTGCTCCTCTGCTTTGAACAGGACACCCTTGTTCAAAGTCAGTAGCTGATTATTCTGTTTAGCGTTTTTCTTGAGCCATTGATTAAGCTGTTTAACATTACAAATTGACTCTGGCAGACGTTTATCAAACCATGCAACAAGATCGCGCTCATCGGTGCGCATGTCGGCCTGTCTGGCTTTAGCAATTTCCTGTTCGACATCCAGCCATAATTGCTCATTATCCTGCTGAAAAGAATGCCTTGGCTCCAGCTCTCTACGGACCAAGCCGTGCAGAATAAATAACTCTCGACACAGCTCAGGCTCAATAGATGAGTAATCCACTGTCCGATTGGAGACAATCTTTAAGCCCAATAAAGTTTGCTGCAATGACGCAACCACGGCACCACGCTTTTTCTCCCAATGAGCATCAAAGTAGTGGCTCTTAATTAAATGCTTGCCGATGGTTTCAATCCATGGTGTTTCAATCATGGCGGTTAAGCGAGCATAATTCTGTGTGGTTTCAACAATCTCAAAAGCCATCACCCACGGTGGCTGCTTTTTAAAGTTGGCAGACTGAGGATGAATCATAAAACGTGTCTGGCGAGAGCCTAAATAACCCTTCTCAATATCTTTTTGACCAATAAAGCTCAGCAACCCTGTCAACAAGATCGAGTGGAGCTTGGCGTAATATACCTTGTCCTCAGGATTGATAGGCTCTGACTGCTTTTGGGTCTGATGATGCGCAGATTTAACCAAACTCTTTAATTGACGATATGTACTGCGCCATTCGCGATAGGCATTGAAGTTAATCAACTCTTCCTGACAGTAACGACGAAACTGACTGTTGGTTAAATCTTCCTGCTGCTTATGCAAATGGTCCCACAAATTAATGATGGCGATAAAGTCAGACTGTGGATGTTTGTATTTGGCGTGTTTTTGCTGAGCCAGTTCTCTTTTTTCAAAAGGCCACTCTCTCGGGTCTTTGACCGACAGGAATGCGGCCAGAATCAAAGCTTCTCTCACACAGGACTCATCTTCTGCTGCAAGCAATATGCGAGCCAGACGCGGCTCAATCGGCAGGCGTGCCATCTTGCGACCAATATGGGTCAGCTGCTTCTTGCCATCAACCGCCTGTAGTTCAGACAATAAGTTCAAACCATCACTGATTTGCTTTGGTGCTGGCTCATCAATAAAGGGAAAGGCCTCAATATCGCCCAGACCCAATTGCTTCATCTGCAAAATAACGGCAGCAAGATTGGTGCGCAGAATTTCTGCGTCGGTAAATTCAGGACGATTTAAAAAATCATCCTCTTCATACAAACGAATACAGATACCATCAGCGACCCGACCACAACGACCCTTTCGCTGGTTGGCGCTGGCCTGAGAAATCTTTTCAATCGGTAAGCGCTGTATTTTATTGCGCACTGAATAACGGCTAATACGAGCAAAGCCTGGATCAATGACAAATCGAATGCCCGGAACCGTTACCGAGGTTTCTGCCACATTGGTTGATAAAATAATGCGTCGCTTGCCACCGGAAGGATGGAAAATCTTTTCCTGTTCACGCATCGATAATCGCGCATAAAGAGGCAACACCTCGCAACCCTGAAAGCGGTCTTTACGCAGGAACTTAGCGGTTTCGCGAATTTCAGCTTCACCAGAAAGAAAGATCAAAATATCGCCCGGTGCATAGCTGATTAACTCATCGACCGCATGACCAATACGTTCAACTTGCGGGCTGGGATTCTCTTCATCATCAGGTCGATACCAAACATCGACCGGATAAGTCCGACCGCTGATTTCAAGGATTGGAGCGGGCTTACCATTAATAGCAAAATGCTTAGAAAAACGCTCCACGTCAATGGTCGCAGAAGTGATGATGACTTTAAGATCAGGCCGCTTGGGTAAAATATTTCTGATATACCCCAATAGAAAATCAATATTTAAGCTTCGCTCATGAGCTTCATCAATGATCAAGGTGTCGTATTGGCGCAGTAACGGATCATGAGTAATCTCGTTGAGCAGGATACCGTCAGTCATTACGCGAACAGGTGTTACCGGACTAGACTGGTCATTGAATCGAATGCTATAGCCGACAAGCTGTCCCAGCTCAGACTTTAATTCCTCGGCAATCCGTCGCGCAACGCTGGTCGCTGCCACTCGTCTCGGCTGAGTATGACCAATCTTGCCATAAACGCCTAAACCTAACTGCAAACAGATTTTCGGCAACTGCGTGGTTTTTCCTGACCCGGTTTCCCCCGCAATCACCACCACCTGATTCTCTTCAATCGCTTTACGCACATCATCTCTTGCCTGACACACCGGCAAGGCCATATCGAATTCGATATCGGTGGGGATGAGATTTTGTCGTTGCTCGACTATCTGCTTTGAGTCCTGAAGAATTTGTTCGGCTTTACTGATCAGCTTACTGACTGGCTGATTGCTTTTCTGTCGTTTGCTAATAATGGACTTCAGCTTATTGAGCTCAAATTGATCCACAAGCTGACATTGAGTCACTTGTTCTGAGATCAGAGTTTGAATCGAAGACTTATTGCTAGAAGACTTGTCAGAGGCAGGCTTTTTGGAAACAGTTGGTTGTTTTGACATAAACGACGATAAACACTCAGGACATCAATAATGAATGAACTTAAATAAACAGGCTCCTGCCAATCACCGAGTGATATCGATAATTAACAGGAGCTTGAATAAACGATGTCGCTATTGTCGCTTAAATTACTGACTATGACAATTTCCAGAAATCATGTGGTGCGCGAACTTCACCCAGATATTTTGCCACAGGCTTGTAGAAGTCTTTGTCTTCCCAGTAACCCGTATGACAGGCTGGATTCCAGGAGGTCGCAGCACTACCAACGTTAATTTCAATATCTTCATCAACCGCTTGATTATAGTCGTCGCTGACGTTTTTAAGCGGATAAGCCACCACATCGTCCTTATCATAGAAGTTAAGCCACTTAATGCGATCTTGTAGCCCTTCTTCTAATGCTTTGCCCACTTTCGGCATAGGCCCGTGGAAATCATCATGATGAGCTGAATAGACTCCTAATGGACTTGCAAAAGTGATGATGCCGGCTAAGGTCTGGAAGCTCTCGAAGGGATTTAAACCCTCGCCATTACCGGCTAAGTCATGAATATAATCAGACATGATCACCGAGCCAAACGAGTGCGCCAACAATACTAATGGCGTTGAATCGGTGTCTACATGGCGATGAGTGGCAAATTTAGCCATGCTCTCTTTGATACGACCATGAATCGCTTCATACAAACCATTATCGCTAGCTTTGCGATAGCTAAGCCCCAAGCGCATGAAATCCACAAACATATTGCGAACGCCCTTGTAGGCCAGTTCATCGCGATAATCCAACTGCTTTAATAATTCACCATGTTCATCTTTAACCAGATCACCCCAATAAATCTCATGGAACAACAGATCGTCTTCCATACGGTTATCCGGATCACTTTTGAGATATTCCTGAACAATACGGTGTTTTAATTCAATAGAGAAAAATTCCTTCTCAGAACCTATCCCGTGGATAATAGCTACAGCTAAACGCTTCATTTCCCGCTCCTCAATTTATCTTTATATTTTGTTCACGCCTATATTGTTACAACTACTCTTTGAGTTCAAGCAGTTACAAACTTTGATACAAAAAATCACACTAGCAAAACTGGTACGATGTGTTATTCTAAACCAGATAAATTGCTAATGAATCACTATAGATTCTCACATAGAAACTCTCGAATAGAAATTATCATATTGAAAAGGTAGGTTATTTCATGAATTTACTTATCCTCACGTTGGTTTTGCTGGTCGCTCTCGGCATCACGCTATACCATCGTTTAAGCCTGCTAGTAACAACGTTAACAGTGGCAGCCATACTGGTACTTTATAGCCTTCAGATGTCCATTCCTTATGTACACTGGGTTGTATTCCTCGCCATCTTTATCCCTCTGAACCTTAAACCGGTACGACAAATCATCTCCGGTAAGTTATTGAAAGTGTTCAAGGGAATCATGCCAACCATCTCCGACACCGAACAAGAAGCGCTCGACGCCGGTACTGTGTGGTGGGAAGCGGAAGTTTTTGGTGGCAAGCCCAACTGGAAACGACTGCATAAAGTGCCACCGGCCAAGCTGAGCAAAGAAGAACAAGCCTACCTTGACGGCCCGGTTGAAGAGCTGTGTAAGATGATTGATGACTGGACCATCTCGGAATACGACCGCGATATGCCACCGAAAATGTGGGAATACATCAAAAAGAACGGCTTCTTTAGCTTTATTATTCCAAAAGAATATGGCGGCTTAGGTTTCTCGTCTTATGCCCAGTCGCAAGTCTTAACCAAGATTAATTCCTGTAGTGCCACCGTCGGCAGTATCGTGTCAGTACCAAACTCGCTTGGCCCTGCTGAATTATTGCTTCACTACGGCACCGAAGAGCAAAAGAAACATTACCTGCCACGCCTGGCAAGTGGCGAAGAAGTTCCTTGCTTCGCTTTGACGGCAGTTGAAGCAGGTTCCGATGCCGGCGCAATTCCCGATAAAGGAATCATCTGCAAAGGCGATTGGAACGGCGAAGAAGTATTAGGCATGCGCCTGACCTGGAACAAGCGTTATATTACCCTTGCTCCCGTCGCTACCCTGCTCGGCCTAGCCTTTAAATTATACGACCCGGACGGTTTGCTCGGTGACGAAGAAGATTTAGGCATTACCTGTGCCCTGATCCCAACTGACACACCAGGGGTTAACTTTGGTCGTCGCCATCACCCAATCAGCACCCCATTCCAAAATGGTCCAACAACTGGTAAAGACGTTTTCATGCCATTGGACTATATTATTGGCGGCTCAAAGAACGCCGGTATCGGCTGGCGCATGCTGGTTGATTGCTTGTCAGCCGGTCGTGCAATTTCATTGCCATCAGGCGCTACTGGCGGCTCTAAAGCAGTTGCCTACACCACTGGCGCTTATGCGCGGATTCGTAAGCAGTTCAAAGTTCCGGTCGGTTATATGGAAGGCGTGATGGAAGCACTGGCGCGCATTGCCGGTAAAACCTATCTGATTGATGCAGTGCGTACCTTCACCGCTGCCGGTATTGATACCGGCGAAAAACCATCAGTTGCTTCAGCGATTGTGAAATGCCATACCACCAATATGTCGCGTGAAATTGCGGTGGATGGCATGGACGTACATGGCGGTAAAGCGATTATCATGGGCCCGAAAAACTACATGGCCAAAGCGTACCAAAGTGCGCCCATTTCTATTACGGTTGAAGGTGCGAACATCTTAACGCGTAGCCTGATTATATATGGCCAAGGCTCGATTCGCTGCCACCCTTATGTTTTAAAAGAGATTGCGGCCACGCAAAACCCGGACACCAAACAGGCTGTTAAAGATTTTGATAAAGCCTTGTTTGCTCACGTTGGTTTTGCTGCCAGCAATAAGATACGAACTTTCTGGCTTGGCTTAACTGGCAGTCGCCTGGTATTCAAACCAAAGTCAGACTTTACAGGTCGCTACTATCAACAGCTGACTCGCTTCTCCAGTACGCTAGCCTTCTTGTCTGACGTAACTATGGGTGTGCTCGGCGGCGAACTCAAACGTCGCGAAATGATTTCTGGTCGTTTAGGCGATATGTTGAGTTACATGTACATCGCTTCCTCTGTCCTGAAGTTCTATGAAGACAAAGGCCGCCCAGCGCATGATCGGGAGATCGTGCAATGGTCATTGGACTACTGCTTGCACCAAACCCAAATGGCAGCCGATGGCGTATTGCGTAACTTCCCAATCAGCTGGATGGGTAAACTACTGCGTATCGTGGTCTTCCCATTAGGAATGCCAGTGTCAGCACCATCCGACAAAATACAGCGTAAAGTGGCCCGTCAATTACAAGAGCCTGGCGCAATGCGAGAAGAACTGACCCACGGCATGTTCAAGACTCCAGCAGAGTTCAACAACGCTGCAAAAGTCGACCGCGCATTACGTATGCAACTTGAAATTGAACCACTGGTTAAAAAGATCGCCACCACACTTGGCGTCAAGCCAGACAACCATCAAGTGGTCATCTTCGCAGAGCAAGCCAAGAATGAAGACATCATCACTAATGATGAATACAACTTGATCATCGAAGCCGAAAAAGCACGCCTCGACATCATCAACGTCGACGACTTCGAAACAGAAGAAATGGTACACGAGAAAATTTAACCATGTTCGAGATACACCCCTAAGCAACACCCCTCGAAAGGCGTCCAACTGGACGCCTTTTTTTATGCATTGTAATTTGCATTAAATCTCAAAAAAGGCCAAACTGAATGCGCTTAATTTTTGAGGGGCCCCTTATGAAGTTTATTATCAGTCTATTGCTAGCTGGCTTTTCGCTATCGCTTTCCGCGCAAGATACTCAGCAAATTATCTCTGAACAAGCCGATGCCATTGAACCCAAAGTTATCGAATGGCGTCGTCATCTCCACCAGAATCCAGAACTCAGCAACCGTGAATTCGAAACCAGTAAATACATTGAACAGCATTTACGTGAGCTAGGCCTTGAGATCCAAACAGGCGTAGCCCACACCGGAATTGTCGCCATTCTCAAAGGTGGCAAACCAGGCCCTGTAGTAGCATTACGCGCTGATATGGACGCCCTGCCCATCAAAGAACGCAATGACCTGCCCTTTAAATCTACTGCCATTGGCGAATACATGGGCAACGAAGTGCCTGTGATGCATGCTTGTGGTCATGATACGCACGTGGCTATGCTAATGGGCGTTGCTGAAATTCTGACCGGCATGAAAGACGAAATTCCCGGCACCGTAAAATTCCTGTTCCAGCCAGCTGAAGAGGGCTCTCCTCCGGGTGAAGAAGGTGGCGCTGAATTAATGGTTAAAGAAAGTGCGCTTAAAAATCCCGACGTGGATGTGATTTTCGGCCTGCATATCTGGGCCGGAATTAATGTTGGCGAAATAGGAATTAAATCTGAAGGCTTAATGGCCAGTGTGGACGATTTCAAAATCACCGTTAAAGGCAAAGGTTCTCACGGCTCGACCCCATGGCTTTCGGTTGACCCAGTAGTCACTGCAGCACAGATCATAAACAGCTTACAAACCATCGTCAGCCGCAGCATGCCGCTCACACAGCAAGCATCAGTTGTCAGCGTTGGCGCGATTCACGGTGGTGTTCGTTCCAACATCATTCCAGAAGAAATTGAAATGCTAGGTACCATTCGTGCCTTAGATGAGAATGACCGAAAAAATATCGCCAAACAAGTTCGCGAAAAAGCAGAATTGATTGCTAAGAGCATGGGCGCCACCGCAGTGGTTGAACTTCCCTACTCCAGCTCTTTGCCTGTAACCTACAACGATCCGGAGCTGACCACCGCCATGATGCCAACTCTTGAAAATGTCATCGGCAAAGACAAGATCCACATCGTCAACCCGGTTACCGGTGCAGAAGATTTTTCTATCTTCGCCAACGAAGTTCCTGGTATGTTCTTATTCCTTGGTGGCAAACCCATCGGCAAACCATTAAGCGAAGTAGCGCCACATCACACAGCGGATTTCTACGTCGATGAAGCTGGCATGAAAACCGGTGTTAAAGCATTATCACAGTTAGCGATTGACTATTTAAATAGTCAATCGGAGTGAGTATCTAAGACTCCCCCAAGTAGAAAAATACGATAATAAAAAAAGGTGCGTTAATCGCACCTTTTCTGATCAAGCGTTGCCCATATACCAAAGCTCACCAATAATTCTATACAGGCTTTTCATAGCATCAAGCTTGTCCCTATCAACAATCAATTGTGACTGCTTTTCGTACTCGTCAAGTAGTTCCTGTTCCTGAAGGTTGGAGAGTTCAAAGTTGCAGATAATTCCTGCCAGTTCAAACAAGGGATCGCTAATAGCAGCGTACTCCCAGTCCACTAAATAAAGCTGATGTCCACTGAGTAAATTGCCTGGTGAGATATCATTATGGCAACTATGAGATGCCTCGAAATAATTAACTATTTTCTGTCCCTGTTGATATAAAACTTCTGCGCGTAATCGATCTGCGTTTTTATTAACTCGAGTGATTTCATAATATTTAGCAAGATGCTTTTTCATATCAAGCTCAGGCAATAACAATTGAGAATGATGAAGCTCACTTAATAAACGACTCAACTCAACAATCAGATCAGGGTTATTGAAATGCTGGCTCACTGTAGGGCTGGCATAAAGCCAAATAGAAATACGAATATCTTCACTGTCCAGCAAGCACTTCGGTAACCATTTTAATAGAGCAGGGTTTTCACTAACCAGTCGAGTCTGAGAACAGTAATGGCCACCGGGTAACTGACCCACTTTGGTTTGATCCGCCAACTGCACAAAGTAATCTTGATTAGCGAGACTAAGTTTAAAATTTGCATTGGTATCGCCCTGACGAAGCAACTGCCAGCTGGCTTGGTTAGCACACTGGTTTAAGCACTGCTCTACGCTCAATGGGTGCAACTCTACCAATAACTCCACCAGCTGTTTCCAGCTACTCGCTGAATAATGCCACCAATCAGGCTGTTGCTTGTTCATAATGTTTCTTCCACTCGAGCCAACCAATAATGGCCATCACCGTATAACCTGCAAAAAGAATTGCCGTAATCAACAAACCTTTTTCCCAATACAAAAACACCGATACGAAATCAATGACAACCCAATACAACCAGTTCTCAAGCACTTTTTTTGCTAATAAGTAAGTGGTAAACACAGCAAACCAGGTCGTAAATGAATCAATATATGCAAAATCTTGAGTCGTGTAATTATCGAGTAGATAACCACTGATAACAACAACAGCTGACAACCCAGCTATCCAAGCCAAATGCACTTTCAATGGCCATCGACTAATTGGCTTGTCGTTGCCCCGTTTAACGGTGAAGCGCCATTGATAGAAGCCATAAACTGCCATCAACAAATAATAAACGTTTAACAGCGACTCCATGAACAGATTAACGTCAAAGAACAACACCGTGTAGATCGCCGTGCTGAAAAATGCCGCAACCCAGCACCAGATATTTTCTTTAATCGCCAACAAGATATAGGCGATAGCCAAGGCTACAGCCAGCCACTCCCAGACCGAAGTGGCAGCCACTTGCTGGCCGAAAGTTTGAAAGAAGTCGCTCATCAGCTTCCTTATTTTATTCTTTTATCTTGTGAATTCTTTAACCGGGCTTAACGTCGCTGTTTAAAAACTTAGCTACAAACACCTGCTTGCCATAAGTTTTAAATGAGTATTCTACGGTTTCATTAACCACCGCCATAACGGATTCAAACTCACCAAAAAGTTGCGTACTCATGGTATTCACTATGGCCTCTACCCGCTTGTCACCCATCAGACGCGCAACGACATCCTGAATGATCGGCAGAAACTCGTCATCCAGCGGATACAAGCTTAATTCAACTGAAATCTTCATTTCATCATTCCCTCAATGCTTAAAAGTTGTAGGCGGCACGAACACCGACGATTCTTGGTGTACCATACTGGAAATAAGGTTCGGTTTCATAAAACTTTCGCGGATCATTACCGAAGCTGCCAAAACCTCGATTAACGACAGTTTCATCCGTCAAGTTACGGCCATAGAGTTCAACGAGCCAATTAGCATCCTCGTAAGTCAACGCCAGATGCCACAACTGATAGTCATCAGCTTTAACCTGATGGCGGTCGGACAAATAGAACTCATCCTTAAATTCAGTCTGCAGATTCAGGCTCCAATATTCATTGAAATAAAAATCAGCGCCAGCAACCCATTGCAGTTCTGGTGAATGCGCCAGTTCGCGACCCGTTAAATCATAAGGTACTGGTGGGTTGGCCGTTAGGTCAGCCAACACATGCGTAAAGCTTTGCAGGTTTTCAAACTCAGTTTTTAATATGCCCACCGAACCATAAAAATGCGCCCATTCCAGCGAACGCCAATTCCACTCAACTTCAGCGCCGTAACTTTTTGCCCCACCAGCATTGATGTTGTAATCGGTAAAATTACAGGGACACTCACCGCCTTCCTGCAAAGTTCGGCCATCAGCCTGCGAGGTTACATAGGACTGTTTGGACTGAATATCATCACGGTTTTGATAGAACAAAGACGCCTGCAAAGTTAATCCAGCATCAGGCCAAAAACCTTTAACCCCTAACTCATGGTTTAGCATGTATTCAGAATCATACTCACGTTGTGACTCCGGCAGTTCCTGTGCCGTATTAAAGCCCCCTGCTTTGTAGCCACGCGACAACAAGGCATACAGCATGGCCTGTTCACTGGCCTGATACTCAAGCGAAGCCTTACCACCCCAGAAATTCTCAGAACGATCATCCGCGAAAGGCTGATTATCAGCATAATCTGCCGACTGGCGTTCGAAACGCGCACCAGTTGCCAAGGTCCAATCATTGTTCAAAGGAATGTCCAGCTGTCCATAGAGTGCAGCGTTGCGGGTATCGTATTGGTTTCTGAAATCTACTGGGTTAAACGTATATTGACGCAACAAATCAACAGATTGATCGCGGAAATAAGCGCCAATAACCCACTGATTTGATGAAGATCGTCTAGATAGTGAATCAGTACTGCCCTGCCCACCAATCAATTTAACGTCTAAGCTCAAGTTTCGATTGTCTCTCAAGAAGCGGTCAAACGACGAATACCACCAATCAAAACCCCAGTCATCACTATCGCACGGCCTGCCTTCACAAATTCCAGTATGACTCCAGTCTTCGTCGTAAGCATAATCAAGCTCGCTGTCAGCAAATGACAAGGTGCTTTGCAGCTTGGTGGAATCCCAGGCCCATTCAGCGATAAAGGAAGCACCAATGGTTTCCTGGCGATCATGGCCTGGCTCATCAGAATAAGTCTGGCGTGTGTTATCAAGACTAAACGCATCATATCCATTGTCCACATCGACCAGAATCAGATTTGAGGTCAAAGAAAAGTCGTCACTGGATTGATAAACCAAACGAGCCTTCATGCTCGATTCGTCTATATTCTGGGTATCATCACGTCCTAGGAAAACATTATCGGTAAAACCGTCGCTACGGTATTGCCCCACCGCGAAACGGTAGCCCCAGGCATCCGAAAGCTGATCACTGCTTATCAAAGAGGCGCTACGGCCATTGTAAGACTCAAAGGAACCGGAAACTTTCAGCAAGTCTTCCTCAGGTGCCGCAGACACTATATTGACCAAACCCGCCAAAGCATTCGCGCCATAGAGGGTACCTTGCGGGCCACGAAGGATCTCAACCTGCTGCGTGTCCAGCATCAAAGCACCACCCGCGATACCCGTCATATCGATTCCATCAACAATCACACCCACCGAGTAATTGACGGGCTCAACAAACTCACTACGCTCGCCTACTCCACGGATTTGAATAAATCGACCACGCGAAGCACCCGTTGCGAAATTAACATTTGGCGCTAAATTGAAAACATCAGAAACATGATGAGCATTATTCTTACGTGCCGTCTCACTACCGATCACAGTCACACTCGACGGCAAGGTCAAAGGACTCTCAGTCAGATGCTCAGCGGTAACAATCAGGGTTTCCAGATCTTCATCCAAGAGCTCATCATCCGCCTGCCCATCAGCAAGCACAGCAAACGACATCGTCAACAGACTGGTCAAAAGAAGAGGTTTAAAAGAACGAATAGCGTGTTTCAAAAGACAACTCCACATAACAGCATTTCAGCGTTTAAGTGATGGGGTTTAGCGGAGTAACAACAGAAAAGACAGAAAATTGCAGTTAAGCTAACTTGACTGAGTCCCTGTCAATGAATGGCTTAAGGTGAAGAAAGAAAAAGCCAGATTCCAAAAAAGCACATTTTCTGAACTCCCTATCCCTACGCCGGCATGACCCGGATCAGGTTCTAAGGGTCTGGCGCTCAAACAGTCGCAAATCCGCAAACCGCATTGAGCCATTTCTCAGGCAAAAGCCTCCCCTCGGGAATGCTTGCCATTATACACGCCTAAAAATAAACAGCGAATTGAAAGATAATGTAGTTCCGTAGCATCATCCTCAATATTCGCTGTTTTTGAATGTGTATGGGCTAAGAAAGTGGGATCTTTTGACCGTCATCAAGAAGCCTGTAATAAATACCATTTTCTATCAGCAGTCCCTCTGAGTGCTTGGTCGGGAAGCTATTGCTATAATCTGACGGATGTTTCACATCGATTGCGAATAACTTGCCGTCAAACTGACTATTAACACTAAACTGCAAGGTATGACCAACAACTACCGCCTTGGCACCAAATTTATTTATAGTAGCCTGAAATTGCTCTTCATTAACTTTGTCTTTGAAATACCCTCGATACCAGGCTGGACCTGACTGTGTTGAAATTAATAACTCGGTATTTTTGTCGGCAAGTCCGGGATAGTACATCTGTCGGTAATAAGCTCTTACCTGCTCATTGATATCCTCAACGGTCCAATCAAATTGCATCAGCTGCGGGTCAATACCGCCATGAACAAATATAGTTCCATTAATAATTTCCATCACGTTTTTCGATTCAAGCCAGCGGCCAATAAATGAGTTGTTACTAAATAAATCTGCCTGAGTTTTGCCCATAATTCCTGCAATCGGTAAATATTTATCAGCAGCAGATTTAAAGTTTCCCTGCAGATTTTTAATTTCATGATTACCGATAATGTAGTGAAGCTGGCCACCCGCCTTTCGAGCTTCTTGTTCAAGCTTATAAATCAGCCATAGCAATTGCGTAGTGGAGCTACCTCGATCAACCATGTCTCCAACCAGCACCAAATGACCTTGACCAAAGGTCCACTCGAGCTCTTCTGAAATTACCTGATGAGTAATGAGAAAGTCACGGAAGGCCTGAAAATTACCTTCAAGATCGGATAAGGCAAGAATCGATTGCTGATCATCATACACAGCTTTTGGAGTAATAATCGCCGGATGAATATCGAAATCAAAACTGCTTTGATCACCATTATAGGTCACTGTTGCAGGGATAACTTGTTCAGGTGCATAAGCTTGCTTTTCAACGGAAAAACCCGACTCTCGACTGCCCCGAATATAATTCGACTCTAATTGACTATTACTGTAGAAAATAAAAGGCCCTTCTCCTGCAACTTTATTTGCTGATGAATCCGTTCCGTAATTTAACGAAGCATGCTGACTAATACCGAAGACAACCGCTATCAGCAATAGCACCAGCGACACGATGAGAAAGTGAAGAATATAAGTTCCAATAGTTTTCATTATGATTTCCTTAATTAAGATGTCGTTTTAATACCCGTAGTACTCGATGAGTTATGAAAAACTCAATAGCCGCAAGAACAATGGCCACGGGGCTTAACCATAAACCGCTAAAAACCTTTGCTCCATTGCTAAGGTCTGCTTGATGTAACCAACCAATAACAATGCTTTCCCCACTTGCGCTAGACCAGACACCAAGCGTGTAAGGTAAAAACAGGTTAACAAGGGCAAAAGCTATCAAGGCAAAACTGATTCCATACCCAAACACCAGCATGCTGTAGTAAAGCGTTTTAGAAACCCCTCTCTTAACGATCTGTATTGGCCTGAAACCCTCTGGAGGAGGAGTGCCGACCATGATGTGACTAATGTATTTGCTTGCTAGCTCTTTCGGCTCACCGAAACCATTGAATATCTCTTGGATATTCGGTGCTTCACCTGCTTGCTCCCTAGCTTCAATAACATCGAATATATGAGCCTCAATCTCACGAATCACCTCGTCTGCTTCTTCTTTCTCCAAACGAGACAGATATTTCCTTAGTTGATTTAAATATTTCTTAATAGAGTCATTATTAGACATATACTTTTCTCCATTCTCAGTATCTGGTTATTGTCCCTGGGCAGCTAGCAGCGTCTCAATATCAGCTACAGATTGTCGCCATCGGGCTTCAAGCACCTTTAATTTCTGTCTGCCTTTATCAGTCAGCCCGTAAAACTTACGCGGTCTAGCGTCGCCCTCCTGCTGCCAACTGGCATCGGTCAACCCATCTCGCTTTAGCCGGTCAAGCAGCGGGTATAAAGTGCCTTCGCTAATCACCATGGTTTCGAAGCTATGAAGATTGTTAAGCAGTTCAAGGCCATACATAGGCCTTGGCTTCAGGGCAGCCAAAATAGCCAGCTCCAGCGTACCCTTACGCAATTGTGCATCCCACTTTGATTCTTGCTGTTTGTCTTTGTCCATATACAAGCCCTACAATGTACTACATGATACTATGTATAACATAGTTACAATGTAATGCATACCATCACTCTAAATCAATCAAAATTTCGACAAGATTTGTAACAAGACGTTGGAAGTTGTGAGGAAAAGCGAGCGTGCTCTGTATAGAGCACGCAAGATTATTCGGTACCGGCTGGATATATTAATTGTTAGAGTGGAACGACTTTAACGACTAAGCCCATTCTCTTTTCGGCAATAAACTTCAATCAAAACAATCGCAATGACCAGTATTCCGCCCTGTATGGCTAATCCTACTTGATACACTAGGTTTGCTGTTGCCTCGTCTGATATAACAAACTCATAGAGCCCCGGAGTGTATTTTGGTTTTGAATCGAAAATAGCCTGGGCAAAGTTTAGCGCAAAATGAAACATGGTAGGCATCGCAAGGCCGCGTGACCAGAACGCCAATAAAGCAAAAACCAGCCCCCAAACTGCTGGGCCAATAAGCGACTCTATGACCAAGCCATGATATAGACCAAACACAATGGCTGTGGCGTAGATGGCAACACGAGTATTCAAAAGTTGCCTAAGCTTAAACAACAGATAGCCCCTAAAGGCTAACTCCTCCATCAATGCCAGTGCCAACAAAGTGGGTACTGCTTTAAGCAAAAAGCTGAACAGCACTGTTTCTGGCAAAACTTTTATTTCGGCATCGGTCGAATGCCATACAACGACATAAATGATTGCCATCACGCTAAGTCCCGCGAATAAGCCAATAAACGAGTGGCTCATAATATGCTCGCGCCAGCGAAGGCCCAGCGTTTCAAGAGTAGTACCCTCTCGCTTTACCCAGAAATAAGTAAGGAATAGCAGACCGACAGATACGAACACACCAACTGACAGATAATGGAAAGCACCAAAATAGACCGGCATAGCTTGTGCAGCAACAAACAAAGCTGCCAATAGGATGCAAAAAAGTAAAAGGTGAGTAACGGGGAAAATACGTGAAGTCCTTTGAATTAACATGCTCTACTGATCCTTTGCGTTATTATTGGAATGAGTAAGCCAGCATTTTAATCACTGACTTATTGCGCATGCAAAAAAAATTGAATTACTCTGAATCCATTAATCCCACTTTTAAGAGTAATAGCTTCTACTGACTCACATATACAACAGCCACATTACTGTCACCATCAGCAATGATAAAGTCGCTTTTGCCATCGTTGTTTAAATCCGTTAAAGCAACGCCCCATGGGTTAGGAATGCGTGGATGCTTGAAGCTAGTAGTATTAATAGCCGTTTTGCTTCCCAAAATAGCCAGTATTTCGCCAGACCAGTTAGTGATTAATGCATCCTCAACTCCATCACCGTTAATATCTCCTACCGCTATTTGTTTCGCGCCGTTAGATGCATCGATAGTAATTTTCTGATCAATTTGAAAATGACCGTTTCCGTCTCCCGGGATAACACTGATCGAACTGCCATTGGTAGCCACAACCAAATCCAGATTCCCATCGCCATTCAAATCGGCCAACTCTACAGCAAACGGTGCCTCGGATTGTTGCAGCTTATTCAATGAGAACGACATCTTATCTGAGTCAGTGCTAATAACGACTCCAACGTCACGCTGGTTTGGAGTAACCAAGTCTAAATGACCATCTCCATTTAAATCCTTAATGGCAAATCCTCGATAAGGGTCACCACCGACAGGAACAATCTTACCCGGTGTCTCAAATGTTCCGTTACCCAACCCTTTAAGTACCAATACCCCCTCGTCATCACGGCTATCAACGACCAAATCCACGAATGCATCGCCATCTAGATCGCTTAACTGAACCTCATGCGGGTGTGGATGTACGCCAATATTGAATGGTGAGTTTGGTGCTTTATTGAAACTTCCCTTTCCAACACCAAATAACAATGTAACGAAAGACGTTTCATGGTTAGCGATGACCACATCAACATGGCCATCGTTGTTAATATCAGACGCCGCCATACCTGTCGGATTCTGACCAACCAAATAACGTCCAACTTCAGCTAGGCCTCCTTTGCCATCTCCTTGATAGGTGATCATATTGTTGTCTGAGTAATTCGCTACGATAACATCCTGATTGCCATCAGAATTAAAATCACATACAGCCACTGCTGGCTGCCCCTCGCCAACCTGAATCAAATAACCAGAAAAGTGAGTGCCACCTAAATCGACTGCTTTTGCCGCAAAGACACAGCCTAGCAAACCAACTAAACAACTAATAAAGTACGGAACAGTTATAGTTTTAATCATGTTTCTATCCAAATTTCTTTAGCTAACTTATAAAAAATACCAGTAGTTATCACTACTCATAGCCCGGTATAGCTTCTCCTAAAATAATATCACGACGAACTTGCCATACACCCTGCTCGTCTCGCGTGGGCTGACTTTCGCCACAACCACCACGGCAGTTATCTTTCTTTCGATGCTCAGAAGTAAGCAGTGGATCATCGCTAAACGTTACATCATCAATATAGTAAGTCGCTTTATTGGGTTCGATGATATGCAGGTGGATATGCTGGGGAATGTCTCGTCCGGGATAGGCTTTCGGACGAATGGTTTTAAAACCATACTTTCCATTCACATCGGTACGAGCCCAACCGCGCAATCGCCCATGATTCGTTGAGCCCTTTGGATATACGCCTTTCGCATTAGTTTGATACGCATACACAATGATACCACTTGCTGGCGTGCCGTCTGCTTTATAGACGGTTCCTCTGAGATTAAGAGGCTCGCCCTGCTCACTTTCCGATGCAATTCTTGAGCTAGATTTTAGCTCAATGGGCATTCCTGCAAAAACTAGTTCGCAACCCTGACACGGGCCACCAATAACAGGCTCTTGCGCTGAAGCGGCTTCGAAACACATTAATAAAAAGAAAGAAAAGGTAATAACTCTGCTCATATTTGACTCCTTGTTATCGACTGTTATTTATTGCTTCTGGAAAACCATTTTAGATAGCGTTCTATCTCGTTTGATATAGTGGTGGTACAGAGCGGCTAATATATGTCCAAAGATCAGCAGCCATACAACCCATGTACCGAGATAGTGATGAATTAGTTCTGCAGGCTCTTCTAGCTGCTCGAGTGTCACACCAAAAAAACTTTCAATGTCTCTGAAAACGGTGGATTCAAATAATAAAAAGAATGTAAAACTTCCCCCTCTGGACAAATAATCAGCAATCGATAAATAGCCGCTAATCGGCATAATGATCATAATGAGGTATAAAGCGTAATGGCCAATGCGTGCCCCAAGGAGTTGAAGACGCGGGCCAGGTTCAGGCTCGGGTATTCGATTTAACCAACGCCATATAATCCTGAGTATCACGATCACCCCCAAGGAGACACCAATAGACAAATGCAATTGAATCCCGCTCCATTTCTGAATATCTGTTTCTGCAAACCAGTTTCGGTAGTAGATAGCGCAATAGGACGACAGAAAAAGTACCGCCGTTGTCCAATGGAACCATTTGGCAATTGAGCCGTAAGCTTCAGATGTGTTTTTGACGTGCATGTGAACACCAAGCTAAGAGTAATAAGGGTTTACCTAAATTTCTCCCTAAGCACAGTATGAGTCAATATCCAAAGACCTGAGACGATGAATCTACAGCGTAACCTGTGGATTAGATTGAAAGTGATGTTTGAACTGGCTTACATAATTTCTACTGAGTCGAATCTCCGTCTCATCTTGTAGCCTTAAATCATAGTCGCCATTTAACCGAGATTGATAGGAAACGACTTTATCTATATTGACGATACTCGATCGATGAACCCTGATGAATCGAGCGTCTAATTTTTCACCTATAGATTTTAGAGACTCAGAATGCAGGTATTGTTTGTCTGCCAGCTGAATAGCGACATACGGAGTTGCTGCTTTGATGTACAGAACATCACTTAGCTTGATCCGAGTGTTATTTTTTCCAGAGCTGACGGTCAAATATTGAGGCGATGATAGTGACTGTGCTGCTACTTCATTTTCTGACGGTTGATTATCTGTATCGTCTTTATGTCGCTTAGTCTCCGAATGCTTTAACCACAAGACAAATGCCCCATAAATCAACAGAATCTTAACGAAGTCATTGGCCATAGTGTAAGTCAGCACTTTAAAAATCCCGTAGGACTGTTCTCGAAAAATCGCTGACAAGCTCCATATAGTCAGTGGCACAAGGCTTAAGTGCACTAATGTCGCTATGGCTACTGCTCCCCCCCTCTTCGGAAAAGAGTTTAAAAAGCCTTTTCGGTGAGCGTTTTTCAGCAGTAACAATAATGGAGGGAAGAAAATCCAGAAAGCTTTGAATAAAAGAGACTCAGAGAAGAAAAACGGATAACCATTCCTTGAGGAATGCAGATAATCCTGAAATATGGCTACACTTACAATCGCAATAAGCGTGAATAACAAAACCCCAATAGTTCTGTTCTCTTTAAGAAATTTAAAAGCTTGCTTAATACTATTAATCATAAGTTAGAACAGGGGTCACTAAGTGGTATGGGCAAAAGTATAGTATGAATCGATAGGAATATACACTGCCCCATTATTCAAGTAATGATTTCAATAAACTTCAACATAACTTCCTTTAACATTTTTTATGGACTCAAACTTCTGTCGTATTAACTCCATTTGAATGATTTCGTCTCCAGTATAGACTTCAAACATGATGTTATGAGGTTTGCTCAAATCCTGAAGCCTTTCGCTTAATAGCATCCCACCATCTCTAGCCAAAGAAACATCATCCATGTTGACTAAAATCCATCCGGACTTTAACCCTGAGTGGAAGGTATCGGAATGCTGAGAGATTAACAGAACTTCCAACCCTTGGTTTGGTTGCTCTTTATAAATAATGCCCAATGTATATTTCTGCTTAAGCCATTCTTCTGTTGATTCAATGGGTTCAAGTGCTTTTTGACTGGAACAGCCTACCAACAATAGAATTAATAATAATGATAAAAGTCTTTTCATATAAATATCCATATAGACAGTACAAACAGTATCGCTTCGACTAAGCATGGGAGGTTATAGAATGGTGGTAATTAAAACCTTCTTGGTACCAGCAGCTTTCAGACTATCAACAACTTGAATCAACACAGCCGCATCCACATCGCGCATGGTGCGGAGCTCAACCGAATCATAAT
Source organism: Kangiella sp. (assembly GCF_048265365.1). Taxonomy (NCBI): domain Bacteria; kingdom Pseudomonadati; phylum Pseudomonadota; class Gammaproteobacteria; order Kangiellales; family Kangiellaceae; genus Kangiella; species Kangiella sp. The sequence goes on from NZ_JBLXBT010000001.1 coordinate 1,951,575, forward strand.
CCTTCTTGTAGTTGTCGGACAAACAGTCCTCCCAATTCTTATGCCTATTACCCAAATAACTACAATATTCATTAGTCAGAACAAAGATTTTCCTTTCATTATTCACCAGTGCCGAATAGGCTTTTGCTCTTTCCTCGCAGATTTTTTCTATTTCGTTATTCTCAGCCTCTGTATGCTGTTCATTCTGTTGCTTGTCAGAGAATGTATCCATGCAGCTATCAAAAGCTTTTGCATACTGTTCTTCGCCAACACAGCACATCGAAAAAGATGCTAATACTATAGCTATCAAAAATTTCATTAGAGGATTCCTTTGAGCTTAACGGAGGTTGTCCGTATTCTTAGTTTCTAAATGTGTTAAATGTTCTTAAAAGTCGACTTTTCTGGTGAAGCCCATTAATTCAACAGCGGTGCGAAGTTAATTAACTGGTCAGGCTTTTATCCCAACAGCCATTAAAACCGTCATAGTGCCTTTTGAACTGTTCATTTCAAATGGTTTTTTCACTTGAATATCGATGAACCCATTGTCTTTCAAAGCACCTAATACCCTACTTTCAGACAATCCAGTTTCAGAGGACTCATCATTCGACAACCAATCCCACTGTACAAATACTCCACCGCTTTTCAAAAGAGACTTTAACAGTCCAAGCGTCATTTCATAATCAGGTAAAAAACCACAAACTGATGACGCCACGATCAAATCAAATTTGTTGGCCAGGTCATGATGGCTATCAATCAATTCCTGAGTCAAAAAGCCGGTAATGGTCGAAACATTAGTGAGTTGTTTCTTAGTCAGGAACTTTATCATTTCTGGTGAGGCATCAAGTGCAACTATGTCTTTTACCCTTGGACTAAGAAGCTCGGTAAGGGTGCCAGTGCCACAACCGAAGTCAAAAACAGATAGGCCATCAAGTTCGATAACACGAGAAAGTTCGTCAAAAGCATTATGTGCATATTCTCGTACCGAGGCATCAACATCCCACCCCTCGGCATATTCATCCCATTCATTGCTCAATACAGTTTCTCCTACAGAAATTCGAACAGACTGATAATTGCCGAGCATTATATTACCGTATATATCCGATAACCAACCGTTTTACAGAAGCAACAATTGAATAAGGGAAACCACCATTAATCCCATACCACTCAGCAACCAGTTGTTCGAGATGATTCATAAAGTGCTAACTCCTAGCATATGGCGCGCAGCTATGCTGCGTCCCAGCCACGAAGGGGCGAACTGCTACGCCTTGTTATGGTGATTTTTTTCAGTCATTACTTAATGGCTCAACAGTCTCAGGTTCTGTTCCATCCGATACGACTGCATCGGCTTCAAATTCAACCAACCATTCGGGATTCACAAACCGCGACACCTGCATGATGGTGTCTACCGGTCTGATATCTTTGAAATATTCTGCGCGCACATCTATTACTGTTTTCCAGTCCTCGATATTGGTAAGAATTACTCGCGTCCGGACAACATCCTCCATTCCAGACCCAGCGTTTTCTAGCGCTTCCTTTATAATTTCCAGGCACTGTCTTGCTTGAGCCGCAGGATCGCCAATACCAACAGTTTTTCCTTCAGAATCTACCGGTGCCGTTCCGCCAACAGAAATATAAGGACCGACTCTTACAGCGCGGCAAAACCCAACGACTGATTCCATCGGATTGCCATTAGATACTAATAATCGTTTCATCCCATCGCCTCAGGTAAGAATATAAGAATAGTTGGTTTTGATTAACACCATTCCACGAAAGAAATGAACCGATCTTCTTTCTGATTTTTGTCTCTGATCTCTACTCATTTATGGCTTACGCCGCCATAAGAGCTGAGAGGTACTAGCATCGGCTTTAATGGCCTGGTTATGTTTAGTTGCATGCAAATTTCCCCTGACACACTGCATCGAGCAACCAAATTAGAAACAAGATAGTTGCCGGCGCTAGTAAACCGACAAGGGTGTAATTTCTAAGGATACTAATCGCTGCTTCCTTTCGATTTTTCCAATATCCAAGAACGCCTGTAAGCACTGGAATTGGATAGATAAGAATCGATAAGGCGAGAGCTATAGTAATGAGGTTGGTGTCAGATCCCGGAGCATCGAACATAAAAATACTGCCCAAAAGACCTATGGGCCAAGCTAGTATACTTATTGCCAAGATCGAATTTATAGCTCCAAAAACTAACTTCAAACCCACCCCCAAGAAACATAACATTACCAGAAAACGCCGATAACCTTTTGACTTTAATATATTTATTATCGAAATCCGTTTTTCCGGCTAATACCCTATTAAACCGGACATTTCTGTTCTGGTATCTCTTTTTTTTTCAGTGTTCAAATACCTAGGTCAATGACCTACAGGCCTAATAGTAATTGGGTTGAATTCAATTGCAATTCTTTTTTGAGAAGCATTTTGCTCAGAGCAAATGCGACATGCAATAAATGCGCGACTGAATTTTCTGAATAGCTGCTCGACTTCTTTATCCCTCCAATAAAAGTTATACTTCTGCCAACTTGTTGAATAGTCGATACTATCGAGCCTTAATGTCCGAACAACCGATGAAAAAGAAAAAAGTCTATATCGCTTATACTGGCGGTACCATTGGGATGAAGCCGAGTGATCAGGGTTTTGTGCCGCAGGAGGGTTTTCTAGAGAATACTCTGGCGAGCTTTCATGAATTTAAGCATCCGGATATGCCGGAGATTACGATTCGTGATTACGCGGAGCCGATTGATTCGGCCAATATGACGCCGGAAGACTGGTATCTGATTGCGCAGGATATTCAGGACAACTACGATGATTATGATGGTTTTGTGGTGTTGCATGGTACCGATACCATGGCATACACGGCATCGGCTTTGTCGTTTATGCTCGAGGGCTTGCAGAAGCCGGTGATTCTGACCGGGTCGCAGATTCCGTTAACGCAGTTGCGCACTGACGCGCGCGATAACCTGATTAATGCAGTCTACTTGGCGGCCAACCACCCTATTCCCGAAGTCTGTCTATTTTTCCACGATCATTTGCATCGCGGCAATCGTTGTATCAAAACCGATGCCGATGGTTTCGCGGCGTTTTCTTCGCCAAATATGCCGCCACTGGCCAGCATTGGCAGCACCATCAAGGTGCGCGAGCATTTAGTCTTTAAACAGAACAAGCCCGAATTGAATGTGCAAAAGTTCAGTTCACCGAAGATTGCCATCCTGACTTTGTTTCCGGGCATTTCCGCGGATCTGGTTAAGGGCTTTTTAAGCCAGCCTCTGGATGGTGTTGTATTGCAGTCTTATGGCGCTGGCAATGCGCCAATTAAGAACCAGGCATTGATGGAAGCAATTCGCGAAGCCTGCGACAAGGGTCAAGTTATCGTTAACTGCACCCAGTGCCTGAAAGGCAGCGTCAATATGGCAACCTACGAAACGGGCAAGGTATTGATGGATGCAGGGGTGATTTCCGGTTATGACATGACCACCGAAGCGGCACTGGCGAAGTTGTATTATTTGTTTAGCCGCGGCATGGATAGACACAGTATTCGCGAGAAGATGATGACCAACTTACGCGGTGAACTGACAGTCCCGGAGTGATTGGTTTGTCGTAGGGACAACTCCTGAGTTATCCCAACCAAGATAGAAATTCGGCGCGCTTCATCTAAGAGCGAAGAGCAGATCCTGATTTTCATCAGGATGACAAGACACTAGGGTTGGATGCAATTCCGGTATGAGGGCATTATTACTGTATAGATAGCTTCAATAAGCAAAAAGCTCCCGAGGGAGCTTTTTTTATGAATACCTTTTCAAGAGTCCATTCACTTTCTAACGCTGCTACGAGGACTGTTTATAGAAACTCTTTCAAATATTCGTAATTTGGCGTTAGCTGTCCTTTATAGACGATCACCGCATCCGCAAGGTCTTTCGGCAAACCGCATTCAGCAAAGGGCTTACTTAAATCCATAGTCATGATTTGTGGCGCGTAGGTGGTCAGGGCTTTAGAAAAATCATTGGAAGCGTCGATAGGCAGTTCACAAGGCAGGTTATCGATAGACATGACGGTAACGCCATCCCAACTGATGCCATCAGTGCTTGCTTCGGTATCGACGTTATAGGTGAAAGCTGGATTGTCGGTGTCGGATGCTTTTGTGGTGCATTCGAGGCTGCCGTTGATATCACAACTGATGTCGCCGATGACTAAAGGCAGCTTATCTTTGAACTGCTTCATGCGCTCTTTAGTCAGGTGTTTCGGATACATCTCTTCCCAATATGGGGTTTGTAGCAGGATATTGAACTTGCCGAGCACTTTATCAAAGGTGCTTTCGTACAACTCTGCACCCTTCTCGACGAATTCTGTCATGCTGAAATCACCACCGTCTTTACGGCGATTAATGTGGCGGCTGCTCAGTACGGCATAGAAGCTACCTTCTGGAAGATTACCGGCTAAAAAATCTTTAGCGCTGACTTTCGGCAGGCCTAGCCATTCGCAGACTTCGATAGAACCTTTACCCACTTTACCGGTGCCGACGACTAACGCGCGGATCGGTTCGCCTTGCGACAGGTCAAATTGTCCCAGTGCCTGTTTTAAGTGCTCAACCGTGCCGTAGGTATGCGTCATTTTCAAATTCGATAATGGAGTCGCTCTATTTTTTTGCGCCAGTTTTTCACCCAGTACAGCAAAACTATCTACGGCACCTGCGATTCCTGCGTAACGACCGAAGGCAATGGTTCTTTGGCCAGTGGCGGGATCAACAATGGGTTCGTAGTCAAACAGGGTCGCTTCTTCATCGAGGAATTTTTGCAATAAGGGCATATTGTATTCCTGCCCTTTAATCGTATGCGAAAAAGCTAAATGGACTTGGCCATGCTTGATTGAATCAACCGGTGGTTCTTTTATGCCAAGCACAAATTCAGCCTGGTCTGGAGAGGAAGGATAAATGGCGCCGGCGGCTTGGTATTCTTGGTCTGAAAAGATGCGGATATCGCAGGGTTCTAGTTCAATGGTAAGGCCTTGTTCGGTTAATGTTTTAACGGCCTTTGGCGTTAAAGGGGCTCGTTTTTCCCACTTATTCTTATGTTCTTTTCGAATAATCGTTTTAAGCATAACTACCCTATTTTGCTGATTTTTTAGATTTAGCTGACTGGAATGATTGTTATTCGTCAGTATTGTCGACTGTTTTGGAATCGATTGTTTTCAAATCAATGGTGTGGCCTTGTTGGCGGAGTCGGTCATTGCTCGACTGGCCTTCAAAGTCGCTACGCATTTTTTTTCCGGTCTGAATTTCACCTTGTGCTGAAATGGTGAACGGCTCGTCGCTGCTATTGTGTCGAGCGTTGTACAACATTATTGCCTGCATGCAGTTCTCGCGTTGCGCTTCTGATAAAGCACTGCCATCTGGCCATTTACCCGTTTCGACCGCTTCAGTGAAACGTTCGACGATGTCAGGCGTTAAAGAATCGACTAGCTTGGCGTAATCTGTTGACACGATTGAAATCTCCACAACAACGGCTTTCTGGGACAACTGAAACGGGAATACTGTTTCCGAGGAACCAGCTTCCCAGAACGAAAGTGGGCGCAATTATCCTCGATTTTGTTATGAGTTGCCAGTATCAAAAAGTAACAGGTCTAAGTTATTGTTTTTCGTGCATTTCCTTTTCAATTTCCTGTAATTGCTTACGAATAAGAACGATATTGTTCAAAATATGAGCTTCAGTATTTTGAGTTCGTTCCAGCGCTTTCTTTTGCTCTTTCACTTCGTCCAGGTTATTCAGTACCAAAGCAATGAACAGGTTGATAATAATAAAGGTGCCTATGACGATAAAGCTGACATAAAATATCCAAGCCCAATCATTCACGGCTAGATCGATATACATAATCTGAGTCCAGCTTTCCAGAGTGACGATACGGAACAGGGTCAGCATTGAGGTACCAAGATCGCCCCAATATTGCGGATTGGTTTCATGGAATAGATTAAAGCCCGCTACGGCGTAGATATAAAACAAAACCAGCATTAGCACCACTACATGGAACATGGAAGGGATGGTTTTGATCAAGGTGGTTACGATCAGACGTAGTTCCGGCAGGACTGAAATCAAACGGGCTACTCGTAATAAGCGAAGCAAACGCCCTATCACTGCAAATTGCCCCGTGAAAGGAATCAGTGCGACCACAACAATCGTAAAATCAAAGACATTCCAACCATCTTTAAAGTACTTTTGTACATTGGGTGCGCAGGCATAAAGCTTTAGAACAACCTCAATAACAAAAATCCAGAGAATAATGGAGTGAGCAAGTTCAATCCAACCGATTTGGTTCTGCGAAAGGCTACGGCTGGTTTCAATACCAATCAAAATACCACTGAGTACAATGACTGAAATAATTATCCGCTCGAACCATTTGTTATGAACTAAAGTATGTACTTTGGCTTGCATAGTGTTTGTCTTTATTTGGCGTCCTGACTGAGAGCCGAAAACTACCAGTAATCAGGGCTTCAGGCAATGACAAAATGTAACCACTATATTCATTCGATAGTAGTCCGATTGACCTGCAAGCTATCGATCTTAAGCATTTGATAAACCAGAACTATAGGAATGTAAAACTGTCAGTCTTTTATACAAAAGTTATAGACCTTTTGTATAAATGTGATAGAGTTAACCAATTATGGGCCTTTTGGTTCACGTTTGGGGTTAGACTCGCATCACAGGGCAACTATGTCACTTAAGGTTAAAATTCCGGCTGACTCATTACAGCTAGGCATGTATGTCGTAGAACTCGACAGGCCTTGGCTTGATGTTCCTTTGATGTTCCAAAAGCTGGTAGTTAAGCGCGAACTAGAGCTGAAAACCCTTAAAGAATACTGCAAATACGTCTATATCGAGGTTGATGAGCAATTCTGGTCGTTGCAAAAAGACAAGCTCAAAGCAAAAGCTAAAACCGCCCCACTTCCCGAAAATACTCCATTACACCATGAGCTTAGACGCGCTCAGGGTACTTATGAAGCTGCACGCGAAGAAGCTATCAACCTATTGGAAATGGCAAAAATGGGAATGAAAATTGATATCTCCCATACCCGTCGGGTGATGCAAAGTTGCATGATCAGCATTATGTCCAATGCCAACGCCCTCTTCTGGTTAACTCGCATCAAAGATAAACACCAGTTTACCGCTGAGCACAGCGTGCGCGTGGCAATACTTGCCATTGCTTTGGGCAAATATCTGAAGTTAGACGAGCAACAACTTGAATTACTGGGCCTATGCGGCATGTTACATGACTTAGGAAAAACCCAAATCCCTGAGGACATCCTTGATAAACCAGGTCTTTTAACCGACATCGAAAAGCGTGTGATGCAAAAGCACACCATTTTAGGCTATGAGCTGGTTAACTCTGATCCAGCCATTAACCACACGGTCAAAGACGTTATTAAGAATCACCATGCGCACATTGATGGTACTGGCTACCCTAACCTGCCAGCTGAGCAACTCAGCCTCTACTGCCGCATTATCAGCATTGTTGATGCTTATGACACCATGACCAGCGATACTTGCTACAGCCGTAGCCGCTCTGCCCGTGACTCCCTTAAAGAGCTGTTCAATCAACGTAATAAGCAGTTTGACGGTGACCTGGTCGAAGCCTTTATTCGTATGCTGGGTATTTATCCGCCCGGTACTTTGGTTGAAATGAGCAATGGCGAAGTTGGCATTGTGATTTCTACCCATCCTGAAAAGAAATTGAAACCTAAAGTTGAGTTGGTTCGTGATTGCGAAGGCAAACTACGTAAATCGCTGATCATCGATCTCAGCAAATGCCCTTCAGACAAATCCGGTATGCGCTACGCGATTAAGCGTCCATTAGCCGATGGCGCCATGGGCTTTGACATGAGAAGTTATATCCAGCAAACGCACCATATTCACGCGACCAGCAGCCGAGAGCATTAATTAGTTAACTTCCTCTTCTCTACAAAACTTTGACGTCAACCTACCTAAACTGACCGTTTGCCAAAACTGATGGCTAAGCGCTTGATTTATAAATCTCATGGCAACACAATGAGCTTTCATAACAATAAGGCTTGTAACGGATCAGAACGGGAATTTTATGACACCAGATTTAGCATTAACTCTATCTGCAGTATTAGCCATCGGGATCGGGGCACAATGGCTGGCTTGGTATCTAAAGCAGCCTTCTATTTTGTTTCTCTTGCTAATCGGTATTATCATCGGTCCTGTGCTTGGCTGGTTTAATCCTGATGAAGCTTTAGGCGATTTACTATTCCCGTTTATATCGTTAGGCGTTGCGGTCATTCTTTTTGAAGGCTCTTTAACGCTGGAATTCCATGAGGTGAAAAGTCATGGTCGCGTGGTGCAACTGCTTGTATCCGTCGGCGTGCTGATCACTATCGCCATTGCTGGCTTGGCAGCTTACTTCCTGTTTGATATGCACCCATTAATTGCTCTACTGTTCGGTGCGCTGGTTTGCGTGACAGGCCCCACAGTCATCATTCCGATCCTACGCAACTTACGAGCCAATAAAAACATCAGCAATGTTCTACGTTGGGAAGGTATTATTATCGACCCAATCGGCGCCATTGCCGTGGTTCTGGTCTATGAGTACATTATCTCAGGCGGTTCAGGCGAAGGAGCCTTAGTATTGTTCGGTAAAATTATCATGGTAGGCGCCGTGTTAGGTTTGGCTGGTGCTGCATTTTTAGCAACCTTGATTAAAAGGCATTGGATTCCTGAGTATCTACGCAACATTTTCACTCTCGCCTTCGTACTACTAGTTTTCTCTCTGTCTAATCATATTGAGCATGAGTCAGGACTGTTAACGGTCACAATTCTTGGTGTAGCGCTTGCTAACTGGCCTAAGTTCCCCAAAGACGACATTCTCGATTTTAAAGAGGAGTTATCGATTCTCTTAATTTCCGTGCTGTTTATTGTTCTGGCGGCAAGGCTCAATTTAGAAAGCGTGCAACAAATCGGCTATACCAGTTTGATTCTGCTAGCGATCATCATGTTCGTGGCCCGCCCGCTTGGAGTTTGGGCTTCGAGTATCGGCTCGAAACTAAAGACTAATGAAAAGATCATGATTAGCTGGATTGGTCCGCGCGGTATTGTTGCGGCTGCCATCTCTTCCTTATTCGCCATTCGGCTGGAAGGATCCGGTTTGGCCGGTACTGAGTATTTAGTGCCTTTAGTGTTCATAATAATCATCGGCACCGTCATGATACAAAGCTTAAGCGCTGCCTTCGTGGGTAATCTACTGGGTGTTCGTGAAAAGTCGAATAACGGTGTGCTGATCATCGGAAGTAATCCCGTTGCGTTGACTGTAGCAAAGGCACTGAAAGATCATAAAGTGGATGTGCTGATGGCGCATAACAATTACAGTAATATTGCTAAGGCTCGCATGGATGGTATTCGTGTTTACTTTGGTAATCCCGTTTCCGAACATGCCGACAGAAATCTCGACTTAATCGGTTTTGGCCATGTGTTTGCTATGAGCATGGACCAGGAACTTAATAGTTTGAGTGAACTGAACTTCAGGCACACATTTGGCAAACAGAATATCTATCGTTTGCGTTCAAACAAAGACAAGGTCAAAAACAATAATGACCGTCAGGGAAAAGATGAGTACTGGCAGTCACCCTGGCTTTTTGGTGAGTCGGTAACTTATGGGCAGCTGGCCAGCATGATTGCTAAAAATGCCAAGATCAAGGTTACAGAAATAACGGAAAACTACAGTTTTGAACAATACCAAAAAGACAACCAAAACTACGTCGCCCTATTTATGATCGACAAGAATGACACCATGAAAGTCTTCTCATCTGAAACCGAAGGTAAGAGCATTAAGGAAGAAACGAAAATCATCTCAATCGTCATGGACTCACAAGACCCAAAGGGTGAACGTCCAACGCCTGCCGGAGCTCAGAAAGAACAGTTCCAGAAGATGGCAGAGAAAGAAAAAGGTACGTACTAGATAACTCTAAACGAAATAAAGAGTGTTAGTCAGACTCACTGTTTAACACTCTTTGTTTTAGCTAAGTTACTCTTTTGGCTCCGTGATTGAAGTGCTTAGAGTGATTTGTTTATTACTCAACGACTGCTCAAAATCTTGCGCAAAAAGTGCATTCCAACTTTCAGGTTTGGAAACATTCTCGATACAAACCCAACAATCTCTTTGCTTTTGCTTGCCATAATACAGAGCCAGGTCAGCAAGCTTCACCAGATTATTCCATGAAATATCTTTCTCATTCTTTGCTACGCTAGGGTAAATCACTGAACCGATGGTACAGGTCAAATCAATAGATTGATTTTCCAGCACTTGATAAGGCTCTCGTTTTACCGCATCAATGAGACGCTGCGCCAGGACTTGCAAGCCCTCAGCCTGCTCCAGCCTCGCTACCAATAAAAATTCTTCGCCGCCCCAACGCACGAATAGGTCGGCATCACGAATCGTTTCATTAATACGCTGGGCAAACCCCACAAGCGCCTTATCACCCGCTGCATGGCCGTAGGTATCATTGACACGTTTAAAATGATCAATATCAATTAAATAAACACCCATTACCGGGGCACCAGGGTGCACTTGTGAGCGTTTGATAAAACCCATCTCCCGCTCAATGTTTTGCTCAAGAAAACGTCTATTGTTCAGTCCTGTCAATACGTCTATAACACTAAGCTTTTCAAACTGTTCGGCTAAACGTCGTTTTTGATTTAATCGGATGACCGTAATAAGGATAAGTAACATCAGGATTAGTGAGAGCGCTATCACCAACCGAATCTGCCCTTCTTGTCTTTCCTGGAGAGCTGTTTTCAATGCAATTTCTTTTTCGAGCAGCTCGTTTTTCAGTCGCGACTCTTGTTGAAGTCGGTGGAGCTCTACGGTTGAAACCGTCGATGATGCGCTATGCTTCATCTGACTCTCTAGCTTTTCATTATACAACCCATAAAACTTTTCCTGTCCCTGATTACGAATAGCATCGTCTTTCAATTCTGATAGGCGTTTATAAACATCAATCTTAACTTCCAGTGGAACATTAGGGTGCAGAGGAAGGCAGACATTTAAATCGGCCTCTTGCTGTAACTTAAATTTAACAAGCTCTCGATAGCAGTATAGATAGGAAAATTCAGTATTATTAACTTGAGGTTGCTTGTAAGAACGAGCTAAGAAAGCTTCTGCCTCTTGATTACGACCAAGCTCTACTGCCGACAAGGCAGAAAAGAGTAAGGAGGACATTTTAAGATGAGAGATGGAAATATCTGAACCATTGATGATCTTGAACCACTGCAAAGCATTCTCATAATCGTAAAGATGGAGGGTGTAGGCTACCCCGATATTAAACTGAGGAATAACGATACTGGTGGTAATATTTTCTGCTGAGGCCTGCTCTTCTTGCAGTTTCTCTTTTATCCGCTCAATTGATTGTTTGAGAAGTTCTATTCCCTTTAATACATATTCTTCATCACCATGCACAATGTACAAGGTGGCCGTGTTAACCATAGCGTCATTAAGCACATAAAAATCTAAATGTTCTCCCATCGACAAAGCTTCTTCATAGCTTTTGAATGCAAGATCAATATCACCATGGCCTGACTGATACCAACCCATGGAATTTAAGGTTTGTGCTACCATCTCTTTGTTATCGGCTTCAACAGCATCCTGGTAGAGTTTTAAAAGGTTATCAAGGCGATTGTCATAACTGATGTCGCTAACCTGGATACAGGCAAAACGGTATCGTAGGTCAAATGACAAAGGCGGATTTGTTTGGCAAACCTCTTGAGCTTCGGAGTTCCTAAAATTAAAGAAATGCTCAAAAGCTAAGACTCTTTGGAAATTATAACTTTCAACAGGAGTAGCGGCCTGGTCAATTTGAGAGTTTAACCAGTCGAGACGACCTTCAGGCGACATCTGCTCAAAGAACTCGGGGAATGGTTCCAACTGTTGTAGTTCTTCAAGGGTAATTGCTTCTTCAGGAAGAGCTGGCTCTTCGTCTTCTGCGGCCAGAGCTTTACCCGAAAATCCATTCAGCCCAGCTATGCCCAAGATTATTAGGAGTAAGATCGTACGAATAGTGCTTATTTGTGACTGCATCATTGTTATCAATCCACTATGGCCTACTTCGATTGTAACAATCTCTCATACTTTGTCTATTTTTGATATATCTGAAAATTATTCATTATCCAATTACTTTTAAAAATAGCGAAAGAGGCAGAGTTAGAGCTTTATCCACATAATCCCACAAGCATGAGAAACTTTGGGCGAGTTGGATAAGGTTAATATCCATCCGAGAACAAAACTCTTTGAATACCGCGTACTGTCCATGGACCTTTTCCACCACCCGCGAGTGGCATCAGGCGGTAGCGTTTTTCGCCGTTGGGTTTGGTTTCGGTATTAAGGATATGGACAATCTGATTAGCCAGCTTACTGCCGGCTATCTGGGTTTTCCATGAGCGATAACCTTTTGGCCATTGGAGTGTGTATTGGCGCGGACGTGTGCCGCCCCAGCCAGGAACGGTGCCAATGTTTTGGAAGCGGTTGCCAAGCTCTGTGACACCTGCTTCGGCAAGTAGAAAATCAAGGCGCGAGATTACCGAACTGGCGACTCTGCTGTTCCAACTAATCAATGGTAAGCGGTCTGGTTGTCCTTCCAGGTGTGCGGTACAAAGAGCTGCTAAATAAGTCCAGCCGCTGTTCATTTTTGCATCGGAGTTTGCATCAGCATTGATTGCTGCTTTAATCACTTTCTTGATGTTGTCGACGGTAACTTCTTTTTGTGGCGTGCCGCTAACATTAAATAACTCAGTGACTGTTTTGACCGCCATTTCGCGCCATTCGTCATCCCAGTCTTCGCCCCGCTCCAGTGTTTTCGCTAATTCATTGGCTCGATAAGACAAGGGGTCAACTGCAGCATAGTGCAGTGCATAGCTGATGCGCGGCTTGGGCCAGAAATAAGCAAGCAAGCGATCATGCCAACCTGCGACAGCTTCTCCTGCAGGCTTTTTCAGGTAATAGGCCTGATAAGGTGCATCTTCAATCCAACGCACCAGTGCGCGAACAAATTCCAAATCATCAGCCTCTTTTTCGGGTATATAAGGCGGGTAAGTATCTTCACCAATCAGTTCGATACCTTGATCATCCAGCACAACCGGATCATCGGATTTCACTTCGATATCTGCCTGAACACGAGCTTCAGCATAATTCATATAGGTATCTTGCTCGGCGAAACTCATGCTATCCCAGAAGGCAAGCGCATGGTCGCTCAAACAGGCCGCTGGCTCTTCGCTACCAGAGTCATAACCGATGGTTGCTTGTTTGAGAAAGTCGATATGGTCGCGTAGGAAAGTATCATCAACCTGCGCATTATTACGGTAGGCCCAGGGCACCATCATGCGAGCAAGCACTTCAAGGGTGAAACGTCTGTCCTGACGAATGAGGTCACTCAGGCTTTTGTCGCTTAAACCAATCGGCATTTTGCCGTATTTCCAGGCATGACGCTGCGCATCATGGGTCGGCGAGAACCGTTTAAACCAAACTTTCCAGGCTGCGATAAAGAATCCAGCACTGATTTCGAAGTCTTCGGCCTGCTTGAATGTGACTCTCATACTTTCCCTAAGTGATTACTTTTTAAGTAACAAATAAGATAGCTGTATTGCCGCTCTACTGCAAATATAAAGCGCAAACCATATTCCACATATAACTAACTTTTTGCAGATACTCATGGCCACTATCAACATCTTGCCAAGATCGCTATAATTCCGCGGCAATTCTAACAATTACTAGTCATTTGGCATGAAGCTCGATTTACCGCAGATCACTGATAAAACCAATTTTGTCCATTATCTGGATGGCCTGGCTGGTTCCAGCCGTGCGCTCGCCTTTGCCAAGCTCGCTGAGCAACGCGAGCAACCGATTGTGGTCATCAGTGATGACACGCCTGCATTGTGGCAATTACAAAAAGAAATTCGCTATTTTCTGGGCAAAGATTCGGACATTCCGGTATTGGTGTTCCCTGACTGGGAAACTCTGCCTTATGACAACTTCTCGCCACATCAGGACATTGTTTCCGAGCGTTTGCTGACGCTTTATAACCTTCCTCGATTGAAACACGGTATTGTGTTGATTGCCGTCAACACACTATTGCAACGCTTACCGCCGCAGGAATACATTGAACAAAACAGTCTGATTGTCCACACCGGGCAAAAACTGGATATGCACGAAGTCCGTAGGTTGTTTGAAGAAAGTGGTTACCACTCGGTGAATCAAGTCTTTTCGCATGGAGAATACGCGGTCAGAGGCTCCATTCTCGATGTGTTCCCGATGGGTTCGGAACAACCACTACGCTTAGACTTTTTCGACGATGAAATCGACAGCATCCGCTATTTTGATCCGGAAAGTCAGCTCTCTGATGAAAAGATTAATAAGTTTGAATTACTGCCAGCCAAAGAATTCCCGCTGGATGAGGAAGGCATCGGCAGCTTCAGACAGAATTTCCGTGCAGAGTTTGAAGTCAATCTGCAACGCGTCTGGCTCTATCAGGAGGTCAGCAATGGCAACTCGCCAGCGGGTATTGAATATTACCTGCCATTGTTTTTTGAGAAACTCGATACTTTCTTCGATTATTTGCCTCAACAATCGCTAATTTGTACGCTGGGCGATCATCAGCTACACGCAGAACATTACTGGGACGAAATCACCGAGCGTTACGAGCAACGCCGCCATGATATCGAACGTCCGATTATCGAGCCCAAAAAGCTGTACCTTGAAGCCAGTGAGCTTAACTCACAGCTGAAACAACATATCCGTGTTCATATCAAGCCGGAACGTCCTGATGCCGAGTATCAGGCCAGCCCAATGCCAATGATGGCGATTGATCATAAAGCCAAGGATCAGGTTAATCAGTTCAGAAGCTTTTTACAGCAATGGACTGGACAGTGTTTTATCGCCACCGAGTCGCCCGGTCGCCGCGAAGCTTTAAAAGACTTATTGGCGCGCAATGACATCCAGTCCTCAGTGATTGAGCAATGGAGTGAAGCCTCTACTGCTAAAGGTTTGGTTATCGGTGTTGCACCGCTAAGTAAAGGTTTCGCCTTATCTGACCTGGCCGTTATTACCGAAACCGAATTATTCGGCGAACACGTCATTAAGACTCGCCGCCGTGATAATAAAGGCGCAGACCAAGCCGAAGATATGATCCGCAACCTGGCGGAGCTAAAGGAAGGCGACCCAGTCGTGCATATCGAGCAAGGCATTGGCCGTTATCGCGGTCTGGTGAAATTAGAAAGCGGTGACATCGAAGCCGAATACCTGATGATTGAGTACTCCGGCGGCGATAAGCTGTATTTGCCGGTTCAGTCATTGCACTTGATTGGGCGTTATTCCGGCACCAATCCTGAGCTTGCGCCATGGCATAAGCTAGGCACTGAGCAATGGGATAAAGCCCGCCAGAAAGCAGCTGAGAAGGCGCGCGATGTGGCTGCTGAATTGCTCGATATTTACGCCCGTCGTGCCGCCAAAGAAGGTATACAATATCAGCTGGATGAAGCTGAGTATCGCAAGTTCTGCGCTGAGTTTGCTTTTGAAGAGACGGTCGATCAAACCACTTCGATTAATGCTGTAATTCGTGATATGACTTCGCACCTGCCAATGGATCGCCTGGTCTGTGGTGATGTGGGTTTTGGTAAAACTGAAGTGGCCTTACGTGCTGCCTTTATCGCAGCTCAATCCGGCAAACAGGTTGCAGTGTTAGTTCCAACCACCCTGCTTGCTCAACAGCATTTTGAGACTTTCAGTGATCGCTTTGCCGACTGGCCGATGAAAGTGGCCAGCTTGTCCCGCTTTGCGACCAACAAAGAAGTACAAGCTACTTTAAAAGGCCTTGAAGATGGCACTGTTGACATCGTGGTCGGCACTCATAAGCTAATTCAGCAGGATGTTAAATTTAAGCGTCTGGGTTTGCTGATTATTGATGAAGAACATCGCTTTGGTGTGCGTCAAAAAGAACAGCTTAAGAAATTCCGTACCGAAGTGGATATCTTGACCTTAACCGCTACTCCAATCCCGCGAACCTTAAATATGTCGATGTCAGGTATGCGCGACTTGTCTATTATCGCTACGCCTCCTGCGCGACGACTGTCAGTAAAAACCTTTGTTCGCGAATATCATAAGCCGCTGATCCGTGAGGCTATACTGCGTGAGGTTTTACGCGGTGGTCAGGTTTACTTCCTGCATAATGCGGTGGACACCATTCAGCGTACCGTAGAGGAGCTTCAGGAATTATTGCCCGAAGCGCGCATCCAATTGGCGCATGGCCAGATGCGCGAACGTGAACTGGAACAGGTAATGCGTGATTTTTATCATCAACGTTTTAATGTTCTGGTCTGTACTACCATTGTCGAAACCGGTATTGATAACCCTAACGCCAATACCATGATTATCGATCGTGCGGATAAGTTTGGCTTAGCACAACTGCATCAACTGCGCGGCCGGGTCGGACGTTCGCACCACCAGGCTTACGCTTATTTGCTCACTCCAGCCGGACGAAAAATCACCAAGGATGCTGAGAAGCGCTTGGATGCCATCGCTTCCTTAGAAGACCTAGGCGCGGGCTTCACGCTTGCAACTCATGATCTGGAAATCCGCGGTGCGGGTGAGTTATTAGGCGATGAGCAATCGGGACAAATGCAGGCGGTTGGCTTTAACCTTTATATGGACATGCTCGAAGATGCGGTTAAAGCTCTTAAAGAAGGCAAAGAGCCATCGCTACAGCAAAGCCTAAAACAGAAAACTGAGATCGACCTGAGCGTCCCTGCCCTTATTCCAGATGATTATATTGGTGACGTGGCTACACGCTTATCGCTATACAAACGAATCGCCAGCGCTAAAACCAAAGAGCAACTGGATGGCTTGCAAGTCGAGTTTATTGACCGCTTTGGCTTATTGCCAGAGCAGCTGAAAAACCTGTTTACTGTCACTGAGCTGGCCTTAAGAGTTCAACCACTGGGTATCAGCAAAATTGACTTGGTACGTAGCGGTATACGCATACGCTTTGCGCAAGATGCACAGGTTGATCCGGCAAAGCTAATTCGCTTAATCCAGCTCAACCCTTCGCGCTATCGTTTTGAACAAAATGTCATTCTGAAGATTTTGACAGAAGAGGAAGACATAGCACCGTTACTCAAAGAAATTGACACGGTTATTGAGAAGATTTCGTAAAGTTTGAAACCCTGCCCAGTCAACACAATTATGGCTGGGCTTTCCCTTCATTCATGGTAAACTCTAACCACTAAACGCTTTAACCAATAGACTTATGAGTAAAAGAATCATTATCTTAGCAGCCTGCTTAATGCTTGCTTTCAGCACAAGCTCTGCTATTGCACAAAGTATTTTTGATGTTGAATTTATTGTCTTCAAGCGTATTGATCAGCAAGACAATGCTGCTCAGGTTAAAGAAAGCAATTTGCCTGAACTTGACGATGAAATCTCTTTGAATGAATTGCCTGAAGATTACAGCAAGCTTTCAGCAAACCAGTTCAGACTTGAGGGCGTTTATAATCGCTTAAAAACCAGTCCGAATATCAGACCATTATTACACTTCGGTTGGCGACAGCCATTGATGGATAAAGAAGATACTCCATGGTTGCATTACAGCCTTACAGACGAAGCTGAAAGTGAAGGCCTAGAAGAGTTCGAGGGTGTGATTCGATTTAGCCGTAATCAAGGATTGTTACTGGAACATAAGGTCATTGGCTTTAAACCCATGCGCATCCCTGAAGAGTTTCGTACGTCAGAGCGCCAAAACTCTTCGTTCGACAACGCTGATAATGATAGTAACGCCATCTTAGTTAACGATGAAGCCTTAAATGAACAGGTTATTGTCAATCACCAGATGCCCGATCAACTACACGGGTATTTTGTTCTATCAGAAAATCGCAAGGTCAAGCTGGATGAACTGCACTATTTTGATCACCCCAACATGGGAATTCTACTCAAAGTGACCCCTCATAAAGCCAGCCTGGAAGAACAGGAAGCGCTTGAGAATCCATAACCTCTTTTGAATATAGAACAATAACTTAATCAGGAAGATACATGAGCAATATATTAGTCATTGGTGGCGGTATGGTCGGTAGCGTCATTGCACGCGACCTATCTGAAAAATATGACGTCACTGTTGCTGATGTTAGCAATACACGCTTAAAGCTTCTTAAAAAACGTCACCCTTCGTTCGCCACCATGGAATTGGATGTTATGGACCTCAAGAATGTACAAAGCGCGGTTAAGCCCTTTGACCTTGTGGTCTGTGGTGTGCCTGGTCATCTTGGATTTAAGGCACTGAAGAACATCATTGAGTCCGGAAAAAATGTAGTCGATATTTCTTTCGCTCCGGAGAACTCTTTGGAACTGGATTACCTGGCTAAGAAGCACAAGGTTACCGCAGTAATCGATGCCGGTGTTGCTCCAGGAATGGATAACCTATTATTGGGTTTTCATAATACCAGGATGGAAGTCAGTCATTTCGAGTGTTTGGTTGGTGGCTTGCCTAAAATCCGCAAAAAACCTTTTGAATATAAAGCAGCATTCTCACCAATTGACGTCATTGCAGAATATACCCGCCCCGCCCGCTTTTTTGAGCATGGCCGCATGATGACACGCGAAGCCTTAAGTGATCGTGAACTGGTTGAATTCGAGAAGATAGGAACCCTTGAAGCCTTTAATACAGATGGGCTACGTTCGCTGATGTTCACCATGAATAATGTCCCTAACATGAAAGAAAAAACGCTTCGTTATCCTGGTCATGTGGATGCCATCAGAACCTTAAAAGCCAGTGGCTTTTTCAGTAAAGACAAAGTGTCTGTTCGTGGTCTTGAGGTTACGCCATTAGAAGTCACTTCTGAGATTTTAATTAACGAATGGAAACTTAAACCCAAAGAAGAAGAATTCACCATTATGCGGGTGACCATTCATGGCCAGGAAGGTGAAAAACATAAAGAATATGTTTACACCATGTACGATGAATATGACAAGATCAAGCATGAAACTTCCATGGCTCGAACTACAGGGTTCACAGCTAACGCTATTTGCCAATTGCTACTGAAAGAAAAATTTGATAAAAAAGGTGTGTTTGCACCTGAGCACATTGGTGGACACACTGATTGCTGTAAAACGGTTTTAGATTATCTAGAAGAACGAAAAGTCCACTACCGTTTAGAGGAAAATGTTTTATCAACCTGAGGCCATAGAAGGCCTCATTTGTGAGACGACACCATGTCAACTAAAACGCAACACATGCTTCACCTGCATATCGAACTGGAACATCTTAACCTTCCTGTTTGGCGCGATATTCTCATTGATCCAAACGCTAATCTTGAAGACCTTCATTACGCCATTCAAGCCATTTTTGGCTGGGAAGATTATCAGCAACACGAATTCCAGATAGAGGGAAAACGTTATGGCTATATTGACCCAGAAGGCGGTGGTGATGAGAAGTGGCTCAATGAGGCGAACACTGCTATCACCAATGTTTTAAAGAACAAGGACGATAGCATTGAATACACCTATGACTTTGCTGACCATTGGCATCATAAAATTACTCTTGTCGGTTACTCCGAAGCTCAATCCGATAACTATGTAGAGTGCATTGATGGTAAAAATGCCTGTCCCCCGGAGGATGCAGGCGGTGTTGCTGGTTACGAACATCTACTCAACGTGTTGCGCTCTCCCAATCACTTTGAACATGAAGAAGTCAGAGAGTGGTTTGGAGAAGGATTCTCGCCCAATCGTTTCAGTATTACCGAAGCCAACACAAGCCTCCAGGAGAGCTTTAGCTACGAGGACGAATAATTTACTGATAAACCAATGGAGGTCCAATGAAGCCAATTAAGCCATTGACGGATCAACATATTGAAGAAGTTAAAGAGCATTTTGATTATTTTGATAGAGATAATAATGGCCAAATCGACATTAATGAATTCGAGTATTTATTGAAGGTACTGTCACCTGACGCAACCGTTGAGCAAGTTAAGCGTGGTTTTGACTTAGTAGACAAAAACCATAGCACTCACATCGAGTTTGATGAGTTTCTAGAATGGTGGGAAACTTGCTGGTGGGAGTTCTAAGGCTATATCAACTCATTGAGCTAACCTCTTGAGCAATAAAGGCGTATTTCAAATGAAATGCGCCTTTTCCATTAATAAATCTAATCAATCAATCACCACTCATAACCCCAGCCCATACAACAGCTCTGACCAGCGCAATCATTGATTAATCTTTAACCAGCAGATCCAAAATTAACTGGCGAAAAATGCCCTCTGGTGGTATGGTAGCGCCGCAAAATTATTTATCGCTAAAGTAGTCTAAACTTAGTTACTTTAGTGTAGTTTTAACTGAATTTAGAGGTATTTATGGATTTTTTGAAAGAGCTAGGTATCGAAGCCGTCAACCAGTCAGCTAGTTGGGGCCAAGGTTACACCGACACTCAAGACGCAGGGGTAATTGAATCGATCAATCCTGCAACTGGCGAAGTTATTGCCAAAGTTAACGCCAGTTCTGCATCAGATTACGACAAAGTTATGCAAGAAGCTGAAGCCGCTTTTGATGAGTGGCGTAAAGTTCCAGCCCCTCTACGCGGTGAGCTTGTTCGTAAAATTGGTAATGCCTTACGCGACCACAAAGATGCTTTAGGTAGCCTGGTTTCTGCCGAAATGGGCAAAATCAAAGCCGAAGGTGATGGCGAAGTTCAGGAAATGATTGATATGGCTGATTTTGCCGTAGGTCAATCTCGTATGTTGTATGGTAAAACCATGCACTCTGAGCGTCCTGAGCACCGCATGTATGAGCAATGGCATCCACTAGGTATCACTGGTGTTATGTCGGCGTTTAACTTCCCGGTAGCTGTTTGGTCCTGGAATGCTTTCATCGCAGCTATCTGTGGTAATACAGTGGTTTGGAAACCATCTCCAAAGACTCCTCTTACAGGAATTGCTGTACAAAACATCTGTAACAAAGTTCTAGAAGAAGCAGGCCTTAAAGGTATCTTCTGCTTGTTCATCGATACTGAAGAGAACAAGTTATCACAGCGCTTCATAGAAGACGCTCGTGTTAAGAAAATGTCTTTCACAGGTTCAAGCGAAGTTGGTCGTATGGTTGGCGTTAAAGTTGCTGAGCGTATGGGCAAAAGCTTGCTTGAGCTTTCAGGTAACAACGCACTTATCCTTGATAAAACAGCCGATATGGACATTGCCGTTCCTGCAATCGTATTCGGTGCTGTCGGTACTGCCGGCCAACGTTGTACTTCAACGCGTCGCTTAATTGTGCACAAAGATGTTGCTGATCAAGTTATCCCAGCAATCGTTAATGCTTACAAGCAAGTTAAAATTGGCAACCCATTAGATACTAATACATTGATGGGCCCGCTAGTTGATGCTAATGCTGTTAAGAATTTCGAAAATGCAGTTGCTAAAGCTAAAGAAGCTGGTGGTGAAGTTCTAGCTGGTGGTAAAGCAATTGATGGTCCTGGCTTCTTCATTGAGCCAACAGTTATTCGCGCTGAAAACCACTGGGATGTTGTGCAAACAGAAACGTTCGCTTCAATTTTGTATGTTATGACTTATGAAACGACTGAAGAAGCGATTGCGATGCAAAATCACTCTAAAGCTGGTCTTTCTTCAGCTATCTTCACTCGCGATATGAAAGTTGCTGAGAAGTTCCTTTCTGCTCTAGGTTCTGACTGCGGTATCGCTAACGTCAATATCGGTACTTCAGGTGCTGAAATTGGTGGTGCCTTCGGTGGTGAAAAAGAAACTGGCGGTGGTCGTGAAGCTGGTTCTGATGCGTGGAAAGCATACATGCGTCGTCAAACCAACACCATCTTCTGGGGTGACCAACCTACTCTGGCTCAGGGCATTAAGTTCGACCTGGGTTAATCATTGTATTTAATTGAAGCCGCAACTTTTTGCGGCTTCCCTTGTTTATATCCTTATTAAAGGAGTTCTTTATGGCAGTTTTTAATCTACGTGCATACGACGATCACGAACAAATCGTTTTTTGTCGTGATGTTGACTCTGGCTTGAAGGCCATTATCTGTGTCCACAACACCAATCTGGGTCCTGCGGTTGGCGGTTGTCGTATGTGGGATTATAACTCTGACGAAGGCGCACTGATTGATGCTTTACGCCTATCGCGTGGCATGACTTACAAAAATGCTATGGCTGGCCTGAAAATGGGTGGCGGTAAGTCTGTCATCATCGGTAACTCTAAGACCATGAAATCTGAAGAGCTATTCCGTGCATTTGGTCGCTTTGTTGAGAAATTAAGTGGTAAGTACATTACTGCGGAAGATGTGGGTATCAATCCAAACGATATGGCCATCGTCAATAAAGAAACCAATTACGTTTTGGGCTTGGAAGGCAAGTCTGGTGACCCTTCTCCGGTAACTGCCTACGGCGTTTATAAAGGTATTAAAGCAGCCGCCAAACATAAATTTGGTAGCGATGATTTAAATGGTCGCAAGATTTCCGTTCAGGGTTTAGGCCATGTAGGTTATTACCTGTGCAAACATTTGCATGAAGAAGGTGCTAAATTATTTGTAACCGATATCAGCAAAGAAAGCATTGAGCGTGTCGTAAACGAGTTTAATGCGACTGCAGTAGGTATTGATGATATCTATGGTTTGGATGTTGATATTTATGCACCCTGCGCTTTAGGTGCAGTCATCAATGACAACACTCTTCCACAGATTAAAGCATCAGTTATTGCCGGTGCCGCAAACAACCAGCTAGCCGAAGATCGTCATGGCGATATTCTGCTTAGCAAAGGTATCTTGTATGCACCTGATTATGTAATCAATGCTGGTGGGATCATTAACGTATCATTCGAAGAAAACTATAATCGTGATGCTGCGTTGACCAAGGTTGATGAAATCTATGGCACTTTAACTGAAGTGTTTGAAGCCTCGAAACTAAGCGGTCGCCCTACTAACGTGATTGCTGATGAATTAGCACGTCAACGTGTAGCCGATGCAAAAAACAAATAATTCAAATTCTGTTAAAGAACTTTGAATAAAAAAAACGGGCTTCATAGCCCGTTTTTTTTGTCTGTACCAAAGTCTTAAGTTAAGACAAGTCAGTTTTATGTTAGTCGATAGCATATTGGAAATAGATACGGTAAGCCGTCGACCAGATAGGATAATCCACTCGAACCATATATGCCGCATACTCTTTGCGATCACACCCTGTCACCGTAAACAAACTATCGACTAATTCGTTCGCCATGGGGTATTTCAGTTTCTCTGAGAAGTTAGCATCATGGCTTGATAACACTAAGTCGGCTTCATCATGAAAGCGATCATACCAAAGTGCATCAGGACTTGTGATCATGGTTGCTAATTGAGTATTCATCGAATAAATACCAGCATTAGCTACACTGCGCATCGCATAACTGCGCTCAAGGAAACACACCATATATAAGCTTTTAATCGGTGTTCTTACCTGCACGCTGACACAGCTGGCTTTTTTCCCACCATAAAAGGGTCCTAGCTGTTCTTCGGGGTAGTTCTTCATAGCGGCAATATTAAAACCATCCGCCTGATCTGGGAGCGCCGGAATAATGATGGAATTTTCACCGCGGGTAAATTCGCTAATATTTTTAACCACACTTGCACTGGTAAGCTCTTCAATCAATGAGACGTTTGCAAGTTTGTCAGCGACTTCTTCACCCTGAGAAATTAATTCCGGTTTTTCTGACTCAAGCTTTTGCTCAGAGGGACCAACGGGGATCACCAATGGACGTGCGGTTTCTGTCTTGATGCAATTGTCGAAAAAGGTCAGCGTATATTGCTGAAGGTATTTATGGTCTTGCTCATTTTCTTTAAGGATACAGGCAAAAAACAGATTTTCCATCTGCTCACCGGTAACCGTTCGAGAAGCTTCAAAAAGTGCTTTACGTTGCTCAGATTTGTTACCCTGAGTTTGTGCACTTTTATCAGAAGACTTAATCAGTGCTTTAAGAGCCGAATGACTTCTTGAATACTCATAAATTAAGTTCTCAAAACGAACTACCATAGCTCTGGCCTCTTCAACCAGCTTGGCGTTCATTTTGTGTTGCTCGGCCAAATCTATAAATCCACGAAGACCCGCTGGACCAGGGAGTGAATGAATAACTTGCAGGCCATCCACCGCTTTATTGATAGTTTCTACCATGCGCTGACAGGTAGACTTGTTGGCATTGAGCCAATTCGCCATACCGGTAATGGTTTTAGCATGATTCGGAAAATCATCGACGAGATTCGATAGGCCGTTTTTGATGCGCTCACCCTCACGGTCAATAAGCGCTAATTCTGAGCGGGATAATGTCTTACTCACAGTACTGCCTTCTTGTTGTGATACATAAGTATATTGATTGGATACATTATGACACAAGCAGCCATTTATCTCATATACAATAAGATAACAATATTGCAAGTTTGCATTTAAAGCTGAAATTACGAGTCACAAATGCATCATTCCATTATCTGTCCTGAGCTAATTAACTCTAAGCCATTACACCCTTTAATGGCTAGATGCACTATATCTCCTTGTTTAGCAAGGAACAATGCAATTTAGACTTGTGAAGAATATCAATAAAATACAAAAAGATACAGCGTTGGATACTGATATGATGCATCTAGGATAGCTTGAGGTATTTGCTTAAATAACAGACTGATGCTTACGAATTGAGCGGAACCAAATACCCAGAATATTGGCAAAGATAATCAACCCGGCCCCCAATAGCTGCTGTGAGGATAGGATTTCATCTAAAAAGATAAAGCTGAAGAGCATGGCGATGGGTACATAGAGGTAGTACACCACTGAAGTCACCACATGGTTCAATTCGGTGCTAACCTTTATCCAGACGCTATGAGCAACCAAGGTGCAGACTACACCGAGCACAATCAACCCTAGCCAACTTTCTTGGGGTATCGACCATTCCGCCTGCGGCAGACCGAAACTGAAAATCACCATGGCTACAAAAAACTGACCAAAAGTCCGGCGCTCCCCATTGATATGACGATACTTCTGATGCATGAGGGGCAACAAGGCGTATAAGAAACCGGATATTACCGCAAGAATAAGACCAATAGTCATACCGTCATTCAGGTCAAACTCGGGTACCACCAGATAAACACCAGCGAAAGCCAGCAGGACACAAAAAAGCTCAAGCCAATGTGGTGGTTGTTTATGCACAAACCAGCCAAGCAAAAGCAAATGCGCGCCGAAGGTAGAAACACCGATAGCGGCGATAGAAGCGGTTGAAAGTTGAATGCTATAAAAGTAAGTAAGCCAATGGGCGGCAAAAACCAAACCTAGCAAAAAAATGAATACCCAGTTCTCGCGGCGGGCAATAAGGGGCTTTCGGGTCATGCTTGCCAACAGTATCAAACCAACCACACTGACAGCCAGCCGAAAGGCTCCGATCAACCATGGATCCACCTCAATATACTTGATAATAACCGGCACCATAGCCATCAAAAAGACAGCTAAAACGGCCAGTAAAACTAATCGCCAATAACCCGTATTCATTCTTTAATAATCAATTAGTTAATAATACTTCTTAATAAATAAATTTAAAATTTATTGCTATACAAAGGACGCATTCTTTCACAGCCGATTTATAACTGGTAGTTTTTTCCTTATTTCCACTCGAATTTTCTTGCATTTTTCGCTAAACAAAGTATAAAGCACATTCCATTTTGTGCTGATTGATTATTTTTTGCGCATGGTGAGCCTCTCGAGGCCGGCATGACATAATCAGCACGCCTGGTAGGTCTGGGAAGTTTCTATCGTTACGCCCCCAGAAATTTGTAAATAAGCTTGTTTATGGCTTCCCTGTACAGGAGATTAAAGAAGTGTATAAAGACTTCGACTATAACCAAGAGATTGATCCTACTGGCGCAACAGAAACTCAATGGCCTTCTTTTAAGAACGTCAACGAGAACGATGAGCGAAACGATCATTTCATACACAGAAACGGCAAAGTCTTTGCGGGCACTCATTTGATCATCGATCTATGGGGCGCGTCAAAACTTGATAACCTACAACTGATGGAACAAGCTTTCCGTGAGTCTGTAGTTGAATGTGGCGCAACTTTGTTGCATATCCACATGCACCACTTCACACCTAACGGTGGAATTTCAGGTGTTGCCGTTTTAGCAGAATCACATATCAGTGTACACACTTGGCCAGAACGCGATTATGCTGCGTTCGATGTTTTTATGTGTGGCGACGCTGAACCTCATAAAGCAGTAGAAATCCTACGCAAAGCATTCCACCCTTCGAAAATCGAAGTGAGTGAATTTTTGCGTGGACAAGTTGAGAAATAAAGCCTAAGGCAATTAATCGACATGGCAAAAAGATTTATCGAAACCCTGTACAACACTTACGGGCAAAGCTTCATTGTTGAAGAAGTTTTGTTTGAAAGCAAAACTGAGCATCAGCATCTGATCATTTTTAAGAATGAACAGTTTGGCAATGTCATGGCGTTGGACGGGGTTATCCAGACCACTGAAAAAGACGAATTCATTTACCACGAGATGCTAACTCATGTGCCTCTTTTTGCGCATGGAAATGCAAAGCGAGTTCTGATTATCGGTGGCGGTGATGGCGGTATCTTGCGCGAAGTGTTGCGTCACCCTGAAGTTGAACAGGTCACAATGGTAGAAATTGATGCTGCTGTAGTGGATATGTGTAAACAATACTTCCCGAAGCATTCTGACGGTGCTTTTGATGATCCGCGGGTTAATCTGGTGATTGCCGACGGTGTCGATTTTATTGTGAACAATGCTAAGAGCGGCGACAAGTTTGATGTCATTATTTCTGACTCAACGGATCCAGAAGGTCCGGGCGAAGTGCTCTTTACCTCACGCTTTTATCAGGGCTGCAAAAACAGCCTGAATGAAGGTGGTATTTTAGCAACTCAGAACGGCGTCAGTTTCATGCAGATTGATGAAGTGAAAACCACTTACAATCGCTTCGAAGCTATTTTCGAGGATCGCTGGTTCTACGTCACTGCGGTACCAACTTATATTGGCGGCAATATGACTTTGTCATGGGGTACCGACGATAGCAGTTTGCGTCAGCATTCGATTGAAACTATTCGAGAGCGATTTAGTAAGGCTAATTTTAGTACCAGGTATTATAACCCTGAGTTGCACGTCGCCAGCTTTGCCCTGCCCCAATATGTGATTGAGGCGCTCAAGTAAAGTGTGCAAGAAAACAACAAGGCGAACTTAGACAGTTCGCCTTTTTTGTATCTGATATATAGAAATGATAGTTTTACACACACATTAGGTATATAAGTTTATTTATTTAACATCTTCTACCTGAAGATAACACTGGAGATACGAGCCCAATGGCAGTTGATCAAAATGAAGCTTGGAGCATCGAGAAAGCCCGCGCCCACTACAACCTTCCGTACTGGAGCGAAGGCTATTTCGATTTGAATGAACAAGGTAACCTGGTGGTAAAACCTAATCGTAGCCGTCCAGAGTTTAACTTTGAACTTTCAGAGATTTGCAAAGAGTTGCAGAAGAAAGGATTTCAGATGCCTGCCCTGCTTCGCTTTGGCGATATTTTGCATAATCGCGTCAACAGTTTATGCGAAGCTTTTAATCAGGCGATTAAAGAATATGAATTTCAGGGGCGCTATACCATCTGCTACCCAATCAAAGTCAATCAGCAGCGTCGGGTGGTTGAAGAAATTGTGCAAAGCCAGGCAGCCATTAACAATAACAATGATAAGCAAATTGGTCTAGAAGCTGGTAGTAAACCGGAATTAATGGCTGTACTTGCATTGTCTGAGCATACGAACTCTACCATCGTCTGTAACGGCTATAAAGACCGTGAGTACATTCGTACAGCATTAATTGGTACACAACTTGGCCACAAGGTTTATATCGTCGTAGAGAAGCTGACAGAGCTTCAATTGGTGCTTGAAGAAGCAGAAAGTATGGGCGTGAAGCCCACTATTGGAGTGCGTGCTCGATTAGCCTCTAAAGGTGAGTCTAAATGGCAAACCTCGGGCGGCGATCACTCCAAGTTCGGTTTATCTGCCAGCCAGATTTTACGTTTGGTTGAAACGCTTCAAGCCAGTGACCAGGTGGATATATTTAAATTATTGCATTTCCATTTAGGTTCACAGATCACCTCGATTCGTGATATCCAGAACGCACTCAAAGAATGTGCTCGCTTTTATGCTGAGCTGCATGCGCTTGGCGTGCCGGTTGAAACGGTAGACGTCGGTGGCGGTCTTGGTGTCGATTATGAAGGTACCCGTAGCCAAAGCCATTGCTCAATCAACTACAGCCTGTCTGAATACGCCAATAACGTGGTTTGGGCTTTCTACGACGTGGCCAGTGAGAATGATTTACCTCATCCGAATATTATTACCGAATCGGGACGCGCTTTAACTGCACACCATGCTGTACTGATTGCCAATGTGATTGATTCTGAAGCGCCAGAAAGAGTGGAGTTAGAAGCTCCTTCCGAAGAAGCGCCGTTGATTTTGCAGAACCTATGGGAAAGCTATCAGGAAGCACTTAACCCAAAAGATAATCGTAAGCTCATGGAAAGCTTCCATGATGCAGGTTACCTTCTGACTGAAGCTCAAGGCATGTTCAGTCACCAGGTATTAACCTTGGCCGAGCGTGCTATGGCAGAACGCCTGCACCGCATGATTTTAATGCTGGTGAAAGAAAAACTAGTTCCAGAAATTCAGGAGCATCAAAACACATTAGATGAATTAAATGAAAAACTGGCGAGCAAGTATTTCGTCAATTTTTCAATATTCCAGTCCTTACCGGATGCGTGGGCGATTGATCAGATATTCCCAGTCATGCCATTAGTGGGCTTAAAAGATGAGCCTTTGGAAAGCGTTATTATTCAGGATATCACCTGTGATAGCGATGGTGTTTTAGAGCAGTATGTTAATGCACAGGGCATTACCCCTACTTTACTACTGCCTACCTACACACCAGGCGATGAGTATTTACTGGGCTTTTTTATGGTCGGTGCCTATCAGGAAATTTTAGGTGACATGCATAATCTGTTCGGTGATACCCACACCATCGATCTGATACTTACTGATAATGGTGAAATAAAGATTACTGGAACAGACTATGGTTCCGGGGTTGATGAAATGCTCGAATATGTCGATTTTGATGCTAAATCAATACTGGAATCTTATCGTCGCCAGCTCAAGGCAAGCGATCTTGAGCAAGCACAACAACGTCAATACTTGGCCGAATTACGTGAAGGTATTTATGGCTACAGCTATTTAGAGGATTAGGCTGACATGACTCAGTTGAATAGACGCTGGCCTGCCGAATGGGAAGCTCACCAAGCTACCTGGATGGCCTGGCCCTGTCGCACTGAAATTTGGACCAATGGTTTGGAGAAAGCCCAGTTGGCGTTTGCTGAAGTCGCCAATACGATTGCAGACTATGAGCCATTGTTTATGCTGGTTAAGCCAGAGCATAAGGCTTTTGCCACAAAAAAACTCAGTAGCTCGATTACTTTGGTTGATATGGTAATTGATGACAGCTGGACGCGTGATACTGCACCAATCTGGATTGCTGAAAACGGCAAGCCACTGGCTTTAGACTTTCAATTTAACGCCTGGGGCAATAAGTTTTCGCCCTATGATAATGACACCAAAGTTGCTGATAACATCATCAACTATAGCGGTAGCCAATCGCGTCAGGTGGATATGGTATTAGAAGGTGGCGCGGTGCATTCGAATGGGCAAGGTATTATCTTAACTACTAAAGAGTGCTTGCTAAACCCCAATCGTAATCCAGCAATGAGCCAGCAACAGATCGAGCAAGCTCTGCTGGAGCAATTTGGTGCTGATAAAGTTGTCTGGTTAGAGAAAGGTGTTGCCGGTGATGTGGATACCGACGGACATATTGATAATATCGCCTGCTTTATCGAGAATGATTTAATCATCAGCCAGAGTTGTGATAAAACCAGCGAGAACTTTAGTATCTACGAAGACAATCGTAGGATTCTTCGTGAACACAGTTTAAAACTGATTGAGGTTTCTGAACCGGAAGCTCGCTATGAAGATGGGCTTCGAGTTCCGCTGTCATACATCAATTTTTATATTGCCAATGAAGCGATCATTATGCCGTCTTTTGACTGCAAACAAGATGATGAAGCAAAGTCTGTATTAACCGATCTGTTTCCTCATCGGAATATTCATCAAATCAATGCCAACGAAATTTTGGTCGGTGGCGGTGGCATTCACTGCATAACCATGCAGCAACCCAAGATTTAATCAGCTCATATATTTGAGTCTTTATAGGTGATAACACTATGAGAAATGTAACATTCGCAGCAACCCAGTTTGCAGTCAGTGCAAACTTTGATGAGAACATTGCTAAAGGCGAAGCTTTAGTCAAGCAAGCTGCTGAACAAGGCGCCAACGCTATTCTTCTACAAGAATTATTTGCTGGCTATTACTGGTGCAAAGATCAGGACCCTAAATATTTTGATTGGGCTGAGCCTTATCCAACTAGCCGTGTTTTGCAGCACTTTTCGACGGTTGCTAAACAATTAGATGTTGTTTTGCCAATCAGCTATTTTGAGAAAGCTGGTAATGCCCATTTTAATTCTCTGGCCATGATCGATGCTGATGGCACCATCATGGACAACTACCGCAAAATGCATATTCCAGATGGACATGGTTATCAGGAGAAGTTTTATTTCTCTCCCGGTGATACTGGCTTTAGAGTATGGGACACCAAGTTTGGCCGCATGGGCGCAGCCATCTGCTGGGATCAATGGTTCCCAGAAGCTGCACGCATTCTTGCGCTGCAAGGTGCTGAAGTGATTTATTACCCCACAGCGATTGGCTCTGAACCACAAGATCCAAACTGGGATTCTCGTGAGCATTGGCAACGCGTGATGCAAGGTCACAGTGGCGCCAACATGGTTCCTGTAGTTGCCTCAAACCGCATTGGCACTGAACAGGGCGAAACCTGCGGCATTACCTTCTATGGATCATCATTTATCACCGACCCGTTTGGTGCCAAGATCCAGGAGATGGACAAAACCAGTGAAGGTGTCATTTGTCAGGAGTTTAATTTAGACCAGGTAGCTAAGCAACGTGCTAGTTGGGGCTTGTTCAGAGACCGCCGCCCAGAGTATTACGGACGAATCACTCAGTTCTGAATGCCTTGCTGCAATAAAACAAAGCCCAGCAAATAGCTGGGCTTTTATTAGCTCGAACACTTACGATTATTTATCAAACTTTATTGCTCCGGCATTTGCCATAACTCAATCTTGTTTCCTTCGGGATCCATAAACCAGGCAAATTTACCAAAACCATCTTCTTCGCAAATATCACCAACCTGTTTACCGCCACTGGCAACAACCTGCTTAATACAGGCTTCTACATCATCAACCATTAGGTTAATCATGAAGTCTTTTGGCGATGGTGCAAAATAATCAGTATCAGCTTTAAAGGCTCCCCAAACGGTATAGCCATTTTTAGCAATATCCGCCAGTGGGAAACTGGTACCACCGTAACTGGGATCAATCTGAAAACCCAAAGCTTTCTCATACCATTCGCCCAGTGCTTCTTTATCGTTACACTTAAAGAAAATGCCACCAATACCCAGTACTTTCCCAGCCATAATCAATCCAAAAGCTTATCAAGACTATCTTCATTAACACCATTGATTACGTTGCTGTAACCCATTGCTTCCAGCTCTTCTTTAGCTTTACCAGCACGATTACCACTACGACAGTAAACTATAAAAGTTTCATCTTTAGTCAGGTTTAACTCGCCAATTCGATTAGAAACCTCATCCACAGGTATATTAACTGCTCCAGAATAATGACTATTGTTGTATTCACCCTCTGTACGGACATCAATGACGGTCACATCATCGAAAGCCCCCTCTTCATAGACAATCAGACGTGCATCAAAGTCTTGTGGATCAAGCTTGGCATCATCAGAAGGCTGAGGATCGAACGACACCAATCCAATGATAACGTCACCAAATTGACGAACCGAATCATCGGCAGTATTCACCGTGAACGACTCGGCCGAAGTTGGTGTTGAGAAGATAAAACTCAGGGTAGCCTGCCCTTCAGTAACGCATTGATTGCCCTTCGGACATCTGGAGTCATCAGCAATCTCTGAAAACTCAATTGAAGTATTGTCAAATGTAACCTTCTCACCAACAGAAACGATAAACTCTTCAGCAAGTAACTTTGACTTTTCTATGCCGGCGTCATCAGTAGACATCGATGCACAAGAAGCGATTAGATAAGTTAAAAAGAATAGACATGCAAACTTAAGCGATCTCATAAGAACTCCCCTAAATAAAAACTTGAATAAAAGTCATTGTGATACGACAGCTACAAAGAATCAAGGAAGAGTGGCACCCCCGACAGGATTCGAACCTGTTACCTTCCCCTTAGGAGGGGGACGCTCTATCCAGATGAGCTACGGGGGTGCAGAAGCGTGATATTTATTTGATATAGGCCTTCAATGCATCAGGAATATTGATGCTACCATCGGCATTTTGGTTGTTTTCCAAGATAGCCACTAAGGTACGGCCTACTGCCAGTCCTGAGCCATTTAGAGTATGCACTAATTCTGGTTTTCCAGTTTCAGTGTTGCGCCAGCGTGCTTGCATTCGGCGAGCCTGGAAATCACCGGTGTTACTGCAAGAAGAAATCTCGCGGTAGGTGTTCTGGCTTGGTAACCATACTTCGATATCGTAGGTTTTGGTGGCACCGAAACCGATATCACCAGAGCAAAGCGTCACTACTCGGTATGGCAACTCAAGTAGTTGCAACACTTTCTCAGCGTGACTAATCAAACGCTCCAGCGCATCCATTGAGTCTTCAGGCTTAGTGATATGCACCAACTCAACCTTCTCAAACTGATGCAGACGAATAAGACCGCGCACATCACGACCATAAGAACCGGCTTCGCTGCGGAAACATGGTGTATGCGCCACAAACTGCAACGGCAACTGTTCGGCTTCGACAATTTCATCGCGAACCAAATTCGTGACTGGCACTTCGGCTGTTGGGATCAGGTATAGAGGACGGTCATCCTGATTTTTGCCTTGTGCTTTAAATAGATCTTCTTCAAATTTAGGTAGCTGACCAGTTCCAGTTAAGCTTTCGGCGTTGACCATATAAGGAACGTAAACTTCTTCGTAGCCATGCTCTTTGCTGTGCAAATCGAGCATAAATTGGATCAAAGCTCTGTGCAGTTTGGCGACCAGACCTTTTTTGACAATAAAGCGGCTGGCAGCAATTTTTGCGGCGCTGGCAAAGTCCAGTCCGTTTAAGGCTTCACCCACTTCAACATGGTCTTTAGGCTCAAAATCAAACTGGCGCGGCTCTCCCCAGCGACGAATCTCAACATTCTCATTTTCGTCTTTGCCTTCAGGAACAGAGTCATCCAACAGGTTCGGGATGCCATAATGAATCTCATCTAACTGAGTCATCACTTGATTGAGACGCTCTTTAGCGGCATCAAGCTTGCTTCCTAAGTCGGCAACCTGATCTAACAACGGCTGAATGTCTTCACCACGAGCTTTAGCCTGCCCTATCGATTTGGAGCTGGAGTTACGTTGGTTCTGTAATTCCTGAGTTTCAACCTGGATAGCTTTACGCTCTTCTTCAAGCTTATTGTATTGCTCTACATCAAACTCAAAACCACGCTTTGCCAGATTCTTAGCAACAGCATCAATGTCAGTTCGTAATAATTTAGGGTCAAGCATTGTCTTTTTTGAATCCGTTATAGGTTTGCCGTAAATTTCAGGCGGCCATTCTACCACCAAGCCAGGCACCAAAAAACACGAAAAGCATGCAAAGTAGTAAATTGGCGCTAATATTAAGCCCAGCCTTTAGCCACAAGTGCTGTTGCATCAACTGGAAGGTTTCCACTGAAAAGGTTGAAAAAGTAGTCAAAGCACCGAGAAAACCAATAATCACACCAAAGCGTACACTATTGGAAACTTGGGCTGCTTGCCAAAAGGTTAATAGGAAACCGGCAATAAAGCAGCCAATGATATTAGCCAGTAAGGTTCCCCATAGATAATGTTCACCAAAGAGCCACTCGGCCATGTCTCGACACTTAAATCGAGCGACGGCTCCAATAGCACCGCCAAGACCGATGCTCGCAATAACGGCTATATTCATGAGTTCCCCTTGATATATTGATCGCTTTTAGCTTTAAGCCAGGCCAATTTTTCAGCAATCTTTTTCTCCAGCCCTCTATCCACAGGATGATAATACTGAGTATCGCCCTTTTCTTCTGGCAAATACGTTTGTCCGGCTGAGAAAGCATCGGGCTCATCATGGTCATAGCGGTATTCAGTGCCGTAATCTAACTCCTTCATCAGTTTTGTCGGAGCATTACGAATATGCAGTGGCACTTCATAAGTCGGTTCGTTTCTGACATCGCGCAACGCATTATTATAGGCCTTGTAAACTGCGTTACTTTTTGGTGCGCAAGCTAGATAAATAATCGCTTGTGCAATAGCTAACTCCCCTTCTGGGCTACCCAGTCGCTCCTGAACATCCCAGGCATTCAGCGCTAGTGTCAAACCTCTCGGATCGGCATTGCCGATATCTTCACTGGCCATGCGAACTACCCGACGCGCCACATACAAAGGCTCGCAGCCACCATCAATCATGCGACAAAACCAATACAAAGCCCCATCGGGATTGCTTCCTCTTACTGACTTATGTAACGCGGAGATTTGATCATAAAAGTGTTCACCACCTTTATCAAAACGACGTAATGATTGAGTCAGAGTTTCTTCTAAAACCTCATCATCAATAACTGGAGTTTTTTCGTTTTTGGCTAGGGCGAGCTCACTGGCCAGCTCTAAAAAGTTTAGCAGACGACGTCCGTCGCCATCAGCTGCATCAATTAAATGTTTTCGGCTTTCAACAGCAATCGACAGATGATATTTACCAAGACCAAGCTCTTCATCAGACAAAGCGCGACTAATCAATTTATCTAAAGCGCTTTCTGATAAATCTTTTAATACAAAGACACGGGCTCTGGAAAGTAATGCGTTGTTTAATTCAAAGGAAGGGTTCTCAGTCGTCGCACCAATAAAAGTGAGTGTGCCATCTTCAACATAGGGCAAAAAAGCATCCTGTTGAGCTTTATTAAAACGATGCACCTCATCAACAAACAAGATTGTCGGTTTACCCTGTGACTGATATTGACGCGCTTCATCTACTGCCGCGCGTATATCTTTCACCCCAGCAAGCACTGCTGAAATGGTAATAAAATGGGCATTGGAGCTTTGTGCGATTAAGCGAGCTAACGTGGTTTTTCCGGTACCGGGAGGTCCCCAGAAAATTAACGAAAACGGGCGCTGTGTTTCAATCGCCTGGCGTAGGGGTTTACCTGATGCAAGAAGATGCTCCTGGCCAACATAATCGTTTAAAGAGGTTGGGCGTAGCCTGTCAGCCAATGGAGCATTGAGTGGTGAGTTTGAAAATAAGTTAGATTGCCCGCTCATAAGATGTTAGAAGGTATCTTCCTCAAGCTCATGAGTTTCAGCTGACTCGCGGCTGTCTATCACATCGATACCTTCCGGAATTTCAAACTCGAAATGGTTTTCATCAAACTCAGGATTCATAACAACATTGGTGAAATCTACTAAAGTCGACTGACCAAGATTATCGTTGACCTGCAAAGCAACTAAATCATCGCCATGAAATTCTATGACTAACACTTCATACAAGGCATCAGGATCGCGAGGCATAAGATGATAAATCATCACACCCTCCTGCTCTCCCTTAACAGCAGCAACTTCGTAATTAGAGGCCACATCAAGTTGCGCCTGGCTCAGTAACGCTGCTGGTGAATTGGCTAGGCTTTGATCAAGACTCGATACATTAATTTGTTCGATATCAATATCAAACTGCCACAAGTTGACACCATCCGCGATTATTTCCTGCTCAAATGGGTCACTGACCGCCCAGCGGAATAACTGAGGTCTTTGCAGCTCGAAATAACCTGAAGACTCATCAATCAAGGTACCGAACTCATCAGTAATCACCTGACTAAAGTCAGCTTTAAAACTATCAATTGCTGTCAGCTTTTTCTCTAAATCCTGCGGTGCATCTGCAGCTGCCAAAGTGCTTAAACATAGTAAAGCACTCGCAGAAACAAGCTGGATTAATCGATTTTTAATAATTCTAATCATTATAAATACCATAGTATGGTCAAAGTTAACTACTTTATAGCCTAGTCATACTGAATTAGACCTTAACATCATTTCTCAATTGTAAAGTGCTATGCGTCATCCAGCGTCAGTCCGAAGCAAATGCTTTGAGCGTAAACGATGAAGTTAAGACAAGGCATAAAATAATTAAATTGCGGAGCTTAGCTACTTAAACGACAACATTTAATTATTTTATAACACCGTATTAACAAACAAGTTAGCTCAAAGTTAGTCTTTTGGAGGTGGAGGGGCTAACACTTCCCGCCCCCCATTCGAGCCCATCTCCGACACAATACCGGCAGCCTCCATCGCTTCCACCATTCGCGCAGCTCGGTTATAACCAATCTTTAAGCGACGTTGGATACCTGAAATCGAAGCGCGACGTGACTCTGTGACAATGGCTACCGCTTGATCAAATAGCTCATCCTGTTCACTGTCTTCATCACCATCCATACCCGGCATGCCTGGAATGGGTACTTCACTGGATCCGGTGATAACTTCGTCAATATAATCTGGCTCGCCACGTTGCTTCCAATCTTCAACCACTCGATGCACTTCATCATCATCCACAAAAGCACCATGAATACGCGTCGGAATATTGGAGCCTCCAGGTAGATACAGCATGTCACCCATGCCTAATAATTGTTCAGCGCCCATTTGATCGAGAATGGTACGTGAGTCAATTTTTGATGAAACCTGGAAGGCAATCCGCGAAGGAATATTCGCTTTAATCAAGCCGGTAATAACATCAACCGACGGCCTTTGCGTTGCTAGAATCAGGTGGATACCAGCCGCACGTGCTTTCTGCGCAATCCGGGCAATAAGCTCTTCAACTTTTTTACCGACAATCATCATCATGTCAGCAAGCTCGTCAATAACGATAACAATCGACGGTAACTTGTCTAATGTTGGCGGTTCTTCTTCCAGTCCATCGGTTGGTTGCCATATCGGGTCTTTAATCGGCTCACCAGCTTTAATCGCATCTAATACTTTTTTATTGTAACCAGCGAGATTTCTAACACCCAGCGCTGACATCAAGCGATAGCGGCGTTCCATTTCACCCACTGACCAGCGCAATGCGTTGGCAGCATCTTTCATATCGGTGACCACTTCACACAAGAGGTGTGGAATACCTTCATACACACTGAGCTCAAGCATTTTCGGGTCAATCATAATCAGTCGCAAATCATCAGGAGCAGACTTATACAGCATGCTGATAATCATGGCGTTAACACCAACCGATTTACCGGAGCCCGTAGTACCCGCCACTAGTAAGTGCGGCATCTTAGCCATATTCACGACGATTGGATTGCCCGCGATATCTTTACCAAGCGCCATGCTCAAAGGTGATTTCACTTTTTCAAATTCATCACAGGCCAGCACTTCGCGTAAACGGACAATTTCACGTGACTCATTAGGGATTTCAATGCCCACATACGTTTTGCCAGGGATCACTTCGACCACACGAACTGAAATCGTTGATAGCGAACGAGCCAAATCTTTGGCCAGGTTGGAAATCTTACTAACCTTGACGCCTGGTGCTAACTCCAGTTCGAAACGTGTGATCACAGGCCCAGGATGAACTTCCATGACCTGCGCTTCAACACCAAAGTCTTTCAGTTTCAACTCAACCAGACGCGACATCGCTTCGAGCGCATCTTCCGAGAAATGATTCTTAGGTGGTTCTGGCTCGTCCAACAACTCCATGGCGGGCATTGGCCCAACTGGCACGTCATCAAACAAACGCTTCTGTTTTGTTTTGGCCGCCACTTTAGCTGGAGCTGGCGATTGCACAACCCGAGGTTCTACCCTGACTGGGCTACGAGTCTCGCGTTTTACTTTTTCTTGCTTCAGCGCTTCCTGGCGCTTAACCACAGATTCTTTTACTGATTTCTGTTCTTGCTTGCGGTCTTTAAAATTTTCGTACCACCCAACCAGTTTACCCCAGCTTTGCACAAACCATACGCCAACTCTGTCCATGATGCTTAACCATGAAATCCCAGTGAAAAGCGTCAAGCCAGACAAAAACAGTGCCAACAGAATAAGCGTGGTGCCATATAGGCCTAGTCCATCGATTGTTAAACTGATAATAAACTCGCCCAAAATACCGCCGGAGGTATAGCTTGGCTGAATCTCAGGGTCGAAGAAGTGTAAGCTGCATAGACCTGCACCACCAATCACTGCCATTAACAGCCCTAGCCCTTTAACGGCCCAGAACGCATTGGGGTGTTCATGTTCAATGTTTCTTTCGGCGTACAGTATATAACCTGAATAGGCGAAGATAATCGGGATTAAATAGGCTAGATAACCAAACAAGTGCAAAAAGAAGTCGGCAAACCAAGCTCCACCCTTACCGGCAGAGTTCTGAATTGGGCCACCATTACCATTAGTAAATGAGCCCGGGTCATTATGGTTATAAGTCAATAAAGCTAGTAAAAAGAATAATGCTAAAGTGACCAACAGGATCATACCGCCTTCGCTGAGGCGTTTGCGCAGGATCGCTTTGGACTCCAGCGCTTGCGGAGACTTTCGAGTAGCAGATTGTTTAGTTTTTGTTTTACTCAAAACACTTTCCTTTCATAATTTGCAGTTATTCTAAAGCAAGTTTCAGCTATCTCAAGCAGTTAATTGTGGCGAATTCTGAACTGTGAACAATCCCTAGCGCCTATCCAGATTAATCGGTAACAAACTGGTTTCCTTAACCTCTTCCATCACCATATAAGATCGTGAGGCACTAACGCCCGGTAACATCAACAAGGTTTCACCTAATAGCTTACGATAGGCCTTCATATCTGCTACCCGAGCTTTCAATAGATAGTCGAAATCACCAGACACCAGGTGACACTCTAGAATAGTTGGTAGCATGGTTACAGCCTGTTTAAACTCTTCGAATACATCAGGCGAGGTTCTAGACAAGCGAATCTCGACAAAAACCAGCAAAGATGCGGCCAGCTTCATTGGGTTCAATTTAGCAGAATAACCCTCAATAAACCCGTTCGATTCAAGCCTTTTGACTCGCTCGAGACATGGCGTTGCACTGAGCCCGACCCGCTTTGCTAATTCAACATTAGAGATCCGACCATTTTGCTGTAATTCATTAAGGATCCGCAGGTCAATTCTATCCAGTATCTGCTTGCTGTCACTCTGAACTTTCAAAGTATTTTCCTTGCCAAAAATATAATTATTTAGTGTTTTATACTACAAACTAACCAATAACAGCAAACAATTCTTTAAAATCGTCATTATAATAGCGCATCCCTCTTTCGAGGCAAACCTTGATTTATTGGAGCTAAAAATATGTTGATTGGGGTCCCTAAAGAAATTAAAAACCACGAATATCGCGTGGGAATGGTACCAGGTAGTGTTCGTGAAGTGATTGCTCATGGCCATCAAGTCATAATTGAAACCAATGCCGGTATCGGTATCGGTTTTACTGATGAAGACTATCAAGCAGTTGGTGCAACCATCGCCCCTTCTGCCAAGGAAGTATTCGCTAAAGCAGACATGATAGTTAAAGTAAAAGAACCTTTGGCAGATGAGCGTAAGCGTTTACGCGAAGGTCAGATTCTATTTACCTACCTTCACTTGGCTCCTGATATGCCGCAAACAGAAGACTTGGTCAAGTCTGGTGCCGTGTGTATTGCCTATGAAACGGTAACTGGCGCAGCAGGCGGTCTTCCGTTATTAGCTCCTATGTCAGAAGTTGCTGGTCGTATGTCGATTCAAGCTGGCGCTGAGTGCTTAGAGAAATCAAATGGCGGCCGCGGCATGTTATTGGGTGGCGTTCCAGGTGTTCAACCAGCCAAAGTCGTTGTTATTGGTGGCGGTGTAGTTGGTACTAACGCTATCAAAATGGCTGTCGGCATGGGTGCCCGCGTTATTGTTCTTGACCGTAACGTTAATGCACTACGTCGTATTGATGCTGAATTCGGCTCACAAGTGGAAACCGTTTACTCAAGCCATGACTCTTTAGAGAAACATGTCATTTCGGCAGATCTCGTTATCGGTGGCGTATTGATTCCGGGCGCAGCAGCTCCTAAATTAGTTACCGAAGATATGATTAAGCGCATGCAGCCAGGTGCAGTATTGGTTGACGTAGCAATTGATCAGGGTGGCTGCTTCGAAACCTCTAAAGCAACGACTCATGCTGATCCAACTTATATCCTGCATGATGTGGTTCATTATTGTGTTGCCAACATGCCTGGTGCTGTGCCACGCACATCAACTTTTGCCTTAAACAACGCAACTTTACCGTTCATCATCAATCTAGCCAACAAGGGCTACAAAAAAGCCTTGGCAGACGACCCACACTTGATGAATGGATTGAACGTCTACCGTGGAAAAGTAACTGAGCGTTCTGTTGCTGAAAATCTTGGCTTTGACTATGTCGAGCCAACTACAGCGTTAGGTATCAGTACCGATACGATGTAAGTAGTAGTACTGCTGTAACAAAAAAAGCCACTCTATAATGAGTGGCTTTTTTATGTGAATTTTACTATTTTACAACCCTCAAGCTATAGTTCCCTGAGCCGGAATAAGAATAGACAACCAACCGATAATAACCTGAATTAACGGTGTGGCTAATCGTTTCTTGTGATGCAGGGGTTTCTGAAATAGCTACCTGGTACCAATTGTAGCCATTCCAGCGTTCGAGCTTCAAATCAAAGTCTGCATTAGTAGGCCCGGTTAATTCGGCAGAGATATTGCCGCCAGCATAATAGAACCAACTACCATCAGGTTGTATTTGAGATGCCTGATGGTTCAAGTAGCCAATGTAAGTATCACCCTGCTCCGGCGGCTCGGAATCCGTGACACCGTAGTTATAGACATTGGTCCAGGCACAATATTTATAGCCTGCTCGAGCTAACCAAAAATAGCTGCAATTATCATCATAACTATTGCGGCCGGTACGCACCTCATAGCCAGAAAATCTCATTCCATTCAGATGATAAAATTGACCATTCTTCTTCAACGAAAAATGCAAATGAGGGCCAGTTGACTGGCCGCCATTACACAAAGCCTGTGGCTTATCATTGGCGTAATTCGCGACACGGACGTTACGACCGACTCTTGAACCAGTAGCATACTGAATATTTTCGATATGATAATAGGTAGTTGACCAGCCATCCTCATGGATAATCTCTGAAAAGCAGGATGAGTGATTTTTTACCGTGCCAGGAGCTGCCGATGAAACCCATATATGGCTTAAGTTATCGCCCCAATAGCCACCCGCATTAAAGTCCAGAGACGACTGTGGATAGGTGCCACTGCCATGATTGCTATGGCTCCCCCCATTACGCCAAGACTCTCCGGTAGGGAAAGGTAATTGAAAGTAGTCATTAATATTAGCAATTGTCACTAGCTGTGCTTTGGATGTTTCTTCTTCTTTTTTCTTGCCTTCAAATAATTTTCGATAGGCTTTACCGACCTCTTTAGAAGAGCTTGTACCGCCTTTGCCACCACGTCTTCTTAATATCCCCATGGCACCATCACCTTCTTTAGGGAAAATTGCCATGATTGCTTTTTGCGCATCTTGATCGTCGGTTAATTTATCGTTGCGTCCTGTCTGATCGAAAGAATGGCCACGATAAAACTCTTGGGCTAAACGGCTACTGATATCTTCAAGCTGTTCTCTGAAACCGACTTTCTTTGATAAGTTACCAAAGGGGCGCTCTATTATTGAGGTTGTACTGGCTCGAGTGATAATTCCAGTTTGATGCTCCATAAGTGCAATCAACACTTTTGGACTAACCGATGAATATCCGGCGTAATGAGAAATCTCTTCTGCATACGGAGCCAAATGCGGTGCATGCGCTTGTAAATATTCCTCAACATCAAAGTTGAGCATTTCATCGTAGCTATAAATGAATTCTTGTTTCGAAATATCTTGAGAGTAAGTGCCTTGCGATTGGTCGACGGCGTCCTCGGCCTGTATAGCTGTTGTATACACTCCCAACACCATTAAACAAGCCAGTGCACCAGACTTTCTTACAAGCCCGCTATTGAACAACTTCATACTGTCCCCTCATTCCACTAGGTATAAAGCATGAACATGCTTTATTTCAATTAAATCTTAGAATCGAACAGTTTAATCAAAGTTAAAGGTTAATGAGACTATAAAAGGTAACTTAATGGTTGAAACATGCAGCACGTCAAAAATGTACTTTTTGATACAGCTGAGATAAAAATAGATGCTATTTGGCACAGCAAATAAGCTGGTGTATAGTCCCAATCTTATTAATTAGGACAAGGAACTCATGGATCAGAATACCCGCTTAATATTAATTAGCTTAACATCTATAGTGAGCTTTATAGTCTTTTGGATATTCTTTGTCTTTAGTATTGTTTATCGCTTCTGCTGGACCTATACAGAACTCTGGTTTGAAGCTGAGGCGCCTATAACACCCTTTCTAACGTTTATTATTCTTTTTAGCCTAATCACAACATGGCTCCTCACAGAATTATGGGTAACCTTTAAGAAAAAATCATTTTCATTTTTTAGCTTATCAGTCTACACGATTTGCTTTGTGTTCATGGCAACGATAGCTACCATGATGATTAACTTTAATATCATCTATAAGATAGAGAATAATGAAGCCTCGCCAAACGATCTATTATTCAAGTCAAAGCACTTTACAGACTATTTAGAATATCAAAAGCTCGATGTCCTACCAATGGCTCGAGATGCTTCCTCCCCACCGTACAAAAGCTGGTATGACTTCCTTTACGAGCAAACCTGCGATACAGGCATTGATATTACAGGATTATCAAAGTTCGATTACGAGCAGCTTAGGAAAAAATATAAGGCATTATATGACCATTAACTCATGGCAAGTGGTAGGTAACTAATTTCACATGAACACGACTAAAACTCTATTGTCGCTGCCACAAACAATAAAATAATGGCCACGGCAATACAAACATCCCTGACCAGGTGGCTCTCAGTTGGTGCTGGCTCTTGATGGTAATCATCTTCCGCGTCAAATAAGTCTGCGTCGTCGGTAGTAAATTCTGCGGATTGCCAACCCTCAACAATGTCACGAGCTTCGACATAGTCTTCATCGTGAACCCAAACTTTAACATTATTCATGGCAGCGGCTTCACCGACCGCCCCCTGCATACCGGTACCTCGCACTTGTGCATAAATATCAGCCGAAGATAAGACTCCCGCCAAGATGTTCGCGTCCATAGCATTTTCTGCGTGATATACAATTTTCATGGTCGTCTACCGTGTATTTTTAATTAACTTAATCAAATTCTGAGCATAAAAAAACCGCGTCATTTGACGCGGTTTTTTAGATCTAAATATACAATTCTATAGAATTATACTTTAGTTACGTTAGCAGCTTGAGCGCCTTTAGGGCCTTGCTCGATATCGAACTCAACACGTTGGCCTTCTGCTAAAGTTTTGAAACCGTCACCTTGAATAGCACGGAAGTGTACAAATACATCTTCGCCTTGCTCTTGCTCGATGAAACCAAAACCTTTAGATTCGTTGAACCACTTAACGGTACCAGTGATCTTAGACATAATAAAACTCCAAAGCTAATTGCTTGAAAAAATAAAGTTGTTGCCAAAAACGGCGGTCTTACTGAGATAAAATTGACACTAACTTAGGTAACAAATAGCGAGGTACGACTTGAAGTTAATCTATGAAGCTAAGGCCCACTGATTTACTCGGTGTATCATCGAAAATGTATCCATTCGATAGCTGTTATTTTAACCAGCGATGAAAAGAATACTATATACACCGCAGAAGTAAAGATTTTTTTTAGCATTTAACCGAAAAATCATACTTTTGCCATAGTCCAAAATATGCAATAGTTTCAGAAACCTAGCCCCTGCATCACCAAATAAAATAGGACAAATCATGGCCGGAACTGAGAACAAAACAAAACCAAACGACCAGGATGTTGCCAGCTTCTTAAAACAAGTTGAACCAGCTCAAAAGCAACAAGACTGTCAGCAGATTCTGGGCATGATGAAAAAAGCTACTGGATCAGAGCCTAAAATGTGGGGCGGCAACATGATTGGCTTTGGTGAGTATCATTATAAATATGCCAGTGGTCGGGAAGGTGACTGGTTCTTGACCGGCTTCTCGCCACGCAAACAAAACATCAGCCTTTACATTATGGCCGGCTTTGATCGGTATGAGGAACTGATGAGCCAGTTAGGCAAATACAAGACCGGAAAGTCCTGCCTGTATATCAATAAACTGGCTGATATTGATGTGGAGGTGCTTGAAAAACTAATTAAATTATCAGCAACATACGTAGAAGAACACCAG
Source organism: Kangiella sp. (assembly GCF_048265365.1). Taxonomy (NCBI): domain Bacteria; kingdom Pseudomonadati; phylum Pseudomonadota; class Gammaproteobacteria; order Kangiellales; family Kangiellaceae; genus Kangiella; species Kangiella sp. Next base: position 1,996,076 of record NZ_JBLXBT010000001.1, read on the forward strand.
TCAAGCTGTTAATGCGCCTGCTGGTTGTCTAGTTCGTTATCGGCAACTTGTTGCAACAGTACTGAAAACCAGATTTTCTTTACTTTATCAGCGTCTAAGCCATATAGATTCACATCACTAGCGATTTGTTGAATCGCAGCATCAATCTCTTTTTCTTCAATACGATGCTCTTTATTCATAAGAATCTCCAATGCATAAGCCTGTTATCAGGTTAATACCTATTTGACTTTTTATCAATGCGTATTTGCATTGCGAGTGTATTAAGCCTACGTGTTAACCCGGCTAAAGCTCTATTGGAGCAATAGATTAAGATTATCGAATAAAGGTTTATTTTTAGCCTTTAAATCCCTACAATTTGCCCTTAAAAATTATTAATAGACAAGAATTTAGCGGAGAAACCTGATGAGCGAAACTCGCCATATTAAGTGCCTGATTTTGGGTTCTGGACCAGCCGGATACAGTGCCGCGGTATATGCTGCACGCGCCAATTTGAACCCAGCCATTATTACCGGAATGCAGCAAGGCGGCCAATTGACCACCACCACTGACGTTGATAACTGGCCTGGTGACAATGAAGGCGTTCAAGGACCGGAGCTTATGATCCGCATGCAAAAACACGCAGAGCGCTTTGGCACTGAAATTATTTTCGACCATATTCATACGGTTGACCTGAAAAACCGTCCTTTCACTCTGACAGGCGACAGTGGCACCTATACCTGTGACGCTTTGATTATCTGTACAGGCGCCTCAGCCAAATACCTTGGCTTACCCTCTGAAGAAGCTTTCATGGGCAAAGGCGTTTCTGCTTGTGCAACCTGCGATGGCTTTTTCTATCGCCAACAAAAAGTTGCTGTTATCGGCGGCGGAAATACTGCGGTTGAAGAAGCGCTATATTTATCAAATATCGCCAGCGAAGTTCATTTGGTTCATCGCCGCGACGAACTACGCTCTGAAAAGATTCTTCAGGACAAGCTTTTTGAAAAAGCGAAGAATGGCAATGTTGTCCTCCATTGGCATCGCACCCTCGAAGAAGTAGTTGGTGACAACATGGGGGTAACCGGTATCCGCATTAAAAGCACTAAAGATGACTCAATCGAAGAGTTAGAGCTACAAGGTGTTTTCATAGCCATCGGCCATAAACCAAACACCGATATCTTCGAAGGTCAGCTGGAAATGAAGGATGGCTATATCGTGGTTAAAAGTGGCCTGGCAGGAAACGCTACTGCAACATCAGTGGAAGGTGTTTTTGCCGCTGGTGACGTCTGTGACCATGTTTATCGCCAAGCCGTGACTTCTGCTGGTACAGGCTGTATGGCAGCTCTTGATGCTGAGAAATATCTGGATCAATAGTCGACTGAATGTCAGACAAAATAAAGGCCGCATAAGCGGCCTTTATTTTTGATTACTTATAAACTCAGTAAAGTTTAAGCGTATTGTTTTGCCAAAGTCACCCAGGATGTTTTCTGCTCTTCAAAACGCTTACGCAATTGCTTGTAATTCTCGATTAATGCTGAGTCCTCATAGCTCTCTTTCAGCTCGCACTTCTTAGCTTCCAGCCACTGCTTTTGCGCTTCATAGACTTCTGACAAGCGTAGAACAAGCTTGTCATACTCATCATGTAGCTTCTGCATAATTTCTTCAGCGTTTGGCAAATGTGCCACACGACCTTTTGCCTTTAACAACAAGGTTTCTGCTTTAGCTTTTTCAATCTTTTCAATCGGCACTTTTTTCAGGTTTGAAGTAACGCCAACCCAACTTAATGCTTTAATCCACCATTTTGATGGGTCAAAGTGCCACCAGCGAACGCCGTTACGGTAGTCGTACTGAAACTTATGGTGATAATTATGATAGCCTTCACCGCCGGTCAAAACCGCAAGTACAAGGTTGTCTCGCGCGGAATTTTCTTCCGTATAAGGACGCGTGCCCCACATATGAGCTAGCGAATTAATGAAGAAAGTTAAGTGATGCGACCAAACCAGGCGTAGAACACCGGCGACCAAAATCATTTCCCAAAAGATGCCATAAGCCAAGCCTAAAACAACCGGGACCAGAACATTCAGACCAACACTTAATTTCCAGTAGTGCTTGTGCTGGAACATCACAATCGGATCGCGCTGCAGGTCTTTGCAACGGTCATACTGCTCGTCGTAACGACCGTTATCACGGCGTACTAATAACCAACCAATATGTGAGTGCCAAAAACCTAAGCTGGCCGAATAAGGATCTTTTTCCTCATGGTCAACATGCTTATGGTGAATGCGGTGATCAGAAGACCAGTGCAAAGCGCTGTTTTGTAATGATAAGCAACCGCCGATTGCAAGAATAACGCGTAAAACAGGATTCGCCTCATAAGCACGGTGCGACCACAGGCGGTGATAACCCATAGAGATGGCTGTGCTTGAGAATAACCATAAGCCTACTCCCCAAGCCCAGCTTGAGAAATGAAAACCGTATTGAATGCCATACCAGGGAACCAGGGTAATGGCTGCCAGGAAACTTAATCCGAAAAAGATGATGTTTGTCCAGATGGGCTGTGAATGTGTTTGGGTAGAATCTGTCATGAAGTGCCTCTAACTTTAAATTAGCGTACACTTGTACGCTAAGTCTTAGGCTAGTATAACTATCCAATATGACAATTGCAATCCAGCGTACAACTGTACTCTTAAGCTATTGTTTTCTATACTAGGCAAAATCACAGAGGAGTTGAGCATGGCTGGAGCACGTGCGTTACAGAAAGAAAAGACCCGTCAAGCCATTATTGACGCGGCTTTGATGCACCTATCCGCAGACCATAGCTTTGCCAGTCTCAGCCTGCGTGAAGTGGCTCGGGAAGCAGGCATAGCCCCCACCTCTTTTTATCGACATTTCAACGACATGGAAGAACTTGGTCTGACTTTGGTTGATGAGTCGGGACTAACTTTGCGCGAGCTCATGCGTAAAGCACGTCAGCGAATCGAGAAAAACGGTAGTGTTATCAATACCTCGGTGGAAACCTTTATGGAGTTCGTCGAGCGAAACCCCAATATTTTCCGCCTGTTATTGCGGGAGCGTAGCGGTACCTCAGTGAAGTTTCGTGAAGCTGTAGCTCGCGAAGTAAACCATTTCAAAGATGAGCTCACCGAATATTTAATGGCTGAATCCGACTATTCGCAGGAATTTGCTTATACTTTGGCAGAAGGCCTGGTTACGCTGGTCTTTAATGCTGGTGCTGAAGCGCTCGATCTCAATCCTATAGAACGTGAAAAGCTTAAAGAAAGAACCATATTACAATTACGCTTTATTACTTTCGGTGCAGCTGGCGTTAAAGAAAAAGCCTGAGAGCTTTCACTGCCAGGCTTTGTGATACAAGATAGCTCTCATGTAAAGGGCTTATGCAAAAAACGCTTTTACCTGCTCTTCAATATAATCCACATCTGAATCACTGATATTCAAGTGCATCACCCAACGCATAGTTCCCGTCGGAAGAATGGTAATGCCTTTATCGTTTAAAAACTTAGCTAAAGCCTCAGCGGTATCCATTGTCGTTTTAACAAACAGCATATTGGTTTGCACCAAGTCCTGATTAATCGACAGCTCTTCAATACCCTGCAACCGCTGCGCCAGTTGCTTTGCATGGCGATGATCTTCCGCTAAACGCTTAACATTATTCTCTAAAGCATAAATACCTGCTGCCGCTAAGATACCAGCCTGACGCATTCCGCCACCCACCATCTTGCGCCAACGGCGTGCCCATTTTATCAGTTCCGCACTTCCGCACAGCACTGAGCCGACCGGAGCACCCAATCCCTTAGACAGACAAATTGAAATAGAGTCTGAGTATTGAGCTAAATCCTTAAGCTCGCAACCTAACTCTGTGATTGCATTAAAAGCACGAGCACCATCAAGGTGCACCGATAAGTTTTTCGACTTTGCAAACTCATATGCAGACTTCATATACTCAAGACTGATGACCTTACCGTTATGCGTGTTTTCCAGACACAACAACTTACTACGCGCGAAGTGATAATCGTCTTTCTTAATCACTGCCTCAATCTTGGCAAAATCCAAAGTACCATCCTGCTCAACCGCTATCGGCTGCGGAATGATACTACCTAACACCGGCGCCCCGCCCGCTTCATACAAGTAAGTATGATAACCCTGACCAACGATATACTCCTCACCACGCTGGCAATGAGCAAGCAACGCAACCAAGTTCGACATGGTTCCGGATGGTACAAACAACGCGGCTTCTTTACCCGCCATCTCCGACATCATAGCTTCCAAACGATTCACCGTCGGGTCATCATGAAACACATCATCACCCACCGCCGCGGTCGACATGGCACGACGCATCTCCTCAGACGGCACAGTCACCGTATCACTTCGTAAATCAATCATAGTCTATTTATACTTAGTTAAGATTCATTCATTGTAGATAAATAGATTTATCAAGCAACAAAAAAGGCGCCCGCAGGCGCCCATCACTCTCAAATCTCAATCAGAAACTAAGCCACTTCTCTTTTATCCATGCGGGCGCTGTAGTCTCTTTGGGTAAATAAATCCAAACCGCACTCTAACTTTGAAATCCAGTCGAGGAATTGTCGAACACATAACTTGCCCTTAAACGGCGAACCATGCTGCGGTACAATCATTTCAACGTCCAAATCCGCAACCATATTTGCCCAGAGGCGACAGGCTTTATTAGCGACCATATACCTTTGATGGAAGCCTTTCATATATTTAGTATGCTCTGCAAAATCTTGAACACCACCAAAATCATCGTCATCCACCATAGAGGCCCCCATATCACCAGAGAATAGAATCTTGCTGACGGGATCATAGACCTGAAAATTACCAACCGAATGCAAAAAGTGTGCAGGTACGGCATACAAAGGATTATCACCTAAGCGTATCGCCCCACCCTCGTCGTCCAGACCAATAATCCGTTGCGATAATTCTGTTTCGTTCATCTGATTATAAAATGACGACGCAAAATGTGGCAAAAAGCGCTCCCACAGCTTGGAGCATATGACTTTTGCTGGCGTTTGCATCATCCAGCGGCCAATCGAAGCAATAATGTCTGGGTCTTGATGTGACGCGATGATGTAGTTTAATTGATGGGTTGGCGATAGCTTTTCAATTTCAAGCTTTAACTTGGCATAAGTCAGGTCGCCACCGGGATCGAGCAAAGCTGTTTTGTCGCCATCGATAATTAGAAACTGGTTAGCTTGTACCGCTTCACCCGTAACCAGATTATTAAAGGCATAACACTTATGATGCCCATCGTTGTATAACTCAATAGCTTTACTTTTAAACATGATAACAACCTTACTTCTGCCCGATACTTTAAGTGAGTTTAATATAATGGAGCACAAACTTTTTAACTTGATCTGAATCAAGCGCATGATAACTAAGGCAATATTTTTGTACGCTTTTTGTTCGACGTTTTACTGCTGACGCAAACTGGCTGCATATGCTAATCTAACACCAATATGAGACGTATTTTTCAGCATAATCATTATCAAACCTGTGGGTCACTATGAGCAAAGTTTCTATCCTTAAACCAAGCGGTCAATACTCAGACATCCCTTTATACTCGGGCAAGATTTCTGCTGGCTTTCCGGGAGTTGTTGATGAGCACATGGAAGATACGTTGAGTCTTGATCAGCTTCTTATCCAAAATCCTGCAACGACTTTTTTCGCCAAGGTCGAAGGCGACTCCATGAATGGCGCGGGAATTTTCCAGAATGATATCTTGATTGTCGATCGCTCTTTGACCGCTAAAGATAAAGATGTGGTCGTGGCTATGCTAGATAATGAATTCACGGTAAAGCGACTGCGTACCAGCGGCCCTTTGCGTCTGCAAGCTGAAAACCCGGTCTATAAAGATATTCCCATTACCGGTGAAAGCGAACTGGTGATCTGGGGCGTGGTCACAGGTCTGGCGAGGAGCTTGCGCTAATGGGTAACCCTCAGGCGACTTATGCTTTATGCGACGTTAACAGTTTTTATGTGTCGTGCGAACGTATGTTCCGGCCTGACCTCTATGACAAGCCCGTGATTGTTCTGAGTAACAATGATGGCTGTATTATTGCTCTGTCCGATGAAGCCAAAGCACTTGGCATTCAGATGGCATCGCCCTATTTTGAGGCACGCTCAATAATCCAAAAACATAAGGTCATCTGTTTCTCCTCCAATTATGGTCTATACGGCGACATCTCAAAACGCTTTAACTGGATACTGGAACAGCATTGCGATCAGGTTGCACCTTACTCGGTAGATGAATCCTTTATGAGATTTGATGGCTTTCCCAATGACCTCACTAGGCGAGCACAAACTATTCGCTCAGAGCTTTGGCACAGCTTGTCTCTACCCGTTTGTATAGGACTGGCCCCCACCAAAACCTTAGCGAAAGTTGCTAACCATTTCGCTAAAAAGCATAAAACAACCACTCATGGTGTAGTCGACCTATCAATTCCCAAAGTGCGCGAATGGGCTTTGAAGCAAATTGCAGTGGCTAAGATCTGGGGGATTGGCAGGCAGCTGTCAAAAAAACTCATAATGCAAGATATCCACACCGCCTGGGATCTGCATAACGCTGATTATAAAACCTTACAGCGAATGTTCTCGGTCAATATGGAGCGCACTATTTTAGAATTGCGCGGCCAGCCCTGTCTGAAATTTTCCGAGCTACCCGAGCCAAAGAAATCAATTTTGAATTCACGCTCTTTTGGCAAGCCACTCAATACCTATTCTGATTTGAAAGAAGCTGTTGCGCACCACACCAGCCGTTGCTGCGAAAAATTGCGCAACCAATCATCACTGGCTTCATCAATCACCGTATTTCTTTACGGGCAACGCAAAGAACAGGTTTACCACAACCGACCAAGCATCACTCTTCAACTGCCTGAGCCAACTGATGATACCAGCATTTTTCTGCAAGCTATTGAGCAAGGCTTAAGGCATATTGTGAAAACAGGCGAGTCTTACAAGAAAGCTGGAGTTATGCTTAATGGCATTGTCGATAGTCATGGTTATCAACCCGATATTTTTGAAGCCATACCGCAGCGACCAGAGCTGATGCAAAGTCTTGATAGAATTAACCGCCGCTATGGACAAGACACCGTTAAATTCGGCAGTTTGGGATTCGCCAAAAACTGGGCCATGCGCGCCAACTCCTGCTCACCCCACTACACCTCACGCTGGCAAGATATTCTAAAAGTCAGCTAGACCTATTTATTACAGATACAAAAAAGGCGCCAATCGGCGCCTTTAGTTTTTATTAAAGTGAGATGATCAAATCAACTCTAAAGCCTTGTTCAAAGTCACGCTTGGACGCATAGCTTTAAAACCAAGGTTGTCGTCAGGCTTGTAATAGCCACCAATATCCATTGGTTGACCCTGAACATCATTAAGCTCCTCAACGATTGTTATCTCATTGCTGGTCAATGCCTCAGAGACTTTAGCGAAAAGCTCTGTTAACTCAGCATCATCAGTTTGGCTCGCAAGTTCCTGTGCCCAGTACATGGCCAAATAGAAATGGCTGCCACGGTTATCAAGCTCTTTCACTTTACGTGATGGCGACTTGCCATTATCAAGGAACTTACCCGTTGCACGATCAAGAGTATCAGCAAGCACCTGAGCTTTCTTGTTATTGGTCGTCTGAGCCATGTGCTCAAAAGAAACTGCCAATGCTAAAAACTCACCCAGCGAATCCCAACGCAAGTGATTCTCTTCCATAAACTGCTGTACGTGCTTAGGTGCAGAACCACCGGCCCCGGTTTCGAACAAACCACCGCCATTCATCAGTGGCACAATCGAAAGCATTTTGGCACTGGTACCTAGCTCAAGAATTGGGAACAAATCAGTTAAGTAGTCACGCAATACGTTACCTGTAACTGAAATAGTGTCTTTACCGTCTTTCATGCGCTGAAGCGTAAACTTAGTTGCATCCACTGGGGACATGATATGAATCTCAAGACCGCTGGTGTCATGATCTTTCAAGTAAGTTTCAACTTTCTTGATCAGCTCCGCATCATGGGCGCGGTTTTTGTCCAACCAGAACACTGCCGGCATACCACTTAAGCGAGAGCGAGTGACCGCTAATTTAACCCAGTCACGGATTGGTGCATCTTTTACCTGACACATGCGCCAGATGTCACCCTCTTCCACGGCGTGCTCAAGAACTACATTACCGTCTTTATCAGTAACGCGAACATGGCCATTGCCAGTCATTTCAAACGTTTTATCATGCGAGCCATACTCTTCCGCTTTTTGCGCCATCAAGCCAACATTTGGTACTGTGCCCATCGTGCGCGGATCAAAAGCACCATGCTCTTTACAGAAATCAATAGTCGCACTATAAACACCAGAATAACTGCTGTCTGGGATAACGGCTTTTGTATCTTTAGGTTGACCATCAGGTCCCCACATCTTGCCTGAAGTGCGAATCATTGCCGGCATGGAAGCATCAATAATCACGTCACTTGGAACGTGCAGGTTAGTAATGCCTTTATCTGAGTTGACCATGGCTAATTCAGGGTTCTTAGCATAAACCGCTTCAATATCTGCTTTAATTTCATCACGTTGCTCAGCTGGCAATGCTTCGATTGCTGACAATAGATTTCCAAAGCCATTATTGACGTTCACGCCAATTTCATCGAACAGCTTTCCATACTTATCAAACACTTCTTTGAAGAAGACCTTAACGCCATGACCAAAAATAATTGGGTCAGAAACCTTCATCATGGTCGCTTTCATATGCAAAGAGAAAAGAACATCTTGCTTCTTCGCATCTTCAACCTGCTCTTCCAAAAACTTAACTAGAGCATTTTTGTTTAAGACGGTGGCATCTATCACCTCACCCGCTAATAAAGGCGTTGATTCTCTAAGTACCTGCTTGCTGCCGTCATTACTAATGAATTCGATTTTGACATCGTTCGCACCGTCGACTGTAACGGACTTTTCATTGGAGAAAAAATCACCGGACTGCATACTGGCAACGTGTGATTTGGAATCTTTTGACCATTCACCCATTGAGTGTGGATTTTTCTTCGCGTAATTTTTAACAGCATTTGGCGCGCGACGGTCAGAGTTACCCTCGCGTAATACTGGATTTACCGCACTGCCTTTAATTTTGTCATAACGGTTACGGATGTCTTTTTCTTCATCATTAGATGGGCTGTCAGGATAATCTGGAAGTGCGTAGCCTTTCTCTTGCAACTCTTTAATAGTGGCTTTTAACTGAGGAATCGAAGCACTAATGTTAGGTAACTTGATGATGTTTGCTTCAGGCTTTTTCACTAATTCACCTAACTCAGCCAATGCATCAGGAATGCGCTGTTCTACTTTAAGATATTCAGGGAAACTGGCTATCACACGCCCCGCCAGGGAAATGTCACTGGTTTCGACTTGGATACCAGCGGCTTTCGCAAACGCCTCAACAATCGGTAGCAAAGAGTAAGTTGCTAATGCTGGGGCCTCATCAGTTTTTGTATAAATGATCTTTGAACTTGTCATGATGCATCCTAATTTATGTGCTGCGGAACAAGAGCTAGCACGTGATGAATTAAAGTCCTGAGTGCTATAAAATTGAACACCCTAACTGTTGGTGGCGCAAATTATACGCGAAAATTTCGTTGCCTGCATGTAGTGGCGGTAAAGCAATACTGATATTGGTCAAGATAATGGGTACAATTAGATGATATTCAAGCAAGGCCTGATTCAGCGGCCTTAATCCTGAACAAAATTTAAACAATTGTCATACTATTTATGAGCAAACTGGTTCTTTTTAACAAGCCTTTTAATACCCTTTGCCAGTTCACTGGGGAGGCTGACGACAGTACTTTGGCAGACTATATCGACATTTCTGGAGTCTATCCTGCTGGCAGGCTTGATAAGGACTCCGAAGGATTATTATTATTGACGGATGATGGGCAACTGCAGAATCAAATAGCCAGCCCAAAACATAAGATGGAAAAAACCTACTGGGTACAAGTTGAAGGCACACCGGAGGATACTGATCTTGAGCCCCTGAGGCGCGGACTAGTGATACAGAATTATAAGACCAAACCAGCGAAGGTTCGTTTACTTGAAACTCCCGATGTATGGCCCAGAAACCCTCCAATACGAGAGCGCAAGAACATTCCCACGTCATGGCTCGAAATCATTATCAGCGAAGGCAAGAATCGTCAGGTTCGACGCATGACGGCCGCTATTGGACACCCCACTTTGCGCCTTATCAGGGCGCAAATCGGGCCATGGCAACTTGGCTCTCTCAATGTAGGCGAATACGCCATTACTGAGGTGGCGACTCCTAAAACGCCAGTCAGCCCAAGAAACAAGACCACTCAATCAAAAAGGTTTAGCCGACGCCATAAATAAGCTAAAATACGCGCTCATTTCATTCCTGTACATAGGCTTGCATGCTACCTGTTCATGTCACTGTTGCGGCTATTATCGAGCATAATAATCGGTTCCTTATGGTTGAAGAGCGCACCTCAAGGGGCGAAATCGTCTTTAACCAGCCAGCAGGTCACCTGGAATCAGACGAAAGTCTGGTCAACGCCATTATTCGAGAAGTTAAAGAAGAGACAGGGTTAGCTTTTAAACCGAATCAATTAGTCGGTACCTATACTTTAAATCCAGCGACCAATAACCAATATTATCAACGATTTTGTTTTACTGGCGATGTTGAGCAACCGCTCGAATTAGCGCCGGAGGATGATGATATTATTGCAGCTCACTGGATGACCATTGATGATATTTTAGCCGTTGTCCCACAACATAGAACTGGCTTGATTGTGCAGTGTCTGAAGGACTACCTCAAAGGGCAAAGATACTCTCTTAATTCGCTACTATGCAGCCAAGATGAATTGGCTTTGCAAAGAGATGGTATTAACTTTCTAAAACAGCTTCAAACTAAGTAATTTTATAATGACTGAAAAAGCACCAGAAAACACTCACGTTATCGTTGGCATGTCCGGCGGTGTAGACTCTTCGGTTTCCGCATACCTTCTGAAAGAACAGGGCTACCAGGTGGAAGGCCTGTTTATGAAGAACTGGGAAGAAGACGATACAGATGAGTATTGCTCAGCAGCGGAAGACTTAGCCGACGCGCAAGCCGTGTGTGATAAGCTGGGAATTAAGCTTAGAACGGTTAACTTTGCAGCAGAATATTGGGATCGAGTCTTTGAGTATTTCTTAGAAGAGTACAAAGCCGGACGAACTCCAAACCCGGATATCATGTGTAACAAAGAAATCAAGTTCAAAGCATTTCTAGATTATGCGCAATTATTAGGTGCTGATTATATTGCTACCGGCCATTATGTTCGACGTGGTCAGGCTCACGGTAAAGCAACGCTGTTAAGAGGCCTTGATCGCAACAAAGATCAATCCTATTTCTTATACGCTGTCAGCCATGAAAAAATTGCTAAAACCTTGTTCCCCGTTGGTGAGATCGAAAAGCCAGAAGTCAGAAAAATTGCCGAAGAACAAGGGTTGGTGACAGCAAAGAAAAAAGACAGCACAGGAATTTGCTTTATTGGTGAACGAAAATTTACCGATTTCCTTCAACAATATTTGCCTGCGCAACCTGGCAATATAGAAACACCTGAGGGTGAAGTTGTTGGAAAGCATAATGGTCTGATGTATCACACACTTGGCCAGCGTAAAGGTTTAGGCATTGGCGGTAGGCAGGATGCTTCCGAAGATCCATGGTTTACTTTAGACAAAGATCTTGAACGTAACGTGTTAATTGTCGGTCAGGGCCATGAACACCCTCTATTAATGAGTCACAGCTTAGTTGCCGACAAGTTAGACTGGGTGGCAGTTGAAGCACCTTCTGATGACTTTAGTTGTACGGCAAAAACTCGCTATCGACAAGAAGACGTTCCCTGTCAGGTTAAACGCTTGAATGACACCGAATGGCTGGTAGAATTCGACGAAAAACAACGTGCAGTTACGCCAGGACAATCAGTGGTCTTCTATCAAGATGAAATCTGTTTAGGCGGCGGCATAATTAAACAAATAAGACGATAATATGAATCAACCAAATTACCCGAATATTGTTTTAGCTTTGGCTGGTATCTGCCAAGCTCTAGAATGCGTTCGCTCGATCGCAAGAACTGGAGAAGCCGATCCTACCGATGTTGAGATTATGCTTGAAAGTGTTTTAAAAACGAATGCTGACAAAGCAGAAGATATTTATAAGAACCATAAATATTTACACACTGGATTTAAAGTACTGACTGAGCAATTGTCAGGCAATAAAGCTGATGCGGACTTTGGTCGTTATTTAGTAGGCGTGCTTAACTTAGCAAAACGGTTTTTATCAGATAGCAAAATGCAGGAAGTGATGGCTTCCAGAGTCAAGCAAGCCAACCGACTTCATGAGTATCACGAAGGTATAAATCACGATCTGATTGAGCAATTGGCTAATATTTATAAAGACACTATTTCTACCTACTCCGCTAAAATTCAAGTCACAGGCAATGGCCGTTATCTTGAACAGTCTGCTAATCAAGCGAAGATCCGTGCTTTATTGCTAGCAGCGATACGAAGCGCCGTGCTTTGGGATCAGGTTGGTGGAAAAAAACGACAGTTTATATTCAGTAAAAATAAGATCTTACAAACTGCAAAAGCCTACTTAGCGTAGTAGGCTTCTGAATTTCTCTATGAGGTAGAACTTACTATGGCTTGCACTTTGAATCTGACACTTTCCAAACAATAGGCTTCCAGTAATCCTCATCAACAACCTTTAAGCGCTTTTTTGGATCAAATTGAGCTGCGATATGGTATGTCTTATTTGGCTCAATAGTCAGCTCTAAAGTCTTGCCCTTTTCAATACCCGGTTTACGTCGAGACATCATACCATCAGGAATGTATTCATGGACTTTGATTGAATGAGGACCAGATGGCAGTTTTATAGTATCTCGATAATGGAAGCCGGTTTCACCGTCCACTTCAAAAACTTTGGCTGAGTATTGGTACTTAGTACCGGGCGGTGTAAAGAAAACAGAGAGATATCCACAGCCTGCCAACTCAGGTTCATTTTGCGCTGACTTATTTGAAGAAACCTGCAGGCTCCAAGCCGGTATGAGATTACTTTGGGCAATCGCATTAAGTGGGATGGTTCTATCACCTCTTCGAATTTGAGCTTCAATGGAACTAGCTGACTTTAATTTTAAGCCATCGGCTATTCTTTTTACCACAACTCCATCAACACTCAATTCTTTTATAACATCCCCCGCCTTAAGCCCTAAAGCCTCAGCATTTGAGTGTGGAGTAACAGAAAGGACGGTATTACTGTCAGGATCAATAACCACTCCAAAACTAATAGACTGATAAGCAGGCTCAGATAGTACCAATGATAAGGACTCAGTAGTTGAATCTTGCTTACTCTCCAGTCTATTTATTTCTGCAAGTGTACGACTAATCTCACGCTTTAGATTATCAGCGAGAATTTGTGCTTCAGCACTTTTCAACTCATTGGTTTGGGCTGACGCACTCAAAGAAACCAACAAACAAGCTGACAAGAGAACATATTTCATCAACATAAATAGACTCCTATATATGAGTAGCATGAACACTTTTCGCGTTTACTATAAGTGCATTCAACTGTGAGAGTGTTTTATTTTTCTGATGCCAGAGTTGCAATTTATCCTGAGAGTCATCCTCGTTACCATAGGCATCAGCAAGCTTACTATTAATAGAGAGAAGCTCTTTTTCTAATTGAAACTTTTGAACGTATATAAACTCACTAAGGGGTTGATGTTTAAGCTGCTCAAAAGTAGCTTCTAGCTGTTGTGACTGTTTTATTGCTGAAACTAACATAGTATTGGGTTGTGACACGTAATCACCCGATAGCTTCTCATGGAACAGTAACTGCCACGACACGACAGCAACCAGTAAGCTTGCAGCTACAGCATAATACCAGCCGTAATTAGATCTAGTCTTCTCACGCTTTATTCCAACCTTGCGCTTATCAAAAGCGTCGAGAACAGACTTCTCAATACACTGATCAACAGAGGCAGGAACGGATAACTCTTCCGCACTCTGCCACTTAGCGATAAATTGATGTTCAATGGATGTTTTTTTACTCATAAGAACTAACCTTGTTACCACTATAACGCTCTAACTGAGCTAGTTTGGATAACTTTTGCAGTGAACGACTGTAAATCTGTTTGGAATTACTCTCACTGATACCAAGTTGGGACGCTATCTCCTGATGCGTATACTCTTCGATAGAGAACAAGACTAACACTGCTCGCTCCCTTTCACACAAAGTCATTAAAAGGCTATCAAGATCATAACCAGCTAAAGAATCACTCTTACTCTTAAAAGCATCGCCTGCAAAATGATCATCATCAAAGCCCGTTGCATCTCGCTCATTTGCTCTGATGTAATCAATGACGCAGTTATAAGTTATACGTTTAAGCCATGAACCAAATTTGGAATAATCATTTACATCACTTAAACGCGTCATCACTTTCAGAAACACCTGCTGCAATATATCTGATGCAGCATCTGGGTTTTGTAACATCCTATATGCCAAGCTATATACAGCTTGCTTATAGGTATTATAAATTTGAGCATAGGCAGACATGTCTCCAGCGAGAGCTTTTCTTACGACTTGTTTGGAGCAAGGTATTGCAAACGACACAAAGCATAAATCCTTTATTAAACTAATACCTAAGACGGGATAGTCTTTTTAAACGTGACAAACCATTTTTTAAAGGATGTCGTAAAAATAAGTAAAAAACAATGAATACAAGCTACAGAAATGAAAAAGGCCACATAAGTGGCCTGTATTAACTGATGCACTGAGTATAATAGGTGCCTTTGGGTTGATTCCACCAACTGGTAGATTGACCACTACCTATAGCCTCTTCCTTAATGACGCGTTTTGTACTATCCATCAACCTGCACTTCCTAGTAAAGCTAGCAGTGTTTTGAATTCGAACTTTCCAGTTTCCGCTTGATAGCACACTGTAAACTGCGTAACGGGTTTCACTATACCTATCTTGCAGCTTTTCAGCTCTATCCCAATATATACAGGTAGCTTGTAGATAGCCATTGCCCATCTGTGCAATAAATTTTTCGTCAGCAGTTTGTCTAGGCCCCGCATATACGCTATTAACAGGTCTACCGTCTAAAGTATGAGAGCATTTGATGGTATATTCTGAGTTATTCGTAAGTGTACAAAAAAACCCCGACCTTTCGGACGGGGTTTTTGAATAAGCGCTTGGCGATGACCTACTCTCACATGGGGAAGCCCCACACTACCATCGGCGATGAGTCGTTTCACTTCTGAGTTCGGGATGGGATCAGGTGGTTCCAACTCTCTATTGTCGCCAAGCATAAAAAATTGAGTATC